>NZ_CP045302.1:75000-1422500 GCF_009363155.1 Azotobacter salinestris
GGTGCTAACGTCCGTCGTGAAAAGGGAAACAACCCAGACCGTCAGCTAAGGTCCCAAAGTCCTGGTTAAGTGGGAAACGATGTGGGAAGGCTTAGACAGCTAGGAGGTTGGCTTAGAAGCAGCCACCCTTTAAAGAAAGCGTAATAGCTCACTAGTCGAGTCGGCCTGCGCGGAAGATGTAACGGGGCTCAAACCAGGCACCGAAGCTACGGGTGCATCGCAAGATGCGCGGTAGAGGAGCGTTCTGTAAGCCTGTGAAGGTCAGTCGAGAGGCTGGCTGGAGGTATCAGAAGTGCGAATGCTGACATGAGTAACGACAATGGGTGTGAAAAACACCCACGCCGAAAGACCAAGGGTTCCTGCGCAACGTTAATCGACGCAGGGTGAGTCGACCCCTAAGGCGAGGCTGAAGAGCGTAGTCGATGGGAAACGGGTTAATATTCCCGTACTTCTGGTTACTGCGATGGGGGGACGGAGAAGGCTAGGCCAGCTTGGCGTTGGTTGTCCAAGTTTAAGGTGGTAGGCCGATCACTCAGGCAAATCCGGGTGGTCAAGGCCGAGAGCTGATGACGAGCCTTCTTTTACGAAGGCGAAGTGGTTGATGCCCTGCTTCCAGGAAAAGCCTCTAAGCTTCAGGTAACCAGGAATCGTACCCCAAACCGACACAGGTGGTCGGGTAGAGAATACCAAGGCGCTTGAGAGAACTCGGGTGAAGGAACTAGGCAAAATGGCACCGTAACTTCGGGAGAAGGTGCGCCGGTGAGGGTGAAGGATTTACTCCGTAAGCCCATGCCGGTCGAAGATACCAGGCCGCTGCGACTGTTTATTAAAAACACAGCACTCTGCAAACACGAAAGTGGACGTATAGGGTGTGACGCCTGCCCGGTGCCGGAAGGTTAATTGATGGGGTTAGCGCAAGCGAAGCTCTTGATCGAAGCCCCGGTAAACGGCGGCCGTAACTATAACGGTCCTAAGGTAGCGAAATTCCTTGTCGGGTAAGTTCCGACCTGCACGAATGGCGTAACGATGGCGGCGCTGTCTCCACCCGAGACTCAGTGAAATTGAAATCGCTGTGAAGATGCAGTGTATCCGCGGCTAGACGGAAAGACCCCGTGAACCTTTACTGTAGCTTTGCACTGGACTTTGAGCCTGCTTGTGTAGGATAGGTGGGAGGCTTTGAAGTGGGGACGCTAGTTCCCATGGAGCCATCCTTGAAATACCACCCTGGCATGCTTGAGGTTCTAACTCTGGTCCGTCATCCGGATCGAGGACAGTGTATGGTGGGCAGTTTGACTGGGGCGGTCTCCTCCCAAAGAGTAACGGAGGAGTACGAAGGTGCGCTCAGACCGGTCGGAAATCGGTCGCAGAGTATAAAGGCAAAAGCGCGCTTGACTGCGAGACAGACACGTCGAGCAGGTACGAAAGTAGGTCTTAGTGATCCGGTGGTTCTGTATGGAAGGGCCATCGCTCAACGGATAAAAGGTACTCCGGGGATAACAGGCTGATACCGCCCAAGAGTTCATATCGACGGCGGTGTTTGGCACCTCGATGTCGGCTCATCACATCCTGGGGCTGAAGCCGGTCCCAAGGGTATGGCTGTTCGCCATTTAAAGTGGTACGCGAGCTGGGTTTAGAACGTCGTGAGACAGTTCGGTCCCTATCTGCCGTGGACGTTTGAGATTTGAGAGGGGCTGACCTTAGTACGAGAGGACCGGGTTGGACGAACCTCTGGTGTTCCGGTTGTCACGCCAGTGGCACTGCCGGGTAGCTATGTTCGGAAAAGATAACCGCTGAAAGCATCTAAGCGGGAAACTTGCCTCAAGATGAGATCTCACTGGAGCCTCGAGCTCCCTGAAGGGCCGTCGAAGACTACGACGTTGATAGGTGGGGTGTGTAAGCGCTGTGAGGCGTTGAGCTAACCCATACTAATTGCCCGTGAGGCTTGACCATATAACACCCAAACAATCTGCACGCAGCACGCTGCGGCAGCGGGTGGGGTCGAAGCCGACAGAACCGAAGATTCGCCTGAACCGCAAGAGCACCGCGACACCGATATCACATGCCCGATACGGGAGGGCGCCGCACAGCGACCTCCCCACCGAATTGCTTGACGACCATAGAGCGTTGGAACCACCTGATCCCATCCCGAACTCAGCAGTGAAACGACGCATCGCCGATGGTAGTGTGGGGCTTCCCCATGCGAGAGTAGGTCATCGTCAAGCGCCCTTTCCGAACCCCCGAGCCGTCATCCGGCTCGGGGGTTCTTGCTTGCGCCCCCGGACGCCCCGGCGGCGGCCGGGGGGGCGAAAGCAGGGCGTGGAGCGGGCACGGGCATGAGCCGCTTGCGCCGGCCGTCGACCCGAAGCCGTGTGCTGGGTCGCACTGTCCGGAGAGGGGAGTTGCTATAGTGGCATAGATTCAGTTGGATCTGGTTTTTACAGAAAAACCAAGTTCCAAGTGGATGCAAACAAATCGATGATGACTGTGTCGATAGAAGCTCACAAGGATTTAGCACGGGAGGTGCAATAAATTCATGGTCAATGCTATGTCTCTCGCTTTGGTGCGTGATGAGCTGTTCGCCACCATCGAGGAGGCCGAGCAGAGGCTCGAGCAGTTCATCGTCGAGCGCCAAAACAGCAGCCTTCTTCAGCAAATCGTTCTAGATCTACAGCAAGTACGCGGTATCCTCAGCCTCATTGAGCTAACCGGAGCCGAGTTGCTGGCCTTCGAGATACTTCAGCAAGCAATCGATATACCTGTAGGTATTGGAAAGAACCATGATAGCCGTCTAGCAGCTTTGAGCAATGCTTTATATATGTTGCGCAGGTATCTTGAGAGCGTGGATGTTCACCATCAAAATTTGCCAGAAATATTATTGCCTGCGATAAACGAATTGCGTCAGGCTGCAAGTTTGGCACCCCTCCCAGAGAGCCAATTCTTTAGTATTTGTCTTGATGTGGCTTCTCCTGCCTGCTCCTCTGTCGCGGCAGAAGGCCCAAGAGTCCAGGCTAATGAAGTGGCACGCTTGCGGCATATGTATCAAATTGGCCTGCTTGGTCTCATTCATGAGCACAGCTTGTCCGCTAGCTTGGGGCTTATGGCTCGTGCAATGTCGCGCTTGGAGAGGATCTTCATCAGCCAGCCTCAAGGCCGACTTTTCTGGATCTGCGCTGCAGCTCTTGAGGCTCAACTCGATGGTCGGCTGTTGCCCCGGAAGTCGCGAAAATATCTGTTTGCTCGTGTCGAGCGCGAGCTCAAGCAATCCTTGGCCTGTTCCAATTACGAGGCTCCTCCAAGCCTGCTGACAGAGCTGATTTATCTGGTCGCCTTGACGGAAAGCTGCGGTCCGCGTGTCACCGCGTTACGTGAGGTCTTCGGCTTCGAGAGATTGCCGTTTACCGATCAGCTTCTGGAAAAAGAATACAGGCGCCTGAAGGGGCCCGGCAGAGCGGTCATGCGTTCTTTATCTTCTGCCATTCGCGAGGAGTTGACTGGCATTAAGGACGCTATAGATCTCATCGAGCGTGGTTGCGGGCAGGAAGAGCATTTGCTCGGACTGCAAATCTCACTGGGTAAGCTGGCAAAAACGCTCACCATGGTTGGCCTCATTTCGGCTGGCAACCTTCTGCAGGGGCTGCTGCCAACGTTGCTAGGCTGGAGTTTGACACAGCCGCTCGATTCGCAATTTCTTTCTCGCTTGGCAGAGGCTCTATTGCACGTGGAGGGAGTGATTGCTGGCCTTGAATGTAGTGAGCGCTCCCTGCAGCCAGAGCAGGAGGCCGACTGCTTCGCCAGGCATCAATTAGCCGAAGCGCGAATCGTTGTTCTGGATGAGGCAAAAGCTAGTCTTGCGCTTGCCAAGCGGGCGATCACTGCCTACCTGGAGTCCCAAGGAGAAAGGATGCATTTGGTCAATGTACCGCTCAGTCTCGATGCAGTCCGTGGCGGACTCTGGTTTCTCGGGCTGGAGCGTGCGGCATCGCTGATTGGCGCCTGTGCCGAATACATACAGTTCCGGATGCTGGACTCTCAGCAAATACCTGCCGAGTCTATGCTTGATACCCTGGCTGATGCCTTGATCAGCTTGGAGTACTATCTGGAAGGTGGTACTCCAGACACTCAACTTCATGTTCTCGATTTGGCCAGTGAGACTCTGCGTGCTTTGACCTTGCCTGCTGTTGCCTGACTTGCGCTGTTTTCTCGTTTCCACGATCATCGGGTAGATTGCGTAAGCCCATGTGGCTGCTCTGTCATAGACTAGGTGTTAGTCCCTGATTTGGTGCCTGCAAGCCGACTTTCGAAGGGACAGGCAAGAGGATCCCTTCAAATGATGAGCCGGCGTCAGAGGCCTGGGATAATAGATGTTGAGCTTTCATCGGGAGGCTTGGCGCTAGCGCATTGCCGTCAGCATTTCCTGCTGGGTCCGCAAGGGCCGCTGTTTCCTTACCAACACCTGCAAGGGCAGGGCTTGCCAGTGCTTGTCGAGCACATGCTCGGCAGTTTCGATGGCAAGCCTGTTCGTCTGCTCGAGTTGGAAAGTACTGCTGAAGTGACAGGTTGTTGCTGGCAGACACTGCGACAGCTAATGCTGGAAAATGATTCCAAAACCTTTCAATTGCTCGGCTATGCCGCGCAGATCGGTACTTGGGCTCGCCAGCATCGCTTCTGTGGCAGCTGCGGAGCGCCGATGGCGCTGCTGCCGGGGGAGCGAGCGATGCATTGCGTCCATTGTGAAGAGCAATACTATCCACGCTTGTCGCCAAGCATGATTGTATTGATCACTCGCGGTGATGAGGTTCTCCTGGCTCGTTCACCCCGTTTTTCCACGGGTGTTTATAGCACCCTCGCAGGTTTTGTTGAGCCAGGTGAAAGTGTTGAACAGTGCGTAGTACGTGAGGTGCGCGAGGAGGTTGGCGTTGAAGTTCGTCACTTGAGATACATAGCCAGCCAATCCTGGCCTTTCCCTCACTCCCTGATGCTCGGGTTTCATGCCGAATATGCGGGTGGCGAAATCGTTCTTCAACCCGAAGAAATTGAAGACGCGCGTTGGTTCAATCTGACCGATCTACCCCCATTGCCCTCCAAGTATTCGATCGCCCGCTATTTGATCGAGCTTTATCGGGCGCAACGTCTTGAACTTGATGAGCCGCTTTTGCCAGGTTGAGCCGGAATTGCCGGATAGCTGGTTCCAACAGCCATCCGGCGGTAGAAGAGCATGGGGTCCTGGGCTCAGAACGGGAACAGCTCGCTCAATTTCATCGCCAGCTTCACATCACCCTCCGCGCGCAGCTTGCCGAACATAAAGGCTTGCATGCCGCCAATCTCGCCAGTGGTAATGCCTTTGAATGTCTTGCTGTCCATGACCAAAGTGACGTTGGGCTCGTCAGCGTCGCCATGGTGGACCTCGCAGGTACCGTCCTTGACCACCAGATAGTGGTTGTCGGCATCCTTGATGGTGAATTGGAACACTAGATCCAGGCCGGAGGCGGCATTAGGGTCAAACCTGGACTTCATGGTTTCGATGATGTCGGCAACAGAAGACATGTATTGCTCCTTTTCAAGGGGAGGAGTGTGTGCAGGTGGTGAAAGCTTCGGAATTCACAAATAAGTGATGAGTTCCGGTGTCTGCAGCGTTTCCAGGTGCGCATGGCTGTTGAAGGAGGCCAGGGTCACCTCATTACCTTCGAATCTTAACTGGCTGAAGGAGGTGTTGGCGATCTGCCAGGCGAGTTCGAAGGCTTTGTGGGCAGACAGACCAACGATCAGGTGAAGCAGGGTGATGATGGGGCCGCCAGATGTGAATACGGCAATGCGTGCCTGTGGCGCTGCGTCAGCCAACAGGCGATTGAGACCGTCCTGGACGCGTGCGCGAAAGCCGTCCCAGCTCTCCAATGTCTCTTTCTTGTGCCCGCCGGAAATCCACTGCTCAATGACTTGGCCGAACAGTCGCTGGAAGCTGCCCGGTTGGGACGCTGCCCGCTGCAGGGCCCGCTGCATGTCCTGGCGGGAGGGAAACAGGTCTGGAAGATGGGCCTCGAGCACGGCATTGATATTGATTTCATCAAAGGCCGGATCGGTTTCGATCATGGGGATCTGCATGCCGGCGAGATGCAGCTGTTCTAGCGTAGCGCTCGCGGTGTGCTGTTGGCGCTTGAGCGAGCCACTGATGCAGCGGTCGAAACCGACTCCCTGGCGGCCAAGATGGGCACCAAGTATTTCGGCCTGACGCCTGCCCAGAGGAGAAAGCACGTCGTAGTCCGGGGCGCCGAACGAGGCCTGTCCATGTCGAATCAGATAAATGCTGCCCACGTCCCTATCCTTGTGGTTATTGTTATTTTTCCGAGGTTAGGAGGGCGCCTCGAAGGCTGTCAATGGTAGATCTTGCGTCGTCCATGGAACGCTGCTTCCTTCTGTTGTGCTGGCCGGAGCATAACCCTCTCGGTATGCTTGAGCGCTTCGACAACGCCCGAAGCCGGGCGTTTTATGAGCGTTTCGAATCAAGGGGATGGCTGTGGAGTTTCTTCTCGATTATGCCGGCTTTCTGGCCAGAACCGTGACAGTAGTGGTGGCTGTTCTGGTGATCTTGGTCGCCATTGCAGTCTTGCGCAGCAGAAGCCGTCACAGGGGCGAAGGGCACCTTGAAGTGCACAAGCTCAATGACTTCTACAAATCCCTGCGGGACAGTCTGGAGCAGGTAGTGCTGGACAAGGACCGCCTCAAGGCCCGGCGCAAGGCGGAAGCCAAGGCCGAGAAGCAGGAGCGCAAGGAGGGCAAGGCGAAGTCTCGAGTCTTCGTGCTGGACTTCGATGGCGACATTCGGGCTTCCGCTACCGACAAGCTGCGTCATGAGGTGACTGCCGTGCTGAGCATGGCCAAGTCCGAGGACGAAGTGGTTTTGCGTCTGGAGAGCGGTGGGGGGTTGGTGCACAGCTATGGTCTGGCTGCTTCGCAGCTGGCCCGTATCCGTCAGGCGGGTGTGCCCTTGACCGTATGCGTCGACAAGGTGGCAGCCAGTGGTGGCTATATGATGGCTTGCATCGGCGGGCGAATTCTCTCCGCGCCCTTCGCTATTCTCGGCTCCATTGGTGTAGTGGCGCAGTTGCCCAACGTGCACCGGTTGCTGAAAAAGCATGATATCGATTTCGAAGTGCTCACTGCCGGAGAGTACAAGCGCACCCTGACGGTATTCGGTGAAAATACCGAGAAAGGCCGGGAGAAGTTCCAGGAGGATCTGGAAACTACCCATGAGCTGTTCAAGAGCTTCGTCGCCCGTTATCGGCCGCAGCTGTCCATCGACGCGATCGCCACCGGCGAGATCTGGCTCGGACAGAGCGCGCTGGAAAAGCAACTGGTCGACGAATTGATGACCAGCGATGAATACCTGGCAGGAAAGGCTGACGGTGCAGAGCTGTTTCAGCTGCATTATGCCGAGAAGAAGAGCCTGCCGGAGCGTTTCGGCCTGGGGGCCGCCCTGGCGCTGGACCGTGTTCTCCTAAGCTGGTGGGAGCGCCTGAGTCGGAGCCGTTACCAGTGAACTATTAATCAGGCCCTTAAATTCACGCCATGGCATAGCGTGCTGCAGGATGCTGGAAATAGGCCATGACCTTGTCGGGCAAGCTGCCGAGTGTGTTCATGAAAGCCATCGCCTTGTCCAGCAGGCTGGCCTTGTCATGGCTGACCGGGCCGCTGCGCAGCGCCGTCTTGAAATCCCGATTCAGGTACTCGTCGGGATTGGACTCGGGCGCATAGGGTGGTAGGAACACCAGTTCGATCCTGTCCTGCTTGTCACTGAGCCACTCGCTGACCACCTTGGCATGGTGGACGCGCAGGTTATCGACCACCAGGAAGATCTTCTGCGGTGTCCCTTCAACGAGGCGGCTCAGGAAGTCGATGAAACGCAGCGCGTTGATACTGCCTTCGACGATCTGGAAGGCCACCTCGCCACGGGGCGAAATTGCGGAGATCATCGACAGCTTGTGCCAGCGAGTGGGCGTCGCCAGCACTGGCGTCTGGCCCCTGGGGGCGTAGCCGCGTATCCAGTTCGCATCCTCCTTGACTGCGGTTTCGTCCCCCCAGTGAATCACCGCTCCTTCGGCAGCGGCGCGCGCCTTGACCTGGGGGTAGGTCTGCTTCAGCCAGCGCTCGATGTCCTCCGGCCGCTGCTCCTGCGCCCGCTTCACGGGACGCTGAGGCGTAAACCCCCAGCGCTTGAGATACTTGCCGATCAACCGGTCCTGCAGCTCGATCCCGAGGCGTTCCCTGGCCAGCGCCTTGATGGCCGGGCGCGTCCACAGGGCAAACGGCAACTGCAGCTGCTGCGGGGGTTGCTCGACGATTTGCTCGCGCAGCCACTGCTCGTCGGCCGGCGTCAGCTTGCGGCAGGCGCCCGCCGGGCGCCCCCGACGCTTTTCCTCCAGGGCTTGCGCGCCCTCGCGGTTGGCACGGGTCAGCCAAGTCTTGATGGTGGTCGGATGCACACCGGTGACCGAGGCCAACTCCTCGACTTTCATGTTGGACTGCTGGCGCAGGCGAATCACTATCTGGCGAAGCAGCTTGCGACTCTCTGCGGTCAGTTTGCGGGCGTCGATCTTTTCCATGCCTGAAGTCTAACTAGACGTCTATTTAAGGGCCACCTTAATAAAAGAGGGAGCCCCGCCAAGCGGGGCTCACTTTTGCGTGGGTGAGTCTCAGCCTTGGCGGCGGCGAAACAGCGGAGTCTGGTCGACGGCGCCCTGATAGCAGACCGAGAAGTCCTGCAGGCTCTGCAGGGCATCGTGGGGATCGCGGTCCGCGCGGATAGCGAAGGCATCAAAGCCACAGCGCTGCATGAAGAACAACTGGTCGCGCAGCACGTCGCCGATGGCGCGGATCTCGCCCTGATAGCCATAGCGCTCGCGCAGCAGGCGGGCGCTCGAATAGTGGCGGCCGTCGGTGAAACTGGGGAAATTCAGGGCGATGACCTTGAAGTTGCCAAGCTCGTCGGCGATTTCCTCCACTTCCTCGTCGCTGTCCAGCCATACGCCAAGGCCACCGTCGCGGACCTTCAGGGCGTGGGCATGCTCGCGCCACAGTGCCAGGGGAACGATCAGATCGTCGGAGTTGGACAGGCCATCGAGTGTGGCGTCCTTGTCGAGCAGATGCCAGGTTTCGTCGATCACCTGGCCGTTTTTAATGATTCGCTGCATAAACGCGCTCCTTGAACGGTTCGATGCCGATGCGGCGGAAGGTATCGATGAAACGCTCGTCCTCGACGCGCTTTTCCACATAGACGGTGATGATCTTCTCGATCACCGCGGCCATTTCCTCTTGGGCGAAGGACGGGCCGAGGATCTGTCCCAGGCTGGCGTCACGGCTGGCGCTGCCGCCGAGGGATACCTGATAGAACTCCGCGCCCTTCTTGTCCACGCCGAGGATGCCGATGTGGCCGACATGGTGATGGCCGCAGGCATTCATGCAGCCGGAAATGTTTAGATCGATCTCGCCGATGTCGAACAGATAGTCGAGATCATCGAAGCGGCGCTGGATGGCCTCGGCGATCGGAATCGACTTGGCATTGGCCAGCGAACAGTAATCGCCGCCGGGGCAGCAAATGATGTCGGTCAGGAGGCCAACGTTCGGCGTGGCGAAACCCAGCTCACGCAGTTCGCCCCACAGCTCGAACAGACGGGCCTGCTCGACGTCGGCCAGGATGATGTTCTGCTCGTGGGAGTTGCGCACCTCTCCGAAGCTGTAGCGGTCGGCCAGGTCGGCGAGGGCGTCCAGCTGCTTGTCAGTGATGTCGCCCGGGGCGGTGCCGGTGGGTTTCAGCGACAGGGTCACGGCAGCATAGCCCGGCTTCTTGTGCGCGAACACGTTGCGAGTACGCCAGCGGGCGAAGCCCGGATGCTCGACGTCGAGGCGAGCGAGGGCAATCTCTTGGTCTTCGAGGGAGCGGTAGGCCGGATCGACGAAGCAGCGGCCGATGCGCTCGACCTCCGCCTCGGTAAGGGTAGCCGGACCGTCCTTGAGATGCATCCATTCGGCATTGACCCGCTCGGCAAACACTTCGGGGGTCAGTGCCTTGACGAGGATCTTGATGCGCGCCTTGAACTTGTTGTCACGACGGCCATAGCGGTTGTAGACCCGCAGCACGGCATCCAGATAGGTGAGCAGGTGCTGCCAGGGCAGGAACTCGTTGATGAAGCTGCCGACGATAGGCGTCCGGCCCAGGCCGCCACCCACGGAGACGCGGAAGCCCAGTTCGCCGGCACTGTTGCGCACGGCCTCCAGGCCGATGTCGTGCACCTCGATGGCCGCACGGTCGTTCACCGCGCCGTTGACGGCGATCTTGAACTTGCGCGGCAGGAAGGCGAATTCCGGGTGAAAGGTGGACCACTGGCGGATGATCTCGCACCAGGGGCGCGGGTCTACCAGTTCGTCACGGGCAACACCGGCGAACTGGTCGGTCGTGGTATTGCGGATGCAGTTGCCGCTGGTCTGGATCGCGTGCATCTGCACCGTCGCCAGTTCGGCGAGGATCTCCGGGACGTCCTCCAGCTCCGGCCAGTTGAACTGCACGTTCTGCCGGGTACTGATATGGGCATAGCCCTTGTCGTAGTCGCGGGCGATCTGGGCCAGCTTGCGCAGTTGGCGGGAGGAGAGCAGTCCGTAGGGAACGGCCACGCGCAGCATGGGTGCATAGCGCTGGATGTACAGGCCGTTCTGCAGGCGCAGCGGACGGAATTCCTCTTCGCTCAGCTCGCCGGCCAGGTAGCGGCGGGTCTGGTCGCGAAACTGGCGGACCCGGTCCTCGATGATATGTTGATCGTACTGGTCGTATACGTACATGAAGTGTCCTGTCGGTCAGGCTGCTTACTGCTTTTTTCTGCGCGCACGGCCGCGCACCGCTTTCGGAGAAGCGGGCCACGATAACAGTTCAGGGTTATACGTAAAAGTAATGTTTTTCTATATAGCTAGGTTTTTTTGTTATTGAAAGGTGGAGCGCGAGTACTCCGAGGTGCATCTTCGGCCTGAAGCCGCTTCTGTATGAAGCGAGAAAGGGGGGCATTCAGGACTGGACCAGATGCAGGATCAGCTTGACCACGCCGACCAGGGCCAGCACGAACAGGGCGGTGAAGCCGATGCCGAGTAGAATGAAGTGGCTGGGTTTGCCCCGGGAGAAATCCCGTGTCCGGTTCTTGCCGCTCTGCACGCCGAGAGCGGCGGCCAGCACGCTGTGCAGCATCTGCCGGAAGGTCAGGGGCTTGTCGTCGTCGCGATCATCGTCCATGGGGCCCTCCGCTTCAGAACGGCGGGCGCCGATAGCCGCCCGACACGCCGTTCTTCGACAACACGTACTGCCAGAGCTGGATGTCCCGGGCGCGGAAGGCGCCCGCGCAGGACAGCAGGTAGTAGCGCCACATGCGCCGGAACCGTTCGCCCAATTCGGCGGCGAAGCGCGGCCAGGCCGCCTCGAAGTTGGCATGCCAGGCCATCAGGGTCTTGTCGTAGTCCGCGCCGAAATTGTGCAGGTCCTCGAGCACGAACAGCCCATCCAGCGCATCGCCGATCTGTCCGAGGGAGGGCAGGTCGCCATTGGGGAAGATATAGCGGTCGATCCACGGATCGGGTGTCGAGTGTCGTTGGTTCTTGCCGATGGTATGTAGGAGGAGCAGGCCGTCATCGGCCAGGCAGCGCGCGGCGACCTCGAAGAAGTGGCGGTGGTTCTTGCGTCCCACGTGCTCGAACATGCCGACGCTGACGATACGGTCGAAGCGTCCCTGGATCTCGCGGTAGTCCTGCAGGCGAAACTCCACGGGCAGGCTGGCGTAGCGCTCCCGGGCCCAGGCCTGCTGCTCCCGGGAGATCGTCACCCCGACGCACTGCACGCCATATCGCTCCGCGGCATAGCCCATGAAACTGCCCCAGCCACAACCGATGTCCAGCACGCGCATGCCCCGCTCCAGACCGAGCTTGCGGCAGATCAGCTCGAGCTTGGCCTCCTGGGCCCCGGCCAGGTTGGTGGCGCTTTTCCAGTAGCCGCAGGTGTAGGTCATGCGCGTATCGAGCATGGCCTCGTAGAAGTCGTTGCCTAGGTCGTAATGAGTCTCGCCGACCTTCCAGGCGCGCCGGCGGTTCTGCAGGTTGAGCAGGCGCGAGCGCAGCGCATGGAAGACCAGCCGAGCCGGCCTCACCTGCCGGTCGATGCCGGTGCGCAGGAGACGGAAGAAGAACTCGTCCAGCCGCTCCGCCTCCCAGGCACCCTCCATGTAGGCCTCGCCCAGCCCCAGGTTGCCCTGGGCGAAGACCCGTTCGGGCACGCCGCCGGCCTTGAGCTGCATGTCCCAGGGCCGGTTGCCGCCGATGCGGATGTCGGCCTGCTGCAGCAACTCGACCGTCAGGCGATGCAGCCCGGAGTCCTGGGAGAGGTAGTCGGACCCTGCGTTGAATGTGAATTCTCTGCTCATGGTTGTCCCGTCCTTGCCTGGCTCTGGCGGAGCAGTTCCGAGTGGCACCTCGAAATCTGCCGGCTATCGGCCGAGGCAACGCGCCCACGCAAAGTCAGATTAGGCAGGGACTTGCAGGACGGCCAATAATCCGTAGCAAAGGCCCTGGAAAACCGCCAGCGGGACGGCTTTGCCAGCGCTTCTGGCACTGGCCGATGCCCGTCTCTCCAGCCTGGTATCCCTTGAGGCGCTGCCCTTGCCCAGGCGCTGTCCGCCGCGTAAGGTGGCGCCCCTGCCGGCCGTTGGCCGGCGACATGGAGAGCGCGGTGCCCGGATCAAGGTCCGGGGTAAATGGGAAGTCAGTCCATGCTGACGCTGCCCCCGCAACGGTAGGGCCGTTCCACGGCCGAGCCCGACACCAGCCCGTTCTTCCGAAGCAGGTCGCGGTGGGCGGCCATGCGGCCGCCAGCTGTGGTCGTTCCGGTGCCTTGCCGCCGATGCTGCGTCCGTTTCGCGTGCCCACCGCCTTTCGATCCGGAATTGGGCATGCCATCTCTACTTTTCCTTCGCCGCTTCGGCCTGGTTCTGCTGCTCGGGCTGCTCGCTCCCTGGGCTTCGGCAGCGCAACTGAACGCCATCGTTTCCCGCTACAGCGCCGCCGAGTTCGCCGGTGCGGTTGCACAGTTCCAGCGAGACAATCCGCAGTGGCGGATCAGCGCACGCACTCCGGAACAACTTGCCGAACTCGATGAGCCGGCTCTGCGCGCCTGGCTGGGCGAGGCCCGGGCGCTGCTCGGCGTCGGTCTGTTCGGCGCCGAGGTGGAGCGCCTGGGGCCGCTGCTCGGCCAGGTCGCGCCGGCGGACAGCTTCCTCATGCACAGCGAACATGCCCTGGTGCAGCTCAGTCGCAGCCGCGGGCAGCCGCTGTTCGGTTCGCGCGAGACGGTCGAGGCCCTGGGCCGGCTGCGCCCGCAGGGCGAGCTGGCCGGCTGGATCGCCCGCCAGCAGGCCGAACATCCGCACCAAGCCGACTGGATCGCCGCGCGCAGCTACTGGCAGGCCGGCGGCATCGACAACGTCGCCGGCCTGCTGGCCTGGCTGGCGGCCCGCCATGACCCGGATGTGAAGGTTCCGGCCGTGCAGGCGCGCCCGTCGCTGCGCTTCCAGCAGCATGGCGCGCTGCGCGGCGAGGACGAACTGACGTACTCCGGCGACGCGCTGGTCGCCGTGATCGACCACGGCCGCGCCGACCGCGCTGGCGACCGCGAGCTGAACGACGCCCTCTGCCAGCGCCTGGAAAGCCAGGGCCTTTCCTGCGTCAGCCTGTTCGCCGACTGGGGGCCGGGCTCGCTCGCGGCGGTGCGCTGGCTGAAGGAAGGACGGCACCCTCCGCTCGCCGCCATCGTCGTGCTGCAGGACTTCGTGGTCGGCGGCGGCGAGGGCCGCGAGGAGGTCACCGGGCTGTTCGAGCAGTTGAACGTGCCGGTGCTCAAGGGCCTGCGTCTGGAGGATCGCGACGAGACCGGCTGGCAGCTGTCCGGCGATGGCCTGGCGCGCGACAAGGTGCACTACCAGCTGGCCATGCCCGAACTGCAGGGCAGCAGTCAGGCCACGGTGCTGGCGGCCTGGCATGAGCGCCAGGAGGATCCGCGGTCGGGCATCCGTTTCGGCGTCGCCGCGCCGCTGCCGGACCAGCTCGACGCCTTCGCCGCGCGCATCCAGCGCTGGCGCGCCCTGCAGCAGAAGGCCAACGCCGACAAGCGCCTGGCCATCGTCTACTACAACCACCCGCCGGGCCGGCACAACATCGGCGCGGACAACCTCGACGTGCCGCAATCGCTGTTCGAGATCCTCACCCGGCTCAAGGCCGAGGGCTACGACACCGGCCCGCTGCCGGCCTCGCCCGAGGCGCTGCTCGATCTGCTGCAGGCGCGCGGCGTCAACCTGCCGGAACAGGGCGACGCCCTGGCGGCCATGGCGGACCAGGTGCAGAGCCTGAGCGCCGAGGATTACCGCCGCTGGTTCGCAACCTTGCCGGCGGCACTGCAGGCGGAGATGGTACAGGGACCGCTCGGCTACTGGCACGCCCAGCTGCGTCGCGCCCTGGACAGCGGCCGCAGCGAAATCGCCCGCGGCCTTTTCGAGAACGGCTCCGGCGAGCTGCATCACGTGCTGGACGGCGTGGCGCATCCGGCGCGCTCGCGCGCCCTGAACCTGCTGGCCCAGCTCGAAACCCTCTACCGCGCCGCCTTGGAGACGCCGGGACAGGCCGACTGGACGCAGGCCGAAGCGCTGGTGCAGGCGCTCGCCGCCACCGGCATCGAGGGGCTGCGCGGCTGGGGCGCGGCGCCGGGACGGGTGATGGTGCAGGGCGAGCGCCTGCTGCTGCCGGGCATCCGCTTCGGCAAGGTGTTCGTCGGTCCGCAGCCGCCGCGCGGCTGGGAAATCGACCAGGAACTGCTGCACGCCAACCTGGTGTTCCCGCCGCCGCACCAGTACCTGGCCTTCTACCACTGGCTGCGCGACGGCTTCCGCGCCGATGCGCTGATCCACCTCGGCCGGCATTCCACCTACGAGTTCCTGCCGCGCCGGCGCGCCGGGCTGAGCGACGAGGACTACCCGATGCAGGTGGTCGGCGACCTGCCGAGCATCTACCCCTACATCGTCGACGGCGTCGGCGAGGGCATCCAGGCCAAGCGCCGCGGCCTGGCGGTGATGATCGACCACCTGACCCCGCCGCTGGTGGCCACCCCGCTGTACGACGACCTGCTGCGCCTGCGCCAGCTGATCGAGAGCTTCGAGGCCGGCAGCGGGCAGGTGGACGGCCCGGCGCGGCGCGCGACCATCGCCGAGATCCGCCGGCTGATCGGCAGCTCCGGGCTGGAGCCGGAGCTGCGCCAGTCGATGGCCGAGCCGCTGGCGGCACGCGGCATCGGCTTCGAGCAGGCCGACGACGACCTGCTGGTGCACGAGCTCGGCCACTACCTGACCGCCATCCAGGAGCGCTTCATGCCCATGGGCCTGCACGTGTTCGGCAAGCCCTGGCGGCAGGAGGCGGTGGACACCCTGGTCAGGTCGATGGGCGAGGGCGGCGAGGCCTTCCGCCCGGCATTGGTCGACTCACCGCGGGCCGAGATGGCGGCGCTGCTGAATGCGCTGGGCGGCCGCTTCGTCGCCCCCGGCAAGGGCAACGATCCGATCCGCACCCCCGAGGCGCTGCCGACCGGGCGCAACTTCCACGCCCTCGACAGCAGCCTTCTGCCCAGCCGCATCGGCTGGCGCATCGGCAGCGAGATGGCGGCCAAGGCGCGGGTGCGACCGCTGCCGGCGGACGGCCGCGAGGCGGTGATCCTCTGGGCCTCGGACACGGTGCGCGACGAGGGTGCGATGATCGCCTTCGGCCTCGACCTGCTCGGCATCGAGCCGCAGTGGAACAGCCGCGGCATCGTCGAGGGCATCCGCCTGCGCGAGCTGGCGCCGGGCGAGCAGCGCCGCGACCTGCTGTTCACCACCTCCGGGCTGTTCCGCGACCTCTACGCCGACCAGCTGGCGCTGCTCGAGCGCGCCGTGCTGCTGGCGCTGAACGCCTCCGCCGAGCGCATCCGCCGCGACTACCCGGCCCTGCGCCCTGCGCTGGCCGAGGCGCTGGCGCCCTTGCAGGGCATGGGCGAGGGCGGCAGCGAGAGCCTGGACGACAACCGGGTGGCGGCGCACTGGGTGGAGGACGCCGCCGGGCGCCTCAAGACTGGGCTGTCTGCCGGCGAGGCCGGACGCCTGGCCGCGCTGCGCCTGTTCGGCGTGGCGCCCGGCGCCTACGGGGCCGGCATCAACCGCCTGGTCGAGCGCTCCGGCAGCTGGCAGGAGCGCGGCGAGCTGGCCCGCGCCTACGTCACCCGCATGGGCCACGCCTACGGCCTCGCCCGGCAGGGCGAGGCGGCGCAGGCGGCCTTCGCCGACAACCTCAAGCAGGTGCGGCGCACCTACCTGGGCCGCTCCAGCAACCTCTACGGGCTGATGGACAACAACGACGCTTTCGACTATCTCGGCGGCCTGAGCTTGGCGGTCGAGCAGCTTTCCGGGCAGGTGCCGGAGAACTTCGTTGCCTGGCACAACGATCCCGCCCAGGTGCGCCTGCAGCCGCTGGCGCAGGCGCTCCTGGCCGAGCTGCGCGGGCGCTTCCTCAACCCGGCCTGGATCGAGGCGCTGATGCGCCACGACTACGCCGGCGCGCGGACTATGGGCAGCGAGTTCCTCGAATACCTCTGGGGCTGGCAGGTGACCAATCCGGAGATCATCGGCGACAGCGCCTGGCAGGAGGTCAAGGCGGTGTACCTCGACGACCGCTACGAGCTCGGTCTGGCCGACTTCCTCGAACAGGGGCAGAACGTCCATGTGAAGAGCAACATGCTGGCGCTGATGCTGGTGGCGATCCACAAGGGCTTCTGGCAGGCGGACGCGGCCACCGTCCAGCAGCTCGGCGAGCAGTTCGCCCATCTGGTCGGTGCCCACGGCCTGCCGGGCAGCGGCCATACCCGGCCGGATCATCCGATGCTGCAGTGGCTGCTGCCGCAATTGCCGGCCGAGCTGCGCGCCGGCCTTGAAAGCCGCCTGCAGGCCGCGCAGCTGCCGGCGTCCGAGGCCCAGGTGCCGAGCACGCTCAGCGAGCTGCAGCCGGCGGAGCAGGACGGGACGCCCGAACAGGGCGCGCAGGCGCAGGCCGACAAGGGGGAAAGCCTGGCTCAGGCGGCGGATGAGCACCTCTGGCTGGCGCTGGCCGGCCTGGTGCTGCTGCTCGGCCTGGGGATCTGGCGCGGGCGTGGCCCGCGCGTTGCGAAAGGAGTGTGAGGATGCTGGACAGTGCGATCTTCGCCTGGATTCACCAACTGGTCGGCTGGCTGCTGGAGCCGGTGACCGTTGCCATGCTGGCGCTGCTGGCGCTGGCGATCTGGGACGTCGGCGTGGCCTGCGGCGAGCGCTTCGGTGGCCTGGCGCGCTGGCGCCTGCTGCCGGCGCCCGAGGTCGAGCGGCGCGCCCGGCGGCGCCTGGAGCGCTCCGACCTGATCGCCCGGCTGGGGCCGATCCTCGGCCTGATGGGCACCCTGATCCCGCTCGGCCCGGGCCTGGCGGCGCTCGGCGACGGCGACCTCAAGGTGCTCGGCGTGGCCATGCGGGTGGCCTTCGACGCCACCGTCATGGGCCTGCTCGGCGGCATGGCCGGCTTCGTCCTCGGCCGCCTGCGCCGGCGCTGGTACGACGAGCTGCTGGATGCCATGGAGCGCGAACGGGAGGGCGCCCGATGAGCCGCTGGCGATCGAGCCGTTTCGACGAGGTGGACACCGACCCGCTCGGCTCGGTGGCCAATCTGGTCGACCTGATGCTGGTGTTCGCCTGCGGCCTGCTGGTGGCCCTGGCCGCGCGCACCGACCTGCTCGCCCAGCTCAAGGCCGAGCGCCAGCCGGTGGCGGTGGAGCGTGGCCGCGAGCTGCCGCGCCTGCCGGATAGCCTTGACGGAGCCGCCGGCCAGGGGCTGGAGAGCGTCGGCCAGGTCTACCGCGACCCGCAGACCGGCAAGCTGATCCTGATCGGCAAATAGCCGGCGAGGCGCCGGCCAGGGTGCTGTTGTCCGTACATCCCGGCCGCATCCTTCAGGGGCTGGTGGCGAACTTCAGGTCGGACGGCGACGGGAAAGGCAGGGTCTGGGTGATCCTGCCCGCCTTGCCGGTGTCCGGGTCGCGTTCCATGACGATGATCGCGTTGCTGTTCTGGTTGGCGACCAGGATGAAGCGGCCGGTCGGATCGAAGGTGAATTCGCGTGGCTCCTCGCCCTGCACCGAATGGCGCGAAACCACGCTGAGTCGCCCGTCGTCCGGATCGATCCGCAAGACCACCAGCTCGTTGGCGGTGCCGCGGTTGGTCGCATACAGGAAACGACCGTCCGGCGAGACGTGCAGGGCGGCGGCCTTGTTCTGGCCCTGGAAGCCCTCGGCGGCGAGCGGGACGCTCTGCTTGAGGGTGAGCTTGCCGTCGGCATGATCGAAGACGGCGATCGTCCCCTGCATCTCCAGGGTCACGTAGGCCTGCCTACCGGTCGGGCCGAACACCAGGTGACGGGGCCCCGAGCCCTCGGGCAGCTCGACGAAGGGCTGCGCCTTGTCGGCGCTGAGCGGATGCTCGGGATGGGCCGCGGGGTCGTAACGGTAGACGTAGATCCTGTCGGCACCGAGGTCCTGGGCGAACACGTAGCGCCCGTCCGGCGACTCGACCGCCGAATGCACGTGGGGCGACTGTTGGCGCTCGGGGTGGGCCTGGCTGGCTCGATGGGTCTTGACCTGGCTGACCGGGTGGAGACGGCCGTCGGCATCCACCGGGATCACCACCAGGGTGCCGCCCGGATCGGCTTCCACCGAGTAGTTGGAGACGAACAGGTGCGTGCCGTCGCGGCTGACGCTGAGGTGCGTCGGTTCGGTGCCGAGCGACTTCACCTCGTTGATCTTTTCCAGGCTGCCCTTGGCCGGATCGACGCGGAAAGAAGTGACGCGGCCGATGATGTCGCGCTGGCCAGGACCGTTTTCATTGACCGCGAACAGATACTTGCGGTCCGGGGAGAAGGCCAGCCAGCTGGGGTTTTCCGTCTTCATCACCTGCAGCGGCTCGCTGGAGATGGTCCCGCTCCGGCTGTCGAAGCTGTGCACGTAGATGCCCTCGCTGGGGCCGGCGGTATAGCTGCCGATCCACAGCGGATAGGTGTTTTCCGCCGCCATGCCGGTGAAGGGGAGGGCTGCGAGCATGCAGACTGCAGCAGCACGCTGCGATGTTTTTTTGGTCATCTGGGATTCGCCTTGAAGGACTTGTTGTTGTGACCGGATCGCACGGCTGCCGCGGCCCCTGCCGGCTGCGGCAACGCATGCATGGACGGGGTTGTCCCGTCCTGAATGGCATGGATCCGGACATGCCATCCGTTTCTCCATGAAGCTGTAGCAGCTCCTGCGGGATGAGCCCTCAGGCCGGCTCGACCAGCGGCTGGCCGGTCATTTCCTTCGGCTGCGGCAGGCCGAGCAGCTTCAGCATCGTCGGCGCCACGTCGGCCAGCACGCCGCCGTCGCGGATGCGCAGCGGGCGCTGGCCGACATAGATGAACGGCACCGGCTCGCAGGTGTGCGCGGTGTGCGCCTGGCCGGTGCTCTCGTCCTCCATCTGCTCGACGTTGCCGTGGTCGGCGGTGATCAGCGCTTCGCCGCCGACCTTCTCCAGCGCCGCGACGACGCGCCCGAGGCAGGCGTCCAGGCATTCCACCGCCTTGACCGCCGCCTCGAACACCCCGGTATGGCCGACCATGTCGCCATTGGCGTAGTTGGCGACGATCACGTCGAAGCGTTGGCTTTCGATCGCCTCGACGATGCGATCGGTGAGCTCCGGTGCGCTCATCTCCGGCTTGAGGTCGTAGGTGGCGACCTGCGGCGAGGGAATCAGGATGCGCTCCTCGCCCGTGAAGGGCTCCTCGCGGCCGCCGGAGAAGAAGAAGGTGACGTGGGCGTACTTCTCGGTCTCGGCGATGCGCAGCTGGGTCTTGCCGTTGTTGGCCAGGTACTCGCCGAGCACGTTGGTCAGCTCCGCCGGCGGGAAGGCGCAGGGCGCCGGGATGCTCGCCGAATACTGGGTGAGGGTGACGAAGCCGGCCAGCTGCGGCAGGCGGGGGCGCTCGAACTCCTTGAAGCCGGCTTCGACGAAGGCGCGGCTCAGCTCGCGGGCGCGGTCGGCGCGGAAGTTCATGAACACCACGGCGTCGCCGTCTTCCACCTTCACCGGCGCGCCGATGGCGGTGGCCTTGACGAACTCGTCGCTCTCGCCGCGCGCGTAGGCGGCTTCCAGACCGGCCGCGGCGGTCTCGGCGGCGTACTCGGCCGTGCCGTCGACGATCAGGCGGTAGGCCTGCTCGATGCGGTCCCAGCGGTTGTCGCGGTCCAGTGCGAAGTAGCGGCCGATCAGCGTGGCGGTACGGCCCTTGCCGAGCCGGCCGAAGCAGGCGTCGAGGGTCAGCAGGGGGCTCAGGGCGCTCTTCGGCGGGGTGTCGCGGCCGTCGAGGAAGGCATGCAGGTAGAGCTTCTCGGCACCGCGCCGCACGGCCAGCTCGGCCATGGCGGCGATATGGTCCTGGTGGCTGTGCACGCCGCCCTCGGAGAGCAGGCCGAGGATGTGCACCGCCTTGCCGGCGGCGACCGCCTGATCGACGGCGGCGCAGATCGCCGGGTTTTCGAAGAACTCGCCGTCCTGGATGGCCTTGGTCACCCGGGTGAGATCCTGGTAGAGCACGCGGCCGGCGCCGAGGTTCATGTGGCCGACCTCGGAGTTGCCCATCTGGCCGTCGGGCAGGCCGACGTCCATGCCGGAGCCGGAGATCAGGCCATGCGGGCAGGTGGCACGCAGGGCCTCGTAGACCGGGGTGCGGGCGGCGTGGATGGCGTTGTGGGCGGGGCTGTCACTGTGACCGAAGCCGTCGAGGATGATGAGGACCAGCGGTTTGGGCATAGCAGTCATGTTGCGACCCTCCTGGGAAGGCTGAGGCTGGGGAAGAAGGCCCGGCAGGCCGGGCGTCCTGGAATTCTGTGGAGGCAGTTGCCGGTGGACGGAGCCCCGGCTGGTGTCAGGCGGGTGTGGCGTGCGGGTGCCTGGGGCGGCAGCGGCATGCGCTCATCCATGAAGGCGTGGACTCCGCCTGGCGGGCATTGCATGCGTGCTCGATGAGCGATGACGGGCCGTCATGGATGTCTTGAATGCTTTGTTGTAAGTTTACGTAAATTTACGGCTTTCAATTCTTTTTGGTCAAGATTATGTATGGTTTATTACGAAATCGTTCGATGCTCAATCGTTTCTCCTGCAGAACGGGCCTGGAGGCGAGTACGCCTGTCGGCGCGCTCAGACCACCAGCGAGAGCAGCAGGATGAACAGCAGGCCGACCACGGAGAGCAGGGTCTCCATGGCGGTCCAGGTCTTGAAGGTTTCGCTGACGCTCATGTTGAAGTACTGCTTGACCATCCAGAAGCCGGCGTCGTTGACGTGCGAGAGGATCAGCGAGCCGGCCCCGGTGGCGAGCACCAGCAGCTCCCGGTTGACCCCCGGCACCAGCTCGATCACCGGCACCACGATGCCGGCGCCGGTGATGGTGGCGACCGTGGCCGAACCGGTGGCGATGCGGATCAGCGCGGCGACCAGCCAGGCCAGCAGGATCGGCGAGACCTCGGCGTTCACCGCCAGCTGGCCGATCACGTTGCCCACCCCGCTGGTCACCAGCATCTGTTTGAAGCCGCCGCCGGCGCCGATGATCATGACGATGGCGGCGGTCGGCGCCAGGCTCTCCTCGAGCAGCTTGAACACCCGCTTGGGCGCGAAGCCGCGGGCGTAGCCGAAGGTGTACAGCGACAGCAGCAGGGCCAGCAGCAGGGCGCTGATCGGGTGGCCGATCAGGTCCATCCAGGCACGCAGCAGGTGCCCCTCGGCCAGGGTCACGTCGGCGAAGGTCTTCAGCAGCATCAGGAACACCGGCAGCAGCACGGTGACCAGGGTCACGGAAAAGCTCGGCAGGTTGCCGGCCTCGGACTCGTGGGCGAGCTGCTCCATCAGCTCGGGCGAGGGGGTGCCGGGCACCCGGCGGGCGATGAAGGAGGCGAACAGCGGGCCGGCGATGATGGCGGTCGGCAGGGCGACGATCAGGCCGTAGAGGATGGTCTTGCCGATGTCGGCGCCGAACACGCCAATGGCCAGCAGCGGGCCGGGGTGCGGCGGCACCAGGCCGTGGACCGCGGAGAGGCCGGCGAGCAGGGGGATGCCGATCCGGATCAGCGAGACCCCGGTGCGCCGGGCGACGATGAACACCAGGGGGATCAGCAGGACGAAGCCGATCTCGAAGAACAGCGGGATGCCGACCAGGAAGGCGGCGAACATCATCGACCACTGCACGCGTTCCTTGCCGAAGGCCTGGATCAGGGTGCGGGCGATCTGATCGGCGCCGCCGGACTCGGCCATCATCTTGCCGAGCATGGTGCCCAGGGCGAGGATGATGCCGACGAAGCCGAGGACGCCGCCGAAGCCGTCCTGGAAGGCCTTGATGACCTGGTCCACCGGCATGCCGGAGGTCAGGCCGAGGAACAGGGCGGAGATGATCAGGGCGAGGAAGGGGTGCAGCTTGAAGCGGGTGATCAGGACGATCAGGCCGACGATGGCGACCAGCGCATCGAGCAGCAGCAGGGTGGTGTGGGACAGGCCCGGCATGGGAGTTCTCCTAGTTGTCGTTGTTATGGGCGGAGGCTGTTTAGGCTAGCGCTGCCTTTGAGCGCGAAGACTGTCGCTCAATCCGGAACATACTCCTGCCACCATTTTTGGGCGGCGGTGGCCAGTTGCTGCACGTCGCCGTCCGAGGCATCCAGGACCAGGGTCCGCGGTTCGTGCAGGGGTGGCTCGAGGATGGCGAACTGGCTGTCGATCATGCTGGCCGGCATGAAATGGCCGGGGCGCTCGGCGACCCGACGGGCGGCGACGGCGGGGCTCAGTTCGAGGTACACGAAGCCGAGCCCGGGCACGGCCTGGCGCAGGCGTTCCCGGTAGCTGCGCTTGAGCGCCGAGCAGGACAGCACCGGACGCCGTCCGGCGGCGATGGCGTGGCGCAGCTCGTCGCACAGGATGCCGAGCCAGCCGTCGCGGTCCTCGTCGGTCAGCGGGATGCCGGCGCTCATCTTGCGGATGTTTTCCGGTGGGTGGAAGGCATCGCCCTCGATGCAGATGGCGCCGCTGAGCCGGCAGAGCGCCTGGCCGACGCTGGACTTGCCGCAGCCGGCGACGCCCATGATCACCAGGGCAGGAATGGGTGAGTGCATATGTCACCTCGTTGGGTGGATAGCGCCACCTTCGCCGAGGGCGAAGCAATTCGCAAGACGGGGTTGTCGCAGTCCAGGGGCGTTGTCGTGACTCGTGCCCGGAGGCTTGCCGGGATGACGGCAGCCATGGGCGGATCGAGCGTTTTCCAGCGATTGCCGTGCCCTGCAGGACAGCGCTATCCTATGGGGCGTCCTCTGGTTTGACAAGCCGGTCGGAGGGGATGGGGGGAGACGGCGACGGCGCAGCGGGGCGAGAATGGTCGACCCGCAGGTGCTGCAGTCTTCCACGGTGCCTGCCGTTCCATTCCGATACTGCTCATGGTGCGACTGTCTAGATGACCACCCCCAAGAACGATAAGAATACCCGTACCACCGGACGCCCGACGCTCAACGAAGTGGCACGCCGTGCCGGCGTCAGTCCGATCACCGCCTCCCGGGCCCTGCGCGGCATTCCCAGCGTCGCCGAGGAGCTGGCGCAGCGGGTCCGCGAGGCGGCCGGCGAACTGGGCTATGTGGCCAACCCGGCGGCGCGGGCCCTGGCCTCCGCGCGCAGCCAGACCGTGGCGGTGGTGGTGCCCTCCCTGGGCAACCAGCTGTTCGTCGAAACCCTCGAGGCCATCCACGCGGTGATGCGGCCGAAGGGGCTGGAGGTGCTGATCGGCAACTCCCACTACTCGCGCGACGAGGAAGAGGATCTGATCCGCAACTACCTCGCCTATCAACCGCGCGGCCTGCTGCTCACCGGTTTCGAGCGCACCGAGAGCGCCCGGCGCATGCTCGAGTCCAGCGGCATTCCCTGCGTCTACATGATGGATCTGGATTCCGGCGCCGGCCTGCACTGCGTCGGCTTTTCGCAGATACGCGCCGGCGCGGCGGCGGCCGAACACCTGATCGCCCGCGGCCGGCGGCGGATGGCCTTCGTCGGCGCCCAGCTCGACCAGCGCACCCTGCTGCGCGGCGAGGGTTTCCGTCGGGCCCTGCAGCAGGCCGGCCTCTACGATCCCGCCCTGGAGCTGCTGACCCCGCGGCCGTCCTCCGTCGGTCTCGGTTGCGAACTCTTCGCCCAGCTCATGGCCACTCATCCGCAGATCGACGCCATCTTCTTCGGCAACGACGACCTGGCCCACGGCGGTCTGCTGGAGGCCATGCGCCGCGGCGTGAAGATTCCCGAGCAGGTGGCGGTGCTCGGTTTCAACGACCTGCCGGCTTCGGCCTTCACGGTGCCGCGGCTCAGCAGCATACGCACGCCGCGCGAGGCCATCGGACGCCGCGCCGCCGAACTGTTGCTCGCGCTGATGGCTGGCCAGCCGATCGCCGAGCCGGTGCAGGACATCGGCTTCGAGCTGATGGTGCGCGAGAGCACCTGAGGGTTTCGAGCGGGAGCGATTGCTTGTGGAGGGCTTCGACGTGCGTTGCATGACGGGCTTCTTCCAGTGGTGCCACGGTTGAGCCTGCTCCCGGGAGTAGTGGTGCTGTTGCAAAATTCTTGTTGTTTTAATATCAAAATAGGCCAAATAAAGGGCTGGTTTTTCAATTGATACAGGGTATATTGGTTTTTATACAACAAATATACCCGCTACCTGGAGTTTATCCCATGCATCCCCGAGTCCTTGAGGTAACCGAGCGTCTGGTTGAACGCAGCCGCGCCACGCGCGAACGCTATCTGGCCATGATCCAGGCCGCCGCCGATGAGGGGCCGCAGCGCGGCAAGCTGCAGTGTGCCAACTTCGCCCACGGCGTGGCCGCCTGCGACGGCAGCGACAAGCAGCGCCTGCGGCTGATGGACTCCGTCAACGTGGCCATCGTCACGGCCTACAACGACATGCTCTCCGCCCACCAGCCCTACGAGCACTATCCGGAGCGGATCAAGCGCGTCCTGCGCGACATGGGCTCGGTCGGCCAGGTCGCCGGCGGCGTACCGGCCATGTGCGACGGTGTCACTCAGGGCGAGCCGGGCATGGAGCTGGCTCTGGCCAGCCGCGAGGTGATTGCGCTGTCCACGGCGGTGGCCTTGTCCCACAACATGTTCGATGCGGCCCTGTACCTCGGCATCTGCGACAAGATCGTCCCCGGCCTGCTGATGGGCGCCCTGCGCTTCGGCCACCTGCCGGCGCTGTTCATGCCCAGCGGGCCGATGGTCTCGGGCCTGTCGAACAAAGAAAAGGCGGATGTGAGACAGCGCTACGCCGAAGGCAAGGCCAGCCGCGACGAACTGCTCGAGTCCGAGATGAAGGCCTACCACGGCGTCGGCACCTGCACCTTCTACGGCACCGCCAACACCAACCAGATGCTGATGGAGGTGATGGGCCTGCACCTGCCGGGCTCCTCCTTCGTCAATCCGGGCACCCCGCTGCGCGACCTGCTGACCGAGGAGGCCGCCCGTCAGGTCACCCGACTGACCAGGCAGGGCGGTCAGTTCGTGCCGCTCGGCCGGATCGTCGACGAGCGCGTGCTGGTCAACTCGGTGGTGGCGCTGCACGCCACCGGCGGCTCCACCAACCACACCCTGCACCTGCCGGCCATCGCCCAGGCCGCCGGCATCCAGCTGACCTGGCAGGACATGGCCGATCTCTCCGAGGTGGTGCCGACCCTGACCAAGGTCTACCCGAACGGCAAGGCCGACATCAACCACTTCCAGGCCGCCGGCGGCGTGGCCTTCCTGGTCCGCGAGCTGCTCGACGCCGGGCTGCTCCACGAGGACGTCGAGACGGTGGTCGGGCGCGGCCTGCGCCGCTACACCCAGGAGCCTTTCCTCGACGGGGAGCAACTGGTCTGGCGCGACGGCCCGGCGCAGAGTCTCGACGAGAACATCCTGCGTCCGGCGGCCCAGCCCTTCTCGGCCGAGGGCGGCCTGCGGGTTATGGTCGGCAACCTGGGCCGGGGCGTGATGAAGGTGTCCGCGGTGGCGCCCGAGCATCAGGTGGTGGAGGCGCCGGTGCGGGTGTTCCGCGACCAGCAGGAGTTGGCCGATGCCTTCAAGGCCGGCGAGCTGGAGCGCGACCTGGTGGCGGTGATGCTGTTCCAGGGCCCGCGCAGCAACGGCATGCCCGAACTGCACAAGATGACTCCCTACCTGGGCGTGCTGCAGGACCGCGGCTTCAAGGTGGCGCTGGTGACCGACGGGCGGATGTCCGGGGCTTCCGGCAAGGTGCCGGCGGCCATCCACGTCTGTCCGGAGGCCATCGATGGCGGCCCGCTGGCCAGGCTGCGCGACGGCGACGTGGTGCGTGTCGATGGCCGCGCCGGCACCCTGGAGGTGCTGGTAGACGCCGCCGAGCTGGCCGCCCGCGAACCGGCGAGTGTCCCGCAGGGCGCGGGCGTCGGCTGCGGCCGCGAGCTGTTCGGCTTCATGCGCGCGGCATTCAGTACGGCGGAGCAGGGCGCGAGCGCTTTCACCGCCGGTCTGGAGGGGCTGAAGTAGGAAGTGGCTAGAGAAGTTCGTCGTCGCTTGGATAACGGGTGCTGTTGAGGCTTTCCTTGATCTTGCGCAGGTGCGGCTGGAAGTCGATGCCGCGGCGCAGGGTCATGCCGGCGGCCAGCACGTCGAGCACGGTGAGCTGGATGATCCGCGAGGTCATCGGCATGTAGATGTCGGTGTCCTCCGGCAGCGGGATGTTCAGGCTCAGGGTGCAGGCCTTGGCCAGCGGTGAGCCGGCGGCGGTCAGGCCGAGCACCGAGGCGCCGTTCTCGCGGGCCAGGTGCGCCACCTCGACCAGTTCGCGGGTGCGCCCGGTGTAGGAAATGATCACGAAGAGATCGCCGGTGTGGGCCACGGAGGCGAGCATGCGCTGCATCAGCACGTCGCTCTGCGCCGACACGGCGAGGTTGAAGCGGAAGAACTTGTGCTGGGCGTCCTGGGCCACCGAGGCCGAGGCGCCGAGGCCGAAGAAGTGGATCTGCCGGGCCTGGATCAGCAGGTCGACCGCCTTGTCGATGAGCTGCGGGTCGAGTGCCTGGCAGGCGCTGTCCAGCGAGGCGATGGTGCTGCCGAAGATCTTGCGGGTGTAGGCCTCGGGACCGTCGTCGGCCTCCACCGCGCGGCTCACGTAGGCGGCGCCGCTGGCCAGGCTCTGCGCCAGTTGCAGCTTCAGTTCGGGATAGCCGCTGACGGCGAAGGAGCGGCAGAAGCGGTTGACGGTCGGCTCGCTGACCTGGGCGGCCTGGGCGAGCGAGGCGATGCTGTAACGGGTGGCTTGCTGCGGGTCCTGCAAGATGACTTCGGCGACCTTGCGCTCGGCCTTGTTCAGCTCTTCCAGACGGCTCTGGATCTGTTCCAGCAAATTGCGCGTGCGATCCATGTTGGTTCCTGGGATGGATGATGCATTGAGAGTCTTATCGTAACTGGGCGCTTCCGAGAGGAGCCACTGGAAATCCCGGTTATGGAGAAATGTAGTTTTATTACGCAATTCTTGTTGATGAAACGATTCAACAGTGCTTTCATAAATCCGTACTTTGACAAAAGAACAAACACCATGACCGTTACTCCTGTCGAGCCTTGCACCTTCGTCCTGTTCGGAGCCTTGGGTGACCTGGCCTTGCGCAAGCTGTTCCCCGCCCTCTACCAACTGGACCGCGCCGGCCTGCTGTGCCCGGACACGCGGCTGCTGGCGCTGGCCCGCGAAGCCGGCGAGGAGAGCCGCCACCTGGCGACCATCGCCGAGCACCTGCGCCGCCACGTGCCGGGCGCGGAGCTGGACGAGAGCATCCTGCAGCGCTTTCTCGGCCGCCTGGACTACCTGTCGATGGATTTCCTCGAGCCCGGCGACTACGCCGCGCTGGCCGAGCGGGCCGGCGACGCCGAGCGGCTGGTCGCCTACTTCGCCACTCCGGCCGCGCTCTACGAGGCGATCTGCGCCGGGCTGGCCGAGGTGGGCCTGGCCGGGCGCACCCGCGTGGTGCTGGAGAAGCCGATCGGCCACGACCTGGCCTCCTCGCGCAAGGTCAACGAGGCGGTGGCGCGGTATTTCCCCGAGGACCGCACCTACCGGATCGACCACTACCTGGGCAAGGAGACGGTGCAGAACCTGATCGCCCTGCGTTTTGCCAACAGCCTGTTCGAGACCCAGTGGAACCAGAACCACATCTCCCACGTGGAGATCACCGTGGCCGAACAGGTCGGCATCGAGGGCCGCTGGGGCTACTTCGACAAGGCCGGCCAGCTGCGCGACATGATCCAGAACCACCTGCTGCAGCTGCTCTGCCTGATCGCCATGGACCCGCCGAGCGACCTGTCGGCCGACAGCATCCGCGACGAGAAGGTCAAGGTGCTGAAAGCGCTGGCGCCGATCGACGCCGCCCAGCTCGGCCAGCAGGTGGTGCGTGGCCAGTACGTGGCCGGCAACATCCTCGGCAAGCCGGTGCCCGGCTACCTGGAGGAGGAGAACGCCAACCCGCGCAGCGACACCGAGACCTTCGTCGCCCTGCGCGCGGAGATCCGCAACTGGCGCTGGGCCGGGGTGCCGTTCTACCTGCGCACCGGCAAGCGCATGCCGCAGAAGCTGTCGCAGATCGTCATCCACTTCAAGGAGGCGCCGCACTACATCTTCGCCGAGGAGCAGCGCCCGCTGATCGGCAACAAGCTGATCATCCGCCTGCAGCCGAACGAGAGCATCGCCCTGCAGGTGATGACCAAGGAGCAGGGGCTGGACAAGGGCATGCAGCTGCGCAGCGGCCCCTTGCAGCTGAATTTTTCCGACACCTACCGCAGCGCGCGGATTCCCGACGCCTACGAGCGGCTGCTGCTGGAGGTGATGAAGGGCAACCAGAACCTGTTCGTGCGCAAGGACGAGATCGAGTACGCCTGGCGCTGGTGCGACCGGCTGATCGCCGGCTGGCGCCTGCAGGGCGAGGCGCCCAAGCCGTATGCGGCGGGTAGCTGGGGGCCCCTGTCTTCGATTGCACTGATCACCCGTGACGGGAAGAGCTGGTATGGCGACTTCTGAGGCCGCCCGGCACGCCCCGAGCGCATTCGGCAGTGTTCCGGCTCGCCTAAGACAGCGCTATCTGACAGCCGGCCAAGCGTCACTGTGCCTTTTCCCGCGTTTTTCCGACTTCTAACCGGTGCCCGATGAGCCCGAAGGACCAACCGATATGAGCAGCATCCAGAACAACAAACCGGCCACCTCCCAGAGCGTGCCGAGCATGGCCGACAAGGTCGCCCTGATCGATCGGCTGTGTGCGGAGGCCCGCATCCTTCCCGTCATCACTATCGAGCGCGAGGCGGACATCCTGCCGATGGCCGATGCCCTGGCCGCCGGCGGCCTGCGCACCCTGGAAGTCACCCTGCGCTCCGAGCACGGCCTGACCGCCATCCGCGTACTGCGCGAAGCGCGCCCGGAGCTCTGCGTCGGCGCCGGCACCGTGCTCGACGAAAGCATGCTGGCCGATGCCGTGGCGGCGGGGGCGCAGTTCATCGTCACCCCCGGCAGCACCCCCGAACTGCTGAAGGCCGGGGTGAGCTGCCCGGTGCCGCTGCTGCCGGGCATCGGCAGCGCCTCGGAGCTCATGGTCGGCTACGCCCTGGGCTACCGCCGCTTCAAGCTGTTCCCGGCCGAGATCGCCGGCGGCATCCCGGCGCTGAAGGCGCTCGGCGGGCCGTTCGGCAACGTCCGTTTCTGCCCCACCGGCGGCGTCAACCCGAGCAACGTCAAGAACTACATGGCCCAGCCCAACGTGATGTGCGTGGGCGGCTCCTGGATGCTGGACAGCGCCTGGACGCGCGCAGGCGACTGGCAGCGCGTTCAGCAGGCCAGTGCCGAGGCCCTGCAACTGCTGGGCTGACCGGTCAGCCGAAGGTTTTCCGCTTGCCCGTTGTTGCACAGATAGAAAGTTCCCTTGGAGGACTCTACAAGATGCTGCGTAGAACAAAGATCGTCGCCACCCTCGGCCCAGCCACCGAAACCCCCGAAGTCCTCGAAGGCCTGATCAAGGCCGGCGTCGACGTGGTGCGCCTGAACTTCTCCCACGGCAAGGCCGAGGAGCACATGGCCCGCGCCGCCCTGGTCCGCGAGATGGCCGCCAAGCACGGGCGCTTCGTCGCCATCCTCGCCGACCTGCAGGGGCCGAAGATCCGCATCTCGCGCTTCGCCGAAGGCAAGGTGATGCTGGAGAAGGGCCAGCAGTTCATCCTCGACGCCGCCCTGGACAAGAACGCCGGCGACGCCAGCCGCGTGGGCATCGACTACGAGGCGCTGATCACCGATAGCAAGCCCGGCGACATCCTGCTGCTCGACGACGGCCGCGTGGTGCTCAAGACCCTCAAGGTCGAAGCCACCCAGCTGGTCTGCGAGGTGCTGGTCGCCGGCCCGCTGTCCAACAACAAGGGCATCAACCGCCAGGGCGGCGGCCTGTCCGCCTCGGCGCTGACCGACAAGGACTGCGAGGACATCAAGACCGCCGCGAGCATGCAGGTCGACTACCTGGCGGTGTCCTTCCCGCGCGATGCCGCCGACATGCAGCATGCCCGCCGGCTGATGCAGGAAGCCGGCGGCAACGCCGGGCTGGTGGCGAAGATCGAGCGCGCCGAGGCGGTGGCCGATGCGCAGGTGCTCGATGGCATCATCCTCGCCTCCGAGGCGGTGATGGTCGCCCGCGGCGATCTGGGCGTGGAGATCGGCGACGCCGAGCTGGTCGGCGTGCAGAAGCGCATCATCGAGCGGGCGCGGGTGCTCAACCGCGCGGTGATCACCGCCACGCAGATGATGGAGACCATGATCACCCAGTCGCTGCCGACCCGCGCCGAGGTGTTCGACGTGGCCAACGCGGTGCTTGACGGCACCGACGCGGTGATGCTCTCGGCGGAGACCGCCGCCGGCGCCTACCCGGTGGAGACCGTGGAAGCCATGGGGCGGATCATCCTCGGCGCCGAGAAGCACCCGCTGGCGCATCGCTCGAAGCACCGCATGGACCAGGTGTTCCACAAGATCGACGAGACCATCGCCCTGTCGGCGATGTACGCGGCCAACCACCTGGAAGGGGTCAAGGCGATCGTCTGCCTGACCGAGAGCGGCGACACCCCGCGGCTGATGTCGCGGATCCGCTCGCATCTGCCGATCTACGCCTTCTCCCGCCATCCGCGCACGCAGAGCCGCGTGGCGCTGTTCCGCGGCGTGAACCCGGTGCCCTTCGAGACCGACCGGATCGCCGAGGCCGAGCTGAACGCCCGCGCGGTCAAGGAGCTGATGCAGCGCAACCTGGTGTTCGAGGGCGACCTGGTGCTGATCACCAAGGGCGCTGGCAACGCCCAGGGCGGCACCGACACCCTGCGCATCGTGCGCGTGGGTGACGTCATCCACTGAGGGGAGGGGCTTCGATGCCGCACTGCACGCACAGCCGGGAAGCCGAACAGGACTGGCCGCGGGACTTCGACATCCGCGCCGCCTACGCCGAACAACAGGAACTGCTCGCCGAGGGCGAGGCCGTTTCGATCCCTGCACAGGACAAGAAACACGATGAGTAAGCCGAGCACTTCGATTCAGCACGTCGCCGCCCGCGAGATCCTCGATTCGCGCGGCAATCCCACCGTCGAGGCGGTGGTCACCCTGGCCGGCGGCGCCGTCGGCCTCGCCAGCGTGCCCTCCGGGGCCTCCACCGGCAGCCGCGAAGCCCTCGAATTGCGCGACGGCGCGCTGCGCTACAAGGGCAAGGGCGTGATGAAGGCGGTGGACAACGTCAACGGCGCCATCCGCGAGCGGGTGCTCGGCCTCGACGCGCTCGACCAGCGCGCGGTGGACGGCGCCATGCTCGAGCTGGACGGCACCGACAACAAGGCGATCCTCGGCGCCAACGCCGTCCTCGCCGTGTCCCTGGCCACTGCCAAGGCCGCTGCCGCGGCCCGCGGCCTGCCGCTCTACGCGCACCTGGCCGGGCTGTACGGCACCCCCGGCGAGTACAGCATGCCGGTGCCGATGATGAACATCCTCAACGGCGGCGAGCATGCCGACAACAACGTCGACATCCAGGAGTTCATGATCCAGCCGGTCGGCGCGGCGAGCTTCAAGGAAGCGCTGCGCATCGGCGCCGAGGTGTTCCACACCCTGAAGGCGGTGCTCTCCGAGCGCGGCCTGAGCACTGCGGTGGGCGACGAGGGCGGCTTCGCCCCCTCGCTGGCCTCCAACGAGGAAGCCCTGGTGGTGATCCAGGCGGCGGTCGAGCGGGCCGGCTACGTGCTGGGCAAGGACATCACCCTGGCCCTGGACTGCGCCGCCTCGGAGTTCTACAAGGACGGCCAGTACCGGCTGGCCGGCGAGGGCAAGAGCTTCGATTCCAAGGGTTTCGCCGACTACCTGGCGAGCCTGTGCGAGCGCTACCCGATCGTCTCGATCGAGGACGGCCTGGACGAGAGCGACTGGGCGGGCTGGGCCTACCTGACCGAGAAGCTGGGCGACAAGGTGCAACTGGTCGGCGACGACCTGTTCGTCACCAACACCAGGATCCTCAAGGAAGGCATCGAGAAGGGCATCGGCAACTCGATCCTGATCAAGTTCAACCAGATCGGCAGCCTGAGCGAAACCCTGGACGCCATCCGCATGGCCCAACTGGCCGGCTACACGGCGGTGATCTCGCACCGTTCGGGGGAGACCGAGGACACCACCATCGCCGATCTCGCCGTGGCGACCCGCGCCGGGCAGATCAAGACCGGCTCGCTGTGCCGCTCGGACCGGGTGGGCAAGTACAACCAGCTGCTGCGCATCGAGGAGGCGTTGCAGGGCAAGGCGCCCTATAGCGCCGAGTCGCTCCTGAAGCGCCGCTGCTGCAGCCGTTGAATCCAGTCGGACGGTCGATGCGCCCGGTGCGAGCCGGGCGCATTTCCACATCACAACGAGGACGACACAAGCATGAGCACCGAGAGCCGTCTGCACAACCTTTTCCCCTCTGCCAACGACATTCCCGAGCAATACCGCCTGGGCGCGCCGATCGAGCAGCGCGAGTACCTGATCGATGGCAAGCTGTGCCGCTGGGAAGGCCCGCTGGCCGCCGTGCGCAGCCCCATCCACCTGAAGACCGACAAGGGTGACGAGCAGGTCGTCCTCGGCAGCACCCCGCTGCTCGACGCCGACGCCGCGCTGACCGCCCTGGACGCCGCGGTCAAGGCCTACGACAACGGCCAGGGCCTGTGGCCGAGCATGCCGGTGGCCGAACGCATCCAGCACGTCGAGACCTTCCTCGCCCGCATGCGCGAGCAGCGCGAGGCGGTGGTCAAGCTGCTGATGTGGGAGATCGGCAAGAACCTCAAGGACGCCGAGAAGGAGTTCGACCGCACCTGCGACTACATCGTCGACACCATCCAGGAGCTCAAGGAACTGGACCGCCGCTCCAGCCGCTTCGAGCTGGAGCAGGGCACCCTCGGCCAGATCCGCCGCGTGCCGCTGGGCGTGGCGCTGTGCATGGGCCCCTACAACTACCCGCTGAACGAGACCTTCACCACCCTGATCCCGGCGCTGATCATGGGCAACACCGTGGTGTTCAAGCCGGCCAAGTTCGGCGTGCTGTTGATCCGCCCGCTGCTCGAGGCGTTCCGCGACAGCTTCCCGGCCGGGGTGATCAACGTCATCTACGGGCGCGGCCGCGAGACCGTCAGCGCGCTGATGGAAACCGGCAAGATCGACGTGTTCGCCTTCATCGGCACCAACAAGGGCGCCAGCGACCTGAAGAAGCTGCACCCGCGCCCACACCGCCTGCGCGCCGCGCTCGGCCTGGACGCCAAGAACCCCGGCATCGTGCTGCCCGAGGTGGACCTGGACAACGCGGTCAGCGAGGCGATCACTGGCGCGCTGTCGTTCAACGGCCAGCGCTGCACGGCGCTGAAGATCCTCTTCGTCCACGAGCAGGTGGTCGATCAGTTCCTCGAGAAGTTCAACGCCAAGCTCGCCGCGCTCAAGCCGGGCATGCCCTGGGAGCCGGGCGTGGCGCTGACCCCGCTGCCGGAGCCGGGCAAGACCGACTTCCTGGCCACCCTGGTGGCCGACGCCCGGGCCAAGGGTGCGAAGGTGGTCAACCCGGGCGGCGGCGAGGCGCGCGAGACCTTCTTCTACCCGGCGGTGCTCTACCCGGTGACTCCGGAGATGCGCGTCTACCAGGAAGAGCAGTTCGGTCCGCTGGTGCCGGTGGTGCCCTACCGCGACCTGCAGACGGTGATCGACTACGTGCGCGAGTCGGACTTCGGCCAGCAACTGTCGATCTTCGGCAACGATCCGAAGCAGGTCGGCAAGCTGGTCGATGCCTTCGCCAACCAGGTCGGGCGGATCAACATCAACGCCCAGTGCCAGCGCGGCCCGGACAGCTTCCCGTTCAACGGCCGGAAGAACTCGGCCGAGGGCACCCTGTCGGTGTACGACGCGCTGCGCGTGTTCTCGATCCGCACCCTGGTGGCGACCAAGTTCCAGGAGGACAACAAGCAGCTGATCAGCGAGATCATTCGCAACCGCGAATCGAGCTTCCTGACCACCGACTACATCTTCTGACGGGCGATGCCGGACAGCGCTTCCCGTGCTGTCCGGCCGCTATCCGGGCCGCGTTCTGTCTGTATTTTCTCGCTCCGGGGACAGGCTGAGAAAACGATGTCCGGATAGCGGATCCGGCTATACCTTGAAACAAAGTTGCTCTATCATGAGACCAGCTGAAACGTTTCAGCTTAAGCCGCTTCACTGCGCTGTTTCAGTCTGAGGAATGCCCCCTCATGGCTTCGAATAAATATAAGAAGGTTCACTGACATGCTGTATTGCCCATCCTTGTCTCCTGAATTCATTCGCTGCCCCTCTCTTGTCCGTTCCTCGGCTGTCTGCGCCTGCCCGAGCGGCCCCGTGTGGAAGCGTTCTTCCACGCCAGCACGAAGTCCCTTGCTCACGCCTGGCTCCTGAGGCCTGTGAAGGCGCGAGGGCGAGGGTAAAGCCCTTCATCTCCCGGACGACCAGGTAGCCCTGCGCACTGGAGTCTGTCGGTGCAGCGATGATATAAAGATAGCGCTATCTACTGGATTGCAAGTTCTTGGCGGTAATCGGCGATTGTTCTGGGTACAGGTCTTTACCGGCCAGAAAACAATAAGAATCGGAGCGGTTATGAAAAGAAGTTTGATGAAAAAGACACTTTATCCACTGTGTGTCTTTCTTGCGTTTCCCCTGTCAGCCCAGGCGCTCAATTTCAGCGGCTATTACCGCCTCGGGATCGGCGGCAACAGCAAAGGCGGTACGCAATCCTGCTTCCAGTTGCCCGGTGCGCCCTCGAAATACCGGCTCGGCAACGAGTGCGAGCAGTGGAGCGAACTTGCCTGGGACCACGATATCGCCCTTGCCGATGGGTCGACGCTCTCCGGCATGGTCATGGGCGGCTTCTACAACCCCATCGGGCACAAGCCGAAGTTCAAGGACTCCAACGAGCATGGCGGTGGTTCCTCGCGGATCCAGCAGATGTTCGTCGAGTGGAAGAACGCCGCGGTGCTCAACGGCGGCAACTTCTGGGTCGGGCGCCGCTACTACAAGCGGAACGACATCCACATGACCGACTTCTACTACTGGAACCAGAGCGCCACCGGTTTCGGTTTCGACGAAGTGCCGATCGGCGACCTGCGCTACAGCTACGTCTTCTCGCGCAAGGACAGTTATTGGCAGAACCCCTACGTCACCCGCCACGACTTCAACGTCAACGGCTTCAAGACCAACCCCGGCGGCGAAGTGCAGGTGGGCGTCAGTTATCTGCAGGAGCCAGGCGGTAGCGACAAACACAGCGGCTGGTCGGTGGCCGTGCAGCACAAGCAGGAAGGCTTCCTCGGCGGCAAGTACAACACCTTCGCCCTGCAATACGGCGAGGGGCCGGGCACGTCGCTGGGTTACACCGGAGATTCCAACCTGGACAAGGAAAACAAGAGCTGGCGTATGGTCGAGTACTTCGACTGGCAGACCACCGAGCGTTTCGGCGGCCAGTTCCAGGTGATCTACCAGAAGGACGTCCGTCCCGATGGCGACAACATGCGCTGGCTGTCGGTCGGCGTGCGGCCGGTCTATGCCTTCACCGAGACGTTCAAGCTGAGCGCCGAGGTCGGCCACGACCAGATCAAGGCGACCGACGGCACCCGCAAGTTGACCAAGTTCACCGTCGCGCCGACCTGGTCGCCGGGCGGTCCGGGCTTCTGGGCGCGTCCGGAGCTGCGCCTCTACTACACCTATGCCACCTGGAACGAGGCGGCGCAGCGCGCGGCCACCGAAATGAACCCCGATTCCGCGCTGTCCGAGACCGGCGCCTTCGGTACCGACCGCCACGGCAGCAACTTCGGCGTGCAGGTCGAGTACTGGTGGAAGTGAAACCGGGGGCCGGCCGGTTCGGCGTGGCGGACGAAAGCCCCTGGCCCGTGACCGATGGGCAGCAGGATCCGGGCAGGCGATGGCCGGAAGGGAAGGGGAGTCGAGGCTCCCTTTCTGCCTGTCTCTGATCGAGAGCGAGCGCCGCGACTCCGCCCCAGGAGTCCGCAAGGCCTGTGTGACGGTGCTGTACAAGCCCGCCCTTGTCGAACCGGACATCTCTACGCCTCTTGTTTTTATAGGCTCTGTAGTTAACGTTAACATAGCGTTTTTGCAACCTTTTGGCAAGGCCATCGCCCGTGCGTTTTCATGGGGGTGTGTCCTTTGCTGTTGGTTTCTCGATAGGATCTGCGGAAGCAGAACTTGAACCCTGTCGGGGAGAGGCGCCGCGCCGACAATATCGCCTCGGACGTACCTCCTATGGCCCTTGGCAACACGGGCTCCGTTATCTGTATGGCCATACAGATAAAGGTTGCCTGAACGCCCGTTAATGCACATGCTTGGCGCCATCGCGACAACCCACGATGGCGACCATGCGGCTCTTCCTCTGCGAAAAACCCTCCCAGGCCAAGGACATCGCCCGAGTGCTCCAGGCCACCCGGCGCGGCGACGGCTGCTGGCTCGGGCCGGACGTGACGGTGACCTGGTGCATCGGCCACCTGCTGGAAACCGCGCCGCCGGATGCCTACGACGCGCGCTACAAGCGCTGGGACCTCGCCGACCTGCCCATCGTCCCCGAGCGCTGGAAGATGCTGGTCAAGCCGAAGACCGCCAGCCAGTTCAAGGCGGTCAAGCGCCTGCTCGGCGAGTGCAGGGAACTCGTCATCGCCACCGACGCCGACCGCGAGGGCGAGATGATCGCCCGTGAAATCCTCGAACACTGCCGCTATCGCGGGCCGATCCAGCGGCTGTGGCTGTCCGCGCTGGACGACGCCTCGATCCGCAAGGCGCTCAAGGCGCTCAAGCCGGGCGCCGAGACCTTCAGTCTCTACCACTCCGCCCTGGGCCGTTCCCGCGCCGACTGGCTGATCGGCATGAACATGAGCCGGCTGTTCACCCTGCTCGGACGCCAGTCCGGCTATCAGGGCGTGCTGTCAGTGGGCCGCGTGCAGACGCCGACCCTGCGTCTGGTGGTGGACCGCGACCGCAGCATCGCCGACTTCGTGCCGGTGCCCTTCTGGGCCATCGAGGTGCAGCTGCTGGCCGCGGGCACGCCTTTCACTGCCCAGTGGCGTGCGCCGGAAGATGCCTGCGACGACCAAGGGCGCTGCCTCAAGCAGGCGCTGGCGCAGCAGGCGGCGGAGGCCATGCGGCGCGCCGGCAGCGCGCAGCTGATCGAGCTCAAGACCGAGCGGATGCGCGAGGCGCCGCCGCTGCCGTTCGACCTTGGCACCCTGCAGGAGGTCTGCTCGAAGAGGCTCGGCCTCGGCGCCCAGGAAACCCTGGACATCACCCAGGCGCTCTACGAGACGCACAAGGTCATCACCTATCCGCGCAGCGACTGCGGCTACCTGCCGGTCAGCCAGCACGGTGAGGCACGGGCGATCCTCGCCGCGCTGGGCCAGGCCGATCCGGCGCTGGCCGAGCTGATGCGCCATATCGATCCGCAGCGCCGCTCGCGGGCCTGGAACGATGCCAAGGTCGGCGCTCATCACGGCATCATCCCCACCGCTGCCGCGCAGAGCCTCGACCGCCTGGTCGGCAAGCAGCGTGCCGTCTACACCATGATCCGCGCGCGCTACCTGGCGCAGTTCCTGCCCAACCACGAGTACGACCGCACCCAGGCCGATTTCGACTGCGCCGGCCATGCCCTGCGTGCGGTGGGCAAGCGCATCGTCGAGACCGGCTGGCGGCGCGCGCTGCCCGAGGCCCTGACCCCGGCGAAAGGGCGCGAGGCCCCCGAGCCGCAGGCCCTGCCGGCGCTCACCGAAGGGCAGGACTGCGTGGTGGACGAGGTGACGCTCAAGGACCTCCGGACCCAGCCGCCCAAGCCCTACACCGAGGGCGACCTGATCAAGGCGATGAAGAACGTCGCCAAGCTGGTCGACGACCCGCGCCTCAAGCAGAAGCTCAAGGACACCACCGGCATCGGCACCGAGGCGACCCGCGCCGGGATCATCCAGGGCCTCATCGACCGCGGCTACCTGGTCAAGCAGGGCAAGGCGCTGGCCGCCACGCCGGCCGCCTTCAGCCTGATCGACGCTGTGCCACGGCCGATCGCCGACCCCGGCACCACGGCGATCTGGGAGCAGGCGCTGGACATGGTGCAGAGCGGCGAGATGAGCCTGGAGGAGTTCGTCGCCAAGCAGTCGGCCTGGATGAGCAAGCTCGTCGAGCGCTGTGCCGGCCTGCGCCTGACCATCAGCGGCCCGGCGATTCCGGCCGGCCGCGCCGGCGCGCCCTGGAAGAAGAAGCGCAAGGCGGGCAGGGCCGCCGGCGGCCGGCGCAGCGCCAAGCCGGCCGCGCCGGCCTGAAGCGGGCCGGCTTCAGTAGCCGGTCATTTCCAGGTAGCCGCGCCCGCCGGGATTGCCCTTCAGGCGCACCGGGCCTTCCCAGTAGGGGAAGGCGGTGCCCATCCAGGCGCGCGGCTGGATGGCCTCGGCCTGCACGTCCACGCCATGCCCGGGCACCTGCACGCGCCAGCGGGTCGGGACCTTGCGGCCGTTTTCCTGACGCGTCCAGGCCCGCTCGGTAAGGCGGATCTGCTCGCCGCGCAGAGCCTCGGTGCGACCGTCGGCGGCGATCCAGGTGCCGGCGCGGTAGTGCTCGCCGTCGCGCTGGCGCACCCGGAACAGCATCAGCTTGGCGCCGCCATCCAGATGCAGGGAAAACCAGTCCCAGCCTTCCTGCCCGGCGGCCAGCGGCCGGCTGCTCCATTCCCGGTCGAGCCAGGCCCGCCCGTTGACCCGATGACGTTCGCCTCCGTGCTCGATCTCGCCTTCGATTCGGTAGAACGGCTGGCTGTAGTACCAGGAGGCCTGCCCCTGACCGGATTTCTCGCTGTAACCCTGCTCGCCGTGCAGCACTAGCGGGCCCTCGCTGACCAGGTTCAGGCGATAGCCGAAGCCCGGGCCGGCGGCCTGCATCTGCAAGCGTTCCAGCCCTTCGCCGTCCCTGCTGTACAGCGACCAATCGTCGATCCAGGCGCGAAAGGGCCGAGCTTCGACGCCCGCCTGGCCAATGCCGCCGCGGGCCAGGGTTTCGCCGTAGCGGTGGGCGGACGGGCCGGTCAGGGCGGCGTGGCCCATCCACAGGTTGGGACTGCTCCAGCCGGGTTCGTCGGGGCCCGGGCGCAGCGCCGAGCGGAACAGCGTCCACTGCACGCCCCAGTCGCGGCCCTGCGCGTCGGTCAGGTTGGCGGTGACGTACCACCACTCAACGCGATAGCCGTAGTGGGCGCCGTGGTCGGCTGGGAAACTCAACGGGCGTCCCCGCTCGACCTGGGCGTAGGCGGCGGCCTCTCGTCCGAGACCGGCGAAGCCGGCTTGCGGTTCCGGTACCTGGTCGCAGGCCGCGAGCAGCAGGGCGGCGCCGAGGGCGAGATAGCTAGCGTTCATCGGCGAACTGCCGCAGCAGATCGACGGGCTGGCGTCGCGCCAGGCGCCAGACGGGTCCGGCAGCGGCCAGCAGACTGGCGAACAGGCCGAGCAGCGCGAGCTCGAGCAGTTGTCCGGGCAGGATCTGCAGCGGCAGGCGCCAGCCGAAGGCCTGCACGTTGACCACCGCGACCAGGCACCAGGCCAGCAGCAGGCCCAGGGGCATCGCCAGCAGCACGGTCAGGCCGGCCAGCAGCAGCGTCTGCCCCAGCGTCAGCCAGACCAGCCGCGCGCGTTCGACGCCCAGCGCCCAGAGCGGCGCCAGCTGGCCCAGGCGGCTTTCGCCCAGGGTTAGCAGGCTGATGAACAGGGCCACTCCCGCAATGAGGAGGATCAGGCTGTTGAGCGCGGCGGTGGCGACGAAGGTGCGCTCGAACACCCCGGTCGACCAGCGCTTGAGCGAGGCCTGGTCGGTCAGCCGCGTGCTGTCGAGAGCGTAGCGCTGCGCGAGCTGCTCCTTCAGCACCCCGATCCGCTCCGGCGCCAAGTGCAGGCCGAGGCTGGCCAGGCGCGTTTCGCGCCAGTGACGACGCAGCCAGTCGGCGTTCACCAGCATATGGCCCTTGGGGTTGCCGTAGTCGGCGTATATCCCCACCAGCTTCAGGCGCTGCTCGCCGGCATCGGCCGGCAGAAGCAGGCTGTCGCCCAGCGCCAGATCGAGGCGCCGTGCCAGTTGCTCGCTGAGCATGGCGCCCTGGCCGGCGGCCAGGCGCGCCCAGGCATCGGGCGCTTGCGCCAGCAGCGTCCAGTGCTGGCGGTAGCGCGGCTGGTCGACGATACCCTGCACCTGCACCGGCCATCCCGCGAGGCGCAGCTCGACGCGCCAGCTCGGCAGGACGGCCGCGACGCCGGGCCGGCCTTCGAGCCAGGCAGCGATTTCCAAGGCCTGGGCAGTATCGCGCGGCGTCAGGTACAGGTCGGCGGACAGGCGCTGGTCGAGCCAGCCGACGAAGGTCCTGCGAAAGCCCTCGGTCATGCTGCCGACCCCGACGCTGGCGCCCAGTGCCAGCAGCAGGGCCATCAGGGCCAGCGCCAGGACCGGCAGCTGCTGGCGGCTGTCGGCCACGAACCACTCGGTCAGCGGCCGGCGACAGCGACGCGCCAGCAAGGCCAGTGCGACGTCGAGCAGGCCCGGCAGCGCCAGGGCCGCCGCCAGCAGCAGGGCAGCGATCATCAGCAGGGCGCTGGAGAGGCTGTCGCCGAAGCGCCAGCACAGGGCGGCCAGCAGCAGGAGCAGGGCGGCCAGCAGCGCCTGGCGCTGCAGCCAATGGCTCTGGGTCGTGCGCCAGGCTTGCGGCTGCGCCAGCGCCAGGAGTGGCAGGCGGGCGGCGCGCAGCAGGCTGTTGCCTCCGGCCAGCAGCACGCCGAGCAGGGCGATGGCGAGGCCCGCCAGCCACCAGAACGGCGACAGGCTCAACTGCCCGGATACCTCCGCGCCATACAGGCCGTGCAGGCTGGCTGCGACGTCGGGCAGCAGCAGGCTGGCCAGGAAGTAGCCGCTGGCCACTCCGGCCAGGCCGCCGAGCAGGGCGAACAGCCCCAACTCCACGGCCAGCGCGCCGATCAGCCCGCCCAGGCTCAGGCCGCAAGCCCGCAGGGTGCGCAGCAGGCCGCGACGTTGCTCCAGGGCCAGGCCGATGGCGGCGTGCGCGATGAACAGTCCGACGAGAAAGGCCAGCCCGCCCAGCGCCGTGAGGTTGAGGTGGAAGCTGTCGGTCAGGCGCTGCAGATCGTCGCCATCGCCCGCCGTCTGTACTTGCAGCAGCGGCGCCAGCGCGGCCGGCAGGGGCGGCGGGCGGGCGGCGAAATCCGCCGGCAGCAGCAGGCGCGAAAGCTGTCCCGGCGCCTGCAGCAGCCTTTGCGCCTGGCCGATGTCGACGACGATCACGCCGGGCGCCAGCCGCTCCTGCACCCGCAAGGGCGGCAGGCGCTGGCCGTCACTGGTCAGCGCCGGCTCGCCGGCTCGCAGGCCGAGGCGCTGCAGGGTATCCGGGGCGATCCAGGTCTGTCCCGGCGGGCCGATGAAGGCGCCGAGGTCGAAGGCGCCGCCGGGCCGTCCGGCCAGCGCGGCGCCCGGCGGCAGGGTCAGCGGCTCGATGCCGAGCAGTTGCACCACGGACGACTCCCCGGCGGTCTCGCTGGCGCCGGCCAGGCGCAGGCGTCCTTCCAGCAGCGGCGAGACCGGCCAGCCGCTGCGGCGCAGCTGCACATGCAGCGCCTGGTCGAAGCGTTCTCCGTGGCGCGCCACCAGCCGGGCCGGCGCCGTGCCGGCGAGCAGGGCGCTGGCGCGGGCATAGTCGGCGCGGGCCTGGCCGTTGAGGGCCTGCACGCCGGTCCACAGGGCGGTGGCCAGCCACAGCCCGGTGAGGATGCCGAAACATTGCAGGCGGTGGCGCCGCCAGTGACCGAGCAGGACGAGCAGGCCGATCCGCAGCGGTCTCATCGGGCCTCCCGGGCCTGCACGCGGCCCTGGTGCAGGTACAGGGTCCGCGCCAGGCGCGACGCCTGGCGGGCGCTGTGGGTGACCATCAACAGGCTGCAGCCGGTTTCGCCGACCAGTTGCAGCAGCAGGTCGAGCACTGCCTCGCCGCTGGCTTCGTCGAGGCTGCCGGTCGGCTCGTCGGCCAGCAGCAGGGACGGCCTGGCCGCCAGCGCCCGGCCGATGGCCACGCGCTGCTGCTGGCCGCTGGAAAGCTGTTCGGGATAGCGTGCCAGCAGGGCCACCAGCCCCAGGCGTTCGGCCAGGTACTCGACCCAGGCCGGATCGTGGCGTCCGGCCAGACGGGCCTGGAAGGCCAGATTGCCGGCCACGCGCAGGCTGCCGATCAGGTTGAACTGCTGGAAAACCAGGCCGATGCCCTCGCGCCGCCAGCGCGCCAATTCCGCCTCGCGGCGCTCGTGCAGGGGCTCGCCGTCGACCAGGATGCGCCCGCCGTCGACGCGCTCCAGCCCGGCGATCAGATGCAGCAGCGTGCTCTTGCCGCTGCCGGACTCTCCCATCAGCGCCAGGCTGGTGCCCGCCGGCAACTGCAGATCGACCCCGCGCAGCACCGGCAGGCTGCCTTGGGCGGTGACGAACGACTTGCGCACATTCTCGACGATCAGCATGCGCAGAATCCCCTCACGGTGGGATGAGAAGCATAGTCGGGCCGGCCTGGCCGAAGGTTATGGCGGGCAGGGGCTGCCGGCACTGATCGAGGCGTGGGTAATGGCCGTCCACCGTATCCGCTGGCAGGGCACGGATGCGCGCCAAGGTCGAGTTCCCGTTGCGGGTGATCAAGCGGCGTGACGACTTTTGCTGGACGGCCCAGGAGAGGTGCGTCTGTAAAGTGCAGGAATCAGGGTAAGGCCCTGGTTTTCGGATGCATTACCCGTTTTTGGCCGGGTGGATAAGGGGTTGATCAAGCCATTGCCGGATCGGTGCCGACTTGTTCGGAGTTTCCCCAATAGGGCACCTCTAAAAACACCCACCTGAGCTAGGTCGAGCAGTGACGAACCCAGCGCTTGGCATCCGTTGACCGGGTTGATGTCTCGCAGAAGATCCTGCTGCCGGTCGCGGTATGCAACCGGCGACCTGACTCAGGCCATTTCCAGCAGTCTCGACATCCGCTTGAGGTTGTAGACCGCCGATTTGACCACCAAACCGAACTCCGCCCGGACCAAGCCAATGCTCCGGACCCTCTTGCCGCCCATCTGGGCGAGGCTGGCAAATACATGCTCGACCCTGGCCCGGGGGCTGGCAATGCGTTTGTTCCGGGCCTTGCCCGGCTCTCCGATAGGCTTGCCGGCCTGGCCCTTGCGCTGGATATGCGGTCGCCAGCCGATCAGCTTGAGCCAGCGCTCTCTGGGCTTGTCGTGATAACCGCGATCCGCCCAGAAGTCACGGCTGCTGTTGTTTCGGTCGAGCACATCCACCAGGTGCAGGGTATCGGCCTCGCTGGCATCGCTCACCCGCACGCCGCGGATCAGCTTGTGCCGACGATCCACGCTGACCGACAGCTTGTAGCCGAAGTACGATTTGCCGTGCTTCTTCGTCCAGCGCGCCTCGACATCCTTTTGTCGGCGCTGGGCGGGTGACCACTCCACCGGCACAGCCTGCTCCTTCACCACGGCCTGCTCATCGGCTGTGTTGTGCTGGATGGGCGCGCGAACGATGCTGGCATCGATGATCTGCCCTTTGCGAGCCCGGAATCCGTGTGCCTGCAACTGACGCTGCACCTCGGCAAAGATCTGGTGCTCGACATTGGCCTTGACCAGGCGCTCGCGAAAGAGCCAGATCGTGTTGCGATCCGGCACTCGGCCGGCGTGCTTGAGACCGGCAAAACGCTGGAAGCTCATGCGGTCGAGCAACTGGAACTCCATCTGCTCGTCGGACAGGTTGAACAGTTGCTGGAGTACCAGCAGTCGCGTCATCTGCTCCGTTGGATAAGGCGGCCGGCCGCCCTTGGCCCTACTGGGCCTGGGAGCCCAGCGGTCGATTTCGGCGGCCAAGGATGCAAAGTCCACATGCTTGTTCAGTAGGGCCAGTGGGTCGCCCAAGCTGTCCAGCTTGGCTTCACGCTCCTGGTCGGCAAAAAGACTGAACATCAGCAGGCTCCGGGTGATCAACAGGCGGATGATCTTACCCGGCGGCCGGGCTGGTTTTTAGAGGTGCCCAATAGACCACTTGGAAAGTGCGTGAATTTCGATATCATTTTGTCCTCTTGCAAGGTGCGGCAAATGAATCAATCAGGGAAAGAGCAGGGAATGGTGATGCTCGCGCCTGGCGCAAACACCAGGGTACCGGGAGTTCGGAGCACATGGACTCCAAAATGCCGAAACTCTTCGGCCTTCGGGGATTACACAGCGGCTGCCCTGCTGCCTGTAGGCGCAAAGCGCCATCCCCAAAACGACCCCGCTTCGTTCCAGACCTCGCACGAATGGATGGAGTGGCGTGGGCGTCAAAGAAAAGGCGACTGCAACCTGAAGCTGGCCTGGCCTCCCGCCGGCAGTGATCGCACTGGCAAGTCGACGCTCATCGGCGAGTTCTACAACCAGAATCACCCATGGAATTTCTGCGCACTGGCCGAGGGAGCGCAATTATCAATGGCACCTTAACTTGAGTTCCGGGCGAGAGGCGCTGGAGTTTCAGCGCCAACTCGAATCTTGTGCGAAAGCCGGATTGATACTTGGCGAGCGGGGCAAGGGCAGGAGTCGGAGCCATTTCGGAGTTTCCCCTGCCGAAGTGGTCGGGTGTCGTGCCCGGCTCTGACGGCCGCCTTGAGGCTGCGCTTCGAAAAAGCACACAACTATAAATCAGGGCTGAAGTTTCAAGGATACCTCTGTCATGTCTTCAAGCGCCTTCATTGAAAGTAATGTTTATACAAAGCGCATCGTTCCCTTCGTCGCAGGAGACGGCAGGGCGCTGAATCTCATCAACATCCGATCTTCGGAAAAAGTGCCTGACAAAGGCCCCGTAATTCTGGTTCATGGGGCCGGTGTCCGCGCTTCGATATATCAGGCACCCGTAGAGATGGATATCGTGGATGCACTGATAGCCAGCGGATACGATGTCTGGTTGGAAAACTGGCGTGCCAGCATCGATTTCGAGGCAAACCTCTGGACCCTCGACCAGGCCGCTTTGTTCGATCACCCGGCAGCAGTGAGCACGATTATCGCTGAAACCGGGGCCCAGACAGTGAAGGCCATCATTCACTGCCAGGGCTCGACCAGTTTCACCATGTCGGCTATCGCCGGGCTGCTGCCTCAGGTTTCGGTCATCATCAGCAACGCCGTCTCGCTGCATCCGGTAGTGCCCGGGTGGTCATCCTTCAAGCTGAACCGGATGCTGCCCGTGGTCAAACTGATGACTCAATACCTCAACCCCCACTGGGGCGTGGAGGCTCCCACACTGGCGGCCAAGCTGATCACCCTGATGGTGAATCTGACCCATCACGAGTGTGACAATCCCGTCTGCAAGCAGGTCAGTTTCACGTATGGAAGCGGATTTCCGGCACTCTGGCGGCATGAGAACCTCAATGAGCAGACCCATGAGTGGATCAAGTCCGAGTTCGGGGCGGTACCGCTGCGTTTCTTCGAACAGATAGTTCGCTGCACCCGGCGAGGCAATCTGGTATCGGTTGAGGGTTTTCCGGAGCTTCCCGAAGATTTCGCCTCCTTCGAGCCAAAGACAGCGGCCCGGTTCGCTTTTTTCGCCGGTGAAAAGAATCTTTGCTTCCTGCCGGAAAGCCAGGTCAAAAGTTATGAATACTTTTCCAAATGGCGCCCGGCTTGTCACACATTACATTTGTTGCCTGACTATGGTCATCTGGATGTATTCATGGGGAGAAACGCGGCCCGTGACATATTTCCATTGATCATTCATGAACTCGAAAGGCAATGAGAGTGCTTGCTGCAGTGCTTCACGATCAAGGACCAAGGAGAGACTCGTTGTTCGACAAGATTCCGGAGCGTATAAGAGACTACGCTGGCCGTTTTTCGCTGGTTGATGGTGTTCCGTTCAAGCTGCCTGTGGCGGCCACCAATTCTCCGGCCTTGATGGCCATCTTTCCAATCAATGCGGAGAAAGCCAAGGCGTTTTTGCCCAAGGATATACATCCGTTGCGCCTATGGAAGAAAGCCCTGCTGATTGTGACGGTAATCGATTACAGGGAAACGCCCATCGGCAAGTACGTCGAGTACAGCATTGCCATTGCCTGTACCCATGGCAAGAAGCCGGCCCCCAGGTTGCTGCCGGCACTGTTCATGAACTTTTTCAAGGCCGGCCAGTACGTGGTGGATCTTCCGGTTTCCTCCGAAATTTCCGTGAAGGGGGGAAAGGGTATATGGGGCATGCCGAAGCACCAGGGGCATCTGAACTTCACTGTTTCAGAAGACCGTGTCAGCAGTCAGTATGACCTGGATGGAAAGCTGGTTGCCTATGTCGAGATGGAACGCCCGAAAAGGATCTGGCTGCCGGTGCGAACCAAGGCCTCCAACTACTGCTCGTTTCGCGGCATGTTGATGAAGTCGGACATCTTTCTCGATGCCCGCTGTGGTATTCGCCTCTTGCGCAGTACCAAGGCCCGTTTTGTAATTGGCGACCACCCGCGTCTGCAGGCCATGAAAGAGCTGGAAATCGGTGATGCCATTGCCAGCGTATTCTTGCCCTCGATCACCGGAACTCTGGATGATCACATCGAAAGCTGGTTTTTGGATTTCGATCAACTGCCGGAGAAGGCTCCGGAAGGAATGGAGTCGGTTGTCGACCTGAGCCTGAGCGAGGACTGGCTGTCTCCGCCTTCCGCACCGATTCCCCCCCGTACGGATGGCAGGCACTAACCCATGTCCATGCCTGCCAATTCGTTGCCGCAGGGGGCAGCAGCGTCGACCCCTGATGGACCCCGAAGAGCCCTGATTCTGCCCGGAGGCGGATTGCGCCTTTCCTATGCAGCCGGTGCCTTGTCGGAGATCCTTGCGCGCGGACTCACCTTTCAGCACATGGATGCCACCTCGGGTGGGGCACTCAATCAGGCCATGCTGTTCTCGGGGCTCGGCATCGAGGAGATCTGTCAGCGCTGGCGAACCCTGCGCATGCGGGACACCTTCTCTCCGATGCCGCTGGCCAATTATCTCCTGCCTTCCAGATTCATGGCGGCCAGTGCTTCCAAGGCCTTCCGCGAGAAGGTTTACCCGCATCTGGGGATCGATTTCGAAAGAGTCAGAGCTGTGGAGGGCATTCAGGGAACCTTCAACCTCTGCGATTTCTCGACCAAGACGAACCGGGTCATCCCTCATCAGGAGATGACCGAGGATTTTCTGGTCGCCAGCATGTCGCTACCGGCAACCTTGCCGCCCGTCGAGGTCGACGGCGTTCATTACCTGGACTCGGGGTTCATTCAGGACGCCAACCTGATGGAGGCCGTGCGGCGGGGAGCCAGCGAGCTCTGGCTCATATGGGTGATGGGCAACGTTCCGCACTACCGCAGCGGCCCTCTGAACGCCTATGTGCAAATGCTGGAAATGAGCGCAAACAGCGCCCTTATCAGGGAAATGCAGCACATCCGCGAGATAAACGAACGCATTGCTCGTGGGGAGCAGCCTTACGGTCACCGGCAGCCCATCCGGCTTCACCTGATCAAACCCAAACACCCTCTGCCTTTGGATCTGGCTCTTTATACCGGCGCCATCACCCATGGCCAGTTGATCGAAATGGGTCGGGCTGATGCGCGCGCTTATTTCGCCAGCATGGTCCCGGAAGGTGTTTCATTAGAACCTGAGACTTTAAAAATGACGGTACGGAATCCCGGTTTACAGTTCAAGGAAACCATGGCGGGCGGTTTTGCCCTGGGCGTTACCGAGGCTGCGCAAGGGCAGGCCAAAGGCACACAGCAGAATCAGCAACTGGTCATGCATGCGGAAGTTGGCATCGAGGACATGACCGCCTTCGTCAACGACCCCGCGCACAGGGGACAACTGACGGGAAGTATCGACTTCGCTCCGCTGGGAATGGGTATCAGGGCGAACACAGGCGTATTCAACCTGTTCAAGCCCACCGATGACCCCGCCATGACCTTCATGGTCTATGAGCTGGGCTTCCGGCACGAAGGCAAGGATTACTATCTGGCCGGCCGCAAGGAAGTGCGCAACGGCCCGATCTTCAGACTGTGGCCGGAAACCACCACCCTCTATACCCGCCTCCATGAAGGCACGGACGCGAGCGGTCCGGTCATCGGTGCCGGGACCCTGAGTCTTGGCATGATGGATCTGATGAGGCTGCTATCGACCGTCCGTATCACAGAGGCGAATGGCCTGTCGGCACGCCTGAAAACCCTGTGCAGCTTTTTCACCTTCTTTGGCCGATCACTCTGGGATACCTATGTGAGGCACACCCGGAAATCGGCAACGCCTGTGAATGGACTCTCCGAAAACCCTGTCAAGGGATCACAAGAATAAGATGAACATCAAGTATGACTATGAAGCTGTCGTGATCGGCAGCGGTTTTGGGGGCTCGATCAATACCTGCCGCCTGGCCAAGCGCTGGCCGGGGGCAGTCCTGCTGCTGGAGCGTGGCAAGCGCTATCCCATGGGCTCGTTTCCGCGTTCCCCCCACGATATAGCGAACAGCTTCTGGAATCTGCTTCCCGAGCAGAGGCAACGACCAAAGTCCATTGCTGGTCAAGAAGCGCACGGACTGTTCGACATCAGAAATTTCGATCATATCGATGCGGTGGTCAGCGCCGGGTTGGGTGGCGGCTCGCTGATCTATGCCAACGTGTTCCTGGAGCCTCCCGAGGAGGTATTCGACGACAACTGGCCCGCAGCAGCCAGGAAAGAAGCCTTGCAGCCCTACTATGCGGTCAGCAAGGAAGTACTGGGGGCGAGACCGGTGCCGCAGGACAGTGACCCGCGGCGCAAGGTCATTCGCACCGAGCTGTTTCAGGAGTTCGCGCAATCCGAAGGGCGCGAGTCGAAGCTGCTGGACATCAATGTGTTCTTCGGCAACGACTTCGACAATCCGACCCCCATCGGCCTTCAGGAGAAGAACCGCTACGGGGCGGTGCAGACCTCCTGTGTGTACTGTGCGGAGTGCGACCTGGGCTGCAATACGCACTCCAAGAACTCCCTGGATCTCAACTACCTGCATGTCGCCGAGCAGCGCCATGCGGCCCGCATAGAGACCGAGGCGCTCGGGCAGAAAATCGTTCCCCTGAACGAGCGGGGCGAGGAGGATCCGTCGGCGACCGGGGAGCATGGCTACCGGGTCTATTGGCTCGATCTCAAGAACGGGCATGCCCAGTGCAGTGCCCTGAGCCGTCGCGTGGTGGTGTCCGCCGGTACGCTGGGTTCCACCGAACTGCTGATGCGCTGCCGGGATCTTTACAAGACGCTGCCCGGTATCAGCCCGCAACTGGGGCAGCACTTTTCCGCCAATGGGGATTTTCTCTCCTTTGTGATCGATGGAAAGAAAGCGGCCAATCCGAACTATGGCCCGGTCATCACCCAGGGTACGGATTACAACCTGCTCAAGGATTTCGACCGCAAGCACGCCTTCATCCTCGAGGACGCCAGCTATCCGAACTTTGCCGCCTGGTATACCGAGGGCATCCGGCCTGGGCTTTCGCACTTCCATGCCTTCGTGCGTACCGTGCGGCTGATGGCTTCTCGTTTCCTGCAGGGCCTCAGTACCGGGCATATCGGCTATGCCTTCAACGAGCTGCTCAAGGGTGGCCTGTCCTATACCAGCATCGTGCTGCTGTGCATGGGCATCGACAAGGGCAACGGCGTGATGAGTCTTTGCAAGGAGGGATTCATCCACGTGAAGTGGCCCTACAAGGAAAACATGGGCCTCTATGGCGCCATCGAGCGCATGGGCAAGCGCTTCCGGGACTGGACTGGCGCCAAGGCCTTCGTGCCCCTGCCGAACTGGCTATGGCCCATGAAGCGCAATGTGACCGTGCATGCGCTGGGCGGCTGCCGTCTGGCCGACAGTCCGCAGCGGGGGGTGACCAGTGCGGCACCGGAAACCTTTGGCCAGGTGTTCGGCTATCAGGGGCTCTATGTGGCCGACGGCGCCTTGCTGCCCACCGCCGTGGGGGCAAATCCGGTGGCGACCATCAGCGCGCTTTCCGAGCGGGTGGCCGAGGGCATCACCGGGATCCGCCCCACGGCGGATCTCTAAAGAGAAGCGGCTTTTTACGGTATCCGGGCAGGGAAGACAGGTACCTGGCCGGCAGGCGCGACGTCTGCCGGCACCCTGACCGGGCCAGGGTCAATCGAGCAACGTCTGCGTGCCAGGCATTGGCCGCATCAGGACTGGATTCTTATGGAACATTTTCCCGAATTCGATGAAATCCATGTGATTTCGGACATTCACATGGGGGGCGACACTCCCGATTTCCAGATTCTCCGGGAAACCGGGCGACTCGCCGGCTATATCGGCTGGGTGGGCCAGCAATGCCCCGAGGGGCGGGTGGCGCTGGTATTCAATGGCGATGTGTTCGATACCCTCGCCGAAAGCTCCACCGGATACATCGCCATCGAGCGGGCCGTGGACGTCGTCGGCCGCATCATGGGCGATCCCTCATTCCGCGGCATCTGGGATGCGCTGGCGCACTTTGTGGCGCTGGAAGGGAGAACACTGGTTTTCGTGATCGGCAACCATGACATCGAGATGTCTTTCACCGGCGTGCAGCGGCTGATCCTCAACCGGCTGGCGGGAGACGATCCGCTGAAGCGGGGCCGGATCGAGTTTTCCACCGTAGGGGCCGGTTACAGCTGCACGGTCGGAGGCGCCAGAGTCTATTGCACCCACGGCAACGAGGTGGATGCCTGGAACTACAACCATTACGAGAGTCTGGCCAGGGTTGGGCGGCGCCTGAATGCCGGCCTCGGTTTCGATCTGCGCGAGTGGCGGCCCAATGCCGGAACGCGGATGGTCAAGGAGGTCATGAACAGCGTCAAGGAGCGCTACAAATGGATCGATCTGCTGAAGCCGGAAACCCAGGCTGCCGTCGGGACGCTGGTGGTGCTCGATCCCGCCCAGGCGAAAAAGATCGGCGACCTGTTATCCATCCTTGGAGAGAAGGTGCTGAGCGAAAAGGATATGAACCAGCGCCTTTCCGCCGATGATCCAGTCTCCCGGTCGCCGGAGTCGGTCGGCGCCGCCACGCCGGTGAAAGAGCCCTGGCTGGGGCCGAACCTGGGCGCGGCCGCGGTGCAGACGACCGTCGATGCGGACAGCCTGCTGCTTCAGGCCGAAATGAATCTCGGCAAGCCTCTGTCCCAGCTGGCAGAGCAGGATGGCCAGCTGGGAACCGGGCAGCTGATCGTGGATCGCCTGACCGGCTGGATGCGCAATATCTCCAAGGACGAAGCCCTGCGCCGGGCCTTGAAGGACTGGCTGGCCGACGACAGGAGCTTCGATCTGCAGGATCGGGACGACACCTTCAAGGCGGTTACCGCCAATGTGGGACAGTCCGTCGACTTCATCGTGACGGGGCACACCCACCTGGAGCGGGCGATCGACATGGGCCGCGGTCGTTACTACTTCAACTGTGGCACCTGGATTCGCCTGTTGCGCTTCAGCCAGGCCATGCTCAAGGATCAGGCATCCTTCAAACCCGTCTATGACGTATTGATGGACGGGCGCATGGAAACCATCGACAAGGCGAAATTCGGAGACGCTTCCTTTGTCATGAACCAGACCAGCGCCGTTTCCATCCGGCAGGAAGGCGGACAGGTGGTAGGTCGTCTCTACCATGTATTGGGTGACGGTACGGGGACTCCCGAAGAAGTCCGCAAATTCGCGAGGCCCTGAACATGGAAGACGCTTCCGCCATTGCCAGTGTCAAGCTGGAGCTGTTACGGAGCGGGCCGGCCCATAATCAGCTGCTGTCCCCTCTGACCACCTATATCGCGCTGTGCGGCTCCGATGGGCCGGTGACGCTGAACATGCCCTTCGAGCAACGCCAGTTGCTGAGCCGCCTGCAACGCCTGCGCTATCAGCTGGACAGGACCCAGACTTCCGAGGATCAGCGCGAGTCGGAGCTGCGCGATCTGGGCGAAGTGATCGGCAAGGTGCTGGGACAGGTGCCTACGCTGCTGGCCGAGCTGGGCAGCGCCAGTTGCACTACCGGCCGGCTCGTCCATCTGCGCCTGGTGATGTCCGCCTTCGAACTGGGCATGGTGCCTTTCGAGACCGCGATCGCTGCAGAGGGTTTTCCGGGAGCCGGCTCCCCTCTGTTCCTGCAGACGCGCATGCCGATCTGCGTGACCCGCGAGTTCCGCCGTGGCCGCGCCCTGCCGCTCGAGTGGAACCGGGAGCCTCGCATACTTTTCGCCTTCGCGGCGCCGGATGGGCTGTATGTGCCGGCCCAGAGCCATCTGCAGGCCTTGCGGGAAGCCATCGAACCCTGGGTCAGGATCAAGGAAGACCCCAAGGCCCGCGTCGAGGAAGTCAAGAGGCGGCTGACGGTGCTGCCCAACGCCTCTCTCGAGCAAATCCGCACGCTCTGTGCCTCGGGCGAGTTCACCCATGTGCACATCCTGGCCCACGGCAAATCCTTCCGGCATTGCGGGGACGAGCGCTATGGCCTGGCCCTGTGCGCCGAAGGCAGCACGGCGACCGACGTCGTGGATGGGGAGCGGCTGGCCATCGCATTGATCGCTACCGATCCGCTGGGCCATACCCGGCACCGCCCGACGCTGGTCAGTCTGGCAACGTGCGATTCCGGCAACATCAATTCGCTTCTGACGCCGGGGGGCAGCATCGCCCACGAACTGCATGCAGCGGGCATCCCCTGGGTCGTCGCCTCCCAGTTCCCGCTGTGGATGAAGGCTTCGGCCGTTGCGGTCAGGGAGCTGTATTCCGGGCTGCTGAAGGGAGCGGATCCGCGCTGGGTGCTTTATGAGCTGCGCCAGCGTCTGCGCACGGATGTTCCGGAAACCCACGACTGGGCCAGCATCGTGGCCTACTCGACCGTCTCCAAGGATTTCGAGCAGCAGGTCGGCCAGTTCCGTGACCAGCAGATGCGGCGGCGGATCGAGGTCAAGTTCGAGCGGATCGACGAGTTGGTCGGCGCCAACAGCGAGGCTGGAGCCGAGCGTCCGATGCTGACAGAGGCCCAGAAGCAGGAGCTGGCACCGCTCGCCGCGGCCATTCGTGCGGATCTGGAAAGCTGGCGGGCCGAGTCGGGATGTCTGCTGCCGGGCAACACGGAAATGGCCCACCGGTTCGGTATCAGCGGCGCCTGTGAAAAGCGTCTGGGCATCGCCTTCAACCAGATCGATGAATCGGCCGAGCAGCAGGCCTATGAAGCCTGCCGGGATTTCTACCTGCAGGCCTGGAGGCTCGATCCCTGCAACCACTGGGTCATTACCCAGTATCTGGCGATACGGGCCATCCTGGCACTACGGGAAGAAACGGGCCGGCCGGCGGATACGGTCGAGCAGGAAACGAGGCAACTGGCGGCCGAGTACGGTGTGATCTGGCAGGCGGTTCGTCAGGTGGTCGACTGGCGCATACGCAACTTGACGGGACGTGAGCAGGCTTATGCCTACAGTACGCAAGCGGAGCTGGATCTGCTCGGGACCGTCTATGCCGGGGACATATCTGGCGAGACGCTGAAAGGCCAGTTGGCCTCGCACTGCAAGGCCCTGCGGGAGCGGGAGGCACTCAATGCCCTGCCGCTGGTTTCGGCACGCCGTCAGTTCCGGCGTTATCTGCAGGACTGGCCCAGCCCGCTGTGGAACGATCTGGCCAGAACCGCGCTGGAGAATCTGTCCCCATAAGTTCGAGCGAGCGTTCGGCATGAACGTAACGCTCTCGGCTGATGTTGCCAAGACATAGGGTCTGTTGACGTTTTGGCGTAGGCCGCGGCAACGCGGCTCACGTCAAAGCGTCAACAGACCCTAGATAAAAAAACAGGCAATCCCCCAGTTTTGCCGGGGGAAATCAACGATATACGCTCCGTGAAACGGCCATTCTTTGAGCGTCCGATATCGAGGCCTGCATCCTGGGCCAGGACCAAACGTCCTAGCGGCGTCTGCGCGTCGCGCTCAGGATCTCGAGGATGCGGTCGTTGAGCTCCTCCCGACGCTCCCTGGCCGCTTCCTCCTCGATGAAGTATTCCGGCAACGCGCGCCACAGGTGGATGTACACCTCGAGCTCGTGCAGGGTTTCCTCCAGGCTGCGCAGATCCTGCAGGCGTCCCGGGTGTGGCAGCGGCACCACGCCGCCCTGATGGACATGGCGCAGCCAGGCCAGGGCGCTGAGCCGTGCCGGACTTTCCGGTCCGCCGTGGATCGGCACGCTGGCGAAGATCCAGCGCAGGCGCAGGTCGATGGCCGGGTCGTCGAGCCGCTTGATCCAGTTCATCAGCTCTTCCGGCAGCACCGCCATGAAATGCCTGCCGTAGTTCACCGACTCGATGAAGGTCAGCCAGACCCTGAGCAGGCTGCGCTCGCCGAGGGCGTCGGCCAGGGTCTTCAGGTGGCCGTAGCTTGGGCGCACCGCGAATTTCTTGAGGTCCAGCGGCGGGTCGGGCTCGTCCAGTCCGCGCCGGATGGTGTGGATCACGGTGTGCTCGAACCCTCCGGCCAGACCGCTTTCGGAAAAGCCGTAACGCCCGGCGCGCCCGGCGATCTGCTTGATCTCCTGACCGGTCAGGGTGCGCACCGTCACCCCGTCGAACTTCTCGTCGGTCCTGAAATAGAGGCGATGGGCCGGCAGGTTGAGGCCCATGCCGATCGCGTCCGTGGCGACCATGATCTCCACTTCGCCCTCGCGGAAGCGTCTTGCCTGTTCGCGCCGGACGACCGGCGACAGGGCGCCGTAGATCACCGCGGCGCTGCGCCCCCGCTGCTCCAGCAGCGCCTTGAGCTCCAGCACGCCGCGGCGGCTGAAGTCGACGATGATGGAGCCGGCCGGAATCCGCTGCAGACTCGGCGGTTTCGAGTCGATGGCCAGCGGCGTGAGGCGCCGGGTGCGCTCGATCACCAGCTCGTCGTTGCAGATCCGGCACAGGTGCTCCAGCGACGGCGTCACCAGCTCCGGACCGGTCATGATCAGCCGCTCGGTGTAGGCGCCGACCAGCGCGTCGGTCCAGGCCCAGCCGCGCTGGGCATCGCCCAGCAGCTGCACCTCGTCGACGATCACCACGTCGAAGCGGATGTTCTGGAAGCGGCCGAATTCCTCCATGGTGCAGCAGTAGTGCGTGGCACCCTCGCGGATGATCTGTTCCTCGCCGGTGATCAGGGTGCAGGGGATGCCCTGTTCCTCCAGGCGCTCCTGGTTCTCCAGGGCCATCAGTCGCAGCGGCGAGAGATACAGGGCGCTACCCGCCCTGGCGGCCTGCTCCATGGCCCGGTGCGTCTTGCCGCTGTTGGTCGGCCCCAGGTAGGCCAGCCAGCGGCGCTTCAGACGCCGCGCCCGGTACAGCTCGTGGTACTGGCTGAAGCGGGCGTCGGTACGGCGCAGCTCGCTGAGCACCATGGCCGTGCGCATCCGCTCCTTCAGCTCGAGAAAGTGCTTGCGCAGGCGCCGCGGGCTCTGGCGCAACAGGCGGATCAGCACCGGCCGCTCCACCTGGTCGAGGTCGAAGTCCTCGGCGAGCTCGAGCAGGGTTTCCAGGTTGCGCCGGTAGGACGCCAGCTGGGCGGCGTGCAGCGACTCGACCTCGGCCTCGTCGAGCACCCGGTTGTCCGGGAACTCCAGCTCGGCCGGCAGGTGCAGCGGCTCGCCGTGCAGCTCCAGGGTCAGCGTGTAATGCGCGCCATGGCGGAACAGGTTCATCCGCCGGGTGAACCAGCGGGCGAAGTCGACCCAGTTCGGATACTTCGATAGCCGCGCCAGGGTGGCCTGCTGCTCGTCCTCGGGCAACTCGGCGTAGTAGGCCTGGAAGGGTTCGAGGAGCAGGTCGAGGCGCTTCTGCAGGCGGCCCTGCAGCTTGCTCCAGAACACATCCGCGCGGTGGACCTGGCGCAGACCGGGTATGGCGTAGATCACCTGGCGTGGCACGGCGCCGACCTCGACCGGCGTGCCGAACGCCGTGAGTGCCACCGGCGCCTGCTGCGCCCTGCCTGCTTCCAGATCTTCGAACAACTGCTGGCGCCCTGTCATGCTCACCTCCTGCATCGGGCCGGACAAGGCCGGTATCCACCCGGCCATGGCTCCGGGGGCTGGTTCAACATCCATGAGCACAAGCAGTGCGTCCTGGTTTGCTTATGGCGCCACCCTCACGCCGAACCAGCATAGCGCGACCGGTCGGCGAGCGGCATGCGAGGCAGTTGGCCGGGGGCGTGGGACATTCCCGGCCCAGTCATGGGCCAACTGCACCCGAAAGCCCCCAGGCGAAGCCCTGTCCTTCCTGTCCGAGCCGGCAATCCGCCCAGGTCGGACGCTGCCCATGCCATAGGCACAGTGGCTCAGCCTTCGGCCACGTCGTCGAGTTCGCTCGGGGCCAGTGCCGGGCGGATCTCGTCGTTCAGTCGCCAGAAGCTGTGCATCACCGACACGAAACCGGCCAGCGGGCCGAGGAGGGCGCTGTTGACCTTGGCCGCCTCCTGATCGAGGGCGCGGGCGATGTCCTTGGTGCGTGCCTGACCGTTGTCGTACAGGAACTGCAGGATCTGCAGCTGCCCCTTGGGCAGTTTGGCCAGCCTGGCCTGCTCTTTCTGCAGCGGGTTGGCGGCGCTGGCGCTGACAGCGAGCGGCGAGGCTGTCAGGGTCTCCATGATGCGCGACTTGCGCGGCGGGGCGGCCTCCACGGCCTCGTCCGCGACTTCCGGCTCGGCTGCCTGGACCGGGGCCACGGGCCGATCGCCGATCGGTACCTGGTCGGCCATCGCCGGCTTGATGGTGTAGCGGCCCTGCGCGTCGCGGTCCAGCCAGTCCCGGCGCAGCGTGACCAGCGATACCGAGGCCGGTTCGTCCGGTCCCATCGCTTCCATCACCTCGTCCGGCGAGCATCCCGGGTGGCTGAGGATGTATTCCAGCACTTGCCTGTCGAGCCCGCTCAGGCCGGCCAGGGCGGGCGAGGTGGCGGCGGGTCTGGCCGTCCTCGCCGCGGCTGGGGCGGACTCCATCCTCGCTGCCGGGCTGGACGCGCGCGGCGTTTCGGCGCTCTGCACGGGGGGTGCTGCCGTCGCGCGGCTGGCGCTGGCCGGCGTGGACTGGCGGACGCCGCCCGGCGCCTGCTTGCCTATGGACATGCACTCCAGCACGTAGTCCCGCACGGTGTAGCCGGCGAAGGTGAAGGGGTCGAGCCAGAGGCCGGTCAGGCCCTTGAGCGCGGCGGCGACTTCCACGCTGCCCAGTGCGGTATTTCTGGCGATCTGGGCGGCATTCTGGTTGGGATTGGCCATGATCCAGGCCAGCAGCTTGCGCTCGATCTTGCCGAGTCTGGCGAAGGCTTCGCGCAGGCGGGCGAACACCTGCTCCTTGGGCTCGTCCGCTCCCGGGAGCTCGACAGGCGCCGGCTCGGGTTTGGCAGCGGGAGCGGGGGAGGCGACGGCCGTTATCGTCGGCTTGGCGACGGGGGCGGCGTCGGCCTTGGCCTCGGCACGCTTCTGCATGGCTTCCTGCGCGCGCGCGCGCGCCTTGAGCAGTTCATCGGCCACCCACTGCGGTGGTGCCGCGGCCGGCGCCTTGTCGTCGGCTTCGGCCGGCGGTCTGGGGGCGGCCGGGCGGGGCGTATCGACCTTCGAGGGCGGTGCCTCGAGCGCTGCTGCCGCACGCGGGGCTTCAGCCGTCTGCTGGGCTTTGTCGAGTGGAGAACGGGCCTCCGCACGGGCAACTGCATCCTGTGGCTGGGACGGGCTGCCCGGCTTCATTGCGGCAGGCGCTGCGTCTGCCGACCTTGCGATCGCTTGCGGCGGTTGCGCGGCGGGGGCGGCTGCTTCGGGCTGTACGGCTGCGACCGCCGGCCCGGCGGCCGGCAGGGTGGCGCTGCGGCGCAGGTGCAGGCGGCCCAGCAGTTCGTACAGCTCCGGGGCTGCACTGGCCTGGGCGGCCCTGCTCACCTGACCGATCGCATCGTCCAGCCGGTTGGCCTGAACCAGTTCCTTCACCCGGCTTTCAAGCGTGGCGAGATCCTGAACGCCATCCGCATCCCTGCCGGTCCCGGGTTGTCCGAGCAGCAGGACCATTTCCAGGCGCCAGAGGATCTGCGGCGAGGCGACATGATTCTCGAGGGATTCGGTCAGCAACTCCTGTGCAAGCGCGTCCTGGCCGGCGCTGGCCAGATGGCGCAGGGCGCCGGTCAAAGCCTTGAGCGAGCCATCGGGGCCGGCTTCATGCAGGAGGGATTCGAAAGCGGCAAAACTGTGGGTGCGAGCAATGCCCCACAAACGCTCGATGAGAGGTTTGTGCTCCAAACGGAAATACCTATGCGTTGGGGTCGGCAGGCCGACATGGTGGTGCGGAAAAAGCCGCGGACTATACCACGAGGCTCCTGTGTTCCGGCCCGATCTCGACGACCTGGGGAGACGGCGAGACGGGCCGGGCGTGGGTCTTCAGGTCACCAGCCGATAGCAGGGCACGTAGGGCGTGCCGCCCGGCAGCTTCATCCGGTGCTGCTCGACGAAGGCCCGCAGCAGCTCGTCCAGCGGCCGCATCACCGAGGCCTCGCCATGGATCTCGTAGGGGCCGTACTGCTCGATCAGGCGGATGCCCTTGTCCTTGACGTTGCCGGCGACGATCCCGGAGAAGGCGCGGCGCAGGTTGGCCGCCAGCTGGTGGGCGGGGAGGTCGCGGCTCAGCTGCAGGCCGGCCATGTTGGCGTGGGTCGGGTCGAACGGGCGCTGGAAGCCCGCCTCGATGCGCAGCAGCCAGTTGAAATGGAAGGCGTCGTTGCGCTCGCGGCGGAACTGCTTGACTTCCTTCAGACCATGGGCCATCTGCCGCGCCACCTCGACCGGATCGTCGATGATGATCCGGTAGTGGCGCTGCGCGGCTTTCCCCAGCGTGGCGCCGACGAAGGTGTGCAACTGCTCCAGGTAGGGCGCCGCGCTCCGGGGGCCGGTGAGGATCACCGGAAAGGGCAGGTCCTGGTTGTCCGGGTGCATCAGGATGCCGAGCAGGTAGAGGAACTCCTCGGCGGTGCCGGCGCCGCCGGGGAAGATGACGATGCCGTGGCCGACGCGCACGAAGGCCTCCAGGCGCTTCTCGATGTCCGGCAGGATCACCAGTTCGTTGACGATCGGATTGGGCGTCTCGGCGGCGATGATCCCCGGCTCGGTCAGGCCGAGGTAGCGGCCGCCGACGATCCGTTGCTTGGAATGGGCGATGGTGGCGCCCTTCATCGGCCCCTTCATCACCCCGGGCCCGCAGCCGGTGCAGATGTCCAGTTTGCGCAGACCCAGTTCGTGGCCGACCTTCTTGGTGTACTTGTACTCCTCGATGCTGATCGAATGGCCGCCCCAGCACACCACCATCTTCGGCTCCACCCCGGGACGCAGGGTGCGGGCGTTACGCAGCAGGTGGAAAAGGTAGTCGGTGATGCCCTGGGAGCTGTTCAGGTCGATGCGCAGGCTGTCCAGTTCGCTCTGGGTATAGACGATGTCGCGCAGGGCGCTGAACAGCATCTCGCGGGTGCTGGCGATCATCTCGCCGTCGACGAAGGCGTCCGCCGGTGCGTTGAGCAGCTCCAGGCGCACGCCTCGGTCCTGCTGATGGATGCGAACCTCGAAGTCCTCGTAGGACTCGAGAATGGTCTTGGCGTTGTCCGTGCGGGCGCCCGTGTTGAGGATCGCCAGGGCGCACTGGCGGAACAGCGTGTAGAGGCTGCCCGCCCCAACTTCGCTCAGTTGCTGGACTTCGCGCTGGGACAGCGTCTCCAGGCTGCCCTTGGGGCTTACCGAAGCGTTGATTACTTGTCTTGAGTCCATTTTCGGTCCCCTGTGAACGATGCCACGGGCCGGGAAGGGCCGGTCGCATCGGGATGGTGAAAGCCGAACGCAGTCGCGCGCAGAGGGCATTCTCTCTGGCGACCAGGAAAAACGGCAAACGTCTGGCCGTGATCGCCTGGGGCAGGCGCCTCCTCCATAGAGGAGAAGGCGACGGCTGCCTCGCCAGAGAGCATGGTCCGATCTTACGCCGGCTTCGTGTGAACCGCTGCGAAAGCGGTACGACGAACGGCGGCTCTGGCCGCCTCCCGCCTGTCCTGCAACCGAAACGCCTGCAAGGTCCATGCAATCGCGCGCCTTGAGCGCGTTCGGCGGCCGGCGGAACGGCGGCCCTTTGACCGTCGGCTAGAATGATTCGATCGCCGCAGTGGCGATCCGATGAGGCGAAGTTGGCGTGAGGCGCTCCGGGCGACGCACTGGCGAGTCGCAGGCTCATTGCGAAATTCCCAAGAAAATACGGCTGTTCGTTACGTACGGGATGCAGCTTGCGGGTTTCTGATTCGTTCCACGGACTCGCGAGTCGCAGAACGGCTGGTCGGCGTGGCACAGGTGGGGGCCAACTTTGATTCACTCGGAAGGTTCGACCATGCGTTTTATCTGGATATGTCTCGTGGCCAGCGCTCTCGGGGGCCAGGCGATAGCGGCAGACCGGGAGCAAAACGCGGAGGCGGCAGTGGACAAGGCGGAGGCACTGGAACGGAAGGCCGCGGCCGAAGAGGGCGTGACTCCCCGGGCCAAGCCCATCACCCGACCCGAAGCGCAGGCGGTCGATCCGACTGGCAAGGCGCCCCTGGACGATGCGATCACCTGTCTCTCACGCAGCATCTACTGGGAGGCCAAGGGTGGCTCGCCTGCCGACATGGAGGCGGTCGCCAGCGTCGCTATGAACCGGCTAGGTCATGAAGGTTTTCCGGACACGCTGTGCGAGGTCGTCAAGCAGGGCTCCGAACAGGGCTCCTGTCAGTTCTCATGGTGGTGCGATGGGCGCCCGGATCAGGTGAAGGAGGACGAGCGCTACGAACTGGCCAAGGAGGTGGCGCGAAAAGCGCTCAACCAGCAACTCAGGGACCGGACCGATGGTGCCTTGTACTTCCACGACAGGACCGTATCCCCGGACTGGGCCGTGAAATACCTCAGGACAGCCGAAACCCGCAAATTCCTCTTCTACAGGCCACGCAAGGATACGCGCCGATAGGCCCTTGAGTGTCCGTGTCCACTGGCGGCCGGGCGAGTCTTCCGGCCGCCTCCGTCTTTTCGGGTCAGGTGCCGCGCAGGAGGTCGTGGGCGTCGAGCAGCCGGTAGGCGATCTCCGGATGCTTCTCCAGGCCGCGGCGAATGGCCGCCGGGATGGACTGGCGGGTCTTGCGGCACAGGCCGGGCAATTCGTCGATGTCGATGCGGATACCGCGCATGCTGCGCACTTCGTTGAGGCCCGGGGCGATTTCCAGGCGGATGCCCAACTGCTCGTGCATCCGTCGCTGCATGTGCTCGAGATCGGCCAGGCTGGCGAGACTTTCCAGGCGCTCGAGCAGACGCTTCTCCTCCTGGCGCGTCAGGCGCAGGATGCGCAGGTCGGCGCCGGGCGTGTCCAGCAGCCGTTCGCGCCCGCAGGTGCAGACCCCGGGCGGACAGGGTTGGCGGATCGGGAAAGAGGGCATCATGGGCATCGATCATAGCGGTCCGCGATCACCGTTGCCCATTGCCTGAACGCCCGAACACAACCCCATGCGGGAAGGCCTGCGCGGCTGACTCGCCCAGTGGACTCCAGCGGGTCGGGGACTGTCAGCCGGCGGCAGATTCCAGGGCGCTGGCCGAGCAGTGCCTTATGATCGTATGGCGGGACGAGGCGGCTGGTCTTTCGCTGGAAGCGCCAGACGCTCGGCCTCCTGCGCCATGGCGTCCTGCCAGAGGCCCCTGGTCACTTCTCGCCACCAGGGCTCCATTGCCTCTGCCCGGGCCGGCTCGACCGGTTCACCCAGGCGTGGCATCAACAATCCCTCTGGAGCTTTCGCCAGCAGCACATCGGCCGGCTGGGCCCATGGGTGCATCGCCAGATTGAAGGTGCCCCAGTGCACGGGCAGGAGACGCCCACTGCCCAGTTGTGCCCAGGCCCGCAGGGCGTTGTCAGGCCCCAGATGCACATTTCCCCAGGATGGATGGAAGGCGCCAATCTCGAGCATCACCAGGTCGAAAGGGCCGAGCCGCTGGCCGATCTCGACGAAGGCCGGGGACAGCCCGGTGTCGCCGCTGAAGAACAGGGAGTGCCGCTCGCCGTGCAAGGCGAACGACGACCAGAGCGTTGCGTTGCGATCTCGAAGCCCGCGTCCGGAGAAGTGATGCGATGGTGCGGCGGTGATCGTCAGTCCGGTCGGCAGCACCCTATGTTCCCACCAGTCGAGCTCGATGATGCGCTTGGCTGGCACACCCCAGGCTTCCAGGTGCAGCCCGACGCCCAGCGAGGTGATGAAGGGGACCTGGCGCGCGGCCAGCGCCCGGATGCTCGGATAATCCAGGTGGTCGTAATGATCGTGCGAGATCAGCACCGCATCGAGCGGCGGCAGGGCAGCGATGTCGACCGGCACCGGCTGAAAGCGTTTGGGGCCGGCGAACGGCAACGGTGAGGCACGCATCCCCCACACGGGATCGGTCAGCACCCGGTGTCCATCGATTTCCAGCAGCACGGTCGAATGGCCGAGCCAGGTGGCCCGCAGCCCGGTTTCGACTGGCCGGGCCCAGGCGGAGCATGGATCGAGGGCGGGAAGCGGCCGCGCCGGCGTGCGACCCTCGCCACGAAACAGGAAATCGACCAGTGTCGGCCGGTCCTCAGGCATGCGCTGCGCGCTGGACGGATAGGTGTTCACGAAACCGCCATCGACATACTGCCGGGAGGCCTGCATGCGTTCCCGTCTGAGCCCATCGGCGCGCCGAGCAAAAACAGCCATCTTTCATCTCCTGTCGATCGGGCCAGCCCCGGTTTAGGGAGGGATGGATTTCCCTCGCCTCGGACACAGGATTTTTGACCAGCCCCAAGCCAATGAGCTTCCTCCGCTGATCGGTACCCTCCGTTCGCCAAGGCCGGTTGAAATCGATCCTGCCCTGTCAGTCGTGGGCAGGCTTTCAAACACTCATGCGAGCCTTCGGGGCTTCCGGTCGACGCGCCTGGCCGCGTCGTGATGCCGCGATCGATTGTTGTCGGTTTGGGCGTGGAGCGGCAGGACAAGATTACGTTTGAATTAAATATTCGTTGCGTAAAAGCTTCGACTGAGGATTTCCGGTTGAAGTTATGAGCAGGGCAGTTGCGTGACGCTTTGACACAGTCTCTTCAATACGGCGCTATGTTGCACTTGGGTTCTGGAAATGACATACTTATGCCATTATAAGAAAATTGTAAGATTTCGCGTGTGGCAAAAGATGCACAAGGCACTTTCTTATAGTAAGTCACCGGTTTAAGCGTGTTGTCTGGCAGTGCGCGGTAAGAACTTGGAAAGTTTCTAAGGTAAGTTGATTCGGACGGGATAGCCGAAAGCTAGGCTCCGGAGTCGTCGTCGTTTTTCTGGCGGCGGTTTCCAGTCATTCCTTTACGTGCAGACTTTCGGCATGGCGTTCCTGCCATGCATCTCCCTTCGAACTTCTCTTGATAACTTCATTAATTAAGAAAAATTGAAAATGTTCGACGTATTGGAAGAGCGGCCGGCTGTTTGCGAGCCCGTGCCTGAGCCATGCCCCTTAACCGGTTTGCAACATGCTTATTGGGTTGGTGAGCAAAAGGTCTACAAGTTTCACACTATCCCGTTTCTTTATTTCTGCTATTTCACCGAGAGCCTCGATGTTCCCCGGCTCGAAGCGGCACTCCAGACAGTGCTCGAGGCTTATCCCGAGTTGTCCATGGAGTTTCTCCCCGACGGCACTCAGCGTCCGGCCCAGGAGCCGGTCGGAAAGATCTCTCTCGAGATGACCGACTGGCGCGGCCAGCCGCCGATCGGCACGGCAGAGCTGCAGGAGTTGCGCAAGAAGGACATGGAGAGCAAGCTGGCCCTGCTCGGCGCCAGGGTGCAGGTGACGGCGTTCCTGGATCGCGTCGCCGACGGCTATTACGTCAACTTCGGCTTCCGCCTGATCTCCTTCGACGCCTTCTCGGTTCGCCTGTTCTACAACGCCCTGGTGCGGGTCTATAACGGCATGGGCCTGCCCGAGGAGCCGCGCGCCTTCTTCGCCGAGTTCATGGCCAAGCGCCAGGCGCTCAAGGAGACCAGTGTCTTCCAGCGCTCCATGCAGTACTGGCAGGAGCGGATCGCCACGCTGCGCAACGCTCCGGAGCTGCCCGTGGTCGACCACGAGCGCATGCCGGAGGAGTCCCGTTTCCGGCGCATCCGCCTGGTATTCGGCCCCGAGCGGGTGGCCCGCCTCAACGAGCAGGCGCGCAAACTGGGCATCAGCCCCAGCATGCTGTTCTGCACCGCCTATACCGATGTGCTGCGCCTGTGGTCGCGCAATCGCGCCTTCACCATCAACATGCTGATGAGCCACCGCCCCTCGGGCGATCCGCGCTTCCAGCGCGCCTTCGGCAACTTCGGCAGCACCCTGCTGCTCGAGTGCGCCGACAGCCCGGGGCTGTTCGCCGAGCGGGCCAAGGTGCTGCAGCGGCAGCTGGCGCGGGACATGCGCCACTCCCGTGTCGAGGGCGTCGACGTGATCCGCGCCATGGGCAGCACCGGCACCGGCCTGCCGGTCATGCCGGTGGTGTTCGCCAGTTCCCTCGGCCTCGACCTGCCGGAGGGGCTGCTGCTGCCCAACGAGTTCGGCCTGAAGAACATGGGCGGCGGCCTGCACACCCCGCAGGTCTGGCTGGACTGCCAGGCCTATATGTACCTCGACGAGATGGTGGTGAACTGGGACTACGTGGAGGGCCTGTTCCTGCCCGGGGTCATCGAGAACATGTTCGAGGCCTTCGAGCAGCAGATCGAGGCCATCCTGCAGCACGAGGCCCCCCAAGAGGCGCTGCTGCTGCCGCGGGTCCCGCCGAAGGCGCTGCTGGCGCGCCAGGCGGCCAACCGGACCGAGCGCGAGCTGCCGACCGGCCGGATGGAGCACTTCGTCGCCGAGGCCTGCACCCGCTACCCCGAGCGGGCGGCGATCATCGCCCCCGACCGCGTCGTCGACTACCGGAGCCTGTGGGGCTGGAGCACCAACCTCGCCGCCCGGCTGCGCCAGGCCGGCGTCGGCAGCGACGATCTGGTCGCCGTGGTGGCCAAGCGTGGCTGGCGCCAGGTGACGGCCCTGCTCGGAGTGGTCCAGTCCGGCGGTGCCTACCTGCCGATCACCAGCGAGCAGCCGGCGGCGCGCAAGGAATGGCTGATCTCCCGTCCGGGGGTCAAGGTCGTGCTGATCGAGCGCGAACTGGCCATCGACCTGGCGCTGCCGCCGGACGTGCGCGTGCTGCTGCTGGACGAGGTGCTGCCCGATGCGCCGCCGCCGGCGGTGGCGCTGGAGCCGGCCCGGGGAGAGCGCGATCTGGCCTATGTGATCTTCACCTCCGGCTCGACCGGCCAGCCGAAGGGCGTGGCCATCGATCATCGCGGGGCGGTGAACACCATCCAGGACGTGATCGCCCGCTTCGGCCTGACCTGCGAGGACCGGCTGATCGGCCTGTCCAGCTTCAACTTCGACCTGTCGGTCCACGACATCTTCGGCGGTCTGGCCATGGGCGCTGCCCTGGTGCTGCCGCCGCACAGCGAGACGCCGGCGCCCGACCAGTGGGCCGCCTGCGTGCGCGACCACGGTGTGACGGTATGGAACACCGTGCCGGCCTCGCTGGAGATGCTGATCGAGTTCCTCGGCCCGCAGGCTGCCACCTACATGCACAGCCTGCGGCTGGTGATGCTCAGTGGCGACTGGATCCCGATCACCCTGCCGGAGCGGCTGAAGAAGGTGGTACCGGGCGTCACCCTGATCAGTCTCGGCGGCGCCACCGAAGCCTCCATCTGGTCCAACTACTTCCCGGTCGGGCAGCTCGCACCGGGCTGGAAGAGTATTCCCTACGGCTGGCCGCTGTCCAACCAGAGCTTCCATGTGCTGACCCGGGAACTCGAGCCGGCTCCCGACTGGGTGCCGGGCGACCTGTACATCGGTGGCATCGGTCTGGCCCGCGAGTACTACAACGACCCGCAGCGCACCGCCGAGAGCTTCATCGTCCATCCGCAGAGCGGCGAGCGCCTGTACCGCACCGGCGACGTCGGCCGCTACTTCGACGACGGCTGCCTCGAGTTCCTCGGCCGCCTCGACGGGCAGGTGAAGATCCGCGGCTTCCGCATCGAGCTGGAAGAGATCGACGCCAACCTCGCCCGCTGTCCGGGAATTCGCGCGGCCACCACGGTGGTGGTGCGCAGTGGCGAGGACAGCCGTCTGGTGGCCTTCTACCAGCCGGCGGCCGAGCCGCTGGAGGCCGAGGCGATCCGCGCCCACCTGGCCGCCAGCCTGCCGTCCTACATGATTCCGTCCCAGGTCATGGCGGTGGAGAGCCTGCCGGTCACCGCCAACGGTAAGGTGGACCGCAAGGCGCTGTCGGCCATGGCCGACGCGCTCGGCCCGGAGACTCGGGCCCGGCGCAGTCCGACCAGCGAAACCGAGCGGCGTCTGGTCGGTCTGTGGAGCCAGTTGCTCGGCGTGGAAGCCCTGGGCATCGACGACGAGTTCTTCGAGCTGGGGGGCACCTCGCTGCTGGCCGTGCGCCTGATCAACGAGATCACCCGCGCGTTCGGCCAGACCCTGCCGCTGGTGTCGCTGCTGCGCCACGGCACCATCGCCGCCCAGGCCGCCATGCTCGACGCGGCCGAGCACGCCGGCCACCAGCGTACCCCGCTGGCGGTGATGCGCGAAGGCGGGCCGGCCACCCTGGCCCTGGTCCACCCGGTGGGCGGCAACATCCTCTGCTACCGGGAGCTGATCGAGCTGCTGCCCGCCGGCGTGAGCGTGCTCGGCCTGCAGTCCCCCGGCGACGGCGCCCCGCGCCAGCTGGAGGCGCTGGCCGCCAGTTATGTGGATGCCCTCTGTGCCCAGGCCGCCGAGCCGGCCTCGATCCACCTGCTGGGCTGGTCCATGGGCGGGGTGATTGCCCAGGAAATGGCCCGGCAGATGGAGGCGCGCGGCATCGCGCCGAACGGGGTGACCATGATCGACAGCTGGATGGCCGCACCGCAGAGCCAGGGGGGCCTGCGCCTGGAGGGGGAGGCCCTGCTGCTCAACTTCCTCCGCGACCTGCTGTCCGGCGAGCCGCTGCCGATCGACTTCGACAGCCTGTCGCGGCTGGACGAGGCCGAGCGGCCGGCAGCCATCGTGCAGGCGCTGAAGCAGGCCGGCGGCATCGGCTCCGACCTGTCCCGGGAGGAGTTCCTCGCCCTGCTGGACGAGTATCGGGCCAATTACGACGCGCTGGTCGGCCATGCGCCGCGCCCGACGACCACGCCCGCGCGCCTGTACCGGGCCAGCCGCAGCATGGATTTCCCGCTGCTGGCGCCGTTCGCTCTGGCGGAGGCCGCGAATCTCCAGGTCATCGACTGGGAGGGCGATCACTTCTCGGTGGTCGAGCGGGACTCCCTGCGCGAGATTCTGGCGCACCTCTCGAATTCCGGCGAGGTCGCCCTCTGGTAGAAACCGGACAACCGCGACCGCTCCGCCGCAGCGCTGGGCGGTCGTCCCTTTTCCCAGTCACGGATTGGAATTTCAATGAGTGGACATTTCGACACCCTGATCGTCGGTGGCGGTCAGGGCGGGCTCTCCACGAGCTACTACCTGACCCTGCAGAAGCGTTCCCACCTGGTGCTGGAGCGTGGCGACATTCCCGCGCCCGTCTGGCGCGACGACCGTTGGGACTCCTTCACCCTGGTCACGCCCAACTGGGACTTCCGCCTGCCCGGCGCCACCTACGCCGGTGACGATCCCGACGGCTTCATGCCCCGCGAAGAGATCGTGCGGACCTTCGCCGACTACGTCCGGCGCCACCAGCTGCCGGTGAAGTACAACACGGAGGTCACGGAAATCTGCGCCGACCCCGCCGGATTCCGCGTCTCCACCCGCAATGGCGACTGCTACACCGCACGCAACGTCGTGGTCGCCACCGGCCTGTTCCAGTTCCCGCGCCGGCACGCGATGGCGGCCAGGCTGGCCCCGTCGGTCTGCCAGATGCACTCCGGCGCCTATCGCAACCCGGCGGCGCTGGCGCCCGGCGCGGTGCTGGTGGTCGGCAGCTCCCAGTCCGGCTGTCAGATCGCCGACGAGCTGAACCGGGCCGGCCGTACCGTCTACCTGTGCGTCGGCCGGCACGACCGGGCGCCGCGCCGCTATCGCGGCAAGGACATCTTCGAGTGGATGCGCCTGTCCGGGCTGGCCGACCAGACCGCCGACAGCCTGCCTTCGCCGAAGCTCAGGTTCACCCCCAACCCGATCATGGCCGGCCGCCACGAAGGCGGCAGCCTCAACGTGCACCGGCTGGCCCGCAATGGCGTGCAACTGCTCGGCACGCTGCAGGACATCGACGGAGCCTGCCTGAGCATCGCGCCCGACCTGCACGACAACCTGGCCGGCACCGACCAGCGCGAGGCCGAGCTGCTGGGCAAGATCGACATGCTGGTGAAGATGCGCAACCTGGATCTGCCCGAGGAACAGCCCGAGCGCCTCGAGGACGGCTACGCCGCGCCGCTGAGCGAGCGGCTCGACCTGGCCGCGGCCGGCGTCACCACGCTGATCTGGGCCACCGGCTATGGCTTCAGCTTCGATCTGGTCAGGTTCCCGGTGTTCGACGAGGACGGCTATCCGCTGCAGCAGCGCGGCGCCACGGCCCAGCCCGGGCTCTACTTCGTCGGTCTGCCCTGGCTGTACAACAAGCGCTCGGGCCTGTTGAGCGGCGTCGGCGAAGACGCCGAACACATCGCCGGACACATCCAGGCGCGGGACAACGGGAAGGGGTAGGTCGTGAGCGAAGGAGCACCGGCGAACACCGCCGCACAACCCGCAGGACCGGCACCGGGAAGCACCCGGAAGGCCAAGGTGATCCTCGCGCTGATCGCCCTCGTCGGCCTCGCCGTCGTGGGGCGCATGTGGTGGCGCAGCACCTATTTCGAGGAAACCGACAACGCCTACGTGGAAGGTTACATCAGCACCATCGCGCCCCGGGTCGATGGCGTGGTGACCAAGGTCCTGTTCGAGGACAACCAACAGGTGCGCGCCGGCGACGTGCTGGTCGAGCTCGATCCGGCCGACTATGCCGTGCGGGTCGACGAGATCAAGGCCCAGATCCAGGAAGTCGATGCCGAACTGCTCAGGCTGGATGCCAGCATCGAGCAGGGCGAGGCCAGGGTTCGTGCCCTGAGCGCACGCTCGGCCCGGCATCTGGCCGAGCTCAAGCGCTACAAGCAGGATGCCGAGCGCCAGCTGGCCCTGCGCAACCAGGACATGAAGGCCGTGACCGGGACGGAGCTGGACGCGGCCATCGCTGCCCGCGACGGCGCCCAGGCGGATTACACCGCCCAGCAGGAAGAGATCCGTGCGGCCCAGGCCGGTGTCGAGGCGACCCGCTCGTCGCGGGCCGTCCTGCTCGCCCGCAAGGAGGTGCTCGCCGCCAAGCTGCGCGATGCCGGGCTGCAGCTCGAATACACCACCCTCAAGGCACCGGTGGACGGCCAGATCGGCAACAAGTCGGTCGAGGTCGGCGACCATGTGACCAAGGGACAGCGCCTGGTGGCGATCATCCAGGACGGGGTCTGGGTGACGGCGAACTTCAAGGAAACCCAGCTGCGCGATCTGCTCCCGGGACAGAGGGTCAGCATCCGCCTCGACACCTTCCCCGGGCAGGAGATCGAGGGCCGGGTGGACAGCTTCGCGCCGGCTTCGGGCGCCAAGTTCGCCCTGTTGCCGCCGGAAAACGCCACCGGCAACTTCACCAAGATCGTCCAGCGCGTGCCGGTGAAGATCACCTTCGCCCCGCAAACGCCCAAGGCGCTGATGGAGCGGGTGGTGCCGGGCATGTCCGCGCTGATCGAGATCGATCTGCGCCAGGAGGCGCCCAGGGTGGCCGCCCAATGAGCGGCCAGCCCATGCCCGCCGCGGACCAGGTGACCTCGCGGACCTGGATCGCCATCGCCGCGGCGGTCCTCGGGGTGTTCATGGCGGTGCTCGACACCCAGATCACCAACGCCTCGCTGCCGGAGATCCTCGGTTCGCTGTCGGCCTCCATGGAGGAGGGCTCATGGATGAGCACCACCTACCTCGCGGCGGAGGTGGTGGCCATTCCGCTGACCGGCGTCTTCCTGCGGGTCTTCGGCGCGCGCGCGTTCATTCTGGGCAACACGGTGCTGTTCCTGGTGTTCTCGACCCTCTGCGGGATGGCCTGGAACCTGGAGTCGATGATCGTCTTCCGCACGCTGCAGGGCTTCTTCGGCGGCGCGCTGATTCCGACGGCGATGACCCTGATCATCGTCAGTTTGCCGCCGGGCAGGCGGCCGATGGCGCTCGCCTGGCTGATGCTGGCCAGTACCCTGGCGCCGACGCTGGGGCCGACGGTCGGCGGCATCCTCACCGAGTTCTACAGCTGGCCGTGGATCTTCTACATCAACTGGCTCCCCGGCATCCTGATGTTGGCCGGCATCGCCATCGGTCTGGATGCGCAGCCGAAGAAGTTCGAACTCCTGCTGAAGATGGACTGGCTGGGCATCGCCGGGATGATCATCGGCCTGGGTGCGCTGATCGTCTTTCTCGAGGAAGGCAACCGCAAGGACTGGTTCGACTCGGAGTTCATCCGCACCACCAGCTTCATCGCCTTCGCCGGCATCCTCCTGTGGATCGGCAGCCAGCTGCTGCGTCCCGACCCCTTCGTCAATGTCTGGCTGTTCGGCCGGCGCAACTTCTGGGTGTCGTCCGGGGTCGGCGCGGTGGCGGGCCTGGGGCTGTACGGCTCGACCTTCGTCCTGCCGCTGTTCCTCGCCCACATCGCCGACTACAACTCGCGGCAGATCGGCGAGACCATCATGTGGATGGGCCTGCCGCAGATCATCATGACCCCGGTGGCGGCGGTGCTGGCCAAGAAGATCGACAACCGCCTCATCTGCTCGGCCGGCCTGCTGCTGTTCTCCGTATCCTGCTTCATGAACGCCTACATGACCGCCGATACCGGCTACGACCAGTTGATCGCCTCGCAGATATTCCGCGCCCTCGGACAGCCGCTGATCCTCATCGCCCTGTCCAACATGGCCATCCACCGGATCGAGCTGGCCAACCTGTCCTCGGCCTCCAGCCTCTACAACATGACCCGCGTGCTGGGCGGTGCGGTCGGCACGGCCATCCTGTCCACGGCCATCACCATGCGCGAGCACCTGCATTCCGAGCACCTGGTCGAAGCGGTTTCCCTGTTCTCCTCAGCCACTCGCGAACGGATCGCGGCGATTACCACGATGCATATGAACAACAACGGCGACATCGCCCTTGCCACTCAGCAGACCATGGCCACCCTGAACGGCGTGGTTCAGCGCGAGGCCTTCGTGATGGCCTACAGCGACAGTTTCTTCATTCTGGGCAGCATGCTGCTGGCGTCGGTCGGCCTGGTCTGGCTGGCGGACCACATCGTGGCTCCCGGCGCCAAGGGGAAGGGCCAGTGATGAACAACCGACTTTCCTTCCTGCTGGGACTGGCCGTCCTGCTGCAGGGCTGCAGCATCGAGCCCTTCGTGCCGGCACCCGATCCGGAGCTTCCGGCGAGCTACCGCAAGGCTTCCCCGGACGCGCCGAACAACGTGGATGTCCGCTGGTGGCGGGTCTACCGGGACCCGGCGCTCGACTATCTGGTCGAGAGCGTGCTGGAGCGCAACCCCTACACCCAGTTCGGCGAGCTGCACGTGGCCGAGGGGCATGCCGGCGTGCTGGGCGCCCGGGCCGACCTGTTGCCCAACCTGAACTTCGGCGCCAGCCGCGACGAGAGCCACACCTCGACTACCACCCCGCTGGGCGAACTGCTCCAGCAGGGAACCATCGCCGGCCAGAGCAACCGCATCACCACCAATACGTCCTGGCAGATCGACCTCTGGGGACGGATCGCCCAGTCCGTCGAGCTGGCCAAGGCCAAGCTGGGCGTGGCCGAGGCCACCCGGCGCAGCGTGGCGCTGATTCTCGCCCGCGAGGTGGCGGTCGCCTACTGGCAGTTCCGCGCCGCCGAGGCCGACTACGAGCTGCTGAAGCAGATCCGCGCCGAGCGCGAGGAGACGGTGCGGCTGATCGGCCGGCGTCTGGACATCGGCCTCAACACCGAGCAGGACCTGCTCGAGGCCAAGGTCAGGCTGGCCAGGGTCGAGGCCGAGATGCACGAGGCCGTGGTCAAGCGCGACATGAACGAGCAGGAGCTGGCGATCCTGATGGTGGTGGATGTGAAGGACTTCCGCGTACCGTCTCCCCCGGAGTACGCGCTGCCCGACATTCCCAAGGTCGCCCCCGGCCTGCCGGCGATCATCCTGTCCCGCCGTCCGGACCTGATGGACTCGTCCGAGCGCCTGCGCGCCCTGATCGCCCAGGAGCGGATCGCCGAAACCGCCTTCTATCCCAGCATCAGCCTGACCAGCCGCTACGGCTTCGCCTCCCAGGACCTGAGCGACATCACCGATCACGCTTCCCGGGAGTTCTCCTTCGTGCCGATCTCGCTGTCGCTGCCGATCTTCGATGCGGGGCGCAACCGGGCCAACCTGGAGGCGGCGCGCCTGCGCTACCAGCAGCATGTGAACGTGCACAAGGTCAACATCCTCATCGCCCTGCGCCAGGTGGACGACGGCCTGACCCAGGTGCAGGCGGCCGAGGAGCGGCTGCGCATCCTCGGCGAGGCGCTGGAAGCCTCCCGTCGGCGCGCGGATGTCGCCGAGGCCCGCTATGCGGTGGGGCAGAACAACTATCTGGAGGTCAACCGGGCGCGCGCCGATGCGCTGTCGCTGCAGCGCAAGCAGGTACGCAGCCGCATCGATGGCCTGATGGCCACGACCATGCTGATGGAGGCGCTGGGGGGCGGCTGGAACGAGTCCGTCGAAGGGAAGCAGCAGACCGTCGCCAAGGCCGACTAGGGATTGCACGGCGAGCCTGCAGCCGGTGCCCGTGGGGTTTTCCCGCGGGCGGGCACGCAGGATCGTCCCGGGAGGCCCCCGCACCATGGACTACACCACTCGCCTGGCGGCCGGCGGGCGCTGGCCGGCGGACGTGGAACTCTGGCATCTGCATATGCCCGCTGCGGCGTCCGAGCGGGACTGGCCCTGGCTGGATGCCGGCGAACATGCGCGCGCGGCGCGTTACCGCCAGCCGGGAGACCGCATCCGCTTCGCGCTGACGCGCTCCCGGCTGCGGCAACTGCTCGCCGCCCGTCTGGACATGTCGCCCGCCGCGCTGCACTTTGTCAGCAACCCCTGGGGGCGCCCGGAGCTGGCCGGCGGCGCTGGCTTGGCATTCAATGTGTCCCATGGCGGCGATCATGCGCTGATCGCCATCTCCGCCGCCCGCCAGGTGGGCGTGGACATCGAGCGGATCGATCCCACCCTCGATTGGCAGGCGCTGACCGGGCTGGTATGCACGGCTGCAGAAATGCGGGCCATTCTGGCGCAGCCCCAGTGGCGCCATCGGCAGTGCTTTTTCCAGTGCTGGACGGCCAAGGAGGCTCTGCTGAAAGCCTGCGGACTGGGCATCGGCGCCGGACTGCTGGGCCTGGAGTTCGTCCATCTTGGGCAGGAAGCCCGGGAGGGGGAGGACGCCGGCGGCAGTCTGATGCTCAAGGGACGTTTACTGCATTACCACTGGTTGGGCGAGATTTCCGGCTACAGCGCATGTATCGCCTACGGGCAGGCCCCGTCTCTGGAGCCTGGCTTCTCCGGGGAGTGAGGGCGGCCGACGGCAGTGCCCCGGTATTCCTGCCGCGTCCGGACCGGCCGTGATTCCGGTCTGTCAGACTCCGTCCACGATCTTCAGGGCAGTGGCGAAGGGCTTGGAGCAAGGTCCGACAGGCGCATGTGCCGTGCCCATCGGGAGGCGGCCGGGCTGCTGATATCCGGATGCAGCCGATTGCCCGGCGGGTCCTGCGGGTAGCGTCGCGCGGGACAGCCCGGTTCCAGCCCGGCCAATGGCGCTAGTTCTTCACCGAGCAGCTGCGGGCGCCGAACAGCATGTGAGCCGGGCACCATCTGAGCAGTCCGGTAGCCAGAAGCAATACGCCGGCCCACGCCCAAAGCGGGCCCCCGGCGATAGCCCAGATAATCAATGCAATGCCGACCACGAGGCGGGCGATTCTTTCGATGTTGCCAATGTTTTTCTGCACGATAAGTTGTCCCTTTACCTGATAGTAGTGCCTTGTAGCGGTGTTATAAGCAGTACGTCTTTTTACAGGTTCACCCCCGACTCCATGGCAGCCCGGAGTTCTGCCAGCCATTCGGCAGGCAATGTTCCGTTCTCCGCGCGCTGCCGGCACGGCACGCGGTGACGACCGCGATACTCCGCAGCTCGGTTTGGAATTCAGCGACGAAGTTGGAGTATGGGTTCCGTAGCATCGACTTGGGCAGCACGGTCCACCAGCAAATAGCGTACGTCGACATACATCATGCGGGTGATAACGAAGAACTTGCTTTCCACCGGATTGCGTACATCGACGGGCAATATCTTATCACCACTCTTTTATTGCGGCTGTCGCCAGATCAATAAAGCGAGCCTGTGCATTCACTGCAGCGATTGCCCGGGCTCATGATGCGATGGAAACAAGCCGGGACGAGATGGACTTCCGAGCTGAGCGGAGTCTCGATTTTCAAGTCCTGCGTCAAGGCCGATGGCAACAACGCCCAGTCCGTTGAACGAGTAGCCGGGAGCTGTTCGGCGAGAAGCGAACAAAGTATGGCTTTCGAGGACACATCCAGGCCTTCAGGGCCAGGCCTGTCCTTCACAAGGCTTGAGCTTCGCGCCGAAGACCGTAACCTGAGCGTCTTCACTGTTTCCAGACGGGAAATGCCATGACTGCGAAAGTTGACGTAACGGCGCTTGCCGACCTGCTGCGACGGGCGGCGAAGGCCGAAATACTGCCCCGTTTCCGGCGCCTGGGCAGCGCTGACGTGCGAGCCAAGACGGAGGCAACGGATCTGGTGACCGAGGCCGATGAACAGGCCGAGCAGATGATAAAGGCAGAGAGCGCACGGCTCTGGCCGGACGCCCTGTTCATCGGTGAGGAGTCGGTCGCGGCGGATCCCAGGTTGCTGGGCAGGCTGAAAGAGGCCGAGCTCGCCATCATCGTCGACCCGGTCGACGGTACCTTCAACTTCGCCTCGGGCATTCCGGCGTTCGGCGTCATGGCCTCGGTCGTTCTTGCGGGCGAGACGATTGCCGGCATCATCTACGACCCCATGGGGGACGACTGGGTGATGGCGGAGAAAGGCAGCGGCGCCTGGCTGAGACGGCCGGATGGCGAGGCGAAGCGGCTTTCCGTGGCAGCCCCTGTCGCACTCGACCAGATGGTCGGCATGGCTTCGACCGGATATCTGCCGAAAGACCGGCAGCCGCACATCCTCGCGAATCTGTCCAAGGTCCGCTTTGCCGCCAACTACCGCTGCGCAGCGCACGAACACCGGACCTTCGCTGCCGGCCATGTGCATTACCTGATGTACTACAAGCTGATGCCCTGGGATCATCTCGCCGGCACTCTGATCTGCCAGGAAGCGGGTGCCTACACCGCTCGCCTCGACGGAACTCCCTATCTGCCCCATCATCTGGACGGCGGCCTGCTGATTGCCCCGGACAAGGCCTCCTGGGAACTGCTCCGGCACGAAGTCTTCACGGTTTGACCTCATTCTCCGCCAGGCCGCAGCCCGGGAAGAGGGCAGGCATGCGCTCGGGTTTTCCCGGTGGCACGGCAGGTCCGGGCTCGTGGAAGGCACCGGCTTGCCGGAGAGGGAGCGGATCGGACAGGCCAACTGCCGAGTGGCGCTGGCTTGTTCGAGGTCTCCTCAACGTTCGGAGCCGATGTGCATCGGTGCTTTCGGCAGATAGACATGGCTGTCGATGAAGACCTCTTCGGGGACGGGCTCGCCCTGTGCCAGACGCTTCAGTATCCGGTAACTTTCACGGCCGATCTCGCGGCCCTTTATCGCCAGATAGGCTTGTACCAGACCGTCTTCGAGTAAAGCCAGCTGTGCCGCATCAGGTTCGTTGATGGTCATGATAATGACCGGGCGTGTACCTTTTTGATCAAGTTCGGCGAGTATCGGCGCTATCTGGCGGCGAAACTCTTCCGCTTCGTAGACCAGCCAGCTTCCCGGCGTGATGATGGCATCGACCTGGCTGCCGGAGTTCAGCAAAGTGGCGAGCTTGAGTAGCGCAGTCGGCGGGTCGTTGGCCTGATAGAGAGGACAACGTTTCAATTCGCTCCAGCCGTTTTCGCCCTGCAACGGGCCGGTCGTCCCATTCTCGACGCGGCCGCCGCGTAGCTGCTGGCGGATGCCTCGAATGCGCGTTTGGAGATTGGTTTCCTGTGGGCTGCCGGTCAGGATGCATAATTTTCCGCCTTTTGGTCTGAAATGCTGGGCAAGCCCTCCCAACTGCTGGCCGAAGGCAAGATTGTCGAGCCCGACATAACTCTGGCGCAAATGCTGCTCTTCAGGCGCGAAGTCCGAGTTGAGGGTAATCAGTGGCGTTTTTCCCAGTCGTCTCAAGGCATGCTCGGCCAGCCATTTCGAATGGGTCACTGCCAGGGCGATGCCATCCAGATGCATATCGAGGGCCTGCTCCAGGACCTCGTTCTGGCGGCGAAAATGGGTAGGGCCCGAAGTTCCCAGCAGTAGACACGTATCGCCTTGAGTCTGGGCGGCCTGAGCACAGCCTTCGGCCGCCTGGATGAAAAAGGTTTGATCGACCCGCTTGGCAATCAATGCGAACCGAAGAGGTTCGGCTTCGGCGAGAGCACTAACCTGCAGTCCGCAAAACAAGGCTGCTGCCCAAAGAAAGCAGGAATGCAAACTTCTTTTCAAGGCGGTACCTGGCGGGTCAACACATCTTTAGAAAAGAATAGTCTTTGAATGGACAGATGATCGAGTCCGGATGGACTTGCATCGGGTAAATGCAGAGTGGCAGGCAAGCGCTATCGTCGCGCCAATGATCGGCGTCGATTCAATCGACGCCAATGGACGTGAACAGGCGGCGGACGCCCGATGCTTCGGGCGGCTTCCCGACGATGGACAATACGGTCGGGCTTTAAACCGGAAAATGATGAGCACCCGATAGGGACAATGCCTGTGTCCCGTTCTGCGTTGAAGGCCCCCCTTCCTTCAGGAAGAGGGGCAACCGGGGAAGACCGCCTACTCTCCCGAGGCCTTTTTCCAACCGTTGAGCAGTCGAAGCAGAGAGGGGTCCGTGACGGTGCTTTCGGCGGCCTGGATCAGGCAAAGCCCGAGCTCGCGGGCACTCGACGGGTGGATATACAGATCGTGCACATTGTCTTGGCTGCTCAACCTGAGCACCACAACGCCATCCTTGGTTATAACCTGCGCTATTTCCACTTCCAGCTCTAAGTTGTTCATGGTTATGACTCCGGTGACTTGTGGCAAGCCATCATGAGGGCAGCTGGTACGCTGCGAATGCCTGCCAGGTTGCTTTACCTCCTCAGGAAGTACCGGCAGTAGCTCAATGCACTGTTTTCTGCTTTTGTGGGGAATCCCCAAGAAGTCCGATCAACTTGTCTCCGACGCGCAAGAGTTGTTCCAGATCCAACGCCGCGTCGACCATCCGGCCATACAAACGGACCAGCTCGATTCGCTCCAGTGTTTCAGAGTCCAGCGTCTCCAGCTCACAGCTGGCCATATTGTCCAGGAATACCTCAACCTCCTGCCGAAGGCAGCGCTTTAGCTCGGCTACGTGCCTGTTCATACTTCAAGCTCCTCAGCCCCTTGCAGTACATCCACCCCCAGCTCGTTGACCCGGATATGAGAAAAGGATGTATTCGTGCATATCCATTTCAATCGGCAATTGAATCGGGAGTGATAAAGGTGTCATCTAACATCGGATAATTGCCTGGCCTTGAAAAGGGTGATTTTAGATTCTTTTGGGATAAAAAAGTTCTTATGCATTGCTTTGCAATGAAAGTAGTCTTCATATATTCGTTAAAAAGCTTTGCCCGCAGCCGCCGGTTCCGGTTCTCAGTCGGAAAAATCATTCCCCGGCGGGTATCTTCGGACATCCGGTTGTCTCGCGTGGGAAATGCCGGATAGGCACGCCCATAAGGAAATCCTGAAAAAGACTTCCCGATTCTGGTGAAATACACCCGCTCCCTTGTCCGAGTTTCCCGATGAAGCAACTGTCCTTCGCCGATGCCGAGTATGCCGGCAAGCGCAAGCAGACCCGCCGCGAGCGCTTCCTGCTCGAGATGGACCAGGTGGTGCCGTGGCAGGGGCTGATCGCCCTGATCGAGCCCTACTATCCCAAGGGCGAAGGCGGTCGGCCCGCCTACCCGCTGGCAGCCATGCTGCGCGTGCACCTGATGCAGAACTGGTTCGGCTACAGCGATCCGGCGATGGAGGAAGCGCTGTACGAAACCACTCTCCTGCGCCAGTTCGCCGGCCTGAGCCTGGAGCGCATCCCGGACGAAACGACCCTCCTCAACTTCCGTCGCCTGCTGGAGAAGCACGAACTGGCCGGGGGAATACTGGAGGTGATCAACGGCTATCTGGGCGAGCGCGGACTGTCGCTGCGCCAGGGCACCATTGTCGACGCCACCCTGATCCATGCGCCGAGCTCGACGAAGAACAAGGACGGCAAGCGCGACCCGGAAATGCACTCGACGAAGAAGGGCAACCAGTACTACTTCGGCGCAAAAGCTCACATTGGTGCCGACGCTGAGTCGGGTCTGGTGCACAGCGTGGTGGTCACGGCAGCCAACGTGGCAGATGTCACCCAAGTCGACCAACTGCTGCATGGCGAGGAAAACGTAGTGAGTGCCGATGCGGGCTATACCGGCGTAGAGAAGCGCCCCGAGCATGAAGGTCGGCAGGTCATCTGGCAGGTCGCGGCCCGGCGCAGTACCTACAAGAAGCATGGCAAGCGTAGCGCCTTATACAAAGCGATCCGCAAGATCGAGAAGGCCAAGGCCCAGGTACGAGCCAAGGTCGAACATCCGTTCCGCGTGATCAAGCGCCAGTTTGGCTACACCAAGGTGCGCTTCCGGGGATTGGCCAAAAACACGTCACAGTTGGTGACGCTGTTCGCCTTGTCGAATCTGTGGATGGCGCGCCGATATTTACTGGCGAATGCAGGAGAGGTGCGCCTGTAATGCGGGAAACGGTTGCTGCGACGTGCTCGCGGCAGCTAAAAAACGCAGAAACGAGCGGGTGATCTGATCGTTTTTGATCGATTCTCCGCTTTCAAAGTCGGCGGGGGGCTGAAGTCAGCCAGAAATACATGACTACTTCAGACCATCCATAACTTGCCGAAGTTGCGGGTGACCATGGACAGGTATTTATTGGAAAGGGTCTTCAACGCCAGCTGGGCATTATCGCCAGCGACCTCTCTGCTGCATGCCTCGGACAGACGATAAACGCGTCGATAATCGAGCGGCTTGCCACTGGGCTATCGCTGACGCAGATCGGCGGCGCTTCAGGGCAGAGGAAGGAGCACGCATCCCTGCGTGCGAGGGGCTCAGGCCTGTTTCAGGCGCTCGGCCAGGCGCAGGGCGAGGGCGGCGATGGTCAGGGTGGTGTTGACCGAGCCCACGGTGGGCATCACCGCGCCGCCGGCTATGTAGAGGTTGGCGTGATCGTGGCTGCGGCAGTCCCTGTCCACCACCGAGGTCTTCGGGTCGTTGCCCATCAGGGCGGTGCCGGCGATGTGGTTGTTGTTGGCGAAGTGATCCTCGAACACCACCTCGGTGCCACCCAGCAGCTTCGCCGCGTGGGTGTAGACCTCGCGGGTGTGCCTGGCGCTCTTGCGCACGTAGTCGTCCAGCGCGTAGGTGAACTCCGGCTTGGGAATGCCGGCCACGCGCTCGGTGGCGCTGGGCACGATGCGGTTCTTCGGGTTGGGCAGGATCTCGTGAAAGCTGTCGAAGCGCACCGAACGGGCGGCCTGGTCGCGGATCTTCGCCTCCAGTTCGGCACCGAAGAGCAGCGGGCCCTTGTGGATCAGCTTGCCGGCGATCCGGTCGAGCGGCGACATGTTCGACAGGTGGATCTTCTTCGAGGCGTAGTCGCGGCGGAAGGAGCCGTCGCGGAAGTCGATCAGCGAGGTCATTTCCTGCGGGCCGCGGCCGGGCCAGAGCTCCTCGCTGGCGAGGAAGGTCACGCCGGTGCCGGGGTGGTCCATGAGATTGCGGCCGACCAGGTCCGAGCGGTTGCCGACGTCGGACATCAGCATCAGCTTGGGCGTCTCGACGCCGTTGGCGGCGAGCACGAAGGTCCTGCCTTCGACCCGGTGCTCGTTGCCCTGCGGGTCCTTGTAGTGGGCGGCGACGATGCGCCCGTCCTTGCCCTTCTCCAGCTTGAACACCACGGCGTTCTCGATCAGCCGGGCGCCGGCCTTCTCGGCCTTGTCGACGTGGACGATGCCGTTGTACATGGCGCCGATCGGGCAGATCGGCATGCAGTTGTTGTTGCCGCAGCAGGGCGGGCGCTGGTCGTAGACCGTGCTGTTGCGCGCCACCGGCTCGGTGACCACGCGATAGCCGTTGGCGTTGAGCACGCTCTTGACCCGCTCCTCGTTCCACGACAGCGGCAGCGGCGCCATCGGATAGGGCGTCGAGCGCGGCGAGCCGAGGTCCTCGTCGCCCGGTCCCCATACACCCAGCTCGGCCTCGGCGCGGCCGTACCAGGGCTCCAGGTCGGCGTACTCGATCGGCCAGTCGAGGCCGACGCCGTAGAGGGTCTTGAGCTTGAAGTCGTTGGGCAGAAAGCGCCAGGTCGAGGCCGCCCAGTGCCAGGTGGTGCCACCGACGGCGCGGATGTACTGCACATCGTAGGGATGCTGGCCCTTCTGGATCAGGTAATTGTTGTTCGGATTGAACTCCGGGTGCGGGGCATGGGCGGGCGACGGGTAGGGCGCCTGATTGTCGTACTTGTCCGCCTGCTGGCGGAAGCGTTCGGCGATCTCGTGGCGCGCCATGCGCGGACCGGCCTCGAGGATCAGCACGTCCTTGCCGGCCAGGGCCAACTGGTGGGCGACCAGGGCGCCGGCCACGCCGGAGCCGACGATGACGAAATCCGCCTTTTGCGCAGTGGCCATGTTCAGGCCCTCCCGACGGCGGGTTTCTCGGCCCAGGCACCGGGCATGCCGAAGCAGAAGGCCCGCGGTTTGAGAATGCCGCCGGCGGCCTTGAACATCAGGGCATCCGGGTAGCCGACCACCGTGGCGGTGTAGTCGCTGCCGATCATGCCGAGATACCAGGCGGAGAGGACCTGCCGGGCCGTGGCCTCGGCCTTCTCGCCCAGGCCCTGCGGGGTCTTGCCGAGCTTGCCCTGCAGTTCGCCGAGGCTGGCAGCGAAGCCGGCATCGCGCTTGACCAGGGTGTCGTAGAGGCGCTGGCCGAAGCGGGCGTCGAGGTCGTTGCGCCCGGTGAGGCGTCTGGACAGATCCATGAAGGCCGCCAGTTCGGTTTCGACCGCGGCCCAGACCGGAGCGGCCGGGCTCAGCAGCAGGGCGCCGCTGGCGGCACCGACGCAGGCGGCGCCGAGCAGGCGGCGGCGGGAAAGGGAGAACGCAGGCACGGGCGACGCGCCAGGCATCGCGGAGGCGTGTTTTGACATCTAGACCTCTCGTTGTTGTGGATGAGTGGCGCCAGGCAGCGCAGTAGCGCTGTCCGGCGCCGGGTGGGTATCAGGTCATTTCGCGAGCTTCTCCGGGACGATGGGGTAATGGTCCCAGACCTTCTGGTCGGTCAGTGAACGGACCAGCTTGACGTATTCGGCGTGGCTCCAGGCCAGAGGGGTGGCGGTGTCCGTGCCTTCGCCCTTCACGTAGCCGTGGCGGCTGTTGTTGCCCACGCCGTCCCATACCTGTTCCGGCAGCATCATGCCCTCGTTGGCGAACAGCTCCATGGCCTTGACGTAGGTGTTCTTCAGCTTCGCCAGCTGCTCGGCATTCAGCGCCTCGACGCCTTCCGGCAACTGGGCCGTGCTGCGGGCCAGCTCGTAATGACCGCGCTCGCCGGTGAAGATCGGCCAGACGCGGCCGCGCAGCCCGGAGTTGAGCACCGGCGCCTCGGTGGCCGGGAAGTTGGTGGCGGAGATTTCGCTCTCGCCGTAGCCGTCGTTGCCGTAGCGGCGCCAGCCGGGGAATTCGCCCTCGACCCCCGGATAGGTGAACAGGTACTTGACCTTCAGATTCTCGGGCAGCTCCTGGCTGTCGAGCTCGTCCAGACTGCCGACGATGTGCGGGTCGCTGGCCGGACGCACGCCGTAGCGCACCAGCTCCAGGAAGCCGGCATCGAGCACCTGATGCTCCGGCAGGCCGGGGCGGCTGTTGTTGTCGAGCAGGGGGGCGCCGTCGTTGGGGTTATCGTTTTGGGTGATGCGCAGGTAATGGCGTCCGTCGCCCAGGCTGCCCTTCTGGGTGAACATGGTCGCTTCCAGCTTGTCGGAATAGCCCTTCGCGGCGCCCAGGAAACTCTTCGCCGCCTCGGCATCCCCGGCATGGCCGGCGAGTTCGGAGGCGGCCACCAGGCCGGCGATGACCGCCGCGGTGGTCGACGGCGAGTAGCCCCATTGCTCCTCCCAGCGCTCCTGCTGGGTCTGCGGCGGGACGACCTTCCAGTCGTTCCAGCCGACCTTCACCTGGCCGCCCTTGACCAGGAATTCCGCCGCCGGCTTGAGCATGGTCTGGTACCAGTGCCTGATCTGGGCGTCGTCGAGTACGCCGGCCTGCCAGAGCTTCCAGCCCAGCATGATGGGCATGGCGGTCTGGTCGAGCTGCACCCCGACCCATTCGATCTCGCCATCGACATGGGTCTTCTGCAGGAACCAGCCGGTGGCGCCGGGGCCGGCGTTCTCGGCCTTGCCGTCCTGCTTCTGTTCATGGATATAGGCCGAGGTGTCGCCCTGCTCGAGCGAGGTGGCTTCGCTGACCTGGACCTTCTTCAGGTATTCGAAGGCGACCTTCGGCGTTTCGCGGTCGCCGAGCGCCAGCAGCGCCATCGCGCACTGGTAGAAGTCGCGCGGCCAGACCGCCTTGTAGCCGGTGGTGCCTTTGTCCGCCGGCACTGTCTCGCCCCAGGGGTTGGACAGGGAGGCGATCAGCGCCCCGGCGTTGCTCTTGTCTTCCTGCGCCTTGAGCACCAGGGCGCTGACGTTGAGCAGCTTGCCGTTGTCGGTGCTCTGCGCGTACATGGCCGGCAGGCCGGAGAGCGAGGCCAGGTAGTCCTGCCAGCCGATCGCCTCGCCCTCGCCGTTGTAGTGGGCCAGCACCTTGGCATAGCCGCGGGCCAGCGTCGCGTCCGCCGCCCGGTCGGCCTGCTGGCGGTCGTTGCCAAAGCCGACCACCAGGTCGAGGGTGGTCTCGTTGCCCGTCTGGGGGAGACGCGCCAGCATGGTGACGTTACCGGGCGCATCCCCGGTGCTGGCGTACTGGTTGTCGAGCTTGCCGTCCTTGAGGTCGGTCAGGCCGTCGGAAGTCCCGGCGAAGCCGACGGTGGGTTGTTCCAGGGGGCGGCTGGCCTTGACCACCAGGGTCGTCTCGCCTTCCCGGGCGTACAGCGCCTGTCCGTCGACGAAGGCGCTGTCGCCGCTGCCGTCGTTGCCGATCGCCGGATCGACGTGCACATAGGCCTGGATGCCCGGCTCCTTGCTGCGGAAGATGACCCGCATCATCAGCGAGTTGGCGTCCGGATCGGTGAAGACGTGCTTCTCGATCTCGTAACGGCCTTCCTTGTCGCGGTTGACGATCTTGTAGGCCAGCGAGGTGGGGCGGCCTGCGCCGTCGACCGACAGGTACTGCACTTCGCTGTCGGTGTCCTGTGCTTCCAGGTCCAGGAAGTCGGGGCCCTGGATCACCAGTTGCATTTCGCGCAGTTGGGCTTCGTGGATCAGCCCGAACATGGTTTCGGTGACGATCCCCTGGGCCAGCGAGAACCAGACCTTCGAGACTTCGCCGGTGGCCGCTTGCGGCGAGTACTGGCCGTCCTTGTACTGCTCGTAGGAGGTGCCGATGCCGGTCTTGCCCGAATACGACCAGAACGGCGCCGCACCCGGCGCACCCGGCGCCACCTGGTCGGCGCCCATCGCGACCTGACCGATTCCCAGAGCGCCGATCAGGACGCTCAGCAGAGTTTTACGGAACCTTACTGGCTGTTGCATATGACCTTCTCTTTTTCTTGTATGGAGGTGTGGAGAAGCCGCCGCCATGGCGGCATGGGTGAGTAAAGACCGGCTCAGGCACGAGGCTGTCCCGTACCCGGGATCGGTCTGTCTTCGCACGGGCACCGTGTCGCCACCGGCGCATGGCGAGTCGCCTGCCGTAGCGCCGGCACCGGTGTCTGCAAGTGTCGAAGGGGGAAAGGGGAGCGGGAGCTGGCGCACTCGCGAGCGGCGGACGTACGGATGACGAATGCCTGGCTTGGGGCAGGCGCGCAATCAAAGATACCCATGGGACACCCTGGTGGTGAGGCAGCGCTATCTTTGCGAGCGGCAATCCCTTCGCAAAGCCTGTCTGTCTCCCTGATCTTGTTATTTTTATCCCGTCTCGTTCGGCTGCTGGCGAAGCGGAACGAATGGGCGGTCGAGGGAGGCCGGATCGATTGGCACGCAAATACCAGTTCCCCCTAAGGTAGCGCTATCTTATGCGTGGTGCTTTGCACCTGGCAAGTCGGGTTTGATTCCGAGTATGTAAGTGCACCAGGGGCCGACGCCTGATCGGCTTCCCGGTCGGACAAGTCCATTCCGCTCATGACGGGACAGGAAAATGTCATCGTATGATCTTGATAGGAGAGAGACGGACTGTTCGGGTCTTGCAGGAGCTTTTTGCAAGCCCCTTGGAAAATTCTTCGACCGAGCCGCCAGCCATTGTCCGTATCATCGAAACGGGGAAAGTCCATCGATGACGCGCTGTTCAACTGCACTTCGAATATTGATCCGGTTGTTGGGAATATCGCTCAGCAGGACGTAGCGGCCGTCGCCGAACCAGACCGGGCCTTCCGCCCAGCGCATGCCGGTGGCCAGCCGTTCGACGCTGGCGTTGAACAGTCGATATTTCAGGAAGCTTTCGGCGAGTGCCACGACCAGCGGGTCCGGATAGCGGAGTCCCAGTGGTTCGGCTCTGGCGATATTGTTAAAGACGGAAAGGCCGCTGGCGACCGTGACAGCGGAAATTGTCAGGGATTGCTTGAGAAAGCACTTTCTGGAATGTGCCGGGGAAGATTCGAGGGCTCCAGAAGTTGTGTCGTTCGACATCAAGTTTGTCTCCATTGTTTTTCTTGTAGAGAAGTGCAGGCGCAGATCCGTCCAGCCTGTTTCCTGGCGGCGGATGCAAGCGAAACGATTGATTGGCGAAAGTGGCAACGGAGCCAATCCGATGGATCTGCGGCGGCCTACTTTAGATCTGATATCATACAACTTGCAGGGCTTTATCGAGGCCTGAAGGGCGAATCCCAGATGGCTGGAGCGGCCGAACGTGGGGCGTCTGGAGATGCCACTCTTTCAAGATCTTCGGCTATTTGCGACCGAGCTGCGGGAACGGATTCATCGGCGAGCATCGATAAACAACCGCAGGCAGCACGCATGAATTCGCTCCCTCAAAGGCCCGCTCCGTAGCCGTTCAGAACAGTGACAGCGGGTACTGGACGATCAGGCGCTGCTCGTTGAACTGGTTGTTGCTGCCGTAATCGCGACGCATGGTGGTGTTGCGCCAGCGCAGGGTCAGGTTCTTCGCCGCGCCACTCTGCACCACGTAGGCCAGCTCGCTCTCGTGGCCCCATTCCTCGCCGTCGTCGACCGCGCCGACGTGGATGTTCTTGCCGCTGATGTAGCGGGTCATGAAGGTCAGCCCCGGCATGCCCAGCGCGGCGAAGTTGTAGTCGTAGCGCAGTTGCCAGGAACGTTCGCGGGCGTTGTCGTAGCTGGAGTTGTAGCTGTCGTTGGCCAGGGTGCCGCCGCTGGTGCCGTTGACCCGCAGCCACTTGCTGTCGCCGCTGACCCGCTGCAGGCCCAGGTAGAAGGTGTGCGCGTTGTGCTTGAGGGAGAACAGCCCGGACAGCACCTTGTTGTCCAGATGGCCTTCCAGCGCCTCGCCGTCCTCCTCGCCGTCGAAGTAGCCGATGTTGGCGCCGAGGGTCCATTCCTTGCCCAGCGGCTGGGTGTGCAGCAGCTGGACGTAGCGCTGCTTGTAGATGTCCTTCAGGCGCGCGTACCAGAGGCCGACGGTGGTGCGCTTGTCGTTGAAGGCGTATTCGGCGCCGGCGAAGTCGAAGTCGTCGGAGGTGCGGTCGCTGGTGTAGGGGCTGGTGCCGAACAGCGTCATGTCCTCCATGCTGCCGTCGTCGCGCGGGCTGTTGCCGGTGATGTGGCCGGCGTAGAGGGTCAGGTTCCTGACCTCCTTCGAGGTGAGCATGGAACCCTGGAAGGTCTGCGGCAGCGAGCGGCCGTCGTCGGAACGCAGGATCGGCAGCACCAGGTACCACTCGCCGACGCGCAGCTCGGTCTCGGAATATTTCATCTTGCCGGAGACGGCGATGCGTCCGAACTTGTCGGCCGGATCGCCGTCGCGGCCGAGCGGCAGCAGCTGGGTGCCGCCGGTGCCCTTGCCGCCGTCGAGCTTGACCGAGTACAGGCCGAGCACGTCGACGCCGAAGCCGACCGGCCCTTGGGTGTAGCCGGACTTGAAGTCGAGGATGAAGTTCTGGGTCCATTCCTCGGCCTTGCTGCGGGTGGCGTTGTCGCCCTTGAAGTCGCGGTTGATGAAGAAGTTGCGCAGGGTCAGGCTGCCCTTGGCGTCGTCGACGAAGGCCGCCTGGGCGCCAGTGCTGGCGAGCAACAGGACGAAGGCGAGGGCAGGGGACTGACGGAGCGAAAAATGCGAGAGGCTGTTCTTCATTGTTGTTGTTACCGGCGAAGATCGGTGGAAAAGGCGCAAAAAGTCCCCTCCGCGGGTGCGGATGCATCGGGCGAAAGGGGAAGGCCGGCGACGGGCGCCGGGCTGGGAGTCAGGGACTGGAGCGGGTGTTGGGTAGAGCGGTCATGAAGGCTTCCCGTTATTTGTTGTTATCAGGGAGTCCGGGGGCCTGCGCCCCCGGTTGACCGGCAAGGATTAGAGCGCCTCGCGGCTCGGCTGGCCGTCGACCAGGCGCAGGATGCTCAGTGGGTTGGCGTTCTGCAGCGCCTCGGGCAACAGCGCATCCGGGTAGTTCTGGTAGCACACCGGGCGCAGGAAGCGGTCGATCGCCAGGCTGCCCACCGAGGTGCCGCGGGCGTCCGAGGTGGCCGGGTAGGGGCCGCCGTGGACCATCGCGTCGCAGACTTCCACCCCGGTCGGGTAGCCGTTGAGCAAAAGGCGCCCGGCCTTCTGCTCGAGCACCGGGACCACGGCGGCGAAGGCGGTCAGGTCCGCCGGCTCGGCGATCAGGGTGGCGGTGAGCTGGCCGTGCAGGCCGTGCAGGGCGCGGACCAGCTCGGCCGCATCGGCCACCTCGACGACCACGCTGGTCGGCCCGAAGACCTCCTCCTGGAGCAGCGCGTCGCCCTCCAGCAGCAGGGCGACGTCGGCCTGGAACAGCTGCGGCCGGGCCTGCTGGCCTTCCTGCTTCTGCCCGGCCAGGTGCCTGATCTTCGGATGGGCGTGCAGGGCGGCGATACCCTGCTCGTAGCTTCTCAGGGTGCCGGCGTTGAGCATGGTCTGCGGGCCCTGGTCGGCCATGGCGGCGGCGAAGGCGGCGAGGAAGGCGGAGAACTCCGCCGAGCGCAGGCCGACGATCAGCCCCGGGTTGGTGCAGAACTGGCCGCAGCCCAGGGTCACCGAGGCGGTCAGCTCCCGGGCGATCTGCTCGCCGCGCTGCTTCAGTGCCGCGGGCAGCAGCAGCACCGGGTTGATGCTGGACATCTCGGCGAACACCGGGATCGGCTGCGGCCGGGCGGCGGCCATGTCGCAGAGGGCGCGGCCGCCCTTGAGCGAGCCGGTGAAGCCCACCGCCTGGATTGCCGGGTGCTTGACCAGCGCCTCGCCGACGCCGTTGCCGTAGATCATGTTGAACACCCCGGCGGGCATGCCGGTCTTCCCGGCGGCGCGCAGGATGGCGTCGGCCACGCACGCGGCGGTGGCCATGTGGCCGCTGTGCGCCTTGAACACCACCGGGCAGCCGGCGGCCAGGGCCGCGGCGGTGTCGCCGCCGGCGGTGGAGAAGGCCAGCGGGAAGTTGCTGGCGCCGAACACTGCGACCGGACCGAGGCCGATGCGGCACTGGCGCAGGTCGACCCGCGGCAGCGGCTGGCGCTCGGGCAGGGCGCGGTCGATGCGCGCGCCGTGGAAGTCGCCGCGGCGCAGGACCTGGGCGAACAGGCGCATCTGGTTGCTGGTGCGGCCGCGCTCGCCCTGGATGCGCGCGGCGGGCAGGGCGGTCTCGCGGCCGACCAGGGCGACGAAGTCGTCGCCGAGGGCGTCGAGCTCGGCGGCGATGGCCTCGAGGAACTCGGCGCGGCGGGCGGCGGGCAGGGCGCGGTAGGCCGGGTAGGCAGCGGCGGCGGCCTCGGCGGCGGCGTTCACCTCGGCGGGAGTGGCCTGGTAGAAGTCATGGGGCAACTTCTCGCCGGTGGTCGCGTCGAGGCTGTGGACGATGACGTCGCCCTTGTTGCTGCGGACTCCTGCGATGTAGTTGTGACCGATGATCCGGGGCATGGGGGACTCCTTGATTCTGGGGGAATAGAAAGCCTCCGCCGGCGAGGCGAAAGGAAACGGGCTTCGGAGAACAGGGATGCGGCGGCCCTCCCGGGGAGAGCCGGCCGGGGCGCTTCAGGTGATGGCGCCAATCTGCCAGGGCACGAACTCGTTCTGGCCGTAGCCGTGCACCTCGCTCTTGCTGCGCTCGCCCGAGGCGATGCGCAGCATCAGCTCGAACACCGCCTCGCCGCAGGCCTCGATGCTGGTCGAGCCGTCGGCGATGCTGCCGCAGTTGATGTCCATGTCCTCCTCCTGGCGCTGCCACAGGGCCGTGTTGGTGGCGAGCTTGATCGAGGGCGCCGGGGCGCAGCCGTAGGCCGAGCCGCGGCCGGTGGTGAAAGCGATCAGGTTGGCACCGCCGGCGACCTGGCCGGTGGCCGAGACCGGGTCGTAGCCGGGGGTGTCCATGAACACCAGACCCTGGGCGCGGACCCGCTCGGCGTATTCGTACACCTCGACCAGGTTGCCGGAGCCGGCCTTGGCCACGGCACCCAGCGACTTCTCGAGGATGGTGGTCAGGCCGCCGGCCTTGTTGCCGGCCGAGGGGTTGTTGTTCAGCTCGGCGCCCATCCGCTCGCAATAGGTCTCCCACCAGCGGATGCGGGCGATCAGCTTCTCGCCGACCTCGCGGCTGACCGCGCGGCGGGTCAGGAGGTGCTCGGCGCCGTAGATCTCCGGAGTCTCGGAGAGGATCGCGGTGCCGCCGCAGGCTACCAGGCGGTCCACTGCATTGCCCAAGGCCGGGTTGGCGGTGATGCCGGAATAGCCGTCCGAGCCGCCGCACTGCAGGCCGACGACCAGGTGCCGGGCGCTGACCGGCTGGCGCTCGACGCGGTTGGCCGCGCTCAGCAGTTCCCTGACCTGGGCGATGCCGCTGGCCACGGCCCGGGCGGTGCCGCCGCTGTCCTGGATGGTGAAGGTGCGCAGCGCGTCGCTGCGCTCGAGGCCCTGGCTGGCCAGCAGGCTGTCGATCTGGTTGGTTTCGCAGCCCAGGCCGACCACCAGCACGGCGGCGAAATTGGCATGCGCGGCATAGCCGCCGAGGGTCCGGCGCAGCATGCCGAGGCCCTCGCCACTGGCGTCGATGGCGCAGCCGGAGCCGTGGGTCAGGGCGACCACGCCGTCGACGTTGGGATAGTCGGCGAGGGCGGCGGGGTTGATGTCGCGGCGAAAGTGATCGGCAATGGCCCGGGCGACGGTGGCCGAGCAGTTCACCGAGGTGAGGATGCCCACGTAGTTGCGGGTGGCGACACGTCCGTCAGGGCGCACGATGCCTCTGAAGGTGGGGCCTTCCAGCGCGGCGGCGGTGGGCCGGGCATCGGCGCCGAAGGCGTAGTCGCGGCTGAATTCGCCCATGCTCAGGTTGTGCACGTGGACGTGCTCGCCCGGCGCGATGGCAGCGCTGGCAAAACCGATGATCTGCCCGTAGCGGCGCACCGGCCGACCGGCGGCCACGGCCCGGACGGCGACCTTGTGCCCGGCTGGAATGGCCTGGCGCACCTGCAGGTTTTCTTCGGGAAGGAGCTGGCCCGCCTCCAGGGGCCGGCGGGCGATCAGGACGTCGTCCTGGGCGTTGAGGCGGATCACGGCGCTGCCGTTGTCGCCGGTTCTGGCAATCAGTTGCATGGGGAGTCTCCACTACTGCAAGCAGGCGCCGAGACGATCACCCCGCGGCGCCTGGCCGTTGTCGCGAACGGCCTGGAGGTGCGGTGTCTCGTAGCCTGGGCGCTGCGGGTGTTGTTGTTGGACGGGCCGGGGCGCTGCACGGCAGGGCTGGGGCCACTGTAATCAGGCCGCGGCGGCTTGCCCAATGAGCGCTTTGGATTGACCGATAACCTTTCGTCATGCCGCCGGCAAGAATCTCCCGGTGTCTGTTATCGACCAGCGACCATGCATGGCCTCCGTGCTTTCTGCCGCTCGCGCAAAACCTCAACAGGCCCTAGATTTATCAGAGGAAGGGAATTACCCGAGCCACGAGGCGAGCCATTGCATGCTCCAGGATGGCCCGGCGGGCGTAGAGGGAGCTGTGCGTAACGGATTCGAGCCGATCGTCATCGCTCCAAACCGGTACGTGGAGGCGCAACTAAAGCGCGAGCACAGCTTCGTCGTTCCACAAGGAGGTGTAGCCATGAATCTGAACGATCTGAAAGAAATTGATCGAACCTGGACGAACACACCGGTGCCCCTGGCAAATCCAAAGCCGCCACTGCATATCGCGCTCAGGTGCATCGGGCAGTGCTTTCAAGTGTTCTTCTCCATCTTGTCGGCTGTGTTGTATATCGCAGTGCTGACGGCCTTTTCGCTGGTCTTTGCCGGTTCGGCGTTGATTGGCGGAATACTGTGGATTGGCGGCCGGCTCGTACGGCGCAAAAACGCTAATGGCAAGGGGCCGTGACATCCTTTCTGGCCTCCCGCCTTGCTCGCCGCCGTAGCCGCTGTCGCCGGCCATGACGCGCCTGCTGTCCTTCCTGCTGATCGCCTGCCAGCCCTGGCAGGCAGGTGCCGAGTCCGCGGACGAAGCGCTGCTCGTACAGGGCGGCTACGTGATGACGCTGGACCCGACACTGGGCGACATGGATGGCGGCAAGCTGCTCATTCGCGACGGCCGCATCCTCGCCGTCTGGACGCCGGCGACGCCCGGCGCATCGACGCCCGCGGGCAGATCGTGCTGCCGGGCTTCGTCGACACGCATTCGCACCTGTACGTGACCACGATGCGCGGGCAGTTTCGCAACCGCGACGGGTAATTCTTCTCGGTGAGTTCGCGTCTGGCCGCGGCGATGACGCCGGAAGATACCCGCACCGCCATGCATCTCGGCGCACTGGAACTGCTGCAGGGCGGCATCACCACGACCGCCGACTTCTTCGACAACATCCTCACTCCGGCGCATGGCGAGGCCGGGCTGCAGGCGCTGGAGGCGTCCGGCATCCGCGTGGTGATGAACTACGGCGGTCAAGACTACTCGCTACCCGATCGACCTCGCGCAGTTGCGCGCTCTGGCCGAACGCCGAGGCAAGGACGCACGGGGGCGGATCCGCTTGGCCTGGCGCCTGCCGCGCAATCGTGAGGATTCCGACAACTGGGCGATGCGCCAGCAGGAATACGACACCGCACGCGCCCTCGACCTGCCGATCCAGGTGCACGTCAGCGGCGAGCCCGGTCCGATGTTCGATGCGCTGAGCGAGCACCGCGTCGGCTACGGGCTGACCTAGTGTGGTGAATCACAAGTTCGCTTCATTATTTCTTTGCAAGGCTCGAGCAGCCCTGCCGACAGAGGCCAGGATTTCACCTGCTCCCTTACGCCAGCGGAAGGGCCTTGGATTCTGGTTGTAAGTCGCCAGGTAATACTCGATGGACTGCTCGAGATCCTTCACGCTGGTATGGGCCTGGCGCCTTATCCACTTCTGGGTGAGCATCGAGAAAAAGCGCTCCACCAGATTCAGCCATGACGCGGACGTCGGGGTGAAATGCACGTGATAACGCGGGTGCGCGACAAGCCAGGCGCGCACCTTGTCGGTCTTGTGCACGGCATAGTTATCCATGATCAGGTGGATGGCCTTGTCGCTCTCGACCGTTTCCTCGATGGCCCTGAGAAACTCCAGGAATTCTGCGCTGCGGTGACGGCGCTTGAGACGTCCGATCACCTCGCCGGTGGCCACATCCAGGGCGGCAAACAAGGACGTCGTGCCATGGCGCTGATAATCATGGGTACGGGTCGCCGGATACCCAGGCTCCAGCGGCAGCCCCGGCTGTGTTCGATTGAGCGCCTGGATCTGGCTTTTCTCATCGACGCACAGTACCAGCGCCTTATCCGGCGGATTCAGGTAGAGCCCTACGATATCCTGCACTTTGTCGACAAAGGCGGGATCGGTGGACAGCTTGAAGGTGTGCTCCAGGTGAGGCTTGAGCCCGAAGGCTCGCCAGATACGCTGTACGCTCGCCGGTGAAATATGGGTGGCCTTGCTCATCCGGCGCGAGCTCCAATGACTGGCATCGTCGGGCCGGGTCTGCCGCACCCGGTCGACCACTTCCTGGACCTTTTCATCGCTGATGCTGCGTGGGCGGCCTGAGCGCGGCTCGTCATTGAGGCCTTGCAGGCCCAAACGGGCGAAGCGAAGGCGCCACCTCGAAACGGTTTGCGCCGTAATGCCGAGCCGTCGAGCAATGGAAGAGCCGGACTCGCCTCGAGCGCAGGACAGAATGATCTCGGCGCGCAGCTGCATATCGGCAGGCCCCTTGTGCCTGGCTCGGCGGCGGGTGAGTTCGGCATGCTCGTGTTCGGTCAGTTCGATCCGAACGGCTGGGCGGCCTGTTTTCATCGCATGCCCTCCGAAAAAACTCTGTCAGCTCCGCGGTAGACAAGTCTTATCCTGAGTAGTTGTGATTCACCACACTAGTGTGGTGAATCACAAGTTCGCTTCATTATTTATTTGCAAGGCTCGAGCAGCCCTGCCGACAGAGGCCAGGATTTCACCTGCTCCCTTACGCCAGCGGAAGGGCCTTGGATTCTGGTTGTAGGTCGCCAGGTAATACTCGATGGACTGCTCGAGATCCTTCACGCTGGTATGGGCCTGGCGCTTTATCCACTTCTGGGTGAGCATCGAGAAAAAGCGCTCCACCAGATTCAGCCATGACGCAGACGTCGGGGTGAAATGCACGTGATAACGCGGGTGTGCGACAAGCCAGGCACGCACCTTGTCGGTCTTGTGCACGGCATAGTTATCCATGATCAGGTGTATGGCCTTGTCGCTCTCGACCGTTTCCTCGATGGCCCTGAGAAACTCCAGGAATTCTGCGCTGCGGTGACGGCGCTTGAGACGTCCGATCACCTCGCCGGTGGCCACATCCAGGGCGGCAAACAAGGACGTCGTGCCATGGCGCTGATAATCATGGGTACGGGTCGCCGGATACCCAGGCTCCAGCGGCAGCCCCGGCTGTGTTCGATTGAGCGCCTGGATCTGGCTTTTCTCATCGACGCACAGTACCAGCGCTTTATCCGGCGGATTCAGGTAGAGCCCTACGATATCCTGCACCTTGTCGACAAAGGCAGGATCGGTGGACAGCTTGAAGGTGTGCTCCAGGTGAGGCTTGAGCCCGAAGGCTCGCCAGATACGCTGTACGCTCGCCGGTGAAATATGGGTGGCCTTGCTCATCCGGCGCGAGCTCCAATGGCTGGCATCGTCGGGCCGGGTCTGCCGCACCCGGTCGACCACTTCCTGGACCTTTTCATCACTGATGCTGCGTGGGCGGCCTGAGCGCGGCTCGTCATTGAGGCCTTGCAGGCCCAAACGGGCGAAGCGAAGGCGCCACCTCGAAACGGTTTGCGCCGTAATGCCGAGCCGTCGAGCAATGGAAGAGCCGGACTCGCCTCGAGCGCAGAACAGAATGATCTCGGCGCGCAGCTGCATATCGGCAGGCCCCTTGTGCCTGGCTCGGCGGCGGGTGAGTTCGGCATGCTCTTGTTCGGTCAGTTCGATCCGAACGGCTGGGCGGCCTGTTTTCATCGCATGCCCTCCGAAAAAACTCTGCCAGCTCCGCGGCAGACAAGACTTATCCTGAGTAGTTGTGATTCACCACACTAGTGTGGTGAATCACAAGTTCGCTTCATTATTTCTTTGCAAGGCTCGAGCAGCCCTGCCGACAGAGGCCAGGATTTCACCTGCTCCCTTACGCCAGCGGAAGGGCCTTGGATTCTGGTTGTAGGTCGCCAGGTAATACTCGATGGACTGCTCGAGATCCTTCACGCGGGTATGGGCCTGGCGCTTTATCCACTTCTGGGTGAGCATCGAGAAAAAGCGCTCCACCAGATTCAGCCATGACGCAGACGTCGGGGTGAAATGCACATGATGACGCGGGTGTGCGACAAGCCAGGCACGCACCTTGTCGGTCTTGTGCACGGCATAGTTATCCATGATCAGGTGTATGGCCTTGTCGCTCTCGACCGTTTCCTCGATGGCCCTGAGAAACTCCAGGAATTCTGCGCTGCGGTGACGGCGCTTGAGACGTCCGATCACCTCGCCGGTGGCCACATCCAGGGCGGCAAACAAGGACGTCGTGCCATGGCGCTGATAATCATGGGTACGGGTCGCCGGATACCCAGGCTCCAGCGGCAGCCCCGGCTGTGTTCGATTGAGCGCCTGGATCTGGCTTTTCTCATCGACGCACAGTACCAGCGCCTTATCCGGCGGATTCAGGTAGAGCCCTACGATATCCTGCACCTTGTCGACAAAGGCGGGATCGGTGGACAGCTTGAAGGTGTGCTCCAGGTGAGGCTTGAGCCCGAAGGCTCGCCAGATACGCTGTACGCTCGCCGGTGAAATATGGGTGGCCTTGCTCATCCGGCGCGAGCTCCAATGACTGGCATCGTCGGGCCTGGTCTGCCGCACCCGGTCGACCACTTCCTGGACCTTTTCATCACTGATGCTGCGTGGGCGGCCTGAGCGCGGCTCGTCATTGAGGCCTTGCAGGCCCAAACGGGCGAAGCGAAGGCGCCACCTCGAAACGGTTTGCGCCGTAATGCCGAGCCGTCGAGCAATGGAAGAGCCGGACTCGCCTCGAGCGCAGGACAGAATGATCTCGGCGCGCAGCTGCATATCGGCAGGCCCCTTGTGCCTGGCTCGGCGGCGGGTGAGTTCGGCATGCTCTTGTTCGGTCAGTTCGATCCGAACGGCTGGGCGGCCTGTTTTCATCGCATGCCCTCCGAAAAAACTCTGCCAGCTCCGCGGTAGACAAGACTTATCCTGAGTAGTTGTGATTCACCACACTAGCTGGATCACTTCGCAGTGGTGACCCGGCAGGGCCTGGGCATCGACGGCAACTCGCTGGCCGGCAGCGCCGGCATGTTCGCCACGCTGCGACTAGACCCTTTTCATCCTGACCAGCCATAGCCGCAATGACGGATATAACGTTCGCATTCGGCGGACGGAAAGCGCTCCAGCAAGGTGCCGATGGCCGACCACAGGGTATCGACCGTGCGGGCGGCGGCCTTGCGCCGCAGCGCCTTCAGCTTCGCGAACACCTGCTCGATCGGGTTGTAGTCCGGACTATACGGCGGCCAATAGCGCAGCTCGGCACCGCGCGCCTGGATGGCCTCCCGCACACCGGCCACCTTGTGCGAGCCGAGGTTGTCCATCACCACGATGTCCCCGGCACCCAGGGTGGGCGCCAGCGCCTGCTCGATCCAGGCGCGAAACGCTTGCCCGTTGATCGGCCCATCGAGAGCCAGCGGAGCGACCAACCCGTCGCTGCGCAGCGCACAGACGAAGGTGGTCGTCTTCCAATGACCCTGGGGCACCTGTCCCGGACAGCGTCGCCCGCGTGGCGAACGTCCCCGGCTCGGGCTCATGTTCGTGCTCGCCCAGGTCTCGTCGAGAAACACCATGCGGCGCACGTCGAGCAGGGACAGCCCTGCGGCCCAGGCGTGGCGAGCCTGCGCTACGTCGGCACGTTGCTGCTCGGCGGCCTGGAATGACTTTTTTTGAGTGTCAGCCCCAACCGCCCCAGCGTTTTCCACAGCGTGGTCAGGCTCACCCGCACGCCATGCTCGGCCTCGATCCACTGGCACAACTGCGTCAGTGTCTGCTCGGGGGCCGCGGCCACGCGCTCGGTCAGCGCCTCTTCGAGCCCCTGGAGTCGAGGGGGTACGTGGTTGCACTGGACCCCGGCACTGACCTGGCCCAGTTTCTGTCGCGAGCGTGCCCGCGCCACATAGGACTCGCTCACCGCGAAGCGCCTGGCCACCTCGCGAGTCGAGCCGTCAGCCGCCAGCACCCGATCGCGCAGATCCTGCCCGTAGGCCTGCCCTCGACGCCATCCCATGAGCCACCTCCCGCGCTTGCGAACCCATGCTTCCGTTCAGCTTGGCTGCCCGATCCCGGCTCGGCCACAACCACTAGTAGCCTGTCTGGTTAATCCAATAACTCATTCCGAATAACTGCCAGCTTTGCTCGATGCACCGAGCCGATAATCGACTCAGCCGTTTTGTTCCAGCGGAACGGCTTGGCCGAATGTTCGTTATGAGCCTCGATGAACCGACGAATAGCCGCTCTCAGATCAGCCACGCTGCTGAAGGTGTCACGATAAAGCGCCCGTCTTTCCAACTGAGCGAACCAGCCCTCCACGGCGTTCAGCCAGGAGGCGCTGGTCGGCGTGAAGTGCAGCTTGAAACGGGGATGCTTCCCCAGCCACTCCTTGACGGCCGCAGTCTTGTGAGTCGAGCTATTGTCCAGAATCACATGCAGGTCCAGCTCGGACGGGGTGCTGCGGTCGATCTGTCGCAGGAACTCGAGAAACTCCCTGGCCCTGTGCCGTTGCGTGATACGGCCCATGACCTTGCCCGTCAGGATGTCGAAGGCGGCATACAAGCTGGCCGTCCCATGACGCTTGTAGTCATGCGTCCGCCGCTCAACCTGCCCGGACTTGAGCGGCAGCATGGGCTGCGTGCGATCCAGCGCCTGGATCTGCGTTTTTTCGTCAACAGACAGCACAAGGGCGTTGTCGGGCGGATTCAAGTACAGCCCGACGACATCGACCACTTTGTCTGCAAAGTGCGGATCGTTACTGATCTTGAAGGTTTTCAAGCGGTGCGGCTCAAGATCGGCAGCCGCCCACACCTGTGCGACTTGCCAGATGCTGACCCCGGCGTACCTGGCCATCAATCGCAGGCTCCAGTGGGTAGCCTCGCGCGGCACCCGCTGGGTCGTCAGCGTCAGGATTTCCTTGATCTTCGCCTCGTCGAGCTTGCGCGGTGCTCCGCTGCGCCGCAGGTCGCTCAGTCCCTCAAGGCCAGCCTCCTGATAGCGCTTGCGCCATTTGAAGATCACTGGCGCGGAGACGTGCAGCTGCTCGCTGATCTCCCTGGGCGTGAGGCCATTGGCCAGCAGCAACAGAATTCTGGCTCGCTGGCCGATGCTCTGAGGCAGCGACCCCAGGCGCAGCCAGCCTTGCAGCTTATCGGCATCACCGGGGTTCAAGAGAAAAGGGGCTGCTGGCCGGGCCATATGAATGCTCAATCCATGGCGATAGAGCGCACAGTACTGGCCCGGCATTGGGTTAACGAACTTTACAGACAGCCCACTAGTCTTACTGTGTCATAAGGAATCGAGGAGAATACAGCCGTTTCAACAGCTGGCTGGATTCTGGATTCACGAGCGAACGGATAACGGATGGAACAGCGCTTCGAAGCTTACCTCGATCATCTGTGCGACTCCCTGGGCCACGTGGACCGGCATGAAGGTCTGCGTGGGTATTGTCAGGGACTGATGTTGCCGCTGGCACGAAAGAGCGTCGAACCGCTGGCTGCAGGAATCGATCCCCATGCAGTGCGGGCACGCCACCAGTCACTGCATCATTTCGTAGCCAAGTCCGACTGGTCGGACGAGGGATTGCTCGAGCGTGTGCGGGCCTGGGTGGAGCCGGCGCTGCTGCGCGAGGGTGGCACCGAGCGCTACTGGATCATCGACGACACGGGCTTTCCGAAGAAGGGCAAGCACTCGGTCGGTGTGGCGCGCCAGTACTGTGGCCAATTGGGCAAGCGGGACAATTGCCAGATTGCCGTGAGTCTGACGCTGGCTACCGAGAGGGCGAGTCTTCCCGTGGCCTGGCGGCTGTATCTGCCCGAGGACTGGGCGGCAGATACGGCGCGGCGCACCCGCGCCGGCGTGCCGGAAGGGGTTGGGTTCCAGACCAAGCCCACGATTGCACTGGAACAGGTCAAGGCCGCTCTGGCTGCGGGAATTGCGCGGGGTGCTGTGTTGGCCGATGCCGGCTACGGCAACGATACGGGATTTCGCGATGGATTGACCGAGCTGGGGCTGGCCTACGCCGTCGGCGTGCAGGGAGCGACGACCGTCTGGCCGCAAGGCAAGGCGCCTCTGCCCCCGGAACCGTGGAAAGGCGTGGGACGCAAACCCCGTCTGCTGCGGCGGGATGCCGAACATCGGCCGGTCAGCGTGAAGGCGCTGGCGCTCGGTCTGCCGGCCAGCGCTTATCGTACCGTCACCTGGCGACAGGGCAGCAACACGGCACTGTCCGGTCGCTTTGCCGCGGTTCGGGTGCGGGCGGCGCATCGTGACCACCAGCGGACTGCCGCACGCGACGAGGAGTGGTTGCTCATCGAGTGGCCCGAGGGGCAGCAGGAACCGGAAAAATACGTCCTGTCGACCCTGCCCGCGGACACGTCTTTCGAACGGCTCGTTGCCGTGACCAGGATGCGCTGGCGTATCGAGCGTGATTACCAGGAACTGAAGCAGGAGTTCGGTCTTGCCCATTATGAAGGGCGAGGCTGGCGTGGCTTTCACCATCACGCCTCGCTGTGCATTGCCGCCTATGGCTTTCTCGTGGCCGAGCGCCTGCATCATCCGGCCACCCAAAAAAACGCCACACTCCGCCCGCCATCTGTCTTACCCAACGAGTACGTTCCGCGGGGCCGCTCAGCGGCCCCAGCGTCATCAAGCCAACTCGATCACGACCTTACGCTGGCTGATCGCCCAGCGGCTGGCGAGCTGTCTTGATCGCTGTCCGTGCTGCGGACGGAAAAATAGCGAGCAGATGAACGTCTAGAGCATTTTTACCTTATCCCGATTCATATCCGGCTGCCTCGAAGTAGTGCCTGCAGTCCTGTGCAGAGAACTGCGCAATCGCCTCGCCAATGCTCTGCCACAGCTCCGGCACGGTCCGCGCCGCCGCCTTTCTCAGCAGTGCCTTGAGCTTGGAGAAGGCCATCTCGATCGGGTTCAGGTCGGGGCTATAGGGTGGCAGGTAGCGCAGTGTGGCTCCTGCGCCTTCGATGGCCTGGCGTACCCCCGCCACCTTGTGGGCCGGCAGGTTGTCCATCACCACGATATCGCCGGGCGTCAGCTCGGGTACCAGAACCTGCCCGACATAGGCCAGGAAGACCGGGCCGTTCATGGCGCCATCGAGCACCAGCGGCGCGCTCAGGCCATCCAGCCGCAGGCCGGCGGTAAAGGTCGTGGTTTTCCAGTGGCCGTGGGGGATCGCGGCCCGGCAGCGCTCGCCGCGAGGGGCCCAGCCCCGCAGGCGGGCCAGGTTCGTCGAAGCGGCGGTTTCGTCGACGAAGATCAGCTTGCGCCAATCGAAACCGGACTGCTCCTCGATCCATCCCTGTCGGACTGCCTGGACGTCCGGCCGTTGCTGCTCGGCTGCATGCGCCGTCTTTTTTTGAACGTCATGGCGTGCCGGTCGAGAAACGTCCACACCGTCGCCAGGCTGACACGGACGCCACGCTCCCGTTCGAGGGTCGCGGCGAGTTCGGCCAGCGTCAGGTCGGGGGTCTGCTCGAGCAGGCCGAGCAGGTAGTCCGCATGGGGATCGAGCCGCAAGCCCCGGGGCTTACCCTGTCGGCGGGCGACGAGTTCCCCGCCTTCCCGGAAGCGCCGTACCCAGACGATCGTTGTTGCCGTCCCGACGTCGAATCGCTCGGCGGCCTGCCGAGCCGACAGCCCACCCATGGCCGCGTCGACGACGCGCTGGCGAAGATCCGCACTGTATGCCCGAGCCATTCCGGTCCCCTTGTCCGAGCGGGAGAGGAGAACCGAAATGACCAGGAAGAGCAACCCCTGTATGTCGAATTCGTATTTTCTAAAAATGCTCTAGCTTTATGACACAGTAAGAGTAGTTAGTCAGGCCAAAAATGCTCTAGCGGCATTAGCCGCGCGAAGGACAAGCTTCTGAGCACACAACAAGTACACTGTATCTTTAGCATCAAGCAGAACCTCTTTTATTGTTATGGCGAAACTCTCACTTGCAAAGTTGATTGGAAATCTATGGATTGTCCTGTGGTTTAATTTTCGAAAAAAGAAAAACTTAATAACGATGTAAGTTGAGGGGTCAGCGCACTCTAAAACTTACCCAAAGCCATCATGGAGAGAGTAATAATCCAGTGGCTCAAAATAGCTGTAGAAGCCTTAGACTTATACGTCCATCCTCCTTAAAACCATTGTCAACTAAAATATCTGAACCAAGATTTATCATCAGTTGCGTGCTTGGCGAAACGAAGAAAGAGGTTCCAACAGTATACCTAAGGGTGTCAGGTTCATCGTTCATGCTCACGCCATCGATTTTACTCTCGCCTCCCCAGAGTTTCGATAGACTAGCACGAACATCAAATGTATCGGTAAAGTTGTAGCGTAGAAAAATCTGACCCTGGTATAGGGCATCCTGCCTTTTTGTAACACCACCGCTTCCATAGTCATCATTCTTACCGAAGAAAGTTACATCACCAACCAAGTCGAGACTCACTTTGTCGGTCAGGGCAGTAGCATAGCCAGCTTGCAAAGCAAATTTCCAACGATTCTCACCGAGGTTGACCGCTCGGTCTCTTTCATAACTACCGATGGGTACATAGAGGAAAGGGGTTATACCGAAATAACGCTGTTTAACCAGATCATTTAGCGGCCAGACAGTGGCAGCCAGGATTAAGTCACCAATACCACTATCACTACCAAGGCTTTTCGTTTCACCATTAGCCCGCATACTGCCGAATGGCAATAGGAATTGAGGGTCGACAATATACTTGCCAAGTTGCATATAGTGCACAATGCGCAGGATACCTATATCGGAGTCTAGACCAGCAGCACTGGACCGCTTATGCCCATCGACATAAATTTCATTGCGCTCTGCATGCTGATAGTACAGCAAACCTATAGTGCTACCATCAGGAAGCGGCGCATAATCACCGGCTTCAACATCCACAGCTGCGACGTCGCAAGAGAATGCAGCCGACAAGCAAAATAATGAAACATGCAAGGTGCACATAATATGTAACTGACGCAAAAGCGAGGAATTGCTATTGCCGGCCAGCTTAACAAACCAGCTCATCAATATTACCTTATTGTTTTTGTTTATGGTTGACACTGTAACTCTTGAAAATCAAGAAAATCATTTTGTATAGAGCACACTACATGCCAAAAAATAAAAATACAGTAAATTCAGTAGGTTGCGTAAAGATATGTCGTTACCATGGGTCACAAAAGCAGTATTTTCAGTATCCTTGTCTCAATTTGATACAATCACCTGGCTCGGATCCAGTACAAACTTGATACACACCTATAGACGCATGCCATGAACAAAACCAATAACACAGCAGCGACAGCTTTTGCCCTACCCACCGACCTGGCACAGTACAATTCATTAGTTGCCCGATCTTGGAATCGTTCGCGTGACTATGGGTTGTCTCCGTCCGATAGGCTTTTATTCGATGCCCCATTGGTGGCCAGTGGTGACGAGATAATCGAGTGCAACCGTCTACTGCTTGAATACGCCACTCCAGAAATGCAACAACTGCACTCCGCCCTAGCCATGCAGGATTGGGTGCTTGCCTGTATAGACCCGCAAGGAGTGGTGCTAAGTACCTTCAGTGATCGTAATCAAACCACACGAGAACTCAACCAAATATTTCGCATCGGTGTTCAGATGTTAGAGCAAAATGTTGGTAGCACCGCTCCCAGCTGCGCTTTAGTAGAACAAGTACCAGTTGTCTTCTCTGGCACTGAGCATTACTTAGAAGAGGCTCGGCAGTTCTCGTGCTTAGCCACGCCGATCTTCGGTCTCGACGGTAGACTCACCGGAGTTCTGAACCTCAGCAGTAAACAAAGCGTGCCTTCGCTCTATATATTTGAATCTTTAATACTTACTGCCCGCACCATCGAGAACCGCCTGTTCACGCAACTTGATGATGTGTTATTGGTACACTTGCATCACCGCCCGGAAATTCTCGCTACACCGTTGGAGGGACTGTTGACCTTCGATCTGTCTGGCAAGCTGCGCAACGCCAACCGTATCGCCAGAGAGGTGTTGCAGCTTGGTAGCAACCTAGCTGGACTGGATTTCGCCGATCTATTCGAGCTACCGTTCGCTCATGTTGTTCGTTATCGTCATCATGACCTCGGCAAGCCGCTGCATCTGCGCAGCCACCTTGGCAGTAAACTGTACTCCTACATAACAGTTAGTCCGACTAAGTATCCGAAGTCGAAGCCAAGGTCTGCGACGGCGCAACTCACCAAGCCGCCACTACCATCGACACCTTCCCCCTGCCTACAGGATCCAGCCGTACAAGCAGCTCTCAGCCGTGGGCACAAGGCCTTTGCGCATGACATACCAGTGTTGATCAATGGCGAAACCGGTGTCGGCAAGGAAGTTTTCGCCCGGCTGCTGCATGATGGCAGCAATCGGATGGGCGAGCCCTTCGTGGCAATCAACTGCTCGTCCATACCAGCCAGCCTGATCGAATCTGAACTGTTCGGCTATGTCGAAGGTGCTTTTACCGGCAGTCGCAAAGGTGGTGCCACAGGAAAAATCGAGCAAGCACATAAAGGCACCCTCTTTCTTGACGAGATTGGTGACATGCCTCTTGAACTGCAGGGCCGCCTACTGCGCGTTCTGCAGGAGCGCAGCTTGACTCGTCTAGGCAGCAACCAGGTAATCCAAGTGGACTTCGCATTGATCTGCGCCACCCACCGTGACCTCAAGCAGCTCTGCACCATCCAGGAGTTCCGCGAAGACCTCTACTACCGTATCAATGGATTGCGCGTGACCCTGCCGGCTCTACGCCAGCGTCAGGACTTGGCAATACTGATTGAGCATCTGCTACGAGCAGAAACTACGGCACGCCAACCACTCAGATTGAGCATGGCGGCGCAGCAGGCGCTACTGGCCTATCACTGGCCAGGTAATATTCGCCAGCTCTATCAAGTGCTGCGTTTGGCGGCGGCGTTGGCAGAGGACGAATGGGAAATCGACCTGAAGCATCTGCCAGAGGAAATATGGGAAGGTCACGAAAGCAAGATCGAACGCTTGGCCAAGATCGATACACCACAGCTGCATGCAGGAAGGACTCTGCAAGCCTCCGGACTATATGCAATCAGGTCGGCCTTAGAGGCGACCGGCGGTAATATCTCGGCTGCCGCGCGCAGTCTTGGCATCGCACGGGCAACTCTGTATCGAAAACTGAAGAAGCTGGAGCAAAGCTAATAGCCCCCTTATCAGAAGGCACGGAAGGCCCGCTTGGGCCGGCCCGCCAAGGCAAGGAGCGGCGTGCAAAGAAAAGCGAAAAAGTTGCTCCCCGCCACCAGAGGGGTAGGTCATGGCGGGGAGCACAGTGACGGTGAAGCCGGGAACGGGAGTCCGGGCCGGCCGGAGCGGGGCAGCCGGCCCGGGCGATCCGCCGCCTTAGAAGGCGCTGCGGAAGATTTCCTCGATCTGCTGCTGGTCGGCCGGACGCGGGTTGGTCAGGCCGCAGGCGTCCTTCAGGGCGTTGGCGGCCAGGGTCGGGATGTCGTCGGCCTTGGCGCCCAGCTCGGCGAGGCCGCCCGGGATGCCGATGTCCTTGGACAGGGTGCGGATCGCCGCGAGGGCAGCCTGGGCGCCCTGTTCGGCGCTCATGCCCTGGACGTCGACGCCCATGGACTTGACGACGTCGCGCAGGCGATCCGGACAGACGCTGGCGTTGAAGCTTTCCACATGCGGCAGCAGGACCGCGTTGCAGACGCCGTGGGGCAGATCGTAGAAGCCGCCGAGCTGGTGCGCCATGGCATGCACGTAGCCCAGCGAGGCGTTGTTGAAGGCCATGCCGGCGAGGAACTGGGCGTAGGCCATGTTCTCGCGGGCGGTCATGTCGCCGCCGTTGGCCACGGCGTTGCGCAGGTTGGCGGAGATCAGCTCGACGGCCTTCAGGGCGCAGGCGTCGGTGATCGGGGTGGCGGCGGTGGAGACATAGGCCTCGACCGCGTGGGTCAGCGCGTCCATGCCGGTGGCGGCGGTCAGGCCCTTGGGCATGGCGGCCATCAGCGAGGGGTCGTTGACCGAGAGCCGCGGGGTGACGTTGCGGTCGGCGATGACCATTTTCACGTGGCGGGTCTCGTCGGTGATGACACAGAAGCGGGTCATCTCGCTGGCGGTGCCGGCGGTGGTGTTGATGGCGACCAGCGGCAGCTGCGGGCGGGCCGAGCGGTCGATGCCCTCGTACTCGCTGATGTGCCCGCCGTTGGCGGCGCACAGGGCGATGCCCTTGGCGCAGTCGTGGGGCGAGCCGCCGCCCAGGGAGATGACGAAGTCGCAGCCGCTGCTCTTGAGCAGGGTCAGACCGTTTTCGACGTTGCTGACGGTGGGGTTCGGCTTGGCACCGTCGTAGAGGACGGAAGCGATATCCTGCTGGGCCAGCAACTGGGAAACCCTGTCGGCCACGCCGGCTTTCGCCAGGCCGGCATCGGTGACGATCAGCGCCTTGCGAAAGCCGTGGTTCTTGATCGCGCCCATGGCCTCGTCGAGGCTGCCGATGCCCATCATGTTCACTGCAGGGATGAAGAAGGTGCTGCTCATGAGGATTTCCTCTCTATTGTTGTCTTGTTTTAAAGCGACCTTGCACACCAGGCGGCCGCGCCGGACCGTCCCGATGCCCGCGCGGGTCGCGCACGCGGGCACCGGCGGGGAGGTGCGGCCATCGGCCAGGTTTTTACCGTGATTCGGGCGAGGGTTCGCCCTGACCGTCTCGATTCAATTCCGTCCCCTGCCCGCGGAGGGCTGGGGACGGGGGCAGTGCATCAGAAGAAGCCCAGCGGGTTGATGTCGTAGCTGACCAGCAGGTTCTTGGTCTGCTGGTAGTGGTCGAGCATCATCTTGTGGGTTTCGCGGCCGACGCCGGACTTCTTGTAGCCACCGAAGGCGGCGTGCGCCGGATACAGGTGGTAGCAGTTGGTCCACACGCGGCCGGCCTGGATGCCGCGGCCCATGCGGTAGGCGCGGTTGATGTCGCGGGTCCAGACGCCGGCGCCCAGGCCGAACTCGGTGTCGTTGGCGATGGCCAGGGCCTCGGCTTCGTCCTTGAAGGTGGTGACGCCGACCACCGGGCCGAAGATCTCCTCCTGGAACACGCGCATCTTGTTGTGGCCCTTGAGCAGGGTCGGCTGGATGTAGTAGCCGCTTGCCAGGCTGCCTTCCAGGCGCTCGGCGGCGCCGCCGGTCAGGACTTCGGCGCCTTCGCTGCGGGCGATTTCCAGGTAGGAGAGGATCTTCTCGAACTGCTGGCTGGAGGCCTGGGCGCCGACCATGGTGTCGGTGTCCAGCGGATGGCCGCGCTTGATCTGGCCGACCTTCTTCATCACGACCTGCATGAAGTCGTCGTAGATGGATTCCTGGATCAGCGCGCGCGACGGGCAGGTGCACACCTCGCCCTGGTTGAAGAAGGCCAGCACCAGGCCTTCGGCGGCCTTCTCGATGAAGGCCGGCTCGGCCTGCATGATGTCCTCGAAGAAGATGTTCGGCGACTTGCCGCCCAGTTCGACGGTGCTCGGGATGATGTTGTCGGCGGCGCACTTGAGGATGTGCGCGCCCACCGGGGTGGAGCCGGTGAAGGCGATCTTGGCGATGCGCTTGCTGGTCGCCAGCGCCTCGCCGGCCTCGCGGCCGAAGCCGTGGACGACGTTCAGCACGCCAGGCGGCAGCAGGTCGCCGATCAGCTCGAGCAGCACGGTGATCGACAGCGGGGTCTGCTCGGCGGGCTTGAGCACGATGCAGTTGCCGGTGGCCAGGGCCGGGGCGAGCTTCCAGGCAGCCATCAGCAGCGGGAAGTTCCACGGGATGATCTGGCCGACCACGCCCAGCGGCTCGTGGAAGTGGTAGGCGACGGTGTTCTCGTTGATCTCGCCGGTGCTGCCTTCCTGGGCGCGGATGCAGCCGGCGTAGTAGCGGAAGTGGTCGGCGGACAGCGGCACGTCGGCGTTGAGGGTCTCGCGGACCGGCTTGCCGTTGTCCCAGGTTTCGGTGACGGCCAGCACTTCGAGGTTCTGCTCGATGCGGTCGGCGATCTTCAGCAGGACGGCGGCGCGTTCCTGCACCGAGGTGCGGCCCCAGGCGGCGGTGGCGGCGGTGGCGGCGTGGGCGGCGTCCAGTGCCTTCTCGATGTCCTCGGCGGTGGAGCGGGGGAATTCGGCGAATTCCTCGCCGGTGACCGGCGAGCTGTTGGTGAAGTACTGGCCTTTCACCGGGGGCACGAACTGGCCGCCGATGTAGTTGCCGTAGCGGACCTTGTAGGAAACGATGGCGCCTTCACTGCCGGGATGGGCATACCGCATGGAGGATTCTCCTGATTCTTGTGGTTCTTGGATTTTCTGGGGAGTGCGCAAGAGCACGTCTGCGAATGGTTAAGGCAGGAGGTGTGCCAAGGTGCCGCAAGCCCACAGCCTGTGCGGATTCGCCGCAGTTTGTCGGGGCTGGGGCGGGGTGTTCTGTGACAGGCCTGAAACAGGGGCGAGACACCTAGGGCGAGACACTTGTGTCTCATAAGCTTGCAGTGATAGTCGAAGCCGGACTTGACATCTTCTCCGCCCAAAAGGGCGGGGGGATTCCCACGACTGGACGGCCATGCCCGGCCGCGAGAATGTTCCTGGCCGCATTCACATCGCGGTCGTGCGTGACACCACACTCACTGCAAGTCCACTCCCTCATTCCAAGTCCCGCGATGCCTTGAACCGCCCCGGGAATTCCGGAGGCTCGTTGGCGTGAGTCACGCCACCATGGCGGACTCGTCAAGTTGTCGATAATAAGCCGCTTCGGCCTCGGCCGGAGGTACGTTGCCGATCGGCTCCAGCAGCCGCCGGTGATTGAACCAGTCCACCTAGGCCAGCGTGGCCAGCTCCACCGCTTCCCGGTTCTTCCAAGACTGGCGATGGATCACCTCGGCTTTGTAGAGTCCGTTGATGGTCTCGGCCAGGGCATTGTCATAAGAGTCGCCCACGCTACCTACGGACGGCTCGATGCCAGCCCCGGCCAGGCGCTCGGTATAGCGGATCGATACGTACTGCACCCCGCGGTCGCTATGGTGGATCAGGCCACCCTGGCTGACGGGGCGGCGGGCGTACAGGGCTTGCTCCAGGGCATCGAGCACGAAGTCTGTCCGAGCCGAGCTGGATACCTTCCAGCCAACGATGCACCGGGCGAATACGTCGATGACGAAGGCCACGTAGACGAAGCCCCGCCAGGTGGAAACATACGTGAAGTCCGATACCCACAGCGCATCCGGGCGCTCGGCGCGGAACTGGCGGTTCACCCGATCCAGAGGACAAGGCGTAGTCTTGTCGCTGGCCGTGGTCTTGACCGGTTTGCCACGCACCACGCCTTGCAGGCCGAGCTTTCGCATCAGGCGCTCCACCGTGCAGCGGGCTACGGCAATGCCTTCGCGCTGCAACTGCCGCCAGACCTTACGTGCCCCATAGACCTGGAAATTCTCATCCCACACCCGCTGGATATGCCCGCATAGGATCTCATCGCGCTGCACGCGCGCTGGGCGCTGGCCGGGATCGGCCCGCCGCGTTGCATGCAAGCGGTACGTCGACGGGGCGATCGGCAGCACTTTGCAGATCGGTGCGGCCGGCCAGGCTCGACCCCAGAGAGCTCGCGGTGTTCGTCGATAAATGTCTTCATGGCTTGAAGCGGCGGTCGAGCTCCGCCTGGGCAAAATACGCCGAGGCCTTGCGCAGGATCTCGTTGGCCTGTCGCAGCTCACGCACCTCCCGTTCGAGCGCCTTGATCCGTTCACGCTCGGGCGTCGTCTGGCCCTCACGCAGTCCGCTATCGCGCTCGGCCTGCCTTACCCAGCGGCGCAGCGTCTCGGCCGTGCAACCGATCTTCGCCGCGATGGAATTGATCGCCGCCCACTGCGACTCGTGCTCATCCTGATGCTCAAGCACCATACGAACCGCCCGTTGCCGGACTTCAGGGGAATACTTCGTGGCTGTCTTCATGGCTCCATCCTCTCAAGAGTTGGAGCCTCCGGGAAACCCGGGGCGGTTCAGCTCTTCTCGCGCAGGATCATGCAATGCAGCGGGCTGACCTCGACGCACAGGGTCCGGTCCTTCGGCAGCCGATCGGCAATGCCGCCCTGGCCGGCCTGCGGTTCGAGGCAGGTTTCAGTCGGCTGGATGTCCAGCCACTGCACCAGGCGTTCGGCGACCGGGGCCGGCGTGGAATAGAACTGGTGGGATTTGGCGTCCGGGAGCTGGCCGCTCACGGCCACTTCCTTGACGACCTGCTTCGGGTTGTAGTCGAACTGCCAGTAGCGCAGGTTCTTGTGCTTGCCGCCGTTGCACGGGACGCAGCCCAGGGCTTCCAGCACGTTCCCACCTCCTCCAGCAGGTGCTTGGAAAGCTCGGCCGAGCTGTAGCGCACGCAGAGCGTGTTGGGCACGAAGAAACACCCCCACGGGCGTGGGGAAGACGGCCAAGTTGAGCAGACGGGACGTCGTGCCGCGGAAAACACCTCCACAGGTGTGGAGAAGACTCGACCTCGCCAAGAATCGGAGTGAAATTGTTGCGGCCTTGCTCGAAAAGTTGCATGGGGCAAACCTCCTGGGTATGTCCCCACGCTCTCATGGCTTCGATAAATCCCAAGTCGGCAGCTACAAGCCCGGGCAGTTTGTTGTCGATAGCTGTCAGCAGCTATTTAAGAGAAAGTTTATTTCTTGCAATGTGTTGATTGAGCGAAATTAATCCTTCTGGTTTTCCACGCTGCATATATACCCCTGCGGACCAGTGACAATCGTGGTTCTGCCGTCAATACCTTTCTCGAGCTGCATCTTGATAGCTCCACTGTCATACATGGTCATTGTCAGAGAGTCGACATTGCCAAACGATTTCCAATTTGTGTCTTTGTACGCGCAGCTAATTTGGCAGCCAGACATCTTACATGCTATTTTTTCTTCCGTGTAATTGTTGGTCGCCTGTGAAACGCCAACAAATGCATTCAGTGCAATAAAAACCGACATCATGCCGAGAATATGTGTTTTCATTTCTTCTCCTTGAAAGGACCGATTGACAGTCGGATTACTTAATTGTTCCCTGGCCCCGCAGGGCAACGTCGGCTGCTGCCAGCAGACACTCCAAGGATGGTTTATTTTCTGCAATTATCAGTCGATAACGAGCGGCTTGGCCCCGTCCCAATGATCGGGCGGAATGACCTCGGTGGCGAAGGCAACCCTCATCCCCAGCGTCGGCGCTCTTGCGCTTGAGCAGGAGCGCGGCCGCGCCGACACACATGGCCTCCGCATCTGTAGAGAAACACTGTCCCTTCTTGTTCGAAAGGGCATGTTGATTGAAACGAGCGACTCGTTGGGGAAATCCTGAAAAAGACTTCCCGATTCTGGTGAAATACACCCGCTCCCTTGTCCGAGTTTCCCGATGAAGCAACTGTCCTTCGCCGATGCCGAGTATGCCGGCAAGCGCAAGCAGACCCGCCGCGAGCGCTTCCTGCTCGAGATGGACCAGGTGGTGCCGTGGCAGGGGCTGATCGCCCTGATCGAGCCCTACTATCCCAAGGGCGAAGGCGGTCGGCCCGCCTACCCGCTGGCAGCCATGCTGCGCGTGCACCTGATGCAGAACTGGTTCGGCTACAGCGATCCGGCGATGGAGGAAGCGCTGTACGAAACCACTCTCCTGCGCCAGTTCGCCGGCCTGAGCCTGGAGCGCATCCCGGACGAAACGACCCCTCCTCAACTTCCGTCGCCTGCTGGAGAAGCACGAACTGGCCGGGGGAATACTGGAGGTGATCAACGGCTATCTGGGCGAGCGCGGACTGTCGCTGCGCCAGGGCACCATTGTCGACGCCACCCTGATCCATGCGCCGAGCTCGACGAAGAACAAGGACGGCAAGCGCGACCCGGAAATGCACTCGACGAAGAAGGGCAACCAGTACTACTTCGGCGCAAAAGCTCACATTGGTGCCGACGCTGAGTCGGGTCTGGTGCACAGCGTGGTGGTCACGGCAGCCAACGTGGCAGATGTCACCCAAGTCGACCAACTGCTGCATGGCGAGGAAAACGTAGTGAGTGCCGATGCGGGCTATACCGGCGTAGAGAAGCGCCCCGAGCATGAAGGTCGGCAGGTCATCTGGCAGGTCGCGGCCCGGCGCAGTACCTACAAGAAGCATGGCAAGCGTAGCGCCTTATACAAAGCGATCCGCAAGATCGAGAAGGCCAAGGCCCAGGTACGAGCCAAGGTCGAACATCCGTTCCGCGTGATCAAGCGCCAGTTTGGCTACACCAAGGTGCGCTTCCGGGGATTGGCCAAAAACACGTCACAGTTGGTGACGCTGTTCGCCTTGTCGAATCTGTGGATGGCGCGCCGATATTTACTGGCGAATGCAGGAGAGGTGCGCCTGTAATGCGGGAAACGGTTGCTGCGACGTGCTCGCGGCAGCTAAAAAACGCAGAAACGAGCGGGTGATCTGATCGTTTTTGATCGATTCTCCGCTTTCAAAGTCGGCGGGGGGCTGAAGTCAGCCAGAAATACATGACTACTTCAGACCATCCTTGGCACTGGCGCGTCGAGAAGTCGTGCGCCATCAATGCGGAGATTATTTTCTCTCGCTCGCCGGGCGGCAGCATGCTCTGCTGATCCCTACGCAAAGGGCACTCGACGCAGGGCACCTTCAGGCGAAAATGAGCGGCCAGCAGATTATCCCCGGCGTCTTCGTCCTCCACCTCCGACAACTCAAGCAGCAACTGCCCATCCTGGCTGTTTTTCTCGTCCGTCACTTGAACCTCCTGTTTCTGCAGCGAAGTATCTCATCTCGATGCTGCCCCCCTTTCGGACAATCCCAAGTCCCAGGTTTCTTCTGAATGCTGGGTGTCCGGCCCAGCGGCTTTCCCAGCCAGAGGCGGTGTGTTTTGCTGGGAATTGGCGCGGCGGCGAAACCGAGTCCGTGCCCTCTGGTTGGGAAGGGAGCTTTCCCGCCACCTAGACGGCTGGGAAGCTCGCCGCCATCTGCTCGCCGGTTTCGAGATTGATAGAGAGGCAGTGTTTCGCCGTGCGCCCATAGCGCAACAACTCCCACACGATGCCCATGCCGCGCCGTGATGACGGCGCGGTTGATAAGATATTAAGGTGGCCCTTAAATAGACGTCTAGTTAGACTTCAGGCATGGAAAAGATCGACGCCCGCAAACTGACCGCAGAGAGTCGCAAGCTGCTTCGCCAGATAGTGATTCGCCTGCGCCAGCAGTCCAACATGAAAGTCGAGGAGTTGGCCTCGGTCACCGGTGTGCATCCGACCACCATCAAGACTTGGCTGACCCGTGCCAACCGCGAGGGCGCGCAAGCCCTGGAGGAAAAGCGTCGGGGGCGCCCGGCGGGCGCCTGCCGCAAGCTGACGCCGGCCGACGAGCAGTGGCTGCGCGAGCAAATCGTCGAGCAACCCCCGCAGCAGCTGCAGTTGCCGTTTGCCCTGTGGACGCGCCCGGCCATCAAGGCGCTGGCCAGGGAACGCCTCGGGATCGAGCTGCAGGACCGGTTGATCGGCAAGTATCTCAAGCGCTGGGGGTTTACGCCTCAGCGTCCCGTGAAGCGGGCGCAGGAGCAGCGGCCGGAGGACATCGAGCGCTGGCTGAAGCAGACCTACCCCCAGGTCAAGGCGCGCGCCGCTGCCGAAGGAGCGGTGATTCACTGGGGGGACGAAACCGCAGTCAAGGAGGATGCGAACTGGATACGCGGCTACGCCCCCAGGGGCCAGACGCCAGTGCTGGCGACGCCCACTCGCTGGCACAAGCTGTCGATGATCTCCGCAATTTCGCCCCGTGGCGAGGTGGCCTTCCAGATCGTCGAAGGCAGTATCAACGCGCTGCGTTTCATCGACTTCCTGAGCCGCCTCGTTGAAGGGACACCGCAGAAGATCTTCCTGGTGGTCGATAACCTGCGCGTCCACCATGCCAAGGTGGTCAGCGAGTGGCTCAGTGACAAGCAGGACAGGATCGAACTGGTGTTCCTACCACCCTATGCGCCCGAGTCCAATCCCGACGAGTACCTGAATCGGGATTTCAAGACGGCGCTGCGCAGCGGCCCGGTCAGCCATGACAAGGCCAGCCTGCTGGACAAGGCGATGGCTTTCATGAACACACTCGGCAGCTTGCCCGACAAGGTCATGGCCTATTTCCAGCATCCTGCAGCACGCTATGCCATGGCGTGAATTTAAGGGCCTGATTAATAATTCTGGGTGCCCAGCGACTCGGCGGCTGAGCAGGACTTGCGCGGATCGTCCTGCAGGATGGCCAGCTCCGGGTAGACCTCGATGACCGAGGGATAGTGCTCCCGGTGGCGGAGGCTGAGGGTGCCGAACACCGCTTGGCCATGCCGGTGCCCGTTGCCCAGGTCGAGCCACATGCAGGACGGCTTGAAATAGCCGCCGTAGTGGGCGAGTGCCCGTCTGGCCGAGGGCATGTCCACCGCCGTGATGACCAGATCGGCACGGGCGATGGCCTTTTCAGTTTCCGGGCCGGGAAAGCGATAGGGCAGGCCGGTCCAGTCCAGCCCGAGCATCAAGCGCATGACCTATGGCTTCAGGGACATGGACTACTTCTTCCTGAAGATCAAGGCCGCCTTCCCTGGGAAAAGACGATGAACCTTTTAAAAGGCGCCTGCGGGGAGGCCCCGGTAGGCGCCAGGGTTCCGTTCAGAACAGGAGTAAGTCAAGGGGGTGTTCGAGGATCAGGCGCAGCTCGTCGAGGTTGGCCTCGGCGGTGTGGTCGCCGCTGACGCGGTGGGTGGCGTGCCAGATGCGGAAGCTCAGGTCCTTGGCCGGACCGCTCTGCACCACGTAGCCGAGCCAGATGTCGTTCTCCCAGTGGCGGCCGTCGCGGGTGTTCTGGTAGGCGGAGTAGTGCGGCCCGGCCTTGGTGCCGTCGATGTCGGTGCCGCGCATGTAACGGGTGGTGAAGCTCAGGCCGGGGATGCCGAGGCCGGCGAAGTCGTAGTCGTAGCGCGCCATCCACACCCGCTCGTTTGGGCTGTTGAAATCGGAGGACTGGGAAGCGGTGTCCAAGTAGAAGTCCCAAGTATTCCACAAGTAGTCGAACGGTGTGTCGCCGTCGATGTGGGTACGCGCCACGGTGAAGCTGTGGGCGCCGACGTCGAGGCCGACATGGGCGCTCCAGGAGTCGTTGTTGATGTCGCCCATCAGCGACTTGCCGGTGTCGCGGGTGCGGTAGTACTTGGCGCCGGCCCGCAGTTTCAGCCCCTCGCGCAGCGGCTGGTTCCAATCGACGCCGAGGAAGGCCTGGTTCCACACGTCGTCGAGCCGGCCATGGTGCAGGCGCAGGCGCAGCCGGTCGTTGACCTGATAGTCGGCGCCGAAGTAGACGAAGTCGTCGGCCTCCTTGAAGCGCCCGCCGTAGGCGGTGCCCAGGTCGCCCCGGTGGGCGGTGGCGGTACGGTCGGCGTTGGACTCCAGCTTGCCGGCCTGCAGGGTCAGGCCCTTGATCGAGGTGTTCATGACGGTGCCGCCGCGAAAGCTCTGCGGCAGCAGGCGGATGTCGCTGGTGTTGACCACCGGGGTGAGCGGGCGGACGTCGCCGTAGCGCAGCTCGGTATCCTCGAACAGGCGCATCTTCAGCGCCACGTCGACCCGGCCGAATTCGTCCTTGGGCTCGCCGTCGAAATTGTAGCCGCGCCGCGGGACGATACCGTTGCCCGCCATGCCGTTGCCGACCAGGCCGTCGCCGCCGTCCAGCTTGATCCCGAACTGGCCGCGCACGTCCAGGCCGAAACCCACCACGCCGGGGGTGAAGCCGGACTCGAAGGTGGCGATCACGCCGTGCGCCCACTCGCTGCGGCGGGTCTTCTTCTCGCCGGTCTGTGGGTTGAGGGCGCTGTCGCCGTTGCGGAAATCCTGGCTGAAGTAGATGTTGCGGTTGAGCACCTTGACGGTCGAGCCCTCGAGGAAGCCCTCTCCATCGGCGGCGATTGCCGGGACCGCCAGGGCGATTATCAAGGGCAGGGGCGTGGCCCAGACTGGATTCTTCTTATTGTGGAAACGCATGGATTCATTCCTGTTGCTGGATGCGCAGCGGCGTGCCGTGACCGTTTCTTAGCGTGGTACTGACGGTGCGAGTTCAGCGTCTGGTGCCGCTCTTGTGGACGAGGCGGTACTCAACATCGTCGGGGCGGTATCGCTGACATCGCCGAGATGGGGGTGATGGCGGCTAGCACGCACTTGCTGTCGTCGGCGTGAATCCGAGCTGGCTGGGTTAGTGGTGTCTAGAAAGCACGATCAGTCGCCACCGTGAATGTGACGTATCAGCGATGGCGGTCTGACTCCGCTGCCCAGGAGTGTGCGCCGACGGCCTGGTGCTTCGCGAAGCGCTTCGGCTGGACGAACCAAGCGTCGAGCTCCAGGCCCTTGCGGGGCGTGAGTGGCATTTGCTGGGTGAGCCAGCAGCGTGTAGGAAGCAGAGGATGGGCGGCGCTGATGCGTGTGGCTGCGACCACTCCGGGAAGGTCGGCCAATGCTCCGCGGATGGCGTCGACTGCCGCTGGGGCGAGATCTTGCACGATAAACACCAGTCGTCCACAGTGATCGGCGAAAGCTCCGTCGTTGGGCCAGGCTTGGAGTCGCACCGGCGGGTAGGCTACGTCCTGCACGCACTGAATAACGTGCGGCTGCGGATTGCCTGCTACTGCCATTAGCCCCTTCACCCGTAGTAGCTGTTGTCCATACGACCCAAGGATTCGCCCGATCGATACCGCGAAGCCATGCCATGGGACTGGCGCTTCGAAGCGGACGATGAAGGACGAGATGGCATTGCCGTGGTGCTCGACATGCTTGCGATGGCGTGCGGCAGACTTAAGCGTCAAGAGTGGCGCCGCTGTTGTTTCCGCCGGTTGGTAATGCTCGTGCTCGCGTTCATCCATCAGCCAGCGGGCGACGTCGGGCAGTTTCCCTGCGACAGCATAGATGCCGCTGCCGAAGAGCTGATCCGGCGATATCTTGCCGTGGCGCACCTCCAGGCGGAGCGCACTGGGGTTGAGAGCGGCAAGTTTCTCCTCCAGCCGCGCCCGGGTTGTGGCGGCGCTTAGGTCCCCTTTGCTGATCAGCAGGCGGTCGGCCATGGCAACCTGACGTATGGCCTCGCGGTGTCGAGTCAGCTGATCAAGACCATGTTCAGCGTCGACGACTGTCAGCACGCTGTCGCAGATGTAGCGCGCCGCGACGAAGCGCTCCTCCATCAGCGTATAGACGATGGGAACCGGGTCGGCGAGTCCGGTTGTCTCAATGATCACCCGAGAAAGGTTCGGGATTTCCCGCCGGGAAAGCCGCTGGTGGAGCTCCCGCAGGGCTCTGAGCAGATCGCCCTGCACGCTGCAGCAAATGCAGCCAGAGTCGAGCAGCAGCGTGTGCTCGTCGAGCTTGTCGACCAAGTGGTGGTCGATACCGACCTCGCCAAACTCATTGATCAGCAGCGCGGTGCCCGCCATCGAGGGATCCTTCATCAACTGATTCAACAGGGTTGTCTTGCCCGCGCCGAGGAAACCGGTGAGTAGGCTGACTGGGATGCGACCGATGGGGTGCTGGGCGGGCCACGATGTAGAGGGGCTTGGCATGGTTGTCTCCGGTATTGTTGTTGTTGATTTCCGTGCTGGAAGCAAGCTGAAGAAAGGCAAAAGCAATGCCAAGGCGTGACGATAGGCTGCAACCCGTTGTGGGCGGCGGTATTGCGTCGAAAGTGTGGGCGCGCGCTTGAGCACGGAGCGTTCTGGGATCGAACGGAAAAGACTCGGCGGTCGTCCAGGAAGCAGACGGTGATGGAGCGAATGTACTCGGCCGGATTAGCTTAACGACGGAAAATCAGTGTGTTGCAAGGCGCCGTGCGCTGCGCCCGCTTTGGCATGGCAGATGCCTTTAATAAGATTCTTCGCGGAATCCTGGGGAAGCGAGGATTGACAGGCAGGGAAGCAGGTAAATTGGCAGTCGCCAAACACACCAAGCCCTACCCCCTGCTGTCGCCATACATCCTATTGATCTTGCCGCCTTCTGGCCAAGCTACGACCTCATAGCCTGCAGCCACTCCGCCGAAAACACCCTCACGTTCAGCCTCGAGCCCTAGGGCCTGTTGACGATTCACATGGGGAGCCATAGAAACCCACAGGCCATGGCTACCATGCTCTCGTAATTTCGCTTCAGCTTGTCGTAGCGGAACGCTACGGCTCGGTGATGTTTAAGCCGTGCAAAGGCGTTCTCGACCAGATGCCGGTAGCGATACAGCCCCCGGTCCAGATCGCCATTGCCCTTGAGCGAGTTGCGCTTTCGGGGAATGACCGCCCGTGCCCCCTGCGCCTCGATCTGTTCGCGAATGCGCTCGCTTTCATGGCCCTTGTCGGCCACGATCGCCTCGGCAGACGGCAACTGCGCAATCAACTCGGGGGCCGAAGTGCAGTCGTTGACGTTGCCCCCGGTGATCTCGAAAGCCACCGGCAAGCCATGCGCATCGACGGCCAGGTGGATCTTGCTCGTGTGTCCCGCGCGGCTTTTGCCGATGGCCTCGGGCTGATCGCTGGCAGCACCGCTACTGTGCTGATGGGCCTTCATGTAGGTGCCATCGATGAAGGCCCACTCGAGATCGGGCTCCTCGATCAACGCCTGGAAAACCTTGAGCCACTTGCCGGCCGCCGACCACGCATTGAAGCGCTTGTAGACCGAGCTCCAACGCCCGAAGGCGCTGGGCAGGTCTCTCCAGGGGCCGCCGGCGCGCATCCGGTAGAGCATCCCCTCGACCGTCATGCGCAGATTCGGCTTGTGATAAATGGCTTGCTGAAGCAGCACGTTTTCCAGCTTCGACCAGAGTTCGTCACTGAGCATCAATCGGGGCATTGCAAACTCGCGGGATTATCGGGCTGGGAGCCTGAATTCTGCGGGTTTGCTCTTCTTCATCAACGCCTCTGGCTCGAAACGTCAACAGCCCCTAGGCTTCCCATCTGCCACGCTGTGGCTGCTGCCAACAGCCAAGCCCGCGGACGTATCGGTGGGCGTTTGATTTTCGGTCGCCTTCACGTCCTATAATCAGACGTTCGTACCGAATTTAGTCGGCGAGCAGCACCGCTCTGGCCGATGCGGCGGTCACTGCTTCCGATAAGAGTCATATGGCTCATATATTGCATCTTATAATGCCAGCCGGCGGACAATATCTTGTGTTGGCAGTAGCTAATCTTAGCTAACGGATGACAAGCTTAAGTTCCGGTCAGGCACCACTGACGGTGAGGCCCGGCATAGATTTGTCGGGGCGGCTGCCATGGTTGATGCAGTTCGCGTGCATGAGACACATGCGGTTGCCAGATGCCGCATAGCGACGACGGCCATAACAATGGAAACCCGACATTGGCGCGGGCACGGTCAGAGGGTCGGTTCCGAAGCTGGTCAAAAGATAACAATAGAAAACAATAGAGAGCTGCGCGTTGCGTTCGCAAATGCGACGACGTAGCCAAGGAGGGTGGATATGCCTGCCACTGTTTCAGGCCAGATGTTTTCCGTACCGGAAAATGATGGCCGCGTTATGGCTTCATGGGAGCGATTTCTCAATGGCTGCGAACCCGGTTCGGATGCGCTGCGCCGCCTGATCGACGATTCTTGGCGACGTTGCTTCGGAGCCAGCGTCGACCCTAGCCGCTTCCAGGCACCGCCGCCGGTTGGCGAGAATTCCCTACATTCCTTGCGCGACGAATGCGCCGATCTGCTGACTGCCAGCGCGCCCATCATGGCCTCGGCACGGGATTTTCTTTCTGAAACTGGAACGGTGATGGTGCTCACCAGCCAGACCGGCATCATCCTTAACCTCGAAGGGGATGTGTCCACGCGCGGCGCGGCGGAAAACGTGCATCTGCTGCCGGGTGCGAGCTGGAGCGAACTCGCTTGCGGCACCAACGCGATCGGTACCGCCCTGGAAATCGGTCAGCCGGTGCAGATTCACTCGGCGGAGCATTACTGCGCCGGCATCAAGCGCTGGTCCTGTTCGGCGACAGTGATCCGCGACCCCTACGACGGTTCCATCCTCGGCGTGGTCGACGTATCTGGGCTCAACGACTCCTACAGCCGACACAGCCTTGCCTTGGTTGTGGCGACGGCCGGTCGCATCGAGAACCGCTTGGCAAGAATGGAAATGGATGTCCGCTATCGCCTGCTGGAGAGCTGTGTCGACCGCCTTTCGCCGAGCACGACTGATGGCGTCATCGTGTTCGACCGTCGTGGTCGTGCCATTAAGGCGAATGCGCGCGCCTCGGCGGTGGTGGCCGATCTGGCTGGTCGCGAGCTGTTTGGCTCGGCGGACGCCCTCGGCACCTTGTCGCTGGACTGGAAGAAGGATGGCGAGGCCGCCGAGGCCCTGCCCGAGTGGATAGACCAGAACTGGCTGCAACCGGTGCTCGTCGGCGGCGAGCATCTCGGTACGGTACTGACGCTGCCAAGCCGGCGCGCGCCTGTCGGCGGCGGTGCCCGTGCGGCGAGCCCGCTCGTCCTCGGTGAGACGGCCGACAAGGGTAGCTTCGACAAGTTGGTGGGAGAGTCGGCGGCACTGCTGCAGACGGTCGGTCGCGCCCGGCAGCTTGCGAAGTCCCGTGTCCCGGTCCTGCTGCTGGGCGAGACTGGGGTGGGTAAGGACGTGTTTGCGCGCTGCATACACGAATCCGGCGCGACCAAGGACGGCCCCTTCGTTGCCCTGAATTGCGGCGGCTTCTCGCGCGAGCTGTTGACCAGCGAGCTGTTCGGCTACACCGAGGGCTCGTTCACTGGGGCGCGGCGCGGCGGCATGATGGGCAAGATCGAGGCGGCCGACGGTGGCACCCTATTCCTCGACGAGATCGGCGAGATGCCCATCGACCTCCAGCCCCATTTCCTGAGAGTGCTGGAGGAGGGCGAGGTTTATCGCATCGGCGAGAACAAGCCGCGCAAGGTCAATTTCCGCCTCGTGGCCGCGACCAATCGCGACCTGCGCAAGGAAATCCAGGCCGGCACCTTCCGCATGGATCTCTTCTACCGGGTTGCGGTGACCAGCATCAACATCCCGTCCCTGCGCGAGCGGGCCGGGGACATTCCCCTGCTCGGCGAGCACTATCTCAAGACCCTGGCGCCGCAGCACGGGCTCGGGCCGCGGATGCTGTCGGCCGGCGCGGTGGCGCTGCTGCAGCAGTACGCCTGGCCGGGCAACATCCGCGAATTCCGTAATGTCATCGAAAGCATGCTGCTCACCTCGCAAGCGAGCGTGCTGACCGAGGCCGACGTGCCGATCGACGTGCGCGCCGCTTCGCGCGCAGCGGCGCACTCGGAACTTGATGCGCCCGACAACCCGCGCGATCTGAACGGCCTGGAGAGTGCCGAGCGCGAGGCCATCCTGCGGGCAATCAAGGGCAGTCGCGGTAACATGACCGCGGTGGCACGCGAACTGGGTATTGCCAAGAGTACTGTCTACGCAAAGCTCAAGCGCTTCGACCTCGAGGCCTATGTAGACGATTTACGCAACTATCGCATCTGACGTCGATTTCTCTTTTCCTGACCAATTTGCCTCCGCCCCTTGATCTAGGGGTGGAGGCTTTGTCTTTTGCAGTACGCTTCAATTAGGGAAATCCTGAAAAAGACTTCCCGATTCTGGTGAAATACACCCGCTCCCTTGTCCGAGTTTCCCGATGAAGCAACTGTCCTTCGCCGATGCCGAGTATGCCGGCAAGCGCAAGCAGACCCGCCGCGAGCGCTTCCTGCTCGAGATGGACCAGGTGGTGCCGTGGCAGGGGCTGATCGCCCTGATCGAGCCCTACTATCCCAAGGGCGAAGGCGGTCGGCCCGCCTACCCGCTGGCAGCCATGCTGCGCGTGCACCTGATGCAGAACTGGTTCGGCTACAGCGATCCGGCGATGGAGGAAGCGCTGTACGAAACCACTCTCCTGCGCCAGTTCGCCGGCCTGAGCCTGGAGCGCATCCCGGACGAAACGACCCCTCCTCAACTTCCGTCGCCTGCTGGAGAAGCACGAACTGGCCGGGGGAATACTGGAGGTGATCAACGGCTATCTGGGCGAGCGCGGACTGTCGCTGCGCCAGGGCACCATTGTCGACGCCACCCTGATCCATGCGCCGAGCTCGACGAAGAACAAGGACGGCAAGCGCGACCCGGAAATGCACTCGACGAAGAAGGGCAACCAGTACTACTTCGGCGCAAAAGCTCACATTGGTGCCGACGCTGAGTCGGGTCTGGTGCACAGCGTGGTGGTCACGGCAGCCAACGTGGCAGATGTCACCCAAGTCGACCAACTGCTGCATGGCGAGGAAAACGTAGTGAGTGCCGATGCGGGCTATACCGGCGTAGAGAAGCGCCCCGAGCATGAAGGTCGGCAGGTCATCTGGCAGGTCGCGGCCCGGCGCAGTACCTACAAGAAGCATGGCAAGCGTAGCGCCTTATACAAAGCGATCCGCAAGATCGAGAAGGCCAAGGCCCAGGTACGAGCCAAGGTCGAACATCCGTTCCGCGTGATCAAGCGCCAGTTTGGCTACACCAAGGTGCGCTTCCGGGGATTGGCCAAAAACACGTCACAGTTGGTGACGCTGTTCGCCTTGTCGAATCTGTGGATGGCGCGCCGATATTTACTGGCGAATGCAGGAGAGGTGCGCCTGTAATGCGGGAAACGGTTGCTGCGACGTGCTCGCGGCAGCTAAAAAACGCAGAAACGAGCGGGTGATCTGATCGTTTTTGATCGATTCTCCGCTTTCAAAGTCGGCGGGGGGCTGAAGTCAGCCAGAAATACATGACTACTTCAGACCATCCTTAGGGAAATCCTGAAAAAGACTTCCCGATTCTGGTGAAATACACCCGCTCCCTTGTCCGAGTTTCCCGATGAAGCAACTGTCCTTCGCCGATGCCGAGTATGCCGGCAAGCGCAAGCAGACCCGCCGCGAGCGCTTCCTGCTCGAGATGGACCAGGTGGTGCCGTGGCAGGGGCTGATCGCCCTGATCGAGCCCTACTATCCCAAGGGCGAAGGCGGTCGGCCCGCCTACCCGCTGGCAGCCATGCTGCGCGTGCACCTGATGCAGAACTGGTTCGGCTACAGCGATCCGGCGATGGAGGAAGCGCTGTACGAAACCACTCTCCTGCGCCAGTTCGCCGGCCTGAGCCTGGAGCGCATCCCGGACGAAACGACCCTCCTCAACTTCCGTCGCCTGCTGGAGAAGCACGAACTGGCCGGGGGAATACTGGAGGTGATCAACGGCTATCTGGGCGAGCGCGGACTGTCGCTGCGCCAGGGCACCATTGTCGACGCCACCCTGATCCATGCGCCGAGCTCGACGAAGAACAAGGACGGCAAGCGCGACCCGGAAATGCACTCGACGAAGAAGGGCAACCAGTACTACTTCGGCGCAAAAGCTCACATTGGTGCCGACGCTGAGTCGGGTCTGGTGCACAGCGTGGTGGTCACGGCAGCCAACGTGGCAGATGTCACCCAAGTCGACCAACTGCTGCATGGCGAGGAAAACGTAGTGAGTGCCGATGCGGGCTATACCGGCGTAGAGAAGCGCCCCGAGCATGAAGGTCGGCAGGTCATCTGGCAGGTCGCGGCCCGGCGCAGTACCTACAAGAAGCATGGCAAGCGTAGCGCCTTATACAAAGCGATCCGCAAGATCGAGAAGGCCAAGGCCCAGGTACGAGCCAAGGTCGAACATCCGTTCCGCGTGATCAAGCGCCAGTTTGGCTACACCAAGGTGCGCTTCCGGGGATTGGCCAAAAACACGTCACAGTTGGTGACGCTGTTCGCCTTGTCGAATCTGTGGATGGCGCGCCGATATTTACTGGCGAATGCAGGAGAGGTGCGCCTGTAATGCGGGAAACGGTTGCTGCGACGTGCTCGCGGCAGCTAAAAAACGCAGAAACGAGCGGGTGATCTGATCGTTTTTGATCGATTCTCCGCTTTCAAAGTCGGCGGGGGGCTGAAGTCAGCCAGAAATACATGACTACTTCAGACCATCCTTAGCGAAGTGCTTATTCGCAATTGCCTGTGCCTATCTTCGCGGTCTTCTCATCCCCACGCTCGTTGACTCTGATCGGCCGACTCCGGTGCTGCCGGTCGGGCATGCCTCATCGCGCCTAGAATTCGGAAAGCTCCCAATTTTTACGTTCTGACACTCGCTTTGTTGCGTTGCATCAATTCAACCGAAATTCGAACGGGTATTCGCGAATCTAGACGCACTCGATTTAACGAAAATTCTGCATTTTTTATTTTTCGTTAAAAAACAATGAGTTGCTGAAAGTAATTAGTCGCTCGTGAGTTGGCATACCGCTTGCGATAAGTATCAGTGGAAAGTCCGATTTCACCGTGTTGAATGACTTTAGTAATCAGCGACGGTGAAACGACTTGAGGGTCCGGAAAACACCAGTCCTGGACTGACGTTAGAAAAGTCTCAATCCACGAACGAGATGACGGGAGAAATGCGGCATGACATTGCAAATAAACATCGATAACGGTGGCACGCTCACCGATATCTGCATCATGACCGATGATGGAGTCAGAAAGACGAAGGTACTGACTACACCTTACGATCTGAGCAAGTGTTTCTTCGAAGGCTTGCAGAAGGCGTCTGGCGTTCTCTACGACACGCCGGACGTGGCGCGGCTGCTCGAGGAGGTCGACCTTATCCGCTATTCGACGACGCAGGGTACTAATGCCATCTGCGAGCGCAAGGGGCCGCGGCTCGGCCTCATCATCGATGCCGGTGCCCGCGACCTGCCGGTGCGCCTGGCGGAACACGATCCAGAGGTGTACGAGGCGCTGGTCGGCGACCGCGTGGTTTTTCTCGATGCCGCCACTGTGCTTGGTGACGATGCGGACGTCGAGGTGGTAAGGGCGATCAACCAGCTTACCGCGGCCGGTGCCAACCGCCTGGTGGTGAGCTTCGGCGGCGCGGCCTTCCTCGAGGTCGAGGAGCGCTTCCGCAAGGTCGTGCTGCGCAAGTATCCGCGGCATCTGCTGGGCGCGGTGCCGGTGCTCTATGGCAGCGACCTGACGACGGATCGCGACGTGATTCGCCGCACCTGGACGGCGCTGATCAATTCCTTCCTGCATCCGGCGACGGAGGCATTCCTGTTCAATGCCGAGAACCGCCTGCGCGCCTATCGCACCAAGAACCCGCTGCTGATCTTCCGCAACGACGGCGATGCTTCGCGCGTCGCCAAGACGGTGGCGATCAAGACCTACAGCTCCGGTCCGCGCGGTGGCATGGAGGGCATGAAGTCCTTTGCCAAGCTCTATGGCCTGTCCGACGTGGTTGCTATCGACGTCGGCGGCACCACCACCGACATCGGCCAGTGCCTCAATGGTACGGTCGCGGAGGTGCAGCGCGGTCACGTCGAAGGTATCAGCGTGTCCTTCCCGCTGTGCGAGATCATGAGCGCCGGCGCAGGCGGCAGTTCCATCTTCAAGGTGGTCAACAACCGCATTGTGATTGGGCCGGAAAGCGTTGGTGCGGTCCCGGGGCCGGCGGCTTTCGGTCGTGGCGGCAAGGAGGCCACGATCACCGATGCCAGCCTGCTAAGCGGTATTTTCGACCCCAAGTCCTATTTCGGCGGCGGTATGGCGCTGGATCTGGACCGGGCTGCCAGCGCAGTCACTTTCAACATCGCCAAGCCGCTGGGCATCGGCCTCGATGAGGCGCTACTGCAGATGGCGCACGCCTACGAGGAGAAGATTGCTGTCGAACTGCACCGCTTCACCAAGGTATCAAAGGACACAGTAATGCTCGCGTTCGGTGGCGCCGGGCCGCTCAATGCCTGTGGCGTGGCAGAGAAGGCCGGCATCGACCGGGTTGCGGTGCCCAAGCTGGCGGCGGTGTTCAGTGCCTTCGGTATCGGCTCGTGCGACATCTCCCAGCGTTACGCGATCGCACTCGACGACCGCAGCACCAAAGGCGTGGGCGAGGCCCTGGCCGGCCTCAAGCTCAAGGCTGCGCGCGACATGTTCGCCGAGGGCTTCGCTGAAGGTCAGTACGACATAGAAGCTTGGCTGGCGGGCGAACTGGGTGACGGCAGCGAGTTGCGCTACCCGATTGCCGACGGAGTCGGCTACCCGGCCGAACTGGCGCACGCACGGACGGTGGAGTTGGGCCTGCGTGCCGTCAAGCCGCTGCGCGCCGAAGTCAGCAAGACCGCGCGCTTCGCCGAGAGCCAGGCCGCCAGCGCCATCGACACGCGCAAAGTGCTGACCCGCGGCAAGGGGCGCATCGACATCCCGGTCTACCGCCTGGCCGAACTGGCTCCGGGCGACCACGCAACCGGGCCCGCGATTCTCGAAGAAGACTTCTTTACGTGCCACGTGCTCGATGGCTGGAGTTTCGTCATCAGCGATGCGGGCGACATCATGCTGAACAGGAAGGCCTGAAAAATGAAAGTTCTGATGACCGAATATCTGCGCATCGATCTCGATTCGAAAAAGTGGGAGTGCCGAGTGTGCGACCACGAGATCGGGTCAGCGACCAAGAGCTACAAGGAAGGCATGCTCGTCTACAACCGCGATCCGCGCGAGATTCATCCGCCCATCATTGACCCTGAGAAGTACCGCTTCACCTTCAGTCCCGACCCGGAGTGGGTGCGCATTCTTGAGTACTACTGCCCGCACTGCGGAACCATGGTCGAGACGGAATATGCCATTCCCGGCCATCCGCCACTGCACGACATGCAGCCGGACCTGCCGGCCCTGCGGGCGCAGTGGGCCAAGCGCGAGGAAATCGCGAAGCCGGTCGTGGGTCCCGAGGTACTGGCCGATCAGGGCCACAATCACTAAGCCACCGTCAACTGCCGGTAAGCATCCCTGCCCTTGATCCGGGCGGTGCCGGCGCAAAAGAATAATAAGGAGATAATATGAGACGCGTTTCAGTCGATATCGGTGGCACGTTCACCGATTGTTTCGTGGTCTGGGATGGCAAGTACATCGAGGCCAAGGCTCTGACCACACATCACAACCTCGCCCTGGGCTTCAATGAAGCTCTGAGCAAGGCCTATCACGACCTCGGCCTGGAGCTCGAGGAAATCCTGTCGCAGGTGGACTCCGTCCGCTACGCCACCACGCTGGGAACCAATGCCCTGATCGAACACAAGGGGCCCAAGATCGGCATGCTGGTTACTGCCGGCTACGAAGCCACGGTGCCGTTGTCGCGTGCTCGCGGCTACGGCGAGGGGCTGGACAACCTGGGCCAGCAGGACATGCCCAACGCTCAGCGTCCCGACCCGTTGGTGCTGCCGCACATGATCCGCGGGGTGCGCGAGCGCGTAGACTTCCAAGGCGACCTGGTCATGCCGCTCGATGAGGACGACGTGCGCACTCAGATCCGCGAGCTGGTGGACCGCGGCGCCGAAATCATCGTGGTAGCGCTAATCAATTCGGTGGTGAATCCGGCGCACGAGCAGCGCATCGAGGAGATCCTGCTCGAGGAATACCCGTCCCATCTGCTGGGGGCGATTCCGGTGGTCTTGTCTCATCAGGTGGCGGGCCGCAAGGGCGAGTACGTGCGGGCGACCTCGGCCATCGTCGATGGCTACCTGCACTCGACCATGTACCACGCCCTATCCGCGCTCGAACAGAACCTGCGGGCCCATCGCTACGAGCAGCCGATGCTGGTCATTCACAACTCTGGCGGCATGGCCCAGCTCAATTCGACGGACGCCCTGCAGACCATCCACTCCGGGCCGGTCTCCGGCATCGGAGCCTCTGAACACCTGGCCATGCAGTGCGACTTGGGCAACGTAGTAGCAACCGACATGGGCGGCACCAGCTACGACATCGGCATTGTGGTTGAGGGTGGCATCAAGCACTACGACTTCAATCCGGTGATCGATCGCTGGCTGGTGTCGGTGCCCATGGTGCACCTGGTGACCCTGGGTGCCGGCGGTGGCTCCATCGCCAGCTATGACCGCATGTACAACACGGTGAAGTGCGGGCCCGAGTCCGCCGGCTCCGATCCCGGCCCGGCCTGCTACGACCGCGGTGGCATGCGTCCGACGGTGACCGACGCCGACCTGTTGCTGGGCTACCTGGACCCGGAGAACTATGCGGGCGGATCGATTCCGCTCAATCCGCGTCGTGCAGCGGCTGCAGTCGAGGACGCGCTGTGCGACGACCTCGACTGCTCGGTCATCGAGGCCGCACTGCTGATCCGCGAGAAAGTGGACGACAGCATGGCCAACGGGCTCTTCACCGAGCTGCGCGCCCGCGGTTATGACCCCAAGGACTTCACCATGCTGGCTTACGGCGGCAATGGGCCGCTGCATTGTTGCGGCATCGCGCAAAACCTGAACATCGACAAGATTCTGGCGCCTCCGTTCAGCTCGGTGTTCTCGGCGGTCGGAGCCGGCAACATGCACCAGCTCCACATCCACGAGACCTCGCTCTACATGGTGTTGTACGACTCGAACACCCGCCACCTGTTCGACGACTACGACCGCTTCAACGCCATCGTCGGCGAGCTGAAGGAGCAGGGTACCCAGGATCTGCTACGCCAGGGCGTGGCCCGCGAGGACATCTGCCACAACCTCGAACTGGATTTGCGCTACGGCAACCAGCTGGTGCAAACCACCGCGGTCATTCCCAAGCACGAGATACATGGTCCGGCGGACGTGCTGGCGATCATCGAGCAGTTCTCCAACGACTACGGCAAGCGTTTCGGCAAGGGTTCGCAGGCGCCGGAGGCTGGTATCCGCATCAACACCATTCGGGTTGCCGCGTTCGTTCGCCACGAGACAGTGCAGTTCGAGGATATCAAGCCGGTGCCAGTCGGACAGCGCAAGTCGCCGCCGCCGCCGTCGGCCACCCGCAAGTGCTATTTCGTCGGCTACGAGGGGGCATTCGAGACGCCAGTGTGGAGCCGAGGGGAGATCGAACCCGGGGTGCAGATCACCGGCCCCGCCATTATCGCCTCCGAAGTGACGACCTTCCTGGTCAATCCGGGCTGGAACTTCGTCGCCGCCAAGCAGGGTGCCTCCTGGTTCCTGCGGGCCTGATAGCCACGGGATAACCATCGACCATATTTCATTTTCATACAGGATTTGAACATGAACGAGATCGCTACGCCTGTAAGGGCAAAAACGCCGAGCGCTGATGAGCTGGCGCTGATCCAGAAGTTCCTCAGCGACACCACGTTGTTCCTTGGGCCGGACCCGGAGATCATGCAGAACCACGATCTGATGCCCCGGACCGAGGCGGAGGACGAGGCCATCCGCAAGATGAGCGACGCCCACACAATCGCCAAGATCCGTGATCGCATCCAGGCCGGCTGCGACGAAGGCTATGAGATGGTGGAGCAAATGGGCGCAGCGCCTGGCGCCAAGTGGGGCGACGTCATCACGGGGGTGTATTCGGCCTCGGGCGATCTCGCCATCGCCAGTGCTGGCGGCGTGCTGATCTTCTCCGCTCTGGTGCACCACCCCATCAAGTTCATCATCAAGAACTGGATGAACGATCCCACCGTGGGGGTGCGCGAAGGCGACGGCTTCATCCATAACGACGCGCGCTATGGCAACGTGCATAACACTGACCAGAGCATGATCCTGCCGATTTTCCACGAGGGGAGGTTGGTGTGCTGGGTAGCCTCCACCGTGCACGAGGGCGAGAACGGCGCGATCGAGCCGGGCGGCATGCCATCCATGGCTGAGAGCCCGTGCGATGAAGGCCTGAAAATGAGCCCCTTCAAGGTGGTGGAAAACTACGAAATCAAGCGAGACATCCTGACCTTCCTACAGAACTCGGTGCGCGAGCCCAAGCTGCAGTACGAGGACATGAAGGTCAAGCTCTTCGCTTGCCTGCGCATCAAGCAGCGGATCGAAGAAACGCTCAAGACCGACGGCCCGGACGCCATGGTTTCGACCCTGCGCCTGACCATGGAGAACGTCCGCGCCGAGGTGAAGCGCCGCATCAGCGAATGGCCGGACATGACGGTGCGCACCTACATCATCCAGGACTCGACCCTGCGCGAAAACTGTGTGGTGAAGATTAACTGCAAGCTCACCAAAACCGGTGACCGGCTGATCTTCGACTTCCGCGGTTCGGCACCGGAATTCACCAATCGACCGACCAACACCATCGTCGCCGGCCTCAAGGGCATGCTATCGCAGGTTTTCCTGTGCTACGTGTGGCCGGATCTACCGCGCGGCCAGGCGGCCTTCGCACCGATCGAGGTAATCACCGATCCGCACTCGATCGTGAACTGCTCCTATGATGCGCCAAACTCGCAAAGCCTGATGTCGATCTTCACCGGCTTCACCGCCGGCCAGCACGCAGTGGCAAAGTTCCTTTACAGTTGCTCGGAGAAATACACGAAGGTACATGCTCCGACCTTTAACATGATCAATACCTTCATTTGGGGCGGAGTGAGCCAGCACGGCGAGACCCTGGGCAACCTCTGTGCAGACCTGAACGGAATGGGGGGCGGCGCCAGGGTGGACCGCGATGGCGAGCACGCCTTGGCACCAATCTTCGCCACCATGGCGGACATCGGTGAGCAAGAGCTGAACGAGGAGGACGTGCCTTTCCTACAACTAGTGTCGAAGAAGATGACGCGCGACGCTATCGCGCCAGGCAAGTATCGCGGTGGCCAGGGTTACACGATGATCGTGGCGACCAAGGACAGCGAGCAATGGGGCTTCATGACTACCTGCCAGGGCGCCAAGATCCCGCCAATACAGGGTCTGTTCGGCGGCTATGCATGCGGTACCTATCCGCTCTCCAAAGTTAAGGGCGTGGATGTGTATGACGTGCTGCTCGAGACGCCGGAAAAGTTCAAGCACTCGATCGAGGAGATCATGAACGAGCAGCCCTTCGAAGGGGCGAGCTACACCACCCACCACATGGGCATGGGCTTCGAGATCTCCAAACGCGGCGAACTGTTCATGATCTCGCAAGGCGCCGGTGCCGGTTACGGCGATCTGCTGGAGCGCGACCCGGCGGGTGTCATTCGCGACATCGAGGAGGGCCTGATCTCGCAGGACGTCGCCGAGCGACTGTACAAGGTCAAGTTCGACCCGCTGACGCTGGCGATCAACCACGAGGCCACCGCCGCGGCCCGCGATACCGAGCGCAAGGCGCGTCTGGCCCGCGGCGTGCCTTATGCCGAGTTTGTCAAGTCGTGGAACAAGCCGACACCACCATCTTACCTGCAGTACTTCGGCTGCTGGGGCGATGATATCGACAAGCTCTATATGGGAGGCGCCGACAAGTTCCGCGCTGCCGACGAGCCCAAGCCCAACTACATGGCGCATCCGAAGGATGTGCGCATCGCCGAACTCGAGGCACGCCTGGCGGCACTCGGCGCGATGGGAGGTGAAAAGCAATGAGCCAACATCTCGCCGACGATCTGCCCGGCGGCACGGGCGGTGGACGCCTGCGGGTGTGGCTGAAGGCTTCGGCCTACACCCGAAGGCTGTTGTTGGGCACAGGAGGCGACCCTTGGTTGAGTGCGCCGCAGTACCTGGCCTACTTCAGTCAGGCCCAGGGCCTGCTGCGACCGGACGTGGCGGTGGTGGAAGTCGGCGAGCTGTTCGATTCCTGGCTGTCTCGCCACCCGGAGGTGGCAGCGGAGCTGGGGTCGAAAAGGCGCCTGTCCTTCCCGCTGCGCAAGCTGCTGGAGCAGGAAGAGCCACGCCAGATCCTGGCCGAGGTCGTGGAGGCGGTCATCGCCAACCTGCGCGGCCAGACGCCACTGGTGCTGGCCATGCCGTCGCCCAAGCACTGGCTGCATCATGCCAATATGCTGGCCGGGCGGATCGAGGTCGAACTAGAGCCGGACGGGATCGAGGATGCCGCCATGTACATGGCTGACCTGCTGCGCTCCGTTTCCGCCTACCCGGTGGGTGGTGTGCTGCTGGAGGAGCAGCCCGCCGATAGCAGCATGGGCGTGACCGACGTCGAACGCTATCGCCCGCTGATCAACGTGGCCAAACACTATCGTTGGTCGCTGGCCTTGCGGCCGCACGGTGGCTCGGCCTTGGCATCGCCCGCGCTGGCCGAGTTCGATGCGGTGATCTCGCCGACCATCCGGGTGCCGAAGCCGGCATCAAGCGGCGTGGATGTGGGCGCCGCTCTGTGGCATGGCGGCAGCTTGCCGGTCCTCGACCAAGGGCAGTTCTACTTCGTCGAGATCCCCGCTGAGCAGCAGCCAGAGTTCGTACTGGAAAGTCTCGTCCGGCTGCGGGCTTGATCTGTCGGGCAAGCGTCGCGGCGCGCCGTGACGCCTGCCCGACCTTCTTGTCACCCTTTGCCCTCCCCGGTTTCCCATGCTCTCTGCCTCCTTAGGTATGGAGCGTGTGAAGGCCCTGCAGCTGTACCGCTAGGCATTGAGCGAGTGAAGGGCCTGCAGTTGCAGGTGCCTGATACCGCGGGAGGGACTTTTTAGGGTAGGCAGTGGCATTAAAACTGGGCTGTACCTTTGCTCTTAAAGGCACTGCTCTCAACTTGACATCGCTCTCCGCCAGCGGCGCTGCGGAAGCAGGACAACAACAAGAGGCAGAACAGCATGGCCGGACTCGACAAGCGCGTGAACACCTACGAAGAAGCCCTGGCCGGGCTCACCGACGGCATGACCGTCCTGGCCGGCGGCTTCGGTCTGTGCGGCATCCCGGAAAACCTGATCGCCGAGATCCGCCGCCGCCAGGTCAAGGGGCTGACGGTGGTCTCCAACAACTGCGGCATCGACGGCTTCGGCCTGGGCGTGCTGCTCGAGGACCGGCAGATCCGCAGGATGATCGCCTCCTACGTCGGCGAGAACGCCCTGTTCGAGCGCCAGCTGCTCGACGGCGAGCTGGAGGTCGAACTGACCCCGCAGGGCACCCTGGCCGAGAAGCTGCGCGCCGGCGGCGTGGGCATACCCGCCTTCTACACCGCGACCGGCTACGGCACCCCGGTCGCCGAGGGCAAGGAAGTGCGCGAGTTCAACGGCCGGCACTACATCCTCGAAGAGGCGATCAGCGGCGACTTCGCCCTCGTCAAGGGCTGGAAGGCCGACCACTTCGGCAACGTCGTCTACCGCCACACCGCGCAGAACTTCAACCCGGTGGTGGCCAGCGCCGGGCGGATCACCGTGGTCGAGGTGGAGGAGATCGTCGCGCCGGGCGAGCTGGAACCCAGCCAGATCCACACCCCCGGCATCTACGTCGATCGCGTCATCCTCGGCCGCTTCGAGAAGCGCATCGAAAAGCGCACCGTGCGCGCCTGATCCTGCCCACCCGACCGAACAAGAGAGACTGCCATGGCACTTTCCCGCGAACAGATGGCCCAGCGCGTGGCGCGCGAGCTGAAAGACGGCTACTACGTCAACCTGGGGATCGGCATCCCCACCCTGGTGGCCAACTACGTGCCCGAGGGCATGGACGTGATGCTGCAGTCGGAGAACGGCCTGCTCGGCATGGGCGCCTTCCCCAGCGAGGCCGAGGTCGACGCCGACATGATCAACGCCGGCAAGCAGACGGTGACCGCGCGTCCCGGCGCCTCGATCTTCTCCTCGGCCGAATCCTTCGCGATGATCCGCGGCGGCCATGTCGACCTGACGGTGCTCGGCGCCTTCGAGGTGGACGTCGAGGGCAACATCGCCTCCTGGATGATCCCCGGCAAGCTGGTCAAGGGCATGGGCGGCGCCATGGACCTGGTGGCCGGCGCCGACAACATCATCGTCACCATGACCCACGCCTCCAGGGACGGCGAGTCCAAGCTGTTGGCGCGCTGCTCGCTGCCGCTGACCGGCGCCGGCTGCATCCGCAAGGTGCTCACCGACCTGGCCTACCTGGAGATCGAGAACGGCGCCTTCGTGCTCAGGGAGCGCGCGCCGGGGGTGAGCGTCGAGGAAATCGTCGCCAGGACCGCCGGCAGGCTGGTGGTGCCCGGGCAGGTGCCGGAAATGACTTTCTAACATCCGCCCAGCCAAAACCGGGTGATGTATCCGGAAACCAGGGTTTTGCCCTGGTTTCTGCATTTTAGAAGCGCACCTCTTCTGCGTCGGCCAGCAGATGCTGTCGGGCCATCCACAGGTTCGATAAGGCGAACAGCGTCGCCCATTATGAAGTGTTCTTGGCCACTCATTATTGTTTTCTCGTTGATCGGCACAACAGCTCAGAAATACCCCCGACCGGCGGCTAGTGCAGTTTCATAGATGTAGTTATGAAAAATGCGGCGTCGGGCGATGCTATGGCCCATGAAAGCACCTTTATTCGTTCGCCCTTTGAGTACCCAGGAACGGCAGGCCCTGCAAGCGGGTCTGCGCGCTCGTGAGGCCTTCACGCTGCGACGCTGCCAGATCCTGCTGGCCAGCGCCGACGACAAGACCGCCACGGAAATCGCCGCCCTGTTCGGCTGCGCCACGCAAACCGTACGCAACACCCTGCGGGCCTTTGCCGCCGAGGGGGTGTCTTGCCTGACGGAGAAGTCGCATCGGCCCAAACGTGTCCGTCCCTTGCTTGCGGGCACGCAGGCCGAGCGCTTGCGCACCTTGCTGCACCGCAGCCCCCGCGATTTCGGCAAGCCCACCCGCTTGTGGACCTTGAGCCTGGCCGCCGAAGTGGCCTTCGAGCAGGGGCTGACCGAACGGCAGCTGAGCCATGAGTCGATCCGCCAGGCGCTGATACGCCTGGGTGTGGGTTGGAAGCGGGCCAAGACCTGGATTACCAGCCCGGATCCCCACTATGCGCGCAAAAAAGCGACGCGACTGGCTGATCGAACTGGCCACAACGCACCCGGACTGGGTGCTGGGTTTCCAGGACGAGGTCTGGTGGAGTCGTTTTGCGCGCCCGTCCCTGAAGGCCTGGAGCGCGGGTCCGGCCCTGCGCCTGCAGCAGTTGCCGGCGGATCCGCAGGATGCCGAACCCAAGGCGCTGAGCTGCTATGGCCTGCTGCGCGCCGACACGGGGGCAGATGCTGCTGCGCTTCGTCAAGGGCCGCCCGGTCAGCCAGGTGACCGAGGACTTCCTGGCGTGGGTCTGCGAGCGCCTGGCGAGCGAAGGGAAGAAGGCGCTGCTGATGATCTGGGACAACGCCAGTTGGCATATCAGCTGGATCGGGGCGCACAACCGCCGGGCCAGGGCCGAGGGTGGCGTACGGATCGTAACCTGCCGCCTGCCGAGCAAGAGCCCCTGGCTGAACCGGATCGAGCCCAGTTGGGTGCATGGCAAGCGGGCGATCCATGAACCCGAACGCCCATTGACGATCGCCGAGGTGATGGAGCGAGTCTGCACCTAATTACGGTTGTGAGCAGCTCCCACCGCTTGAACAGAATGTTGGTTGAAACTGCACTAGGTGGGCGCAGAAGTCGCTCCTCAATTCCGGGCTTTTTTGCGTGCCAACTGATCGCTGAGGAACAGTTCGACCATGGCATGGGCGACATCGGATTTTCGCCAGTGCCGCGAAAGTGCGCGCCTCGAGCTCCAAGGCCTCGTCCAGTGATAGCACAGCCTGTCGGACGACTGCTGTGAGGATAGCCTCTGGCGCCGGATAGTGAGGGTCAAGCTTCCCTGCGTGGTGCTGCTGCACAGCAGCCAGCAACGCCTGGCTCTCCGGAGTCACACGGGGGGGCTGCTGCTTGCGGGCGCGGTAGGCGGCGACCGGCAGCTCGCCATTGGCTGCCATGCGTAGCAGGTTCAGCGCAGATCCGCGTAGCTTGTCGGCAGCGACAATACGGTCGACCGCACCTTGCTCCAGCGCCAGGGCTGAACTATTCGGGGTGCCGGAGAGCAGCCAGTCGAGCGCCGCCTCGGCACCGATTAGCCGGCTCAGGCGCACGGTGCCGCCACAGCTGGGGCAAACGCCCAGCTTCACCTCAGGCAGGCCGACCCGAGCGTCTACCGCCAGGACCCGGAAGTCGGCCGCCAGCGCTAGCTCGAAGCCGCCACCCAGCGCCAGGCCGTTCACCGCTGCCACGGTCGGGAACGGCAGATTTTCCAGGGCACTGAACAGTGCTTGTCCCCGGCGCACCCACCCCAGTAGCTCACCTTCACTGCGGGAGAAAGCTGCGGTGAACTCGGTGACGTCGGTGCCGATGCCGAATACGGGCTTGGCGCTGGCGATCAACAAGCCCTCGACCTCATGGCTGTGGCGTTCAAGCAGTCGGACGACCTCTGCCAGCTCGCCTAGAGTCAGGCTGTTCAGCTTGTTAACGGAGGAGCCCTGCAGGTCGAGGATCAGCTCGACCAGTCCATCTTCCAGTGATTTGAGGCGTATCGCCTTGCCGTTGTACATGCCGTGAGCTCCTTATTGTTTTTGGTTCGCGGCCGCTCGGGCCGCACGCTTTCGGACCGTCGCCGCGCGGGCGACGGCCAGGTCGAAACATTCGGGAAGCGGGCGCGGCCACGCCGGACCGCGCCCGGCCGGTCAGTCGCGCTGCAGCAGCACCGCGATGCCCTGGCCGCCGCCGATGCACAGGCTGACGATGGCGTAGCGGCCCTGGATGCGGGCCAGCTCGTAGACCGCCTTCACCGTGACGATGGCGCCGGTGGCACCGATCGGATGGCCCATGGAGATGCCGCTGCCGTTTGGGTTGAGGCGCTCGCGCGGCAGCTCCAGCTCTTGGGCGACGGCCAGTGCCTGGGCGGCGAAGGCCTCGTTGACCTCGAAGACATCGATGTCGCCAACACTCAGGCCGTTGCGCTCGAGCAGTTGGCGGATGGCCGGAACTGGGCCGATGCCCATGATGCTGGGGTCGACGCCGACCACCGCGTAATCGATCAATCGGGCCAGAACCTGGCGGCCCTCGGCTTCGGCCTTGCTGCGCGCCATCAGCACCAGGGCGGCGGCGCCGTCGTTGAGTCCGGAGGCATTGCCGGCGGTGACCGTGCCGCCCTGCCTGAACGCCGGGCGCAGTCCCTCTAGGTCGGCGAGGGTGCAGCCATGGCGGACGTGCTCGTCGGTGTCGAACAGGGTCGTGCTCTTGCGGGTCTTCAGCTCGATGGGCAGGATCTGCTCCTTGAAGTGTCCTTGCTCAATGGCCCGCTGGGCGCGGTTATGGCTTTCGACGGCCAGTGCATCCTGCTGCTCGCGGCTGATGCCGAACTTCGCGGCGACGTTCTCCGCGGTCACGCCCATGTGGTACTGGTTGATCGGACAGGTCAGGGCACCGACCATGGGATCGACGGTCACCCCGTCGCCCATCCGCTGGCCGAAGCGCGTCGTGGGCAGGTGGTAGGGCGCGAGGCTCATCGACTCGGCGCCGCCGGCCACCGCCGTGTCGCAGAGGCCGAGCTGGATCTGCTGAGCCGCGCCGATCACCGCCTGCAGGCCGCTGCCGCACAGGCGGTTGACGGTCAGCGCCGGGGTCTGCTCGGACAGGCCGCCACGCAGCGCCGCCATCCGGCTCAGGTACATGTCTGCCGGCTCGGTATGGATGACGTTGCCGAACACGCAATGACCAATGCTGGCCGCCTCAATTCCCGCCCGGCGCACCGCCTCGGCGACCATCAGGCCGGCCAGTTCACTGGGTCGGTGGCTCTTTAGGCTGCCACCGAAATCGCCGATGGCTGTGCGTACCCCGCTGACGATGGCAATTCCTTGTTGTTTTTGCATAACGATCTCCACATTGATAATCGGGTTTTTGGCTCCGTGCTTAGGAGTCTCCGGAGAGGCTGAGAGGGGGCGCCTTCTTAATCAAAACCGAAAGGGGTCAGTCGAAATGAATGACTGGCTTGATGATTCCATCTGCCTTGGTAGTCATCATGTCCAGCGCCTTGTGGACTTCAGAAAACTTAAAATGGTGAGTCGTAAGTTTGGTTGGATCAATTCGTCCATTCTGAATTAGTCGCAGTAGGCGTTTCATTCGCTCGCTACCGCCAGGGCAGAGGAGGGTGGTAATGGTTTTTTCTGCCATGCCAACTCCCCAGTCGAGTCGAGGAATATTGATGTGGTCGCCGTGGCTAAAGTAGCCAATATTTGAAATTATACCGCCAGGACGAGCCACCTTTATACAGTTCTCAAAGGTTGATTGAGTGCCGAGAGCATCCATGGCAGCATCGGTACCTTGGCCATTAGTCAGTCTAAGTATTTCGGTAATCGGATCTTTCTCTTTGAAGTTGATCGTTATATCTGCACCGTAGAACTTGGCAAGCTCAAGTCGAGATGGGACACAGTCAACTGCAATCACAAGGCCGGCTCCGAGCATGCGAGTGCCTGCTACAGCCATCAGTCCAACCGGCCCCATTCCAAAAATAACTCCAGAACCGCCTAGGGGGATACGCGCATTTTCAGCACCTTTAAACCCTGTTGACATCATGTCGGTTGTGTAGCAAGCGGCTTCATCTGATACCTCATCGGGGATTAGCGCTAGGTTGGCTTCAGCATCATTTAAATGGAAGTATTCGGCCATGTTGCCGTCTTTTTGAATTGTAAACTTATAACCGCCCAGCATCGTGCCACATTGGGATGTGAAGCCCCGTTGGCAGTTCTCGCATTTGTAGCAGGGTGTAATTGCATTTACAGCAACACGGTCGCCAATTTTAAATCCTTTTACAGCGCTGCCCAATTCATGAATCACGCCTACCGCTTCGTGACCCAAGATTCTATCGGAGATATCTCCTAGTCCACCAGAAACCGTGTGAACGTCTGATGTGCAGACCATGGCAATAGTTGTTTTGATAATTGCGTCATTGGGCCCTGCGGTTGGGATAGGCCGCTCAAGAATTGCAACGTCATTTAAGCCGCGCATCACCAGTGCTTTCATTGTTTTGCTCATTTCTCACCATGAAAATTGAGATATGTGTTTGCTGTTGTGTTTTTAATTGTGACTGAAGTTTATAGATGTGTTTGATATAGGCTTGCATATGTTGTGCCAAGTGTTTTTCATTGCTGGGATTAATATGGATTTCTCATTGAATACAATACGTTACTAAATACAAAAATAATTGTGATCAATATGGTCTGTCCGAGTTTCGAACGCTGTTCGGTCGATGAAGTTTTGATGTCGTACGGTAGGGGCGGGGTGATGGCAAGATCTGGCCGTTTCGGTAGGGGGCGCTAGGTGTTTGGTCCCGGAGAGTCCTGGTCTATGGTATGAGCCTCTCTCGGAGGATGATCCATGGCTCAGGTTCTTCACAAACGCGCCACGACCACGCCCGCCATTCGAGCAGAAATACAGCGATCGCAGGATTCGATCGCGACGCTGAGCCGGCGCTACAACCTCAACCCCAAGACGGTTCGCCTAGAGCCTTTTCATCCTGACCGGCCATAACCGCAATGACGGATATAACGTTCGCATTCGGCGGCCGGAAAGCGCTCCAGCAAGGTGCCGATGGCCGACCACAGGGCATCGACCGTGCGGGCGGCGGCCTTGCGCCGCAGCGCCTTCAGCTTCGCGAACACCTGCTCGATCGGGTTGTAGTCCGGACTGTACGGCGGCAAATAGCACAGCTCGGCACCGCGCGCCTGGATGGCCTCCCGCACACCGGCAACCTTGTGCGAGCCGAGGTTGTCCATCACCACGATGTCTCCGGCGCCCTGGGTGGGCGCCAGCGCCTGCTCGACCCAGGCGCGAAACGCCTGCCCGTTGATCGACCCGTCGAGAACCAGCGGAGCGACCAGCCCGTCGCTGCACAGCGCACAGACGAAGGTGGTCGTCTTCCAATGACCCTGGGGCACCTGTCCCGGGCAGCGCCGCCCGCGTGGCGAGCGTCCCCGGCTCGGGCTCATGTTCGTGCTCGCCCAGGTCTCGTCGAGAAACACCATGCGGCGCACGTCGAATCGGGATTGTTCTTTGGCCCAGGCGTGGCGAGCCTGCGCTACGTCGGCACGTTGCTGCTCGGCGGCCTGGAATGACTTTTTTTGAGCGTCAGCCCCAACCGTCCCAGCGTCTTCCACAGCGTGGTCAGGCTCACCCGCACGCCATGCTCGGCCTCGATCCACTGGCACAACTGCGTCAGTGTCTGCTCGGGCACCGCGGCCACGCGCTCGGTCAGCGCCCCTTCGAGCCCCTGGAGTCGAGGGGGTACGTGGTTGCACTGGAGCCCGGCACTGACCTGGCCCAGATGCTGTCGCGAGCGTGCCCGCGCCACATAGGACTCGCTCACCGCGAAGCGCCTGGCCACCTCGCGAGTCGAGCCGTCGGCCGCCAGCACCCGATCGCGCAGATCCTGCCCGTAGGCCTGCCCTCGACGCCATCCCATGAGCCACCTCCCGCGTTGCCGAACCCATGCTTCCGTTCAGCTTGGCTGCCCGATCCCGGCTCGGCCACAACCACTAGTCAGGCCAAAAATGCTCTAGGGGGTTGAGGTGGTAGCGCCTGCTCAGCGTCGCGATCGAATCCTGCGATCGCTGTATTTCTGCTCGAATGGCGGGCGTGGTCGTGGCGCGTTTGTGAAGAGCCTGAGCCATGGATCATCCTCCGAGAGAGGCTCATACCATAGACCAGGACTCTCCGGGACCAAACACCTATTCCGGCATGCCTTCCCGGCGCAGGCGGGCGAACTCCAGCAGAATGTCGGCGAACTCCTGTGCCGCTGCAGGCAGGGGCTCGTCCTTGCGGGTGATGATGCCGTACTCCAGCGGCTCGACATGGAACGCCGTGTTCAGCACCCGCAACTGACCGCTCTGCAACTGCGACTGCACCATCGACTCGGGCAGCATGGCGATCATCGGGTCGGACTGCAGCAGGGTCAGGAAGGTCTGCATGGAGATGGTTTCCACGGTGTTGCTCGGCGTCCTGATGCCGAATTCGGCGAAGGCCTGTTCCATGCGGCGGCGGATCGGCGTGCTCACCGGGTAGAGGATCCAGGGCCAGCGCTCCAGCTCGGCCAGAGGGACCTCCTCGAGCCGGCCGAGGGGATGATGGCCGTTGACCACCAGGCAGAAGGGCTCGGGGCCGAGTCCCCGGTAGTCGAAGATCTGCTGGTAACGCTCCTCGGTGAAACGGCCGATGATCAGGTCGAGCTTCTTTTGTTCGAGCATCTCCAGGAGCTGGTTGCTGGTCTGCTCCATCACCTCGATGGACAGCAGGGGCCGCTCGGCCTTGATCCGCGCGATGGCTTCGGGCAGCACGACGGCGGTCGCGGCGAAGATGGCGCCTACCTTCAGGTAACCGTGGCCGCCCTTGCTCAGCCGGTTCACCTGTTCGACGAATTTCTGTGTGTCGTTGAGGGTCATGCGGGCGTAGCGGGCCACGTACTCGCCGAGCTCGGTCGGCGGCATGCTGCGCGGCAGGCGCTCGAACAGGGGAAAGCCCAGCGCTTCCTCCAGGTCGCGGAGCATCTTGCTGACCGCCGGCTGGCTGAGGTTCATCTGCTCCGCCGCCGCGTGCATGTTGCGGGTGCGGGCGAGGGTGTCGATCAGCACCAGATGCTTGAGCCTGAGCCAGTTGCACAGGCTGGAGAAGGAAATGTCGGAGCCGGACATCGGAATACTCGGGCAATTCGATAACTGGAAGATATCGGATCTTGAAGATTTGTCATTGGGATTTATCGACCGGGTTCTCTAGCTTGAGTCCATTCCTTTCCTGGACCCACAAGGACTTTCCGATGACTTCCCTGAGACTTGACCCGGCCAACACCTTGCCCGTCGACGGCACCGCCGGCACCCTGATCGGCCGCGCCTGGGTGCCCGGCAAGGTGGCCGGACCTTCGCCGATCGTGCTGCGCGGCGAGGACGTGTTCGACCTGTCCGAGCATTTCGCCACCCTCAGCGACCTGCTGGAAAGCCTGGCGCCGCTCGAGCAGGTGCGCAGCCTGCCGGGCCGGCGCCTTTGCAGCCTGGAAAGCCTGCTGGACAACAGCGGCTGCGCGCCCGATCCCGCCCGGCCGTTCCTGCTGCCGCCGGCCGACCTGCAGGTGATCAAGGCGGCCGGGGTGACCTTCGCTGCCAGCATGATCGAGCGGGTGATCGAGGAGCAGGCCGGCGGCGACGCCGGCAAGGCCGAGAGCGTGCGGCAGATCGTCCGCGCGGCGATCGGCGACAACCTGCGCGCCATCAAGCCCGGCTCCGAGGCGGCGGCCCGCCTCAAGGCGCTGCTGGTCGAGCAGGGCCTCTGGTCGCAGTACCTGGAGGTCGGCATCGGCCCGGACGCCGAGGTGTTCACCAAGTCGCCGGTGCTGGCGGCGGTGGGCAGCGGCAGCGAGATCGGCATCCACCCGCGCTCGCAATGGAACAACCCCGAGCCGGAGGTGGTGCTGGCGGTCAACAGCCGCGGCCAGGTGCTCGGCGCGACGCTCGGCAACGACGTCAACCTGCGCGACTTCGAGGGCCGCAGCGCGCTGCTGCTGGGCAAGGCCAAGGACAACAATGCCTCGTGCGCCATCGGTCCCTTCATCCGTCTGTTCGACGAGCGCTTCAGCCTGGACGACGTGCGCCAGTGCGTGGTCGAGCTGCGGGTGGAGGGCCGCGACGGCTACCGGCTCGAGGGCACCAGCTCGATGCAGCAGATCAGCCGCGACCCGCTGGAGCTGGTCGCCCAGACCATCGGCGCCAACCACCAGTACCCGGACGGCTTCCTGCTGTTCCTGGGCACGCTGTTCGCGCCCACCGAGGACCGCGACCAGCCCGGCGGCGGCTTCACCCACAAGCTGGGCGACAAGGTGAGCATCGGCAGTCCGCTGCTGGGCAGCCTGCACAACCGGGTGAACCACAGCAGCCAGGCCAGTCCCTGGACCTTCGGCCTGCGCGCGCTGATCGGCAATCTCGCCGCGCGCGGCCTGCTCAATGGCCGGCTGGCGCCGGCCCCGGCGGCCGAGCTGGTCGGCGACTGAGGCCATCCGGCAGGCGCGGGTCCGACCTGGCCGGGGGCCGGGCCCGCACATGCATCACCACCATGCTGGCCGAGGGGGGCCGAACATGTGAACTAGACGCACCGTCCGCTCGACACCGGGCGTCGCCCGGACGTGACAGACTGCCAGCCGCCTCATCTCATGGCTGGCCATCCACTCCTTCATTCCGCAGACCCTACTGGGGGATACGATGACAATAATTACAAGAAGCACGACCCGTGCAGACCACCTTGCCCATATCGACAGCGCCATCGCCAAGTGCCGTTGGCGTCTCCTGCCGTTTCTTGCGCTGATGTTTGCGCTGGCCATGATCGACCGCGCCAACGTGGGCTTCGCCAAGGCCGCTCTGCAGGCCGACCTCAACCTGAGCAACGCCGCCTTCGCCCTGGGGGCGGGGATCTTCTTCATCGGCTACGCACTGTTCGAGGTGCCGAGCAACCTCATGCTGCACCGCGTCGGCGCCCGGGTCTGGCTGAGCCGGATCATGATCACCTGGGGCTTCGTCTCGGCCGCCATGATGTTCACCCGCGACGAGACGACCTTCTACTGCCTGCGCTTTCTGCTCGGCGTCGCCGAGGCGGGCTTCTCGCCGGGGGTGATCCTCTACCTGACCTACTGGTTCCCGGCGGCGCGCCGTGGCCAGGCGATCGGCATCTACTATTTCGGCCTGCCCGGCGCCCTGTTGCTGGGCAGTCCGTTGTCCGGCTGGCTGCTGGACATGCACGGCATGTTCGGCCTGACCAACTGGCAGTGGATGTTCCTGGTCGAGGGCCTGGCCGCGGTGGTGGTGGGGGTCGTGGCGCTGTTCTACCTCAACAGCAAGCCGCACGAGGCAAAATGGCTGACCCCTGATGAAAAGAGTGCGCTCAGCCATGAGTTGCAGCTCGAGGACCAGCACAAGCTCGACCACGGTCCGCGCAGCCTGCTGGGGCTGTTGAGCAACCGCCGCGTGCTGAGCTTCATCCTGATCTACTTCAGCGTCCAGATGAGCGTCTACGGGGTGATCTTCTACCTGCCGACCCGCATCGCCGAACTGCTCGGCACCACGGTCGGCCTCGAGGTCGGGCTGTTCATCGCCATCCCCTGGCTGTGCGCGGCGGTGGTCATGTACCTGGTGACCCATTTCGCCGACCGGCACGCCGCCCACCTGCCCATGGCCATGTGCATGCTGACCATGGCTTCCCTGGGCATCGCCGCCTCGGTGCTGGTGAACAGTTTCGCCCCGGTGCTGCTGGCTTTCTGCTTCGCCGCCTCTGGCTTCGTCACCGTGCAGCCGCTGTTCTGGACCCTGCCGACCGGCTACCTGGGCGGTGTGGCTGCGGCCGGCGGCATCGCCTTGATCGGCTCGCTGGGCAACCTCGGCGGCTTCCTCGCGCCCATGCTCAAGGCCCATATGGAAGCCTGGTTCGCCAGCCCCCAGGCCGGCATGCTCAGCCTGTCGCTGACCGGGCTGGTCGGCGTCGGCCTGCTCTGGAAGCTCCACGGCAGCCGTAAGGCGGTCGAGGCGGCACAGCCTGCTGCCGGGCTCGCCAGCTCGAAGTAGGGGCCCCAGCTCCGGGCCGCCGCCGGCCCAGAGCTGACGCCCTCCCTCCCGCCGGCTTTCCTGCCGGCGACTTTCTTCAAGACACGATCAGTCGGTTGCCGCCGAACTCGTTGTCGCTGGCCCAAACCCGGGATGTCGTGTCCGCCGAGGCACTTTCAGGGTCTTCAGCGGGCCGCTCTGCACCCTGTGGCTCAGTTGGGTCTCGCGGTTCCATTCCTCGCCGTCGCCAGGCTTGGACGACGGAATTGCAATCGTGACGCAGAACACCCCTATAGGTGGGGCTTCATGATGCCGATCAGCAGGCTGATGCTGAAGAAGGACATCAGCGTGGTGAACAGCAGGGCGGCAGCGCAGCGGCCCTCGATGCCGAAACGCTGGCCGAAGATCGGGTAGACGCTCAGCATGGGCGAGCTGGCGAACATCACCCCGTCCACTATCAGCGCCGGGTCCACGTCCGGCAGCAGCGAGAAGAGCAGGAACACCGCCAGCGGGTGCAGGATCAGCTTGCCCGCGGCGATCAGCGGCAGCCCGGCGAACAGGCCGCTCAGCTTCAGGCCGTAGAGCGAGCCGCCGATCACGAACAGCGCCACCGGCGCCGAGGCTGCGGCGAGCATCTCCACCACCTTGCCCGGAATCGCCGGCAGGCGCGCCTCCAGCAGGGACAGCAGCAGGCCGGTCAGCATGGCGAGGATCAGCGGGGTCTTGGCTAGGCGCCTGGCCGTCTCGCGCAGCACCTTGGCGGTGGAACCCCGCTGCCGGCCGGCCTCGGCGAGGGTCAGGCTGAGCGGGATGATCAATAGATGTTCCACCAGCATGTTCAGTGCCAGGCCGATGGCCGCCGCCGGGCCGAGCAGTATGGCGACGATGGGGTAGCCGACGAAGCCGCTGTTGGACACGGCCATGCCCAGGGCGGTGATGGCGCTGCTGGTCAGGGACTCGCGTCGTACTCTGAGGGCGAGCAGCAGGCCGAGCAGATACACGGCCAGAGAGCCGAGGCAGTAGGCCAGCAGGTACTGCCAGTTCATCACCTCCTGGAAGGGGCTGTCCGACACGGCCTTGAGCACCAGCGCCGGCAGGGCGAAGCTGACGGCGAAGAAGCCGAGCCCGATCAGGATGAAGATGGGCAGGGTGATGGAGAGGATTGATCTTGCCCAGCCTCAGTAGACGACCGGGGGTGATGGAGTTGACGCGGATATTGTCCGGGCCCAGCTCGCGGGCCATGGCGCGGGCCAGGCCGAGCTGTAGTGCGGCCCGCCGAAGATGCCGCCGCCGCGCTGGGCCGACACCGACGACAGGCAGACGATGCTGCCGGACTTCTGCGCGCGCATCGTCGGGATGACCGCCTGGGACATCAGCAGGGTGCCGCGCAGACTCACGTCCAGCACCTTGTCGTAATCCGAGCCGCGGATCTCCAGAGTCTTCAGCGGCTGGGTGATGCCGGCGTTGTTGACCAGCGCATCGATGCGGCCATAGCGCTTGATCACCTCGTCGACCGCCCGGGTCACCTGGCTGGCATCGGCGACGTTGGCCGCCAGGCCCAGATGGTCGGGGCCGAGTTCTTCCGCAGCATCCCGTGCCGCCTTTTCATCCAGATCCAGGATGACGACCCGGGCCCCATGGTGGGCGAAGGTACGGGCCATGGCGCGGCCGATACCTCGTTGCGAGGCGGCACCGGTGATGATCGCGATCTTGCCTTCGAGCAGCATGCTGGACACTCCTGACATCGTTCTTGTTCAAGAACCGCCGTGGTTGGCCGGGTGTCGGAAGGTTCGGCTGTTACGTCCGCGGTCACAACGCAGCATCCTTCAGTCGTTGCTGAAAAAAATTCAGCATCTAAGCGAAGCCGCCCGGAAATACTGACGTAAATGTTTCGGAATAAGGGAAGTCCTTAGCGAAGCATCTATATGGATGGCCGGATCGCTCAGTAATCGTTGAAAATAATTCAGCATATTATGACGCCAGCTTCAGGGTTGACGTGATGTCGGGAGCCGATGGCATGCTCTGTAAAACCCGCTCGGCCAAGAGACCAGAACAATGATCCGCCCGGAAAAGACGCCGCTGCCTATCCCGCCGTTCAAAGCCATCCTCGCCTTCGAACAGGCGGCGCGTTTCGGCAATGTCGCCAGGGCGGCGAAGCATCTGAACCTGACGCCCTCGGCCGTGAGCCATCAGATCGCCAAGCTCGAAGCGATGATCGGTCGCCAGCTCTTCCACCGGACCAGCAAGGGGCTGGAGCTGACGCCCGTCGGCAGCCAGTACCTGCACGACATCTCGGGCGCGCTGCAGCGCCTGGGCACGGCGACCGAGCGCGCCGCCACCGATGCCAACCTGGAGTGCCTGCGCCTGCATTCGGTCCCCAGCTTCGGCCTGCTCTGGCTGTTGCCGCGCCTCGAGCAACTGCGTGCCAGCAACCCCGACCTGGAGATCAACCTGTCGTGCTCCTACGAGTCCCTGCACTTCAGCCGGGACAAGATGGATGTGGATATCCGCTACGGCCTGGCGAACTGGCCGAACTTGGAGATTCGCACCATTCCCCAGGAAAGCATCGCCGTGTTCGCCGCACCGTCCCTGCTCCAGGCAAAGAGGGTCGACAGTCCCGTCGATCTGCTCGATGCCGACCTGATCCTCTCCGAAGCACCGCTGGTGCAGTGGCCACAGTGGTTCGCGCAGCAGGGCTTGTCGATGCCCGAGCGCCGCTACCCGCTCAGCTTCGACCGCTCCTACATGAGCCTGGAGGCGGCGGTTCATGGCCTCGGCTTCGCGCTGGAAAGCACGCTGCTGGCCCATGACTACATCCAGAAGGGAAAACTCGTCCCGGTGTTCGGCAACGAGCTGCGCAGCCCGGTCAGTGCGCATCATCTGGTCTTCCCGCACACGCATGCCGACTATCCGCGCGTGCGGCGCTTCCTCGCCTGGATGCAGACGGAGCTGGGGCATCCCTTCGCCTACTGACAGGGGCCTGGCTGTGTCGGGAAGCAAGGTGAGCCGCCCCCGATTTTTTCGAGGGCTGATGCAGGAGCGGTTCGGTTACAGCGATCCGGCGATGGAGAAAGCCCCTGCACGAAACCGTTCTCCTGCGCCAGTTCGCCGGCCTGGGGCTGGAGCGCATTCCGGACGAGACAGCCATCCTCAACTTCCGCCGCCTGCTGTAGCGCATCAAGCGGCGGATCGAGCAGGACAGGTACGGGCGAAGGTCGAGCATCCCTTCAGGGGAATCAAGCGGCAATTCGGCTGCAGCAAAGTACGTTTCCGTCGGCTGGCGAAGAACACAGCCCAGCTTGTCACCCTGTTTGCTCTGTCGAACTTTTGAATGATGCGAAAACGTTGCCGATGGCAAGCGAAATGCGCCTGGGATTCAGAAAGCGTCCCTTGCCAAACATCCGTCGGGCAAGAAAAAGACTCATAAATGGATGAAATAGCTTGATTTCGATGCCACTTAGAAAAATAGCGAGGAAATTGCCGATTATTCCAGATCTTTCCTTGCTGTTAACAAGCTATCAGGCGACTTGTAATCATTGGCCCTATCTTGGCAAGTTGCAGGCTGCATGTAATTATTAGTTATAAAAAATGATTTTCTAATCTATAAGGACGATAATGACCCAGCAAGGAGTTGCTATGGGAAGATGGTTATCTTTCCAAATATTTTTGGCTGTAAGCCTGCTTTGCGGGCTTCTATTCACCTATCCCACTGTTGCGGAGCCCTTGCAGTTCGCATTGCTTGCCAAGCGAATCGACCAGCGCTTTTTCATTCAGGCGGGGGAGGGGTGTGCCGAGGCTGCCCGAGCTCAGGGCGACGTCTGCAGATTGTTGGGAACATCCGGGCCACCCCATTTCCGCAAGCAAAACCAACTGCTGGAGCAGGCCTTCCATCAAAAGCTGGACGGTATCGCCTTGTCGGTAACCCAATCGGAGTGGCTGGCTGAGCATGCCCTGAAGCAGAGGGGGCATATTCCATTGATCACTTTCAATAGTGACTTCAATCCTGCGGAGCAGCAGCTGCGCCGCAGCCATGTCGGTTTTGACAACCTGGTATTCGGCAAGCAGTTGGGCAGGCTTGCACAACGCCTCAGGCCGCAGGGCGGAAGACTCTGTGTGTTAACCGGAAGCCTGCGGGACACCCATCAGCAGGAACGCCTACACGGGATTCGCCTGCAACTTGGCGCTATCCCGAACCATAAGGGCACTGAGCGGCTGAGGGGGGAGAATGGCTGGTTCGAGCCGAGCCGCTGCCCGCTCGAGCGGGCCGAAACGGCAGACCGTGCATTGCTCCAGCTCGCCACTCTGCTGAACACCAACCAATTCGATGTCATCGTCAATATCGGCAGTTGGCCAATTGATCAGCCGGCCATGTACCGTCAGCAGCTTGGCCCGATACTGACCGGGCTTGATCGACAGGGAGCGCGCCCGGTCATCATCATCTGATTTTGCGCGGGAAACCCCGGACTTCTAGTCCGGGGAGGGATAGCGCGGCGCTCGCAGAGCGCCCCTGTTCCCGCTTTCTCCGTTTCGGTGTGGCCATCTTCACATTGCGGATGGCAACATGTGATGCATGAACCGTGCGTACAAATACCGTTTCTACCCGACACCTGAGCAGGCGCAATTGCTGGCTCAGACGTTCGGCTGTACGCGCTTTGTCTATAACCATGTCCTGCGCTGGCGAACCGATGCATTCTTCCAGCGGCAGGAGAAGGTCGGGTATCTGGAAGCCAATGCGGAACTCACCAGGCTCAAGCGCTCCGGTGAGTTGCCGTGGCTGAACGAGGTGTCGTGCGTCCCGCTGCAGCAGTGCCTTCGCCATCAGCAGACCGCGTTCAGGAACTTCTTTGCGGGCCGCACGAAGTACCCGGCATTCAAGAGCAAGAAGCATCGCCAGTCCGCCGAGTTCACCCGGTCGGCGTTCAGCTACCGGGACGGCAAGCTGTACCTGGCCAAGTCCAGGACGCCGCTGGATATCCGCTGGAGCCGGCCGCTTCCTGGCGAGCCGTCCACCGTCACCGTTTCCAAAGACTCTGCAGGCCGGTACTTCGTGTCCTGCCTGTGCGAGTTCGAACCTGAGGCCTTGCCCGTCACGCCGCAGATGATCGGCATCGACCTGGGCCTGAAAGACCTGTTCGTCACCAGCGAGGGCGAACGCATCGGCAATCCCCGCCATACGGCCAGATACGCCACCCGGTTGGCCCTGGCGCAGCGCCGGCTGAGCAGGAAAAAGCTCGGCTCGAAGAACCGCGCCAAGGCCCGGCTGAAGGTGGCCCGTATTCACGCCAGAATCTCCGATTGCCGCATGGACCGCTTGCACAAGCTGTCCCGCAGACTGATCAACGAGAACCAAGTGGTCTGCGTCGAATCCCTCGCCGTGAAGAACCTGATCCGCAACCCGAAGCTGAGCAAAGCCATCGCCGATGCCGGCTGGGGCGAGTTCGTTCGCCAGCTGGAGTACAAGGGTGGCTGGGCTGGGAGGCAGGTGGTCGGCATCGACCGCTGGTATCCCAGCTCAAAGCGTTGCTCGTGTTGCGGGCATATCCTTGAGCGGCTGCCTCTGCCGGTCCGCTCCTGGAGCTGCCCGGAGTGCGGAACCGAACACGACCGCGACGTGAATGCCGCGATCAACATTAAAGCCGCCGGGCTGGCGGTGTTAGCCCTTGGAGAGAATGTAAGTGGCATTGGTCAAGTACCGCTGTCCGGTTCTCGGTGAATTGGGAATCCCCTTCCTTCAGGGAGGGGAGCAGTCAACGCTACCCCAGACCCAGACCCAGACCCAGACCCAGACCCAGACCCGGACGCGGAACAGCGTGCGCTGCTCGATGATGGTCTGGTGCAAGCCTATCTTGGCTGGAACAGTCATGAGCTTGGCCATCAGAGCTACTGGATACTCAAGCGTCTCGCGCAGGGCCAAGCCGTCCCCGAGAAAGTGCTTATCGATACTTTCAACATCTACCTGCCCCAGGCGTCGTCAAATAGCCCTGTAAAGCCTTGAATGGCAATTGAATGTCATGGTGAAAGTACGTGAATTCTGATCATTGGTCATGCATAGCGAGTGTTCGAGCGTATCATCTTCGCCAGAACAATGACGCTGTAGTTCGCAGTGGTGGCCAAGTGGAGCAATCATCCCTTTTTCATTCAGGCCGGAAAGGGCTGCGCCGAGGCAGCCCAGGCCGAGGGGGATACCTGTCTGTTGCTGGGCCCTCCTGATTCGTCGCATTTTCGCCAGCAGAACGAAGTGATGGAACAGGCCCTGAAAATGGGGCTGGATGGCCTTGCATTATCGGTAACCAATTCGGCATGGCTGGCCGAGCATGCCTTGAAGGAAGCCAGTCAAACGTTGCTGATTACCTTTGATTCGGACCTGGGCCCGCACGAGCGGCATCTGCGCAAAGGGTACGTCGGGCTCGACAACCTGGCTTTCGGCAAGGAGTTGGGCATGCTCGCCCAGCACTTCAGGCCGCAGGGCGGGAAACTGTGCATCCTGAGCGGCAACCCTGAGGATACCAACCACCAGGAACGTATTGAGGGCATTCGCCAGCAGTTGCGCGGTCAGGCCGAGAAAGGAGTAGCCGGCCGGCAGCTGAGAGGAGAAAAGGGCTGGAGCGAATTGGCACGATGTCCCCTCTATAGAGCCGCCAACCAAAATGATGCATTGATAAAGCTCACCACTTTGGTGGCCTCAAGCAATCAAATCGATGTCATTATCAGCACGGGGAGTTGGTTGATTCATCAGGCGGAATTGTATCGTCAGCAATTTGGCCCGCTGCTTGCCAGGCAGGAAGAAAAGGCTGTCCGGCCGACCATCATCATCGCGACGCCAGAGCCCGGTGCGGCACAGCGCGCACTCCTCGACGACGGTCTGGTTCAGGCCTATCTGAGCATGGAGAGCCAGGAGATTGGCCGTCAGAGCTACCGGATGATGAAGCGTCTGGCACAGGGTAAACCCGTCCCTGAAAAGGTGCTCGTCGACACCCATCTCCATCTCTCCAACCCGTTACAGGGTACTCGTGTCGATCGTTGAGTACTCGTAGCGCATGAGACCATCAGTTTCAGGTCGGGCTCGACATTCAAGCGAATATCGGGATCAAGGGTAATCAACAGATCCTGCCCTGCTGTGTCATGAGCATGGATGACTTGTTGGGTTGAAAATGACTTTTGCCCGTCGCATGCAAGAAATCAATTTTGCCACTCGATAAGTCGTCGCTCTCATGACACAGCAGGGCCAGGAAGGCTCGGAACAAGTCCAGCCTAACTATGGCTCTTCACAGGAGAACGGGCTGCCCCAGTTCCTGAGCCTCGGTAAGAGCCTTGCGCCGACGCATCGCCCAATAGGCGGCCGCGAAATAAATCACGGTACAAGCAAACCCTACATTATAGAAGGTCTCACGGTTTTCTTCGTAAGCCGTCATGTCTGGACTAAGGAACATCGTGTTGAAAGCCAGCAGCAGGGCAATGGTCAAACTTACGCGAGCCACTATGTGGAGCCACTTCGAGAAAGTGGAGTTGTCCTTGACCGGCACCTTGTAGGCCTTGGCCTGTTCTTCCTGGAAAGTCTCGACTTTCTTTTCAAAGGCCAGCAACTCGGCCTCTTCCTCCGGATACTGCTTCCCGGCACCGTACCTCTTGGCCATGAGCGTGTACACGATGATCGTAAAGATCCAGGTCGGAACGAACAGATAATAGAAGGAGATAATATCCAGTGCATTCAGGCCAAAGCCAAACACAAGGCCTGCGCCCCATGAGGCAACTGCCGGAGTGCTATGGGTGAGTTTGCAATAGGCTACCCAGTAGCGGGTCAACCCGATACGGGGGAATATGAAGTGCTCGGCGAAGACAATCGCTCCGACCGGCACAACCAGCAGGCCCGCATAGGTCAGCAAGGGCAGCATTTTCGAAAACACAAAGGGGAAACAAGCAACGATTACGGTTACGACGCCGACGGCCAGCGTGGTCTGCTTGCGAGAGTGATTATGGAAGATCGCCTGCGCGGCAAGACCGGCCCGGTAGAGGTTGGCATTGGCAGTTGTCCAACCGGCAACGATCACAATCACGAATCCCGACAAACCAAGTGCGTGGAAGGCCACATCACCGGGATCCAGAGTGGTGATGGAAGTTTTAAGAAGAACAGCCGTTCCCGCTCCCATGATCCCTGCGGCAATCCAGGCGATATAGTGGCCGAACAGCATGCCCGCACTCGTGCAAAGGCCATAGGACTTTTTCCTGGAATAACGCAGCAAGGCCATGTCAATCAAACCGAAGTGCGTAATGGTGTTGGCCGCCCATGCGAAGCCAATCACCTCGAGCAACCCGATCCCCGGTTCTCCCTGAGCATTCATCCCTGTCCAGATCGACTGACTGCCAATATGTACGAAGTCGCTCCAGCCACTCAAAGTGGTGCGGCCCAGAACCGACTCGGCCAGAGCAGGCATCAACACGAGTGCGCCACTGGCAAACATGACGAACAGCCAAGGCGCACAGATTCCCGAGAAGTCGGAAACGGCGTTGAAACCGTACATGGCGACCAGGACCACAATGACCCCAACCCCCAGCACGACCATGACAAACCAGGGATCTGTTGGAAACCAGCTCAACTGTGCCGGTATATCGAACAGGAAGCGCACCGCCGTCGACGATACGGTTATCATCGCCGCAGATATCACGGTAAAGATAATGACATTCGCCCAGTTATAGAGCTTTGTCATCGAGCCACCCGCAATCTTGTGCAGGTAGGTATACAGGCTCAGCCTCGTTTCCACGGCAATCGGCGTGGTAATCAAGGTCCAGCTCAAGACCGCCAGGATGTTGCCGATCAGCAATCCCAGCAGGATATCCATGGTTTTGGCACCCAGCGCCACGAAGGTTGCACCGATGACAAACTCGGTTGCGGCAACGTGCTCGCCGGCATACAGCCCCATGAAGTGAGTCCAGCCGTGAAGTTTGTGTTTCGGTATTGGCAATTGCTCTTCGCTCATGCCTGCGAAATTTTGGTTATGCGTTTCTGCTTTCATTTCAGCGCTTCTTGTAATTTCACTGCTTAAGGAAACCCTGAAAAAGTCCTGCCTGGCTCGAGCCCCTGTCTTTGCAGACTCCTTGGTCGCGGGCTCTGGCCATCCGATGGCGGAACGGAAGCGGTCTTTCTCAGCCTCAGGAAATCATCTTGTTGTGGGCTCTAGTGGCCTGTTTGGTTAGTTCAGTTAGTCAATTTCGGCGCCCATGGCCCCGATACTGCGTTGCCACTCCTCGCCATAGCCCTGCTATGACTCGTCGCGGCGCCTTGTTTCGGAACCATGGTCATCCGAACTTGAGTTAACAAACTAACCGCACAGGCCACTAGCCCACGGGAGGAGCGGAGACAGGCTTTTGCAGAGTTTTCCGGGTTGGAAGCGCAATGGAGAGAGCAAGCACGTTTGGGGGGGATGCAAGTTTCATTATTATTTACTCCTGCTGATCGCGCGATCAGTCATTTTATCTTTATTGTGACCCTCTCCCCCGCGAAAGAAGATATTCGACGAGGAAGCCAGGGTGAGATGAATTACAGCGAGCATTCACCAGCAAGACAAACTCATAAACATCCAAAAACCTGTATTTTTTTGCACAAAAATAATGACCAGCCCAGCCCCTTTGCATCAGCTAACAGAAAAAAGCCCTTGGCTCTATCGGGGGATACTTACTTTATGAGAGTGCGCCATGAAGTAGCCAACTCATGTCAGGACGACGTATTCAAGGCAGGCTTATCCGGAGTTCTCCGAACAAGCCCGTCTCTTTTCAAATCAAGGTTGCCAATTTCCTTTCCTCTGCTCCAACTTCCTCCGCCATCGTCAACTCAAGCGTGGCGCGCACGCCGAGTGTCTGCAAACGCTCGAGCTGCAGGCGGAAGGTCGCCACGAATGTCGCAGAAGCCGGGATCTTGTGCCCGAACACATCCTCGAGTCCCAAGAAGTTCTCGACCAGACGTTCCTTGAGGCATGCGGCCTCCTGTAGCGAGGCGGCACGCGGATCGAGAACCGGATAGGTTCCACCTTGCTCGTCGAGGCCGCGCAGGTAGTGGCACCAAGCGGCCAGGATCAGTGTCGTGCGCCGCATGTCAATGCCAGCTTCAATCTGCCCAAGCAGGGTCGGCAGTACGAACTTCGGAAGCTTGGATGAGCCGTCGGAGCAAAGCCGGCTGATCTGGTCACAGATTGCCGTGTTGGAAAAACGCTCGATCAGCGTGTCTTTGTAGTTCTCCAGATCGATGCCGGGTACCTCGGCCAGCAGCGGCGTGGCATCCCGGTCCATGTAGCTGCGGACAAACTCCGACAGCTGCGCATCCTGCATCGCCTCGTGCGCATAGCAGTGACCGAGCAAGGCGCCGAGGTAAGCCATCGCCATATGGCTGCCGTTGAGGAGACGAATCTTCATCTCCTCATAGGGCGTGACATCGTCGGTGAACTGCACGCCAACTTCCTCCCAGGAAGGGCGGCCGTTGCAGAACTTGTCCTCCACCATCCACTGCAGGAAAGGCTCGGCCACCACCGGCCAGGCATCCTCGATGCCGGTTTCCTCAAGCAATTGGGAGCGATGCGCATCGCTGGTCATCGGAGTGATCCGATCGACCATGGCATTGGGAAAGCTGACGTTGCTGGCAATCCAGTCATGGAGCTCGAGGTCGTGCAGTTTGGCGAAACTCAACAGGGCATTGCGAGCCACCTGGCCGTTATGCGGCAGGTTATCGCAAGACATCACAGTGAACGGCTTGATGCCGGCTGCACGACGGCGGGCCAGGGCCTCGGTCAGAAAGCCAAATACCGTCCTGGGCTGCTGTGGATTGGCCAGGTCGTGGCGAATCTGTGGCAGATCGGCATTGAACTGACCGCTACTGTCGTCGGTGCAATAGCCACCCTCGGTGATGGTCAACGATACAATCCGGGTTTGCGGGTCAGCCAGCTTGCGAATCAGCGCTTCGGAGCCGTCCTCGGCGAGCAGGAAATCGCCGATGGCGCCGACCACCTGGATCTGCGTGTTGTCGCTGTCACCCAGCTCATAGAGGGTATAGAGATAGTCCTGGGAGGCCAGGGCCTCCTGCATGGCTCGATCTTCCGAGCGCAGCCCCACCCCGCAAATGCCCCATTCGCCGGCCTTGCCCCGGTTGAGCAGCATCTCGGTATAGATCGCCTGATGGGCGCGGTGAAAGCCACCGACACCGATATGCACGATTCCCTGCTTGACCTGCTTGCGGTCGTATAGAGGGCGCTGAACACGCTCAGGAAGTTGAGACAGATTTTGGATATTGAGTTTCACGTTTTGCTACCTCTAGACCGCTCGGATTTGTCGGGAACCAACGAAGCCCGGCCTTTCGTCAGGCAACAAGGATCCCGGTGCGCCTGAAGACGCGCATTAAAAGAGTTCGAAGTAAAAAGGTGATGTCGGGGAAGTCAGGCTGCCCAGGTTGATGAACCTGGCTTGAGCGAAACGTGGCGGTGAGAGCCAAACTTTCGGTCGCCTTGACGGAGTTCCGCAGGGAAGCCATTCCCGGCATGACAGAGCCGGCGACAATTCGCCTTATGGGATATTGATAAGGAATGAGCAGGCTGCACCGCCAGGCTTGATGGATAGCTCATGATTGCCAAGTCCTTTGCCGATCATTCGATCAGCTGTTTTTATCTTTCTTGTCATTCTCCCTTCGCCATTGAAGGACATGCGGCGGGAGAGTCGGAATGAAATGGATTACACCGACTATTCAATGGCAAGACAAACTCATAACCTTCCCAAAACCTGTACTTTTTTGCACAAAGAACAGGCGAGCCCAGCCAGGCTGGCGCCAATTCAGAAAATAAATCCATAAAAATCAATAAATTGATTGAATGGCGCTTGTTTTCGAAATTGCAAAGTGTACAAGCTTTATTTATTTATATATGTTTGTAGCATGTGCATCCTGACAAGATCCAAGCCCAAGGTGATGAACAAGCGAGCCACCACACGTCAGTCATCCCCCTCCTACGAGCTGATTCCCCCGAAGGAGCACAGCTCGATTCTTTATCGAAAGCACGGCTTTCCCGATCCTCTGGTCCGCTGGCACTATCACAAGGAATACGAGTTGCATTTGATCACCCACAGCAGCGGCAAGGTGTTCGTCGGGGATTACATTGGAAACTTCTATCCCGGTACTCTGTTCCTGATAGGCCCCAACCTTCCCCATAACTGGATCAGTCATACGGAAGAACAGGAGATCTATCCGGAGCGGGACCAGGTTGTCGTATTCGTCGACGAAATGATCCAGGCGGCGCGCAATGTCCTGCCGGAGTTCACCGAGCTGGATGGTTTGTTACAGCGGGCCAGCTTCGGCATTGAATTCCAGGACGCAGCAACCATCCGTGAAACACGGAGTTTGATGCAGAAAATAGCGACTTCCAGTGGGCTGGAATCCCTGGCTCACTTCTTGTCCGTCATGGGCCTTCTCGCCAAGGCAGATCAGTACCAATTACTTTCCAGCGAGCATTATCTGACCATCACCGGCGAAAAGAACCAGCAGCGTGTAAATCAGGCGGTCAACTACATTTTCGATCATTACCACGAAAATATAAGCCTGGAGGAGGTTGCCGAGGAGCTCGGCATGCAACCCACCTACTTTTCAAAGTTCTTTCGCCAGGCGACCGGGCGGCGCTTTGTAGAATTCGTCAACAGCCTGCGCATCACCCGCGCCTGCGATCTGCTGGTCCACAGCGACCTGCCGATTACAAATATCTGTTTCGAAGTGGGCTTTACCAATATATCCAATTTCAATCGCCATTTCATGGCATTCAAGGAGATGACCCCATCTCACTATCGCAAGCTGGCAAGTACGGCTGGCTAGGAAAATCCTGAAGAAGACTGCCGTCTCGAAAGGTTCTCAGGCAAGACCCGGCCTCTATTGAAGTGCCGGATCTGTACTTCGGCCTCAACGTCTTTCCCATCCAGTCGCCGGCCTTGCGTGGGCGGTCCATGGATATCCCGCTGCTGGCGACGCACTTCATCGAAGTGATCGGTGCCCGCCTGAGCTGGGGCGGGAAGGGCAGGCAGGAGATGAATGGCCCGGACCGGGCGCTGCGGATGCCAGGCTGACCTGCCCGAGCGGACGACCGGGGAAAGGGTGCCAGCGAGCAGGTGTTCGCCTTCCACGGCGCCATGCCTACCGGGGTCAGCGTCAGCGAAGACGGACGCATCTTCGTCAACTTCCCCCAGTGGGGCGACCAGCCGCCCTTCGCCGCCCTTCGCCGTCGGCGAGATCCGCGACGGCCAATTGCCCCCTATCCGGATGCGGCGAGCAATCGGCCCGATCCGCACGATCCGGCCAAAGGGGTTCATCGCAAGAGGCGCGCTCAGAACAGCGAGAGCGGGTACTGGACGATGATCCGCTGCTCGTCGAACTTGTTGTTGGCGCCCCAGTCGCGGCGGATCGTCGAGTTCCGCCAGCGCAGGATCAGGTCCTTCGCCGGGCCGCTCTGCACTACGTAGCTCAGCTGGGTCTCGCGGTTCCATTCCTCACCGTCGTCGATGGCGCCGGTGTGCACGTTGGTGCCCTTGATGTAGCGGGTCATCAGGGTCAGCCCGGGGATGCCCAAGGCGGCGAAGTCGTAGTCGTAGCGCAGCTGCCAGGAGCGCTCGCGGGCGTTGTCGAAGCTGCCGTTGTAGCTGTCGTTGGCCGCGCTGCCGCCGCTGGTGCCGTTGACCCGCAGCCACTTGTCGTCGCCGCTGACCCGTTGCAGGCCCAGGTAGACGGTGTGCGCGTTGTAGCGGAGAGAGAACATCCCGGAGAGCAGCTTGTTGTCCAGGTGGCCTTCCAGCGCCTCGCCGTCCTCCTCGCCGTCGAAGTAGCCGAGGTTGGCGCCGAGGGTCCATTCCTTGCCCAGCGGCTGGGTGTGCAGCACCTGGAAGTAGCGCTGCTTGTAGATGTCCTTCAGGCGCGCGTACCAGGCGCCGACGGTGGTGCGCTTGTCGTTGAAGGCGTATTCGGCGCCGCCGAAGTCGAAGTCGTCGGAGGTGCGGTCGCTGGTGTAGGGGCTGGTGCCGTTCAGCGTCATGTCCTCCATGCTGCCGTCGTCGCGCGGGCTGTTGCCGGTGATGTGGCCGGCGTAGAGGGTCAGGTTCCTGATCTCCTTCGAGGTGAGCATGGAGCCCTGGAAGGTCTGCGGCAGCGAGCGGCCGTCGTCGGCGCGCAGGATCGGCAGCACCAGGAACCACTCGCCGACGCGCAGCTCGGTCTCGGAATATTTCATCTTGCCGGAGACGGCGATGCGGCCGAAGTGGTCGGCCGGCTTGCCGTCCTTGTCGAGCGGCAGCAGCTGGGTGCCGCCGGTGCCCTTGCCGCCGTCGAGCTTCTGCGAGTACAGGCCGAGCACGTCGACGCCGAAGCCGACCGGGCCTTCGGTGTAGCCGGACTTGAGGTCGAGGATGAAGCTCTGGGTCCATTCCTCGGCCTTGCTGCGGGTGGCGCCGTCGTCGACGAAGTTGCGGTGGATGTAGAAGTTGCGCAGGGTCAGGGTGCCCTTGGCGTCGTCGACGAAGGCCGCCTGGGCGCCAGTGCCGGCGAGCAGCAGGGCGCAGGCGAGGGCGGAGGACGGACGGAGCGAAAAATGCGAGAGGCTGTTCTTCATTGTTGTTGTTACCGGTGAAGATTCGGTGGAAAAGGCGCAAAAAGGCCCCCTCCGCGGTCGCGGATGCGTTGGGCGAAAGGGGGAAAGCCCGGCGACGGTGGCCGGGTCTGGCGGATCAGGCGATCAAGGTTCCCGGCGACGTGCCGGAGAGACGGATGTGCGGCGGAATGCGGAGGCGAGCGCGGATCGAAGTGGTCATGCGGGTTTCCCGTTCGTTGTTGTTTTAGGGAATCCGGGGGCTTGTGCCCCCGGTCGAGCCGGAAGGATCAGAGCGCCTCGCGACTCGGCTGGCCGTCGACCAGGCGCAGGATGCCCAGCGGGTTGGCGTTCTGCAGCGCCTCCGGCAGCAGCTCGTTCGGGTAGTTCTGGTAGCACACCGGGCGCAGGAAACGGTCGATCGCCAGGCTGCCCACCGAGGTGCCGCGGGCGTCCGAGGTGGCCGGGTAGGGGCCGCCGTGGACCATCGCGTCGCACACCTCCACCCCGGTCGGGTAGCCGTTGACCAGCAGGCGCCCGGCCTTCTGCTCGAGCACCGGGACCACGGCGGCGAAGGTGATGAGGTCCGCCGGCTCGGCGATCAGGGTGGCGGTGAGCTGGCCGTGCAGGCCGTGCAGGGCGCGGATCAGTTCGGCCGAGTCGGCCACCTCGACGACCACGCTGGTCGGCCCGAAGACCTCCTCCTGGAGCAGCGCGTCGCCCTCCAGCAGCAGGGCGACGTCGGCCTGGAACAGCTGCGGCCGGGCCTGCCTGCCTTCCTGCTTTTGCCCGGCCAGGTGCCTGACCTTCGGGTGGGCGTGTAGGGCGGCGAGGCCCTGCTCGTAGCTTCTCAGGGTGCCGGCGTTGAGCATGGTCTGCGGGCCCTGGTCGGCCATGGCGGCGGCGAAGGCCTCCAGGAAGGCGGAGAACTCCGCCGAGCGCAGGCCGACGATCAGCCCGGGGTTGGTGCAGAACTGTCCGCAGCCCAGGGTCACCGAGGCGGCCAGCTCCCGGGCGATCTGCTCGCCGCGCTGCTTGAGGGCCGCGGGCAGCAGCAGCACCGGGTTGATGCTCGACATCTCGGCGAACACCGGGATCGGCTGCGGCCGGGCGGCGGCCATGTCGCAGAGGGCGCGGCCGCCCTTGAGCGAGCCGGTGAAGCCCACCGCCTGGATCGCCGGGTGCTTGACCAGCGCTTCGCCGACGCCGTTGCCGTAGATCATGTTGAACACCCCGGCGGGCATGCCGGTCTTCTCGGCGGCGCGGATAATGGCGTCGGCCACGCACGCGGCGGTGGCCATGTGGCCGCTGTGCGCCTTGAACACCACCGGGCAGCCGGCGGCCAGGGCCGCGGCGGTGTCGCCGCCGGCGGTGGAGAAGGCCAGCGGGAAGTTGCTGGCTCCGAACACGGCGACCGGGCCGAGGCCGATGCGGCACTGGCGCAGGTCGACCCGCGGCAGCGGCTGGCGCTCGGGCAGGGCACGGTCGATGCGCGCGCCGTAAAAGTCGCCGCGGCGTAGGACCTGGGCGAACAGGCGCATCTGGCTGCTGGTGCGGCCGCGCTCGCCCTGGATGCGCGCAGCGGGCAGGGCGGTCTCGCGGCCGACCAGGGCGACGAAGTCGTCGCCGAGGGCGTCGAGCTCGGCGGCGATGGCCTCGAGGAGCTCGGCGCGGCGGGTGGCGGGCAGGGCGCGGTAGGCCGGGTAGGCAGCGGCGGCGGCCTCGGCGGCGGCGTTCACTTCTTCCGGGGTCGCTTGGAAGAAAGCATATGGCAGGAGTTCGCCGGTGCTGGCGTCGACGCTCTGGTGGCCGATGGTGCCGGCCGCGCTGCGGCGACCGCCGATGTAGTTGTGACCGATGATCTGGGGCATGGGGGCTCCTTGGATTTGGGTTCTTGGCGATGCCGGCCAGGCTGGCAGCAGGAACAGATACCGTTCGCTGCGGAGGCCGCACACGGCGCTCCGCATGTCATTCCGGGCTAGAGCCTATCTACGCTGCCAGCCCGCGGTTCCGGCGCTGCCGGGGCGATGCCGTTGCTCAGCGGTTCGCCGAACTCGGCGATGCCAATCTCGAAGCGGTCGCCCGGCTGCGTTTTCACTCCATCGGCGAAGGACAGGGTGGCGGTGCCGAAGAAGTGCACGTGCACGTCGCCCGGACGCAGGAACTGGGCGTACTTGAAGTGGTGGTATTCCAGGTTCTCCAGGCTGTGGCACATGTTGTCCTCGCCAGAGAGGAACTCCTTCTCCCACAGCACCTCGCCGTCGCGGCGGATGCGGCTGAAGCCGGACAGGTGGCGCGGTAGCTCGCCCAGGCGCAGCTCCGGGCCGAAGCTGCAGAAGCGCAGCTTGGAATGCGCCAGATACAGGTAATTCCGGCGCTCCATCACGTGGTCGGAAAACTCGTTGCCCAGCGCGAAGCCCAGGCGGTACGGCCTGCCGTCGTCGCCGATCACGTAGAGGCCGGCCAGCTCGGGCTCCTCGCCGGCATCCTCGGCGAACGGCGGCAGCGGCAGGTCCGCGCCGGGGCGCACGACGATGCCGCCGTCGCCCTTGTAGAACCACTCCGGCTGCGCGCCCGCCTGGCCGGCGGCCGGTTTGCCGCCCTCCAGGCCCCAGCGGAACACGCGCATGGTGTCGGTCAGGGCGGCGTCGTCGCCGAGGTTCTGCTGGTGCATCTTGTCGCGGGCGGAGGCGCTGCCCAGGTGGGTCAGGCCGGTGCCGCTGACCAGGCAGTGGGCCGGGTCCGGGTGATCCAGCGGAGCGAGTACGCGCCGCTCGGCGAGCAGCAGGGCGTAGTCGTGGGCCTCGCCCAGGCCCAGGGTCTCGATGCGGCCGGCCAGGCTCTGGCCGGCTGCGATGGCCGCCAGGGCCAGTTCGCGGGTGCTCGTCGCACCCCGTACTTCGCGGGCCAGGCCGCCGTCCACCAGGCCGACGCGACGCGCGCCGCCGGCCGTTTCGAATTGAATCAAGTGCATTTTCGAATCCTCGTCTTGTGAATGGCGGGTGCGTCAGACGCCGCCCAGGTGAGCCGGCTGCTGCGCCTGTCGGCGCTCGAGGCGCTGGTAGACGATCCCGGTCAGCAGCAGGCCGAAGCAGAGCACGGCGGACAGGAAGTACAGGCCCGAGGCCAGGTTGCCGGTGTATTCCTTGAGCGCGCCGATGGCGAACGGCCCCAGGTAGCCGCCCAGGTTGCCGAAGGAGTTGATCAGGGCGATGCCGGCCGCCGCGCTGGCGCCGCTGAAGAAGCGGCCGGGCAGGGTCCAGAACACCGCGGTGATGGAATAGAGGGTGAAGGCGACCAGCGACAGCGCAGCGAGCTGCAAAACCGGCGCGCCCAGCCAGGCGCTGAAGAACATGGCGCAGGCGCCCAGCCCGTGCAGCGCCGCCAGGTGCCCGTAGCGGTCGTTCAGGCGGTCCGAGCTGCGCGGCACGATCAACAGGCCGAGGATGCCGAAGACATAGGGCACCGCCGAAATGAAGCCGGTGGCCAGGGTGCTGCCGCCGAACTGGTGGACGATGGTCGGCAGCCACAGGCCGAGGCCGTAGATGCTCAGGGTGACCGGCAGGAAGAACAGCGCCAGCAGCAGCACGCGCTTGTCCTTCAAGGCGTGCAGCGGGTTCTCGTGGCGGGTCTGGCCGTATTCCTGGCGATCCTTCTCCAGCTCGCCGAGCAGCCAGGCCTTCTGTTCGCCGCTGAGCCAGCCCACCTGGTCCGGGCGGTCGGGGAGGATGCGCAGGGTCGGCCAGGCCAGCAGCACCGCCGGGGCGCCGATGGCAAGGAACAGCCACTGCCAGCCGTGCAGGCCGATCAGGCCGTCGAGGCCCAGCAGCAGGCCGGACAACGGGCCGGTGACCAGCATGGCGATCGGCTGGGAGAGGATGAACAGGCCGAGGACCTTGCCGCGATGGCGGACCGGGTACCACTGGGTGATGTAGTAGAGCACGCCGGGGAAGAAGCCGGCCTCGGCGGCGCCGAGCAGAAAGCGCATGGCGTAGAAGCCGCTCGGGCTGTCGACGAAGGCCATGCCCATGGTCATCAGGCCCCAGGTGAACAGGATGCGGGCGAACCAGCGGCGTGCGCCGAAGCGGTCGAGCATCAGGTTGCTGGGAATCTCAAAGAGGAAATAGCCGATGAAGAACAGGCCGGCGCCCATGCCGTAGGCGGCGTCGCCGAGGCCGATGTCGGCGCCCATGTGCAGCTTGGCGAAGCCGACCGCGGAACGGTCGATGTAGGCGATCAGGTACAGCAGGATCAGGAAGGGGATGAGTTTGACGGTGATCTGGCGGACAAGCCGCGTTTCGGGGCTCATGTGCTGCGGTCTCCAGTTGTTGTTGTAAGGACCGGGTGCGGGGCGGCTGGGGGCCGCCTTCGCGATGCCAGTAGACTATATAGTAATACTATTTATGGAAACAACCCTTCCATTTTGGCTTTTTACGGGGTAGTTTCGTCCATGCCTGTTCTTATTAGTATTACTAAATCAAACAAGAGATCCTCCCCATGTCCGACAAGCGTCCCCTCCGTTCCGCCGCCTGGTTCGGCAGTACCGACAAGAATGGCTTCATGTACCGCAGCTGGATGAAGAACCAGGGCATCCCGGACCACGAGTTCCAGGGCAAGCCGATCATCGGCATCTGCAACACCTGGTCGGAGCTGACCCCGTGCAACGCCCACTTCCGCAAGCTCGCCGAGCACGTGAAGAAGGGCGTGCTGGAGGCCGGCGGCTTCCCGGTCGAGTTCCCGGTGTTCTCCAACGGCGAATCCAACCTGCGCCCCACGGCGATGCTGACCCGCAACCTGGCGAGCATGGACGTGGAGGAGGCGATTCGCGGCAACCCGGTGGACGCGGTGGTGCTGCTCACCGGCTGCGACAAGACCACCCCGGCCCTGTTGATGGGCGCGGCCAGCTGCGACGTGCCGGCCATCGTGGTGACCGGCGGGCCGATGCTCAACGGCAAGCACAAGGGCCGCGACATCGGCGCCGGCACTGTGGTCTGGCAGATGCACGAGGCCTACAAGGCCGGGCAGATCAGCCTCGACGAGTTCCTCTCCGCCGAGGCCGGCATGTCGCGCTCGGCCGGCACCTGCAACACCATGGGCACCGCCTCGACCATGGCCTGCATGGCCGAGGCGCTGGGCACCTCGCTGCCGCACAACGCGGCGATTCCGGCGGTGGACGCGCGCCGCTACGTGCTGGCGCACCTCTCCGGCATGCGCATCGTCGAGATGGTCCGGGAGGATCTGCGCCTGTCGAAGATCCTCACCAGGGAAGCCTTCGAGAACGCCATCCGGGTCAACGCGGCGATCGGCGGCTCGACCAACGCGGTGATCCACCTCAAGGCCATCGCCGGGCGCATCGGCGTGCCGCTCGAACTGGACGACTGGACGCGCATCGGCCGCGGCATGCCGACCATCGTCGACCTGCAGCCCTCTGGGCGCTTCCTGATGGAGGAGTTCTACTACGCCGGCGGCCTGCCGGCGGTGATCCGGCGGATGGACGAGGGTGGCCTGTTGCCCAACCCCGGGGCGCTGACGGTGAACGGCAAGTCGCTGGGGGCCAACTGCGCGCAGGCGCCGATCTATGGTGAAGACGAGGTGATCCGCAGGCTGGACAACCCGCTGCGCGCCGACGGCGGCATCTGCGTGCTGCGCGGCAACCTGGCGCCCAAGGGCGCGGTGCTCAAGCCGTCCGCCGCCACCCCGGCGCTGATGCAGCACCGTGGCCGCGCGGTGGTGTTCGAGAACTTCGACGACTACAAGGCGCGCATCGCCGACCCGGCGCTGGACGTCGACGAAACCTGCATCCTGGTCATGAAGAATGCCGGGCCCAAGGGCTATCCGGGCATGGCCGAGGTGGGCAACATGGGCCTGCCGCCGAAGATCCTGGCCAAGGGCATCACCGACATGGTGCGCATCTCCGATGCGCGGATGAGTGGCACCGCCTACGGCACCGTGGTCCTGCACGTGGCGCCGGAGGCGGCCGCCGGCGGCCCGCTGGCGGCGGTGCGCGACGGCGACATGATCGAGCTGGACTGCGCCGGCGGCCGCCTGCACCTGGACATCTCCGACGAGGAACTGGCCGCGCGCCTGGCCGACCTGGTGCCGCCGGCCCCGCTGCTGTGGGACGGTGGCTACCGGCGGCTGTACATCGACCACGTGCTGCAGGCCGACGAGGGCTGCGACTTCGATTTCCTGGTCGGCTGCCGCGGCGCGGAGGTGCCGCGCCACTCGCACTGAGGCGTCGGCGCGCGGGCCTGGCCCGCGCGCTCCCGGCGGAGCTGGCCTCCATCGGTCCGCGTCGACCTGCTGGACTGCCCGCGGTCGGTGCTACTATGCCGAGCCCCTCCGGAACCGCCATAGACCGATGGATTACCGCCAGCCCAAACCCCGCAAGAGCCAGCACGCCCGCATCGTGCACGAACTCGGCCGCCTGATCGTCTCCGGCCGCCTCAAGCCCGAGGAGAAACTGCCCGCCGAGGCGCAGCTCTGCGAGGACTACGACGTCAGCCGCACGGTGCTGCGCGAGGCGACCCGGGTGCTGGTGGCCAAGGGCCTGGTCTATTCCAAGCCACGCGTCGGCAGCGTGGTGCGGCCGCGCCAGGACTGGCACCTGCTCGACCCGGACGTGCTGCATTGGCTGATGCAGAGTACGCCGCAGAACGAGTTCTTCGACAAGCTGTCGAGCGTGCGCTGCATCATCGAGCCGGCCTCGGCCGCGCTGGCCGCGGTCAACGCCACCCCCGAGGATCTCGAGGCCATCGCCGAGGCTTATGCGCGCATGGAGGCGGCCAAGGACCCGGAAAGCTTCCTGGAGCCCGACCTGGACTTTCACAGCCGGATCGCCGAGGCCACCCACAACGAGCTGCTGGCGCACCTGTGCAACATGTTCTCGCTGGCCCTGCGCGAGTCGATGACCCATTCCAACCGGCGGCCCAACCTTCACGAGCTGGCCCTTCCACGGCACAAGGCGATCCTCACCGCCATCCAGAACCGCGACACCCTGGGCGCGCGGCATGCCTCGCTGGTCCAACTGGAGGACGCGCGTGCCGCATTGAGCGCGGTGCTGGGGGAGGATTTCCCACTTTAAATCGGAGCTAAGAGCCCCCCTGCGGGGGCTTGAGGTTTTGAGTTACTGGAGGGCCAGGTCCCCCGCCGATGGAAGTTCCAGCCTGAACCAATGCCGTTGGCCAGTCAGTAGCTTCGAAGCCATGATTGCTCTGGCCTGCTGCGAGTTCTGCCTTGGAAAGTATTTTTCAGACAGAACCGCACGCGCTTGCTTCATGCACGAAAGCCCCGGGGTGAGCCAAGTATCGATGTTTAAGCAGCTCTTTACCGGTAGCAAAGAAGCAGCGAACAACTTGAATCGCATTTTATATGGACGCCATCCGCTTCTAACGGACAGCGTCCTGCGCTTCTTCAGCCGATCAGCTCGGTCGGCGTGCGGCCGATGACTTCCAACGGGCCGCTGGTGACGGCCGGTGCGGCAAAAAGGAAGACGTCGGCGGACAGCTGCTCACCGTAGTCGCCTTCCAAGGCGATCTCGAAACGCCGCCCCTCGGCATCCGCCTCGAAACTTTTGAGGTAGGTGTGGGTGCCCGCCTCGTTCACCCACACGGCAAGGGTGCCGCCGTGGCCATCGCCCAGGTCGGTGAAGCCGAGCGCCGACAGGTCGATACGGTCCTCGCCGGCGTCGAAGTCGAGGATCAGGTCGCTGAAGCCCTCGCTGTCGGTGCGGTAGCTGTCCTCCAGGGCCGTGAAGCGGAACAGGTCAGCACCCGTGCCACCGATCAGGCTGTCGCGCCCAAGACCGCCGTCGAGCAGGTCGTCGCCGCCGGCGCCATGCAGACGGTCATCACCGCCGTGGCCGACGAGGATCTCGGCCACCGAGCTGCCGATCAGGCTATCGCCGGCCCCGGTGTCCTCGATAGCCAGCGGTGCGAAGAGCACATTGCCGCCATCGAGCCGGTCGGAGAGATCGCCATCCAGGACGATCTCGAAACGCCTTCCTTCGGCATCCACCTCGAAACTTTTCAGATAGGTCCGCGTGCCGGCGTCGTTGACCCGCACGGCCAGGGTGCCGTCATGGCCATCGCCCAGGCCGGTGAAACCGAGGGGGGAGAGGTCGATGCGGTCCTGGTCGGGATCGAAGTCGAAGATCCGGTCGGCGAAGCTCTTGCTGTCGGTGCGGTAGCTGTGATCGTGGCTCGAAAAGCGGAACACGTCGGCACCGCTACTTCCGGCCAGCCTGTCGCGCCCGGCGCCGCCGTCAAGCAGGTCATTGCCGCCGGCGCCATGCAGGCGATCGTCGCCTCCCTGGCCGACGAGGATCTCTGCCACCGGGCTGCCCTGCAGGTTGTCATTGTCTTCGGTGCCCTCAAGAGCGACAGGCTCGAAGATCAGATTGCCGCTGTCGAGCAGGCCGGCGAAGTTGCCCGGCAGGGTGATCTCGAAACGCCGCCCCTCGGCATCCGCTTCGAAGCTCTTGAGATAGGTAAGAGTGCCAGCACTGTTCTCCTGCACAGCCAGGGTGCCATCATGGCCGTCGCCCAGCCCGGTGAAGCCAAGCGCCGAAAGATCGATCCGATCCTGGCTGGGATTGAAGTCGATGATCCAGTCGATGAACCCTTCGCTGCTGGTACGGTGGCTATCTTCGCGGAGCGAGAAGCGGAACACATCGGCGCCCAAGCCGCCTCTCAGCATGTCGCGCCCGGCGCCGCCGTCGAGGATATCGTCTCCGCCCTCGCCACGGAGGCTGTCGTCGCCGCCCTTGCCAAGAATCAGCTCGGGCGCATTGCTGCCACTCAGCGTGTCACTGGCGTCGGTACCCTCAAGGATCGCCATATCATCGTCCAAGGCGCCAAAACTCCTATCGAGTGTGCCGTCGGCATTCAGCCGGATCACGCTGAAGTCATAACCATGACTGTTGGCGTTATAGCTGGATCCCGACACCAGAATCCTGCCGTCGGGCTGCACGGTCAGGCTTTGGGCCTTATCGCTGTTCCACCGGATATCGAAGGAGGCCTTGCCATCGCCACTGAAGTTGTTATCGAGCGTGCCGTCGGCATTCAGCCGGATCACGGTAAAGTCGTCGGAAGTAGTGTCGGAAATGATGGAGCCTTTGCGACTAGATCCTGCCATCAGGATCTTGCCGTCGGGTTGCACGGCCAGGCTTCGGCTTTCAACGTACCCTCCGATGGCAAAGGAGGCCTTGCCATCGCCACTGAAGCTGGTATCGAGCGTGCCGTCGGCATTGAGCCGGATCACGCTGAACTCATTATTATGGGTGCTGGTGTTCCGGCTAACTCCCGCCACCAGGATCTTGCCGTCGGACTGCAGGGTTTGGCTGTGGGCGATATCGTCGTCCCCTCCGATATCGAAGGAGGCCTTGCCATCGCCATTGAAGCTGGTATCGAGCGTGCCATCGGCATTGAGTCGGATCACGCTGAAGTCATAATGATGACTGTTAGCGTCATAGCTGGATCCCGACACCAGAATCCTGCCGTCGGGCTGCACGGTCAGGCTTTCGCTACCACCGCTCCCGAAATCAATGGGAGCCTTGCCATCGCCACTGAAGCTGGTATCGAGCGTGCCGTCGGCGTTCAGCCGGATCACACTAAACTCCTCATTACCGAGGCTGTAGTTAGAGCTGGACACCGCCACCAGGATCTTGCTGTCGGGCTGCATGTTCAGGCTACGAGCATCATCAGAATTTGCTTCGATATCGAAGGAGGCCTTGCCGTCGCCACTGAAGCTGGTATCGAGCGTGCCGTCGGCATTCAGCCGGATAATGCTGAAGTCATAATTATCATTTTTAGTGTTATAGCTGGATCCCGCCATCAGGATCTTGCCGTCGGGCTGCACAGTCAGGCTGCTGGCCCTATCGGAGCTCCCTTCCTCGATCTCGAAGATAGCCTTGCCATCGCTGCCGAAGCTGGTATCGAGCGTGCCATCGGCATTCAGCCGGATGACGCTGAAGTCATCATCGTTAGCGTTATATTAATCCGGCAATACAATAGGGCACTTTCTGTATTTTGGTTTCTCCTTGAAAATCAAGGATATATGCCGATACTGGTATGAGCCTTATTTGTGCTTTCGTATTGCCGGATTAATAGCTAGACCCTGCCATCAGGATCCTGCCATCGGCTTGTAGGGCTAAGTCATAGCTGAAATCGTCACCTCCTTCTATATCTACAAGCATCTTGCCGGTGGTTGTGCGAGTGGTGAGGCTCGATGCGGTATTGCTCGGTGTCGATGTTTTCATTCAACAATCCTTGTATAGTCGGTTGTTTTTAAGGAACGTCAGTCGAAGTTATTTGCCCTTATTCGAGGAGGAGTAGGCAATAGTCTCCTGATAGACCAGGCCCCTTTCCAGTAGGCGCGCCATCTATTGCCAATTTTTTGCAGTCTGGGTAGGCAACAAAGCTTTAATGAGTGTGAGTGACCAATGAAAGCCCGGGCTGTACGAGATCAATGCAATGGAGAGAAGAAACCATCCATTTTGTTGGGTGTCAGACTTGGCTATAACTTCAGCAGCCTGTCGATAAGGGTTCACCGGAGTATTTGCAAAAAGCGTTTTTTAATTAGCTGGGTTTTCTTGGAAAACACCAAGTCTGTTTGGCTGCCTCTCTTGCAGCAGTACTCTCAAGACTGTGTTTTCCTGGCCAAGTTCCGTCTTAAAGAGGGCGGTGACAAAATCTGGGTGCAACACCTGGCCGGCTGCTGGCGACGCACTTCATCGAACAGATCAATCCGTCCAAGGGTTTCATCAGCGTGCAGAGCGTGGCCACTGTCTGATGTCCCGGATCGACTTCGCCGTGCATGCCGTCGGCTGGCGGAGGGAAGCCGACTCCGGCCAGTTTCTGGAAAAAGGCCTGTCGTTGCGCTGAGCGAACGCTTCGTGCCCGGATAGCGAGGCGGCGAGGCATGACAGGCCTTGCAAGAGGCGCGGTCAGAACAGCGAGAGCGGGTACTGGACGATCAGCCGGTTCGGGCAGCACGATGCCGGGGTTCTTGGCGTCCAGGCCGAGCGCGGCGCGCAGGCGGTGCGGGCGCGGGTGGAGTTTCTTCAGGTCGCTGGCGCCCTTGTTGGTGCCGATGAAGGCGAACACGTCGATCTTCCCGGTTTCCATCAGCGCGCTGACGGTCTCGCGGCCGCGGCCGTAGATGACGTTGATCACCCCGGCCGGGAAGCTGTCGCGGAACGCCTCGAGCAGCGGGCGGATCAAGAGCACGCCGAACTTGGCCGGCTTGAACACCACGGTGTTGCCCATGATCAGCGCCGGGATCAGGGTGGTGAAGGTCTCGTTCAGCGGGTAGTTGTAGGGGCCCATGCACAGCGCCACGCCCAGCGGCACGCGGCGGATCTGGCCGAGGGTACCCTGCTCCAGCTCGAAGCGGCTGGAGCGGCGGTCCAGCTCCTTGAGCTCGTGGATGGTGTCGACGATGTAGTCGCAGGTGCGGTCGAACTCCTTCTCGGAGTCCTTGAGGTTTTTGCCGATCTCCCACATCAGCAGCTTGACCACCGCCTCGCGCTGCTCGCGCATGCGGGCGAGGAAGGTCTCGACGTGCTGGATTCGCTCGGCCACCGGCATGGTCGGCCACAGGCCCTGGCCGTTGTCGTAGGCCTTGACCGCGGCGTCCAGGGCGGTCAGCGCAGCGTCGGCGTCGAGCAGCGGGGTGCTGCCGAGGACGACCTGCTCATCGCCCTTGTCGGTCTTCAGGTGGATGGGGCTGCGCACGGCGGCCAGCGGGCCTTCCCAGCGGCGCAGCGCGCCGTCGACCAGGTACTCGCGCTGCTTGATGGGTGCGCCCAGGCGGTAGGGCTCGGGAAGCTCGGCGGCAGAGGGGAAAAGGTTGTGCAGACGGCTTTCGGTACTCATCGTTGTGGTCTCTCTTGTTCTTGTTCTTGTTCTTGTTCTTGTTCTTGTTCTTGTTGTGGGCTGGCAGCCTGGCAGATCGCGGCGAACGCCGCCGCCTCCAGCGAGGCGCCACCGATCAGCCCGCCGTCGATGTCCGGCTGGGCGAACAGCGCTCTAGCGTTGTCGGCCTTGACGCTGCCGCCGTAGAGGAGCGGCGTGGCGGCGGCCCGCTCGAGGTCGAACTCGCCGAGCAGCGCGCGGATGTGTCGGTGCACTGCCTGGGCCTGTTCCGGGCTGGCGGTCTCGCCGCTGCCGATGGCCCATACCGGCTCGTAGGCGATCACCCCGGCGGCGAGGCCCTGGATGCCCGAGCGGCGCAGGACCGCCTGCAACTGGGCGGACACCACCTGCTCGGTCTGGCCCTGGCGGCGCTGCGCCAGCGTCTCGCCGACGCAGAGCACCGGCACCAGGCCGGTCCGCAGCGCCATGGCGAACTTCTCCGCCACCACCTCGTCGCACTCGCCGAACAGGCTGCGCCGCTCCGAGTGGCCGACCAGCACGAAGCGGCAGCCCAGCTCGCGGAGCATCCCGGCGCCGACCTCGCCGGTGAAGGCGCCTTTCTCCAGGCTATGCAGGCTCTGCGCGCCCAGCGCCACGCCGGAGCCCTCCAGCAGGGCAGCGACCTGCGCCAGGTAGGGGAAGGGCGGGCAGACCGCCACCTCGACGCCCTGCAGCGCCGCCAGCTGCGGCAGCAGTTCGTCCAGCAGGCGCCGATTGGCGGCCTGGCCGCCGTTCATCTTCCAGTTGCCGATGACCAGCTTCCGGCTCATGCCGCACCTCCGCAGCAACGCCGCTTCAGCAGGGCCGAGGCGTCATAGGGCGCCTTGCCCTTCAGTTCTTCCTTGATGCGCAGCAGCTGGTTGTACTTGCCCACCCGGTCCGAGCGGCACAGCGAGCCGGTCTTGATCTGCCCGGCGCGGGTCGCCACCGCCAGGTAGTCGACCTGCATGCTCGCGGCGGTCTTGATGTCCGCGCAGTCCTTGTCGGTCAGCGCCGAGGCGGACAGGCCGCCGCCCTGACGGTTGATGCCCTTGTTGTTGGACAGCGGGCCGGCGACCAGCACCTCGCAGACCAGCTGGGTGGCTTCGACCTTGAGGGTCTTGAGCACCACGCGGCCGTCGTCGAGCAGCAGGATGTCGCCGGGCTTGCTGTCGGTGATCAGCGCCTCGTAGTCGATGCCCACGCGGCTGGCGTCGCCGGCGTTCTTGTCCAGGGCGGCGTCGAGGATGAACTGCTGGCCCTTCTCCAGCATCACCTTGCCTTCGGCGAAGCGCGAGATGCGGATCTTCGGCCCCTGCAGGTCGGCGAGGATGGCGACGAAGCGCCCGTGCTTGGCGGCCATCTCGCGGACCAGGGCGGCGCGGGCCATGTGCTCCTCGGCCTTGCCGTGGGAGAAGTTCAGGCGCACCACGTCGACGCCGGCCTTGATCAGGCCTTCGAGGACTTCGGGGGTTTCGGTGGCTGGGCCGAGGGTGGCGACGATCTTTGTTCTACGCAGCATGGCGTTCATTCCTCTAGGGATGGTCTGAAGTAGTCATGTATTTCTGGCTGACTTCAGCCCCCCGCCGACTTTGAAAGCGGAGAATCGATCAAAAACGATCAGATCACCCGCTCGTTTCTGCGTTTTTTAGCTGCCGCGAGCACGTCGCAGCAACCGTTTCCCGCATTACAGGCGCACCTCTCCTGCATTCGCCAGTAAATATCGGCGCGCCATCCACAGATTCGACAAGGCGAACAGCGTCACCAACTGTGACGTGTTTTTGGCCAATCCCCGGAAGCGCACCTTGGTGTAGCCAAACTGGCGCTTGATCACGCGGAACGGATGTTCGACCTTGGCTCGTACCTGGGCCTTGGCCTTCTCGATCTTGCGGATCGCTTTGTATAAGGCGCTACGCTTGCCATGCTTCTTGTAGGTACTGCGCCGGGCCGCGACCTGCCAGATGACCTGCCGACCTTCATGCTCGGGGCGCTTCTCTACGCCGGTATAGCCCGCATCGGCACTCACTACGTTTTCCTCGCCATGCAGCAGTTGGTCGACTTGGGTGACATCTGCCACGTTGGCTGCCGTGACCACCACGCTGTGCACCAGACCCGACTCAGCGTCGGCACCAATGTGAGCTTTTGCGCCGAAGTAGTACTGGTTGCCCTTCTTCGTCGAGTGCATTTCCGGGTCGCGCTTGCCGTCCTTGTTCTTCGTCGAGCTCGGCGCATGGATCAGGGTGGCGTCGACAATGGTGCCCTGGCGCAGCGACAGTCCGCGCTCGCCCAGATAGCCGTTGATCACCTCCAGTATTCCCCCGGCCAGTTCGTGCTTCTCCAGCAGGCGACGGAAGTTGAGGAGGGTCGTTTCGTCCGGGATGCGCTCCAGGCTCAGGCCGGCGAACTGGCGCAGGAGAGTGGTTTCGTACAGCGCTTCCTCCATCGCCGGATCGCTGTAGCCGAACCAGTTCTGCATCAGGTGCACGCGCAGCATGGCTGCCAGCGGGTAGGCGGGCCGACCGCCTTCGCCCTTGGGATAGTAGGGCTCGATCAGGGCGATCAGCCCCTGCCACGGCACCACCTGGTCCATCTCGAGCAGGAAGCGCTCGCGGCGGGTCTGCTTGCGCTTGCCGGCATACTCGGCATCGGCGAAGGACAGTTGCTTCATCGGGAAACTCGGACAAGGGAGCGGGTGTATTTCACCAGAATCGGGAAGTCTTTTTCAGGATTTCCCTAGGGAAGTAGTTGTTCTGTAAAAAAATCAAGTGGAACGGCTGATAAAAAGGATTTGCCGGCAATATCTGGCGCGGCGAGCCAGAAGTTCGCACACTGTTTTTGATTGGCAAGCTCAAGTCTTCGCCAAAGGCATCACAATGAACATGCGACTCGCATCCGCCAGTGGGATTGTTAAGAACTTCGCAAGTTGCTCTGGGCGCGCAGGTTCGAGCGCTCGCTCAGGAAATTCGCAATGAGCCTGAGTGTTGTATCGTCAAAGCGGAGAGTTGCAACTTTGCGAGCTGTTCCCGATGCACAAGTTCAAATGAATGAACTTGCGCATCGCACCACTAGTGTGGTGAATCACAACTACTCAGGATAAGACTTGTCTACCGCGGAGCTGGCAGAGTTTTTTCGGAGGGCATGCGATGAAAACAGGCCGCCCAGCCGTTCGGATCGAACTGACCGAACAAGAGCATGCCGAACTCACCCGCCGCCGAGCCAGGCACAAGGGGCCTGCCGATATGCAGCTGCGCGCCGAGATCATTCTGTCCTGCGCTCGAGGCGAGTCCGGCTCTTCCATTGCTCGACGGCTCGGCATTACGGCGCAAACCGTTTCGAGGTGGCGCCTTCGCTTCGCCCGTTTGGGCCTGCAAGGCCTCAATGACGAGCCGCGCTCAGGCCGCCCACGCAGCATCAGTGATGAAAAGGTCCAGGAAGTGGTCGACCGGGTGCGGCAGACCCGGCCCGACGATGCCAGCCATTGGAGCTCGCGCCGGATGAGCAAGGCCACCCATATTTCACCGGCGAGCGTACAGCGTATCTGGCGAGCCTTCGGGCTCAAGCCTCACCTGGAGCACACCTTCAAGCTGTCCACCGATCCTGCCTTTGTCGACAAGGTGCAGGATATCGTAGGGCTCTACCTGAATCCGCCGGATAAAGCGCTGGTACTGTGCGTCGATGAGAAAAGCCAGATCCAGGCGCTCAATCGAACACAGCCGGGGCTGCCGCTGGAGCCTGGGTATCCGGCGACCCGTACCCATGATTATCAGCGCCATGGCACGACGTCCTTGTTTGCCGCCCTGGATGTGGCCACCGGCGAGGTGATCGGACGTCTCAAGCGCCGTCACCGCAGCGCAGAATTCCTGGAGTTTCTCAGGGCCATCGAGGAAACGGTCGAGAGCGACAAGGCCATACACCTGATCATGGATAACTATGCCGTGCACAAGACCGACAAGGTGCGTGCCTGGCTTGTCGCACACCCGCGTTATCACGTGCATTTCACCCCGACGTCTGCGTCATGGCTGAATCTGGTGGAGCGCTTTTTCTCGATGCTCACCCAGAAGTGGATAAAGCGCCAGGCCCATACCAGCGTGAAGGATCTCGAGCAGTCCATCGAGTATTACCTGGCGACCTACAACCAGAATCCAAGGCCCTTCCGCTGGCGTAAGGGAGCAGGTGAAATCCTGGCCTCTGTCGGCAGGGCTGCTCGAGCCTTGCAAAGAAATAATGAAGCGAACTTGTGATTCACCACACTAGTGTGGTGAATCACAACTACTCAGGATAAGACTTGTCTACCGCGGAGCTGGCAGAGTTTTTTCGGAGGGCATGCGATGAAAACAGGCCGCCCAGCCGTTCGGATCGAACTGACCGAACAAGAGCATGCCGAACTCACCCGCCGCCGAGCCAGGCACAAGGGGCCTGCCGATATGCAGCTGCGCGCCGAGATCATTCTGTCCTGCGCTCGAGGCGAGTCCGGCTCTTCCATTGCTCGACGGCTCGGCATTACGGCGCAAACCGTTTCGAGGTGGCGCCTTCGCTTCGCCCGTTTGGGCCTGCAAGGCCTCAATGACGAGCCGCGCTCAGGCCGCCCACGCAGCATCAGTGATGAAAAGGTCCAGGAAGTGGTCGACCGGGTGCGGCAGACCAGGCCCGACGATGCCAGTCATTGGAGCTCGCGCCGGATGAGCAAGGCCACCCATATTTCACCGGCGAGCGTACAGCGTATCTGGCGAGCCTTCGGGCTCAAGCCTCACCTGGAGCACACCTTCAAGCTGTCCACCGATCCCGCCTTTGTCGACAAGGTGCAGGATATCGTAGGGCTCTACCTGAATCCGCCGGATAAGGCGCTGGTACTGTGCGTCGATGAGAAAAGCCAGATCCAGGCGCTCAATCGAACACAGCCGGGGCTGCCGCTGGAGCCTGGGTATCCGGCGACCCGTACCCATGATTATCAGCGCCATGGCACGACGTCCTTGTTTGCCGCCCTGGATGTGGCCACCGGCGAGGTGATCGGACGTCTCAAGCGCCGTCACCGCAGCGCAGAATTCCTGGAGTTTCTCAGGGCCATCGAGGAAACGGTCGAGAGCGACAAGGCCATACACCTGATCATGGATAACTATGCCGTGCACAAGACCGACAAGGTGCGTGCCTGGCTTGTCGCACACCCGCGTTATCACGTGCATTTCACCCCGACGTCTGCGTCATGGCTGAATCTGGTGGAGCGCTTTTTCTCGATGCTCACCCAGAAGTGGATAAAGCGCCAGGCCCATACCAGCGTGAAGGATCTCGAGCAGTCCATCGAGTATTACCTGGCGACCTACAACCAGAATCCAAGGCCCTTCCGCTGGCGTAAGGGAGCAGGTGAAATCCTGGCCTCTGTCGGCAGGGCTGCTCGAGCCTTGCAAAGAAATAATGAAGCGAACTTGTGATTCACCACACTAGTGTGGTGAATCACAACTACTCAGGATAAGTCTTGTCTGCCGCGGAGCTGGCAGAGTTTTTTCGGAGGGCATGCGATGAAAACAGGCCGCCCAGCCGTTCGGATCGAACTGACCGAACACGAGCATGCCGAACTCACCCGCCGCCGAGCCAGGCACAAGGGGCCTGCCGATATGCAGCTGCGCGCCGAGATCATTCTGTCCTGCGCTCGAGGCGAGTCCGGCTCTTCCATTGCTCGACGGCTCGGCATTACGGCGCAAACCGTTTCGAGGTGGCGCCTTCGCTTCGCCCGTTTGGGCCTGCAAGGCCTCAATGACGAGCCGCGCTCAGGCCGCCCACGCAGCATCAGTGATGAAAAGGTCCAGGAAGTGGTCGACCGGGTGCGGCAGACCCGGCCCGACGATGCCAGTCATTGGAGCTCGCGCCGGATGAGCAAGGCCACCCATATTTCACCGGCGAGCGTACAGCGTATCTGGCGAGCCTTCGGGCTCAAGCCTCACCTGGAGCACACCTTCAAGCTGTCCACCGATCCTGCCTTTGTCGACAAGGTGCAGGATATCGTAGGGCTCTACCTGAATCCGCCGGATAAAGCGCTGGTACTGTGCGTCGATGAGAAAAGCCAGATCCAGGCGCTCAATCGAACACAGCCGGGGCTGCCGCTGGAGCCTGGGTATCCGGCGACCCGTACCCATGATTATCAGCGCCATGGCACGACGTCCTTGTTTGCCGCCCTGGATGTGGCCACCGGCGAGGTGATCGGACGTCTCAAGCGCCGTCACCGCAGCGCAGAATTCCTGGAGTTTCTCAGGGCCATCGAGGAAACGGTCGAGAGCGACAAGGCCATCCACCTGATCATGGATAACTATGCCGTGCACAAGACCGACAAGGTGCGTGCCTGGCTTGTCGCGCACCCGCGTTATCACGTGCATTTCACCCCGACGTCTGCGTCATGGCTGAATCTGGTGGAGCGCTTTTTCTCGATGCTCACCCAGAAGTGGATAAAGCGCCAGGCCCATACCAGCGTGAAGGATCTCGAGCAGTCCATCGAGTATTACCTGGCGACCTACAACCAGAATCCAAGGCCTTTCCGCTGGAGTAAGGGAGCAGGTGAAATCCTGGCCTCTGTCGGCAGGGCTGCTCGAGCCTTGCAAAGAAATAATGAAGCGAACTTGTGATTCACCACACTAGCCAAATGAAACGATCACTATCCTTGCTCGGCCAGGCGAGTAGATTGCTGATGGATCATTTTCCTTTCGAGCTTGAAGTAGATGAGGGCGGTGAGTAGCACACCGAAGATTTCTACCGCTGCGAGGAAGTAGAGACCCGCCGTCAGGCTGCCGGTGTATTCCTTGAGGGCGCCGATGCCGAATGGCCCCAGGTAGCCGCCCAGGTTGCCGATCGAGTTGATCAGGGCGATACCGGCCGCGGCGCCGGCGCCGGTGAGGAAGCGTCCCGGCAGTGTCCAGAAGATGGCGGTGCCGGAGAAAATGGTGAAGGCCGTCAGGCTCAGCGCCATCAGTTGCATCGCCGGCAGGGTTGCCCAAGCGCTCAGGAACATCCCCAGTGCCCCCAGGAAGTACAGCGCGGAGAGGTGGCCATAACGATCGTTCAGGCGGTCCGAACTGCGCGGCATGATCAGCAGACCGATGATGCCGAACACGTAGGGCACTGCCGAGATGAAGCCAGTGATCAGCGTGCTGTTGCCGAACTGGTTCACCAGGGTCGGCAGCCACAGGCTGAGACCATAGTTGCTCAGGGTGACCGGCAGGTAGAGCAGCGCCAGCAGCAGCACGCGGGCGTCTTTCAGGGCATGCAGGGGATTGCTGTGCTCGGTCTGGCCGTACTCCTTGCGGTCAGCCTCCAGCTGCTTGTCCAGCCACCGGCGATCCGCTCCCGGAAGCCAGCGTGCCTGGGCCGGCGTATCCGGCAGGATGCGCAGGGTCGGCCAGGCCAGCAGCATGGCCGGGAGGCCGATCGAGAGCATCAGCCACTGCCAGCCGGCCAGATCGTAGATGCCGTTCAGACCCAGCAGCGCCCCGGACAGGGGGCCGGTGATCATCAAGGCAATGGGCTGAGCCAGAATGAACAGGCCGAGCACCTTGCCGCGATGGCGAACCGGATACCAGCGGGTGATGTAGTAGAGGACGCCGGGGAAGAAGCCCGCCTCGGCAGCGCCCAGCAGGAAGCGCATCGCATAGAAGCTGTAGGGACCTTGTATCAGTGCCATACAGGCCGTGATCGCACCCCAGGTGATGAGGATGCGGGCGAACCAGCGCCGCGCGCCGAAGCGCTCGAGCATCAGGTTGCTGGGTACTTCGAAGATGAAATAGCCGATGAAGAACAGGCCGGCACCGAAGCCGTAGGCGATATCGCTGATCCCGAGATCGGCCGCCATGTGCAACTTGGCGAAGCCGACTGCGGAACGGTCGATGAACGCGACCATGTAGAGCAGAATCAGGAAAGGAATAAGCCGGAGCGTAATTGTACGAATTATCTGTTTTTCCGGATTCATGGCAAAACCTCCGATTGTTGTTTTTATGGATGTTTTTTATAGGCCCGTCCCCTTTATGGGGAAGTGGCCGAGCACACGTTTCGTCTAGCGTCGATGCCAAATTGGGCAAAGCCGACTGCGGGTCGCTCGATAGAGGCGACCATATAGAGCAAGATCGAGAAAAGAGTAAGTGTTAATGTGGTTGTGCGAATTATTTATTCGCTAGGATTCATGACGAAAATCTCCTGTTGTTATTTGCGGCTTTAATAAGCCATTCCTTTTTTAAGGAAGAATGGCAAAGCGAAGTTACTTCACGAAGCCATCAACGCCATCGGGAATACCAGCCGAGCCCTGCTTCGGTGAGACCCCGTGGCGAGTATTCGCAGCCGATCCAGCCGTCGTAGCCGCAGTCGTCGAGGAGCTGGTAGAGATAGGGGTAGTTGACCTCGCCGGTATCCGGCTCGTGCCGGTCCGGAACCCCGGCGATCTGCACGTGCCCCACGCCGGCCTGGAAGCGCCGGTAGGTGGTGGCTAGATCGCCTTCCATGATCTGCGCATGGAAGAAGTCCATCTGCACCTTGAGGTTGGGCTCGCCGAGTTCGGCGAGGATGGCGTGGCCCTCGGCCTGGCGGTTGATGAAATAGCCGGGAATGCTGCGCGAGTTGATCGGCTCGATCAGCAGGGTCAGGTCGTGCTCCTGCAGGCGACGCGCGGCATAACGCAGGTTCTCCAGGTATTGCGCGCGCATTCGCGGGCGCATTTCCTCATTCGCGACCAGACCGGCCATGACATGCAGGCGCGTGCAGCCCAGCGCGCGGGCGTAGTCGATGGCACGATCCACGCCTTCGCGGAATTCCGCCGCGCGGCCGGGCAGCGCCGCCAGGCCGCGCTCGCCGGCGGCGAAGTCGCCGGGCGGCATGTTGAACAGCACCTGGTTCAGGCCGTGCCTGTCGAGCTGTTCGGCGATCTGCTCGGCCGGGTAGTCATAGGGAAACAGGAACTCGACCCCCCTGAACCCAGCCGCCGCGGCGCGGGCGAAGCGGTCGAGGAAGGGCGCGTCGTTGAACAGCATGCTGAGGTTGGCGGCGAATCTGGGCATGGGGCATCTCACCATTGGGCGCCGAAGGTCTGGCGCAGTTCTTCGATTTGTTCTTCATCGAGCAGGCGCACCGGCTGCTGGCGCAGCAGCAGGAACAGCTTGGCCGTCTCTTCCAGTTCTTCGATGGCGTAGCCGGCCGCCTCCAGGGTCTTGCCGGACACCAGGGGGCCATGGTTGGCCAGCAGCACCGCGCTGTGCTTGCCGACCAGGCCGCTGATCGCCTCGCCGAGGCGCGGGTCGCCTGGGCGGTGATAGGGAACCAGCGGCAGCCGGCCGACGCGCATGACGAAGTAGGGCGTCAGCGGCGGCAGGGCGGAGTGGGGGTCCAGGCAGTCCAGGCAGGACACTGCCGCCGAGTGGGTGCAGTGCAGGTGGACGATGGCCCCGGAGTCCTCGCGCCCGGCATAGACCGCATGGTGCAGGAAGGCCTCCTTGGAGGCCGGCTTGCCCGCCAGATGGTTGCCTTCCCAGTCGAGCTTGGCGATGTCGTTCGGATCGAGCTCGCCCAGGCAGGCGTTGGTGGGGGTGAGCAGCCAGCCGTCGTCCAGGCGCGCGCTGATGTTGCCCGAGGAGCCCGGGCTCAGGCCGCGCATGTGCAGGGAGCGGCCGATCTTGACGATCTCCTCGCGCAGTCGGGTTTCCTTGCTCATGCCTGCATCCCCCAGGCTTTGACCATGAAATCGGCGCTGCCGAAATTGCCGGACTTCAGGGCCAGGCTCAGGGGACGACCTCCGCTGGACAGGGGCTGCGTCCAGGGCACGCCGGGATCGATGCTCGGACCGATGCCCAGGCCCGCGATATCCAGTGCGCCGACCACGGCACCGGAGGTTTCCCCGCCGGCCACCAGGAGCTGGCCGACGTCCTGCTCCTGCACCAGGGTACGGGCGATGCTCGCCAGGGCCTGCTCGACACGCTCGCCGACCTGCTGGGTGCCGAACTGCTCCTGGACCCTGCGTACCTCTTCGGGGGAACTGCTGGCATAGATCAGCACCGGAGTCGCGGCATCCTGGCGGGCAGCCCAGGCGATGGCCTCATCGATCAGGGCGGTGCCGCGCGCCATCAGCGCGCCTGCTTCGAGGCGGAAGGACGGGTAGTGCGCCTTGGCCTCGGCGATCTGCGCGAGGGTGGCCTTGGAGCAACTGCCGCTGAGGATCGCCCGGCGGCCGTGGGGGGGCTCCAGGCGGTCGGCGGTGGCGGCCGCGGTCAGGACGCCCCGCTCGCGCCAGGCGCTGGCCAGGCCCAGGGCCAGGCCCGAGCCGGCGGTGACCAGGGGCAGGTCGAGGCAGGCCTTGCCCAGCACCTCCAGGTCGCTGTTGTCGATGGCGTCGCAGATGGCGATGCCGACGCCTTCGGCGCTCAGGGCGGCGATCCGCATCCGAGTGGCCTCGACACCGGCGCGCAGGCTGCGGTAGTCGATCAGGCCGACGGGGCGGCGGGTCTGCGGCTGCAGGACACGCAGCAGGTTGGCATCGCGCATGGGGGTCAGCGGATGGTCCTGCATGCCGCTTTCATTCAGCAGCACGTCATTGGCGAACAGGTAGCCGTTGAACACACTGCGGCGGTTTTCCGGAAAGGCTGGGCAGGCCACGGTGAAGCGGCTGCCGAGGGCGTCGAGCAGGGCATCGCTGACCGGGCCGATGTTGCCGTCGGCAGTCGAGTCGAAGGTCGAGCAGTATTTGAAGTAGAACTGCCGGCAGCCCTGGCTCCGCAGCCAGGCCAGCGCCGCTAGGGACTGGGCGACGGCCTCCTCGGCAGGCAGGGTGCGCGATTTCAGGGCCACCACTAGGGCATCGGCATCCCCGGTCGGCAGGGGCCGGTCCGGTATGCCGATGGTCTGCACGGTGCGGGCGCCACCCCTGACCAGCATGCTGGCCAGGTCGGTGGCGCCGGTGAAGTCGTCGGCGATACATCCGAGTAGCGGCATCGCTCAGCCCTCCGTGCCGTCGTGGGGCAGGCGGATGCCGGGGAAAATCTTCGCCACGGCGATGTCGTCCTCGCGACCGAAGCCGGCGGCCGAGGCCTGCTTGAACATCTGGTGCGCGCTGGCCGTCAGCGGCAGCGGGAAGAGCGCGTCCTGGGCACTGTCCAGCACCAGACCGAGATCCTTGACGAAGATGTTCACCGCCGAGCGCGGCTGGTAGTCGCCGGCCAGCAGGTGGGGCACGCGGTTCTCGAACATCCAGGAGTTGCCGGCGCTGTGGCTGATGACTTCGTAGAGCGTGGCCGGATCGCAGCCCTGGCGGATGCCGTAGGCCATGGCCTCGGCCGCGGCGGCGATGTGCACCCCGGCCAGCAACTGGTTGACCAGCTTGATTTGCGAGCCCTGGCCGGCCTCGTTGCCGAGCCGGTAGACCTTGGTCGCGACGGCCGCAAGCGCCGCCTCGGCGCGCTGGAAGGCCTTTTCCGGACCTGAGGCCATGATCGTGAGTTCACCCTTGGCCGCCCGCTGTGCGCCTCCGGAGATCGGCGCGTCGATCATCGGCAACTGGTGCTCCGCCAGGCGCTCGGCGATACGCCGGGCCGCCTGGGCGGAAATCGTCGCACAGGTCAGAACGACGCTGCCGGGCTTGAGACGTGCGGCGATGCCTTGCTCGCCGAACAGCACCTGCTCGGTCTGTTCGGCGTTGACCACCACGATGAACAGCAGGTCGGTCGCCGCCGCATGCTCGGTCGGGCCGTTCAGTGGCTGGCCGCCTTCGCTGGCGAAGGCCGCACGGACCTCTTCGCGGATGTCGTAGCCCCAGACGGGAAGGCCGGCCCGCAGCAGCGAGCGGGCCATGCCCAGACCCATGGAGCCCAGGCCGATGACGCCGCAGGATGGCAAGGGAGTACTCATTGAATCACCTCTTTGTTGTTGGACTGTCGGATTCGTCGAGAGCGGTCTGCGCCCGGCACAGGCGCTCCTTGGCGTTTTCCAGATGGTGGCTGGCGGCCAGCCGCGCAGCTTCCGCATCGCCCGCGGCGATGGCCTCAAGGAGGCGCTGGTGCTCCTCGTCCACCTGGCGCATGTAGAGCGGATAGCGGGCCTCGTTGCGGCGGGTCACGCTGATCGCCTGGTAGAGCAGTTGGTGGAGGAAATCGATGGTGGTCAGGAAGTGCTGGTTGCCGGTGGCGACGACGATGGCGCGGTGGAAGGCGAGATCCTCGCGAACGCCGTCCTCGCCGCGCTCGACGGCTTCCTCCAGCGCTTCCAGGGCATTGCGCATGGCGCGCAGCTGCGCCTTGTCGCGATGGCGTGCCGCCAGTTCGGCCGCCTTGGTCTCCAGGGCACTGCGCAGTTCGAGAATCTCCGTCACCGATTGCACGTTGCCCTGGGGTGAAGCCAGGCGCAGGACGACCGTCGGCGTGTTGCTCACATAGGTGCCGCTGCCCTGGCGCGAGACCACCAGCTTCTCGCGCTTGAGCATCGAAATGGCTTCACGAACCACCATGCGGCTGACCCCGTACTGGTCGCACAGGCTCTGTTCGGTGGGCAGGCGGCTGCCTGCCGGCAGAGTCCCATCCTGAATCGCCTGGGTCAGGCGCTGCGCCAGACGTTCGGTGAGGTTGGGAGTGGCTTGGTTCAATGTTTCCACGGGGCTTCTCCTGGCAATCGCTCATGACGGACGGGTCCTCGGCGAGGGGGCTTTCGCCACGGTCGATTGCGCTGACCTGAAATTCATAATACAACATGACAAATGCTTGTCACGGCCTTTCATCCAAAAACAAATCGGGGCATCCCGCCCCTTCACACGAAGGTAACCACAGCATGAAAATCCTGGTCACCGGTGGTGCCGGCTTCCTGGGGAGCCGCCTCATTCAAGCCCTGCTGCAACCGGAAGCACTCGATCTCCTGCCCAGCCACGGGCGTATCGTCTCGTTGGACCTGGCACCCTATCCCTATGAGGACCCGCGGGTCGAATCGGTGGTCGGCGATATCGCCGACCCGGCGTGCCTCGCCAAGCTGGTCGATGCCGAGATCACCGTCGTCTACCACTTGGCGGCGGTCGTCAGCGGCCAGGCCGAGGCGGACTTCGACCTGGGCATGCGGGTCAACCTGGATGCCACCCGGGTGCTGTTGGAGGCCTGCCGGCTGCGCGCCAGAATGCCTACCCTGGTCTTTGCCAGTTCGCTGGCGGTGTTCGGTGGCGAGTTGCCGGACAAGGTGCCGGAGGATCTGGCGCCCCTGCCGCAGTCTTCCTATGGCGCGCAGAAGGCGATGGCCGAGCTGCTGGTCGGCGATTATTCGCGCAAGGGGTATATCGACGGTCGGGTCTGCCGCCTGCCGACCATTTCGGTGCGTCCCGGCAAGCCCAATGCGGCGGCTTCTTCGTTCGCCAGCGGGATCATCCGCGAGCCGCTCGCCGGTCTGCCGAGCAATTGCCCGGTGCCGCTGGAGACCCGCCTGTGGCTGTCTTCGCCGGACACAGTGATCGCCAACCTGCTGCATGCCGCACGCCTCAACGGCCAGGCCCTGGGCCTGCGGCGCACCCTCAACCTGCCGGGCATCAGCGTACGGGTCGGCCAGATGCTCGACAGCCTCGAACGGCTGGCCGGCCTCAAAGCCCGCGCGCTGGTCGGCCACGAGCCCGATCCGCGCATAGAACGCATCGTCTGCAGCTGGCCGGGCGACTTCGACAGCCAGCGTCCCCTGCAGCTCGGCTTCGGCGTCGATCGCGACTTCGACGCCATAGTCACGGCGCACCAGCGGTTCATGCAAAACCAGTGATCGTGGGCGCCGGGTGTGCCCGGGAGGAGGCGGCAGGCTGTGCCGCCTCCTGCACGGGGCTGTCCCTCAGAACAGCGAGAGCGGGTACTGGACGATCAGCCGGTTGTCGTCGAACCGGTTGTTCGCCCCCCAGTCGCGGCGCACCGTCGAGTTCCGCCAGCGCAGGCTCAAGGCCTTCAGCGGGCCGCTCTGCACCACGTAGCTCAGCTGCGTCTCGCGGTTCCACTCCTCGCCGTCGTCGATGGCGCCGACGTGCACGTTGGTGCCCTTGATGTAGCGGGTCATCAGGGTCAGGCCGGGCATGCCCAAGGCGGCGAAGTCGTAGTCGTAGCGCAGCTGCCAGGAGCGCTCGCGGGCGTTGTCGAAGCTGCCGTTGTAGCTGTCGTTGGCCGCGCTGCCGCCGCTGGTGCCGTTGACCCGCAGCCACTTGTCGTCGCCGCTGACCCGTTGCAGGCCCAGGTAGAAGACGTGCGCGCCGTGCTTCAGCGAGAACAGCCCGGAGAGCAGCGTGTTGTCGAGCTCGCCGGCCTGGGCGCTGCCGTCTTCCTCGCCGTCGAAGTAGCCGAGGTTGGCGCCGAGGCTCCAGTCCTTGCCCAGCGGCTGGGTATGCACGAGCTGGAAGTAGCGCTGCTTGTAGATGTCTTCCAGCTGGCCGAACCAGGCGCCGACCAGCGTGCGGTTGTCGTTGAAGGCGTATTCGGCGCCGGCGAAGCTGAAGCGGTCGGAGGTGACGCTGGAATTGCCGACCCAGCTCATGTCATTGAGGCTGCTGTCGTCGCGCGGGCTGTTGCCGCGAAAGCGTCCGCCGTAGACCGTCAGGTTCCTGATCTCCTTCGAGGTGAACATGCCGCCCTGGAAGGTCTGCGGCAGCGAGCGGCCGTCGTCGGAGCGCAGGATCGGCAGCGCCGGCGACCACTCGCCGGCCTTCACCTCGGTCTTCGAGAAGCGCAGCTTGCCGGCCACCGCCAGACGGCCGAAGTCGTCGGCCGGCGTGCCGTCCTTGCCGACCGGCAGCAGCTGGGTGCCGCCGGTGCCCTGGCCGCCGTCGAGCTTGACCGACCAGAGGCCGAGCACGTCGAGGCCGAAGCCGACCGGGCCTTCGGTGTAGCCGGACTGCAGGTCGAGGATGAAGCTCTGGGTCCATTCCTCGGCCTTGCTGCGGGTGGCGCCGTCGTCGACGAAGTTGCGGTGGATGTAGAAGTTGCGCAGGGTCAGGGTGCCCTTGGCGTCGTCGACGAAGGCCGCCTGGGCGCTGCTGCCGGCGAGCGCCAGGGCGAAGGCGAGGGCAGGGGACTGACGAAGCGGAAAGCGTAGGGTGCTGTTCTTCATATTGTTGTTGTTACCGGCGAAGAGTCAGTGGAAAAAGCGCAAAAAGGCCCCTCCGCGGCCGCGGATGCGTTGGGCGAAAGGGGCAAGGCCCGGCGGTAGGCACCGGGCTGGGAGTCAGGGGGTGGAGCGGGGTTGGATCGGAGTGTTCATGCGATTTTCCCGTTCGTTGTTGTCGTTGTCGTCACGGATTTGCCCCTCTCCCAATTAGGGGAGAGGGGCTGCAGATCAGTCGGCTCAGCCGGTGGTCCGGGCGACCTCCAGGGCGGCCGGATTGACCAGGTTGGCCGGGCGCCGGCCGGCCAGCGCCGCCAGCAGGTTGTCGACGGCGCAGCGGGCCATGGCCTCGCGGGTTTCGTGGGTGGCCGAGCCGATGTGCGGGGTCGCCACCACGTTGTCCAGGCGCAGGAGCGGCGAGTCGGCGGGCAGCGGCTCGCGCTCGAACACGTCCAGCCCGGCGCCGCGCAGGCGCCCGGCCTGCAGGGCTTCGAGTAGCGCTGTCTCGTCGACCACCTTGCCGCGGGAGATGTTGATCAGGATGCTCTCCGGGCGCATCCGCGCCAGTTCGCGGGCGCCGATCAGCCCGCTGGTGGCGGCGGTCAGCGGCAGCGTCAGGCAAACGAAGTCGGACTCCTCCAGCAGCGCCTCCAGCGAGCGGTAGCCGGCGGCGTAGCGTTGCTCGAGCGCGGGCTTGGGCGACGAGCTGTGGTAGAGGATCGGCATGCCGAAGCCGCAGTGCCCGCGGCGGGCCAGGGCCTCGCCGATGCGGCCCATGCCGACGATGCCGAGGGTCTTGCCGTGCACATCGCTGCCGAACTGCGACGGGCCGATGCTTTTGCGCCACTGCCCGGCACGCACCCAGCCGGCCAGTTCGACGACCCGCCGGGCGGTCGCCAGGATCAGCGCGAAGCCGGTGTCGGCGGTGGTCTCGGTGAGCACGTCGGGGGTGTTGGTGAGCAGGATGCCGCGCCGGGTCAGGTAGTCGAGGTCGTAGTTGTCGATACCCACCGAGACGCTGGAGACCGCCTCCAGCTGCGGCGCCCGGTCGAGCAGTCCGGCGTCCAGCCGGAGGCTGGCGCCGAGCAGGCCGTGGGCCGTGGGCAGGGCGTCGCGCAGGCGGGCCAGGCCGTCGGCCGACAGGTCGTCGATGCAGGTGACCTGCGCCTGCTGGCGCAGGCGGGTCATCAGTTCGGCGGACAGCTTCTTGTAGAGCACGATGTTCTTCATGGACGCGGATTCCTCAGGGATTGGTCGCCGGCTGCGGCTGGCGGCTGGGCAACGGCGCCGGGCGGTCGCTGTTGGTGGGGTTGAGCAGCAGGGTCAGCACCACCGCGATCAGCAGCGAGCCGCTCATCAGCAGGAAGGAAGCCTGCGGCCCGCCGGTGGCGCCGTTCAGGTAGCCGACCAGCCAGGAGCCGGCGAACGAGCCCAGCGCACCCATGCTGTTGATCAGCGCCATGGCGCCGCCGGCGACGTTGAGCGGCAGCACTTCCGGAACGATGGCGAAGAACGGCCCGTAGGGGGCGTACATGCAGCCACCGGCCACCACCAGCAGGGCGTAGGACAGCCAGAAGTGCTCGCTGCCCAGGGCGTAGGAGCCGTAGAAGGCCAGCGAGGCGATCAGCAGCGGCGGCCAGACGAAGACCTTGCGCTGCTGGAAGCGGTCGGAGGCCCAGGATACCCCGAGCATGCCGATCACCGCGGCCAGGTAGGGCAGCGACGACAGCCAGCCGGCCTGGACGATGTCCAGGTTGGCCGCATCCTTGAGGATCGACGGTAGCCAGAGGACCAGGCCGTAGACGCCGATGCTCCAGCAGAAGTACTGCACCGAGAGCAGGATCACCTTGGGCGAGCGGAACGCCTCGCGGTAGTTCTTCACCGGCTTCAGACCCTGCTGCTCAGCGGCCAGCGCCTGCTGCAGGTCCTCCTTCTCACGCTCGGTGAGCCAGTCGGCCTGGGCCGGGCGGTCGTCGGCCAGGCGCCACCAGATGAAGGCCCAGAGCACTGCCGGCAGGCCCTCGATGATGAACATCCAGCGCCAGTCGAACTGTTCGACCAGGTAGCCGGACACCACCGACATCCAGAGGATGGTCACCGGGTTGCCGAGGATCAGGAAGGTGTTGGCCCGCGAGCGTTCGGCACGGGTGAACCAGTGGCAGAGGTAGATCAGCATCGCCGGCATCACCGCCGCCTCGACCACGCCGAGCAGGAAGCGGATGGCGATCAGCAGGTAGACGTTGGGGATGACCCCGGTGAGGGTCGCCAGGCTGCCCCAGAGGATCAGGCTGACGAAGATCAGCTTCTTGACGCTGCGCCTCTCCGCGTAGATCGCGCCGGGCACCTGGAAGAAGAAGTAGCCGAGAAAGAACAGCGCGCCGAGCAGCGACGACAGGCCGGGGGTGATGTTCAGGTCCGCGGCCATCCCGGAGGCGGCGGCGAAGCCATAGTTGGCGCGGTCCAGGTAGGCAAGGCTGTAGGTGATGAAGATGATCGGGATGAGGTACCACCAGCGACGGCTGGCGAGACGGGTGTTTTGCATGGATGTCTCCTGAGCTTGTTGTTTTTGTTGCAGCAGGTGCCGGCGGGGCCGGCGGTGGTTGATCAGGCGTTCTGGGGCTGGGGCTCCTCCGTCAGTTCATGGCGATGGGGCAGGCCCTCCATGTCGCCGATGCACTGCACGGCGCGGCTGCCGAAGGCGTTGCCGCGCTTCAGGGCCTGCGGAAAACTCCGCCCTTCGAGCAGGGCGCTGATCACCCCGACGGCGAAGGCGTCGCCGGCGCCGACGGTGTCCACCACCTGGGCGACCGGCACGCCGTCGATGCGGCCCTCGCCGTCGGCGCTGCGGTAGTAGGCGCCTTCGGGGCCGAGCTTGATCACCACCGCCTCGACGCCGCGCTCCAGGTAGAAGGCGGCGATGTCGGCGGGGCTGTCGTAGCCGGTCAGCAGGCGGCCTTCCTCGAGGCCCGGCAGCACCCAGTGGGCGAGGGCGGCCAGGGCGTTGATCTCACTGACCATCCGCGCCTGGCTCGGCCACAGCGACGGGCGCAGGTTGGGGTCGAAGGACAGGCTGCGCCCGGCGCTGCGCATGCACTCCATCAGCTCGCGGGACAGCGCCCGGCAGCTCTCCGAGAGCGCCGGCGGAATGCCGGTGGCGTGCAGATGGCGGGCCTTGAGCAGGTCGGGCGCCAGGTCGGCGATCGACAGGTGGCTGGCCGCTGAGCCGCGGCGGAAATACTCGACCTTCGGGTCGCTGCCGTCGGTTTCCCGGGACTTGAGCTGGAAGCCGGTGGGATGCGCCGGGTCGATCCGCACGTGACGGCAGTCGAGGCCTTCGCGGGTCAGGCTGTCGAGCACGAAGCGGCCCAGCGCGTCGTTGCCGACCCGGCTCAGCCAGGCGACCTTGAAGCCCAGCCGCGACAGGCCGATGGCCACGTTGCTGTCGGCGCCGGCGATGCGCTTGCCGAAGCGTTCGACGCGGGCCAGATCGCCGCTTTCCTCGGCCACGAACATGGCCATGGTCTCGCCGAAACAGAGCACGTCGATGTCATGCATGCCGGCGTTCCTCCTGCATCTGGCCGAGACGGGCGAGGGTGTCGACGTGCCGGCGGGTGACGGCCAGCAGGTCGTCGCCCTGCAGGGGGTACTCGATGGCGCGCGGCACGCCCGCCGGGAACTGGCGGAACAGGCGCTGCCACTGCTGCAGGTCGACGGGCTCGGGGGGGAGGGCCACCAGCTTGCCGTCGTCGTTGCGCCCGACCGCCTTGCAGTGCACGTAGCGCACGTAGCGGCCGAGACGCTGGGCGGCCTCGTCGACCGGCTGTTCCTGCCAGAGCCAGTTGCCGATGTCGAAGGTCATGCCGATAGCAAGATCCCGGGCCTCGGCTGCGGCGAAGAATGCCTGCAGCGCCTCGATGCGCCCGCCCTGGGCGGTCTGGTCGTTCTCCACCAGCAACTGCACGGGCTGGCCGGCCAGTTGCAGCGCCAGCTCGGACAGATCGTTGCCGGCGCGGTAATGGCCGAGCGAGACCTTCAGCCAGCGCGCGCCGCAGGCCTGGGCACGTGCCAGGGTCGGTTCGAGGGCGGCGGCGAGCCGGCCCTCTTCGCTCCACAGCTCGAGCGGCGCGGAATACAGGCAGTCGAGCCCCAGGGCGTGGACGGCGCCGGCCAGGGCCTGCGGGTCCGGCGGGGCGGCGAACAGCTCCTCGCGCAGCTCGGCGCGGGCGGCGCCGGCCTGGGCCAGCAGCGGCAGGAAACTGGCCTGGCCGCGCTCGCGCACCAGAGTAGCGCCATAGCTGGAAAGACTGACTGAGACGGGGTAGAGGGGCATTGTCGTTATTCCTCTGAAACCGGTTTCATTTTTGGCCGAACGACTCGCCGACAAACTGCCGGCGGGCTGTCAGCCCCGTGGGTGGGTGGAGCCTCGGATAATCAGTTGTGCCTTGAAATCGAAATGCCGGGCCGGCTCGCGGTCGCCGCGCAGGCGCTCGAGCAGGCACTCGAAGGCGGTCGTACCGATCTCGGCGGTCGGCTGGGCGAGGGCGGTGATGCCGCTGCCCACCAAGGGATACCAGTCGAGGTCGTCGAGGGCGATCAGGCCGATCTCCTCGAACAGTCGGCAGCCGAATTCGCGCAGTTGCCGGGTGGCGGCCAGGGCGGCCATGCCGTTGGCGGCGAACAGCGCCTTGGGGCCGGGGCCGGGGGCGATGAGAAAGGCCTGCAGGGCCTCGCGGAGGGTCTCGCCGGTCTGCAGCACCCGGCCCTGGAGCAGGGGACGCCGGGCGATCTCGGTGCCGAAGGCCTCGACGCGCTCCTGGCGCGAACTGGTGCCGTCCAGCGGCTCGCTGACCAACAGCAGGTCGCGGTAGCCGCGCTGCTGCAGATGATCCAGGGCCTGCTGCACTGCATCACGGTTGTCGAGGCCGACCAGATCGACCTCCAGCGCCTCGACCTTGCGGTCCACCAGCACCATCGGCAGTTCGTCGTGCAGGGACAGGAGCTCGCCGGCGTGGTGGCCGAGGGTGTTCACGATCAGCCCCTCGACGTTGTACGAGCGCAGGGCAGCCAGGTGCTGGATCTCCTGCTCGGTGCTGCGGTCGGTGTTGCACACTACCAGGCTGTAGCCGTGCTGGCGGCAGGCGGTTTCCACGCCATGCATCACGGCCACCGAATAGGGGTTGAGGATGTCGGCGACCAGCATGCCGATCAACCGGGTCCGGCCGCGCTTCAGGCCGCGGGCCATCTGGTTCGGGCGGTAGTCGAGGCGCTCGATGGCCTGCTCGATGCGCAGGGCGGTGGCGTCGGCGAGCAACTGGCGGTCGCCGCCGATGTAGCGCGACACGCTGGCCTTGGAGACACCGGCGGCCTCGGCCACCTCGCTGATGGTGACGCGGCTGCCGCGGGCGGACGGGGAAGGACCGTTCACGGACCTGGAACCTCTTGTTCTTGATGTTGTGGGTGGTTTGCGTTGTTGTGAAACCGGTTTCAGTGAAGCGCAAAGGGGAGGGGATGTCAAGGGTGGGAGATGTGTGCCGATAAATGCCGGGGCGTATTCGGCTTGTCATCACTTTTCATGAACGCTGTTCATGGCTCCATTCGCTGCCAGCGGATCAATGAGGGGCGGATTTCATATATAGATGGCGCCGCAACGAGAGAACTCCAGGAGGCGCCATGCTGGTCAGGCTTTTCAGAGCGCGGTTACTACCGATAGCGGTGTTGATGGCATCCATGGCCACGATTTCGGCCAACGCAGGAACGGGCGCTGGCGCGGATCACCCTGACACTCAAGTACCCGTCATTCGCCAGGAGAACAGCATGCGGATCAGCATCGAGATAGAGGGAACCACCATCACCGCGACACTCGAGGACAGTGAGGCCGCCAGGGACTTTGCCTCTTTGCTGCCGCTTTCGCTGACGCTCGAAGACTATGCCGCCACGGAGAAGATCAGCGATCTGCCGAAGCCTTTGTCGACCAGCGGCGCGCCCGCCGGTATCACTCCCAAGGTTGGCGATCTGGCCTACTACGCCCTCTGGGGAAACCTCGCCATCTTCCACAAGGACTTTCGCTACTCCAGCGGCCTGGTGAAACTGGGCACGCTCGACTCCGGCATCGAACTCATGCGTCGCCCCGGGTCCTTCAAGGCCACGATCCGCAGGCTCGAGCGCTGACGCCACAGCCCTGGATCCGGCGGCATCGCTGCCGCCGGGTGGCAGGGGAAGGGGATCAGGTGTCCCGCAAGCGGGTTGTCATTTTGTGTACTGATCGTCGCTGACCTGCTCCAGCCATTCGACATTCTTGCCATCGACGGCCTCCTGGAGGGCGATATGGCGCATGCCGTTGGTATCGGTCGCGCCGTGCCAGTGCTTCACGCCGGGGGCGATCCGAACCACATCGCCGGGCTTGATTTCCTGTTTGTCCTTGCTCCCTTCCTGCACCCAGCCCTTGCCGGAGGTGACGATCAGCGTCTGCCCGCGGGGATGGGTATGCCAAGCGGTGCGGGCTCCGGGCGCGAAGGTGACATGGGCGCCGCTGACCTGGCTGTATTCCGTGGGGGTGACCAGCATGTCGACCACGACGGCGCCGGTAAAGTAGTCGGCCGAGCCCGCCATGCTGGCCTGGTCGCCATTGGGTATCACCTGGATGCCATCGGCGAGCGCGGCGCCGGTGCAGAGCTGGGCGAGAAACAAGGTGGCGTGGAAGGGACGTTTCATGGTCAGCGGTTTCCTTACGGGTAGCGGGGGATGGGATGAGTCCCGGCTGGCGCATCACGCGCCAGCGAAGCGGGTCCTGGACAGGGGAAGGCTGCGCACGCGCTGCCCGCTGAGCACCGCGACCGCGTTGATCACGGCCGGCGGCACGCCCGGCAGTCCGGGCTCGCCGACGCCGCCCATGGAGGTGCCGCTCTTGACGATGCGCACATGCACGCGGGGCATCCGGCCGGGCGGCAGGATGGCGTAGGGCCGAAATTGCGCGCGCGGAGCATGCCGTTCTCGTACATGGAAAGTGGCCCGGTTGCAGTCTCCGGGTATTAGTCCAGAGGAAATGCCAGTCCAGATAGAGGGGAAAATTGCATGGACCTATGTGTCCCATCGATCAATCGGTGTGGGCTGGCGGGCGAGGGTGTGCCGACGCATGCGGTGGCTGAGGCCCGATAGCGTTTTTGCCGGGGCGGGGTCAACTTCCTTCCCGGGCGGGGCTGGACTGGGGTTCGTAACGCAGGGCCGCAATCAGCAGGGACATGGCCCCCGACGGTTGCCGGCGGCTGGGGTAGTAGAGATGGTAGCCCGACCAGTAGGGGCACCAGTCTTCCAGTACGGATACCAGGTGGCCGGTGCGGATGTAGGGCTGCGCGATGTCTTCCGGCACATAGGCCACGCCGAGGCCGGCCATCGCGGCGTCGAGGCAGTCATAGATGCTGTTGTAGGTGAGCTGGCCGTTCACGCGGACGTTCATCTGCCGCCCGTCTTTTCCGAACTCCCAGGCCCAGAGTCCTCCGTAGGTGGGCAGGCGCAGGTTGATGCAGTTGTGCTGCATGAGGTCATCCGGTGTTCCGGGGAGGGGATGATTGGCAAAGTATTGCTTGGTGGCTATCACGGCGAACCGGATGTCCGGGCCGATGCGTAGCGCGATCATGTCCTGCGCGACGATCTCGCCCAGGCGAACACCGGCATCGAACCGCTCGGCGGCGAGATCGACCAGGCCATTGTCGGCAAACAGTTCGACCTGGATGCCCGGATACTTCGGCAGGAATTTCTTCAGCCTGGGGGCCAGCACGGTCCGGATCGCGTGATCCGAGGCGGTGATGCGTATCGTCCCCATGGGGCTGTCGCGCAGCGCCGACAAGGCGGACATCTCGGCATCGATCTCCTCCAGCTGCGGAGCGACCGACTGCAGCAGCCTTTCGCCAACCTCGGTGGGCGAGACCGTGCGTGAGCTGCGCGCCAGCAGGCGAGCGCCAAGCTTCGTCTCCAGCGCCCGCACGGCGTGGCTGACGGCCGATTGCGACAGGCCAAGGTGCGCCGCCGCCCGGGTAAAGCTCTTTTCGCGGGCCACGGCAACGAACGCCACCAGTCCGCCGAAGGATTCCCGCAGAATGTCGTCTCTCATGCTCGGTCAGTCTTCGTCATACGCGTGGCGCAACCATACCACCGCCGTTCCTCACCCAAGGCGCCTGGCAAGGGCGCGGGTCGGGCCGCGGCTTTTGGCTCAGGCCTGTGCCGGTTTCCTGATGCGGGTGCCGTTGCCGATGACCAGCACGGAAAGGATCAGCAGAACCGCACCTCCCACCAGGGGAGCGGAAGCATTGGCATGGTCCAGCAGTTGGCCACCCAGTGCGCCGCCCATCATGATCGCCAGCTGGATCGATGCGACCATCAGTCCGCCGCCGCTTTCCGGCTCGTCATCGATTTCCCTGGCCAGCCAGGTGGACCAGCACACCGGTATGGCAGCGTTCAGCGCTCCCCAGCCGACCATCATGGCCGCCACCGCCCAGAAGAGATGCCCGGCTTCCATCATGGCCAGGGTGACGGCGGCAAGGGCCAGGGGGAGGTAGCGCAGGAGCGGGTAGAGGCGCTGCCGATGGAGCATGGCGCCGGCAAAGTGGGTTCCCGCGAATCCGGCCAGGCCCAGGCCGAGCAGCAGAAGCGACAGCTGGCTCGGACTCACGCTCATTTCGGCTTCCAGGAAGGGGCGGAAGTAGGTGAAGGCGCCGAACGCACCCGCGAACGTCAGCATGGTCGAGATCATGCCCAGGGCGACGTATCGGCGCTTGAGCAGCCCGAACAGGCGGGTGACCGGAATGTTCGCTCGCGGCGGCATCGAGGGAAGGCTCCTGGCCTGCCATAGCAGATTGACGATCACCAGCGGCACGAGGCCGCCGAACACGACCCTCCATCCGAAGAGTCCTCCCAGGTAGGCCCCGATCGGTGCGGCGAACGCCGTGGCGATGGCATTGCCCATGTAGAGGGTGCCAAGCGCCTTCGGCACGCGGTCGGTGGGCACCAGCCGGATGACGGTCGCCGTGGCCAGCGACCAGAAACCGCCGATCGCCACTCCCAGCAGGGCGCGGGCCGTCATCAACAGGGAAAAGTCGGGCGCCAGGGCGATCATCACCAGCGACAGCAGCATCAGCAGGGTCATGCCCATCAGGACGTGCCGGCGGTCGAAGCGTCCGGCGATCGGCGCGATGAACAGGCTGGACAGCACCGCGAAGAAGCCGGACACCGAGATGGCCTGTCCCGCCAGGCCCTGGGTGGCCTGCAGATCTTCGGCGATCGGTGTCAGCAGGCTGACCGGCATGAATTCGGCGGCGATCATCATCGCCACGCAAAGCGCCATGGAGCCCACGGCACTGCCCATCTGCCGCCGGGCAGATACGGATTCGAGAGTTGAAGTCGTCATCGGGTTTTACTCCGGCAATGCGCAACCCGGCACCGCCTCGCGGAGGAGGGGCGCAACGTGGTCGAGGTCGGATGAAGGTGCGGCTGGGCGTGCAGGATGTCGCGAGCGGGATCGTTCGCTTGCCGCCGTCGTTGGGGCTTGATGATAGAGAGGCCGGGTTGCTCGAAGAACACCGGACGCCGAATAGAGCCATGAGCCGAAGTAATCAATCCGGCTGGTTGCGGGCGAGGCTATTCCCCGTAGCGCAGCGCCTCGATCAGGATCTGCATGGCCCGCGAGGTTTCGCGCTGGCTGGAGTAGTAGAGGTGATACCCGGGAAAGGTGCGCCACCAGCTCTTCATCACCGGCAGCAAGCGTCCGGATTCGAGATGCGGGCGCGCCAGGTCTTCGGGAACGTAGGCCAATCCATACCCCGACAACGCGGCGTTCACGATCTGGTAGATACCGTTGAACACCAGCTGGCCGTCTACCCGCACATTCAGCTCGCTCTGGTCCTGCTTGAGTTCCCAGGCGTACAGGTTGCCCCGCGTCGGAAGCCGGAGGTTGATGCACGCGTGGTTCGTCAGGTCCTGGGGGGTGGCAGGCATCGCGTGCGCGGCGAAATACGACGGCGCGCCGACGATGGCGAATTGCAGGTCGGGCGCGATGCGCACGGCCGAGCTGTCCCTGGTCAACCCGTCGCCCAGGCGCACGCCGAAGTCGTACCGGCTCTGGACGATATCGGTGAGGGCGTAATCGGAGCTCAGCTCCACCTTGAGCTTCGGGTAGGCGGTCAGGATCCCGGAGAGCTTCGGCCACAGCAGCGTGTCGATGGCATGCTCGGTGGCGGTGATGCGGAGTGTGCCGGCGGGCGTTTCGCTCAGCTCGGTGACATGCCGCAGCTCGGACTCGATGTCCTTGAACCGCGGGGCGACCACGCGCAACAGCCGTTCGCCGGCCTCGGTGACCGATACGCTGCGCGTGGTCCGCGTCAGCAGCCGTACCCCGAGGCGTGCTTCCAGTTCCCGGATCGTGTGGCTGAGCATCGACTGGGAGATGCCGAGCCGGGCGGCTGCGCGGGTGAAGCTGCGCTCCTCGGCAACGGCCATCAACGCGAGCAAATCGCTGTAAGGTTCCCGGGGCATCGATTCATTCCAGGCAGGGACGGTGGAATTGTACCCGCCGGATACCCCCGCGGCCGATGGCGCCTGCCGGGGGCGAAGGTGGCTCCGAGGGTTTCAGTACGCGGTGAAACCGCTTCCGCTCAAACCGCCAGAGTGGCGGAGTCGATCACGAAGCGGTACTTGACGTCGCCCTTGAGCATCCGCTCGTAGGCCTTGTTGATCTGCTCGGCCCTGATCAGCTCGATGTCCGCGACGATGCCGTGCTCGGCGCAGAAGTCGAGCATTTCCTGGGTTTCCGGGATGCCGCCGATCATCGAGCCGGCGATCGAGCGGCGCTTGAAGATCAGGTTGAACACGTCGGGGGAAGGGTGGGGCGAGGCCGGCGCGCCCACCAGCGTCAGGGTGCCATCGCGCTTCAACAGGGCCAGGAAGGCATCGAGGTCATGCGGGGCGGCAACGGTATTCAGGATTAGGTCGAAGCTCTTCGCGTGGGCCGCCATTTCCCCGTGGTTGCGCGATACCACGACCTCGTCGGCGCCAAGTGCCCTGGCGTCCTCGCGCTTGGACGCGGGGGTGGTGAACGCCACCACGTGCGCGCCCATCGCATGGGCGAGCTTGATGCCCATGTGGCCCAGGCCGCCGATGCCGACGATGCCGACCTTCTTGCCCGGACCGGCCTGCCAGTGACGCAGCGGCGACCAGGTGGTGATGCCCGCGCACAGCAGCGGTGCCACGGCGGCGAGCTGGTCTTCGGGATGCCGGATGCGCAGCACGTAACGCTCGTGCACGACGATCCGCTGCGAGTAGCCGCCCAGCGTCCAGCCCGGCTCGTCCGGCGTCGGGAAGTTGTAGGTGCCGACCATGCCGTCGCAGTAGTTTTCCAGGCCGGTCTCGCATTCTTCGCAATGCCTGCAACTGTCGACGATGCAGCCGATGCCCACCAGGTCGCCCGGACGGAAGCCCGACACATGCGCACCGACGGCCGATACGCGGCCGACGATCTCGTGGCCCGGAACGCAGGGGAACCGGGTGCCGGCCCACTCGGCGCGCACCTGGTGCAGGTCGGAATGGCAGACGCCGCAATAGGCGATGTCGATCTGGACATCATGCGGCCCCGGAGTCCGGCGGGTGATCTCCAGCGGTTCGAGAGGCTTGTCGCCGGCATAGGCGCCGTAAGCTTTTACAACCATGGGAGGCTCCTTTCATCAACGTGCCGCGCGCTCGATATGACGCGCAGGCGGGATGGCCAATGTAAGCCGATACCAACTGACCAATAAGGCGCCAGGGCCGCACGTACCTATGCAGCAGATTGATCAATCCGGGCGCGTTGCTTGCCTCCGGGCGCCTGGCAGATTCCGGGTGCACGTGCGGGTGGCGGGGCAGTCTGCGTCGAGCAAAAAGCCACGCTCGGTAGCGTGGCCTTGTTGTCGAGCGACCCGTGCAAACACGGATAGCCGGGTTACTTCAGGTTGTTACGGAAGAAGGTGACAAGTTTGTCGAAGGGGATCAGGTTGACGCGGTCATAAAGATCCACATGGCCGGCGCTCGGAATCACCAGCAGTTCCCTGGGCTCGCCGGCGAGCTTGTAGGCCTCCTCGCCGAACTCCCGGGAGTGGGCGTTTTCGCCGGTGACAAACAGCATGGGCCGGGGCGAAATCGTCTCGATGTCCGCAAAGGGATAGAAGTTCATGAATTTGACGTTGCTGGTCAGCGTCGGGTGCGTGGTGAGCTCGGGCGACTGGCCTTCGGGGGTGTATTCGCCTCGGGGGGTACGGTAGAAATCATGGAACTCGCGCTGGATCGGATCGGTATTGGCATCCAGTTGATGTACCGTGCCGCTGGTACATTCATCTTGTACTGGTTGTCAAAGGTGATCTTCTGCACGGATACCTTGTCGCTGGTGTAAAAGTTGTTCGCGCCGTTGGACATGTCTGCAGCCATTACCGTGAGTGAGTTCAAGAGAAGGCCAAACGATAGAATCATCTTTCTCATTGGGATTTCCTTCAGTGAAGGATGAGGCAGCTTCCGCACTTGGAAATCATTGATCGGATCGACTCCGGTCAGATCGCTCTATGTCGTGTCAGGCCGTCCGGTAAGGTAAAGAAAGGTCGAAAAGCAGTCTTCGAGCACCTATTGGAGGCAGCCTGTGACGACGAGCGGCTGTGCCGGGTCTTCGGGAACTTCGAGAAGCGACCCGGCTGAGTGATATTGCTCTGTAATAGCCAACCGCAAGGTGCGAATCCATGACTCACGATCACCGATAGAGGTTGGTAATCAAGGAGCCCGAGCCGGTTTCGACCCGCCAAACGATGGAAGGAGCGGGCTTCCGAGCCCATCGACATACCGGCCGTCAGGTTGCTGAAAAGGCCCCTGGCAGGCCTGTTGTGGTACAGGCAGGCGGCACCCTAGAATCGGCTTCGTCTGGCTGTCTCCCCCCATACCCATAATAAATCCCCTCGCTGCGCGCTCTGTCGCTGCGCCCTGGCTTCGAGCCTTGGGTGGCGGGCTTCTGCGTGTGAGCGTTTCGGTGTGGGGGTGTGTCCCTATTTCGCGAACAGGCGCCTGGTGTGTGCTTTCCATGCCCGGCGGACGGCCCCTGTCGCCTCCCTTTTGAAGGTGTACGTCGTTAAATGAACACACCCCCGAATGCCCCGGCCGGCAGTTGGCTGAGCGTGGTTGCGCTGGCCCTGGCAGGCTTCATTTTCAACACCACCGAATTCGTTCCCGTCGCTTTGCTGAGTGCCATCGGCGGCAGTTTCGAACTGCCCACCGACAAGGTCGGCCTGATGCTGACGATCTACGCCTGGGTGGTCACCCTCGCGTCGCTGCCGATGATGCTGCTGACGCGCAACATCGATCGGCGCCGGCTGCTGATGTTCGTGTTCGCCCTGTTCGTCGCCAGCCATGTCCTGTCGGCGCTGTCCTCCAGCTTCGGCGTCCTGTTGCTGAGCCGGATCGGCGTCGCCTTGGCGCATGCCGTATTCTGGGCGATCACCGCCTCCCTGGTGGTGCGCGTGGCGCCGGCGGGCAAACAGACGCAAGCCCTTGGCCTGCTGGCGACCGGCACCTCCCTGGCCATGGTGCTGGGCATTCCGCTGGGCCGCGTGGTGGGTGAAATGCTCGGCTGGCGCACGACCTTCGCGGCGATCGGCGTGATCGCCACGCTGGTCCTGGTGTGTCTGGCCCGGACGCTGCCGCCGCTGCCCAGCCAGAACTCGGGTTCGCTGCGCAGCCTGCCGGTGCTGTTCAAGCGCCCGGTCCTGGTCGGCTGCTACATGCTGACCGCCCTGGCGATCACCGCGCATTTCACCGCCTACAGCTATATCGAGCCTTTCGCCGAGGCCGTCGCGCACCTGACCGGCGAGGCGACGACCATCCTGCTGCTGCTCTTCGGCGGCGCCGGCATCATCGGCTCCCTGGTGTTCAGCCACTTCTACAACCGGACCCCGAACGGCTTGCTGCTCATGGCCCTCGCGGGTATGGCGCTGTGCATGCTGCTGCTGTTACCGCTGGCCGGGGACGCCTGGACGCTCGGCACGCTGAGCCTGGCCTGGGGGATCGCCATCATGTGCTTCGGGATGGTGCAGCAGTCCAGGGTCATGGCCCTGGCCCCGGACGCCACCGATGTGGCGATGGCGCTGCATTCGGGTATCTACAACATCGGCATCGGCGGCGGCGCCCTGCTGGGCGGTGCGGTGAGCAGCCAGCTGGGGCTGGCGAGCGTCGGCACCGTCGGCGGATTGCTGGCGGTGGGCGGGCTGCTGCTGGGCGGCGCGATGCTCCATCGCTTCGGCAAACCGCTGCCCTCCATGCCGGTGGCGCTGGAGAGCCGGGCCTGCGAGGTGTGAGGGCGAGGGCGGTGCCCGCCAAAAGCGGGCAACCGAGCCGTAGCCGGCCGTCGGGCATTCAGCGGAACAGAGCGCCTTGTCCTTGCAGCCTGTCCAGCCCGCCCTGGCGTGCAGAATCGCCGGGCATGAAAAAACCGCCTGCCGTGAGGCAGGCGGTTTTTCTTTTTCCCGAGTCCTCGAGGGCCGGCCGTCAGGCCGGGGCCGAGGTGCGGATCAGGTGGTCGAAGGCGCCCAGCGAAGCCTTGGCGCCTTCGCCCACGGCGATGACGATCTGCTTGTAGGGCACCGTGGTGACGTCGCCGGCGGCGAACACGCCGGGAACCGTGGTGCTGCCGTGGGCGTCGGTGATGACCTCGCCGCGCTCGCTGAGCTCGACGGTGCCTTTCAGCCACTCGCTGTTCGGCAGCAGACCGATCTGCACGAACACGCCTTCCAGTTCGACGCGATGCGCCTCGCCGCTGGCGCGGTCCTTGTAGACCAGGCCGTTGACCTTCTGGCCGTCGCCGACCACTTCGGCGATCGGCGCGTTGAGCAGCACGGTGACGTTCGGCAGGCTGTGCAGCTTGCGCTGCAGCACCGCGTCGGCGCGCAGCGCCTCGCCGTGGGTCAGCAGGGTGACGTGGGCGACGATGCCGGCCAGGTCGATGGCCGCCTCGACGCCGGAGTTGCCGCCGCCGATCACCGCCACGCGCTTGCCCTTGAACAGCGGGCCGTCGCAGTGCGGGCAGTAGGCCACGCCCCTGGTGCGGTATTCCTGCTCGCCGGGCACGCCGAGGGCGCGGTAGCGGGCGCCGGTGGCGAGGATCACGGCCTTGGCCTTGAGCGAGGCGCCGGACTCGAACCGCACCTCGTGCAGACCGCCCTTGGCGGCGGCCGGCACCAGCTTGACCGCGCGCTGCAGGTTCATGATGTCGACCTCGTACTGGCGGACGTGCTCTTCCAGGGCGCGGGCGAGTTTCGGACCTTCGGTCTCCGGTACGGAGATGAAGTTCTCGATGTCCATGGTGTCCAGCACCTGGCCGCCGAAGCGCTCGGCCACCACGCCGGTGCGGATGCCCTTGCGCGCTGCGTAGATGGCCGCCGAGGCGCCGGCCGGTCCGCCGCCGACCACCAGCACGTCGAAGGCTTCCCTGGCGTTGAGCTTCTCGGCCTCGCGGGCGCTGGCGCCGGTGTCGAGCTTGGCGAGGATCTGCTCGAGCTCCATGCGGCCCTGGCCGAACAGCTCGCCGTTCAGGTAGATGGTCGGCACCGCCATGATCTGGCGCTTCTCGACCTCGTCCTGGAACAGCGCGCCGTCGATGGCGACGTGGCTGATCCTGGGGTTGAGCACCGCCATCAGGTTCAGCGCCTGGACGATGTCCGGGCAGTTCTGGCAGGACAGCGAGAAGTAGGTTTCGAAGCGGTATTCGCCGTCGAGGGCCTTGATCTGGGCGATGGCCTCCTCGCTGGCCTTGGACGGGTAGCCGCCGACCTGCAGCAGGGCCAGCACCAGGGAGGTGAATTCGTGGCCCATGGGGATGCCGGCGAAGCGCAGGGAGATGTCCGCACCCGGACGCTCCAGGGCGAAGGACGGGACGCGCGCGTCCTTGCCGTCGGTGCGCAGGGTGATCTTGTCGCACAGGCCCTGGATGTCCTGCAGCAGGCCGAGCATCTCCTGGGATTTGGCACCCTCGTCGAGGGTAGCGACGATCTCGAAGGGCAGGGTGACCCTTTCCAGATAGGCTTGCAGCTGGGTCTTAAGGCTGGCGTCCAACATGGGTTTCGACTCCTCGATGGGGGTGAAGAACTTTTGATGGGTGCAACCTTACGATGCGAAGGGCATTTTGACTAATCGATTGAACTTTTCGGGCTGATTTCATTTTTCTATCCATGTCCGCCAGCGAGCGGCCGGACGAGCGAAGGTTTGCATGTCCGGCCGTAGCGGGGGAGATGGCGTGCTGGCGCCATGGGGGCAATCTGGATCAGGAGCCAGCTTGCCGCTCTGCGCGCAGGAAGCCGTCGACCAGCTCCAGAACGACCTGCTCCCGTTCGCGGTGCGGGACATGGCGGGTATCGGCCAGCACCTCGGTGCGCGCGGGGCCGCCGGCCAGTTGCGCGATGAGTTCGGGATGCCGGGGCGAGCCGTATTCGTCGTCGAGCCCGTGAATGGCGAGCAGCGGGCAGCCGACCCCGGGCAGGACGGGGGCCAGGGACCAGGAGGCGAACGTCGGCGAAAGCCAGGTGTCGAGCCAGGCGTCGAGCACCCAGCGGGCCTTGTCGCCGTGGTATTTCCCGAGCCGGGCAAACTGGTCTTCTTGCCCGAACAGCGCCTTGGCCTCCCGAAGACCCGCCAGGGTCCGGTCCTCGACGAAGGCCTGGGCGGACTCGGTGATCAGGGCTTCGCAGGCATCGGCGAACCTGCTTGCGCAGTGGACGGCCATGCCGCCGCCGACGCTGTGGCCGAAGGCGACGAAGCGCTGGATGGCGAGCTGCTTGCGGACCGCCGGGAAATGGCGCTCGGCCTCTTCGGCGATGAACGCGAACGTCGGTCGGTCGCGGCGCGGATCGGAGCGGCCGAAGCCGAGCCGGTCGTAGGCGATCACCTTCCTGCCGGTGCTGGCGCACAGTCGCGCGGGAAAGCCGCGCCACAGCTCCACGCAGCCGAGGGAGTCGTGGAACAGCACGATCGGGCTTTGCGGCTCTTCGTGAATTGCCACGGCCGGCGTCCAGACGCGGGCGAAGACACGCCCGTCGGGCGTTTCCAGCCACAGGTCCTGTTGGATTGCGTGCTGCGCTTCCTGCATCGACGACATGGGGGAGCTCCTTGAGGAATGAAATGACGAGCCAGGCCATCGGCTCTGCGCGGCTATCCAATCCGAATACCGGGGTGGTTCGCAACCCGAATCGCTGGCGAGGGCGAAATCATCCGCCTGCCGGCGCTCAGGGCGTTGCCGAGAGCGTTGCCAGCACCCTGGCGAAGGCGCGGGCGGTGCGCTCCTCGTCCGCGTGGTGGCCTTCGCGCACCACCCAGCGGCCGGCGACCATCAGGTCGCGCACCTGGCGGTCGCTGCCGGCGAACAGCCAGCGGTTGAGCAGCAGATCGCCTTCGGCGCTCGCCAGGTAGGGATCGTCGCCGTCCAGCACCAGCAGATCGGCGCGCCGGCCCACCTCCAGCGCGCCCACCGGCTGCCCGAGGGCCTGGGCGCCACCGCTCAGGGCCGCCTGGTAGAGCACGGCGCCGACCGCCGGCTGCCCGGGGCGGGCGAGGCGGTTGCGGCGGCGGTCGCGCAGGCGCTGGCCGTATTCCAGCCAGCGCAGTTCCTCGACCACGCTGACCGATACCTGGCTGTCCGAGCCGACGCCGAGGCGCCCGCCATGGGCCAGGTAGTCGCTGGCCGGGAACAGGCCGTCGCCGAGATTGGCCTCGGTCGTGGGGCATAGGCCGGCGACCGCGCCGCTTGCGGCCAGGTGGGCCAGCTCGCCCGGCTGCGCCTGGGTGGCGTGCACCAGGCACCAGCGCTGGTCCACCGGGCAGTGCTCGAACAGCCACTGCAGGGGGCGGCGGCCGCTCCAGGTCAGGCAGTCGTCGACTTCCTTCTGCTGCTCGGCGATGTGCAGGTGGATCGGGCCGTCGATGGGCGAGTCCTCCAGCACCCGGGCGATCTGTTCGGGCGTGACGGCGCGCAGGGAGTGGAAGCCCAGCGCCAGGGGCTGTCCGCTTCGTCTCAGTGCCGGGCGCAGGCGTGCCAGGAGATCGAGGTAGCCGTCTGCATCGAGGATGAAGCGCCGCTGCGCCGCCCCCGGCGGCTGGCCACCGAAGCCGGAATGGCTGTAGAGCACCGGCACCAGGGTCAGGCCGATGCCGGCCTCGCGGGCGGCGCGGGCGAGGCGCAGGGACAGCTCGGTGCGATCGGCGTAGGGCCGGCCATGCAGGTCGTGGTGCAGGTAGTGGAATTCGGCGACGCTGCTGTAGCCGGCCTTGAGCAGCTCGATGTAGAGCTGGCGGGCGATGGTTTCCAGCTGCTCGGGAACGAGCCGGGCGACCAGCCGGTACATCTGTTCGCGCCACGACCAGAAGCTGTCTTCGAAGCCGCCGGCCACCTCGGCGAGCCCGGCCATGGCGCGCTGGAAGGCGTGCGAGTGCAGGTTGGGCATGCCGGGCAGAACGGGCCCGTGCAGGCGCTCGGCACCCGCGGCGCCGGCGTCGGGCTCGATCCGCTCGATCCGGCCGGCGCCATCGATCTGCAAGCGCACGTTGCGCGCCCAGCCCCCCGCCAGCAGGGCGCGTTCGGCGAACAGGACGGTGGTCATGGCGGCGCCTGCGCTCAGAGGTAGAGGCGGGTGCAGGGCACCCAGCGCTCGAAGGCGCCGCCTTCGACCCAGGCCCGCGCGGTGGCGATGTCCGGGGCGAAGTAGCGGTCTTCTTCGTAATGCGCCACCCGGCTGCGGATCAGCGCCATCACCTCGCCCAGTTGCGGCGAGCTGGACAGCGGCGCATGGAAGTCCACGCCCTGGGCGGCGGCCAGGAGCTCGATGCCCACCACTGCCGCGGCGTTGCCGGCCATGTCCTGCAGGCGGCGGGCGGCGAAGGTGGCCATGGACACGTGGTCCTCCTGGCCGGCCGAGGTCGGCAGGCTGTCCACCGAGGCCGGATGGGCCAGGCTCTTGTTCTCCGAGGCCAGCGATGCCGCCGTGACCTGAGCGATCATGAAGCCGGAATTCAGTCCGCCGTCCCTGACCAGGAAGGCCGGCAGGCCGGACAGCGCCGGGTCGACCAGCAGGGCGGTGCGCCGTTCGGAGAGGGCGCCGATCTCGGCGATGGCCAGGGCCAGCACATCGGCGGCCATGGCCACCGGCTCGGCGTGGAAGTTGCCGCCGGACAGCACCTCGGCGTCGCCGGCGAACACCAGCGGGTTGTCCGACACCGCGTTGGCCTCGCGCAGGAACACTCCGGCGGCGAAGCGCAGGTGATCCAGGCAGGCGCCCATCACCTGTGGCTGGCAGCGCAGCGAGTAGGGGTCCTGGACCCGCTTGCACCGGGCGTGGGAGCGGTTGATGGCGCTGTCGTGGAGCAGCTCGCGGTAGAGCGCGGCCACCGCGATCTGCCCCGGCTGGCCGCGTACCGTCTGGATGCGGGCATCGAAGGGTACGAAGGAGCCCTTAAGCGCCTCGACGCTCAGGCTGCCGGCGACCACCGCGGCGCCGAACAGCCGTTCCGCGGCGAACAGCCCGCGCAGCGCCAGGGCGGTGGACACCTGGGTGCCGTTGAGCAGCGCCAGGCCTTCCTTGGGCCCGAGCGTCAGGGGCTCGAGACCGGCGAGGGCCAGTCCCTCGGTCGCCTCCAGCAGCCGGCCCTCGTGGCGCACCTGGCCGACCCCGAGCAGCGTCGCCGCCAGATGGGCCAGCGGCGCCAGGTCGCCGGAAGCGCCCACCGAGCCCTGGGAGGGGATGCACGGATAGACCCGGGCCTGGTAGAGCCGGAGCAGCGCCTCGATCACCGTCCAGCGGACCCCCGAATAGCCGCGCGCCAGGGAGGCGATCTTCAGCGCCAGGATCAGCCCGGCGCTGGCGTCGTCCAGCAACGGCCCGGTGCCGGTGCAGTGGGAGAGCACCAGGTTGCGCTGCAGGGTGGCCAGCGACCCGCCCGGGATCGAGGTGCGCGCCAGCAGGCCGAAGCCGGTGTTGATGCCGTACACGGTGCGCTGGCTGGCGAGGATCGCTGCGACGCTGCGGGCGCTGGCCTCGACTTCGGCCCGGCAGGCCGGATCGAGGTCGATCCCGGCCTGATTCCAGTAGAGGTCGCGCAGGTCATCCAGGGTGAGTTGGCCGGGGCGCAAAAGCAGGGTGGAAGGCATGGCGGCCTCCTGCAAAGGGGCTTCTCCATATAGATAGGCAGAAAGCCCGGGTCTTGTCGAAGGCGTTCCCGGCGTGGGGGCGGCGGATCGGCGCGGAGCAGGCCGGCCATTCGGTGCCATTTACCTAAATCGGAAATGATGGAGGAGCCGGACGTCGCCGGCTTGCCGGGCATGTCTCGAAATGCCTGGACGGTCGTGGGGCGAGGGGGCTCGAAAGATCGGTGCAGAAGGCAGGGAAGGGCGGTTTGTCCGATGCCGAAGAGTCCGGAAAAGAAGGGAAAAAACGGCGGGCAAGAAAAAGCCCACCAAAACAGCAGTGGGCTTTGTCACACGATGGTGCTGATCCCTCAGCTGGATTCATATTGCTCCACTTTTCGTGAAGGTTCCATCAAAAAAGGCCCGAAAAACTCTTTTTTACAGGCATTCCGACGATCGGCAATCACCGGCTCGCAACGGCTGCCATGCCTGTACCGGTAATGTCATGAAACCCGCGCTCCAGAGCGTTTCATGACGTTAAGGGCGTCCTGCCTTCAGGCGCGATCCGCAAGATCCGTTCTTCTGTTGGCAGGAGAGGGCCGTCGATGCCAGGCGCTCGTCGAACCGAGGGACTCGACAGGGAGGGCGTATGAGGCCATCAGGCCCGAGAGCTGGATGGAACTGTCGCGAGACGTCGCCAGGGTGGGCTTGGTATCGGTGTTATTTTTCCAAAATCGGAAAATAAGGAGCAAATTTTACCTTGGCCGGCTGTGCCGTATGTCCGCTTGTGAAGACAAGCAGGCAGACAGGCGCGTCTGGGCTGGCTGTAGCGGGAAGGGCACTATCCCTGGTTTCTTTCCTGAAATCGGAAATAAAGGAAGGGACAAGTATTTCAAGCCAATCCCCTGACCGCATGCCAGCGACTCGCAGGCAATCAGGGGGATTGCTGGGGGGATCGGTCGGAAAGCGGATCTGCCGCAGGGGGTGGAGAAGGTGTCGGCACTCCTTCTGGCAGGGCCGTGCGGCAGAAGCGGGGGGCAGCCGGGACGGCTCAACGAATTTCCGACACTTCCAGCACGTGGGTAAAGGCCTGCTGCTGGCCATCCCAGACATAGCGCAGGTGCTTGCCCTGCATCGGGATGCTGGTTGCCGGCGGGCGGAACAGCGCCACGCATTCGGCGCCCGGGCGGCGCACGCTGTCGTAGAGCAGGCCCCAGCTGCCTTCCAGGCGCAGCCGGGCGGCGAAGGCCTGGGCCGGGCCGTAGTGGCCGGGATCGGGGTTGTAGAGGGCAGGGTCGCCGGCGCGGATGTCCAGCAGCGGCCGGACGATCTGGCTCAGGTAGCAGCGCATGGTCAGTTCCAGACTGGGCTGCTGCGTGGCGGCGAGGAAACGTGCGCGGTGGAACTGGGTTTCCGCGATGGCCGCTTCGAGGCTGTTGGCCGCGTAGTAGACGCCGTAGCTGCCGTCGGTGAAGCGGCTCTGGTTGCCGATGTGGGTGAAGGCCGCCATGACCGGGCTCGAGCCGGGCCCGGAGATCCGGTCCTCGGCTGCGACCAGATGGATCTCGCCGGCCTCCTCGCGCAGGCGGTCGTTGGTCAATGCCTCGATCTCGAAGGCGATTTCCAGGTCGGCGGGGTCCAGGGTGTCCTCGAACACGCCGATGGGCGGGAAGTGGCTGGCGATCAGCCGATGTGCCTGCCAGGCAGGGGTGACCTCATGCATGCCCTAGCCCCGCTGTGCCGCCAGATAGCGGTTGACGTCCGACAGGTCGACCAGCGACCCGGCCAGCATCCGCTGCAGCGCCGAGTCGCCGTTGAAGGGGGCGGCCCGGTTCGGGCGCTTGACCCAGTCGTAGGTGGAAGGCGAGTCGCCGAACAGGATACGCAGCGACTTGTGGATGCCCATCAGGTGGGAGATCCGCTCCAGCAGGTCGCGGCCCAGTCGGACCTCGGGGAGCTTGCGGTAGTTGAAGTAGGTGGAGCGGCCGATGCCGCCGAGGAGCACCATCTGCTCTTCCGGGGTCAGCCCCCAGAGTTCGGCGAGATGGAAGAAGAACTTCAGCGCCACGCGCCCGGCCTGGGGCGTATCGACGCCGGTGCGACCGGTCGGGGCGGTGCGGGTATGGGGTTCCATGGGCAAGCTCCGTGCTGTCCTGATATGGTTTATAAATGCAAATATAGTCCATATATGGACTAGAGGAACAGCGTCAGGCCTGATTTCGTGTCGTGCGCTACCATTGCGCCGATTGATGTCCGAAGCCATGCGGCCTTGCGCCGCGACGGGGAATGCCGATGTTCGGAAGAGCTGCCGGTGAGGTATTGGGAAGCGGGCTTTCCGCCTTGGCCAGGGATGCCGCCAACGAGAAGGGGCGACTCGGCGAGATGTGCCGGCGGATCGTCAGTCACCCGGTGAAGGTACTCGCTTCCTTCATCGCCGCACCGCTGTTGATCGTCCGGGTCGCCTGGCTGGTGAAGGATCCCAGGCGGCGGCTCGTCGCGATCATCGGCCTGCTGCTCTCCGTACTGCTGTCATACGGGGCGGCCACTTTCCTTGGCACCCTGGTCGGGGCGGCCTTCGTCGCTTCGCATATCGGGCTGCTGGCGGGCATCGGCTTCCTGTTCGGCACGACCCTGAGCGTCTACCTGAGCGTCATCTTCTCGATCGTCGTGTTCCATGCCGTCTCGTTCGTCTTTCTCAAGATCAGCTCGCAGGAAGTGCTCGACTACCTGCGCGATATTTCCAGCTGAGACGCTTCAGGCGAAGCTGACCCTGTTCCGGCCCATTTCCTTCGAGCGGTAGAGAAGGTCGTCCGCCTCGGAGACAAGGCGGTCCAGATCGGGCTGGCCGGCTTTCCGCTGAGCGATGCCGAAGCTCGCGGTGATGGAGATGTCCTTGCCGCCATGCTGCAGACGGAAACCTTCCAATGCGCAACGCAGGCGCTCGGCCAGGCGGGCAGCCTCGCCCAGACTGGTTTCCGGCAGGAGCAGGATGAATTCCTCGCCACCCCATCTGGCCAGTACGTCCTGCTGCCGGATGGCCACTTCGAGGATCCTGGCTGTGGCAACCAGTACCGTATCTCCGCAGGCATGGCCATGGGTATCGTTGATCGACTTGAAATGATCGATGTCCAGGAGGATGAGCGACAGTTCCAGCCCTTCCTGCTGAGCCCGGTTCCACAGCGGCAGCGCCCGGTCGTAGAAGGCCCGCCGGTTGGCGATTCCGGTCAGGGGGTCGAGCGTCGCCAACTGCTCGGCGCGCAGCTTCTCGGCCTGGCTGACGCGGAAGCGGTAGGTGAGGGCCAGGGCCAGCAGGGTGGCGTCCAGCATCATGCCGATGTCGGCTGCGCGATAGGTCCACTCATTGGTCGGGATGCGGCCCCAGACTGCCAGCGTACTGATGGCCGCGCCGAGCATCGCGGCGATGGCGGCCAGCAGGAAGTATTTTGCCGGCCTCTGCCCGGAGCGCATGGAGATCGTGCCAAGCGCCAGCATGATGAGCGAGAACAGGAGAACGAACACGAAGGCGAGCATCAGGGCGTATTTCCGGCTGCCGGCCAGGATGGCGAGCAGCATCATCAGGCCGAAAATGCCCAGATAGCCGAGCACGACCTGGTGGAGACGCGGGAAATGCCGGCGGATGTCCAGAAAGCGCAGGGCAAAAATCAACCCGCTGCTCCCGTAGAGCAGCACCAGCAGCGGATTGGACCATTGCGCCCAAACTCTGGAGTCGGGCCAGAGCCACTGGAAACCATGGCCGGTATAGGCGCCATTCATCAACAGGAAGGCGCCGAGATACAGGGAGTAGAGCAGGTAGGTCGCATCCCGCAGACCGGCATAGAGCATGAAGTTGTAGGCCAGCAGGGCGAACAGGAAGCCGTAGAAGAAGCCGTAGCTGTAGTCCTGAAGGCGTTCCCGGGCGCGCGCCTCGTCCTTCGTCAGCAGATAGAGCGGAACGACCATGGGGTCGGGCTTCTCCACGCGGATGAAGAGTTCGTTGAGACCGGGCTCGAAGGCATGCTCGAGCACGAGGAAACGGTTGTCGCCAGGATGCTGCCCGAATGCCTGGCGGTCGGCGACCAGATGGCTGGCTTGGGGCGTTCCGGTGTGGCGGAAATGCACCTCCACCCGGTCTAGCCAAGGGGTCTTGATGTGCAACTGGCGCTCCAGCGGCTGAGTCGTCGGGTTGTTCACGACGAGGTGGAGCCACACGGGAGCCGAGGCGATGCCGAAATTCGGCACCGGGCTGCCGACAGCTCTGAAGGCGCCCTGGGCAAGGGCGGCGACAGCCTGCTCCAGGCTCAGCCTGCCGCCCGTCTCCATCAGATAGCTGGTGTGAAGGCCGATCGGGCCGCTTTGGAAAACGTCTGCCGGGAGGGGAGGGTCTTCGGCAAAGGCCGGTATGTCCTGGAGCGAGGCGAGCAGCAGGAGCAGTGCGAGGAGCAGGCGAGTCTTCATTAGGTTTCGTCTAATGGCGGCGCTGTGGGCAGCATTTGGCATATTGACAGTAAGCGATTGCCGAACCACGGCGTCAACTGGCGGCGAGGCGTCGGAAATGCGGGGATATTTTGCCGCATGATCGGCCAAGGCGGCTCGTTGCAGGCTGTCCGCGCGGAAAGTCCATGGAATGATCGGGCAGGAGAGAACGATCGGCGCGAAAAAGAGCCGAATAACAGAAGAGATGGCTTGGGCGGGATCATCTGGAAGACGTATCGGCTGAGGCTCGCAGCAGGGGTTCATGCGGCGGCTGGCCGAAGGAGAAACGCCATGCAACAACGCCAATACGTGACCATTCGACTGGTCGATGCCTGCGGACGCATCACGGGCCTGATTCATGTGCCGATGCATTCCCGCTTCCACACTCCCGAAGCGGGAAGTACCTGGCGCAGAGACAATCCCGAAAGACGCTCAGACCGCTGTCGCGATTAGGGTTTGTCTGAAAAGTCGATTTGGCTAAAATGCCGCCTCCGTTGTTCCGAGCGCAGCCATGTCAGGCCGTTACGAGATTTCTGCCCAGCGCTGGGCGATGATCGAAGCCATCGTTTCTCCCCCTCAACGCATGGGCCGCCCCCGGCGAGATGACCGCCAGATGCTCAACGGCATCTTCTGGATTCTGTGCTCAGGGGCCAAGTGGCGCGATCTTCCCGAGCGTTATGGCCCCTGGAAGACGGTATATCAGCGCTTCAGGCTGTGGCGTGACAACGGCACCTTCGAGCAGGTGCTGCGGCATCTGCATCTGCGTCTGCGTGAGGACGGCTTTATCGACCTGGATACCTGGATGGTCGACTCAACGTCGATTCGGGCCACCAGAGCCGCCAGCGGTGCGAGAAAAAAAGGGGCCTGCAAGAGCCGCAGCACCAATGTCTCGGCCGAAGCCGTGGTGGGCTGACCACCAAGCTTCATCTGGCCTGTGACAGCAACGGGTATCCGCTGGCAGTGATGCTTTCACCCGGGCAGGACGCCGACTCGCGCTATTTCATGCCCTTGCTTGAGCAGATCAGCCTGCCTGGCAGCCAGGGTCGTCCGCGCAAGCGCTGCCGGTATGTACTGGCTGACAAAGGCTACGACAGCGAAAGCCTGCGCCAATACTGCGACCGGTATGGCATGAAGCCCATCATTCCCTTACGCAAGATGCACCGTAAGCCTCGACCGGGCTTGCCTCGCCTATTTGACAGACCGCAGTACCAAAAGCGCAACGCCATTGAACGACTGTTCAGTTGGCTCAAGGAAAAGCGCCGTCTTTGCACCCGTTATGACAAGCTGGCCAGCAGTTTCAAGGCCATGGTCACGCTGGCCTGCATCGAAAAATGCTTACGTGCCGACTTTTCAGACAAACCCTAGTGGCAAAGTATGATGGCGATAATGCTGCTGGGTATTATCGATACCAATGCAATAAGTGAAACAATTATATAAGTTCTGCCCTGCCGGCGCCGATTACAGCGCCGGCGCATGGAGTATCACCTCTTGAAGTCCATGATCCGGCCGATATAGCTCATGATGCATCGGCCGGGTTATCGAAGGCGGGACGGTGAGCGGATAGCCATGTTTTCAATTGCCGAAACTGTCCTGACTCGACGGGAGTGCAATCACAAGACAGTTTCAGGAGTCGTGATCGGTTTTCCAGGTTGTTGTCCGGTGCACTACAGGCATGCTGTCATGCATCAGCTTTCCGGCCTGCGGGAAGTTTGCCTTGAATGTCTTTCCATCAGCCGAAGCAGTTGCCAGGGCCCGCCGGAATATCCGTTGCGCCGGCGTGGCAGCCACATTCTGGCCATGCGTAGCTGATTGTCGGCAAATCCTCGCAACTCATTTGCCAGGTCATGCAGATGAAGATGGTCGAGTTCCCGGGCGACACGTTTGTTGTCACGGGCGTGACGCACGAGATCGCTGGCATGCATGCGGGCAGTGCCGCTATGCTCAAGGTTCGGCATGTTGGACATAGGAGTACCTCTCTGGGAAAGAGGCCATCCATGGCGATGGCTATTGCTGATACTGCAAGCGTTCCTTCCCGATATCCAATTCGCTCCTGGCTTCTGTGTCGGTCTCTCTGTTTTTAAAGATAACAGCAATGCCGGCAATGTCGAAGGTTGTGTTCAGGGGATGTCTATTGAAATGGACATTCCAGGCTGCCCGGTGTTCCGTGGCATGCCTGCCAAGACTTCTTATAGAACTTGCCAGGCGTTTTGACAATATGAGTCGGTAATATGAAAAGTGGAGGCTGCTGGAATTCAATGATTCTTTCAGGGAGCGATTGTCCGGGATCTGTATTCGCGCCGAGGTGTTGCAAGCAGGTATGGCTCTTTCGGGGCACCTCTAAAAACACCCACCTGAGCTAGGTCGAGCAGTGACGAACCCAGCGCTTGGCATCCGTTGACCGGGTTGATGTCTCGCAGAAGATCCTGCTGCCGGTCGCGGTATGCAACCGGCGACCTGACTCAGGCCATTTCCAGCAGTCTCGACATCCGCTTGAGGTTGTAGACCGCCGATTTGACCACCAAACCGAACTCCGCCCGGACCAAGCCAATGCTCCGGACCCTCTTGCCGCCCATCTGGGCGAGGCTGGCAAATACATGCTCGACCCTGGCCCGGGGGCTGGCAATGCGTTTGTTCCGGGCCTTGCCCGGCTCTCCGATAGGCTTGCCGGCCTGGCCCTTGCGCTGGATATGCGGTCGCCAGCCGATCAGCTTGAGCCAGCGCTCTCTGGGCTTGTCGTGATAACCGCGATCCGCCCAGAAGTCACGGCTGCTGTTGTTTCGGTCGAGCACATCCACCAGGTGCAGGGTATCGGCCTCGCTGGCATCGCTCACCCGCACGCCGCGGATCAGCTTGTGCCGACGATCCACGCTGACCGACAGCTTGTAGCCGAAGTACGATTTGCCGTGCTTCTTCGTCCAGCGCGCCTCGACATCCTTTTGTCGGCGCTGGGCGGGTGACCACTCCACCGGCACAGCCTGCTCCTTCACCACGGCCTGCTCATCGGCTGTGTTGTGCTGGATGGGCGCGCGAACGATGCTGGCATCGATGATCTGCCCTTTGCGAGCCCGGAATCCGTGTGCCTGCAACTGACGCTGCACCTCGGCAAAGATCTGGTGCTCGACATTGGCCTTGACCAGGCGCTCGCGAAAGAGCCAGATCGTGTTGCGATCCGGCACTCGGCCGGCGTGCTTGAGACCGGCAAAACGCTGGAAGCTCATGCGGTCGAGCAACTGGAACTCCATCTGCTCGTCGGACAGGTTGAACAGTTGCTGGAGTACCAGCAGTCGCGTCATCTGCTCCGTTGGATAAGGCGGCCGGCCGCCCTTGGCCCTACTGGGCCTGGGAGCCCAGCGGTCGATTTCGGCGGCCAAGGATGCAAAGTCCACATGCTTGTTCAGTAGGGCCAGTGGGTCGCCCAAGCTGTCCAGCTTGGCTTCACGCTCCTGGTCGGCAAAAAGACTGAACATCAGCAGGCTCCGGGTGATCAACAGGCGGATGATCTTACCCGGCGGCCGGGCTGGTTTTTAGAGGTGCCCTTCGGTGGTCCAGGCCATGACCGGCAACTCTCTCCTCGGGCGATGAGCGGCAGGGCGGTAGGCCGGCTCTGGATCAGCACGCCGCGGCTGGTGCGCGCGTGGAGCTGCGCGAAGACCACCGGCTTGTCGAGGCAGCGTAGTCCCGCTCGCCTGCGTGCCATCGACTATCCCGGCCGTGTTGCCGGCCCTGACAGATGGGGTGCGAGAGACTCGCGGGAAAATGCGAACTGGAATGCAGGAAACGGCTTGCGAACCTGTGGCGTTATCCTGTGGGATCTCTTCGAACGGCTGCCGATGGTTCTCCCGGCGCCGAATGTCTGGTTGGGGACAGGCAACTGTTGTGTACTGGCCTGATCGACAGGCACGACATACCTCGTACTTTTAGTGCAGGGAAGGATGTCAACTGCAATACAGATACCAATGCTCGCCTTCTGGAGTTCGGCGGCCGCTCTGACAATTGGGGAGTTGCCCTTGTCTGTCCGTGAGGAGTGCATGCTCACCCTGGACGGAAGAGCAGGGCTATAACCCTGGATACAGGGTGCCGGATTCGCAATGAGATAAAGAATCCTGAAAAAGGACAGCATGTTTTGCAGCGGTCTGCTCTGCCAGTGACAAAGATTGAAGTGTCCGTAGCCGAAAACGCTCCATGGACTCTGCCGTTCAGTCCGGCAAGGCCGGTGGCGCTCATAAGCTCTTGAGGAAGGAGGGAATTCCTGGTTGCTGCGTAAAGCCGGGAACGCCCTGGAGCGCTGTGTGCGAGGTGGTGTGCCGGACGGGCAGGAAAAGTCACGCCTGAAAAGGCTGGCAGATAGATACTCTTTTGGAGCCTCCGTGACATGCGACAACTATCGCTCTTGCCTGTGGTGCGAAACGGAGCAATCACCGGGATAGATCGTCGTCTACGCTTTTTAACGCGTTCCGCTGCATGTCCAGGGAAATGACAAGGGGAATAAAGGAATGACACTCAACGACTTGGCTGCCCGCTCCTCAAGCTTCAACATGCGTCTGCATAGCCTGCAAGGCATCTCGATAATCAACTGGGACAAGATGAAGATCCCGCCAAAAGATCGGCCGGCACTTATGGGGAAAATGCATCGCGATGCCGCCACCTGGCTTTATGGCTATATTGCCGCGCTGGTGGACCGGAAACTTGTCGATGCGGGGGATGCCGAACGGATGTATTGCGAGCTTCTGTATCTGCATGAGAAGCACTCTTCCGTCGTCAACTCCTGATGGAACCATGAACCCCGGGAGTGCCCGGGGTTTTATATTAATCCGGCAATACAATAGGGCACTTTCTGTATTTTGGTTTCTCCTTGAAAATCAAGGATATATGCCGATACTGGTATGAGCCTTATTTGTGCTTTCGTATTGCCGGATTAATATCGAGCTGATGCCAATCGCTCGGTTGGACCTGCTTTGGACCGCAGCTTCCTTGTCTCAACGGAGGTCTGGCTCTCCGCGACGAGAAGCCTTGTCTGGAGGCGAGTATGGCCAGAGGTCGGCACAGATTTTCCGTGCGCTCTGCCTGGCGCCGCTACCCGCATTCCCCGCCCATCCCCCATCCACAGCCTGCGTACATCTTCGATGCCTTGCAGGGCCTGGCGCGCCGCTTCGGCTGCGCCCGGCCCTGGCGGCTATGCTTGAAGGCAGACCCATGCGTGCAGGCGCGATTCGAAAGGCCCGCCACCGCGGCCGATCGCATGCTCCTGCACTCCAGGCGTGAGGATGTTCCCATGAGCGAGTCCTTCCACAGGTACCGCGACGTCGAGATCCGTGCTCCCCGCGGCACGGCCCTGAACGCCAGGAGCTGGCTCTGCGAGGCGCCGCTGCGTCTCTTGATGAACAACCTCGACCCGGAGGTGGCGGAGAACCCCAGGGAACTGGTGGTCTACGGGGGCATCGGTCGGGCGGCGCGCAACTGGGAGTGTTTCGACAGGATCGTCGAGTGCCTGAAGAACCTGGCGGAGGACGAGACCCTGCTGATCCAGTCGGGCAAGCCGGTGGGGGTGTTCCGCACCCAGCGCGACGCGCCGCGGGTGCTGATCGCCAACTCCAATCTGGTGCCGCACTGGGCCACCTGGGAGCAGTTCCACGAGCTGGACGCCCGGGGCCTGGCCATGTACGGGCAGATGACCGCCGGCAGCTGGATCTACATCGGCAGCCAGGGCATCGTCCAGGGCACCTTTGAGACCTTCGTCGAGGCCGGCCGCCAGCACTATGGCGGCGACCTGCGCGGGCGCTGGCTGCTCAGCGCGGGCCTGGGCGGCATGGGCGGCGCGCAGCCGCTGGCGGCGACCCTGGCCGGGGCCTGTGCGTTGCTGGTCGAGTGCCAGCAGAGCCGCATCGATTTCCGCCTGAAGACCGGCTACCTGGACGAGCAGGCCCGCGACCTGGACGACGCCCTGGCGCGTATCGCCCGCTACACCGGCGAAGGACGGGCGGTGTCGGTCGGCCTCTGCGCCAATGCCGCGGACATCCTGCCGGAGCTGGTGCGCCGCGGCGTGCGCCCGGACCTGGTCACCGACCAGACCAGCGCCCACGATCCGCTCAACGGCTACCTGCCGAGGGGCTGGAGCTGGGCCGAGTACCGCGAGCGCGCCGAGCGCGAGCCGGCCGCGACCGTCAAGGCGGCCAAGCAGTCGATGGCCGAGCACGTGCGCGCCATGCTGGCCTTCCACGGGCAGGGCGTGCCGGTGTTCGACTACGGCAACAACATCCGCCAGATGGCCCGGGACGAAGGGGTGGAGAACGCCTTCGACTTCCCCGGTTTCGTGCCGGCCTACATTCGCCCGCTGTTCTGCAGGGGCATCGGCCCGTTCCGCTGGGTAGCGCTGTCGGGCGAGGCCGAGGACATCCATCGCACCGACGCCAGGGTCAAGGAGCTGATCCCCGACGATCCGCACCTGCACCGCTGGCTGGACATGGCCCGCGAGCGCATCCGCTTCCAGGGGCTGCCGGCGCGGATCTGCTGGGTCGGCCTCGGCCAGCGCGCCAGGCTCGGGCTGGCCTTCAACGAGATGGTCAGATGCGGCGAGCTCAAGGCGCCGGTGGTCATCGGCCGCGACCATCTCGATTCCGGCTCGGTGGCCAGCCCCAACCGCGAGACCGAGGCCATGCGTGACGGTTCGGACGCGGTGTCCGACTGGCCGCTGCTCAACGCCCTGCTGAACACGGCGAGCGGCGCCACCTGGGTGTCCCTGCACCATGGCGGCGGCGTCGGCATGGGCTACTCGCAGCATGCCGGGGTGGCCATCGTCTGCGACGGCAGCGACGAGGCCGCGGTGCGGATTGCCCGCGTCCTGCACAACGACCCGGCCAGCGGGGTGATGCGCCACGCCGATGCCGGCTACCCGGAAGCCATCGCCTGCGCCCGCGAGCAGGGGTTGAACTTGCCGATGCTGGGGGATTCCTGATGACGGAGGGCATCGCCGTGCTCCCGCTTCCGTCTCTCTCCGGTTGGGGCGGGAGAGTGGGGCCAGATATCGGCCGATCTTTCTTTCCCCGATCCTTCTCCCCGGCATGGGGAAGGAGAAGTTCATGCATGACCGCTTGAGGGGGCAAGGGTAATGACCGACACCCGCTGCTGGTTCCACTGTCACGTCGCCACCATGGCCGGCGGCCATTACTCGGTGATCGAGGATGCCGCGATCCTTGCCCGCGGCGAGCGGATCGCCTGGATCGGCCCGCGCGACGCATTGCCGCCCGGCGACTGCGAAGCCATCGACCTGGGCGGCGCCTGGGTCACGCCGGGGCTGATCGACTGCCACACCCACCTGGTGTTCGCCGGCGAGCGCAGCGCCGAGTTCGAGCTGCGCCTGGAAGGCGCCAGCTACGCCGAGATCGCCGCCCACGGCGGCGGCATCGCCAGCACGGTGCGTGCTACCCGCGCGGCCAGCGAGGAGCAGTTGCTGGACTGCGCGTTGCGCCGCGCCCGCCAGTTGCTGCGCGACGGGGTGACCTGCCTGGAGGTGAAGTCCGGCTACGGCCTGGATCTGGCCGGCGAGCGCAAGCAGCTGCGCGTCGCCCGCCTGCTCGGCGAGCGCCTGCCGCTGACGGTGCGCACCACCTGCCTGGCCGCCCATGCCGTGCCGCCGGAATACACCGGGCGTGCCGACGACTACATCGAGCATGTCTGCGACGAGTTGCTCCCGGCGCTGGCCGGCGAGGGCCTGGTGGATGCGGTGGACGCCTACTGCGAGCACCTGGCCTTCTCGCCGGCGCAGGTCGAGCGGCTGTTCCGGGCCGCAGAGGCCCTGGGTCTGCCTGTCAAGCTGCACGCCGAGCAGCTTTCCGCGCTGGGCGGCACCCGGGTCGCGGCGCGCCACCGGGCGCTGTCCGCCGATCACCTGGAATATGCCGGCGAGGCGGACATCGCCGCCCTGGCGGAGGCGGGTACGGTCGCCGTGCTGCTGCCGGCGGCCTTCTATCTGCTCGACGAGAGCCGCCGGCCGCCGGTCGAGGCGCTGCGTCGCCACGGCGTGCCCATGGCCCTGGCCAGCGACCTCAACCCCGGCACCGCGCCGGTGCTGTCGCTGCGCCTGATGCTGGCCATGGCCTGCACCTCCTTCGGCCTGACCGCGGAGGAGGCCCTGGCCGGCGTCACCCTGCACGCGGCCCGCGCCCTCGGCCTGGCGGACGCCCACGGCAGCCTGGAGCCGGGCAAGTACGCCGATTTCGTCGCCTGGGACATTCACCGCCCGGCCGAGCTGGCCTACTGGCTGGGCGGCGAGCTGTCCCGGCGGATCGTCTTTCACGGAAAGGAAGTCAGCCATGGATGAAGTCCTGGAGTTCAGCCGCGGTCGGGTGCCGCTGCTGATCAGCATTCCCCACGCCGGCACCCTTCTTACGCCCGAGGTCGAGGCCGCCCTGGTGCCGGCTGCTCGCAGCCTGCCGGACACCGACTGGCACCTGCCGCGGCTCTACGATTTCGCCGCCGGGCTGGGCGCGAGCCTGCTGGTGGGGCGTTATTCGCGCTACGTGGTGGATCTCAACCGTCCCCCGGACGATGCGCCGCTGTACGCCACGCCGACCACCGGGCTGTTCCCCGCGACCTTTCTCGACGGCCAGCCGCTGTTTCAGCCGGGCAGGGAGCCCAGCCCCGCGCAGCGCGCCGAGTACCTGCAACGCGTCTGGCGGCCCTATCACCAGACCCTGGCGGACGAGCTGGCGCGCCTGAGGGCGGAGTTCGGCTACGCGCTCCTGTTCGACGCCCATTCGATCCGTGCCGTGGTGCCCTGGCTGTTCGAGGGCCGCCTGCCCGACCTCAACCTGGGCACCAATTCGGGTGCCAGTTGCGATCCGCGCCTGGCCGAACGGCTGATGGTCGTGTGCGCAGAGGCCGAGGGCTACAGCCGGGTGCTCGACGGGCGCTTCAAGGGCGGCTACATCACCCGCCACTACGGACGGCCGGAGGAGGGCATCCACGCGGTGCAACTGGAGCTGGTCCAGTGCCGCTACATGGAGGAGCAGGAGCCCTTCCGCTACCGCGAGGATCTCGCCGGACCGACCCGCGGCGTGCTGCGCGCGCTGCTGGAGGCTATGCTGGCATGGGGCTATGAAGAGGGGCGGCGCCGCCGATGACCGCCGACGATGCGCCGTCGACGCCTCGTAAGTCATTGTTTAAACTCGGCCCGCGACTCGCATACCCATGATGCGAGTGTGCCTTTTGGCGCGTTTGCCCACCTGGCGGCAGCGTGCGTTCGGGCATGCTCGCGCCCCCTTTCCGGACTTCCCCAGAGGCCAACCCGGGGCCCGGAGGCAGAGACGGTAGGTCTCGCTGAAACGAAAGGTCACTCCCCAATACCTCCAATAACAAGGAGCTTCACTTCATGACGATGGTGAGAAAAGGCATCCTGGCTTTCGCGGTCTCGGCCGCGCTGGGCCTGTCCTCCGCGGCCCAGGCCGACGTGCTGATCGGCATCGCCGGCCCGCATACCGGTCCCAATGCCGCCTTCGGCGAACAGTACTGGCGTGGCGCCAGCCAAGCGGCAGCCGACATCAATGCCACCGGCGGGATCAACGGCGAGCCGGTCAAGCTGATCAAGGGCGACGACGCCTGCGAGCCAAAGCAGGCCGTGGCTGTGGCCAACCGGCTGGTCGACCAGGACAAGGTCGCCGCGGTGATCGGCCACTTCTGCTCCTCCTCGACCATTCCGGCCTCCGAGGTGTACGACGAGGCGGGCATCCTCGCCATCACCCCCGGCTCGACCAATCCGCAGGTCACCGAGCGCGGCCTGACCGGCATGTTCCGCATGTGCGGCCGCGACGACCAGCAGGGCCAGGTCGCCGCCGACTTCATCGTCGACACCCTGAAGGGCAAGCGGGTGGCGGTCATCCACGACAAGGACACCTACGGCCAGGGCATCGCCGACTCCGCCCGCGCCCAGCTGAGCAAGCGCGGCATCGCCGCGGTGCTCTACGAGGGCCTGACCCGCGGCGAGAAGGACTTCAACGCGCTGGTCACCAAGCTGCGCGGCGCCAACGTCGATGTGGTCTACTTCGGCGGCCTGCACACCGAGGCCGGCCCGCTGCTGCGGCAGATGCGCGAGCAGGGCCTGACCGCCGCCTTCGTCTCCGGCGACGGCGTGGTCACCGACGAGCTGGTCACCACCGCCGGCGGCCCGCAGTACGTCAAGGGCGCCTTCATGACCTTCGGCGCCGATCCGCGCAAGATCCCCGAGGGCCAGGCGCTGGTCGAGAAGCTGCGTGCCGGCGGCTACGAGCCGGAAGGCTACACTCTGTACGCCTACGCTTCGCTGCAGGCGCTGGCCGCGGCCTTCAACGCCACCGGCGGGACCGACGCGGAGAAAGCCAGCCAGTGGCTGAAGAGCCATCCGGTGGCGACCGTGATGGGCACCAAGGAATGGGATGACAAGGGCGACCTGAAGGTCAGCGACTACGTCATCTACGAGTGGGACGACCAAGGCAAGTATCACCAGCGGTAACGCGTCGCCCAGGCCGGGCAGGGTGGATGGCCACCCGGTGGAAAACCCGCGCAGCGGTTTTCCACCTGAGCCGTAGTGGTGGATAAGGCTGCGCCGTTATCCCCCCCTGCCGCTTCGGCCCGCTCCTGCAGGGGCTTGGCTGCGCAGCAGAACCCTTCATGAACCGCCCATAGACGAGACTTACGCATGGACGGCATCTTCCTGCAACAACTGGTCAACGGGCTGACCCTCGGGTCGGTCTACGGTTTGATCGCCATCGGCTACACCATGGTTTACGGGATCATCGGCATGATCAACTTCGCCCACGGCGAGGTGTACATGATCAGCGCCTACCTCTCGGCCATCGGCCTGGCCCTGCTGGCGTTCTTCGGCCTCGAATCCTTTCCGCTGCTGATCTTCGGCACGCTCTTGTTCACGGTCTGCGTCACCGGCCTGTACGGCTGGACGATCGAGCGCATCGCCTATCGGCCGCTGCGCAACTCCACGCGCCTGGCGCCCTTGATCAGCGCCATCGGCATCTCGCTGATCCTGCAGAACTACGTGCAGCTCAGCCAGGGCGCGCGCCAGCAGGGCATACCGACCCTGCTCGACGGCGCCTTCCGCTTCCCGATCGGCGAGGGCTTCCTGCAGATCAGCTACACCAAGGTGTTCATCCTGGTCGCCGCCTTCGCCGGCATGGCCGCGCTGACCTGGGTGATCCACTGCACCCGGCTCGGGCGCATGTGCCGCGCCACCCAGCAGGATCGCAAGATGGCGCAGATCCTCGGCATCGACACCGACCGGGTGATCTCCTGGGTGTTCGTCATCGGCGCCGCCATGGCCGCGCTGGCCGGCCTGCTGATCACTCTGAACTACGGCACCTTCGACTTCTACGCCGGCTTCGTCATCGGCATCAAGGCGTTCACCGCCGCGGTGCTCGGCGGCATCGGCTCGCTGCCCGGCGCCATGCTCGGCGGTCTGATCCTCGGCGTCGCCGAGGCGCAGTTCTCCGGGATGGTCAACACCGACTACAAGGATGTGTTCAGCTTCTCGCTGCTGGTGCTGATCCTGATCTTCCGACCGCAAGGACTCCTGGGCCGGCCCCAGGTGGCGAAGGTGTGAGCATGCCCGAGCGTTCTTCCCTGGATATCCGCCAGCCGCTGCTCGACAGCCTGCTGGCCGGGCTGATCGCCCTGGTGGTGTTCGGCCCCATCGTCGGCGTGGTGCTCGACGGCTACAGCTTCAACCTCGAGGCCTCGCGCGTGGCCTGGATCGTCGGCACGGTGATGCTCGGTCGCCTGGTCCTCAGCCTGTTCCTGCACAGCGCCACCGGCCGCGGCTGGCTGCAGCGCTTCGAGGGCGGCAGCGCCGGCGTGCAGGTGCTGGCGCCGGACTACCGCTCGCATCTGCGCTGGATCGTCCCGCTGGTGCTGCTGGCGGCGCTGATCTTTCCGTTCTTCGCCGGCAAGTACCTGCTCACCGTGGTCATCCTCGGCCTGATCTACGTGCTGCTCGGCCTGGGCCTGAACATCGTGGTCGGCCTCGCCGGGCTGCTCGACCTGGGCTACGTGGCCTTCTACGCCATCGGCGCCTACGGCCTGGCGCTCGGCTACGAATACCTCGGCCTCGGCTTCTGGAGCATGCTGCCGCTGGCCGCGCTCGCCGCGGCGCTGGCCGGGGCGCTGCTCGGCTTTCCGGTGCTGCGCATGCACGGCGACTACCTGGCCATCGTCACCCTGGGCTTCGGCGAGATCATCCGCCTGGTGCTGAACAACTGGCTGTCCTTCACCGGCGGGCCGAACGGCATGTCGGTGCCGGCGCCGACCTTCCTCGGCCTCGAGTTCGGCCGGCGCGCCAAGGACGGCGGGGTGCCGTTCCACGAGTTCTTCGGCATCGCCTACAGCCCGAACATCAAGTTTCTGTTCATCTACGCGGTGCTGCTGCTCACCGTGCTGCTGGTGCTCTACGTCAAAGGCCGGCTGGTGCGCATGCCGATCGGCCGGGCCTGGGAGGCGCTGCGCGAGGACGAGATCGCCTGCCGCGCCATGGGCCTCAACCACGTGCTGGTCAAGCTCTCGGCATTCATGCTCGGCGCCTCGACGGCGGGGCTGGCCGGGGTGTTCTTCGCCAGCTACCAGGGCTTCGTCAACCCGACCTCGTTCACCTTCTTCGAATCGGCGCTGATCCTCGCCATCGTGGTGCTCGGCGGCATGGGCTCGACCCTCGGCGTGGTGCTCGCCGCCTTCGTGCTGACGGTGGCGCCGGAGCTTCTCAGGAGCTTCGCCGACTACCGGGTGCTGCTGTTCGGCATGCTCATGGTGCTGATGATGATCTGGCGGCCGCGCGGACTGATCCGCATCAGCCGCCGCGGCTTCGCGCAACGTCCGGGGGTGGCGCCATGAGCGACGACGAGATTCTCAGCGTCGAGCACCTGTCCATGCGCTTCGGCGGCATCCGCGCGCTGCACGACGTCAGCCTGGGGGTGAGGCGCCACTCCATCACCGCGCTGATCGGTCCCAACGGCGCCGGCAAGACCACGGTGTTCAACTGCCTGACCGGCTTCTACCGCGCCAGCGGCGGCAGCATCCGCCTGCATGCCCGCGGCCGCAGCACCGACGTGCTGCAGGTGCTCGGCGGGCCGTTCCGGGCGGGCGACTTCGTCAACCCGCGGCGCTTCGCCAGCCGCCTCTGGTTCAAGCTGTTCGGCGGCACCCACCTGGTCAACCGTGCCGGCCTGGCGCGCACCTTCCAGAACATCCGCCTGTTCCGCGAGATGTCGGTGCTGGAGAACCTGCTGGTGGCCCAGCACCTGTGGGTCAACCGCAGCCTGCTGGCCGGCATCCTCAACACCCGCGGCTTTCGCCGCGCCGAGGAGCAGGCGCTGGAGCACGCCTTCTACTGGCTGGAGGTGGTCGATCTGGTCGACTGTGCCAACCGCCTGGCCGGCGAGCTGTCCTACGGCCAGCAGCGCCGCCTGGAGATCGCCCGGGCCATGTGCACCCGGCCGCAGCTCCTGTGCCTGGACGAGCCGGCCGCCGGCCTCAACCCGGCCGAAACCGCCGCGCTCAGCCGCATCATCCGCACCCTGCGCGACACCCACGAGGTCACCGTGCTGCTGATCGAGCATGACATGGGCCTGGTGATGGGCATCTCCGACCACATCCTGGTGCTCGATCATGGCGAGCTGATCGCCGAGGGACCGCCCGCGGCGATCCGCCACGATCCCAAGGTGATCGCCGCCTATCTGGGCGCCGACGAGGAGGAGCTGGCATGAGCGTGCCCTTGCTGGAGTTCCGCGATGTCGACCTGCACTACGGACCGATCCAGGCGCTGCGCCAGGTCAGCCTGCACGTCCACGAGGGCGAGACGGTCAGCCTGATCGGCGCCAACGGCGCGGGCAAGTCGAGCCTGTTGATGTCGATCTTCGGCCAGCCGCGGGTGAGCGCCGGGCAGATCCTCTACCGCGGCGAGGACATCACCCACAAGTCGGCCCACCACGTCGCCTCCAGTGGCGTGGCCCAGTCGCCGGAAGGACGCCGGGTGTTCCCCGACATGAGCGTGGAGGAGAACCTGCTGATGGGCACCATCCCGATCGGCATGGCGCACGCCGACGAGGACCTCGGGCGGATGTTCGAGCTGTTCCCGCGCCTCGAGGAGCGGCGCAACCAGCGCGCCATGACCCTCTCCGGCGGCGAGCAGCAGATGCTCGCCATCGCCCGCGCGCTGATGAGCCGGCCGAAGCTGCTGCTGCTCGACGAGCCGTCGCTGGGCCTCGCGCCCATCGTGGTCCGGCAGATCTTCCAGATCCTGCGCGAGCTGGCGGCCGGCGGCATGACCCTGTTCCTGGTGGAGCAGAACGCCAACCACGCGCTGAAGCTGTCCGACCGCGGCTATGTGATGGTCAACGGGCAGATCCGCCTGTCGGGAACGGGAGAAGAGCTGCTGGGCAACCAGGAGGTGCGCAGCGCCTATCTGGGCGGGCATTGAGGGGCGGGGGACATTGCCTGTACGGAGTCCGTGATTGTGGTGGACGGCAGCCAGCCCAGTCTGCCCCCTCGAATGGGGGGTGCCCCTGGAAATTACGGCTGTGAAATAGTGATTTGACGAGACTGGAGGTCGGGCGAGACGTTGCCCAGAGATCGGCGCTATGGATATGGAATATCACTTTTGGCTCGGGATTTCCGTGCTGGCGCTCGCCGGCATGATCTGGCAAGGCATCCGCAAGTAGCTGAGCCACTGGCAAGGGGCCTTGGAGCGGTCGTGGGCGTAGTCCTCCTCGTTGGCGGTAACGCCTCGGTCGGTGGTCATTTCTCTTTCTGCGCCTGGAGAATGGCGCCCGGCATCTCCGCCATGCGGCGATGCCGGATGGCGCCGCCCTATGCCTGCAGCTGATTGCCGATCGGCAGCCGGCGGATGCGCTTGCCGCTGGCGGCGAACAGCGCATTGGCCAGCGCCGGCGCCAGCGGCGGCACGCCCGGCTCGCCGACGCCGCTGGGCGCCTGCGCCGAAGGCACGATGTGCACTTCGACCTGCGGCATCTCGTTGAGGCGGATCACCTGGAAGTCGTGGAAGTTCGACTGCTCGACCACGCCATCCTTCAGGGTGATGGCGCTGTGCATCGCTGCCGACAGGGCGAAGCCGATGCCGCCCTCCATCTGCGCGCGGATCACGTCCGGGTTGATCGCCAGGCCGCAGTCCACCGCACAGACGACCCTGTCCACCCGGTAGCTGTGGTCGGGCTTCAGCGTCACCTCCACCACCTGCGCCACGAAGCTGCCGAACGACTCGTGCACCGCGATGCCGCGACCGCGCCGCTCGCCCTGCGCTCCCGGCGGCAACGCGGCGCTCCAGCCGGCCTTCTCCGCCACCAGGTCGAGTACGCCGAGGTGGCGCGGGTGCCTGTCCAGCAGCGCCCGCCGGTATTGGTAGGGGTCCTTGCCGGCCGCCACGGCGGCTTCGTCGATCAGCGTTTCCGTCGCGTAGGCCGTATGGGTATGTCCCACCGAGCGCCACCACTGGGTCGGCACGCCGATGCCCTGCGCCAGGTGCAGCTCGACGTGCAGATTGGGGACCGCGTAGGCGAGATTGTCGATGCCTTCCACCGCCACCTTGTCGATGCCGTCCTTGAGCATCAGGGATTCGAACGGCGTGCCCTGCATGAACGACTGTCCCACCAGGCGATGCTGCCAGGCCATCAGCCGGCCTTCGCCGTCCAGGCCCAGGCTGGCCCGGTGCAGGAACAACGGGCGGTAGTAGCCGCCGCGGGTGTCGTTGTCGCGGGGCCAGACCATCTTCACCGGCCCCTTCAGCCCCTGGTCCCGGGCTGCCCTGGCGATGGACACCGCTTCCAGCACGTAATCCGAGTGCGGGTTGGCGCGCCGGCCGAAACTGCCGCCGGCGTAGAGCTGGGTGATCGACACCTTCTCCGGGGCAATGCCCAGCAACTGTGCCACCAACTGCTGGTCGCCGGACTGCCACTGCTCGCCGTTCCAGATTTCGCAGCGTCCCTCGTCCAGCCTGACCACGCAGTTCAGCGGCTCCATGGCGGCGTGGGCGAGATAGGGGAATTCGAACTCGGCGTCGATGCGCCTGGTCGCCTGCTCCAGCGCGCTGCCGGCGTCGCCTTCGTTGCGCGCGACAGCGCCGGGTTGGCCGGCCAGCTCCCGGTAGCGGGCGAGGATCTCCGTGCTGCCGAGGCGGAAGGCCTTGCTCTCGTCCCACTCCACCTGCAGCGCGTCGCGCCCCCGGATCGCCGCCCAGGTATTGGTGGCCAGCACGGCGACCCCGGCGAAACGGCGCTCGTCGCCGGGATACTCGACCACCGCGACCACGCCCGGCACCGCCCTGGCCTTGCTCGCCTCGACCTTCGACGGCGTGGCGCCGAAGCGCGGCGGATGGGCGGGGACGGCCACCAGCATGTCCGGCAGGCGGATGTCCTGGGTGAACAGCGCGCTGCCGTCGGTCTTGTCCGGGCTGTCGGTGCGCGGCAGCTTCTGCCGGCCGATGAGGCTGAAGTCCTTCGGGTCCTTGAGCTTCACGTCGGCGGGCAGCGGTTGCCTGGCCGCGGCCTCGGCCAGTTCGCCGAAGCCGGCCCTGCGCCCCGAGGCGGCGTGCTCGACCACGCCCTGGCGCACGGCGATCTGCTCTGCCGGCACCTGCCATTGTCCGGCGGCGGCGGCCACCAGCATGGCGCGGGCGCTGGCGCCGGCCTTGCGCATCTGCTCGAAGGAGTTGGCGATGGCGCTGCTGCCGCCGGTCCCCTGCAGGCCGAAGGCAAGGTTCTTGTACAACTCGGTGTTCGCCGGGGCGCCCTCGACGCGCACGCGGCTCCAGTCCGCATCCAGCTCCTCGGCGATCAGGGTGGCGAGACCGGTGTAGCTGCCCTGGCCCATTTCGACGTGCTTGGCGATCACCGTGACCACGCCGTCGGAGCCGATGCGCAGAAAGGCGTTCGGCTCGAAATCATCGCCGGCCGCTTCGGCCAGGCCCCGGCGCCCGAGCAGCGGTGCGAAGTAGATGCCCAGCGCCAGGCCGCCCGTGCCGCGCAGAAAGGCGCGGCGGCTGAAGTTGCGGATGCCGCTGTCGCCGGCAGCCGTTTCGTTCGGGAGTTGCAGCTCTGCCATGGGGTGCTCCTCAGGCCAGGCTCCGCGCGGCTTCGTGGATCGCCGCGCGGATGCGTACATAGGTGGCGCAGCGGCAGAGGTTGCCGCTCATGGCCGTATCGATATCGGCATCGCTGGGATTCCTGTTGGCCGACAGCAGCGCGCTGGCGGCCATGATCTGCCCCGACTGGCAGTAGCCGCACTGCACCACGTCGAGCTTGCGCCAGGCCTCCTGTACCGCCTTGCCGGCGGGCTGTTCGGCGATCGCCTCGATGGTGACGACCTGCTTGCCGGCCACCGCCGCAAGCGGCGTCACGCAGGCGCGCGTCGGCTGCCCGTCGACATGCACGGTGCAGGCGCCGCACAGCGCCATGCCGCAGCCGTACTTGGTGCCGGTCAGCCCGGCGACATCGCGCAGGGCCCAGAGCAGCGGCATGTCCCCGGGCGCATCGAACTCGTGGTCCTTGCCGTTCAGGTTCAGCTTGATCATCGAAAGGTTCACCTCATGTCGCGGCTGTGGAGCTTGGGTGTCTCAAGCGTAGGCGGCCGATGCGTGGGCCGCAGCATAAAGCGCGAGGGCAACGTTCGGGCATCAGGCAGGCGCCCAGCCGGTGGTATTGCAGCGCGATCGGGGCGTTGTGCCGGACCGGCAAGGATGGTGATCGCACAGTCTCCGTGGCCAGCCGGGAAGTCGGCCGGCCTGGTGGGCGAATCGGCCCCTCTCCCGCGGGCGGAAGAGGGGCGGCAGGGCTCAACCGCGGTAGTAGCGCTGCGGCACGAACGGCGTCCTGGCGACCTTCATCGCCACGCGCTTGCCGCGGACGATGGCCCAGACCTCGCTGCCCTCGGCGGCATGGCTGCTGGCGACGTAGCCCATGGCCACCGGCGCGCCCAGGCTCGGGCCGAAGCCGCCGCTGGTGACCTTGCCGATCGGCGTGCCTTCGGCATCGACGATTTCCGCGCCTTCGCGCACCGGCACGCGCTCCTGCGGCAGCAGGCCGACGCGCTTGCTGGCCACGCCTTCCTTCTGCTGGGCGAAGATCCGCGCCGCGCCGGGGAAGCCGCCGGCACGCGCGCCGTCTGCGCGACGCGCCTTGGAGATGGCCCACAGCAGGCTGGCCTCGACCGGGGTGGTGGCGGTGCTCATGTCGTGACCGTACAGGCACAGGCCGGCTTCCAGGCGCAGCGAGTCGCGGGCGCCGAGGCCGATCGGCTGGACTTCCGGTTCGGCGAGCAGGGCGCGGGCGAGCTTCTCGGCGTGCTCGACCGGCACGGAGATCTCGAAGCCGTCCTCGCCGGTGTAGCCGGAGCGGCTGACGATGCACGGGCTGCCGAGCAGCTCGACCTCGGCGATGTGCATGAAGGTCATCTTCGCCACCTCGGGCGCCAGGCGCGCCAGCACGTCGACCGCCTTGAGGCCCTGCAGGGCGAGCAGGGCGCGCGACTCGAACAGCGATTCGATCCGGCAGCGCTCGCCGATATGCTTCTGCAGGTGGGCCAGGTCCTGCTCCTTGCAGGCGGCGTTGACCACCAGGAACAGGCGCTCGCCGCCCAGGTTGGCGACCATCAGGTCGTCGAGGATGCCGCCGTTGTCGTCGGTGAACAGCGCGTAGCGCTGCAGGCCCACCGGCAGGTCGACGATGTCCACCGGCACCAGGGTTTCCAGGGCCGCGGCGGCGTCGGCGCCGTGCAGGAGGATCTGGCCCATGTGCGAGACGTCGAACAGCCCGGCCTGGTCGCGGCTGTGCAGGTGCTCCTTGAGCACGCCCAGCGGGTATTGCACCGGCATGTCGTAGCCGGCGAAGGGCACCATGCGCGCGCCCAGTTCGAGGTGCAGGGCGTGCAGCGGGGTTTTTGCCAAGGTTGAGGCGGTCATGCGGGAACTCCGGATGTGTACGGCGATGATTCGGGGCGGCGGGAGCGGACTGGCTCGCGCCGGCGCGAGGGATTGATGGGGACGGCGGGTTCGCGGTTCAGCATTCGATGATGTTCACCGCCAGACCGCCGCGGCTGGTTTCCTTGTACTTGCTCTTCATGTCGGCGCCGGTCTGGCGCATGGTGCGGATCACCCGGTCCAGGGAGATGCAGTGCCGGCCGTCGCCGCGCAGGGCCATGCGCGCGGCGTTGAGCGCCTTCACCGCGCCCATGGCGTTGCGCTCGATGCAGGGCACCTGGACCAGCCCGCCGACCGGGTCGCAGGTCAGGCCGAGGTTGTGCTCCATGCCGATCTCGGCGGCGTTCTCCACCTGCTGCGGAGTGCCGCCGAGCACTTCGCAGAGCGCGCCGGCGCCCATCGAGCAGGCTACGCCGACCTCGCCCTGGCAGCCGACCTCGGCGCCGGAGATCGAGGCGTTTTCCTTGTAGAGGATGCCGATGGCGGCGGCGGTGAGCAGGAAGCGCTCGACGCCCTCCAGGCTGGCGCCGGGCTCGAAGCGCATGTAGTAGTGCAGCAGCGCGGGGATGATCCCGGCGGCGCCGTTGGTCGGCGCGGTCACCACGCGGCCGCCGCTGGCGTTCTCCTCGTTCACCGCCAGGGCGTAGAGGTTGATCCAGTCGAGCACCCACAGCGGATCGTCCCGCCTGTCCTCTGAACGGCGGTTCAACTGCTGGTACAGGTCGGCGGCGCGGCGCCTGACCTGCAGCCCGCCGGGCAGCATGCCCTCGCTGCGGCAGCCGGCCTCGACGCAGTCCTGCATCACCTGCCAGATGTGCCGCAGGCCGGCGCGGGTCTCGCTGTCCGGGCGCCAGGCCAGCTCGTTGACGCGCATCAGCGCACTGATCGAGAGCCCCTGTCCGGCGCACAGTGCCAGCAGTTCGCCGGCGCTCCTGAACGGATAGGGCAGCGCGATGCTGTCTTCCTTGAGGCGGTCGGCGCCGGCGGCGCTGGCGCCGACCACGAAGCCGCCGCCCACCGAGTAGTACTCGCGGCTGCGGATCTGCAGGCCGGCGGCGTCGAAGGCGCGGAAGACCATGCCGTTGGGATGGTAGGGCAGCGGCTTGCGGATCAGCGCCAGGTCGTCCTTCTCGACGAAGCGGATCGGCCGGTCGCCGAGCAGGCGCAACTCGCCGCTGGCGCGGATCGCCGCCAGACGCTCGGGAATGCGATCGGTGTCGACCCGTTCCGGCTGCTCGCCTTCCAGGCCGAGCAGCACCGCCTTGTCGCTGCCGTGGCCCTTGCCGGTGGCGCCGAGGGAGCCGTGCAGCTCCACCTTGACGCGCATGGTGCTCGCCAGCAGGGCGTCGCGGCGCAGGCCCTCGGCGAAACGCGCCGCGGCCCGCATGGGGCCGACGGTGTGCGAGCTGGAGGGACCGATGCCGATCTTGAACAGGTCGAACACGCTGAGAGACATGACGGAAGCTCCGACTGCGGAGGGCTCACGCAGCAATGGCCTGAGTATTTCTTGTTATAGACCCTAACGGTGACACCGGGAGTGGTGTCGACCTTGCTCCGGGAGCCCATGGCGTGTCGTCGTCAGGCGTCCTGATAGGCCTCCGGCGCAGGGCAGGTGCAGACCAGGTTGCGATCGCCATAGACGTTGTCGACCCGCGCCACCGGCGGCCAGTACTTGCCCTCGACCAGGCTGGCGACCGGGTACACCGCCTGCTCGCGGCCATACGGATGGCGCCACTCGCCGACCAGCTCGGCCGCGGTGTGCGGCGCGTTCTTCAGCGGGTTGTCGTCCTTGTCCAGCGTGCCGTTCTCCACTGCGCGGATCTCCTCGCGGATGGCGATCATGGCGTCGCAGAAGCGGTCCAGCTCCTCCTTCGACTCGCTCTCGGTCGGCTCGATCATCAGGGTGCCGGGGACCGGGAAGGACATGGTCGGCGCGTGGAAGCCGAAGTCGATCAGGCGCTTGGCCACGTCGTCGACGCTGATGCCGCTGGTTTCCTTGAGCGGGCGCAGGTCGAGGATGCACTCGTGGGCGACCAGGCCGTCGGCACCGGTGTAGAGCACCGGGTAGTGGTCCTTCAGACGGCTGGCGATGTAGTTGGCGTTGAGGATCGCCAGGAGCGAGGCACGGCGCAGGCCGGCGCCGCCCATCATGCTGATGTACATCCAGGTGATCGGCAGGATGCTGGCGCTGCCGAACGGCGCCGAGCAGACCGCGCCTTCCCGGCGTTCGAGCTGGCCGTGGCCGGGCAGGAAGGGCGCCAGGTGGGACTTGACCGCGATCGGGCCGACGCCCGGGCCGCCACCGCCGTGGGGAATGGCGAAGGTCTTGTGCAGGTTGAGGTGCGAGACGTCGCCGCCGAACCGGCCCGGCGCGCACAGGCCGACCATGGCATTCATGTTGGCGCCGTCGATGTAGACCTGGCCGCCGTGCCGGTGGACCAGCTCGCAGATCTCGCGTACGCCTTCCTCGAACACGCCGTGGGTCGAGGGGTAGGTGATCATCAGCGCGGCCAGTTGCGCGCCGTGCTGCTCGGCCTTGGCGCGCAGGTCGTCGATATCGACGTTGCCCTGGGCGTCGCAGGCCACCACCACCACGCGCAGGCCGGCCATGCTGGCGGTCGCCGGGTTGGTGCCATGGGCCGAGGCGGGGATCAGGCAGATGTCGCGCTGGCCTTCGCCGCGGCTGGCGTGCCAGGCGCGGATCGCCAGCAGGCCCGCGTACTCGCCCTGGGAGCCGGCGTTGGGCTGCAGCGACACGGCGTCGTAGCCGGTGGCGGCGCAGAGCATGCGCTCGATGTCGGCGGTCAGCCGGGCGTAGCCCTGGCTCTGCTCGGCCGGTGCGAAGGGGTGCAGGTTGCCGAACTCGGCCCAGGTGATCGGGATCATCTCGCTGGCGGCGTTGAGCTTCATGGTGCAGGAGCCCAGCGGGATCATGCTGCGGTCCAGCGCCAGGTCCTTGTCCGCCAGCCGGCGCAGGTAGCGCATCAGCTCGGTTTCCGAGTGGTAGCGGTTGAACACCGGCTGCTGGAGGAACGCCGAGGTGCGCAGCAGCGCCGGCGGCAGGCGCTCGCCAGCGCTCGCGGCCAGCGCGGCGAAGTCCGGCAGGGCCTGGCCTTCGCCGGCGAAGATCGCCCACAGCGCCTCGACCTGCTCTGCGGTGGTGGTTTCGTCGAGGGACAGGCCGAGGCGGCCGGCGTCGATCTCGCGCAGGTTGATGCCCCGGGCGCGGGCCCGCTCGTGCAGCTCGGCGGTGCGCGCGCCGCTGGCGACGGTCAGGGTGTCGAAGAAGTGTTCCTGTTCGATGCCCTGGCCCAGCTGGACCAGGCCGCGGGCGAGGATCGCGGTCAGGCCGTGCACGCGCCGGGCGATCGCCTTGAGGCCTTCGGGACCGTGGTAGACGGCGAACATGCTGGCGATGTTGGCCAGCAGCACCTGGGCGGTGCAGATGTTGCTGGTGGCCTTCTCGCGGCGGATGTGCTGCTCGCGGGTCTGGATCGCCAGGCGCAGCGCCGGCTGGCCGTGGCGGTTGACCGACAGGCCGACCAGGCGGCCGGGCATGTCGCGCTTGAAGGCGTCGCGGGTGGCGAAGTAGGCCGCGTGCGGGCCGCCGAAGCCCAGCGGCACGCCGAAGCGCTGGGTGTTGCCGAGGGCCACGTCGGCGCCGAATTCGCCGGGCGGGGTGAGCAGGGTCAGCGCCAGCAGGTCAGCGGCCACCGCCACCAGGGCGCCGGCGGCGTGGAAGCGCTCGACCGTTTCGCGGTAGTCGAACAGCTCGCCGTCGCAGGCCGGGTACTGCAGCAGGGCGCCGAAGTAGGGGCTGGCGTCGGTGAGTTCGCGCTCGTCGCCGACCACCACCTCGATGCCCAGCGGCTCGGCACGGGTGCGCAGCACGTCGAGGGTCTGCGGCAGGCAGTGGCGGGAGGCGAAGAAGGCGCGGGCGGCCTTGTTCTTCGACAGGCGCTTGCAGAAGGTCATGGCCTCGGCGGCGGCGCTGCCCTCGTCGAGCAGGGAGGCGTTGGCGATCGGCAGGCCGGTGAGGTCGCCGATCAGGGTCTGGAAGTTCAGCAGGGCCTCCAGGCGGCCCTGGGAGATTTCCGGCTGGTAGGGCGTGTAGGCGGTGTACCAGGCCGGGTTTTCCAGGAGGTTGCGCAGGATCGGCGCCGGGGTGTGGGTGCCGTAGTAGCCCTGGCCGATGAGGCTGGTGAATTGGCGGTTCTGCGCGGCGATGGCCTTGAGCCGGGCCAGCGCCTCGGCCTCGCCCAGGCCGTCGCCTGCGTCGAGCACGCTGGTGCCCTTGATGCTGTCGGGAATCACCCGTTCGCCCAGGGCGTCCAGGGAGGCGTAGCCGAGCTGGCCGAGCATGGCGGCGATGTCGGCCTCGCGCGGGCCGAGATGGCGGGCGATGAATTCGTTGGTGGTGCTGAGGGCGCGGCGATCGGTCATCGGTGAATCCTGAAGGTTCGCCCGCAGCGAGGCGGACGAGGGATTGAGGGCTCGTGCAGGATGACGAGCGGTTGCTCGCCCAGAGCAAGGCGGATGCCATCTTTACAAATATCATTATAAATCAATTACTTATATGTTTATTTGAAAGTGCTGGCGAAACCGCTTGGAACGAAATCGTTACATTGGAACTGGCGCTTTGGTGCCAATCCCTGAGATGGCGGGCGGCAGCCATTGCTGTTGCGAATGCATTCCGCTGTATCGTTTTGATTACAGATGGGCCGGCCTCGTGCATCTCGGGCAGGAGCCAGCACGCCGGCTCCTACCGCTCGCCGCCGGGAATCCCGTACTTGCGCAGGCGCTTGGCGATGGCGGTGTGCGAGGTCTGCAGGCGGGCGGCCAGCAGGCGACTGGAGGGGTAGCTGGCGTAGAGCTTTTCCAGGATGCCGCGCTCGAAGTTCTCCACCGCCGCGCCGAGGCTGCCGATCTCGTCGGCCTGCGGCGCCACGGCGGTGCCGGCGATGTCCAGGTCGCCGATCTCCACCAGACTGCCCTCGCTGATCGCCGCGGCGCGGAAGATCACGTTCTGCAGCTGGCGTACGTTGCCCGGCCAGCGGTTGGCCAAGAGCGCCGGGTAGGTGTCCGGCGCCAGGCGGCAGGGCGGGCGGCGGATCTGCGCGCAGGCCTGCTCGAGGAAGTGGCGGGCCAGCGGCAGGATGTCCTCGCTGCGCTCGCGCAGCGGCGGCACGGCCAGGTTGAGCACGTTGAGCCGGTAGAACAGGTCCTCGCGGAAGCGGCCCTCGCCGACCATCTGCTCCAGGTTGCGGTGGGTCGCGCTGAGGATGCGCACGTCGACCCGGATCTCGCGCTCGCCGCCGATGCGCCGGAAGCTGCCGTCGCTGAGAAAGCGCAGCAGCTTGGCCTGCAGGTAGGGCGACATCTCGCCGATCTCGTCGAGGAACACCGTGCCCTGGTGGGCCAGCTCCAGCAGGCCGGGCTTGCCGCCGCGCTGGGCGCCGGTGAAGGCGCCGGGGGCGTAGCCGAACAGCTCGCTCTCGGCGAGGTTCTCCGGCAGGGCCGCGCAGTTGAGGGCCAGGAAGGGCGCATTGCGCCGCGCGCTGACCGCGTGGCAGGCGCGCGCCACCAGCTCCTTGCCGGTGCCGGTCTCGCCCTGGATCAGCAGCGGCGCGTCGAGCACCGCCACCCGCTGGGCGCGGGCCTTGAGCGTGCGCAGCGCCGGCGAGTCGCCGAGCAGGGCGTCGAAGCCCTCGGCCTGTTCGTGGTGCAGGGCGGCCAGGCGCTCGCCGAGGCGGTTGGGCGCGTACAGGGTGAGCAGGGCGCCGGCCAGCTGGCCGCTTCCCTGTCCGGCGCCCTCGCCGATCGGCATGGCGTCGAGCAGCAGGGTCCGGCCGTCGAGGGTGACCTCGCGCATCGGCAGGCGGAAGCCGTGGGCCAGCAGCTCCTCGTGCAGTTCCGGGGCGGCGAACAGCTCGCCGAGCGTCTCGCCGTCGGGATCGCGGCCGGCCAGCTCGATCAGCGCCGGATTGGCCAGCAGCACCCGGCCGCTGCCGTCCACCGCCAGCAGCGGATCGGGCATGGCGGCGAGCAGGGCGTACAGCTGCAGGCTGCGCCGCTGGCCGGGGAGGATGTCGACCACCTCCACCGCCTGCACCCCGCGCACCTTGAACAGGGCGCCGCGCAGTTCCTCGAGCACCTCGGCACTGAGCGTCGGCGCGTCGATGTAGACGTTGGGCGGGACCATCTCCACGGCGTCCAGGTTGAGATTGCGCCCGCCGAGCAGGGCGAGCACTTCCTGGGTGATGCCGACGCGGTCGATGAAGGTGACGTGGATGCGCATGGACGGTGGAGTGGCTGCTGAGGGAATCCGCAAGTATGCGGCCTGGCGCCGCCGCGGAAAACGCCCGGCCCGCGGCAGCAGGCAGGTCGCCTTGCCGTCTTTTGTCGGTGGCTGGCGGGCCGGCTCGCTCGACCTTCGGGAGAGGTGGCCTACAGCGGAGTTCCCCGGCGGCTGCCGCTGTATCAAGTGCTGGCCGAGACAGGAGTGTCTGTCGAAAGCAGCCAATACGCAGTGTAATTTCACCCATCAGGTGGATGAAATTACACCTGTACCCGCGCAGAATTCGTCAATTTCTCCTCGACGCTCTCGAGGACTCTCCCGTGGTGCTGGTCAACGACGAGCAGTTGGTGGCTGCGCCGCTCGCCTTGTTCTGGAGCACTCCGTGAATGCCGCTACAGCCCACGGCATGGCCGATCTATGCTGCAAAACCCGGCGCGTGCCTGTCACTGAGCCTTGAGCAGCGCCTTGACCTCGTCGGCGCTGAGCACCTTGCCCACCGACACCACCTTGTCGTCGATGGCCAGGGCCGGGGTCGACATCACGCCGTGGGCGGCGATTTCGGCGAAGTCGGTGACCTTCACCACCTCGGCCTCGCGGCCGAGGCTGGCCAGCGCAGCCTGGGTGTTCTCGGTGAGGGCGACGCACTTCTTGCAGCCGGAGCCGAGGATTTTGATGATCATGATGGTTCTCCTGGGGGGTGATTGCGACGCTCCGCTTCAGATGAGCAGGTGGGCGAAGGCATTGAACAGATAGCCGATCAGCGTGATGCCGGCCAGCAGGATGGCGAAGAACAACGCCAGCAGCGGCGCCCTCACCACCTTTTTGAGCATGATCAGCGACGGCAGCGACAGTGCGGTCACCGCCATCATGAATGCCAGCACGGTGCCCAGACCGACGCCCCTGGCGACCAGCGCCTCGGCGATCGGCAGGGTGCCGAAGATGTCGGCATACATCGGCACGCCGACCAGCGTGGCCAGCGGCACCGCCCACCAGTTGTCCCGACCGATCACCGCCGTGATCAGCTCTTCCGGAATCCAGTTGTGGATGGCGGCGCCGATGCCCACGCCGATCAGGATGTACAGCCAGACGCGACGGATAATTTCGGCGACCTGCTCGCGGGCGTAGGTCAGGCGATCACGCAGGGTCAGTTGTTCCTGCGGCAGGTCCAGCACCTTGTGTTGAGTCACGAAGGCCTCGACGTGCCGCTCCATCTTCGCCCGGCCGATCAGCGTGCCGCCGAGCACCGCCAGCACGATGCCGACCAGCACGTAGGCGATGGCGATCGACCAGTTGAAGATGCTCGCCAGCAGGATCACCGAGGCCAGATCCACCAGCGGCGAGGAGATCAGAAAGGAGAAGGTCACCGCCAGCGGCAGGCCCGAGCCGGTGAAGCCGATGAACAGCGGGATCGACGAGCAGGAGCAGAACGGCGTGACGGTGCCGAGCAGCGCGCCCATCACATTGGCCCGCAAGCCGTGCGTGCCGCCGAGGATGCGTCGCGTGCGCTCCGGCGGAAAGTGGCTCTGCACCCAGGAGATGGTGAAGATCAGCACCGACAGCAGGATGAAGATCTTGATCGTGTCGTAGATGAAGAAATGCAGGCTGCCGCCGACGCGGCCGGCCATGTCCAGGCCGAACACATCCTCCACCAGCAGGCGCACCAGGGCAGACAGCCAGTCCATGCGCAGCAGCTGATCGTTCAACCACTTGAAAATTTCCAACGGGTGTTCTCCTTGCGGTGCGCCTGGGCGCGTACTTCTTGCCGCTTGTCGTCAATGGCTGCCGGACCCGCTCAACGCCAGCAGGCGCTGCACGCCGATCGGCTCCTCGGCGAGCAGCGGCACCACGGCGTGGCGGCGCGCATGGGTGTGGGCCACGGCCTCGATCTCGGCGAGTTCGTTGCGTGCCCGCTGGCGCAGCAGGGGCGAGTCGGTCCGCGCAGCGGCGATGCTGTTGTTGATCACCCAGGCCCAGGGCTCGATGCCGGCGCGGCGCAGGTCGGCCTGCAGGTTGGCGGCCTCCAGCACCGGCGTGGTTTCCGCCAGGGTGACCAGCAGCACCCTGGTCTGCTGCGGGTCCTGCAGCTGCATCATCGGCGTGCTGAAGCGCATGCCGCTGGCGCTCATCTGCCGCTGGATCTCGCGGTGGTAGGCGCCGGTGGCGTCGAGCAAGAGCAGGGTGTGGCCGGTCGGCGCGGTGTCCATGACCACGAATTTGCGGCCGGCCTCGCGGATGACCCGCGAGAAGGCCTGGAACACGGCGATCTCCTCGGTGCAGGGCGAGCGCAGGTCCTCGGCCAGCAGCGCGCGGCCAGCCTCATCCAGCTTGGCGCCCCTGGTCGCCATCACGTGCTGGCGGTAGGCCTCGGTCGCCGCGTGCGGATCGATCCGGCTCACGGTGAGGTTGTCCAGCGAGCCGTCGAGGGTTTCCGCCAGGTGGGCGGCCGGGTCGGAAGTGGTCAGGTGCACGGGCAGGCCGCGGTGCGCCAGCTCCACCGCCACCGCGGCGGCGAGGGTGGTCTTGCCGACACCGCCCTTGCCCATCAGCATCACCAGGCCGTGGCCGGCGGCGGCGATCTCGTCGACCAGCGCGGCGAGACTCGGCGCCTGCAGCGCGGGGGCGGCGGCTGGCGCTTCGGGGAGCACGCCGCTCGCGCCGTCGAGCAGCTGGCGCAGCGCCTCGAGGCCGACCAGATTGAACGGCTTGAGGGCGATCCGGTCGCAGGGCAGGGCGCGCAGCGCTTCGGGCATGGCCTCCAGCGCCGCCTGTTCGCGGGCGCAGACGGCGGCGGCCAGCGGGTCCCGCTCGCCCTCGCTGGCCGGCAGCACGCCGTTGACCACCAGGTACTGCTGGCGCAGGCCGATGGCGGCGAGCTCCTCGTGGGTGCGCGCCACCTCGCGCAGGGTGGCCTGCTGGGCGCGGGCCACCAGCACCAGGCGGGTACGCCGCGGGTCGGCCAGCGCCTCCACCGCCTCGCGGTACTGGCTGCGCTGCTTGTCCAGCCCGGCCAGCGGGCCGAGGCAGGAGGCGTCGCCCTGGCCGGCTTCGAGAAAGCCGCTCCAGGCGCCGGGCAGCTGCAGCAGGCGGATGGTGTGGCCGGTCGGCGCGGTGTCGAAGAGGATGTGCTGGTAGCCGGCGGTCAGATCGGAGTCGACCAGCAGTTCGGTGAACTCGTCGAAGGCGGCGATCTCGGTGGTGCAGGCGCCGGACAGCTGCTCCTCCATGCCCTTGACCACGTCCTCCGCCAGCACGCCGCGGGCCGGGCCGACGATGCGGTCGCGGTAGGCCTGGGCGGCGCCCTGCGGGTCGATTTCCAGCGCGGACAGGTTGGCCACCGCCGGCACGGGCGTGATGCGGTTGCCGATGGCGATGCCGAACACCTGGCCGACGTTGGAGGCCGGGTCGGTGCTGACCAGCAGCACCCGCTTGCCGCTCTCGGCGAGGCGAATGGCGGTGGCGCAGGCGATCGAGGTCTTGCCGACGCCGCCCTTGCCGGTGAAGAACAGAAAGCGCGGCGGTTGTTCGAGAAATTCCACAGGATTGCCTCCTCAGTTGCGCGACCGGCCGCGCTCGTACCAGGCGCGGCTGTCGTTGACCAGCTTCACCAGAGCGAGCATCACCGGCACCTCGATCAGCACGCCGACCACCGTGGCCAGCGCGGCGCCCGAGTCGAAACCGTAGAGGACGATGGCCACCGCCACCGCCAGCTCGAAGAAGTTCGAGGCGCCGATCAGCGCCGAGGGGCCGGCGATGTCATGGCGCACCTTGAGGCTGTGGTTGAGCCAGTAGCCGAGGGCGGCGATGAACAGGGTCTGCAGGAAGATGGGCACGGCGAGCATGCCGATGATCAGCGGCCGCTCGACGATGGCCTCGCCCTGGAAGGAGAACAGCAGTACCAGGGTGGCGAGCAGGGCGACGATGGTGAAGGGCGCGATCCTCGCCAGCGCCGCCTGGAAGACTGCCGTGCCGCGGGCCAGCAGGCGCCTGCGCAGGAACTGGGCGATGGCCAGCGGAATCAGGATGTACATCACCACCGAGAGCAGCAGGGTGTCCCAGGGCACCGGGATCGACGACACGCCGAGCAGCAGGGCGACGATGGGCGCGAAGGCGAACACCATCACCAGGTCGTTGAGCGCCACCTGGGTCAGGGTGAAGTTGGGGTTGCCGCTGCACAGGTTGCTCCACACGAACACCATCGCCGTGCAGGGCGCGGCGCCGAGCAGGATCAGCCCGGCCATGTAGCTGTCGATCTCGCCGGCCGGCAGCCAGGGCGCGAAGACGTGCTTGAGGAACAGCCAGCCGAGGAGGGCCATGGTGAAGGGCTTCACCGCCCAGTTGACGAACAGGGTGATGCCCATGCCGGCCTTCTGCTGACGCACCTCGTGCAGCGCACCGAAGTCGATCTTCATCAGCATGGGAACGATCATCACCCAGATCAGCAGGCCCACGGGGATGTTGACGTGGGCGATCTCCCGCGCGCCGACCGCATGGGCCGCCGCCGGCGCGAAGAGGCCGATGAGGGTGCCGGCGACGATGCAGAGGAGCACCCAGAGGGTCAGGTAGCGCTCGAAGAAGCCGAGCGGGGCGCCGGTGGCCCCGGCGGCTGCCGCTTCGCATTGGCTGGACATGGGGTATCTCCTTTCTCCGGTCCGTTCGCGTCGAGGGTCATGTTTTCTTCATCTGGCTGTCCGAATATGCGCCTCTGCGCATGCTTTGGCGCCTGTCGGCTCCGCAAGCCTGCAGCCGCAAGCGCTTCGAGGGCTGTTTTACGGACTCGACAAGTGTGCCTGCTTTACTTCATATGCGGCAATACATATATTCACCGAGCCATATCTATAAACAGAGGCCGACCATGGGCCACAAGAGCCGCGTGCTGTTCGTCTGCATCGCCAATTCCGCCCGTTCGCAAATGGCCGAGGCGCTGTTGCGGCACATCGCGCCGGAACGGTTCGAGGCGCACAGCGCCGGCACCGCGCCGGGGCGGATCGATCCGCGCGCGCTGGCGGCGCTCGAGGAGCTGGGGATCCCGACCGAGGGGCTGTTCAGCAAGTCGCTGGAGGAAGTCGCGGGCGAGCCGTTCGACCATGTCATCACCCTGTGCGACAAGTCAGCCCTGGAGTGTCATGCCCTGCCCGGCGCCGGCGAGTACCTCGCCTGGGACTTCGAAGATCCGGCTGCCAGCGGCAGGGCCGGCGCCTACCGGCATACCCTTCACGAAATCCACGAACGCCTGCGGATGTTCGTGCTGGTGAAAAGCAAGCCTTGAGGACTGCCATGGTCGAGCACCTGACCCCCACCACGGTATTCAAATGCCTGGCCGACGAGACCAGGGCGCGGATGACCCTGCTGATCGCCCGTGAGGGCGAGCTGTGCGTCTGCGAGCTGACCGCGGCGCTGGAGGGGAGCCAGCCGAAGATTTCCCGGCACCTGGCGCTGCTGCGCAGCTGCGGGCTGCTGGAGGACCGCCGCCAGGGCCAGTGGGTGTACTACCGCCTGCATCCGCACCTGCCGGATTGGGTGCACGAAATGCTGCAGACCATCCTGGCTGCCAACCGCAACTGGCTGCGCCCCGACTCCGAGCGGCTGGAAGGCATGCGCAACCGCCCCGAGCGCAGCACGATCTGCGCCTGAAGCCAAGCGAGCGAAGCGATGAAGGTTCTCTTTCTGTGTACGGCCAACAGCTGCCGCAGCATTCTCTGCGAGGCGCTGTTCAACCACCTGGCCCCGGCCGGCATGCGCGCCTTCAGCGCCGGCAGCCAGCCCGGGGGCCAGGTGCATCCGCTCACCCTCGAGGCCCTGGCGAGAGCCGGGGTGGCTTGCGACGGGCTGGCCAGCAAGTCCAGCGAGGCTCATGCCGCGCTGCAGCCCGACCTGGTCATCACCGTCTGCGACAGGGCGGCCGGGGAGGCCTGCCCGGTATTCTTCGGCCCGGCGATCAGGGCCCACTGGGGGCTGGCCGATCCGTCCGGGCTGGCGGGCAGCGACGCCCAGGTCGCCGCCGCCTTCGACGCCACCGTGGCGCGGATCGAGACCCGCATCCAGGCCTTTCTCGCCCTGCCGTTCGAGCGGCTGGACGAGGCGGCCCTGCAGGCCGAGCTGGCCCGGATCGGCACCCTGTAACCCCTTTTCTACGGATGGACGCCATGCCCGACGACCTGCCCAACCTCGATCCCGCGCTGCTCGACGTGCCGAGCCTGGAAAAACTCGGCCTGCCGGCGCAGCCCGAACATCCACCGCGCATCCTGCTGCTCTACGGCTCCAACCGCGAGCGCTCCTACAGCCGCCTGCTGGTGGAGGAGGCGGCGCGCCTGCTCGAGCGGCTCGGCGCCGAGCCGCGGATCTTCTCGCCGGCCGGGCTGCCGCTGCCGGACGACGTGCCGGACAGCCACCCCAAGGTGCAGGAGCTGCGCGAGCTGGTGCTCTGGTCGGAAGGCCAGGTATGGTGCTCGCCGGAGCGCCACGGCGCGATGAGCGCGGTGTTCAAGGCGCAGATCGACTGGATCCCGCTGACCCAGGGAGCGATCCGCCCGACCCAGGGCAAGACCCTGGCGCTGATGCAGGTCTGCGGCGGCTCGCAGTCGTTCAACGCGGTCGGCCAGATGCGCGTGCTCGGCCGCTGGATGCGCATGTTCACCATCCCCAACCAGTCCTCGGTGCCCAAGGCCTTTCTCGAGTTCGACGAGGCCGGGCGCATGAAGCCCTCGGCCTACTACGACCGGGTGGTCGACGTGATGGAGGAGCTGGTCAAGTTCACCCTGCTGCTGCGCGGCCGCGCCGACTACCTGGTCGATCGCTACTCCGAGCGCAAGGAGTCGGCCGAAGCGCTGTCCCGCCGCGTCAACCAGAGCGCCATTTGACATCCCAAGGAAAACACCCGTGTCCCATCCCCACGACCTCCTCGCCATCCCCGGTTGCCCGGGCCGTCTGATCTTCACCCCCTGTCCCGGCACCCGGGACACCAGTCTGGCCAGCGCGCTGGACACCCTGCAGGCGGCCGGCGCCACGGCGCTGATCACCCTGATGCCGGCCGAGGAGCTGCGCCTGAATCGAGTGGACGAGCTGCCGGCGCTGTGCGCCGCGCGCGGCATAGAATGGTTTCACCTGCCGGTGGCCGACGAGCAGGTGCCGCTGGACGACTTCGACGCCGTCTGGATGCAGGCGCATGCCCGCATCCGGGCGCTGCTCGATGAAGGCCGCGGCATCGCCATCCACTGCAAGGGCGGCTCCGGGCGCACCGGGCTGATCGCCGTGCGCATCCTGATTGAGCGCGGCCTGCCGCGCGCCGAGGCCGTCGCCCTGGTCCAGGCGCTGCGGCCCAAGGCCATCCAGCACCCGGCGCATGCGGCCTGGATCGCGCAGTTCGGTCGGTAGCGGCCAGGCCACATGCTGAAGACCCTGGCCCTGTTCGTCGTGACGGCCGTTGCCGAGATCCTCGGCTGCTATCTGCCCTGGCTCTGGCTCAAGGGGGGCAGGAGCGCCTGGCTGCTGCTGCCGGGGGCGATCTCCCTGGCGCTGTTCGCCTGGCTGCTCTCGCTGCATCCGACGGCGGCCGGGCGGGTCTATGCCGCCTATGGCGGGGTATACGTCGGCGTCGCCCTGCTCTGGCTGTGGCTGGTCGACGGCATCCGCCCGACGTTCTGGGATCTGCTCGGCGGCAGCGTGGCCCTCGCCGGCATGGCGATCATCATGCTGGCCCCACGAAACCCATGATTTCTGAAACGAGGAGTTCGCCATGACCATCAAGGTAGGCATCAACGGCTTCGGCCGCATCGGACGTCTGGCCCTGCGCGCCGCCTGGGACTGGCCGGAGCTGGAGCTCGTGCAGATCAACGATCCGGCCGCCAATGCGGCGACCCACGCCCACCTGCTCAATTTCGACTCGGTGCACGGCCGCTGGCGGCACGAGGCCGGCAGCGACGGCGACTGCCTGGTGATCGGCGGCCGGCGCATCCCGGTCACCGCCAACAAGGCCATCGCCGACACCGACTGGTCGGACTGCGACGTGGTGATCGAGGCCAGCGGCAAGATGACCAGGGTCGCCCTGCTCAAGGCCTATCTGGACCAGGGCGTCGGGCGCGTGGTGGTCAGCGCGCCGGTCAAGGAGCCGGGCGTGCTCAACGTGGTGATGGGCGTGAACGACCGGCTGTTCGACCCGGAGCAGCACCGCATCGTCACTGCCGCTTCCTGCACCACCAACTGCCTGGCGCCGCTGGTCAAGGTGATCCACGAGAACCTCGGCATTCGCCACGGCTCGATCACCACCATCCACGACCTGACCAACTCCCAGAGCATCCTCGATGCGCCGCACAAGGACCTGCGCCGCGCCCGCGCCTGCGGCATGAGCCTGATCCCGACCAGCACCGGTTCGGCCACCGCCATCGCCGAGATCTTCCCGGAGCTGCGCGGCCGCCTGAACGGCCAGGCCGTGCGCGTGCCGCTGGCCAACGCCTCGCTGACCGACTGCGTGTTCGAGGTGGAGCGCGCGACCACGGTGGAGGAGGTCAACCAGCTGCTCAAGGCCGCCGCCGAAGGCGAACTGAAGGGCATCCTCGGCTACGAGGAGCGCCCGCTGGTGTCCATCGACTACCGCACCGACCCGCGCTCGTCCATCGTCGATGCCCTGTCGACCATGGTGGTCAACGGCACCCAGGTGAAGCTCTATTCCTGGTACGACAACGAGTGGGGCTATGCCAACCGCACCGTGGAGCTGGCCCGCAAGGTCGGTCTGGCCGGCTGAGTGCCTCTGCGTAGGGCGGGTTAGCCGCACAGCGGCGTAACCCGCCAAGGATACCGGCAGGCATCCTTTTGTCGGCCTCACGGCCGATTGGCGGGTTACGGCTTGCGGCCTGACCCGCCCTACGGTTTCCACTCATCAGGTTCTCCCATGCACGCACTCGCTCGCCTTTCCCCCGAAATCCGCCAGTACCTGCTGGTCACCGGCAACTACTGGGCCTTCACCCTCACCGACGGCGCCCTGCGCATGCTGGTGGTGCTGCATTTCCACGGCCTCGGCTACAGCCCGCTGGAGATCGCCCTGCTGTTTCTCTTCTACGAATTCTTCGGCGTGGTCACCAACCTGGTCGGCGGCTGGCTCGGCGCGCACCTGGGCCTCAACCGCACCATGAACCTCGGCCTGGGCCTGCAGGTGCTGGCGCTGCTCATGCTCGCCGTGCCGGCGAGCCTGCTCACGGTGCCCTGGGTGATGGCGGCGCAGGCGCTGTCCGGCATCGCCAAGGACCTCAACAAGATGAGCGCCAAGAGCTCGATCAAGCTCCTGGTGGCAGAGGGGCAGCAGGGCACCCTGTACCGCTGGGTGGCGCTGCTGACCGGCTCGAAGAACGCCCTCAAGGGGGTCGGCTTCTTCCTCGGCGGCGCGCTGCTGGCCTGGCTGGGCTTCGCCGGCGCGGTGCTGGGCATGGCCGCGCTGCTGGCGCTGATCTGGCTGGCCAGCCTGGCGACGCTGAAGAAGGATCTGGGCAAGGCCAAAAACAAGCCCAGGTTCCGCGACCTGCTCTCGAAGAGCCGAGCGATCAACATCCTCTCGGCCGCGCGCCTGTTCCTGTTCGGCGCCCGCGACGTGTGGTTCGTGGTGGCACTGCCGGTGTATCTGGCGAGCAGCTTCGGCTGGGACTTCTGGCAGGTCGGCGGCTTTCTCGCCGTCTGGGTGATCGGCTACGGTATCGTCCAGTCCTTCGCGCCGCATCTCACCGGCAAGCGTCGTGGCCAGGTGCCGGACGGCCGCGCGGCCTTCGCCTGGGCGCTGTCGCTGGCCGGGCTGCCGGCGCTCATCGCCCTGGGGCTCGGCACGCCGCTGTCGGCGCAGGCGGTACTGATCGGCGGCCTGCTGCTGTTCGGCGTGCTGTTCGCCGTCAACTCCTCGCTGCACAGCTACCTGATCGTCAGCTATGCCAAGGAGGACGGCGTGTCGCTGGACGTGGGCTTCTACTACATGTCCAACGCCCTCGGCCGGCTGCTCGGCACCCTGCTGTCCGGCTGGGTGTTCCAGGCCTGGGGGCTCACCGCCTGCCTGTGGGTGTCGAGCCTCTTCGTGCTGCTGGCGGCGCTGATTTCCCTGGGCCTGCCGGGCGCGCCGGCGGTCGCCTCAGGCGCGCTCCAGCCGCGCCCGCTTGAGCAGGGCGGAGTTGACGATCACCGATAGCGACGACAAAGCCATGGCCGCGGCGGCGAGGATCGGATTGAGCAGGCCGAGGGCGGCGATCGGCACGCCGATGGTGTTGTAGACGAAGGCCCAGAACAGGTTGCGCTTGATGGTGCGCATCGTCGCCCGCGACAGGCGGATGCCGGTCACCACGTCGCGCACGTCGCTACGCACCAGGATGATGCCGCCGGTTTCCTTGGCCACATCCGAGCCCGAACCGATGGCGATGCCGATGTCGGCGGTGGCCAGTGCCGGCGCGTCGTTGACGCCGTCGCCGACCATGGCCACCACCTTTCCCGCAGCCTGCAGTTCCTTGATCGCCCTGGCCTTGTCGGAGGGCAACACGTCGGCGATCACCCGGTCGATGCCCAGCGCCCGGCCGATCGCCGCGGCGGTGCGGGCGTTGTCGCCGGTGAGCATCACCACCTCGATGCGCTCGGCGCGCAGTCCGGCGATGGCTTCCCGGGCCTCCGGCTTGAGGGTGTCGGCCACCGCGACGATGGCCGCCAGGCGGCCGCCGCTGGCCAGCAGCATCGCGGTCTTGCCATCGGCCTGCAGACGCTCCAGCTCGGCCGCGGCGTCGCCCAGCGGCACGCCTTCGCGCTCCATCAGCCGGCGATTGCCGAGCAGTACCGACTGGCCGTCGATCTCCCCACGCACGCCATGGCCGGGAATCGAATCGAAACCCTGCAGCGGGGCCAGCGCGATGCCCTGCACCCTGGCGCCCTCGAGCAGGGCTTCGGCGAGCGGGTGCTCGGAGCCGACCTCCAGGCTGGCGGCCAGGCGCAGTGCGTCCTCGCGGGCGAAGCCGCCCAGCGGCAGCACGTCGGTGAGCGCCGGTTCGCCGCGGGTCAGGGTGCCGGTCTTGTCGAAGACCACGGTATCGAGCTTCTGCGCCTTCTCGAGGATCTCGCCGCCGCGGATCAGCACGCCGGCCTGGGCGCCGCGCCCCACGCCGACCATCAGCGCCGCCGGGGTGGCGATGCCGAGGGCGCAGGGGCAGGCGATGATCAGCACGGCGATGAAGGCCAAAAGGCCCTGCGGGAAGTTGCCCGCCAGCCACCAGCCGGCGAAGGCCAGCACGGCGGTGCCGACCACCGCCGGCACGAAGTAGCGGGTTACCTCGTCGGCGATGCGCTGGATCGGCGCGCTGCTGGCCTGGGCCTCCTCGACCATGCGGATGATCTGCGCCAGCGCCGTCTCGGCGCCGATCCGCGTGGCCTCGAAGCGGAAGCTGCCGGTGCGGTTGAGGGTGCCGCCGATGACCCGGGCGCCGGGCTGCTTCTCCACCGGCATGGACTCGCCGGTCAGCATGGACTCGTCGACGGCGGAGCTGCCCTCGGTCACCACGCCGTCGGTGGCGATGCGCTCTCCGGGACGGACCACCACCGTTTCGCCGACCATCACGCTGTCGGCGGGGATTTCCGTCTCCATGCCGTCGCGGATCACCCTGGCGGTGGCGGGCTTGAGGTCGAGCAGCTTGCGCACCGCCGCCGAGGAGTGCTTCTTGATGATCTCCTCCATGTACTTGCCCAGCAGCACGAAGGCGATGATCACCGCGGATACCTCGAAGTAGACGGCGCGCTCGTCCACCTTCACCGGCAGCACCTCGGGGAAGAACAGCACCGCCACGCTGTAGAAGTAGGCCACCGAAGTGCCCAGGGCGATCAGCAGGTCCATGTTGATCGAAAGGTTGCGCAGGGCGTTGAAGGCGCCCTTGTAGAAGCTCCAGCCGCCGATGAACTGCACCGGGGTGACCAGCAGGAACAGCCACATGCCCCAGGTGAACCAGGGCAGGGCGGGAATCGGCGCCCAGGTGAGAATCGTCGCCCCGGCGGCCAGGCCGATGAAGGCCCCGGCGCGCAGGATGGCCAGCGCCAGCACGCCGGTCAGGGCGATGGTCACCCGCCGGCGCATGGATTTCAGCTCGGCCTCCGGCGATTCGAAGATGCGCTGGCAGCTGGCGCTGCAGAAGTAGTAGGTCTTCCCGGCACGTTCGCTGCGCAGGGCGGTGGCCTTGTCGACCATCATCCCGCAGACCGGATCCTTCGCCCGGCCCTCCCGTCCCTTGGCGTCGGCCGCCCGCATCGGCAGGTCGTGCCCGCTGTGGGGATCGGCCGGCGACGGCGTCCGGGCCGCGGGAGCCGGCACATACCTGCCGGGCGCCGCCTCGAACTTCTCGAGGCAGTGCGGCGAACAGAACAGGTAGGACTTGCCCTGGTAGGTAGCGCGGGGCGCTGCCGGGGTCTCCTCGACCGGCATGCCGCAGACGGGGTCTACTGCTGGGGAGCGTTCGGTTGCCACGGTATTCATAGATCCCTCGTCATTCTCCGAACATGGCTTCGATGTCGCCGGTCGAGCACGACTCATTGCTCCTGCCCGGATGTGGCATCAGTTCTGGCCCGGATGGGGCGATGCCGTGGAAATGGAATACTCGATTTCATCCTCACGGTCGGGCAGCCTCACGAATATCCGGAACCGGTAGGTGCCTTTCTTGACCATGGAGAACAATTGCCCGTAGGACATCAAGCCGTTGATCTCCATGGGCGCCAGAGCCTTCGCGGGCGTTTCCGAGATCCCGACCTCGATGAGCTGGGCGCGCACGGCAGCCGTGCCGATGCGCTTTCCAGTGGCGGTGTCGAACAGGGCGACGACCAGGTGGTGGGGTCGCCCTGGCCATCCTTTCGATGCATTTCATCCAGTTCATGCCTGTCGGTGAAGACGGCGCCTGGCACGAGCCCCCAATACAGCGTCACACCTTCCCGCTCCTGCATCGACTGCGCCACGGCCTCCCATGCCGGAAGCCAGAGAAAGGGCAGCAGCAGTGCAGTGGCCAGCCAGGTTGCAATCCTTCGGCCTGGAGCGTTCTGGATGGCTTGTATCCGAGGGAACATGGCGCTTCTCCTGATTGAAAGATGTAGATATCTCTGCCTTGGCCCGCTTCAGACGTCGCGGGCCTCCTGCTTCCAGCGAGGAAAGAACCTGGGGGTGCGCTGGGCGTATTGCTCGAATTCGGCCCCGAACTGGCGATCCATTTCCGCTTCTTCGGTGATTGCCAGGCGGCCATACATCGCCACCAGAATCGGGAACATGATCAGGGTCAGCAGGGTCGGCCACTGCAACAGGAAGCCGAGCAGGATCAGTACGAATGCCACGTACTGCGGGTGGCGAATTCGCGCATAGGGGCCGGTAGTTGCCAACTGGTGGTTGCGTTGTGCCCGATAGAGGACATTCCAGGCACTGGCCAGCAGATAGAAACCGAAGCCGAGAAACAGGTAGCTGGCGATATGCGGAATGCCGAAGTGGGGATTGCCCTTTCCGCCCGCCAGGGTCGACCACAGGTGACCGGCATCGTGGGACAGGATGTCGAGTTCCGGGTATCTGCTCTGCAGCCAGCCGGACAGCAGGTAGATGGTCAGCGGAAAGCCGTACATCTCCACGAAGAGCGCGACGATGAAGGCGGAAAATGCGCCGAAACTCCGCCAGTCCCGTGCGCTCTCCGGCTTGAAGAAACTGAAGGCGAACATGATGAAGACGGCCGAGTTCAGGATGACCAGCGACCATAATCCGTAGGCTGGCTCAGCGTGGTCCATGAGGGCTCTCCTTGTCTGTTCCGTGCTTGTCGTTTCCGCCATGACCGCGATGCATGAACAAATGCATCAGGGGGCAGGCAAGAAACAGCAGATAGGGCAGCGCACCCAGGACATGTGCCGTGTGTTCGGTGAGCAGGAAATAACCTGCCACGGCCCCGATCACAAGCAGGCCGATGGCGTAGCGGGAGCGCCAGAAACCGCCGGGTGTTTCATGCATTCCATGATCATGTTTCATGATTGTTTCCCGTTGCCGCTTGCTTCAATGGAGCCGGCCAATCATTCGCTCCGTGCTTTATAGCTATCCGCCATTCATGTCGGCATTACATTGATGCCGCTCAAGACTCATCGATTTTACGTCTGTTATTTATGGGTTCGACTTAGTGTAGTGCTGTCAAGACGGAAAACTTGAAACTGACGCAAATGTAATGAAAAGCCCTTTCTGATAAGCAGTTGCTGCCTGTCATCCGCTCGAGCGGCTATTGTCGGCCTTACATAAATGTAATCGAAGCCCCCTCTTTCACCATGGCAGATTAGGGGGTAAGCGGGCAGGGCAACTATTTTTATCCTGGCGGTATCGCCGGCTTTTCCGGGTATCGCCACTTCGTGCCAATCCATGAGGGCTTGAAACATGAGCAACTTTCCGAAACGCAAGATCCTGCTGTCCGGCTTCCTCGCCCTTGTCCTGGGGGCCGCCCTGCAACTGCCTGCCCTGGCGGCGCACCACGAGCACAAGGAGGACTCCGGCAGCACCCAGGACTATCAGGAGCAGCAGGGGCGCAAGGGCGGCACCATGGGCGACGAGCGCAAGATGGAGCACGACGGCCACGAGAAGCGAATGGAGGAGATGCACGAGCAGCACATGCAGCCCGATGACGAGGAGGAGGGCGACACGGACCTGGACCGCAGCGGGCAGGGCACTTCCGAAGACGGCAGTGACGGCACCATGGAAGAATGATCTCCCGGGCAGCGGCGGGGCATTCGCGCCCTGCTGCTTCCGATGTGAAAAGGACAAGCATGGGAATTCTCAAGACACTGACCTGGAGCGGCCTTGCCGTCGTCGCGCTCGGCGCCGGCGTCCTGTATTCGGGGCTGATCGACGTGGGCGCCGACGCGCCGCATTCCGCGCCGGTGCGGGCTCTGCTGGAGACGGCCCGGGAGCGCTCGGTCGCCGTGCGCGCCAGGGGCATCCAGGTGCCCGATCTCGCCGACGAGGCCATGATCCGCGCCGGGGCCGGCAACTACGACGCCATGTGCGTCGGCTGTCACCTGGCACCGGGGCTCACCGAGACGGAGCTGGGCCGCGGGCTCTATCCGGCGCCGCCGAATCTGGGCGAGGTTGGCTACGCAGGCGACCCGGCCGGCGCGTTCTGGGTCATCAAGCACGGGATCAAGGCCACTGCCATGCCGGCCTGGGGCCGGAGCATGGACGATCCGTACATCTGGGAGCTCGTGGCCTTCCTCGGCCGGCTGCCGAGCCTCGATGCCGAGAGTTACCGGAGGATGGTGGAGAGCAGCCCCGGGCACCGCCACGGCGGCGGGAGCATGGGGCCGGAAGCAGCGCAGGGCGGCCCGGCTCATGGGCCGTCCGCTCCCGTCGAGGTGCCAGCCTCGGAGGTCCATATCCATGGCGACGGAGAACGGCACGTCCATTGAGAAGCCGTGGGCAAAACAGGCAGGCTGACGCGAGGCCGACTGGCTCCTGAAGCCAGACTCCGCAGGGGCTATTCCTGCGACTCTTCGAACTTGTCCTGCCATCCGTTTACTTGTGCATCAACTTCCGTATCAAAGTCCAGACTCTGGTTTTTTCCGGTCCGATTCGAAAACCATGAATACGGAACTTGGCAAGATAAAGACAGTCTTGAAAGAGCTACCGCAAGGCAGATGGTCAAGTAATTTCGGCCTACTGTCGAGGCTCGAAAAAGTTTCCCCGAGTATCTGGGCAAGTTTACCAACAGGCTGCCGGGCTGGAGCCGGCTCTGGTGTGTCCAGACGATAGGGCCGCTCGTTGAGAGCAATTACAATTAAAGTCAGCACAAGGATAGTTGTATGGCGACTTCGATATCGGTTAATACCGCGCCGAGCTTCGGCCTTCGATCGGCCAGCGGCAAGCTGGTCGTGGATGTGGATGGACTCAACGATTACGGCCATGCCCTGGCCCTGCAGCCCGACGGCCGGATTCTGCTGGCAGGGCGCAGCTACAGCATCGCCAGCAAGAGTTACGACTTCGGCGTGATCAGGTTGAATGCCGATGGCTCGCTCGATACCGGCTTCGATGGCGACGGCAAGGCCGCCTTCGCCATTGGGGACTCCTTCGATGGCGCGCGAAGCCTGAGCGTACTGCCGGACGACAAGATTCTGGTGGCGGGATACAGCTATACGACCAGCAATAACCCTGACTTCGCCCTGATCCGGCTGAATGCCGACGGCACGCTGGATACCGGCTTCGGCGATGCTGGCCAGATCGTCGTCGATATCGGCGGAGGAGGAGACCAGGATTCCGCCTATGACCTGGCCGTGCAGCCCGACGGCAAGATCCTGCTGGCGGGCGAGAGCCACTCCAACTTCACGGTGATCCGGCTGAACGCCGATGGCACGCTGGATAGCGGCTTCGGTGTCGATGGCAAGGTCGCGGATCTCGGCGGCAGCCAGAGCGAGAGCCTGTTCCTGCAGCCCGACGGCAGGATTCTGCTGGTGGGTCCGACCTACAACGCCAGCAGCGGCAATTACGATTTCGGCGTGCTCCGCCTGAATGCCGACGGCACACTCGACACCGGCTTCGGCACCGACGGCAAGGTCACCTTCGACGGTGGGGGTCACGAATACGGTAATGACCTGATCGTGCAGCCGGACGGCAAGATCCTGGTAGCCGGCATTGCCGACATGAGCGCCACCAGCACTCCGAACAACAACTTCAGTGTGCTCCGTCTTAACGCCGACGGCTCGCTCGATACCGGCTTCAGCGAGGATGGCGAGGCCATCGTCGATGTTGCCAGGCACCATGATTTCGGCTTCAGCATGGCCCTGCAGCCCGACGGCAGGATCCTGGTGGCGGGCATGAGCCGGGTGAGCGGCGACCCCAACAGCAACTACAACTTCAGCGTGGTCCGCCTGAATGCCGACGGCACGCTGGATACCAGCTTCAGCGACGACGGCAAGGCCACCTTCGATGTCGGCGGCAGCTACGATGAAGGCCGCAGCCTGACCGTGCAGCCCGACGGCAAGATCCTGCTGGCGGGCTCCAGCTACAACCCCGGCAGCGGCAATTACGACTTCAGCGTGATCCGTCTGAACGTCGACGGCACGCTCGATACCTCGTTTGGCAGCCCGACCGGCAGCCCGAGTTCGCTGGGCGGTACGGCCCACTACACCGAGGGCGCGGCGCCCGTCCTGCTGGATGCCAGTGTGGCGATCTTCGATACCGAACTGGCCGCCCTCGATGGCGGTGCCGGCAACTACGCGGGCGCCAGCATCACCCTGAGCCGCCAGGGCGGGCCTTCCCCAGAGGATCTGTTCTTCGCGCTCGGCGATCTCGCCTTCAGCGATGGCGCTGCCGTGCTGTCCGGCGTGACGGTGGGCAGTGTCGGCCAGGCGGACGGCACGCTGGGCATCGCCTTCAATGCCAACGCCTCGCAGGCACGGGTCGACGAGGTGCTCTCCAGCATCGGCTACGCCAACACGGCCGATGCGCCCCCGGACAGCATTCGCATCGATTGGGCTTTCCGGGACGGCAGCGGCAGCGACGCGCTGTCCGTGACCGACGGCACGACCGTCCATTTGCTCAATACCAACGACGCGCCGACCGTGGAGCTCCCGTTGCGGGTCGCCGCGAACGAGGACGATGCCGCCTTTACCGTCGATCTGCTGGCCGGGGCCAGCGATCCCGATGGCGACAGCCTTGAGGTGATCGACGCCGGGCTGCTGCCGGGAGGCATCACCCTCTCCGGCAACCTGCTGACCGTCGACCCGGGCCATGCCGCCTTCCAGCATCTGGCCGCCGGTGCCACACGGGAGATCCTGGTCGACTACCGGATCAGCGATGGTATCGACAGCATCGGGCAGATCCTCGGCCTCTCGATCCGGGGTGTGAATGACGCGCCCCGGACGACGGCGGTCTCCCTCTCTGGCGTGGAGAATGCGCCCCTGTTGATTCCGCTGGTCGAGGATTACGTCCGCGATCCCGATGCCGGCAGCCAGCTCCATATCGGCGCGGTGACCGCCATCGACTACGCCTGGGCAGGCGATACGGCCTCGACCGCGCTGACGCATCCCATCACCGGCCAAGCCGTATCGCTCGACGTCCTGGCCGGCACGACCGTGGTGTCCAGCGATGGCAAATCCCTGCTGCTCAGCCCCGCCAGCGAGCTGGAGTGGATGAGCGCCGGCCAGAAGATCACGGCGACGGTCCACTACAGCGTGGAGGACGAGAGGGGGGCCGCCACGACCGGCAGCATTGCCGTGACGCTTTCCGGGGCGGCCGCGGATGAGCGCAGGGGCGCCGACGATCTGGCGGGCAGCCAGGCCGGGGATGTCCTGGAGGGAGGAAATGGCAAGGATACCCAGCAGGGGTACGGCGGCAGCGACGCGCTGTACGGGGGCAGCGGCGACGATGAGCTCCGCGGCGACAAGGATGTCGACTACCTCTACGGCGACAAGGGCGACGATCTGCTCGACGGGGGAGCGGGCAACGACGTGCTGTTCGGTGGCAAGGGCGACGACCTGCTCATCGGCGGCGCCGGCAGCGATCACTTCGTGTTCGGGCCGCGGTCGGACAGTGATCGCATCCTCGACTTCGTCAAGGGCATCGATACCCTGCACTTCGTCGACTTCGGGAGGCCGGGCATCAGCGCCGAGGCCTTCGTCGCGGAACATGTGTCCGGCGACGGGGAAGGCGGTCTGCTCATCGATCTCGGCAGCAGCGCGATCACCCTGGTGGGAGTGAGCGATACCCAGGGCCTGGCGGAGTCGATTTCCTTCGTCATGTCCTCCTGAGGCAAAGAGCGAGCCCGACGGGACCACGCCCGGGGGCTTGACGCTTTGTTCACCTGCTTTTGACGGGTTGTACATGCCCCTATGAATAGAGTGGTTGCCACAGACTTCTTCGAGGAGTGTGGCAACCATGTTCTCGAGCCGCCCTGCCGGACTCGCCTTTTTGCAGAAACACCGCCGGGCGTCGGTCCGGCAACTCCAGGAACCGCGCCCAGGGATAGGGGACGAGGCAAGTTACCGGCAGTCCGTCGCTCGAATCGCCTGCAGCATCTCCCTCCGCCAGCATCTGGCCTTCACCCTGGCCAGCGCCGCCGTGCTGATGCTCCTGTACTCCCTGCTGCGCCTGGCCCTGCTGCTCTACAACAGCGAGCAGATCGGCCCGGCGTCCGCCGCGACCCTGGCCGAGGCCTTTCTCAACGGCCTGCGCTTCGATCTGCGGCTGGTCGCGTACATCTGCGCGCCCCTGGTGCTGGCCGTGATCAGCCGGCGGGCGATGCGGGCAAGGGCGCTGCTGTGCGCCTGGCTGACGTTGTTCGCCAGCCTCACCCTGTTTTTCGGCGTGCTGGAGCTGGACTTCTACCGCGAGTTCCACCAGCGGCTGAACAACCTGGTGCTCCAGTACCTGAAGGAAGATCCGCAAACCGTCCTGAGCATGCTCTGGCACGGCTTCCCGGTCCTCCGCTACTTGCTCGCCTGGCTGCTGGCGACGCTGCTGCTGGGCTGGCTGTTCAGGCGCCTGGATTTGTTCACCCGCTCGCCGGCCGTGGATGGCCGGCAACAGGAGGGCGGCCGCTGGCCGGTCCGCGTCCTGACTTTGGCGATCTGCCTGGCGCTGGCCGTGCTCGCCGGGCGCGGGACCCTGCGTCAGGGGCCGCCGCTGCAGTGGGGCGATGCCTTCACCACCGACTCGATGTTCGCCAACCGGCTCGGTCTCAACGGCACCCTGACCCTGGCGGATGCGCTGCGCAGCCAGCTCTCCGATCATCGCGACAACCGCTGGAAGGCCGGCCTGGCGGATGACGAGGCCCGCCAGACCGTGCGGCAGATGCTGCTGACCGACGCCGACCGGCTGGTCGACGGGGACAGCGCCGCGGTACGCCGCGACTATCGGCCGCCGCTCGGCGGCACCCTGCCGGTGCGCAACGTGGTGGTGATCCTGATGGAAAGCTTCGCCGGCCATTACGTCGGGGCGCTGGGCGCGCCAGGCGGTATCACGCCGAACTTCGACCGGCTGGCCGGGGAAGGGCTGCTGTTCACCCGCTTCTTCTCCAACGGCACCCATACCCATCAGGGCATGTTCGCCAGCATGGCCTGCTTCCCCAATCTGCCCGGCTTCGAATACCTGATGCAGACGCCCGAGGGCGGCCATCGGTTCTCGGGGCTGCCGCAACTGCTCGGCGAGCGCGGCTACGACAGCCTGTACGTCTACAACGGCGATTTCGCCTGGGACAACCAGTCGGGCTTCTTCGGCAGCCAGGGGATGAAGACCTTCATCGGCCGGCACGACTTCGTCGATCCGGTGTTCTCTGACCCGACCTGGGGCGTCTCCGATCAGGACATGTTCGACCGCGCCGCCGAGGAGCTGGAGCGCCGCAGCGAGGCCGGCAAGCCGTTCTACGCCCTGCTGCAGACGCTCTCCAACCACACGCCTTACGCCCTGCCGGAGCACCTGCCGGTGGCGCCGGTGAGCGGCTTCGGCGAGCTGGACCAGCGCCTGACCGCCATGCGCTATGCCGACTGGGCGCTCGGGCGCTTCTTCGACAGGGTCCGTCACGCGCCTTATTTCCAGGACACCCTGTTCGTGGTGGTCGGCGACCACGGCTTCGGCAGCCGCGAGCAGCTCACCGAGATGGACCTGCTGCGCTTCAACGTGCCCCTGCTGCTGATAGGTCCGGGCGTGCAGGAGAAGTTCGGCGCCCGCCGCGACATCGTCGGCACCCAGGTCGACATGGTGCCGACCATCATGGGCCGCCTCGGCGGTACGGTCCGTCACCAGTGCTGGGGCCGCGACCTGCTCGCCCTGCCGGCGGCAAGTCCTGGGTTCGGCGTCATCAAACCCTCGGGCGGCGACCAGACCGTCGCCCTGGTCAGCGGCGACCGGGTGCTGGTGCAACCCCCCGGCCTGCCGGCGAAGGTCTACCGCTATCGCCTCGGCAGCGAGCCTGCCAGCCTGCCGCTCGCCGCGGTACCCGACGAAGCGCTGCTGAAGCGCCAGCTCGGCGCCTTCCTGCAGACGGCCACCGCCAGCCTGCTGGACGACACGGCCGGGGTGACCGACGGCAGGCCGGCGCGCTGAGGGGGCCCTGCTTCAGGCGAGGGGCCAGTCGGCAAGAGAGAGGGATATCCCCACGGAGGAAATCCCGCCCGCTTCGGGAAACAGCAGCATTGATCCCTCCGTGGTGAGCGCCGGGTCGTCGACGAAGGCACCATTCACGCCGGTGTCGGCGTCGAACATGAAGTCGTCCTGCGCCATGTCGTGCCTGGCGATGCCCGCCAGCCGGATCGAGCCTTCGATCCAGCTGACGAGGGTATCGGCACCGTCTTCGGCAATGGTGATGTCCTGCGGCCCGAGGTCCTTGAAGGCGATGTGGTCGAAGGCGCCGGGACCGGCCGTGAAGCCGCCGACGACCAGGTCGTGGCCGCTGTCGCGGGAGACGATGAAGGCGTCGGCGCCGTCGCCGCCATCGAGGCTGTCATCGCCGCTGCCGCCTTCGAGCATGTCGTGCCCGGCGCCCGCACTCAGCGTGTCATTTCCGGCTCCGCCCATGAGGTTGTCTGCTTTCGTCCCACCTTCCAGCCAGTCGTCGCCGTCGCCCCCTCTCAGGTCGTCCATGCCCGGGCCGCCATCGAGATGATCGTTGCCGGCGTCGCCCCGCAGGTCATCATCGCCGTCGCTGCCGGAAAGGTCGTCGTCGCCCTCCAGGCCGAGGTAGTAATCGCGGGCCGCGGTGCCGGCGAAGACATCGCGGCCCGCGTCGCCGATCCGGACATTGAATTCGTCGAAGCGGAAATCGGCGTCATCCGTGAGCGGCTCCGCTCGTGACGGAGGGGCCGCTCTTGTCGGGGGCGCGGCCCTGGCCAGGTCATCCATGGCATGGGCGCCGCCGACCGGCAGTAGGTGATTGTCCTCGGTGAACATGAAATCGTCCTGCGCCAGCTCGCCTTTGTCCACGCCGACCAGCAGCACCGAGCCCTGTCCGTCGTTCCAGCTGACTCGCGTGCCGGCGGCCGCCTGCTCGAAGTCGAGGTCGTCCGGGTGGATGTGATGCAGCGCGAGGTGATCGAAGATCCCGGGGCCTGCCTGGAAGTCGAAGATCAGGTCGTGACCGCTCGAGGGATCGACCATGAAGGCGTCGCCACCCCGGCCGCCGATCAGCACATCGTCCCCGGTGCCGCCTTCGAGATCGCCATGCCCGTCCCCCTCGTCGAGCCAGTCGCGGCCTTCCGCGCCGCGCAGGGTGTCGGCCTTGGCCTGGCCGAGCAGAATGTCGGCGCCTTCGCCGCCATCGAGGTGATCCGCACCGTCCCCGCCATCCAGATAGTCGCTGCCGGCGCCCCCGAGCAGATCGTCGTCCCGGTCGCTGCCGGGAAGAAAATCCGGATCGTTGCGACCGAAGGCGACGTTCATGCCGTCCTCGCGCGGATCGAAGCGATCGGCGCGATCCGTGCCGATGAAGAGGCGGTAGTCGTCGACGTCGAGTCGAGTGGCTTCGCTTGCCATGTCCCGTCTGAATCTGCTGACCATGAAGTAACCTCCGAGCGTTGCGGCGGATCGCTCGGCCTGCCAGGCAGGGGCAATGGGTGCATGGGCGACAGGCCGACAACAGTTACCGACTTTCGGCAAACGGCGGGGGTTCCGGCGCCTTTCCCGGCGGCGATGCCCGGTCCTGGCCTCAGAGGCCCAGTGCGCGGATGCTCTCGATCAGCTGGCGCAGACCGGGCTGGGCCTGGCGGCGGCTGGGGTAGTACATGCAGAAGGGCGGGCCCATCGACGACCACTCGGGCAGCACCGTCTCCAGCCGGCCGCTGCGCAGCTCCTCGGCCACCCGCAGCTCCAGGCAGTAGGCCAGGCCCAGGCCGTCGAGCGTGGCCTGTAGCAGGATGTCGGTCTCGTTGGCGCCGAGCGATCCGGGGACGTCCAGATGGATGGCCTGCGGGCCGTCGCCCAGCTCCCACTTGTAGGGCGTGTTGTCGCCCAGGCGGATGCGCATGCACTGGTGGTGCAGCAGGTCTTCGGGCACTTGCGGGCGGCCGCGGCGACTCAGGTAGTCGGGGGAGGCGACCACGATCCAGCGCAGCTCGCCGGTCAGCGGCATGGCGATCATGTCGCGGGGCACGGTGCCGCCGTAGCGGATGCCGGCATCGAAGCCGTCGGCGACGATGTCGACCATGCGGTCCTCGACCGCCACCTCCAGCTGCAGCTCCGGGTAGCGGGCGAAGAAGCCCGGCAGGACCGGGCCGAGCAGCAGGCGCGAGGCGTCGCGGGGCACGTTCAGGCGCAGCCGGCCGATCGGCGCGTCGCGGTGGACGTCCAGCTCGGCGAGGGCCTCGGCGATGGTCTGGAAGCCCTGTTCGAGACGTTCGGCCAGGGCGCTGCCGGCCTGGGTGGGGACCACCGAGCGGCTGGTGCGGTTGAGCAGCTTCACGCCCAGGCGCGACTCCAGGTTCTTCATGGCGTGGCTGAGCGCCGAGGTGGTGACGCCCAGCTCGATGGCCGACTGGCGAAAGCTGCGGCGCCGGACGATGGTCATGAATACGTTGAGATCGGCGAGTTCCGCGCGGGTGAAGGCCGGCATCCGAGGTCTCCCATGCTTGCCGTGAAATCAATGGATTATTGAACCTCATTCAACGGTACATGAGATAGATTGATCCGCTTCTCTCGGACTCCGCTGTCCGCCGCTCGTCTCGCCAAGGAGGATCTCATGAGCATCGAAACCATCCGGATCGACGGCGTCGCCACGCCTGTTTCGCGCATCGGCCTCGGCACCTGGGCCATCGGCGGCTGGATGTGGGGCGGTGCCGACGATGCGCGCTCGGTGGAAACCATCCGCAAAGCCGTCGAGTCCGGCATCAACCTGATCGACACCGCGCCGGTCTACGGCTTCGGGCATGCCGAGGAGGTGGTCGGCAAGGCCCTGGAGGGCATCCGCGACCAGGCGGTGATCGCCACCAAGGTGGCGCTGGAATGGTCGGATAGCGGCATCCACCGCAACGCCACGGCGCGGCGCATCCGCCAGGAGATCGAGGATTCCCTGCGCCGCCTGCGCACCGACCGCATCGATCTCTACCAGGTCCACTGGCCCGACCCATTGGTGCCCCACGAGGAGACCGCCCGCGAACTGGAGAAGCTGCGCGCGGAGGGCAAGATCCTCGCCATCGGTGTGAGCAACTACTCGCCCGACCAGATGGACGGCTTCCGCCGCTTCGCCCCGCTGGCCACGGTGCAGCCGCCCTACAACCTGTTCGAGCGCGCCATCGAGGAGGACGTGCTGCCCTACGCCAAGGAGCACGGGCTGGTGGTGCTGGCCTACGGCGCTCTGTGCCGCGGCTTGCTGTCCGGGCGGATGCGCGCCGACACCAGCTTCGAGGGCGACGACCTGCGCAAGGTCGATCCCAAGTTCCAGGCGCCGCGCTTCGCCCAGTATCTGGCGGCGGTCGAGGCCCTGCGCCAACTGGCCGCCGAGCGCCACGGCAAGTCGGTGCTGGCCCTGGCGATCCGCTGGATTCTCGACCAGGGGCCGACCATCGCCTTGTGGGGCGCACGCCATCCGGGCCAGCTCGCTGGCATCGACGAGGCCTTCGGCTGGAGGCTGGGCGCGGAGGACCTGCGCCGGATCGACGCCCTGCTGGCCGAGCACGTCAAGGACCCGGTCGGCCCCGAATTCATGGCGCCGCCGGCGCGCCAGGGCTGAGCAGCTCTGCGTCGAGGTTTCGTCGGGCGCCGGTCATCGCTACAGTTCGCCAGCGCTTTCCATGCTCGGGGATCGTCCCGGGCGCCTTCCCAAGGAATCAGGACCACGACATCGTCATGCTCACCCTCAACCTGAACGGCAAGGATCATTCCCTCGATGTGCCGGAAGACATGCCCCTGCTCTGGGCCATCCGCGATGTCGCCGGCTACAGCGGCACCAAGTTCGGCTGCGGCATGGGCCTGTGCGGCGCCTGCACCGTACATGTCGACGGCCAGGCCACCCGCGCCTGCGTCACGCCGGTAAGCGTGGCGGCCGGCAAGAAGATCACCACCCTCGAGGCGCTGCACGCCGATCCGGTCGGGCAGGCGCTGCAGGCCGCCTGGCTGGAGCTCGGCGTGGCGCAGTGCGGCTACTGCCAGGGCGGCCAGCTGATGACCGCCACCGCGCTGCTCAAGGGCAACCCAAACCCCGACGAGGAGCAGATCGAGTCGGCGATGGCCGGCAACGTCTGCCGCTGCGGCACCTACAACCGGATTCGCGCGGCCATCCAGGTCGCCGCCCGGAAGCTGCGGGAGGGCAAGGCATGAGCAGGACGGACATGGACGACTTCGCCGTCGCCAATCTCAGCCGGCGCGGCTTTCTCAAGGGCGTGGCGGCTGGTGGCGCGCTGCTGATCGCCGCCAGCTGGGGCTGGCGCGAGGCCTTCGCCGAGGAGCGCAAGTACGGCGCCGACGGCATGGAGCACGGCTGGGTCGACGATCCCAAGGTGTTCCTCGCCCTCGGCGCCGACGGGCTGGTGACCTTCGTCTGCAGCCGCTCGGAGATGGGCCAGGGGGTGCGCACCAGCCTGGCCATGGTGGTCGCCGACGAGCTGGAAGCCGACTGGGCGATGATGCGGGTGGCGCAGGCGCCGGGCGACGAGCAGCACTACGGCAACCAGGACACCGACGGCTCGCGCAGCATGCGCCACTGGTTCGAACCGCTGCGCCGCTGCGGCGCGGCGGCGCGGCAGATGCTCGAGCAGGCCGCCGCCGAGCGCTGGCAGGTGCCGGTCGGCGAATGCCGGGCGCAGGAGCACAAGGTCGTGCACGTCCCGAGCGGGCGCAGCCTCGGCTACGGCGAGCTGGCCGAAGCTGCGGCGGCCCTGCCGGTGCCGGCGCGCGACAGTCTGCGTTTGAAGGCGCCGGAGCAGTTCCGCTACATCGGCAAGGAGTCGACCCGCGCCATCGACGGCGCCGACATCGTCAACGGCCGCGCCGTCTACGGCCTCGACCCGCGCTTCGAGAACATGCTCTACGCGGTGGTAGCCCGCCCGCCGGTCTACGGCGGCAAGCTGAAGAATCTGGATGCGAGCGCCGCGCTCCAGGTGCCGGGCGTGCTCAAGGTGCTGGAGATCGCTGGCTCGCCGCTGCCCTCCGAGTTCCAGCCGCTGGGCGGCGTGGCGGTGGTGGCCGCCAACACCTGGGCGGCGATCAGGGGCCGGCAGGCCCTGAAGCTCGACTGGGAGGACGGCGCCAATGCCGCCTACGACTCGGTCGCCTACCGCCAGGCCATGAGCCGGGCGGCGAGAGCGCCCGGCAAGGTGGTGCGCGAGGCCGGCGACGTGGAGGCGGTGTTCGCCGGGGGCGGACGGCTGGTCGAGGCCGAGTACTACATTCCGCACCTGGCCCAGGCGCCGATGGAGCCGCCGGTGGCCACCGCATACTTCGCCGACGGTGCCTGCGAGGTCTGGGCGCCCAGCCAGGCGCCGCAGGTCACCCGCGAGCGCATCGCCGAGCGCCTGGGCATCCCCTTCGACCAGGTGAAGGTCAACGTGACCCTGCTCGGCGGCGGCTTCGGCCGCAAGTCCAAGCCGGACTTCATCCTCGAGGCGGCGGTGCTGGCCAGGGAGTTCCCCGGCCGCCATGTGCGCGTGCAGTGGACCCGCGAGGACGACCTGCAGCACTCCTACTTCCATACCGTCTCGGTGGAGTACCTGCGCGGCGCCCTGGACGCCGACGGCAAGCCGAGCGCCTGGCTGCACCGCAGCGTGGCGCCGAGCATCGGCGCGCTGTTCGGACCGGACCCCAGGCACGAGAACCCCATCGAACTGGGCATGGGCTTTGTCAGCATGCCCTACGCGCTGCCCAACCTGCGCCTGGAGAACCCCGAGGCGGCAGCCCACACCCGGGTCGGCTGGTACCGCTCGGTGTCGAACATTCCCCATGCCTTCGCTGTGCAGAGCTTCATCGCCGAGCTGGCTGCCGCCGCCGGCCGGGACCACCGCGACTTCCTGCTGGAACTGCTCGGGCCGGCGCGCCGGATCGATCCGCACAGCCTGGGCGACACCTGGAACCACGGCGAGTCCCCGACGCTGTACCCCATCGACACCGGCCGCCTGCGCGCGGTGGTCGAGGAGGCGACCCGCCAGGCCGGCTGGGGCAGGGAACTGCCCAGGGGGCGCGGCCTGGGGCTGGCGGTACACTACAGTTTCGTCACCTACGTCGCCGTGGTGCTCGACGTGGAGGTCAAGGACGACGGCACCCTGGTCGTGCACCGGGCGGACATGGCGGTGGATTGCGGCCCGCAGATCAACCCCGAGCGCATCCGTTCGCAGATGGAGGGCGCCTGCGTGATGGGTCTCGGCAACACCGTGGTCAGCGAGATCGCCTTCAAGGACGGTCGGGTGCAGCAGAGCAACCTGCATCAGTACGAGGTGGCGCGCATGCCGCTGGCGCCGAAGACCATCGCTGTGCATCCGGTCCGCCCGGCCGGCGAGGTGCCGCTCGGCGGGGTCGGCGAGCCGGGTGTGCCGCCGGTCGGTCCGGCGCTGGCCAACGCCATCTTCGCCGCCACCGGCAGACGCATCCGCGAGCTGCCGATCCGCAACCAGCTCAAGGGCTGGCGGGAGGCCTGATGGACAGCGCTGACCTGAATGTTTTGCGCAGCGTGCTGGCCTGGCGGCAGGCCGGCCAGCGCGTGTTGCTCTATACGGTGGTGCAGACCTGGGGCAGCGCGCCCCGGCCGCCCGGCGCCATGCTCGCCCTGCGCGGCGACGGCATGCTGATCGGCTCGGTGTCCGGCGGCTGCATCGAGGACGACCTGATCGAGCGGCTGCGCGACGGGCGCAGTGCGCCGGGCCGGCCGGTGTCCCTGGTGACCTACGGGGTGACCCGTGAGGAGGCGGCGCGCTTCGGCCTGCCGTGCGGCGGCACCCTGCGCCTGACCGAGGAGGAGGTGTTGGAGACGGCCTGGGTCGAGGCGCTGCTGGCGCGCTGCGAGAACCACGAGCTGGTCGCCCGCGAACTGGATCTTTCCAGCGGCGCGGTCAGCCTGCACGAGGCTTCCCGCGGCGATGCCCCGAGTTTCGACGGGCAGCGTCTGCGCGCCGTCTACGGGCCGCGCTGGCGCCTGTTGCTGATCGGCGCGGGGCAGCTGTCGCGCTACGTCAGCGAGATGGCGCGGATGCTCGACTTCGAGGTGCTGATCTGCGATCCGCGCGAGGAGTTCGCCTTCGGCTGGGAGGACGGTACCGCCCGCTTCGTGCCCGGCATGCCCGACGACGCCGTGCTGGCCATCGAGCCGGACGAGCGCACCGCCATCGTCGCGCTGACTCACGATCCGCGCCTCGACGACATGGCACTGCTCACCGCGCTGCAGTCGCGCGCCTTCTACGTCGGCGCCCTCGGCTCGCGGGTCAACAGCGCCAAGCGCCGCGAGCGCCTGGCCTTCCTCGGCCTGGCGGCGAGCGACATCGAGCGTCTGCACGGCCCGATCGGCCTGCCCATCGGCAGCCGGGTACCGGCGGAGATCGCCCTGTCGCTGCTGGCCGAGATCGTCGCGCTGAAGAATGGGGGCGGCAAAGACGGGATCGTCAACGGTAGGGTCGCCTGCGCCGCCCAGCCGGCCCCGCAGGCGAACGGGCAGCCGGTATGAGTGGCGTCTGCGCCGTGCTGCTGGCGGCGGGGCAGGGCAGCCGCTACGGCGCGGTTGCCGGGGCGGGCGAGGACAAGCTGCTGGCACGCTGCCACGGCCGCGACGGCAGCGAACGGGCGGTGCTGGAGCATGCGCTGCTGGCTCTGCGGGCGAATCTCGAGCGGGTCCTGCTGGTGACCCGTCCCAACAATGGCGGGGTGATCGCCCTGGGCGAGGCGCACGGCTGCGAAGTCCTGAGCCTGGACTCGGCCGGGATGGGTCAGAGCATCGCTGCGGCGGTGGCGCGGACGGCGGACTGCGCGGGCTGGCTGATCGCCCTGGGCGACATGCCGTTCATTCTGCCGTCGACCGTGGCGCGTGTGCTGGGTGCGTTGGAAGAGCAGCCGCTGGTGGTGCCCACCTGGCAGGGGCGCTACGGGCATCCGGTCGGCTTCGGCCGCATCCACGGGGCGGCACTCATGGCGCTGGATGGCGACCACGGGGCGAAGCGTCTGCTGCGCGAGGGGCCGGTGCTCGAACTGGCGGTCGAGGATCGCGGCGTGCTCTGGGACGTCGATACGCCCGCGGCGCTCGGCTTCGCAAAGGCTTTGCCCGGCTGAGCCGCGTCCAGCCGGGCAGGGCGGCTCAGTGGCGCTGTTCGTCCTGCGGCACCCAGTTCAGGCGGCGCATGGGACAATCCGGCGTTCCGGAGCGCCCGGCACAGCTCGAAACCACCGTATGCAGAGTCTGCTGCTTGCTGTTGCTCCAGATCCAGGGGGCCACGATGTCCTTCCTGGGCTGGCCCCAGAGCCCGCAGCGCTCCCGCTTGGCCTCGGCTTCCACGGGAAGCAGCTCGGCAAGCGGCGTGGCCTCGTCGTGGGCGACCCAGGCCGCGCCACGGCGGATCATTTCACGGTTGATGTCTTTTCCCTCGACGAACATCTGCGCGACGCTACGTCCGGCTAGGTCACGGGCCTGCACCTGCAGGATGGCTCGCTTGCCGAGCGCCAGCTTGGAGAGGGTCTGGCGGGCCTTGTCGCTGTAGGGCTGGTCGGGATTGGGGGCGTCGATGTTGGCCAGACGGACGTGGATCTGCCAGTCGTCGGAGGTGACCACGCTGAGGGTGTCGCCATCGAGGACTTCGACCACCTGGCCGGTGATCTCCTCGGCCGGGGCCTGGGTACTGCCCAGCAGCAACAGCATGGAAAGCAGGCTGCCTTTGACGGTCGCCTGGTTTGCAAATGGGGTGCGATAAATCATGTACTCGCCTCCTTGCGGGGGGCCCCGTTCCCCGTGATGTGAATGCTCTTGTTCCCAAGCCATTCGGCTGAAATCATTGAACCCGGTCACATACTGGGCAAGATGCTAGCTAATGGCTTTGGTGATGGCAATCATTATCTTTTCAAGGGACAACCTGCATTAACCGAGAGCAAGCAATCCCTTGAAAACTTCAATCGCTCTTCGGATGACACCATGATTCTTGTGCTTTTGCCGGAACGCCTCGGCATATCGGTTCACCGCTACGGTGGCGAAAGGGGGAGATGAACGTGCATGGCAGGCTGTTCTACCTGATGGGACCCTCGGGGGCTGGCAAGGATTCTCTGCTGCTTCGCGCGCGAGAACGGCTCAGCGCGCGCTCCTGTCTCATTGCCTCGCGCTACATCACCCGCCCGCCCGAACTGCGCGGGGAAAATCACCTGTGGCTGAGCGAAGCCGAATTCGAGCAGAGGCTGGCACTCGGCACCTTCGCCTTGCACTGGAGCGCCAATGGTCACCGCTACGGCATCGGCCTGGAGATCGACTGCTGGCTGGAGCGGGGGCTGGATGTGCTGATCAACGGCTCGCGCGCCCATCTGGAGCAGGCCCGGCTGCGCTACGGCAAGCGTCTGGTGCCGCTGCTGCTGCAGGTCGATCCGGCGTTGCTGCAGCAGCGCCTGAGCGCCCGCGGCCGGGAGACGCCGCAGGAGATCGCCGCACGGGTCGAGCGCGCCCGGCGGCTGTCGGCGGAGCGGCCGGCGGACGCCATCGTCATCGACAACAGCGGTGAGCTGGAAATGGCGCTCGCCCAGCTCCTGAAGGCCGTGCAGCAGCACTCTCCGTCCGGGTAGCGCGCTGCGAGCCGCTCTCCGGCAGGCCTACTACTATGAAAGCATGGCCTGTCACCCCGGAGGATCTCTCCATGAGCCAGTTCCAACGCCTGTTGCTGGTCGTCACCCCGGACATGTGTCGAACACCGGCCTTCGAGCGCGCCGCTGCCCTGGCCAGGGTCAGTGGCGCCCCCCTGCACATGGCCCTGTTCACCTACGTGGAAACCCTGGCGGCGGTCGGCCGGTTCAACCCCGAGGGCATGAAGGAGGCCGTGGACAGCTACCTGGGCGGACATCGCGAGTGGCTGGAGGAGGAAGCGTCGATCCTGCGCAGCCAGGGCCTGCAGGTGACCACCGAGGTGGTCTGGACCAAGCATCCGGCGGAGGAAATCATCACCCACGTCCAGGAAATGCCGGTCGACCTGCTGATCAAGGACGTGCGCCCGGAGTCGGCGGTCATGCGCGCCTTCGTCACGCCTCTGGACTGGCAGCTGCTGCGCCGCTGTCCCGTGCCGCTGCATCTGGTGACCGATGCGCACAACCCGGTGCCGCTCAAGGTGGCGGCGGCGGTCGATCCCTTCGTCCATACGGAAGGGGCCAGCGAGTTCAACGACCGGATCATCCGCGCGGCCGGCGATCTCGCCCTGCAGTGCAATGCCGAGCTGCACCTGCTGCATGCCTGCAATGCCCAAGGCGGTCAGCCCTTCGGCAGCGCCACCCTCAACCTGCCCTGGCTGGGTACGCTCGGGGCAAAAATGAAGAGCACGGCCCAGGAGGCTTTCCGGCTGCTCGCCGACCGTCACGGCGTACCGGAGAAGCAGCGGCACTTCCTGCTGGGCCCGCCGGTTCCCACCCTGACCGATTACGCCTGCCGCCACGAGATCGACGTGGTGGTGCTGGGCAGCAGCCTGCGCAAGTCCCTCGAGCAGGAGATTCTCGGCAGTACCAGCGAGGCACTGCTCTACCGGCTGCCCTGCAGCGTACTCGTGGTTCATCCGGAGGGGGTCGGCGAACTTGATCGCTACGGGAGGTGAAGCATGGCAAAGACCCGTATCCTGTTCCGCAACGCCGCGCGCGAGAAGGTCCTGCAGGGGGCGACCCAACTGGCCGACGCGGTGCGTGTGACCCTGGGGCCGAAATCCAAGTCGGTGCTGATCCAGAAGCAGTGGGGGACGCCCTCGGTCTGCAACGACGGCGTGACCATCGCCAAGCAGGTGGACCTGGAGGATGCCGAGGAGAACCTCGGTGCGGCGATGCTGCGCCAGGCCGCCGAACGCACTGGCGAGACGGTCGGCGACGGTACCAGCACCTCCACGGTGCTGGCCCAGGCGATCTTCGCCGATGGCGTGCGCAACGTGGTCGCCGGCGCCAGCGGCATCGACCTCAAGCGTGGCCTCGACCGCGGCCTGCAGGTGGCTGTCGCGTCCCTGCAGGCGCAGTCGCGCCCCGTGGTGGCGCGCAAGGAAAAGGCCCAGGTCGCCAGCATTTCCGCGCACAACGACGCTGAGGTCGGAGAACTGGTGGCCGAGGCCATGGAAAAGGTCGGCGGCGAGGGCGTCATTACCGTGGAGGAGTCGAAGACCACCGAGACCATCCTCGAAGTGGTCGAGGGCATGCAGTTCGAGCGTGGTTATGTGTCGCCGTACTTCGTCACCGACCCCGAGAAGATGCAGGTGGTGCTGGAGGATGCCTTCGTCCTGCTCTGCGAACAGAAGGTCAGCCTGCTGCAGGACCTCATCCCCCTGCTGGAGGAGGTCGCCAAGGCCGGTCGGCCACTGCTGTTCATCGCCGAGGACATCGAGGGCGAGGCCCTGGCCACGCTGATCCTCAACCACATCCGTGGCGTGCTGCATGCCGTGGCGGTCAAGGCGCCGGGGTTCGGCGACCGGCGCAAGGAGATGCTGGAGGATATTGCCGTGCTGACCGGCAGCGAGGTGATCAGCCGCGATCTGGGACGCAACCTGGCGGACACCACGCTGGCCCAGCTCGGCCGCATCCAGCGTGTGGTGGTCGACAAGGAGAGCACCACCCTGATCGGCGGCGCCGGCGACTCGGCGGCGCTCGAGGCGCGGATGAAGCAGATCCGCGCGCAGATCGACAAGACCGGCAGCGACTACGACCGAGAGAAGCTGCAGGAGCGCCTGGCCAAGCTCTCCGGCGGCGTGGCGGTGATCCGCGCCGGGGCGCCGACCGAGGCCGAGATGAAGGCGCGCAAGGACGCCCTGGACGATGCCATCTCCGCGACCAAGGCGGCGATCGCCGAAGGCATGGTCCCTGGCGGCGGTCTGGCGCTGCTGCGCACGGTACCGGCGCTGCTCGCCGAGGAGGCGCAGGTCGAGGGCGACGAGCGCACCGGCTTGCAGATCCTGCGCCGCGCCCTGGAAATGCCGGTGCGGACCATCGCCGAGAACTCCGCCGTGGACGACGGGGTGGTGGTCGCCCGGCTGCTGGCCGAGGAGGGCAACGTCGGCTTCGATGCGGCGCAGAACCGCTATGTCGACATGTTCGAGGCCGGCATCATCGACCCGACCAAGGTGGTGCGGGTGGCCCTGGAAAATGCGGTATCGGTCGCCAGTATCCTGCTGCTGACCGAGGCGACCATGACCGAGCTGCCCGAGCCCAAGCCCCTGGAGCCGCGCCTGCCGGAGTGAGACGTGGGCTGCGCTGCCGGCGAGGCATCGGCTATCGCCGGCAGGCGGGATTCCTGCCGACAATCACGGGAAAGAAAAAGGGGAGGGAGTCCAGGCCCGAGCCTTGAGGAAGGCTTGGGCTGGGGCGCCATCGGTGAGGGCGGCCGTTGCGGCGGCTTGATCACCTCGCGCCCCAGAGACCTGTATCAGATGGACCGTTCAGCCGGGAGCCGCTCGATCAGTGGGTGGTGGTTTGTTGGCTACCGGTGTCCTGCTGCTGCTCGGTCGCTTCCCCGCGCTTGATCTCGATGGACTTCTCCGGCTGCTGCGCCTCGGGTCGTTTCGGCAGGGTGATGCTCAGCACGCCCTTGTCGAAGCGGGCTTCGATCTTCTCGGCATCGACGCTGTCCGGCAGGACGAAGCTGCGCTGGAAGGCGCCGTAGCTGCGCTCGGAGAGGTAGCGGCCCTTGCTGCTCTCTTCACGCTCGTTCTTCTTCTCGCCCTTGAGCATCAGGTTGCCGTTGCACAGCTTGAGCTCGATGTTCTGCTCGTCCATGCCGGGCAGTTCGGCCGTGATGAGAATGGCCTGCTCCTGATCGACGATGTCCACCGCAGGCATGCTCATGCCGGTCATGCCTCCTGCACCCCCACCCCGGCCGAAGGGCTCCATCAGACTGCCGAAGTTGAGGCCGCTGCGTCCCATCGACCCGAACGGCGACATGCGATCGAAGTCTTCGAAAAGATGATCGATCTGCCGGCGCAGGTTGGTCAGTGGACGCCAGGGGTCGCTGCCGGAAAAGGCAGTGGGTTGCTGGGACTGCTGTTCCCGGTTGACGGGAACGTTTTGTTGTTCTGCTTGAGCCATGGTTATTTCCTCCATGTCGGAATGGATAGAAAGTGCAACCGCACCACAGTCAAGCACATGTCCGGCCGAATTCTATTGCCTGCCCGGGGCAGGCGACGAAATGCCGGACAGTGCATTGCACGGAAAGGATAGTATTCTCTCGCCATACCCGCGCCTGCGACGATGGCTGCGGCGCTTCCTCCCGTCGTGTGCATCAGCCCTTAATGCAGAGGATTGAATCATCATGGTCAGCCTGGTTCCTCGGCCCATGCAGTTGCTCGAGTTCCACGACGAAGGCGAAGGGGTACGGCATTTCAGCTTCGCGCTCCAGTCGCCGCGGCCCGGCGACCAGGCTGTCATGCCCGGCCAGTTCTTCATGCTGACGGTGCCGGGGGCGGGGGAAGCACCCTTCAGTTATGTCCGTCCGCCGGACTGGCAGGGGCGCTTCTCGGCATTGGTCCGCCGGGAGGGCCTGGTGAGCGCAGCCCTGTTCGGGCTGGAGCCGGGGGCGCGGCTGGGCTATCGCGGTGCCTTCGGCACCGGCTGGCCGGAGCTGTCGGGCGCCCGCCGAGTGCTGGTGGTCGCCGGCGGCAGCGGCCTGGCGGCGCTGGCCGGCTTGATCGAGGCGCTGATCCGCGGCGGCCACCAGGATGCCCTGACGCTCGTCTACGGAGCGCGCAGTCCGGGCCATCAGGTGCTGGCCCGGGAGCGGGCGCACTGGCGGGAGGCGCTGGAACTCATCGAAACCCTGGAGCGGCAGGCGGACGGCCGTGTCGGTTGCAACCCGCTGGGGCCGCTGCGGGCCAGGCTCGCCAGCCAGGTTCCGGACGCCGTGCTCTGCTGCGGGCCTGAGCCGCTGATGCAGAACGTCGCCGAACTCTGCCTGACGCACGGCGTGCCGCCAACGGGGATCTGGCTGTCCATCGAGCGGCGTCTGGACTGCGGTATTGGCGACTGCGGACGTTGCCATGTCGGGCGCAGCCCGGTCTGCCAGGAAGGGCCGGTCTATCGCTACGACCGCTATCTCGACCGGCTCGCCGAGGAGCAGGATGCGCGCCGGTCCTGCTGAGCCGGCGCGTCAGTTCTTCAGTTGCGTTCCCAACGGACTCTCAGCGCGGTCCGGTCGTCGCTGTAGGTGTAGTCGACATGGCCCTTGAAGGCCGCCTCCAGCGCATGGCCCAGCCGGTTGGCCAGGTGTATGCCGGTGGTTGTCACCACCAGGCCTTCGGGCTCGTCGGTGATGGTCATCAGCCGTTCGAGGGGATGCTCCCGCTTTTCCAGTGACTCGGTGTTGTGCAGCAGGTTGCAGATCTCGTCGGTGTGGTCCTTGACGAAGCGACCGGCCAGGGTCAGGTTGCCGGCCGGGGCCTTGTCGGCGATACGCCGGCAGGCCGGGCAGAGGCTCCTTTCGGCATGTTCGGCGTCGTTCAGTCCCTCCCAGGACCAGCGGTTCGCGCCCGCCTGATAGGAAACCCCGCATTCCGGGCAAAGCGCGTCGCCCCGGGCCTGCCAGTGCCTGAGGTAGGGGTCGTGAACGTCCTGCTGGTACAGTTGGTCGTGACGCGTGTCCATGACAGCACCTCGCTGCATCGGGAGTTCGGCTATCCGTCGCGATTTCCGTCCATCCGTCCATGACGCGGATTTATTGGGCCAGACTCAAAGCATAGAAGTGCAGCGGAGCCGTGCAAATGAACCTGACTATTCCCTTTCCAGACCGGGTCTATGCCGGCCGGGCCCTGGCCGAGCAACTGGTCGCGGAAGGTTCGTGGGACGATGCTCTGGTGCTGGCCCTGCCGCGTGGCGGCGTGCCGGTGGCCTACGAGGTGGCCAGCCGCCTGGGACTGGAGCTGGACATCATGGTGGTGCGCAAGCTGGGCCTGCCGGGCCATCAGGAGCTGGCGATGGGCGCCATCGCCAGTGGCGGCGTGCGAGTGATGAACGAGGAGGTCGTTCACTACGCCCATGTGCCGCCGGCTACCGTCGACGTCGTCGCCGAGCGGGAGATCCAGGAGCTGCAGCGCCGCGAGCGCGTCTATCGCGGGGAGCGGCCGCTGCCATCGGTGCGCGAGCGGCCGGTGATCCTGATCGACGACGGCCTGGCGACCGGTGCCACCATGCGCGCCGCCATCGAGGCGGTGAAACTGCTGGGGGCGGAGAAGGTGATAGTTGCCGTGCCTGTCGGCGCGCCGGAAACGGTTGCCCAGCTACGCCGGCAGGCAGATCGGGTAATCTGCCTGTATACGCCGCAGGATCTCGTTGCGATCGGTTATTGGTACCGCGACTTCAGCCAGACCTCCGATCGCGAAGTGCAGGAGTTGCTGCGACAGGCATGGTCAGATCAAGAGAACGATGGAGAAAGACAAGCATGAAGAGTCCTGTTGTGCCGCATCCGATGCGTTTCCCCATGGGCAAGGTCAGGCTGCATGGCGACCTGATTGCTCCGGAGGATGCGCAGGGGCTTGTGGTGTTCGTGCATGGCAGCGGCAGCAGCCGGCACAGTCCGCGCAATCGCAGCGTCGCGCGCTTCTTCAATGGCCTGGGAATGGCCACCCTGCTGTTCGACCTGCTCACCGACGAGGAACAGCCGATCGACGAGATCACCCGGCAGTTCCGCTTCGACATCTCGCTGCTCGGCGAACGGCTGAGCGGGGTGGTCGACCAGTTGCGCGCCAACGCCGACCTGCGTGACTTGAAAATCGGCCTGTTCGGCGCCAGCACCGGTGCCGCGGCCGCATTGATCGCCGCAGCGGCACGTCCGGCCGATATTGCCGCGGTGGTTTCCCGGGGCGGGCGCGTCGATCTGGCGGGCGACGTCCTGGGCAAGGTGCATGCGCCCTCGCTGTTCATCGTCGGCGAACTGGACAGCGAAGTCCTCGCGCTGAACCGCCAGGCGGCCGAGCGTCTGCAATGCCCGCATGAACTGGCGGTGGTGTCGGGCGCCACCCACCTGTTCGAGGAGCCGGGGACGCTGGAGGAGGTGGAGCGGCTGGCCGGCCAGTGGTTCCTCCAGCATCTGGCGAGTTGAGCGGGGCGGCTGGCGCACCTCAGCCGCGCCGGCGCAGTTCGATGCAGAATTCCGCCTCGTAGGGCGGTACGTGACAATCGATGATGTCCCCCGGAGCGATCTGCAGGCGAACCCCGCAGACGTCGGCATGCACCGGCTGGCGGCTCACGCAGCGGTCCACCAGCACCGCTGTACGTATCTCGTCGGCGCCCAGCCGGCTCAGGTAGGCACAGCTGCGCAGCAGTGAGTGGCCGCCATAGCGCACGTCGTCGACCAGCAGCAGCGGGGTGCCGGCCAGCTCCAGGCCGGCCAGGGTCGGGTTTTCCTCCAGCAGGGTTTCGCGGTGCAGCACGCTCAGGTCGTCCGCATAGCGCTTGACCCGCAGGGGAGTGACCGGCAGTTCGGTCAGTCCCAACAGAGGCTGCAGCCGGTCGGCGAGCATCCGGGCGAGCGGTTCACCACGCCGTAACAGCCCCACCACCCGAAGCGGCCGTCCCGACTGGAACAGCTGCGCGGCCTGCTGCGCCATGTGCTGCAGCACCGGTTCCAGTTCGGCAGCGGTATAGAGGCACAGCCGTTGCTCGTGCTCGATGTCGCTCATTGCAGTCCCCCGTGCTGCCATCTCTCTGAAACCATAGCCGATCGTCCTCGGTCGGCGTCGCCTGAGGTGGATGCCCGTCAATCCCTCAAGACAAGAAATGGACGTGCCAGGCAGGCAGCCTTTGGGCAGAGTCTTGGCCTGCTTGCAGCAGCTTATTACTGAAATCGGAAATGCAGAATGAGGAAAACTTCACCCAATCCACTTCCGTATATCAAACCTTGTAATCAAGGAAACACCGGTCAAAGCGGATCGGAAAGCTTCGGCAGGGAACAGGAATCGCTCTCCAGAAGCGGCCTGGCAGCCAGGCCGCCGAAGGACAGGGTAGGGTCGATGTAGCGCATGGCCGATTTCACATCCTTCCAGCCGACGTAGCCCATCAGGCTCTTGAGGTCCCAGCCATTGGCGGCGGCCCAGGTGGCGAAGCCGCGGCGCAGCGAGTGGCTGCTGTACGACTCGGCCGGCACTCCGGCGCGCTCCAGGATCTGCCGCAGCAGGGCGATGAGGCTGTTGGGGTTGAGACCGTCGGCGCCGAGGTTGCCCCAGCGGTCCAGCCGGCGGAACACCGGCCCCTGGGTCAGGCCGGCCAGCTCGATCCAGTCCAGATAGGCCTGCACTGGACACAGCCGCTTCAGCGCCGGGGCGCGGCAGGTGGTGCCGAGAAAGTCGCGGTCGCCCTTGCTGCGCGGCAGATGGATCTCCATGCCGACGCCGGCCACCGCCTGGATGCGCTCGACCTCCAGACGGCACAGCTCGTCGCTGCGAAAGCCGCGCCAGAAACCGAGCAGCAGCAAGGCAGCGTCGCGCCGATAGCGCAGCAGGGTGGCGCTGTCGTTCCGGGCGGAGGCCTCGTTGGCTTCGGCAGCGAGCCAATCGACGGCCTGTTGGAGATGCTGCAGTGGCAAGGGCGCGGCCTGTTTTTCCCGCGCCGGATGCAGGGCCCGAATGCCCTTGAGCACCTGGCGCACCACCGGCGCCTTGGTCGGGTCGGGAAAGCCCTGGGAGATGTGCCACTGGGCCAGAGCGGCGAGGCGCAGCTTCAGTGTGTTGAACGACAGCTTGTCGGCGTGGGCGACCAGATAGCGCGCCACGCTGTCGCCGGTCGCCGGCAAAAAGCCGCCCCAGCTCACCTCGAAGTGCTCGATGGCTGCCTGGTAGCTGCGCCGGGTGTTCTCCCGGGTGCCGGCCTGCAGGTAGCGCTCGATCTCGCTCATCGCCCATCTCCAGTACGAAAAGCGCCATTCTCGCAGCTGCCTGCGTGGCTGTCAGCGGATAACCCTTAATTATCAAGTCTCAGGAATTGCCATTTTCCATATCCATCCTGGTACAAATTAGTATGTAATTACATATTATGTAAAACAGTATTAAATCTCGGGAGAGCAGGGACCCATGGCACGTGGCGGCATCAACAAGGCACTGGTCATGCGGGCACGGCAGGCGCTGCTGGCCCGCGGCGAACATCCCGGCATCGACGCGATACGCGTCGAGCTGGGCAATACCGGCTCCAAGACCACCATCCATCGCTACCTGAAGGAGCTGGAGGAAAGCGAAGCCGGGCAGGCGAGCAGGAGCGCCAACACTTTGAGCGACGAACTGGCCGCACTGATCGCGCCGCTGGCCGCGCGCCTGCAGGACGAGGCCGAGGAAACCGTCGCGCGGATGCGCCAGCAGTGCGACGCCGAGCGAGCGGATTTCGAGGCGCGCCTGGTCCAGGCGCAGGAGCAAATCGGCCAGTTACAGGGGCAGGTCGACAGCCTTTCAGGCCAACTGCAGGCCGAGACGGAGCGTCATCAGCAAAGCCGCGAGCAGCTGCAGCAGGCCGAAGTCGAGCAGGTGCGCCTGCGCCAAGCCAACCAGGATCAGGCTGCACACCTGAAGGATCGCGACGAGCAGGTGCGCTCGCTGGAAGAGAAGCACCGGCACAGCCGCGAGGCGCTGGAGCACTACCGCCAAGCCAGCAAGGAGCAGCGCGAGCAGGAGCAGCGCCGCCACGAAGCCCAGCTGCAACAGGTGCAGATGGAGCTGCGCCAGTTGCAGCAGACGCTGATCCTCAAGCAGGACGAGGTGACCCAGCTGAACCGTGCCAACGAGCGCCTGGCCAGCGAGAATGCCTATAGAGCGAAGGAGCTGGAGGAACGGCGCGACCGGCTGGAGCGGCAGGCCGGTGAGCTGGCCGCGCTGCAGGGGCAGTTGAGCCAGTCCCATGCCGCCAGAGAGGTTTTGCAGGAGCGCCTGGGTCTGCTGCAGGCGGAAACGGGCGAGCTGAAGGCCACTCTCGACACGCAGCGCCAGGAGGCGCAGGCGCTGCACATCGGCCTGGCGGCGGCCAACACGGAGCTGCAGTTGCTGCGCCAAGCCGTGGCGAACGCGCAGGAGAGGGCGCCCGAGCCAGAGGCGTCACCGGAGCGGCAGGAGGAGTCCTGAGCGCAGACGTCAGCACACCCGTTCCGCTGCTGTGTCGAAGCCATGGAAACTGGCGAATTCCTCGACCGGCTGCCGCTCGGTCAGCAGGCAGTTTTCCGGGGCCTGGGTGTCCTCGCACAACGGCAGGTGCCGGCGCACGACGGCATGGAAAGGGGCGAAGGCGGCCTGGGCGCAGCTGTGCAGCCCCTGGCCGCGGGCGGTGACGAGGATGTTCTGGATGAACATGCCGAGGTCCATGTAGCTGCCGGTGTTCAGGCGGCGGTCGAGGGTCACCAGCAGGCCGACCGGCGCATCGAAGAACGAGTAGTTGCGCAGCATCTGCTGCTCGCGCCGCTGCAGGTCCCTGCGGTCGATGCCCAGGGCTTCGTAGAGGGCGAAGCCGTTCTGCCGGCGGCGATCCAGGTAGGGCTCGACCCATTGGCTGGGGTAATACTCGTACTCGGGCCGATGCTGCTCGCCGCCTGCAGAACGTCCCGGCACAGCGCCTGTAGCGGTTCGCCGGCGACCGCATGGACGCGCCAGGGCTGGATGTTGTTGCCGCTGGGCGCGCGCGAGGCCACCTGCAGGAGGTGGCGGATCACCTCCTGCGCGACCGGGGTGGACAGAAAGCGGCGCACCGAGCGGCGCGATTGGATGGCTTCATCGACATGCATGCCGATTCTCCTTTTTGGACAGATGCTGTGGCGGGCGACTCGGTTCACCAGAACTTCAGAACGTGAGCCGCGCGCCCTTCGTGCTGGCCAAGAGCGAAAGCCCCTTCGCCCGCGAGCTCCGCGCTTTCGACAGCACCATCGGCGCGCGCTTTCCCAATCCGCGGGTGGAGGCCGAGTTCGGCGCCGACTCCATGCCGGAAACCGCCGACAACGTGGCCCGCATCCTGGGCATCGACCGCGCGGCGGCCGACCGCTACGCCGAGCGCAGCCAGCGGCTGTACGCCGCGGCCGCCGAGGCCGGTTTCTACGCGGACGAGATCCTGCCCATCGAGGTCGCTCAAGGACGCCGCCAGCCGCCGAAAGTCGTGGCGAGCGACGAGCACCCGCGCCCGGACACCAGCCTGGAGTCGCTGTCGCGGCTGCCGGCGCTGTTCGCCGGGGGCGTGGTCAGCGCCGGCAACGCCTCCGGGGTGAACGACGGCGCTGCGGCCCTGCTGCTCGGTTCGCGGGCGATCGGCGTGCGCTACGGCCGCAAGCCGCGGGCGCGCATTCTCGCCGGCGCCATCGCCGGGGTGGAGCCGCGGCTGATGGGCCTCGGCCCGGTGCCGGCGATCCGCAAGGTGCTGAAGCGCACCGGGCTGAGCCTGATCGACATGGACACGATCGAGATCAACGAGGCCTTCGCCGCCCAGGTGCTGGGCTGCGCCCGCGAACTGGGCCTGGCCTGCGACGAGCCGCGGCTCAACCCCAACGGCGGCGCCATCGCCATCGGCCACCCGCTGGGCGCTTCCGGTGCGCGTCTGGTGCTGACTGCGCTGCGCCAGCTCGAACGCACCGGCGGGCGCCATGCGCTGGTCAGCCTGTGCATCGGCCTGGGGCAGGGGATCGCCTGCATCGTCGAACGGCTGGACTGATCCCGGTTTCGCCCGGACACTGAATTCACTCGCGACAGAACAACAAGACAGGAATACCGACATGGCCAACCACGCAAGCTTCAACTGGGCAGATCCGTTGCTGCTCGACCAGCAACTGAGCGACGAGGAACGCATGGTGCAGGACAGCGCCCGCAAGTTCGCCGCCGAGCGGCTGGCCCCGCGGGTGCTGGAAGCCTTCCGCCGTGAGCACACCGACCCGGCGATCTTCCGCGAGATGGGCGAGACCGGCCTGCTCGGCGCGACCCTTCCGGCCGAATACGGCGGCAGCGGCCTGAACTACGTGTGCTACGGGCTGATCGCCCGCGAGGTCGAGCGCATCGACTCCGGCTACCGTTCGATGCTCAGCGTGCAGTCCTCGCTGGTGATGCTGCCGATCTTCGAGTTCGGCACCGAGGCGCAGAGGCAGAAGTACCTGCCGAAGCTGGCCAGCGGCGAGTGGATCGGCTGCTTCGGCCTGACCGAGCCCGATCACGGCTCCGACCCGGGCTCGATGGCCTGTCGGGCGAAGAAGGTCGACGGCGGCTACCGGCTGACCGGCAGCAAGATGTGGATCACCAACAGCCCGATCGCCGATGTGTTCGTGGTCTGGGCCAAGGACGAGGCCGGCGACATTCGCGGCTTCGTGCTGGAGAAGGGCTGGGCCGGGCTGTCCGCCCCGGCGATCCACGGCAAGGTCGGGCTGCGCGCCTCGATCACCGGCGAGATCGTCATGGACGAGGTGTTCGTTCCCGAGGAGAACGCCTTCCCCGAGGTGCGCGGCCTCAAGGGGCCCTTCACCTGCCTGAACTCGGCGCGCTACGGCATCGCCTGGGGTGCCCTGGGCGCCGCCGAGGCCTGCTGGCACACCGCGCGGCAGTACGTGCTCGACCGCAAGCAGTTCGGCCGCCCGCTGGCCGCCAACCAACTGATCCAGAAGAAGCTGGCCGACATGCAGACCGAGATCGCCCTGGGCCTGCAGGGCTGCCTGCGCCTGGGACGAATGAAGGACGAGGGCACCGCGGCGGTGGAAATCACCTCGATCATGAAGCGCAACAGCTGCGGCAAGGCGCTGGACATCGCCCGCCTGGCCCGCGACATGCTGGGCGGCAACGGCATCAGCGACGAGTTCGGCATCGCGCGGCACCTGGTCAACCTGGAGGTGGTGAACACCTACGAGGGTACCCATGACATCCATGCGCTGATCCTCGGCAGGGCGCAGACCGGCATCCAGGCGTTCTTCTGAGCGGGTAGGGGCAAGAGCCCGGCTTCGAGCCGGGCTTTCGCACGTATCGGGGGCAGGAAGTATTCCGATTATGCCTATAATCGGAATATGTACCCTGACATCCAGCCACCCGACAGATCCCTTGCCCGATGACCGAACTCATTCCCCAGCCGCTGTTCGACACCTATGCGCGCTTCCTGGCGCTGTCTCCAAGCAGCCTGGTGTTCGAAAACCGCTTCGTCGTGCGTTTTCTGAACAGGCTCGAACCGGAGCTTCCGGCCAAGAACGATTACCTGCACACCCGGGACTTCCTGCGCTCCTACGCCGGCTGGGAAACCACCTACAAGGCCTACCGCATCCAGGTGGAGCGGCTGTTGCTGTGGTGCTGGCTGAAGAAGGGGAGTTCGGTGCTGAAGCTGACGCGCGAGGACGCCGAGGCCTTCCTCGGCTTCTGCCGCGAACCGGACATGGAGTGGGTCGGCCAGGCGGTGCGGCGGCGCTTCATCGCCGGCGAGGAGCCCGGCGAGCTGGTGCTCAATCCGCAATGGCGTCCCTACGAGAGCCTCGGCAGCAAGGCGGCGCGCAAGCTCGCCGACGAGACCGGCATGCCGCGCCAGGCGCCGGAGCATTACAAGGTCACGGCGAGTTCGCTGAAGCAGGCCTTCACCATCTGCTGTTCCTTCTACGACTTCCTGGTCGGGCAGAATACGCTGCTCGACAACCCGTTCCGCGCCATCGAGGAGCCGGGCCGCTTCTTCGAGAAGCGCGCGCCCTCGATCGAGGGCAAGGTGCTCAACCCGCTGCAGTGGGCGTTCGTCATCGAGACCGCGGAGTGGATGGCCCATCAGGATGCGGAGCGCCACGAGCGCACGCTGTTCGTGGTCGTCGTGCTGTTCTCCCTGTACCTGCGCATCTCCGAGCTGGCCGGTCGGCCCGACTGGCATCCGACTATGCAGGCCTTCCAGCAGGACGAAGGCGGCGCCTGGTGGTACGTGACCGTCGGCAAGGGCGGCAAGGAGCGGCGGATCTCGGTCGGCAGCGAGCTGCTCGGCTACCTCAAGCGCTACCGCATGTCGCGCAACCTGACGCCGCTGCCGCAGCCCGGCGAGAACGTGCCGCTGCTGCTGAAGCTGGACGGTCGCGGCGGGCTGACCGACCGGCAGATCCGCAACATCGTGCAGAAGTGCTTCGACACCGCGGTCAAGCGCATGCAGGCCGAGGGCCGCGGCGAGCGGGAAATCGCCAGCCTGCGCGCCGCCAGCACCTACTGGCTGCGCCACACCAGTGCCAGCTACGACGCGCCGCACCGGCCGCTCAGGCAATTGCAGGTCGATCTGGGCCACGCCAAGGCCAGCACCACTCATGACATCTACTACAACAGCGTCGCACCGGAGCGCACGCCCACGGGGCGCCCGCGCCGGCTGAAGCGCCGCTGATCAGAAGCGCGCCGCCTCGAAGCTGTCGGCGCGCGCCATCCGCCACATGCGCGCGTAGAACTCGCTGTCGATGCGGTCGCCGAGCAGTTCGCCCGGCTTGAGGAAGGCGTGCAGCTGGGCGTACTGGCGGATTTCGCTCTCCGACAGGCGCCGCAGCAGGTGGCGGGGCTCCAGTTGCGCAGGATGTTCGAGGCCGGCGGCGGCGACGATCTCGGCCAGGGCCTTGAGCGTGTTGCGGTGGAAGTTGCGCACCCGTTCGGCCTTGTCCGGCACCACCAGGGCGCGTTGGCGCAGCGGGTCCTGGGTGGCCACGCCGGTCGGGCAGCGGTTGGTGTGGCAGCTCTGCGACTGGATGCAGCCGATGGCGAACATGAAGCCGCGCGCCGAGTTGGCCCAGTCGGCGCCGATGGCCAGCACGCTGGCGATGTCGAAGGCGCTGATGATCTTGCCGCTGACCCCGAGGCGGATGCTGTCGCGCAGGCCGGCGCCGACCAGGGTGTTGTGGACGAACAGCAGGCCCTCGCGCAGGGGCACACCCATGTGGTCGGAGAACTCCAGAGGGGCGGCGCCGGTGCCGCCTTCCTTGCCGTCGACGACGATGAAGTCGGGCAGGATGCCGGTTTCCAGCATGGCCTTGACGATGCCCATGAACTCCCAAGGATGGCCGAGGCAGAACTTGAAGCCGACCGGCTTGCCGCCGGACAGCTCGCGCAGCCGGGCGACGAAGCCGAGCAGCTCCAGCGGCGTGGAGAAGGCGCTGTGGCGGGCCGGGGAGACGCAATCGCGGTCCATGCTCACGCCGCGGGTGGCGGCGATCTCCGCGGTGATCTTGTTCATCGGCAGGATGCCGCCGTGTCCGGGTTTGGCGCCCTGGCTCAGCTTGATCTCGATCATCTTCACCTGATCGTTCTGCGCCTGGCTGGCGAAGCGCTCGGGATCGAAGCGGCCGTCCTCGGTACGGCAGCCGAAGTAGCCGCTGCCGATTTCCCAGATCAGGTCGCCGCCGTGTTCGCGGTGATAGGGGCTGATGCTGCCTTCGCCGGTGTCGTGGGCGAAGCCGCCGAGCCTGGCGCCCTGGTTAAGGGCACGGATGGCATTGGCACTGAGCGAGCCGAAGCTCATCGCCGAGATGTTGAAGATCGAGGCGGAATAGGGCTTGGCACACTGCGGACCGCCGATCTGGATGCGCAAATCCTCGGGCTTGCCGAGCTCGGCCGGGCGCATCGAGTGCGTGATGAACTCGAAGCCGTTCTGGTAGACGTCGTGCAGGGTGCCGAAGGCCTTGTCGGCGCTCTGGTTCTTGGCGCGCGCGTAGACCAGCATGCGCTGGGCCCGGGAGAAGGGCAGGCACTCGTCGTCGGTTTCCAGCAGGTACTGGCGGATCTCCGGGCGGATGTACTCGATCAGGTAGCGGATGTTGCCCAGCACCGGGTAGTTGCGCCGCACCGCGTGCTGCGTCTGCCGCAGGTCGTTGACGCCCACGAGGCTGAGCAGCCCGGCGATCAGGGTCAGCGGCCAGAGTCCGGGCGAGCCGGGGAGGAGGGGCAGGGTGACGACGGTGAGCAGTATGCAGGCGACAAAGAAGGCGTAGCGACTGAACAGGGTGACACTCATTCGAGGATTCCTAGTGTGGTGAATCACAAGTTCGCTTCATTATTTCTTTGCAAGGCTCGAGCAGCCCTGCCGACAGAGGCCAGGATTTCACCTGCTCCCTTACGCCAGCGGAAGGGCCTTGGATTCTGGTTGTAAGTCGCCAGGTAATACTCGATGGACTGCTCGAGATCCTTCACGCTGGTATGGGCCTGGCGCCTTATCCACTTCTGGGTGAGCATCGAGAAAAAGCGCTCCACCAGATTCAGCCATGACGCGGACGTCGGGGTGAAATGCACGTGATAACGCGGGTGCGCGACAAGCCAGGCGCGCACCTTGTCGGTCTTGTGCACGGCATAGTTATCCATGATCAGGTGGATGGCCTTGTCGCTCTCGACCGTTTCCTCGATGGCCCTGAGAAACTCCAGGAATTCTGCGCTGCGGTGACGGCGCTTGAGACGTCCGATCACCTCGCCGGTGGCCACATCCAGGGCGGCAAACAAGGACGTCGTGCCATGGCGCTGATAATCATGGGTACGGGTCGCCGGATACCCAGGCTCCAGCGGCAGCCCCGGCTGTGTTCGATTGAGCGCCTGGATCTGGCTTTTCTCATCGACGCACAGTACCAGCGCCTTATCCGGCGGATTCAGGTAGAGCCCTACGATATCCTGCACTTTGTCGACAAAGGCGGGATCGGTGGACAGCTTGAAGGTGTGCTCCAGGTGAGGCTTGAGCCCGAAGGCTCGCCAGATACGCTGTACGCTCGCCGGTGAAATATGGGTGGCCTTGCTCATCCGGCGCGAGCTCCAATGACTGGCATCGTCGGGCCGGGTCTGCCGCACCCGGTCGACCACTTCCTGGACCTTTTCATCGCTGATGCTGCGTGGGCGGCCTGAGCGCGGCTCGTCATTGAGGCCTTGCAGGCCCAAACGGGCGAAGCGAAGGCGCCACCTCGAAACGGTTTGCGCCGTAATGCCGAGCCGTCGAGCAATGGAAGAGCCGGACTCGCCTCGAGCGCAGGACAGAATGATCTCGGCGCGCAGCTGCATATCGGCAGGCCCCTTGTGCCTGGCTCGGCGGCGGGTGAGTTCGGCATGCTCGTGTTCGGTCAGTTCGATCCGAACGGCTGGGCGGCCTGTTTTCATCGCATGCCCTCCGAAAAAACTCTGTCAGCTCCGCGGTAGACAAGTCTTATCCTGAGTAGTTGTGATTCACCACACTAGAGCGGATCGGAGTATTTCGGGGGAGTAACGGGTTCTTCCAGAACGTCCCGGGCGAACAGGCTTTCGAGATCGTCGAAGTAGGCGTGGGTGGTCCTGAGGCTGGCGGCCTCGTCGCTGACCACCTTGTGCAGCTCCTGCAGCATTTGCTCGTCGTGGCGGCGGAAGCGCTCGATGCGCGCACTGGCCTGCTGTTCGCTCAGGCCCAGCCCGAGCAGCACCTGGCGGCCCATCTCCAGGCTGGAGAAGAAGGTCTCGCGCACCGGGCCGGCATCCAGGTCCAGCAGGGTATGCAGCTGCTCCCAGTCCAGGGCGCGGGTGATCACCTTCATGTGCGGATAGCGCTGGCGGACCAGGCGGGCCGTCTGGATGTTCGCCTGGCCGTCGTCGGTGGCGATGACGAAGAACTGCGCATGCTCGGCCTTGGCGGCGTGCAGGATCTCCAGGCGCAGGGGATTGCCGTAGTAGATCGGCAGGTCGCTGACCTTGCGGTGGAATTCCACCGCCTCGACCGCCGTGTCGAAGCCCACGAAGGGTACGCGCTGGGCGTGCAGGAGGCGGGCGACGACCTGGCCGACCCGCCCCATGCCCATGATGATCACTCGCGGTTCGTGGTCGATGTACGGGGCCTCGTGGGACTGTACAGCCGGTTGGCGGACCGATCCGGAAAGCCGCGAGAGCAGCACGACGACCAGCGGAGTAATGGCCATCGACAGGGTGATGGTCAGCACCAGCAGATCGTGGAGTCTCTCGTCGAACAGCCCGTGGTTGCGGGCGATGGAAAAGATCACGAAGGCAAATTCGCCGCCGCCGGCGAGCACCACGCCCAGGCGCAGCGCGGAGTCGGGCTGCAGATGCCCGGTATGCCGCCCGACGAAGGCGATCAGGGGCAGCTTGAGCAGGATCAGCAGCAGGGCCAGGCCGAGCACCGTCCAGACCGACTCGACCAGCAGGTCGAGGTTCATGTTCATGCCGACGCCGAGGAAGAACAGCCCGAGCAGCATGCCCTTGAAGGGCTCGATCTTCGCTTCCAGGGCATGGCGGTACTCGGACTCGGCCAGCAGCACGCCGGCCAGGAAGGCGCCGAGGGCCATGGACACGCCGATCCACTCCATCAGCAGGGCGCTGCCCATCACCACCAGCAGGGCGGTGGCGGTAAGGATGTCCTGCATGTCACCCTTGGCCACCATGCGGAACAGCGGGCGCAGCAGGTAGCGGCCGCCGATGACCAGGCCGCCCACGCAGGCGACCACCTTGAACAGCTCGACCAGCGGGTCTTCGCCGCTGTCCGGCCGGCTGACGCCGCTGAGCAGCGGAACCATCGCCATCAGCGGAATGGCGGCGATGTCCTGGAACAGCAGCATCGAGAACGCCAGGCGCCCGTGGGGCATGTGCAACTCGCGGCGCTCGGCGAGCAGCTGCAGGACGAAGGCGGTGGACGACAGCGCCAGGCCGAGGCCGAGGACGAGGGCGCTGGTCCAGTGCTGCTGGAAGAAGGCCATGGCCACGCCGCCGATGGCCGCGCCGCACAACAACACCTGTGCCAGGCCGGCGCCGAACACCGCATGGCGCATCAGCCAGAGTCGCTTCGGCGACAGCTCCAGGCCGATGATGAACATCAGCATCACCACGCCCAGCTCGGAGATCCGCATGATGCTGCCGGGCCGATCGATCAGGCCCAGTACGCCGGGACCGATCAGCACGCCGCCGATCAGATAGCCGAGCACGGCACCCAGCTGCATGCGCTTGGCGAGCGGCACGAGCAGGACCATGGCAATCAGGCAGACCACGCTGGCCTGTAACAGGCGCGACTCATGTTCCACTGCGAAATACCTCTATGAGCAGGCCTTGGAGAGAATGGAGCGGCACGACGCGACCGGGCGCCGGACTCGTTCCGGGAAAGTTGCACAATTGTGCCTATGGCGTGGCTTTTTGACAGCTGACCCTGGTCATCGCTTGTGACTGGTGATCTGGAGCGTACAGGCTGTCCGTGTATCATCCGGATTTCGGGGTTTCAAAACCCAAACCTAAAGTTCGCATAATGTATATTATGTTAAATTGCATATGCACCAGCGAACACCATAACCCCTGCTGGCCAGCGAACCCCCTCTCTTCCTCAAAGTTGACGAATAAGGTGCAGGCCGAATACGCCGCCGCCGGAAGACCGACACGCCCGGCTACAGGCACGCGATGGCCTCCTTGAGCTGGGCGATCAGCGCGGGAATCGCATGCAGGTGTTCCTCCTCCTCGGCGAGCACCTGCTCGAAGGCGCGTTTTTTCAATGCTGCAATATCGAAATTGCCGCGCACACTCACCGGCGCCGTGCTGAGGAGGATGTCGAAAAGCCGGTCCACCGCATGCAGGCGTCCCCACAGGTAGTCGTTCTCGCGGATCGAACGGCCGAGAAAGCCGCCGAAGCTGGCGAGCGAGCGGCCGAGCAGGACGTCCTTCTGGCCTTCGATCCTGAGGCTGGTCGCATCCTCGGGACTGATGCGGTCGACCAGGATCTCCTCGATGGGGCCCGCATCGGTATCCAGCGACAGCGCACTCACGGTTGGGCGCAGAATGATGTCCCAGAAGAAATATCCCAGATAGCCGGTAAGAATGGCATCGCGGCTCGCCGCCTCCAGGCCCAGCACCAAGGGCGAAGCCAGCATGGCATCGGCGTCGTCCGCGGTTCGGGCGAGGTCGCACTCCTGCGCCAGGCGCTCGACCAGCCGGGCTATCTCCTCGAAAGTAGCCGGCTCGGGCAAGGGGACGGCGCCGAAAACCGCGGATTTCGCGCCCTCCTCCAGGAAAATATCCCGGCAGGCGGCGATCGCCTGTCGGCTGAGAAAATCGATGCTGTCGTAGATCGACAACTCGTCGATGCACTTGTGGATCTTGATCTTCAGCAGATCGAGGGATTCCGAGTGGCCGATGCTGAGCGGATCGTCGGAGACCTCGGGATAGTGTTCGTTGATTTCGTGCAGGACGAAGTTCAATCGCCTCCTCTTATAGATCACGCCGAAATCCAGAATCATCTTCCCGTAAGGCGGCAGCTCGGCGTTGTTGTAGAGATTGTCGGGCATGACGTAGGAATCGGTAATGATCCCCTGTTGTCTTGCCCAGCTCTCGATGATGTCCTGGACTCGACACGCCTCCGGCGAGTTGGCGGTGAACTGACAGGCACTGGTGATGATCTGCACGATGTAGTCCAGGGCCTCGAGAACCAGCGAGCGCATCCACACGTCATAGACGACCGTGGTCCCGGCCAGCAGGCTGATCGACGAAAGCCGCCAGTGCCGCAGGTCGTCGGCCGAGAAGCTCCCCCGCAGCCCGCCCGCCGTCGCCTGCTCGATCAGCTTCGCGGCCAGGGGTCTGGCGCTGGAGATCGCCGTCTTGAGACGTCTGGCCTGCACGTTGTAACGACTGATGACCGCCAGTTCGTTGTATACCGGATCATGCCGCGGCAGGTCCGAGAGCGCGCCCCGCAGGGTAGCGAAAAAGCCCGGAACGCCAGCCCCGGGCGCTGCCTTGTCGATCCCTGGATGGGGATCGATGAAGACCAGGCGGCGGTCCACCTCCCGGAAGGCGCAGTGCGTGCGGATGGCCTCGACGCAGGCCATGATCGGCTTGTTGTCGAGCACGCTGCCGTCGAGCAGCACCGCCTCCTCGGGATTCTCGCCGCGCTCGCGATAATGGCGAAAATTCCGCTCCAGAAAATGCGCGCGTGCCGGCCAGGGGACATGGCGCTCGGCCAGAATCTCGTCGATTTCGCGGATCCGGGCGGGCGGAAACGCGCCGGGAAAGGAAGCCGTCGCCCGTCCCGCAAAGGCCAGGGAGGGAAAGTTGTCCACGTCGAAATCGCTGAGAAGATGTCCGGTCTTGCGATGGTCGAGGCCGAACCGCAGAAGGTGGCGGTGCTCCCGCTCGTAGGCGACCGGTGGATCATGGATGAAGATCGGCCGCTCGATTCCCCGGAAGTCCGTGACCGTCACCAGAAGATCCAGTCTGGCCCCCTGGGGCAACAGCGACTCCCACGGCGAGCTGGAGGTTTTCATCGCCGTCAGGGCATCGAGGATGAGCGTGGTCAGGCGCCGGCCGTCCAGGGGCGGTTTGAACCAGCGGGAGCGCAGGAACACCGAGATCCGCTTGGCGATTTCGGCATCGGCCTTTCCCGGCAGCAGGCCCTCGCGGTCGAGCCGGGTGAGCAAGGGCCGCATCAGCGGCCAGAAATACCACTTGCTCCAGAGCCGCGCCTTGGCCTCGGGTGCCAGCAGGTTCAGCATGTCCGCTTCCTCGAGCCATATGCGGGTGACCGGTATCAGGCTGCGATCGTGAGCCAGTGCCGTGGCCAGGGTCACACCGTTGATGCCGCCCGCCGAAGACCCGGCGATGACGTCGACGATCACTCTCAGGCACACGTCCTTGCCCAGCGCCTCCAGGAACTCAAGATAGACATCGCCGGTGGAGTTCTCCGGCTCGTCCGGGTAGTTCTCGTGCAGGCGGCGCGACGGCTTTTCCCGGCCCTCACCGGCTCTGTCGCCGTGATAGAGCTTCGAGGCCCGAACCAGATTGAGGATTTCCCGATTGATGCCGTGCTGGTAGATCGCAAGCGACACGCCGCCGAACAGGACGACCGCCAGCCGAAGCTCTTTCTCTTTCATCGTCAGTGTCTCGCCGGGCCCATCAAAACCGATGGCCCCCGCAGCGCCCCCGTGACTCGAACCTCTTGAGTATGGCGCGTTGGCAGAAGGCAGAAGGCAAAGGCGCCTCGAGACCGGCACGGGAAGCGTGTCCACCCTCCTCCCTGCGGCCTGGACGAAGCGGTTGACTTGGGCGGCGATCCCGCCAGAATCGCCCCATGACCATCACGACTCCCAAACCCCGACGCGGCCGTCCTCCCAAGGTCGCCCGGGATTTCCCCGACACCCGCGAGGCGCTGATCCGCTGCGGGATGGAAGTCCTCACCGAACAGGGCTTCATGTCCACCGGCATCGAGTCCGTGCTCAAGCGCATAGGCGTGCCCAAGGGCTCCTTCTATCACTACTTCGACAGCAAGGAAGTCTTCGGCCAGGCGGTGCTGGAAAGCTATGGCGCCTATTTCGCCCGCAAGCTGGATCGCTGGCTTTTGCAGGAGGAAGTGCCGCCGCTGCAGCGCCTGCGCGATTTCGTCGAGGACGCCAAGGCCGGTATGGCGAAATACGAATTCCGGCGCGGCTGCCTGGTGGGCAACCTCGGTCAGGAGGTAGCCATCCTGCCGGAAAGTTTCCACGCTCAGCTGGAGGCCACCCTGTGCGACTGGCAGTGTCGCCTGGCCGCCTGCCTGCGGCTTGCCCAGGACCGTGGCCAACTGGCTGGCGACGCCGTTTGCGAGGAGCTTGCCGCCTTCTTCTGGATCGGCTGGGAAGGCGCCGTGCAGCGCGCCCGGCTGGTTCGCAACGGCACGCCGCTGGACATCTTCCTCGAGGGCTTCCTCGCCGGACTGCCGCGTTAGCGGCCGACTTCGCCATCTGCCGGAAGGCGCACCCTCCCCGGCTGGCCGCCTGCCTGTGCACGCAGATTCAGCGGATCGACCAGCCCGGCCGCAATGGCCATGCCGACCAGATCGGCATGCCGCTCGGCCTGCATGCGCTTCATCACCCGCATCCGATAGAGATCGACCGTCTTCACGCTGATTTCCAGCTGCTCGGCGATCTCCCGGTTGGTGTAGCCCTGCACCAACGGCAGCAGCACGTCGCGCTCGCGCGGGGTCAGCGCATCCAGGCGCGCCTGCACTGCCTCCTGGCCACGGCTGTCGGAGCGGTGCTCGCCATGACGGCCGAGCGCCTGCTGCACGCTATCGAGGAGAATCTGCTCGTTGTAGGGCTTCTCGATGAAGTCGCAGGCGCCGGCCTTGAAGGCCCGCACGACGATGGGCACGTCGGCGTGCCCGCTGACGAAGATCACCGGTAGGTCGATGCCCCGCGCGCGCATCGCCTCCTGCACGTTCAGCCCGCCCATCCCGGGCATCCGTATGTCCAGCAACACGCAGGCGTTGAGACTGGGCTCGCAGGCGTCGAGAAACTCCCGGCCGCTGATGAACGGCAAGGCCTTCAGCCCCACCGACTCGAGCAGCCAGACGGTCGAGTCCAGCATGCCTTGGTCATCGTCCACCACGTACACCACCTGCTCCATCGGGATTCTCCTGTTGTTGTCATTGGGCGCTGTCTTTCCGGGAGGCTGCGGAGCAGCGAGCCGCCCTCCCCCTGAACGTCGCCGGCACGGATAGAAGAGCCTGGCACCGGGCAATCCAGTCGCCATCGAAGCGGCCAAGTACAGCATGCCTGCCGGCATGCCGGAAGTGCGAACCGCACGACCACCCTGCGTTTGGCCTGTTTGCTGGTTTCAGGTTATGTAGGAATTTTATGGGTAAGGTATTCCTGTTTGTTTATTTCCGATTACGGTAATTTTTTCAAAAGGAAATGCCATCTAGTGGCCTGTTTGGTTAGTTCAGTTAGTCAATTTCGGCGCCCATGGCCCCGATATGACTCGTCGCGGCGCCTTGCTTCGGAACCATGGTCATCCGAACTTGAGTTAACAAACTAACCGCACAGGCCACTAGGGATGTGGGATGCCACATCACTAAATTTCCGATTACAGAAATATCGCCAACAAGATACCTGTACCGACCGGCAATTTCCGACTTGCAGATGCGGGCTAGATCAAGGCAGGCCTCTTCGAGGCGCTGGTGCACGATTTGCGCGAACCGATCCGCAGTGCCGACAAGAGAAAGGCGCCGAACAGGTGCAGAAGTTGCCTGGGGAGTCGGTGGAGAGTGCCTTCGTCGACCAGGGCTACAGCGGCGAGTCGCCCGCCCGGCAAGCAGAAGAGCATGGAGTCCAACTGGAAGTGACCTGTGTGTAACAAACACACAGCTCCTTCATCTGAGGGGTACAGCTGGTCACGCCTGCCCTGCCATTTCTCACGGAGGCACTACCCAGTCATAGCGTTAGGCGCCGTAGCGCCCGAGCAGCCCACAGTCTAAAAAAATTATGGAAGCCTGGCAGGCGGTTCACCCGGGCCAGGACGTATTCGAAGACCGGGCGCTGGAGATCACCGGCTACCTGCCCATTTCGGTCGAAGACTGGAGCCGGGCTCCTGACACGCGCTCAGGCCACCGGCACCCGGCCCTGATCATCGCTGCAAGGAGCAAGACATGAAAATCCTTTTCCTCTGTACCGCCAACAGCTGCCGCAGCATCCTCGCGGAAGCCATCTTCAACCACCTGGCGCCGGCCGGCATGCGGGCCTACAGCGCCGGTAGCAGGCCGCGCGGCGAGGTGCATCCGCAAAGCCTCAAGGCCCTGCAGCGCGCCGGCATCCAAGTGATCGGGCTGCACAGCAAGGCACAAGGCGTGCACGAGGGGCTGCGCCCAGACCTGGTGATCACCCTGTGCCACAATGCGGCCAGCGAACCCTGCCCGGTCTACTTCGGCAGCGCGATCAAGGCCCACTGGGGGCTGCCCGACCCGGCCGGGCAAGGCGACTCGCAGGCGAAAGTCGATGCGGTGTTCGACCGGACGGTGGCCAGTATCGAGCAGCGGGTCAGCGCGTTCCTGTCCCTTCCTCTGGAGCAGTTGGGTACGCAAGAGCTGAGCAGCGCGTTGGCAGCCATCGGCCAGCATTGAACGCATCCTTGGAGCTCCGTACCTGACGAGCGGGAATCGACCGATGACGAAGGGCACAGGCGCCTCGCGCCCCTGGCATGACGACCCGCAAGTCTGGCATTTCGTCTTCGTGCGCTACCTGGTCTTCTTCGGGCCGATGAATCTGCTGTGGGAAATCGCACAGCTGCCGCTTTACACCCTCTGGACGCAAGCGCCACCCCCATCGATCGCCTACGCGGTCATCCATTGCACGCTGGGGGACATACTCATCGCTGTGCTCGCCCTGCTCGCCGCGCTGGGTGTCACGAGCGCCGGCCCCCTGGACCGGTGGCGCTGGCGGCGGATAGGCGCCGTCGCGGTTACTTTCGGCCTCGCTTATACAGCGTTCAGCGAGTGGATCAACACGGCCGTGCGGATGAACTGGGCCTACTCCGAATGGATGCCGCTGACGCCCTTCGTTCCGCTCGGCGCCTCGCCGCTGCTGCAATGGCTGGTGCTGCCGACAGCCGCGCTGGCCTTGGCCCGTGGTTCACTGCACAAAGCAAACGGCCCAGAGGGGTAAGAGGTGCGTCTTCAACGCTGGTCCCCCCTTCCGGGCCATGAGGCAATGTGCGGGACGCCTGCCTGATCGGCGCGGCGCCCCGCACATGCCATAGCTAGCCGCTATTAATCAGGCCCTTAAATTCACGCCATGGCATAGCGTGCTGCAGGATGCTGGAAATAGGCCATGACCTTGTCGGGCAAGCTGCCGAGTGTGTTCATGAAAGCCATCGCCTTGTCCAGCAGGCTGGCCTTGTCATGGCTGACCGGGCCGCTGCGCAGCGCCGTCTTGAAATCCCGATTCAGGTACTCGTCGGGATTGGACTCGGGCGCATAGGGTGGTAGGAACACCAGTTCGATCCTGTCCTGCTTGTCACTGAGCCACTCGCTGACCACCTTGGCATGGTGGACGCGCAGGTTATCGACCACCAGGAAGATCTTCTGCGGTGTCCCTTCAACGAGGCGGCTCAGGAAGTCGATGAAACGCAGCGCGTTGATACTGCCTTCGACGATCTGGAAGGCCACCTCGCCACGGGGCGAAATTGCGGAGATCATCGACAGCTTGTGCCAGCGAGTGGGCGTCGCCAGCACTGGCGTCTGGCCCCTGGGGGCGTAGCCGCGTATCCAGTTCGCATCCTCCTTGACTGCGGTTTCGTCCCCCCAGTGAATCACCGCTCCTTCGGCAGCGGCGCGCGCCTTGACCTGGGGGTAGGTCTGCTTCAGCCAGCGCTCGATGTCCTCCGGCCGCTGCTCCTGCGCCCGCTTCACGGGACGCTGAGGCGTAAACCCCCAGCGCTTGAGATACTTGCCGATCAACCGGTCCTGCAGCTCGATCCCGAGGCGTTCCCTGGCCAGCGCCTTGATGGCCGGGCGCGTCCACAGGGCAAACGGCAACTGCAGCTGCTGCGGGGGTTGCTCGACGATTTGCTCGCGCAGCCACTGCTCGTCGGCCGGCGTCAGCTTGCGGCAGGCGCCCGCCGGGCGCCCCCGACGCTTTTCCTCCAGGGCTTGCGCGCCCTCGCGGTTGGCACGGGTCAGCCAAGTCTTGATGGTGGTCGGATGCACACCGGTGACCGAGGCCAACTCCTCGACTTTCATGTTGGACTGCTGGCGCAGGCGAATCACTATCTGGCGAAGCAGCTTGCGACTCTCTGCGGTCAGTTTGCGGGCGTCGATCTTTTCCATGCCTGAAGTCTAACTAGACGTCTATTTAAGGGCCACCTTAATAATGTCGCCGCTCACTTCTGCCGCCAGGCCTGGCCGGCGAACATCTCGTCCAGAGGGGTGTGGAACATGGTGCGGGTAAAGTCGGCCAGTGCCGCCACCGATTGCATCGGTGACCTGCGGTGCGAGACCCGATTTCATATCGCCAGCACGCTGTGCGCGGACACGCAGTATTCGCAGCCGTTCTCGCGGCTGATGACCAGGAACACCACACCTCCTGTTCGGCCGGGGTAAAGCCCGACTCGTTGCGGAAGGCGGCATAGCCGTCCAGATAGGTCTCCAGCAGGCAGGGGGAGTTGACCATGCGGGCGTACACGTTGGGGATGAAGCCGACCTGCGCCTGGGCTTTTCCAGTACGGCCTGTCCGCGGTTGTCGGCGCTATTCAGCGCTGAGTGCAGGCAGGCTCAGTTGGTGTTCGCAGAGCATGGGACTGATTGATCCCTAAATATTCTGCAAAATGCCTCGTCGCCAAGGTGCGGCAAGCTGACCTCAGGCAGGTAACGCCTACATTTTGGACTGATCGGTTCCAATGTCAATCCAGAGCCTGCAGTTGCGCTTGTGCGGCGGACCGTTGGGCGGCTACTCGACTCGGGCATACGGCAAGGAGTTTTGTTACAACTCGGGAAAGTTTCTCCTTGAGTTATGAAATGATCGGTCCATAATTCGCGCCATGAACCGTGGACGCCCTAGAAACTTCGATCCTGACCTCGTTTTGGAAAATGCCATGCAGCTTTTCTGGAGCAAGGGCTATGAGGCCACCAGCCTGCAGGATCTGCTGGAGGCGACAGGTCTTTCCAAGAGCAGCCTTTACGAGAGCTTCGGTAACAAGCAAAGCCTGTTCGAGGCCGCGTTCACCCGCTACTTCGACAGCCGGTCCAAGCAGATGAGGACCCGGCTTGAGCAGGCTGACTCGCCGTTGGCTTTCATCCGCGCATGCCTGCTGTCCGTGCTTGAGGATGCGGAGCGAAATACGCCCCGTGGCTGCATGCTGGTCAACGTGGCCAATGAGTTCTCCACCGCCGACCCCGCGGTACAGCAGCTGATCGGGCTCGCTACCCGCCGCTTTCGCGAGGTATTCGAGCAGGCCTTTGCGCAGGCGCAGTCCTGTGGGGAGATACCGGCGACGCGTGCCCCTGCCGCCTTGGCGCTCTACATGCATTGCTCGATGAGCGGCCTGCGTACTCAAGTCAAATCCGGTCTGCAGCGAAAAGATTTGCTCAGCGTTATCGAGATAATCATGTCGAACCTGAGCTGATTTTTTTTCGCTTAATTATGGACTGAAAAGTCCAGATTAGTGCTTTCAAGCCACTCCATAAGGAAATCCCATGATCAATGTGGTCGCTTTCGACATCTACGGGACGCTGATAGACACCCAGGCAGTGCTCGGCAAGTTAACCGGGGTGATGGGCGAGCAGGCGCCGTCCGTGGCCAGGACGTGGCGCCAGAAGCAGTTGGAGTACAGCTTCCGCAGAGGCTTGATGCGAGACTATTGCGACTTCTCGGTCTGCACCCGGGACGCCTTGCTCTTCTCGTGCAGGGAAAACGGGGTGGCGATCAGCCCGGCTGACGTCGAGCAGCTGATGCAGGCCTATGCCGAGTTGGAAGCTTTCCCCGATGTGCATGCCGGCCTGCAGGCGCTGGCCGAGAGCGGGCTTCGCCTCAATGCATTTTCCAACGGCAGCCATGAAGCGGTCGAGCGACTGCTGCAGCGGGCCGGGATTCGCGACGCTTTTGCCGACGTGGTGAGTGTCGAGGCCGTGCGCTCCTTCAAGCCGGCGCCGGAGGTCTATGCCCACCTCGTTGCGGTCTGCGGGGTGCCTGCCGAACGGATCTGCCTGGTTTCGGGCAACCCCTTCGATGTGCTGGGCGCGGCACACGCCGGGCTGCGGACAGCCTGGCTGCGGCGCGATCCCGGCACGCAGTTCGACCCCTGGGGCGTGGAGCCCGATATCACGCTGGAGAGCCTCGACGGCCTGGCGAGCCGCCTGCGCGAAACGCGTCTGTAACACAGATCCGCCCCGCGTCTCAAAAGGGACAGTTTCCAAGAGTAGCCACCGCCATGCACGCCACCCTACCCCTTCTCAACGCCCTGGGCTTCCCCGCGATCCGTCGCGGTCGGGTGGAGGCCCTGCAAGTCAACCTCACCTACCGCTGCAACCAGCGCTGCCTGCACTGCCACGTCAACGCCGGACCGACCCGCAGCGAGACCATGACCGACGAGAGCCTGGCGCTCCTGCACCAGGTCATCGATGCCCATCCGGTACAGACCCTCGATCTGACCGGGGGCGCCCCGGAAATGCACCCGCGTTTTCGGGAGATCGTCACTCACGCGCGGCGCGAGGGGTTGCGGGTCATCGATCGTTGCAACCTGACCATCCTCGGCGAGTCCGGTTACGAGGACCTGGCCGCGTTCCTCGCCGAGCAGGGCGTGGAGGTGACCGCCTCCCTGCCCTGCTACTCGCGCGAGAATGTCGACAGGCAACGCGGCGATGGCGTGTTCGAGGCCAGCGTCGCCGGACTGAAGACGCTCAACCGGCTCGGCTATGGCATGGATCGCAGCGGGCTGATCCTCAACCTGGTGTACAACCCGCAAGGCCCCCGCCTGCCGCCGCCCCAGGCCCGGCTCGAAGCCGACTACAAGGCCCGGCTGGCCGAGGACTTCGGCATCCACTTCAGCCACCTGCTGACCATCACCAACCAGCCGATCGCGCGCTTCGGCAGCACCCTGGTGAGCAAGGGGCAGTTCAACGGCTACATGCAGCTGCTGCGCGACAGCTACCGGTCGGAGAACCTCGCGGCAGTGATGTGCCGCAGCCTGATCAGTGTCGACTGGCAGGGCTACCTCTACGACTGCGACTTCAACCAGATGCTCGACCTGCCCATGGCCATGCCGGGGCTGATCGGCCGCGACCGGCCGCATCTGCGCGACCTGCTCACGTCCGCGAGCCTGGACGGCAACCCCATCGTCACCCGCGACCACTGCTACGCCTGTACGGCCGGGCAAGGTTCCAGCTGTGGCGGCGCATTGGACAACCACTGAGGAGTGACTCGTCATGGACAAGCGCAAATCGGCCCTGCTGGCCATTATCCTGCTGCTGGTGGCGGGCTTCTTCCTGTTCGACCTGGGCCAGTACCTCGATCTGGCCAGCCTCAAGGCGCAGCACGCGGCGCTCGATGCCCGGGTGGCGGCCCATCCCCGGCTGGCCGGCGGGCTGTTCTTCCTGATCTACGTGCTGGTCACCGCGCTGTCATTGCCCGGTGCGGCCTTGATGACCCTGGTGGGCGGTGCGCTGTTCGGCCTGCTCGGCGGCACCCTGCTGGTGTCCTTCGCCTCCACCCTGGGGGCCACCCTGGCCATGCTGATCAGCCGCTTCCTGCTGCGCGACTGGGTGCAGGCCCGTTTCAGCCAGCGCCTGGCCGGCATCGACCAGGGCATCGCCCGCGAAGGGGCCTCCTACCTGTTCGCCTTGCGCCTGGTGCCAGTATTTCCCTTCTTCCTGATCAACTTGGCCATGGGCCTGACCAAGCTACCTGCGCGCACCTTCTGGTGGGTCAGCCAGCTGGGCATGCTGCCGGGCACCTTGGTCTACGTGAATGCCGGCCGCGAGCTGGGCCAGCTGGACTCGCTGGCCGGGATTCTCTCGCCGGGGCTGCTAGGCGCCTTCGTGCTGCTCGGTCTGCTGCCGCTCCTGTCGCGCAGGGCGCTGGACTGGTTCAAGGCGCGCAAGGTCTACGCCGGCTGGGTCAAGCCCAGGCGCTTCGACCGCAACCTGGTGGTGATCGGCGCCGGCTCCGGCGGTCTGGTGTCGGCCTATATCGCCGCGGCGGTGAAGGCCAAAGTCACCCTGATCGAAAAGCACAAAATGGGGGGTGACTGCCTGAACACCGGCTGCGTACCGTCCAAGGCGCTGATCCGCTCGGCCAGGCTGGCCAATGAGCTGAAGAAGGCCGAACGACTGGGCTTCAAGCCCGTCGTCGGTGGCGAGGTGGATTTCGCCGCGGTCATGCAGCGCGTGCAGCGTGTGGTGGAGAAGGTCGGGCCGCACGACTCGGTCGAGCGCTATACCGGCCTGGGCGTGGAGGTGATCGAAGGCGAGGCCCGGATCACCTCGCCTTGGTCGGTGGAGGTCAACGGCCAGAGCCTCAGCACCCGCGCCATCGTCATTGCCACCGGCGCCAGCCCCCTGGTGCCGGAGATACCGGGCATCGAGCGGGTCGCACCGTTGACCTCGGATAACATCTGGGAGCTGCGCGAGCAGCCCAGGCGCCTGCTCGTACTCGGCGGCGGTCCCATTGGCTGCGAGCTGGCCCAGGCCTTTCAACGGCTGGGTTGTGGAGTCACCCTGGTGCAGCGGAACCAGCGCCTGTTGCCGCGCGAGGATCCCGATGCCAGTTCGGCGGTACTGGCCGGCCTGCGAGCGGACGGGGTGGACGTGCTCCTTCAGCACAAGGCCGTGCGCTTCGAGGTCGTTGACGGCCAGCGGCAGCTGATCTGCATGAACATGGCCGACGACAGCGAGACGGCCATAGCCTTCGACCAGGTGCTGCTGGCCCTGGGGCGCGTCGCCAACGTCAAGGGCTTCGGTGCCGAGGAACTGGGGCTGGAGGTGCGCGACAACGGCACCCTGGCAACCGACGGCTACCTGGCCACGCGCTTCCCCAACATTTTCGCCGTGGGCGATGTCACCAGCGCCTATCAGTTCACCCATACCGCGGCATACCAGGCCTGGTATGCCGCGGTGAACGGCCTGTTCGGCGGCCTCAAGCGCTTCAGGGTGGACTACCGGGTGATTCCCTGGGCCACCTTCACCGACCCTGAGGTGGCTCACGTCGGCCTCAACGAGCAGGACGCCAAGGCCAAGGGCATTGCCTGCGAGGTCACCCGTTTCGGCATCGACGATCTCGATCGCGCCATCACCGACGAGGCGGCCCATGGCTATGTCAAGGTGCTGACCGAGCCCGGCAAGGACCGCATCCTCGGCGTGACAATCGTCGGCGAGCACGCCGGCGACCTGATCGCCGAGTACGTCGCGGCGATGAAGCATGGCCTGGGCCTGAACAAGATCCTCGGCACCATCCACATCTACCCGACCCTGGCCGAAGCCAACAAGTACGCGGCCGGCGAATGGAAGCGCACCCACGCCCCGGCTACGGCGCTGCACTGGCTGGCACGTTTCCATCGCTGGCGTCTGGGGAGCGGCGGCAAGAACGAAGCCGCCTCGCCGCTCAAGGCAGACGGGAGACTCTCGTGAACGGCGAATTCGACCTTCTACTCTCGGGGGCCGGTCATGCCCATCTGGGCGTGCTGCGCCAGTGGTCCACCGGGCAACGCCCCAAGGGGCGTATCGCCTTGATCAGCGAGGGGCCCTACGCCTGGTACTCCGGCATGTTGCCGGGACTGCTGGCGGGGCGTTACAGCCCCGAGCAATGTCGCGTGCCCCTGGAGGGGCTGTGCGCCAGCACTGAGGTAGTGCTGCTGCAGGGCCGGCTGGTGGGCCTTGAGCCAGCCTCCAGCAGCCTTGAGCTGGCCGATGGTAGGCGCTTCTCGGCATCCTGGCTGTCCCTCAACCTGGGCTAGCAACCCAAAGCGCCTCAAGAGCTGGGCGGCGAGATGGCATTGTTGCCGGTGAAACCCTTCGAGGCTTTCCTCAAGGGCTGGAGCCAGTGGCAGGAAACACCACAGCCGCTGGCCATCCTCGGCGGCGGGGCCGCCGGGGTCGAGCTGGCGCTTGCGCTCGCTCCGCAGGTGCCGGAGCTGACCCTGCTCAGCGCCGGGCGGATTCTGGCGGGATATCCCGCTTCCCTGCGCCACAGGGCTTTGCGCCACTTGGCCAAAGCCGGGGTGACGGTTCAGGAAGGCATGGCCGTGGATTCCATTCATGGCGATGCCCTGGTCGCCGGCAATCACCTGGCCTGGCATGGCAGGCGCGTGATCCTGGCCACGGGGGCCAGCCCACTGCCCTGGCTGCGCGAGACGGGGCTGGCCTGCGATGAACGCGGTTTCATCAGCATCCGCGACACCCTGCAGAGCCTTTCCCATCCTCACATCCTGGCTGCCGGCGATTGCGCCAGCCTGGCCGGCACGCCACGCAACGGCGTGTACGCGGTACGCCAGGGCCCGACCCTGGCGGCCAATCTGAGCGCGGCCCTGCTGGGCCAGCCGTTCGTGCGTTTCGTGCCGCAGCGCCATGCGCTCGGGCTGCTGGCCGACGGTCAGGGCGGTGCGCTGATGAGCTGGGCGGGTCTCAGCGCCGAAGGGCGCGTGCTTGGCTGGTGGAAAGACCGGCTCGATCGCCGCTTCATCAACCGGCATCTCGTCAGCCACTGAACCCCCTTTCACCTGCCCAGCCAAACCGGTCGGGCATGAAAAACCAAGGCCAAGTCACAAACTCGGCTCTACTCGATCAAGGAGAAAACCGCAATGAAAACCTGGACGCTGCTATTCCTGCGCGTGTCGCTTGGCTGGCTGCTGGTCATCTGGGGCGCCGACAAGGTGTTCAACGTCGAGCACGGCATGGCGGTGGCCAACAAGTTCTACTTCGGCTTCCTCGCCGCCGAGAACGCCCTGCGTGTGGCCGGAGCCCTGCAGATACTGGTCGGTCTGGCGGTGGTGGTCGGCTTTGCGCGCCGCTGGGCATACCCCGTGCAGGTGCTGCTCAACGGCGCCTCCCTGCTGGCAGTGATGCAGTCGGTGATCGATCCCTGGAACTGGGTGTTCCAAGGCAGCAACGCGCTGTTCTACCCCTCGCTGATCATCTTTGCCGGCAGTCTGCTGCTGATCGCCTATCGCGATGAGGATCGACTGGTCATGGACAGGTCCTGAGCTGTAACAAAACCCCGGCTGTTCGTATCTGCTTGATAGGCCACAGTCACCACACATCTACCAAGCCGCTCCGCTTCACCACTCGCGGGCCGGCGCTTGGCAATCCGCACACAGAGGTCGCTCATGCACGAGTCGGTACAGAACTACTACGGCAAGATCCTGCAGAAAACCGGGGATCTGAAAACCAGCGCCTGCTGCGACGTCTCCAGCCTGCCCGGCTGGCTCAAGCCGCTGCTGGACAAGGTGCACCCGGAGGTCAACGCGCGCTACTACGGTTGCGGCCTGGTCGCACCGACACTGCTGGAAGGCTGCCGGGTGCTCGACCTGGGCAGTGGCTCGGGCCGCGATTGCTACGTGCTGGCCCAACTGGTGGGGCCGCAAGGCTCGATACTGGGCGTGGACATGACCGCCGAGCAACTCGCCGTGGCCAACGCCCATCTGGACTACCATACCGAGCGCTTCGGCTATGCCAATGTGGCGTTCCGCCAGGGCTATATCGAGGATCTTGCCGCCCTGGAGCTGGCCGATGCCAGCTTCGACGTGATCGTCTCCAACTGCGTGATCAACCTGTCGCCGGACAAGGACAGCGTGCTGCGCGAGGCCCATCGCCTGCTCAAGCCGGGCGGCGAGCTGTACTTCTCCGATGTCTACGCCGATCGCCGGCTGACCAAGGAACTGCGCGAGGACGAGGTGCTCTACGGCGAGTGCCTGGGTGGCGCCCTGTACTGGAACGACTTCGAAAACCTCGCGCGCCGCCACGGCTTTGCCGATCCGCGGCTGGTGGAGGATCGCCCGATCAGCGTGGACGCCCCGCACCTGGCGGAAAAGCTCGGCGACGCCCGCTTCTTCTCCGCCACCTACCGGCTGTTCAAGCTCGATGGCCTGGAGCCGGCCAGCGAGGACTACGGCCAGGCAGTGATCTACCAGGGCAGCATCCCCGGCGCGGCCAGCGCCTTCGTGCTCGACAAGCACCACCGCATCGAGACCGGCCGGGTCTTCCCGGTGTGCGGCAACACCTGGCGCATGCTCAAGGACAGCCGCTTCGCCGCGCACTTCCAGTTCATCGGCGACTTCAGCCGCCATTTCGGCATCTTCACCGGCTGCGGTGCCGGCCTGCCGTTCGATCAGCCGAACGCCGCAGCGCCAGCGGCCAGCTGCTGCTGAGGGAGTAGCCATGTTGATCCGCGGCCTGTTTGCCCTCGCCTGTACCGCGCTGCTGCTGGCCGGCTGTGCGCCGCAGCGCGAGCAGACCATCACCGTTTCCGGCTCCAGCACCATCGCGCCCTTGATGGCCGAGATCGGCAAGCGCTTTGAAGCCCGGCACCCCGGCATGCGGGTCGACGTGCAGTCCGGCGGCACCTCGCGCGGCATCCAGGACGTGCGCGGCGGCCTGGCGAGCATCGGCATGGTGTCGTGCGCGCTGAACCCCGATGAGCGGGATCTGACCCCCTTCCTCATCGCCAACGATGGCATCACCATGATTGTGCATGCCGACAATCCCCTGGATGGCATCAGCAGCGCGCAGGTGGTGGGGCTCTACACCGGCCGGCTCGGTGACTGGAGCGAGCTGGGTGGCCAGCCAGGACCTGTGGTGAAGGTGCACAAGGCCGAGGGGCGCTCGCCCCTGGAGCTGTTCCTCAAGCACTTCGGCCTCGACAACGCTGCGGTGCAGCCGGATCTGGTCATCGGCGACAACCAGCAGGGCATCAAGTCGGTGGCCGGCAATCCGCTGGCCATCGGCTACGTATCCATCGGCAGCGCCGAGTACGAAGCCCGGCAGGGCGTGCCGATCAAGCTGCTGACCCTGGATGGGCAGGCGGCCTCGACCGAGGCCCTGCTCTCCGGCAGCTATCCGCTGAGTCGCGAGCTGAACCTGGTGGTACGCGGCGAGCCCGACGCCAACATCCGGGCCCTGCTGGCCTTCGCCCAATCCAGCGAGGTGGCCGACCTTGTCGCTCAGCACGCCTTCATCCCTGCGCCACGGCGCTGACCGCCTGCTGGGCGGTGCCAGCCTGGTCTGCGCGCTAAACGCCGCCATGGTACTGCTGCCGATCCTGGTGTTCCTGACCCAGGCCAGTTGGCCGCTGCTGCAGCAGCCGGCCAATCTGTTGGGCGCGAGCTGGCAGCCGGCCAGGGGGCTGTTCGGCCTGCAGGCCATGCTCGGTGCCTCCCTGCTCAGCAGCCTGCTGGCCCTGCTGCTGGCGGTGCCGGCGGGGCTGCTGGTGAGTGTCTGGCTGATCTTCTATGCACCCTCGGCCGTGGCGCGGCTGTATGGCGCCATGCTCGGCCTGATGGCCAGCATCCCCTCGGTGGTCTACGGACTCTGGGGGCTGATGGTGCTGGTGCCGCTGCTCAACCGTTGGGTACCGCCTGGTGCCAGCCTGCTGGCGGCGGGTATCGTCCTGGCCCTGATGATCCTGCCGTTGCTGATGGTGCAGGCGGACGTGGCCCTGCGCGAGAGCGCCCGGCGTCATCTGCCGGCGGCGCTGTGCCTGGGCGTATCGCGCTGGGCGGCGATCCGCCGGGTGCTGCTGCCGGCCGCCTGGCCGCGCCTGTGGCCGTCCATCCTGCTGCAGCTGGGGCGCGCGCTGGGCGAAACCATGGCAGTGCTGATGGTGGCCGGCAACGTGGTGCAGTGGCCGGGCTCACCCTTCGAGCCGGTGCGTACCCTGACCGCCAATATTGCCCTGGAGATGAGCTACGCCAGCGGCCCGCATCTGCAGGCGCTGTACCTGAGCGGCTGGGTGCTGCTGGTGCTGGCCCTGCTGCTGATGGGACTGGCACGCCTGTATGGGAGTCGCACATGCTACCGGCAGGCCGCGGCCGGTCTGGCCATCTCGCGGGTTGGCTACCTGCGCCGCATCCTGCTGCCCTTTGCCGCGCCGGGCATCGCCGCCGCCCTGGTGCTCAGCGCCGGTCGCGCCCTGGCGGAAACCGCCGTGCTGCTGTTCACCGCCGGCTACGTGATGCGCTGGCCGGAGAGCCTGTTCGACTCCGGGCGCACGCTGGCCGTGCACATCTACGACCTGGCCATGAACGTGTCGGGCGGCCGCCCGGCATCGACCGGCACCGCCCTGGTGCTGCTGGGCTTCGCCTTGCTGATCCAGCTGATCGCCTGGCGCATCGGCCAACGACCGCAGTCCTTTTGCGAGATAAACCCATGAGCAATCCCCCCTCACTGAGCATCCAGGGACTCAGCGTGCATTATGGCGAGCAGGGGGCCTTGCTCGGCGCCTCCCTCGACGTGGCCCCCGGCGAGCTGATGGCGCTGGTCGGCACCAGCGGTTGCGGCAAGAGCAGCCTGCTGTCGGCGGCCAACCGCATGAGCGACCTGGTGTCCGGCGCCCGGGGCAGCGGCCGGGTACTGATCGATGGCCAGGACGTGCTGGACAGCGGCGTCGATGTCCAGCTGCTGCGCCGTCGAGTCGGCATGGTGTTCCAGCAGCCCAACCCCTTCCCCCTGAGCATCGCCGAGAACATCCTGTTCGCCCTGCGCGAGCACGGCGTGCGCAGCAAGGCCGAACTGCATGGGCGGATGGAACAGGCGTTGCAGGCCACCGGGCTGTGGAACGAGGTGCGTGACCGCCTGCACCGGCCCGCGCTGGGCCTGTCCGGGGGCCAGCAGCAGCGCCTGTGCTTCGCCCGCGCCCTGGCGCTGGAGCCCAGCGTGCTGCTGCTGGACGAGCCCTGCAGCGCCCTCGACCCCATCGCCAGCGCCACCGTCGAGGGGCTGATCGACAGCCTGAAGGGCCGCTATACCCTGCTGATGGTCACCCACAACCTGGCCCAGGCGCGGCGCCTGGCCGACCATGTGGCGGTGTGCTGGGTACGTGATGGCTGCGGCTGCGTACTGGACAGCGGACCGGCCTGCGAACTGTTCGAAAGCGCGCGCGATCCGCTGGCCCATCGCTATCTCAACGGCTTGCTGTGCTGAGCGACCCTGGATTTCAGCAGCTGCGGGCAGACACCGATGTAACAACGGCCGGGCGACGGCATCCCAGGATGCGCACTGCGGCACGGCCGATATCCATGCTGAAGTCAGCACGCTCTGGGGAATGGAATGGAAGAAGAACGGGATATGGTCAAGCGTCTGCAGCAAGGGGATGCGGCAGCCTGCGAGGCGGTCATCCGTGCCCATCACCGCTTTCTGGTGGCCATGGCCACCCCTCTGGTCGGACAGGGGTTGGCCGACGATGTCGCCCAGGAAACCTGGTTGAAGGCCTTCGCCGCCATCAAGGGCTTCGAGGGACGCTCGCGGTTGCGTACCTGGCTGGCGCGCATCGCACTGAACGAGGCGCATGCGCTGCTGCGCCAGTACAAGCGCGAGGTCTCGCTGGAAGGCTGGGGAGTGGACAGCGGCTCACCGATTGCTTCCAGCTTCAGCGACAAAGGCACCTGGAGTCATCCGCCCGCACAGTGGCACCACGACAGCCCGGAGGCTCTGCTGACCGAAGCCGAACTGCACGAGTGCATCCGCAAACATCTACATCGGCTGCCCGGCGACCAGCGGAGCGTGGTGCTGATGCGCGAGCTGGGCGGGCTGGAATTCGCCGAGATTGCCCGGGCCACCGGGCTCAGCGAAGGCAACGTGCGCGTCCTGCTGCATCGGGGGCGGCAACGCATGCATGCCATGCTCAACCACTTCGAGGAGGTGGGCACATGTTGACCTGCAAGGAAATGTCGGAGTTGGGTTCGGACATCATCGACCGGCATCTGGGCCTGCGCACGCGCATGGCCGTTTTCATGCACCTGCGCATGTGCTGGCGCTGCCGGCGCTATATCAAGCAGCTCCGGCTCACCTCCCAGGTCCTGCAGCAGCTGCCGCTGGACTGGGAGCCCGTGGATACCGCAGCCATCCTGGACAAGGTGCGCAAACATGCGGAGTAGCCGGGCCACCTGCTTCGCCAGGCAAGGCTGTAACAGGAGCCGCCCGGCTCCCTCCAATTCATAGACAGGTGGCCGTAAATTCGGCAATCCGCGAGCCGGCCGCCCCCTTGAAAGCTTCCTCTGCCATTTTGCTGCGAGCCTGGTCGATGTTCCCTGAAGAAAATACCTCCCCTCATCCCACCCTGGTCCTGGTCTGCAAGCGTCCCGCCATCGGTCACGGCAAGCAGCGCCTGGCTGCCCGGATTGGCGCCGAAGCGGCGTTACGGATTGCCGAATGGCTGCTGGACTGTGCGCTGGAAGATCTCGGCAACTGGCCCGGCGCCACGGTGATCGCGCCGGATCAGAGGGTGCATCGCGACTGGGCCAGTGCCCTGGCCCCGCAGGCCCTCTGCCTGCCGCAGGGCAGCGGCAACCTCGGCGAGCGGCTGAATGCTCTGGATCACACACTGCGCGCCGCCGGGCATCGCCGCCTGGTGTTCATCGGCAGCGACGCGCCGGCCCTGCGCCCTGAGCATTACCAGCGGGTACGTATCGCCCTGCGAGAAGCGGATACGGTGCTGATCTCCGCCAGCGATGGTGGCGTGGTGCTGATGGCTTCGAACCGGCCCTGGCCCGACCTGACCGAGCTGCCCTGGAGCACTGCCGATCTGGGCCAGGCACTGGCCGACGCCTGTCGCGAGGCAGGCCACTCCGTTGCACTCTGTGGCGAGTCCTTCGATATCGACGAGCAGGCGGACCTGACGCGCGCCCTGGGCGAACTGGCCGACGACCCACGCCCGGCACGTCGCCGCCTGCTGCACAGCCTGGCCAGCACCTGCGGAGAGCACGCATGAGCGCCCGGCTCCCGGTCAGCGTGGTCATTCCCTGCTTGCGCGACGAGCTACCCCTCGAGCGTCTGCTCGGCCAGTTGCGCCAGGCCGAAAGGGACGGCGGTCCGCCGTTGCAGATCATCGTCGTCGATGCCGCCGCCAGCGAGCCTTGCCAGGCGCTTTGCCGACGTCACGGGGCGCTCTGGTCGCCAGCGGTGCCCTGTCGTGGCGAGCAGCTGCGCCAGGGCGCGGCACTCGCCGAACACGACATCCTCTGGTTCCTCCACGCCGATGCCGAGCTGGACGGCCAGCCGCTGGCGGCATTGCGTCAGGCCGTCAGCACGGGGGCAGCGGGTGGCTACTTTGCCTTCCGCTTCAGTGGCACCCCCGGTTGGCAGGGTCGCCTGCTCGAACGCCTGGTGGCCTGGCGCAACCAGGTCGGCGTGCCCTATGGCGACCAGGGGCTGTTCGCCCGACGCAGTGCCTACTACGCGGTGGGACAGCACGCGCCATGGCCCCTGTTCGAGGAAGTCCCGCTGGTCGAGGGGCTGCGCGAGCATGGCGATTTCCGCTGCATTCGCCAGGGGCTGCGGGTGAGTCCGCGCCGCTGGCAACGCGACGGTTGGTGGCGCCGCGCCTGCCGCAACCGCCTGCTGGCCCTGGGCTTCATCCTCGGCATTGCACCCACTACGCTCGCGCGCCTGTATGCCGGCAAGCCCCGAACGGGGGCCATGGCGGCACAGGGTCCAACCTCGGGAGAGCGGCCATGAGGATGCTGCTGTGGGCTCTGCTGGCCCTGAGCGGCCTTGCCCAGGCCGAGTCCTTCGACCATCGGCACAAGGGCTGGAACAGCCTGCTCGAACGTCATGTGCACTGGGTACGCGAGGGTGTGGCCAGCGAGGTGGACTACCCGGCCTTCGCCCGTGACCGCCAGGCGCTCGCTACCTATCTGGCGCAGCTGTCGGCGGTCAGTCGCGCCGAGTTCAATGGCTGGGCTCGCGACCAGCGACTGGCCTTTCTGATCAATGCCTACAACGCCTTCACCGTGCAGTTGATCCTCGACCACTACCCGACTGCCTCGATCAAGGACATCGGCAGCCTGTTCGGCTCGCCCTGGAAACGCCGCTTCATTCCGCTCCTCGGCCAGACCCTCAGCCTCGACGACCTGGAGCATGGGCTGATCCGCCAGCCGGGTGCCTACGACGAGCCGCGCATTCATTTCGTGGTCAACTGCGCTTCGGTCGGCTGTCCTGCATTGCGCCCGGAAGCCCTGGTCGCCGAACAGCTGGAGGGCCAACTGGAAGACAGCCTGCGTCGCTTCCTCGGTGATCGCCAGCGCAACCGCTTCGATCGGCAAGGCAACCAACTGGAAGTCTCGAGGATCTTCGATTGGTACGGCGAGGACTTCGCCCGCCAGGCCGGCTCGGTGAGTGGCTATCTCGCTGTGCGAGCACAGTGGTTGAGCGATGAGCCTGCCGATCAGCAACGAATACGCCAGGGCGCGGAGCTGGGCTACCTTGACTATGACTGGACGCTGAACCAGCAGCGCTGAACAGGAGAGGGGACATGCAATCCAGCACCGCCTTGGTTCTGGCCGGCGGCGGAAGCCTCGGCGCGGTTCAGGTCGGCATGTTGCAGACGCTGGTGGAAGCGGGGTTGAACTTCGATCTCGTGGTCGGCGGCCTCGGTCGGAGCCATCAATGGCGCCTATTTCGCTGCCCGCCCCACCCTTGCCGGCATTGCCGGGCTCGCGGATATCTGGCGCGGATTGCGCCAGGCCGACGTGTTCCCCTTCTCGTTCACCGACGCCCTCGGCGGGTTGCTGCATCACCGCGGCCACCTGCTGCAGCCGGCCGCCCTGAAGCGCCTGATCCGACGCGCGCTGCCCATCCGGCGCATCGAGGAAGCCCGACTGCCACTGCACATCGTCGCCACCGACCTTTTGAGCGGCGCGGAGGTCGTGTTGTCCAAGGGAGATGCCGAACAGGCCCTGCTGGCCAGCACTGCCATTCCACTGGTATTCCCGGCGGTGTGGCGCGAAGGCAGCGTGCTGGTAGACGGTGGGGTGAGCAGCAGCACCCCCATCGCCAGCGCCGTAGCGCTGGGTGCTACTCGAATCCTGGTGTTGCCCACAGGCTTTGGCTGCGCCTGCAAGGAGCCGCCCAGAGGCCTCGTAGCCCTGGCACTGCATACCCTCAACCTGATGAGCATGCGCCAACTGGTACGCGACATCGAGCTGCATGCAGCCCGTGCGCGCATTCATGTCGTTGCCCCACTGTGTCCTCTGGCAGTGTCGGTTTTCGATTTCAGCCAGACCGGAGAGCTGATGGACCGCGCCCATCAACGGACCCGAGCCTGGCTGGATTCCGGGGGACTCGAGCAAAGCGGCGTGCCGGATTCGCTGATGGCACATCACCATGCTGACATGATGATGCCGTAAGGCGGCGACCTACGGCGAACGGAGCTCACTGGGGGTATCTCAGAAGGCGGAACTTTGGCGCCTTTCTACTGGATCGGCAGCCGGCAGCGCATCGACAGCCCGACGCCCTCGGCGCGCTGCGCTTCCAGGGAGCCGCCGAAGCCCTCGACGATGCTGCGACTCATCGACAGGCCCAACCCAAGCCCTTCCGGCTTGCTGGTGTAGAACGGCGTGAACACCCGCTCCAGCTCAGCGTCGCTCAGCCCCGGCCCGCAGTCGCGCACCTCGATCGTTACCCGCCCGGCCTCGGCACGGGCCGTCAGCATGATGCTGGTCGGCTGGCCGGGATGGGCCTCATGGTTGGCGTCGATGGCATTGCGCAGCAGGTTGAGCAGGACCTGCTCGAGCAGCACCCGGTCGGCGTAGACCGGCGGCAGGTCGTTCGGCAAGTGCGCCTCGATCGTCACCTGGCTGGCGTTCGCTTCCCAGCCGCAGAGACGTACCGCGCCCCGCGCCACCTCGGCCACATCGAGCGCCTGCATGCGTCGCTGCCCCTTGCGCAGAAAGGCGCGCAGCCGCTTGATCACCTCCGAAGCGTGCTGGGCGTGCTCGGTGATGCGTTCCAGTCCCTGGGCAACGCGCAGCACCGCCTGCGGATTGTGCTCCAGGGATTGCAGGTAGCGCTGGCTGGCGCTGGCGTAGTTGACCACCGCCGCCAGCGGCTGGTTGATCTCGTGGGCGAGCCCGGAGGCCAGCTCGCCGAGACTGACCAGCCGGGCGGTATGCGCCAGCTCGTCCTGATGACGGTGCTGCTGCGCCTCGCGCAGCTCGCGCTCGGTCATGTCGCGCGCCACCAGCGAGTAATAACGTTCGCCGCCGACCGCAGAATGCGCCAGCAGCACCAGCGAAACCGGCACCGAGGCACCGCCGCCCATCGGTTGCAGGCGCGCATCGGCGCTCCACGCCCCCTGTCGCTCGGCGATGCTCCAGCCCTCGGCCTGCAGCTGCGCCACGTCGTCGCGGGCGAAGAGTGCGGCCAGCGGCGGCATCGGCTGCCGCTCGCCGATCCCCAGGGTGCGCCGGGCAGCCGGATTGAGGTAGGTGATCTGTCCGGCCGGGTCGATGAACAGCACCAGATCGGTGTTGGCCTCCACCACGCCGGCCAGTCTGCGGTTGTTTTCCTCGGCACGGACCCGGGCGGTGATGTCCCGCGACACGCTGATCACCTCCACCACCTCACCGGTATAGGTGTCACGGATCGCCCGGCTGGCCGTCTCGAACCACAGGTAGTGCCCGGCACGGTGGCGCACCCGGTAGCTCATGGTGTGATAGCCGTGCTGCTCCAGCGCCTCCCGGGCACTGACCAGTTGCGTCCGCTCGCGAATATGCACGAACGTGCGTACCGGCTTGCCGCGCAGCTCCTCCGGCCAGTAGCCGAGCAGGGTCCAGGAGGCCGGCGAAGCGTCCAGGAAACGCCCGTCGGGATCGTGGCGGGAGATCAGGTCGGTAGTGTTCTCGGTGATCAGTCGATACAGCCGACGCGCCTTGGCGGCCTCGCGCTCGCCGAGAATGTGTCCGGTGGCATCCCGACAGCGCGCCACCACCCTCCTCGTTCGCGGATCGGGAATGAAAGTCCAGAGCAGAACCCGCTCCCCGAACTGCGCCTCGACGTCCTCGATGGCCCGCCGCTGCTCAAGACAGGCGCGCACCAGCTGCTCGTGATTCGCCGGCAGGCAGCCGGCCAGAACCTGCCGTTCGGACTCGCCGAGCAGCGCCCGCAGGGACTCGTTCAGTTCCAGGGGCCGAGCACGGGAATCCAGCAGCAGACCGGGCTGCGGATCGAACGCCAGCAACGGCGAAGCGCTCGGATGATCGGCATCTGGCTGCATTCGTTTATAACCATCCCTTACTGGGAGTTAAATTAAATAAATATAGTAATCATACTACATTGTGCAGGTAGTATTTACATATCAAATGGAGATTGCTATACAGATCGGCGAAGGGTGTACCAGCCCTGCCGGAACGGAAAGGCTGGCAGGCAATAAGAACAATCAGCCGAAAGGATAAAAGCATGTCGATCTTCGAACAGGGCCTGTCGCGCTCTGAAGTCAACCACGTCCCCCTTTCCCCGCTGAGCTTCATCGAGCGAAGCGCCTCCGTCTATCCGAACCGCCCAGCCGTGATCCATGGTTCGATTCGCCGCACCTGGGCCGAGACCTATGTGCGTTGCCGCCGCCTGGCCTCCGCCCTCGCCGGTCGCGGCATCGGCAAGGGCGATACCGTGGCGGTGATGCTGCCCAACATTCCGCAGATGCTCGAGGCGCACTTCGGCGTACCGATGGTCGGCGCAGTACTCAACACGCTCAACGTACGCCTGGATGCCGAGGCCATCGCCTTCATGCTGCAGCACGGCGAGGCCAAGGTGCTGATCGCCGATCGCGAATACCAGGAGGTGATCCATGCCGCAGTCGGGATGCTCGATCATCCGCCGCTCCTGATCGACGTCGACGATCCGGAGTACGGCGAAGGCCAGCCGATCAGCGATCTCGACTACGAGGCCCTGCTCGCCGAGGGCGACCCGGCGTTCGCCTGGCAGTGGCCAGACGACGAGTGGCAGGCCATCAGCCTCAACTATACCTCCGGCACCACCGGCAATCCCAAGGGGGTCGTCTACCATCACCGCGGCGCCTACCTGAACTCGCTGGGCAACCAGATGGTCTGGGCGATGGGCAACCACCCCGTGTACCTCTGGACCCTGCCGATGTTCCACTGCAATGGCTGGTGCTATCCCTGGACCGTCACCGCCCTGGCCGGCGTGCACGTGTTCCTGCGCCGGGTCGATCCGCAGCAGATCCTCACCCTGATTCACGAGCACCGCGTCACCCATCTGTGCGGCGCCCCCATCGTCCTCAATGCCCTGGTCAACATGCCAGACTCGGCCAAGGCTGCCATCGACCACCCGGTGCATGCCATGGTCGCCGGCGCCGCACCGCCGGCCAAGGTGATCGGTGCGGTGGAGGAAATGGGCATCCAGGTCACTCACGTCTATGGCCTCACCGAAGTCTACGGCCCGGTCACCGTGTGCGCCTGGCACGAGGAATGGGACGAGCTGTCGCTGGACGAACGGGCGCGGATCAAGGCGCGCCAGGGCGTGCGCTACCCGACCCTGGAGGGAGTGATGGTGGCCGATCCGCAGACCCTGAAGTCGGTGCCGCGCGACGGCGAGACCATCGGCGAGATCTTCATGCGCGGCAACACGGTAATGAAGGGCTACCTGAAGAACCCGACCGCTACCGCCGAGGCCTTCGAGGGTGGCTGGTTCCATACCGGCGACCTGGGCGTCTGGCATCCGGACGGCTATGTGGAGATCAGGGACCGCCTGAAGGACATCGTGATCTCCGGTGGCGAGAACATCTCGACTATCGAGGTGGAAGGTGTGCTCTATCGCCATCACGGCGTCCTCGAGGCAGCCGTGGTGGCCCGCCCCGACGAGAAATGGGGAGAAACCCCCTGCGCCTTCGTCACCCTCAAGGCCGGCCACGAGCGGACCAGCGAGGCGGAGATCATCGCCTTCTGCCGCGAGCACCTGGCCGGCTTCAAGATCCCCAAGCGCGTGGTCTTCAGCGAACTGCCGAAGACCTCCACCGGCAAGATCCAGAAATACGTCCTGCGCGAACGCGCCAGGGCGCTGTAGTCCCTTTCCGCCGCCCGGTAGCGCCACGAACGCGCCAGGTGTGCCTGCCCGTTTTACAACAACGATAACAATGGCGCATGCGCCAACGGAGACCTCCATGCAACTATTCAATCGCAAAGACGGTGACGAGCAGCCCTACTGGCCGGCCGGCCCCTTCAAGGTCCGCCTGCCCTTCGTGCACTACCGCTGGGAAACCGCGGAAATGCTCCAGGCGTTCATCATGTTCGTGGTCAGCCTGGGCATGATCCCGCTGCTGGAGAAATACCTCGGCCTGCCCTATGAGGTGGCCATCGCCTACGTGGTAATCTGCGGCATCGGCTTCATGCTGCCGGCCCTGCTCGGCGTGCCGCTGGTGCCGGGCTGGATCACGCCCGGCATCCCGGTGGTGATCCTCTTCCTCAGCGACTACCAGCCCGGTCCGGAAGCTATCCAGGCCCTGTTCGCCCTGCAATTTCTGGTGTTCCTGATCTTCCTCCTGCTCGGTGTCACCCGTCTCGGCAGCGTGATGGTGCGTCTGGTGCCCAACTCCATGAAGGGCGGCATCATCATCGGCGCCGGCATTGCCGCACTGATGGGCGAGATCTCCAGCGGCGGACGCCTGGCCAATACCCCGATCTCCCTGGTGCTGGGCAGCCTGATCTGCCTGTACCTGATGTTCTCGGTATCCTTCAGGGGCCTCACCGAGCGTGTGCCGCTGGCGCGCAAGATCGTCAACTACGGGATGGTGCCGGGCATGCTGATCGCCATTTTCATCGGCATCGCCGTGGGTGAGTACAAGATGCCGGAGATCAGGTGGGGGATCACCCAGCCGGCCTTCGACCAGCTCTGGAACTACCTGCCGTTCGGCATCGGCTTCCCGGATGCGAAGATCTTCCTCTATGCCATCCCCACGGCGGTGATCGCCTACATCATCGCCTTCGGCGACATCATCGTTGGCCAGTCGCTGATGCAGCGCGCCGATGAACTGCGCACCGACGAAAAGATCGACTACAACGTCGACCGCATCCATCTGGTCACCGCCGTGCGCAACGCCCTGCATGCCTTCTTCGCGCCCTACCCCGGCCTGGCCGGGCCGCTGTGGACCGCCGCCGCGGCGACCATGGCCGAGCGCTACAAGTACGGCCGCAAGGCGATGGACTCGATCTACAGCGGTGCCGGCACCTTCTGGATCACCGGTTTCATTGCCCTGTTCATCCTGCCGCTGGTGAGCTTCTTCCAGCCGGTGCTGCCGATCGCCCTGTCGCTGACCCTGGTACTCACCGGCTACATCTGCCTGATGGTCGGCTTCGAGCAGCTCAACAACAACACCGAGCGCGGGATCGCTGGCACCATGGGCGTGGTTCTGGCCGTCTATGGGGCGGGCTGGGGCCTGGCCACCGGGGTCGTGCTGTACATTCTGGTGGAGCGCACCCATCTGCTCCGCTTCGCCTCGACCAAGAGCGAGATCGGCGCCACCCCGGAAGCCGACTGAACCGCTATATTCCTGTCGTCCACGCCTGTACGGGGCTGGGCGACAGGAGCCTATCCAAGGAAAGCCGAACATGAACGATCCCTTGAAGAATACGACTGAAGCGCGCATCGCAGTCATCGGCGCCGGAACCATGGGCAACGGTATCGCCCAGGTCTGCGCATTGGCAGGCCGCCAGGTCACTCTCGTGGACATCTCCGACAGCGCCCTCGAGCGTGGCCTCGCCACCCTGTCCGCCAATCTGGAGCGCCAGGTGAAGAAGGGGCTTATCGCGGAGGCGGACAGGCAGGCAGCCCTGGCCCGCATCCACCCGCAGACCCACTACGGCGCTCTCGCCGGAAGCGAACTGGTTATCGAGGCGGCCACCGAGAACCTTGACCTCAAGCGGCAGATCCTCGCCCTGATCGAGGAAGCGACGGAGCCCGACGCGCTCATTGCCAGCAACACCTCCTCGCTGTCGATCAGCGAACTGGCGAGCGTGCTGGGCAGCCCCGAACGCTTCATCGGCCTGCACTTCTTCAATCCGGTGCCGGTCATGACCCTGGTCGAGGTCATCCGCGGCCTGCAGACCTCCGAGGCCACCCATGCGAAGGCCGTGGCGTTCGCCGAGCAGGTCGGAAAGACTGCCATCTCGGTGCGCAACAGTCCCGGGTTCGTGGTCAACCGCATCCTCTGCCCGATGATCAACGAGGCGATCTTCGTCCTTCAGGAGGGATTGGCCAGTGCCCAGGACATCGACACCGGCATGCAGCTCGGCTGCAATCAGCCCATCGGTCCCCTGGCACTGGCCGACCTGATCGGTCTGGACACGCTGCTGGCGATTCTCGAAACCTTCTACCGCGATTTCGGCGATCCCAAGTACCGTCCGGCTACCCTGCTCAAGGAAATGGTCGCGGCCGGCTATCTGGGTCGCAAGAGCGGCCGCGGCTTCCACGTCTACGCCTGAACCGCGGTCCAGACACCGGCCGCCCGCCCCGTTCGGGCGCGTCCGTCTCATGACAAGAAAACGAGGTCCGTCATGCCCGAATACCACGCCCCCCTGCGCGACATGCGCTTTGTCCTGCACGAGGTGTTTGCCGCTGACAAGCTCTGGGCTCGCCTGCCCGCCCTGGCCGAAACGGTGGATGCCGAAACCGCCGACGCCATCCTCGAGGAGGCGGCCAAGGTCACGGGCGAACTGCTCGCCCCGCTCAACCGCAGCGGCGACGAGGAAGGCGCACACTGGGACAACGGTGTCGTCACCACCCCGGCCGGCTTCCGCGAAGCCTATGCCACCTATATCGAGGGCGGCTGGGTCGGCCTGGCCGGCAATCCGGCCTATGGCGGCCTGGGCATGCCGAAGATGCTCGCCGTGCAGTTCGAGGAAATGCTCTATTCCGCCAACGCCAGCTTCACCCTGTATTCGGCGCTGACCTCCGGCTGCTGCCTGGCACTGGACGCCCACGCCAGCGAAGAGCTCAAGCAGCTCTACCTGCCGCGCCTGTACAGTGGCGAATGGGCGGGCACCATGTGTCTCACCGAAGCCCATGCCGGTTCAGACCTCGGCCTGCTGCGCACCCGCGCCGAGCCGAAGGCCGATGGCAGCTACGCCATCAGCGGCAGCAAGATTTTCATCACCGGTGGCGAACAGGACCTGACGGCGAATATCGTTCATCTGGTGCTGGCCCGCCTGCCCGATGCACCGCCCGGCTCGAAGGGCATCTCGCTGTTCCTGGTGCCCAAGTTCCTGGTTGCTCCGGATGGCACCCTCGGCGCGCGCAACTCACTGTCCTGCGGCTCGCTGGAACACAAGATGGGAATCAAGGCCTCGGCCACCTGTGTGATGAACTTCGACGGCGCTACCGGCTACCTGATCGGCGAACCACACAAGGGGCTGGCAGCCATGTTCACCATGATGAACTACGAGCGCCTATCCATCGGCATCCAGGGCATCGGCTGCGCCAAGGCTTCCTACCAGAATGCCGTGGCCTATGCCCGTGAGCGCCTGCAGGGGCGCGCCCCGGGAGGTGCCCAGACACCGCAGAAGAGCGCCGATCCCCTGATCGTCCATCCCGACGTGCGGCGCATGCTGCTGACCATGAGGGCCCTGACCGAGGGTGGACGAGCCTTCTCCACCTACGTCGCTCAGCAGCTGGACCTGACCAAGCATGCCGGGGACGCCGACGAACGCCGTCACGCCGAAGCGCTGGTGGCGCTACTCACCCCCGTCGCCAAGGCCTTCTTCACCGACATCGGCCTGGAGAGCTGCATCCACGGCCAGCAGGTATTCGGCGGACACGGCTACATCCGCGAATGGGGCCAGGAGCAACTGGTACGCGATGTACGCATCGCGCAGATCTACGAGGGCACCAACGGCATCCAGGCCCTCGACCTGCTGGGCCGCAAGGTCGTGGCCAACGACGGCGCTGCATTGCGACTGTTCGCCGGGGAGGTCCGCGCCTTCGTCGACGCGCCGGCCGCCTCCCGCCCCTTCGCCAGCCAGCTGCTGGCCGCCCTGGAGTGCCTGGAAGGCATCAGCATCTGGCTGCTCGACCAGGCCGGCAAGGATCCGGCACTGGCCAATGCCGTCGCGGTGGACTACCTGAACCTGTTCGGTTATGTCGCCTATGCCTACATGTGGGCACGCATGGCTGCGGTGGCCCAGGCCAGTCGTGACAAGGATGAGGCCTTCTACGGTGCCAAGCTGTCCACTGCGCAGTTCTACTTCAGCAAGCTGCTGCCGCGCATCCTGTCCCTGGACGCCGTCATCCGTGCCGGCAGCGCCCCGCTTCTGGAACTGGCCGACGACCGCTTCTGAATACTCACGGCAGCCGGCGGGCCTGGTGACCGGGCCGGCCGCCCCTTGGCGGCGATGACCGCTACTGGAGCATACTCATCGCCGCGTCCATCGAAGCGCTCAGATCCTCATCGGCCTGTACGTCCAGACAGGGATCGAGGCCGAGCTTGGCGAACGCCGGGATCCCTCGCCAGTCGAGTTGCGTAAAGGGATGCCCGGTGCCGACATGACTCAGCAGTTCCGCCACCTGAACGATATCCACATAATCCACCTGAGCGGAGTCCCGGGCAAAGTTCAGATATTCCCCAGGAACAATCGCAATGGGAGCAGGAAACTCCCAGTTGCGTAGAATTCTTTCGCCGAGGATCGGGTGAGCCTGGTCGATGATCTGCTCGAGAACCTCCGGATCGGCCAACAATGCTGCATGGGTTTCCGCATAGGTCAGGATAGGCAGGATGCCGATCCGGCTCACCAGACCGGCCAGCGTCGCCTGGTCGGGCACCAGTCGGGTGTAATGACGGCAGAGCATGTAACAGATACCGGCAACTTCACTGCTCTTGCGCCAGGCCTCACGCATCTTGCGGTCCACGACAGGAGAATTCGCCTGGAACATCTGCTCCATGGCCAGACCGGTAGCCAGGGTGCAGGTATAGTTGATGCCCAGACGACCGATGGCCGTCTGCAGGTCGGTGATCTCCCGATTGGCCCGCATCAGCGGGCTGTTCGCCACCTTGATGAGCCGTGCGCTCAGCGCAGCATCGTGCCCGATCACTCTCGCGAGGGCGCCGATGCTGACCTCCGGATCCCGGGCAGCCTCACGCACCTCCAGAGCAGCCTCGGGCAATGTAGGCAATACCAGCTCATCGTTGTCGATGGCCTCGATCAATTCACGCTGAACCTTCTCGGCAAGCTCGCTCATCTCGTTCCTTCCCGCTCCTACTCATCAATCATGCTCGATCAGAGCGGCCGGTTTCTATCGATAAAACGCCTGATCGGCAAGGAGATTCTGCCACCAAGCAGGATCCGGAACTCATTGAGCAATCACGAAATTCGCACTTGCCAAGTGCCTGAAGCCCACGATGCCAGCCCGCAACGCTTTTTCCAGAACGACAGAAAGAGACCATCAACCATTCCCTGCCATACATCTCACGAGCAAAGCATCGACTTCGCCAGAAAGTTGCGTCCGCCATCAGGCGATATTATTGCTCGTACAGCAATAGTGAATGATTGCAGATATGGGAAAGAGTTCAGCTATGGTTATGCCTTTCGTGAAGCAAGACGCAAACAGACAACACCGAGCTTGATCATGAACGGCCAAAAACAGGAGATTCCCCGGTCATACTTGTTAGGGAGAACCACAACTGCAAAACATATTACGGCCCAGACAGGCGAGTTTAACAACTTTGACGAAAAGAACTCTACGGCTCAAGGCAAAGTTGGAAAATCGCGGCAGAATCTTCTGAAAGCCTGAAGTACGTGTCGATATTGGTGCCCGGAGCCGGGATCGAACCGGCACGCTGTTGCCAGCGAGGGATTTTAAGTCCCTTGCGTCTACCAATTTCGCCATCCGGGCAGATGGACTGCAGGCAATTATTTCTTGCGAAGATCTATAAATATATACAGCCTAAAGTCATGAGGCAAGTTAAAGATAATGGATGGCCTTTCAAGATATGGAGAAAAAAGATAAAGCAAAACGCCCCGAAAACATATGCTTTCGGGGCGTTTTGTCGATTGGAGGCCGAGGTCGGAATCGAACCGGCGTACACGGATTTGCAATCCGCTGCATGACCACTCTGCCACCCGGCCTGTGAGTGAGACTCCAATAAACAGTCTCACAAGAAAAACTGGAGCGGGAAACGAGACTCGAACTCGCGACCCCGACCTTGGCAAGGTCGTGCTCTACCAACTGAGCTATTCCCGCGTCGTGGTGACGGGCGACATTCTATAGAATTACGTCGCCCAGTCAAGCCTTTGATTCAAAAACTTATTTTTTTTCAACTGTGGCACTGAGATGAGGCCAGGCCGCCAACAGGTACTGGGTCATGGACCATAGCGTGAGTGCTGCGGCGACAATTAGCAGTGCATAGCCAAGGATGACCCAGAAGGTCAGCAGCGGAGGATTGGCAAGAAGCAGAACCAGAGCCACCATTTGGGCAGTAGTTTTCCACTTGCCCAGATTCGAAACCGCTACCTGTGCCCGAGCGCCCAGTTCGGCCATCCATTCGCGCAGGGCCGACACCATGATTTCGCGACCGATGATAATGATGGCCGGCAGAGTCAACCAAAGATTGGCATGCTCCCCTACCAACAACACCAACGCCACGGCGACTATCAGCTTGTCCGCTACGGGGTCGAGAAAGGCGCCGAACGGGGTGCTTTGCTGCAAACGGCGGGCAAGATAGCCGTCAAACCAGTCGGTCACAGCAGCAAAGGTGAATACGGCACTGGCTGCCAGGTAGCTCCAGGTGAACGGCAGATAGAACAAAAGGATGAAAACCGGGATCAGCAGAACGCGCAGAATTGTAAGTATGTTGGGGATGTTCATCGGCACGACTGGGCTACGGAGTAAGCAGGCATTCTACTCGCTGTGCAAGGCCGCATAAATCGACTCGGCGAGCTTTTTGCTGATCCCCGGCGCCTTGGCGATTTCATCGATGCTTGCCCGGGATAGCTCTTGAAGCCCTCCGAAAAACCTGAGCAGTTCGCGCCGACGCTTCGGTCCTATGCCGGCGACCTCCTCCAGACTGGAGGTACGCCGCACCTTGCCACGCCGTGCCCGGTGCCCGGTAATGGCGAAACGGTGGGCCTCGTCGCGGATCTGCTGGATTAGATGCAGAGCCGGCGAATCGGCCGGCAATGTGAATTCATGGGCGGCATCGTTCAGGTAAAGGGTTTCCAGCCCAGGCTTGCGGGTGACGCCCTTAGCCACACCGAGCAGGATCAGATCCGGCACGGCCAGTTCCTGCAGAACCTCTTGCGCTATTGTTAGCTGTCCCTTGCCGCCATCCACCAGAAGAATGTCGGGGAGCTTGCCCTCGCCATCGCGCAGCTTGCCGAAGCGACGGGTCAGCGCCTGCTGCATGGCAGCGTAATCGTCACCGGCCGTCACACCCTCGATGTTGTAGCGACGATATTCTCCCTTCTGGGCGCCCTCGGGACCGAATACCACGCAGGACGCGACAGTCGCCTCGCCGCTCGAATGACTGATATCGAAGCACTCCATGCGCTGAGGCGGCGCGTCCAAATCGAGCGCCTCAGCCAGGGCTTCGAAGCGGGCCGCCAGATGCTGACGATGGGCCAGCCGCGCCGACAGCGCTTGCTCCGCATTGGCAATCGCGAGTTGCTGCCAGCGCGCCCGGGCCGCACGCACCCGATGCCTGATGTGCAACTCGCGGCCTCGCTGCTCGGCCAGGGCCGACGCGAGTGCGGAGAAGTCTTCGTGCATGGCATTGACGATGATCTCGCCAGGCAGATCACGCTCCGGATTGGCAAGGTAGTATTGGCCCAGAAAGGCTGCCAGAACCTCCCCCACTTCTTCCTCGATACCAACCTGCGGGAAGAAGTTCTTGCTGCCCAGCACACGCCCCCCGCGCACGCTGATCAGATGCACGCAGGCTCCGCCAGGCTTGACCGCGGCAGCCAACACATCCACATCGCCGCTGCCGCCCTCCATGCTCTGCTGATCCTGAACGCGACGCAGCAGGGCGATCTGGTCACGCAACTCGGCAGCACGCTCGAAATCCAGACGAGCAGCCGCCTGCTCCATCGCTGTGGAAAGCTCCTCGGCCAGGGCGTTGCTGCGTCCTTCAAGAAACATTACCGAGTGACGGACATCCTCGGCATATTCGGCCGGATCGACCAGACCGACACAGGGGGCCTTGCAGCGCTTGATCTGGTGCTGCAGGCAGGGACGAGTCCGGTTCCTGAAGTAGCTATCTTCGCACTGGCGAACCTGAAAGGCCTTTTGCAGAAGCCCCAGGCTTTCGCGTATGGAGCCAGCACTGGGATAAGGGCCGAAATAGCGCCCCTTCTGCTGCTTCGCCCCCCTGTGGATGCCGAGCCGGGGAAAGTCCCCATCGGACAGGAATACATAGGGATAGGACTTGTCGTCACGCAGCAGGATGTTGTACGGCGGCCGCCACTCCTTGATCAGGGTCTGCTCCAGCAGCAGCGCCTCGGTCTCGTTGGCGGTGATAGTGGTCTCGACCTGCGCTATCCGCGCCACCAATGCAGCCGTCTTCGGCGCCAGCCCAGTCGTACGAAAATAGCTGGACAGGCGCTTCTTGAGATTCTTGGCCTTTCCGACATAGAGCAGCTTTCCTTCTGCGTCCAGCATCCGATAGACGCCGGGATGACCGCTGCAGTGAGCCAGAAAAGCTGCACTGTCGAAGAAATTCCCCATCAGCTGGATGCATCGACCATGCCGTGGCGCACGGCTAATAGCGCCAGCTCCACGTCACTGGTGATGGAGAGCTTCTCGAAGATGCGATAGCGATAGGTGTTCACGGTCTTCGGCGAGAGGCAGAGCTTGTCGGAGATGCTCTGTACCTTCTCGCAATTGGCGATCATCAGAGCGATCTGGATCTCCCGCTCGGAGAGCAGATCGAAGGGAGAACCGCTCTGCTGTGGCTGGAAAGCCTTCAGGGCCAGCTGCTGGGCGATTTGCGGGCTGATATAGCGCTGCCCGGCGAAGACCTGGCGAATGGCCTGGACCATTTCGTCGAGCGCTGCCCCCTTGGTCAGGTAGCCGGCTGCCCCAGCCTGCATGAGACGCGTCGGGAAAGGATCTTCCTCGCACACGGTTACCGCAATCACCTTGATGCCGGGATTGCTGCGCTGCAGCTTGCGAGTCGCTTCGAGACCGCCGATGCCGGGCATCTTGACGTCCATCAGGATCACATCAGGCTTGAGATCGCGCGCCTTCTTCAGGGCCTCTTCGCCGGAGCTACCTTGTCCGACAACCTGTAGACCGTCGATATCGGCCAGCATCCGGGTGATGCCAGCTCGAACCAGATCATGATCATCGACCACAAGCACCCTAATCAACAGACACCTCGTTTCGTGTCGGCAGAGACCAAGAGCGACCTGCCTGGGAAACATTCGGTCGAGACCGAAACGTCAGGAAGATCGGCCGGCCACCTGCCAAGTGGACAAGCCAGTCGGCTCGACCATGAAGGTGGCGGAGGCGGTGAGATTCGAACTCACGGAAGAGTTTCCCCTTCGGCGGTTTTCAAGACCGCTGCCTTAAACCACTCGGCCACACCTCCGCATAAGTGCGGACGGCAATTTTTACCGGATCATCTCCGAGTGTCAAACGGTTGTTTTGATGAAGTCTCAAGATAACCGGACAATAAATATGAAATAGCAAAGATTTTCATTTTGTGGCCAGCAAACGCCAGCCAACTTCGCCAAAGAGGAATGGCGATGACAAAGTATCGAGACGATGATCTACACCGTTCCTCATGCTAAGTTCCCGAGTCTCATCCTGCCGGAGAGTTGCCCGCATGTTCGTTCGCCTCCTGTTCACCTCCCTTCTCGCCTTCTTCTCCGGCGCAGCTCCCGCCACAGAGTATCGGGCGGGCGCGTTGCAGATCGACACCCCCTGGTCGCGGGCATTGCCGCCCAACGCGCCGGCGGGCGCCGTCTACTTCACCGTGAAGAACGGCAGCCAGACGGCGGATCGCCTGGTCGACGCCTCCACCCCGAGCGCAGCGAAGACCGAGCTGCATACCCATCTCAGGGTGGGCGAAGTCATGCGTATGCAGCGCATCGACGCGATCGCCATCCCTGCCGGCACGGAGGTGAAACTCGAGCCGGGTGGACATCATGTCATGTTCTTCAATCTGAAACGTCCGTTGGCGGCCGGCGAGCACTTTCCACTGACGCTGGAGTTCGAAAAGGCCGGCAAGGTGGAGATCGAGGTTGAGGTCCGGAGCGATGCTCCTGCCAGCGAGGGGCACGAGCATCATTGACTCCCGACCGACCAGGAGTCGTCCGGCACTCCGCCGTCAGCGGCTCACGGGGGTACGCATGGTGACGAACTCTTCCGCCGCCGTCGGGTGGATGCCCAGGGTCTCGTCGAACACCTGCTTGGTGGCGCCCGACTTGAGCGCCACAGCGAGCCCCTGAAGGATCTCGCCTGCCTCCGGACCAACCATGTGGCAGCCCAGCACCCGGTCGGAAGCGGCATCCACCACCAGCTTCATCAGACTGCGCTCCTGGCTGTCGGTCATGGTCAGCTTCATCGGACGAAAACGGCTTTCGAAGATCTGCACCTGATAGCCGGCCTTACGCGCCTGCTCTTCGGTCACGCCAACGGTACCGATGTTCGGCAAGCTGAACACTGCCGTGGGAATCAGGCGATAGTCGACCGGCCGGTACTGCTCGGGCCTGAACAGGCGCCGGGCGACCGCCATGCCCTCGGCCAGAGCCACCGGCGTGAGCTGGACGTTACCGGTGACATCGCCAATGGCGAGGATGGATGCCACGCTGCTGCGGTACAGATCGTCGACCCGGATATAGCCCCGCTCGTCCAGTCCGACCCCGGCATCCTCCAGCCCCAGATCATCCAGCATCGGCCGCCGCCCGGTGGCATAGAAGACGCAGTCGGCCTCCAGGCTGCGCCCATCCCGCAGGGTGGCCCGCAGACTGCCATCGGCCTGGCGATCAATGCGGGCGATATCGGCATTGAACTGCAAGTCGACCCCCCTCTTGATCATCTCGTCGCGCAGGTGCTCGCGCACCGCCTCGTCGAAGCCGCGCAGGAACAGCTCGCGGCGATAGAGCAGGCTGGTCTTCGCACCCAGCCCGTGGAAGATCGAGGCGAACTCCACCGCGATATAGCCGCCTCCCACCACCAGCGTCACCTACGCCACACAGAACCGGATCCCCGCCGTCAGGAAGCCGTGACCTCCGCCCTTTCCCCGCAGGCGGACAGGGCCTCGGTGAAGCTCGCGTGATAATCCTGCGTGCCGATCAGCTCCAGTATGCCCGCCCGCTCCAGCTTGCCATGCACCCGCGGGCTCGCCTCGCAGAGCTTGACCCGGATCCTGCGCCTGCCCAGTTGCTGGATGACCTCCTCCAGCGTCTGCAGACCGGTGATATCCATGAAGGGCACGCGTTTCAGGCGAATGATCAGCAGGCGCGGATCGGTATGGGTGCTGGCCAGCGCCCGCTCGAAGGTTTCCGCCGCCCCGAAGAACAGCGGCCCCTCCACGGTATAGACCAATACGCCATCGGGTAGCCGGCTCTGTCCGTTGCCGAGCAGCTCCGGCTCGAGTTCCTGCTCGAGCTGCTGCTGCACCGCCACCGAAGAGGCCATGCGGCGCATGAAATGCAGCATGGCCAGAATCACTCCGATGTTCACCGCGATCACCAGATCGCTGAACACTGTCAGCCCGAAGGTGATCAGCAGAATGCCCACGTCCGCCCTGGGCGCCCGCTGCAGCATGCGCTTGAAGTGCTTCAGCTCGCTCATGTTCCAGGCCACCACGAAAAGGATCGCGGCGAGGGCGGCCAGCGGAATGTTCGCCGCCAGCGGCGCCAGGAACAGCAGGATCAGCACCAGGGTGAGCGCATGGACGATGCCGGCCAGGGGACTGTTGCCGCCGTTGCGGATGTTGGTCGCGGTGCGGGCGATCGCCCCGGTGGCGGCGAAGCCGCCGAACAGCGGCGTGGCCAGGTTGGCAATGCCCTGGCCGATCAGCTCCTGGTTGGAGTCGTGCTTGGTCCCGCCCATGCCGTCGGCGACCACGGCGGAGAGCAGCGACTCGATGGCGCCGAGCATGGCGATGGCAAAAGCCGGGCCGATCAGCTCGATCAGGCGGGCCGGCGTGATCTCCGGCAGCCCCAGCTGCGGCAGTCCCTGAGGAATGCCGCCGAAGGCACTGCCGATGGTGGCCACCCCCTCGAACTGGAAGACCGACTGGACGAGTGTGGCGGCGACCATTGCGATCAGCGGACCGGGAACGCGCCGCAGCGTCCGCAGGCGCGGCGCAAAGACGACCAGCGCCAGACTGCCCAGGGCCAGCAGCGTGGTCGGCAGATGCAACTGCGGCAGCGACTGCAGCAAATGCCAGAGCTTCTCGTGAAAATGCGTGCCCGTCACTGCCGGCAGACCGAAGAAGTCCTTCCATTGGCTGACCCAGATGATCACTCCGATACCGGCCGTGAAGCCGACGATGACCGGATCCGGGATGTACTTGATTACCGTCCCCAGACGGCTGAGCCCGAGCAGCAGGAGAATGCCGCCGGCCATCAGGGTCGCGATCTGCAGGCCGTCGACCCCGTGCTCGGCGGTCACGCTGGCCAGGATGACGATGAAGGCGCCGGTCGGACCGGCGATCTGCAGCCGGCTGCCGCCGAACAGGGAAACCAGCAGACCGCCGACGATGGCGGTATAGATGCCCTGCTCCGGCTTCACCCCGGATGCGATGCCGAAAGCCATGGCCAGAGGCAGCGCCACGACAGCGACGATGACGCCGGCCACCAGATTGCGGAGCCAATGCTCCCGCCGCAGCAGGCCAGCCCGCCACGCCTCACGAATTGCGATCATCAGTGGTCCTCCCGGAACCGGAACATGTGCGTGATATTAACATGTCATGAGAATGCTAAAGTCCTCCGGCGCACGCCCTCGGTTCGTCCGGAGAAACCATGAAACGCCAGGATGTCGAAACCCTGCAGGCCGAAGGCAAGGCCTTCGCCACCCACCTGATCCGCAATCCAGCCCGCAGCGGGGAATGGATCGCATTTTTCCAGCTGAACACCGGGCGCAGCTTCTTCCTGATCGACGAGCACGACGAAGTCGAATCCTTTCCCCAGCTGGACAGGCTTGTCGAAGTCTTGCAGAGGCTTGGCATCAAACTGGCGGAAATCCATTTCTGAATCACACTTGTTCAGTCGCAGCGCGGCATCTTTCTCACATGCGCTGCAGTGAAGCCCCCCGTGGCGAAACCATTCGATCAACGGTCGAGGTCCATTCGCCAATTAGCGTCCACACTTCATGAATGGCGGGTTTCCGACGCTCGCCAGGCAGTCACGGCCTCGAAAGGCATTGCGAAGGCTCTGGCGAGCGCTTTCACACATCCTCTCGAGGCAACAGCACGAAAAAGGGAATGCCATTGCACCAGGAGGGCTGCACCGGCCGCATGGCGCTAATAACTCATCGATGACTGCGGACTTAGCGGGCCTTTCGGATCCCCTCCACGAAAGAGGACCGGAAGGTCCGGCAAGGAAGATTTGACTGGAGGATGACCATGAGTAATGCCGCTGTACAGGCTCAGCGTATCGAACGTCGGGAACAAACCATGCGGGTCGGAACGAGCCGACCCACTCCGCAGATCCGCACCGTCCAGGAAAACGAAAGCAAGAAAAAGATCCTCTTCGTCACCTCCGAGCTCTCCGACCTGGTCAAGACCGGCGGACTGGGGGAAGTATCCGCCGCCCTGCCCCGGGCACTCCGCCTCCATCACGATGTCCGCGTGCTTCTGCCCGGCTACCGGCAGGTCATGCAGAGCGGCCATCCCATCCGCCTGGTCGGCACCCTCAGCGGCCATGCCGCCCTGCCCCGCTGCCGGATCGGCCGCATCGACCTGGACGACGGCCTGATCGTCTATGTCCTCATCAGCCCCGAACTCTACGAGCGCGAAGGCACCCCCTACGGCGACAACCGCAACCAGGAATGGCCGGACAACCACATCCGCTTCGCCCGCCTCGGTCTTGCCGCCGCCGATTTCGCCGCTGGCGAGGCCGGCGTCAGCTGGCGCCCCGACCTGATCCACGCCCACGACTGGCCAGCGGGACTCGCGCCAGCCTACCTGCGCTGGCGCGGACAAAACACACCCTGCGTCTTCACCATCCACAACCTCGCCTACCAGGGCCTGTGGCGGCCGGAATGCCGCGCCGAACTGGCCATCCCTCCGGAGGCCCTGCGGATGGAGCGCATGGAATTCCATGGTCAGTTGTCCTTCCTCAAGGCCGGCATCGCCTATGCCGACCGCATCACCACGGTGAGCGCCACCTATGCCCGGGAAATCACCACCCCGGACTTCGGCTGCGGACTGGAGGGCTTCCTCCGGGAAAAGGCCGAGCACGGCCTCCTCTGCGGCATCCCCAACGGTATCGACGAAAGCTGGGAGCCGGAAACCGATTCGCACCTGCTGTGCAACTTCAGCGTCAACGACTGTGCCGGCAAGGCCGTGCATGCCGAGCACGTACGCCAGCAGTTCGCTCTCGCTCCTTCCAGCGGCCCGCTGCTCGTGGTGGTTTCCCGCCTGGTCCAGCAGAAAGGCCTGGACCTGACCCATGCGCTCGCCGAAACCCTGGTCGGAAACGGCGGACAACTGGCCGTCATGGGGCGCGGCGAACCCCAGGTGGAAGACAGCATGCGGCAACTGGCCGAACGCCTTCCGGGCCAGGTGGGAGTGAACATCGGCTTCGATGAAACCGTGGCGCGGCGCATGTTCGCCGGTGCCGACTTCCTGCTGATGCCCTCGCGCTACGAGCCCTGTGGCCTCAGCCAGATGTATGCCCAGCGTTTCGGCTCGCTACCCATCGCGCGCAAGACCGGCGGACTCGCCGACACCATCGAGGACGGGGTGACCGGCTTTCTCTTCGAGGAAGCCTCCGTGGAAAGCTACCGCGAAGCCCTGCTGCGAGCCTTCCGGGTATTCGCCACACCGCACCTCTTCCATGCGATGCGCTGCCGTGCCATGGCCGTACCCTGCTTCTGGCGGGAGACCATAGACCCCTACCTGCAGCTCTACCGGCAGCTTTTGGAAAGCCGGCATGGCGAGGCATGAACGGAGACCCTATCCATGTCAATTCCCAGCTACAACCGGCGCTTCGGCGCACAGCCGATCGACGCGCAGAACACCCGCTTCACCCTCTGGGCCCCGGACGCCGAGCGCGTCGACCTGGAGATCCTCTACGGCAACCGGCTGCCCATGCGCAAGGAACGGGACGGCTGGTTCGTGCTCGAAGCTCCTCACGGCGCCGGCACCCAGTACCGCTTCCGGATCGACGACGAGATCAGCGTGCCGGACCCGGCCTCGCGCTCCCAGGTCGCCGGCCTGCATGGCCCCAGCATGGTGGTCGATCCCCAGTCCTACCAGTGGCGCCACCCCCACTGGCGCGGCCGGCCCTGGCACGAGACGGTGGTCTACGAACTGCACGCCGGCCTGCTCGGCGGCTTCCACGGAGTCGAGGCGCAGCTCGCGGAGCTGGCCGAGCTGGGCGTCACCGCGATCGAGCTGATGCCCATCGGCGAATTCTCCGGTACCCGCAACTGGGGCTACGACGGCGTGCTGCCCTTCGCCCCGGAGTCCGTCTACGGCTCGCCCGACGATCTCAAGCATCTGATCGACACCGCCCATGGCCATGGCCTGATGGTGTTCCTGGATGTCGTCTACAACCACTTCGGCCCGGAAGGCAATCACCTCGGCCGCTACGCCAAGGCCTTCTTCCGCCACGACGAGCAGACGCTCTGGGGCGACGCCATCGACTTCCGCCAGCAGCCGGTACGCGACTTCTTCATCGAGAACGCCCTGATGTGGCTGCAGGAATACCGTTTCGACGGTCTGCGCCTGGATGCCGTGCACGCCATCAGCGAGCGCAGCTTCCTTACTGAACTGGCCCAGCGGGTGCATGCCGTGGTCGAACCCGGCCACCACGTGCATCTGATGCTGGAGAACGAGAAGAACCAGGCCAGCCTGCTCGAGGAAGGCTACGTGGCGCAGTGGAATGACGACGGCCACAACGTCCTGCACACAATGCTCACCGGCGAGCAGCAGGGCTACTACGCCGACTACCACCAGGGCGCCGCGGAAAAGCTCGCCCTCTGCCTGAGCGAAGGCTTCGTCTTCCAGGGCCAGATCGCCCGCCAGGGCCAGTCGGAACCCTGCGGCGAGCCCAGTGCGCACCTGCCGCCCAGCGCCTTCATCCTGTTCCTGCAGAATCACGATCAGGTCGGCAACCGCGCCTTCGGCGAACGCCTGGTCAGTCTGGCCGATTGCGACTCCCTGCGTGCGGCCACCACCCTGCTGCTGCTCTCGCCGATGGTGCCCCTGCTATTCATGGGCGAGGAATGGGGCACGCACCGCCCCTTCCTGTACTTCACCTGCCACCAGAGTCCGGAACTGGCCCAGGCGGTGCGGGAGGGCCGGCGCCGGGAGTTCTGCAGGTTCGAGCCGTTCCGGGACATGTCTCTCTGCGAACGGATTCCCGATCCCAACGACGAGAGGACCTTCACCACCTCGCAGCCGGACTTCCAGTGCTGCCTCGATCCCAAGCACGCCGAATGGCGTGCCCTCTATCACCACCTGCTGGGCCTGCGCCGCCGCGAGATCGTCCCGCGCCTGCCCGGCAGCCGAGCGCTGGGGAGCGAAGTGCTGGGGGCCGAAGCCGTGGTAGCGCGCTGGCGGCTGGGTGACGGCAGTGTCCTGCGCATCGAGCTGAATCTCGGCACCCAGGCCGTACCGTTGCAGGAACACCACAAGCACGGCCGGCTGCTGTTCGCCAGCCAGGACATGGAGGAATTCCACGAGCATCTTGGCAAGCTTCCCGCCCGGATGGCCCGTGTCTATCTGGTAGCGCCGGATGAGCAACGATGAGCGACTCCGCACCCTGGCCGCCGCGGCCGGGATAGCGGTCGACTGGGTCGACGCGGACGGGCAGCCACAGAAGGTCACACCCGAGGTCCTGCGGCGGGTACTGGCCGGGCTGGAACTGCCGGCCGATAGCGCCTCGCAGATCGAGGACAGCCTCAAGCAACTGCGTCAGACGGGCAGCGAGCTGCCGCCGCTGCTCACCCTGGAGCGCCAGCAGCGTCTCGACCTGTCCGGCCATTTCGCGCCAGGCAGCGCCTTCGATCTGACCCTCGAGGACGGCCATCGCCACAGCGGCCGGCTCGACGGACAGGGCTGCCTGCCGCCGATCGCGCAGTCCGGCTACCACCAGTTGGCGATCGGCGAGAAGTTGCTCACCCTGGCCGTCGCCCCGCCGCACTGCACCGGCGTGGACGAGCTGAGCGGCAGCCCTGCGCCGCGCCTCTGGGGGATAGCGGTGCAACTCTATTCCCTGCGCCGCCAGGGCGACGGCGGCATCGGCGATACCCAGGCCCTGGAAACCCTGGTGCACCAGGCCGCCCGGCAGGGTGCGGCGGGCATCGCCATCAGTCCGCTGCACGCCATGTTCAGCGCCGATAACCACCGCTTCAGCCCCTACTCGCCATCCAGCCGGCTGTTCTACAACGTGCTGCACAGTGCCCCGGGCAGCATCCTCGGCGAACGCGAGGTGCGCACCGCGATCGAAGCCAGCGGACTGACCGATGAGTGGCAGCGCCTGGAGCAGCTCGACCTGATCGACTGGCCGGCAGCCGCCGAAGCCAAGCTGCGCCTGCTGCGCGCCCTGCATGCGGAATTCCGCCACGGCGGCAATCCGCTGGAGCAGGACTTTGCCAGCTTCCGGCGCAACGGCGGAGAAGCCCTGGAGAACCATTGCCGCTTCGAGGCGCTGCACGCCTACCACGTCCGCCACAACGGACTGTACGACTGGCGGCAATGGGATCCGGCCCTGCGCTGCCCGGGCAGCGCCGCAGTGGCCGGCTTTGCCCGCGAATACGCGGACGAGATCACCTTCCACGCCTTCGCCCAGTGGCTGATCGCCCGCGGCCTGGAGCGTACCCAGCACGCCGCGTGCAGCGCCGGCATGCCGATCGGTCTGATCGCCGACCTGGCGGTGGGCGCCGACGGCGGCGGCAGCCAGGCCTGGAGCCGCCAAGCCGAACTGCTGTCGACGCTGACCGTCGGCGCGCCCCCGGACGCCCTCAACCGCTCCGGGCAGAGCTGGGGAGTATCCGCCTTCTCGCCCTCGGGCCTGCGCCAGCACGGCTTCCACGCCTACATCGAGATGCTGCGCGCCAACCTGGCCCATGCCGGCGGCATCCGCATCGACCACGTGATGGGGCTCCAGCGCCTGTGGCTGATCCCGCCGGGCGGCGAGCAGCGCGACGGTGCCTACCTGCACTACCCGCAGGAAGACCTGATGCGCCTGCTGGCGCTGGAGTCCTGGCGACACAAGGCGGTGATCCTCGGCGAGGACCTCGGCACCGTCCCGGAAGGCTTCCGCCCGATGCTGGCCGAGCGCGGCATCCTCGGCATGCGCGTGCTGCTCTTCGAGCAGAACGACGAAGGGCGCTTCTCGCGCCCGCAGGAGTGGCCCGACAACGCCCTGGCAACCAGCACCACCCACGACCTGCCCACCCTCGCCGGCTGGTGGCAGGAGCGCGACATCGACTGGCGCGAGCGCCTGCAGCTGGCCGATGCCGAGGCCACCGAGGCGGCCCGGCAGACCCGCCGGCGCGAACGCCAAGCCCTGCACGAAGCCCTCGCCGACGCAGGCGGCCCGGCTCCCGACGCGCCTTTGGACCGCGACGGCCTGATCGACGCCTGCGTGACCTTCCTCGGCAAGACGCCGGCGCCCCTGGTCCTGCTACCCGTGGAGGATGCCCTGGGCCTGGACGAGCAGGCCAACCTGCCCGGCACTGTCGACGGCCATCCCAACTGGCGGCGGCGCCTGCCCGTCGAGAGCGACGGACTGCTCGACGGCGCGGACCCGGCACGCCGCCTGCGACTGCTGAAGGAAGCCCGCGCGGCCTCGAGCAGGAGAAGTTGAATGAGCGAGCTGCGCGCCACCCTGCGCCTGCAATTCCACAGGGATTTCACCCTTGACGACGCCGTACCGCTGGTCGACTACTTCGCCGGCCTCGGCATCAGCCATCTGTACGCCTCGCCGCTGCTCACCGCGCGCCCCGGCTCGCTGCACGGCTACGACGTCATCGACCCGACCCGGATCAACCCCGAACTGGGCGGCGAGCCGGCGCTGCGGCGCCTGGTCGAGGCCCTGCGCAGCCATGGCATGGGACTGCTCCTGGATATAGTCTCCAACCACATGGCGGTCGGCGGCGCCGGCAACCCCTGGTGGCTGGACGTGCTGGAGTGGGGCCGGCGCAGCCCCTACGCCGGCTTCTTCGACATCCAGTGGAACTCCCCCGACCCGCTGCTCGAGGGCCAGTTGCTGGTGCCCTTCCTGCGCAGTGACTACGGCGAGGTCCTGCAGGCCGGCGAAATCCCCCTGCAGTTCGACGCCCAGACCGGCTCCTTCCATGCCAGCCATTACGAACACCGCTTTCCCATCAGCCCGCCGAGCTACGGCGAACTGCTGCGCGCCACCGGCCATCCGGCCCTGCAGGACCTGGCCCTGCAGTTCGATGCCCTCGCCGGCGAAGATGGCTACCTCCAGGCCACCGCACCGAAGGCCAGGCTGGCGCAGCTGGCTTCCCAGCCCGAGGTGCGCGCCGCCATCGAGGCCATGCTCGGCGTCTACGATTCGCGTCGGCCGGAAGGCCTCGAGCGCCTGCACGTCCTGCTCGAGCACCAGTTCTACCGGCTGGCCAGCTGGCGCACCGCGGCGGACGACATCAACTGGCGGCGCTTCTTCGACATCAACGAGCTCGGCGGCCTGCGCGTGGAGCGTCCGCGGGTCTTCGAGGCCACCCACGCGAAGATCTTCGAGTTGCTCGAGGAAGGCCTGATCGACGGTCTACGCATCGACCACATCGACGGCCTGGCCGATCCGCGCGGCTACTGCCGGCGCCTGCGCCGGCGCCTGGATCGGCTCGACCACGGCCGACAACGGCATCGGCCGATCTACGTCGAAAAGATCCTCGCTCAGGGCGAGGAACTGCATGGCGACTGGCAGGTGGATGGCACCACCGGCTACGAATTCATGAACCAGCTGTCCCTGCTGCAGCACGACCCGGACGGAGAGACGCCGCTGCGTGCGCTCTGGCACAGCCTCAGCGGCCGCCCCGCCGAGTTCCTCGAGGAAGTGCGCCAGGCCCGCCAGCTGGTGCTCACCGGAACCCTGGCCGGCGACTTCGAGAGCGCCGCCCAGGCGCTGCTGCAGGTGGCACGCAGCAACCTGATGACCCGCGACCTCACCTTCGGGCAGATCCGCCGGGCGCTGCTCGAGCTGATCAGCCACTTTCCCGTGTACCGCACCTACATCGGCGCCTGCGGCCGCCCAGCCCAGGACGAGCCCTTCTTCCGCCAGGCCCTGGAAGGCGCCCGCACCACCCTCAACGAAGCCGAGTGGCCGCTGCTCGCCCACCTGGACCGCTGGCTCGGCGGCGAGCCCTTGCGCAGCCTGCCGCCAGGGGTATTGCGCAAGGTGCGCCGCCACGCCTGCGTACGCTTTCAGCAGGTCACCGCGCCGGCCGCCGCCAAGGCGGTGGAGGATACCGCCTTCTATCGCTCGGGCATGCTGCTCTCGCGCAACGACGTCGGCTTCGACAGCCAGCGCTTCAGCGCCCCGCCGGAGGACTTCCACGCCGCCTGCCTGCGGCGGCGCGAACGCTTTCCCGACAGCCTGCTGGCCAGCGCCACCCACGACCACAAGCGCGGCGAGGACACCCGCACGCGCCTGGCCGTGCTCAGCGAACGCGCCGGCTGGTACGCAGAGCGGGTGCAGCGCTGGCTGCTGCTGGCCCAGCCGCTGCGCCGGAGCCATGGCGACGGCCCGGCACCGGCACCCGCCGACGAGTTGATGCTCTACCAGACCCTGCTCGGCAGCTGGCCGCTGGGTCTGGCCCCGGACGATGACGAGGGGCTGCGCGCCTATGCCGGGCGCCTGCGCCAATGGCAGGAAAAGGCCCTGCGCGAGGCCAAGCTGTACAGCAGCTGGAGCGCTCCCAACGCTCCCTACGAGGAAGCCTGCCGCAGCTTTCTCGACGATCTGCTGGAAAAGCCCGCGGGTGCCCGGTTGCGCGAGGAAATCGCCGCGTCGGCCGCCAGCATCGCCCCGGCCGGCGCCCTCAACAGCCTGGCGCAGACCCTGCTGCGCATGACCGTACCCGGCGTGCCCGATCTCTACCAGGGCGCCGAATTCTGGGATTTCAGCCTGGTCGATCCAGACAACCGCCGGCCGGTGGATTTCACCGCCCGCCGCCAGGCTCTGGCCCAAGGCACGGAGCCCGCCGGGCTGCTCGAGGATTGGCGCGACGGGCGCATCAAGCAGGCCCTCATCGCCCACACCCTGGCCCTGCGCGCCCGCTACCCGGCCCTGTTCGCCGCCGGCGACTACCTGCCGCTGGAGGTGGCCGGCGAGCACAGCGTACGGCTGCTGGCCTTCGCCCGGCACCATGCCGGGCAGTGGGCGGTGGTACTGGTGCCGCGCCTGGCCAGCGGCCTGCTCGGCGAGGACGGACAGCCGTTGATCGAAGCGGCGCAGTGGAGCGATACCCGCGTGCTGCTTCCCGCAACGCCTGCGCTGCGGGGACTTTTCTCGGGCGATGCAGTCCCAGACAGAAAGGGAGAACTGTTTGTGAGGGAAGCCCTGGCGACCTTTCCGGTCGGCCTCTTCCATGGCGCATGAGCACGAATAAAAGGGGTGAAATGGAATGACGAGCAACGAGCAGCGTATCCGCGAACTGGCCTATCAGATCTGGCAGTCCGAAGGTTGCCCCGACGGCCAGCAGGAACGTCACTGGCAGATGGCCTGCAAACTGGCCGAGGCCGAGTTGCAGGCCGCCACGCCGCAACCGCGCACGCGCAAGCCGGCGGCGCCGCGCAAGAGCGCCGCCAAGCCGGTGGAAACCGTGGGAAGAGCGGCCGCCGAAACCACGCCCGTGGCCAAGGGCGTCCCTGCCACCGAGAAGAAGCCGCGCGCCACCCGTACGCGACCGATGACCCCGTGAAGCGTCTGCCTGGTCGTCGCTGAACGGGACGCTCTCACAAGAGCGGCAACCGCTCGGCAGGCGGCATGGCCACATTTGCCCGTGTTCGGCTGCGCCCCAGCCCCGAACCCAAAGGATTCGATCGATTGCACGGAGGCATATCCTGATCGCCCATGGCGCAGCAGCGCTCCGTTGAAGCGGAGCGCTGCCCCTCCCTTTCAGCAGTCGGAGTAACGAGCATGGATCGGCACAAGAAGCCCCAAGCACCTCAGGTGAAGACTCCGTCGCGCATCCGCGAAGGCCTGCCCTTTCCTCTGGGCGCGACCTGGGACGGTCTGGGCGTCAATTTCGCCCTGTTCTCCGCCCACGCCACCAGGGTGGAGCTCTGCCTGTTCGACGACGCCGGACAGACCGAAGTGGAGCGCATCGAACTGCCCGAGTACACCGACGAGATCTGGCACGGCTACCTGCCGGACGCCCATCCGGGCCAGGTCTACGGCTACCGGGTATACGGCCCCTACGCGCCGGATGCCGGGCACCGCTTCAACCCCAACAAGCTGCTGATCGACCCCTATGCCAAGCAGTTGGTCGGCGAGCTGCGCTGGTCGGAGTCCCTGTTCGGCTACACCATCGGCCACCCGGACGCCGATCTCAGCTTCGACGGGCGCGACAGCGCCCCCTACGTGCCCAAGAGCAAGATCATCGACCCGGCCTTCACCTGGGGCCGCGACTGCCCGGTGCAGACCCCCTGGGACCGCACCATCCTCTACGAGACCCACCTGCGCGGCTTCACCATGCGCCATCCGGCGGTGCCGAAGGCGCTGCGCGGCACCTGCGCCGGCCTGATGAGCCCCGAGGTGCTCGACTACCTGCGCCAGCTCGGCGTCTCGGCGATCGAGCTGTTGCCGGTCCATGCCTTCGTCCAGGACCAGCACCTGCTGGAAAAAGGCATGACCAACTACTGGGGCTACAACACCATCGGCTTCTTCGCCCCGCACCCGCGCTACCTGGCCAGCGGCAAGATCCAGGAATTCAAGGAGATGGTCGCCCACCTGCACCACGCCGGCCTGGAGGTGATCCTCGACGTGGTCTACAACCACACCGCCGAGGGCAACGAGCTGGGGCCTACCCTCTCCATGCGCGGCATCGACAATGCCACCTACTACCGCCTGATACCGGACGACAGGCGCTACTACATCAACGACTCGGGCACCGGCAACACTCTCGACCTCTCCCACCCCTGCGTGCTGCAGATGGTCACCGACTCGCTGCGCTACTGGGCCACGGAGATGCACGTGGACGGCTTCCGCTTCGACCTGGCGACCATCCTCGGCCGCGAGCCGAAGGGCTTCGCCGAGCGCCACAGCTTCCTGGTCGCCTGCCGCCAGGACCCGGTGCTGCGCCAGACCAAGCTGATCGCCGAGCCCTGGGACTGCGGCCCGGGCGGCTACCGGGTCGGCGGCTTCCCGCCCGGCTGGGCGGAATGGAACGACCGCTTCCGCGATACCGTGCGGGCCTTCTGGCGGGGCGACGAGAACCAGTTGGCGGATATCGCCAAACGCCTCACCGCCTCCGGGGACCTCTACAATCAGCGCGGCCGACGGCCGTTCGCCTCGGTCAATTTCGTCACCGCCCACGACGGCTTCACCCTCAACGACCTGGTCTCCTACAACGACAAGCACAACGAGGCCAACGACGAGGACAACCAGGACGGCACCGACCACAACCTCTCCTGGAACCACGGCGTCGAGGGCCCCACCGACGACCCGGAGATCAGGGAGCTGCGCTTCCGGCAGATACGCAACTTCTTCGCCACCCTGCTGTTCTCCCAGGGCACGCCGATGATCGTCGCCGGCGACGAATTCGCCCGCACCCAGCATGGCAACAACAACGCCTACTGCCAGGACAGCGAGATCGGCTGGATCGACTGGCACCTCGACGAGGACGCCAGGGCGCTGCAGGAGTTCGTCCGTCGCCTGATCCGCCTGCGCCTGCGCTTTCCCATCCTGCGCCGCGGACGCTTTCTGGTCGGCGCCTTCAACGAGGAGTTGGGGGTCAAGGACGTCACCTGGCTGAATCCCTCCGGCACCGAGATGACCATCGAGCAGTGGGAGGAAGACCACAACCGCTGCCTCGGCATGCTGCTCGACGGCCGCGCCCAGCCGACCGGCATTCGCCGCGCCGGCTCCGACGCCACCCTGCTGCTGGTGGTGAACGCCCACTACGACCTGGTCAATTTCCACCTGCCGGCGGTCGCCCAGGGCAAACGCTGGAGGCGCCTGGTGGACACCCACAAGCCGACGGCAGCCGAAGAGCGCTTCGCCTTCGACACCGAGTACGGCGTCACCGGCCGTTCGCTCCTGCTGTTCGAGCTGATCAGGAACGGCAACCAGAACGCCTGACAGAGGGCCGGACGCGGGCGGGGAAAGCGCTGCATTGCGCTTCCTGCAGAGCCCCGTGCCATGCGCAGGGACGCTCCGGCGAGCCCCGTACCGCTCGCGAAAAAACGGGAACCCCCACCCCATGAAGCGAGTCTTGTTGATAGGTACGACAGTACCTCGGCTGGCCAGGCCGAGTGGTGACCAGGCCTGCTTCCATCCACCAGAGAGGAAGGCATTACCATGAAAATCCAAGACATCATGACCCACGACGTACAGACCATTCGCGTTGACCAGACGCTGCGCGAGGCGGCCGAAATGATGGAGCAGATCGATTCTGGAGCCCTGCTGGTCAACGAAGGCGACCGCCTGGTGGGCATGCTGACCGATCGCGACATCGCCATCCGTGCCGTGGCCAAGGGCAAGGACAACGACACCCAGGTGCGCGAAGTGATGACGCCCAACGTGTGTTACTGCTTCGAGGACGAGGACGTGCAGCATGTCGCCGAGAACATGGCCGACATCCATGTGCGCCGCCTGCCGGTGATGAACCGCGAGAAGCGCCTGGTCGGCGTGGTCTCGCTGGGCAATATCGCCGAATGTCACAACCCCTCGGTCAGCGATACCGTGCTGCAGGGCGTTACACAGGCGCACTGACAGCGCAGCCAACCGACTACCCTCCGGGGAGGTGCCTATGAAAGCGGTAGTTTTCCACGACATCGGCGACATCCGCCTGGATGATGTACCGGAGCCCCAAATCGAAGCACCGACCGATGCGATCGTCCGCCTGACCGCGTCGGCCATCTGCGGAACCGACCTGCACTTCATCCGCGGCACTGTCGGCGGCATGCGCCCGGGCACCATCCTCGGCCACGAGGGCGTCGGCATCGTCGAACAGTTGGGCGAGGAGGTGCGCAACCTGCAGATCGGCGATCGCGTGGTGATCCCCTCCACCATCGCCTGCGGCAACTGCTCCTATTGCCGCGCCGGCTACTACGCCCAGTGCGACGTGGCCAACCCCAACGGCAAGGAAGCCGGCACCGCCTTCTACGGGGGCCCTGCGCAGACCGGGCCCTTCCAGGGACTGCAGGCGGAAAAGGCGCGGATTCCCTTCGCCAACATCGGCCTGGTCAAGCTGCCCAGCGAGATCAGCGACGATCAGGCCATCCTGCTCTCGGACATCTTTCCCACCGGCTATTTCGGCGCGGAAATGGCCGAAATCGATGACGGCGACACCGTCGCCGTGTTCGGCTGCGGCCCAGTCGGCCAGTTCGCCATCGCCAGCGCCAAGTTGCTCGGCGCCGCACGGGTGTTCGCCATCGACCAGTGTCCGGACCGCCTGCAGATGGCGCGCCAGCAGGGCGCGGAAACCATCGACTTCAACCGCGAGGACCCGGTGCAGACCCTGCGCCGGCTGACCGACGGCATCGGCGTCGACCGGGCCATCGACGCGGTGGGCGTGGATGCCGAGCACGAGCACGCCTTCCAGCATGGCCACGATCCCGAAGAGGAGGAACGCTTCGCCCGCGAGGTCGCCACCGTGGCGCCGGAGACCCATCCCGACGGGGCCAACTGGCGGCCGGGCGATGCGCCCAGCCAGGCCCTGGAATGGGCCGTGGAGGCACTGGCCAAGGCCGGCACCCTGTCGATCATCGGAGTCTATCCGCCGCAGGCTCACAGCTTCCCCATCGGCCTGGCGACGGAGAAGAACCTGACCATCAACATGGGCAACTGTCACCACCGCAAATACATCCCCAAGTTGATCGAGCTGATCCTGGCCAAGCGCATCGATCCGGCGAAGATCCTCACGCAGATCAAGCCGATGGGCGACGCCATCGCCGCCATCAAGGCCTTCGACCGGCGCGAGCACGGCTGGATCAAGGTCGAGCTGCATCCGCAGCAGATGCAGGGCGGCACGACAGGCAGCGAGGAAACGGTGAACACGGACGAGCTGCTCGATGAAGGCATCGAGGAAACCTTTCCCGCCAGCGATCCGGTATCCGTCAGCCCGCGGCCGGCACAGCGCTGAAGCCAGGCGCAAGGCCCATGACCACGGGTCCCCGGGTTGACGGGCCGAGCCCCGGTCTCCAGTCCGGGGCTCCACGCCAGGACCCGGCGGAGCCTGCCGGAGCCGGCCTGACGAAAGCGCGATCACCAGGATTGCCCCCTCGAAGCGTCCCGGCAGGTTTCGACATGCGTCGCGGTCCTGTCGGCGACCATTGTGTCCCGGAGCACGACAGGCCCGGTCCGGGGGAGCGACGGAAGGAGGCCCGGCGCAGCGGCCGGGCGTGGGAGGAGTCATCGATCCCGACGCCATCCGGCGCCGGCGGGACGGGCTGCGCCCCGTCATGTCAGGGCCCCGGCGATTTGCCGGTGGAGCCGGCGACCCGGCCGGGACAGCGCCCTGCAGTCGAAAGCACAAGGAGCAGTTATGTGAGCCAACCCCACAACGGAGAACAGCGCGTCGAATCCCTGCACATCCTCACGGTGAACACCCACAAGGGCTTCACCGCGTTCAACCGCCGCTTCATCCTGCACGAACTGCGCGAAGCGGTGCGCGACGTCTCGGCCGACCTGGTGTTCCTCCAGGAGGTGCTCGGCACCCACGAGAGCCATGCCCGGCGACATCGCAACTGGCCGGAAACCCCGCACTACGAATTCCTCGCCGACAGCATGTGGGGCGACTTCGCCTACGGGCGCAACGCCGTCTACCCGGATGGCGACCACGGCAATGCCGTGCTGTCCAAATACTCCATCCAGCGCTACCGCAACCTCGACATCTCCGTACCCGGCCCGGAGCGCCGCGGCCTGCTGCACTGCGAGCTGGAGGTGCCGGGACAGCCGGAGGTGCATGCCATCTGCGTGCACCTGGGCCTGCTCGAAAGCCACCGGCAGAAGCAGCTCGGCCTGCTCTGCGAGCTGATCCAGTCGCTGCCGGCCGATGCGCGCATCGTGGTCGCCGGAGACTTCAACGACTGGCGCCTGCGCGCCTCCAACCGCCTGCGCGGCTGCGGCCTGGTCGAGGTCTTCGAACACAGCCATGGCCAGTGCGCGCGCAGCTTCCCGGCGCGCCTGCCCCTGCTGCGCCTGGACCGCATCTACGTGCGCAACGTCAGCCCGCAGCACGTCAAGGTGCTTTCCCACACCCCCTGGCCCCACCTCTCCGATCACCTGCCCCTCGCGGCGGAGGTGCGCCTATGAACTTTCCCTGGCGACACGACAACCACCTGTGGCTGCTGGAAAACGGCGAGGAGTTCTTTCCGCGGGTGTTCGAGGCTATCCGCCAGGCCCGCCAGGAGATCCTCCTCGAGACCTTCATCCTCTTCGAGGACAAGGTCGGCAACGAACTGCACCGCGAGCTGATCGCCGCGGCACGGCGCGGCGTGCATGTCGAGATCACCGTGGACGGCTACGGCTCGGCGGACCTGACGCCGGAGTTCGTCGCGGCCATGACCGAGGTGGGCATCCGCATTCGCATGTTCGATCCGCGCTCGAAGCTGTTCGGCATGCGCACCAACCTGTTCCGCCGCCTGCACCGCAAGATCGTGGTGATCGACGGCAGCCGCGTCTTCCTCGGCGGCATCAACTTCTCCGCCGATCATCTGGGCGATTTCGGCCCGACCGCCAAGCAGGACTACTCCGTCGAGGTAATCGGTCCGGTGACCCGCGATATCCATCGTTTCGCCCTCGCCAGCATCGCGGCCACCGAGCCATCGCGGCTCTGGTGGCGCCGGCAGCGTCGCGTCCGCAACGGCGGCAGCGGCCAGCAGCCGGCAGAGATGGCTGCCGAGGGCACGGCCCAGGCACTTTTCGTCAGCCGTGACAACCGCAGCCATACCAACGACATCGAGGAGCAGTACCTGGAAGCCATCCGCCAGGCCCGCCGCCGGCTGGTGATCGCCAATGCCTATTTCTTCCCCGGCTACCGCCTGCTGAGGGAAATCCGCCGGGCCGCGCGGCGCGGGGTCAAGGTGGAACTGATCCTGCAGGGCCAGCCGGACATGCCGATCGCCAAGTTCGGTGCGCGCCTGTTCTACGAGTACCTGCTCAAGGACGGCGTGCTCATCCACGAATACTGCGACCGTCCGCTGCACGGCAAGGTCGCCCTGGCCGACGACGAATGGGCCACCGTCGGCTCGAGCAACCTCGACCCGTTGAGCCTGTCGCTCAACCTGGAGGCCAACCTGATCATTCGCGACTGGGCCTTCAACCATGAATTGAATGCGCGGCTGGAGCGGCTGCGGCGCGACCACTGCCGGCTCATGACCAGGGAGAAGATCGCCCGCGACGCCTGGTGGCGCATGCCCCTGGCCTTCCTCGCCTACCACGCCCTCACCCACTTCCCGGCCTGGGTCGGCTGGCTGCCGGCGCACACCCCGAGGGTGGAGGTCCTGCAGGGCTGCCCCCGTCCGGACGACGGCGATAACCTGCGCAAGCCCAGCCCATGAAGGCCGCCGCATCCCTCGCAGCACGGCTGCGCAGCCACTGGCCGCTGGTCCGGCGTGTCCTCGTCTGGATCTTCTTTCTCCTGATGACCGGGCTGCTGTTCAGCCTGGCGCGCAACATCGAATGGCGAAACGTCCTCGCCACGCTGGCCGGCTACCGCCCGGGCATCCTGCTGCTGGCCCTGGCCATCGCCGCCGCCAGCCACCTGCTCTACAGCTGCTTCGACCTGCTCGGACGCCGCTACGCCCATCACCAGCTGCCGCAGGGCCAGGTGCTGGCGGTGACCTTCGTCTGCTATGCCTTCAACCTCAACCTCGGCGCCTGGATCGGCGGCCTGGCCATGCGCTACCGCCTCTACTCGCGCCTCGGCCTGTCCACCCTGCAGATCACCCGGATCTACAGCCTGAGCCTGACGACCAACTGGATCGCCTACCTGCTGCTCGCCGGGCTGACCTTCGCCGCCGGCACCGTGCGCCCCCCGGCGCATTGGGCGATCGGCCACGGCAGTCTGCAGGCCCTGGGTGTCCTGCTGCTGGTGCTGGTCGCACTCTACCTGCTGCTCTGTGCCTTCTCCCGCCGCCGCGTGCTGAGCGTGCGCGGGCATTCGCTCGGCCTGCCGAGCCTGCGCCTGGCCCTCTGGCAGCTCGTCCTGGGCGCCGGCAACTGGCTGCTGATGGCGCTGGTCATCCACACCCTGCTGTTGCAGCAGGTCGGCTATGGCAGCGTGCTCGGCACCCTGCTGATCGCCAGCATCGCCGGCGTGCTCACCCACATCCCCGCCGGCCTTGGCGTGCTGGAAACGGTGTTCGTCGCCCTGCTCCACCAGCAGGTCGAACGCGACAGCGTGCTGGCCGCGCTGCTCGGCTACCGGGCGATCTATTACCTGCTGCCGCTCTCGGTCGCCAGCCTGGTCTACCTGGGCCTCGAGGCGCGGGCGAAACGGATGCGGCGGAAGGAAGCCGGAAAGCTGGCATGAATCCATGAGCCAGCCTGCCGGCCAAGGAGAGGTTTCAGCCCAGCTCGAAGGTGGTCACGCCATAGAGGCGGTCGAGTGCCAAGTCCGGCTCGGCGCCCGCATACATGCGGGCCGTCTCGAACACCACCTGCATGCCGTGGCGCTCGGCCAGCTCGACCGCCGCCCGGTTGACCTCCGGCACATCCAGATAGAACGGCTCCGCCGCTTCGATACCCTCGCGCAGTTCCACCAGGAGCGCTTGCGCCAGCGCTGGCGTGTCGGCGAACAGGGGGCCGATCTTGTAGCCGGAGAAGCACTTGCGCCGGACGCCGTAACCGGCGAGACGGCCTGCCTGCAGGATGCCCAGCGCCCTGGCGTCGGGCTGGCCGATCCAGCGCTCGAGAAAGCGGGTCCGCGGCGCCGGGAAGAAAGCCCGGTCATAAGCCTCGACCGCCGCGAAGGACAATGAGGTCAGGTCGACGAGCGCGTTCGGCTCCGCAGAAGCCCTGGCAGGCCCCCGCCCTTCGTAGCGCACATTGCGGTAGGCCAGCCTGAAACCGAGCCGCCGGTACTGCTCCTGCTGGGCGACCACGCCATCGAGCCCGATGTTGCGTCCGGCGAGATGGTCGGTCGCTGCCTTGAGAATCTGCGAGCCGTACCCCTTGCCACGGTATTCCGGCCGGACGATGTAAAGGCCGATGAAACCGAAGGAATCGCCATACCTGACCGCCGAAACCGTGGCGATCGGCTCGTCGTTCAACAGCCCGATCAGGAAGCCGTGCGGATCGGCCGCATGGAAGCACTCTGCATCGTGGATGCCCGGATTCCAGCCCTCATTGGCCGCCCACTCGATCGCCAGATCGACTTCGCTGCGGATCATGGTGCTGATTTCGTAGGTTTCCTGCTGCATGCTTTTCCCCGAACAAACGACCGTAACCCGTTAAAGCGTAGTACAGGCACTATTCTCGACAGCCCCTGCGGCCCCGTCCTTAAGCCAGGACTCACCGGGCGGCCAAGCCAACGTCCTGGCTTTCCCTCTCCCTCCCACGCCCTCGCAAAGCAACAGTCCGCTCTACCCCTTTCTGATTACCTGGTTGGTTGGCTCGAGGCTTTCCCGAGGTGAAGACTTGCACCCCCATAGATTTCCGATTTCAGGATTTATAACTGGAGCGGCAACCAGACGCCTGCCGCCGGGCGCAGCAATTCCATATCCGTTCGCTGGATCGGCCAATTGCCGCTCAGGAGATCGCCGGGTACTTGCAGCCAACCCGAGGGGAACTTGATCAACACACTCTTTCGAGCTGCGCCCGCCGGGCCTGAGGCTCAATGCGAACGCTGCGCTCCCCAACACAGCGGGCCGACGACGGAGCCTGACGCAATGCCAGCGTCCATCCCGCAAAAGCGAAATGCGGCAAGCATGGGAGTCGTCAGCAGGACAGTCGCGAATCGACATGCAGCGGTCGGAAGATACAAAGCCGATCGCTTGCCCTTTCGCGCGGTCAGGAAAAGACGAGGTGGAGGTCAAAACGGTGCCGGAAACTCAGCACTACCGCTATCCGTGGCTTCGCCATGGGGGCGGAGATTGCCGAGCGGCTCGCCAATGATGTATCCCTGCTCCAACCAGGCTGTCTCTAGCTGCTCAAAATAGTCGGGAACCACGCCACTTACCGCCAGACTCTGCCTTTACCCCTCCTATCCAGAGCCCTACGGCCAGAGTCTTGACGCCGGTCGACTACTGCAGGCAGGCGAAAGCCTTGCCGTGGTTGCATCAGTACACCGGCACCAGCCTACCTGCTTTTCTTTAAAGACATACGGTCTATAATCCCGCGAGCCTGCAACGACGCCAGAGCGGCTGCGGGCCAAGGCCAGGCACGCACACGCGCGTCCCGGCCTGTTTTTCGACCCAGAATAGACGATCGGTCTAAAAAGGAGGCGATGCATGTTCAAGGCGATCCTGATCGAAAAGGACGAAGAAGCGGGTTACCGCGCGCGGACCACCCAGCTGGACGAGGCGCAACTGCCCGAGGGCGATGTGACCATGCGGGTCGACTACAGCACGCTGAACTACAAGGACGCGCTGGCCATCACCGGCAAGGGGCCGGTGGTGCGCAAGTTCCCGATGGTGCCGGGGATCGACCTGGCGGGGACGGTGGAGGCCAGCGACAACCCGGATTTCAAGGCCGGCGATGCGGTGCTGCTCAACGGCTGGGGTGTCGGCGAGAACCACTGGGGCGGACTGGCGCAGAAGGCGCGACTGGACAGCCGCTGGCTGATCCCCCTGCCCCACGGCTTCACGACGCGCCAGGCCATGGCCATCGGGACCGCCGGCTATACCGCGATGCTTTCGGTGCTGGCCCTGGAGCGCCACGGCGTGACGCCCGAACAGGGCGAGATCCTGGTCACCGGCGCCAACGGCGGGGTCGGCAGCGTCGCCATCGCCCTGCTCGCCCGCCTCGGCTACCGGGTGGTCGCCTCCACTGGCCGCCCGGATCAGGCCGATTACCTGAAGAAGCTCGGCGCCGCCGAGATCATCGACCGCAGCACGCTGTCCGAGCCCGGCCGGCCGCTGGCCAGGGAGCGCTGGGCCGGGGTGATCGACTCGCTGGGCAGCCATACCCTGGCCAACGCCTGCGCCGCGACCCGCTACGGCGGCACCGTCGCCGCCTGCGGCCTGGCCCAGGGCATGGACTTCCCGGCCACGGTGGCGCCCTTCATCCTGCGCGGCGTGACCCTGGCCGGCATCGACAGCGTGATGCGCCCCCGCGAGGAGCGCATCGCCGCCTGGGAACGCCTGGCCCGCGACCTGGACCTGGCGCTGCTGGACGAGATCACCCGCGAGATCGGCCTGGACGAGGCCATTCCCGTGGCCGGCGAGCTGCTCGCCGGGAAGGTGCGCGGGCGGGTCGTGGTGGATGTGAACCGCTGAGCGCTCAGGGCGCCTCGGCCAGCCGCCGCAGGCGCTCGCCCAGTTCCGCGAAACGGCTCCTGAGCAGGGCGTGGAACTGCTGGACCGCCGGCGAGAACTGCTTGCGGTGCGGACAGACCAGATGCAGCGGCGCCGGCTCGCCCGGACAATCGCCGAGCAGCACCTCCAGACGCCCCGCCGCCACGTCCTCGCCCACATCCAGCCAGGATTTGTAGGCGATGCCGTGTCCGGCGATGGCCCAGCGGCGCACCACGTCGGCATCGTCGCTCAAGAGGCCGCCGCGAACCGCGATCACCCGCCGGTGCCCCTGCTCCTCGAATCCCCACTTATCGTGGGCCCGTCCGCCCAGCAGGTAGACCAGGCAGGCGTGCCCGGCCAACTCGTCGAGCGTCTGCGGCCGCCCGCTGCGCGCCAGGTAATCCGGTGCGGCCACCAGCACCCGGCGGTTGTCCGGCGCCAGCGGCAGGGCGATGAAGCTGGCGTCCTCCATGGGACCATAGCGAATCGCCACGTCGATGGGATCGCGGAAGATATCGGCGACCTGATCGGAGAGCAGCAGGCGCAGAGTCAGCCGCGGATGCTCGCGGCAGAACTTCGAAAGCCAGGGCAGCAGCAGGTTGCGCCCCAGATCGGAGGGCGCGCTGACCTGCAGCAGGCCCTGCAGGTCGGCCCGCTCCCGGTGCAGACGCTCGTGGCCTTCGCGCAGGGTCTCCAGTACCCGCTCGGCATAGGGCAGGTACTGCTCGCCTTCGGCGGTCAGCCGCAGGCTGCGCGTCGAGCGGGCGAACAGGCGGATGTCCAGGTGCCGCTCCAGACGCTTGATTGCCGCGCTGACCTGTCCGGGCAGCAGGTCGACTTCCCGGGCCGCAGCGGAAAAGCTGCCGAGGGCGGCGGAGCGAATGAACAGGGTCAGATCCTCCAGGCGGATCATTTTCACTCCTCAAGTGAAAGTGTTGGCTGATTTTGCTGCTTTTCATTGAAAGCTGCACAGCCGAACATCCACCCAGCCGCTCACCGCGCCCGAGGCGGGAACGGAGACAGCCGAGCACCTTGGGAAATCATCAACAGGAGAACGAACCTTGACTATCGCCAATGCCGCCAGGACCCGCTACACCACCAAGGCCTACGACCCCACCCGCAAGGTGCCCGAGAGCACCATGGAGGAGTTGCAGACCCTGCTGCGCTACAGCCCGTCCTCGGTGAACTCGCAGCCCTGGCACCACATCATCGCCGCCAGCGAGGAAGGCAAGGCCCGCATCGCCAAGGCGACCCAGGACGGCTACGCCTACAACGAGGCGAAGATCCTCAACGCCTCCCACGTCGTGGTGCTCTGCGCCCGTACCGATCTGGATGCGGCCCACCTCAAGGCCGTGCTCAACCAGGAAGACCTCGACGGCCGCTTCGCCAACCCGGAAGGCAAGGCCGGCCAGGGCAACGTGCGCAGCACCTACGTCAATCTGCACCGCTACGACCGCAAGGACCTGCAGCACTGGATGGAGAAGCAGGTCTACCTGGCCCTGGGAACCCTGCTGCTCGGCGCCGCCGCTCTCGGCGTGGACGCCACGCCCATCGAGGGCTTCGACCTCCACAGGCTCGACGAGGAGCTGGGCCTGCGCGAGCGCGGCTTCACCAGTGTGGTGATCGTCAGCCTGGGCTATCGCAGCGACGACGACTTCAACGCCAGGCTGCCGAAGTCGCGTCTGCCGGCCGAGGACATCTTCACCTTCCTGTAACCGACCCAGTCGCCGTCCGCCGCGCGCCTGTCGGGCGCGGGGGGCGGCATGTCCGCCCCCGGATGCCGGCAATCCCGGTTCATCGATAACAGCGCTACCTTGCAGCTCTCCCAGCGCTGCACGAAACTGCAGCAGCCGAGGCAGCGCATGCCCTATAGCCTCCCCGCCATCCGACGATGCCTGAGGCCCATGGCCGGCGGGCGATCGCCCGTTACCTGACCGGCTCGACTATGCTCGAAGGATCAAAGGTCAGACCATGGGGTCGATCCCTTTCCCCGGTGCATGCCCGAGCCTTCGAAGCAACGGTGATCATCGTCGGCATGTTGCGCCCCCTCCTCCATAGCCAGAGCCTGGAAGACGGAAGCTCAGATGCAGAGCCTATCCCTCGACTACCACTCGGGGGTGCTTGACCGCGAGAAACCGAACGGATCAAATCGCGAACAATTCTCATTGGGCAACAAGGAGCAGTTCATGAAGGCCCGAAGCGTACTCGTTTCACTGCTGGCTGCCGGCATGGCAGTTGCCGATGTCTGCCTGGCTGCCGACGCCACGCAGAAAGCGCTGATCGAGATCGTCAAGCGACAGGGTTGGACCAAGGCCTGCCCACAGATCCAGCTCCAGATAGAGGCCCTTGAAGAGCCTCGGGACGTTTCCGGCAAGGACTGGCGCGACTATGTAGCGCTCAAGGGCTGGTGCCTGGTAGAGGCGCGCCGCGAAACCGAAGCCATCGACTTCCTCGAGGCCAGGCTGATCTCGGGCAATCGGGATCCTCGCCTGCTCGATATCCTGGGCACCAGCCAGTTTCGCAGCAGCCTGGACGCCGAGGCGATCGCCACCTTCGAGGAAGCCCTCGCGAAGGGCCTGCCCGAACAGGCCAGGCCGAACGTCTACAGCAAACTGGCGACCGCCTACATGAGGCAGGCATCCGCTGGTGGCCGAGTAGCCGATCCGGATACCCTGGCCCAGGCCGAGCGCTATGCCAGGCTGGCCCTGGAAAGCGAAAGGGAACCGGCCCCCGCGGTCTACAGCCAGCTCGCCCATGTGAAGAGCGCCCAGCAGAAGCACGACGAGGCGATCGAACTGCTCAAGCTGGCGCTGGAGAAGAACGCCACCTACGAGGGCTGGCCCTCTCCCGGGCTGCGCAAGGTCATGGACGCGCAGTTCCTCATGAGCCTGGGCCAGGTGCATTACTGGAAAGGAGAACAGGAGCGCGGGCGCACCCTGATGGATGCTGCGGTGGACGCGGCCCCCACGGAGTCCCAGAAAAGCGTGCTGGATATCATCCGTGACAGCACCCTCAATCCGCGCCCTATGGGGCAGTTGCAGAAGGCTCTGCCGCCGTTCGTTCCGCTCGACAAGGACGCCTGACCCTCTCTTGCAGGCGGCCCGCTCAACCGAACGCGGGCGAAGCCGCCACTATATCTCCACCTGCGTCCCCAGCTCGATCACCCGATTCGCCGGCAGCTGGAAGTAGCGCATGCTGCTGTTGGCGTTCTTCTGCATGAACACGAACAGGGCCTCACGCCAGTAGGCCATGCCGATGCTCCTGATCGGGATGAGGGTTTCCCGGCTGAGGAAGTAGGTGGTGCGCATGGGGCTGAAATCGAGATCCTCGAGGTGGCTCAGACGCAGGGCGTCGGGAATGTCCGGCTCCTCCATGAAGCCGAAGTGCAGCACCACGCGGTAGAAGCCCTCGCCGTAGCCGTCGACCTGGAAACGGCGATCCTCGGGCACCCGCGGCGTGTCCTCGACGACCACCGTGAGCAGGACCACCCGCTCGTGCAGCACCTGATTGTGCAGCAGGTTGTGCAGTAGCGCATGGGGCACCACGTCGGTCCGCGCGGCGAGGAACACCGCGGTGCCCTGCACCCGGTGTGGCGGCTGCAGGCGCACGCTGTCGATGAAGGCCGGCAGCGACAAAGCCGTTTCCCCCAGGCGCTCGAAAAGATTTTCCTTGCCGCGCTTCCAGGTGGTCATCAGGGTGAACAGGCCGATCCCGGCGATCACCGGGAAGGCCCCGCCCTGGAGGATCTTCGGTACGTTGGCGACGAAGAACAGGCTGTCGACCAGCAGGAAGCCCAGCAGCACCGGGAGCGCCAGCCAGCGCGGCACCTTCCACAGCAGCAGCATGACCGCGGAAACCAGCAGCGTGTCGATGAGCATGGTGGTGGTCACCGCCACGCCGTAGGCAGAGGCCAGTGCCCCGGACGAGCCGAAGCCGAGCACCAGCAGCAGCACGCCAACCATCAGCGCCCAGTTGACTACGCCGATATAGATCTGCCCCTGCTCGGCGCTCGAGGTGTGCTGGATCTGCATGCGTGGTACGTAGCCCAGCTGGATCGCCTGGTGGCTGAGGGAGAAAGCCCCGGAGATCACCGCCTGGGAGGCGATGATGGTGGCGAGGGTGGCCAGGCCGATCATCGGCAATCGCGCCCACTCGGGCGCCAGCAGGTAGAAGGGGTTGCGCGCCGCAGCAGGGTCGGCCAGCAACAGCGCGCCCTGGCCGAAGTAGTTGAGCAGCAATCCGGGCAGCGCCAGGCCGAACCAGGCCTGGGCGATGGGCCGGCGGCCGAAGTGGCCCATGTCGGCATAGAGCGCCTCGGCACCGGTCAGCGCCAGCACCACGGCTCCGAGGATGGCTATGCCGATGCCCGGATGGGCGATGAAGAAGTTCGCCGCCCACCAGGGATTGAGCGCCTCCAGCACCTCGGGGCGATGGAGGATGCCATGGACGCCGAGCGCACCGAGTACGCAGAACCAGCTCACCATCACCGGTCCGAAGAAGATGCCGATGCGCGCGGTGCCGTGCCGCTGGATCAGGAACAGGCCGATCAGCAGTACGACCGTCACCGGCAGCACCCAGTGGCCGAGCGCCGGCAGTACCACCTCCAGGCCCTCGACGGCCGACAGCACGGAGATCGCCGGGGTAATCATGCTGTCGCCATAGAACAAGGCGGTGCCGAACAGCCCGAGCAGCACCAGCAGGCCACCGAGCCGCGGGTAGGCGGCAGCGGCGCGGCGGGCCAGAGTGGTCAGCGCCATCACCCCGCCCTCCCCCTCGTTGTCGGCGCGCAGCATGAACAGCACGTACTTCAGCGACACCACCCAGAGCAGCGACCAGAAGATCAGCGAGAGGATGCCCAGCACACCGTCATGGTTGGCCGGCACCCCGTACGGACCGGCGAACACTTCCCGCAGGGTGTACAGGGGACTGGTGCCGATGTCGCCGTAGACCACTCCGCTCACGGCGATCAGCAAGGCCAGCGAGGAAGCGCGTGAGGGATGGCTCGACTGCAGGGCGACTACGCTCATGGATAGGCTCCTGGAAAAGGGCTGGCCGGGCCGCGTCCCCGGCAGCGCGGGGGAATGCTCGGGCAGGCGGGCGGCCTCGGGCCAGCGGCTGGCAGAGGGCGGCCGGCAGGACGGCGATGAGGGGCGCCGGGGTGTAGTCGAGTGGGCCGACCGAGCGCGCGCAGAGCGAACAGGAGAGCGGGATCCGCCTTCCTGGCGGCCAGTGCGTCGATCGCCACGCCCTGTCCCTGGCCAGCCGCTCCGCGGCGGCCTGCAGCATGGCGAGGGTCTTGCCCCAGCCCGGGCACTGCGGCGAGATAGATCCTGGGACGACCGCATCTTCCGCTGCGGATGGGCTCCGTCGCCGTCCGGGCAGCGACATCGCGGACTTCGTTCATGGTGTGGGTCATATATAGGCAAGGGTAGATCGGATTGGCCGCCAGTATTGCCAGTCCGCCGACGCACTGCCGTAAAGAAGCCGTAACAACCTGCCGGAACGATCCCGTTCAGCCCGCCATGCCGCGCCGCTGGCGCCGGCAACGCTCCGAGCAGTAGCGCACCTCGCCCCAGCAACGCGCCCACTTCCGGCGCCAGGCGAACGGCAGGCCGCAGACCGGGCAGGTCTTTACCGGCAGTTCCGATTTCCTCACAGCCCGTCTCCGGCGGCGAGCCGCGCCAGGAGATCCTCGCCGCGCCGCCAGAGCGCCTGCTGACGGGTTTCCGGCATCCGTCCGAGGGTCTTGTAGACCAGGCTCATGCGCGGATTGTCCTCGAGCTGCTCGCGGTGGCGCATGAGGAAGTGCCAGTACAGGGCGTTGAACGGACAGGCCTGCTCGCCGGTGCTCTCGCTGACCCGGTAGGCGCAGCCATCGCAGTAGTCGGACATGCGGCGGATGTACTGACCACTGGCACAGTAGGGCTTGGAGCCCAGATAGCCGCCGTCGGCATGCATCGCCATGCCCAGGGTATTGGGCAGCTCGACCCATTCGAAGGCGTCCAGATACATCGCCAGGTACCAGTCGCAGACCTGCTGCGGAGCGATGCCGGCCAGCAGGGCGAAGTTGCCGGTGACCATCAGCCGCTGGATGTGGTGGGCATAGGCGTGCCGGAGAGTCTGACCGATGCTCTGGCGCAGGCAGTTCATGCGCGTCTGCCCGGTCCAGTAGAAGGCCGGCAGCGGCCGGCTGTTGCCGAAGGCGTTGCGGGTCGCGTATTCGGGCATCTGCAGCCAGTAGATGCCGCGCACGTATTCGCGCCAGCCGATCAGTTGGCGGATGAAGCCTTCGGCGGCGTTCAGCGGCACCCGTCCCGCCCGGTAGGCCTCCTCGACGTCCTCGCAGAGCCGGCGCAGCTCGAGCAGGCCGATGTTCAGCGCCGCGCCGATCCGCGCATGGAAGAGAAAGGGCTCGCTGCTGGCCATGGCGTCCTGGTAGTCGCCGAAGGCCGGCAGGGCGAAGTCGAGGAAATGCTGCCAGAGCGCCCGGGCCTCGCCGTGGGTGACCGGATAGTCGAAGCCGTCCAGGGTGCCCGGATGCCCGGCGAAGCGCGCGCCGACCAGCACCAGCACTTCGCGGGTGATGGCGTCGGGGGTGAAGCGCACGCTCATCGGGGCCTTGATGCCGGCCGGCAGCGGCTTGCGGTTCTGCGCGTCGCAGTTCCAGCCGCCACCCAGCGGTCCGCCGTCGACATCGAGCAACAGGCCGCTCTTGCGGCGCATCTCCCGGTAGAAGAACTCCATACGCAATTGCGGGCGGTCGGCCGCCCAGCGGGCGAACTCGTCGCGCCCGCAGAGAAAGCGCGTATCGACATGCCAGATCAGCGGCAGGCCACAGTGGCGCAAGGCCTGCTCCAGGCGCCAGTCGCCACATTCGGTGAGATGGACCTCGCGGGCCCGCAGCCGGTCGGCCCAGCGGCACAGCTCGCCGGGCAGCGAGCCGCGGTTTTCCGGATCGTCGAGGGTCACGTAATGCACGCGATAGCCGCGCCGGCGCAGAGCACTGGCGAAGTGCCGCATGGCGCTGAAGATCAGGGCGATCTTCTTCGGATGATGGGGTACATGGCTGGCTTCCTCGCGCACCTCGGCAAGCAGTACGGCATCCTGCTGCGGATCGAGCCCGCGCAGGGAGGCCAGGTCGAAGGACAGCTGGTCCCCCAGCACCAGAGTCAGGCGCCGCGCGGGCGGAGGCTGCTCAAGCATCGCGCATCCAGGCCGACTGCAAGGCGATCGGCACCCTCAGCGGTTGCTGGGGGCCGTCGGCGAAACCGCACATTTCCGTGTGCACCACGGTGTGCAGCAGGTAGAAGGGCAGCTCCGGCAGGCCCTGCAGCACGTCGCGGGCATGTTCGACCGAGCGCAGATGCAGGGTGGCGCCGGCAGCGTCGACCAGCAGGTGGCGCTGGCCGGCCTGATGGGCCTCCAGCAGGTAGATGCCGCCCTCGAGGGAAATCAGGTTGAGTTCGTCGACCTGCCCGTCCCGGGCGTGATCGAAAAGCTGCTGCATGTTCATGGTGAGGCCTCGCAAACTTGTACAAGACGACGTAAAAATACAGGTTTTGTACAAGTTTAATAAAGCTCCTTGAAAGGCAGCCTGCACGACCACTGCGACAGGCGGACACGCCTGCTCAAGGCTTGCTCCGTCAAAATAGTGGCATTTTTCCATGTAGCTGTAAGACAGAGTCAAATTCCTGAAAAGCGCCGTACGGGTTGCGGCGAACTCAGGACGGCTGCCGGGAACCGGCGCGGCTCGTCGTCAAGGAAGGGAGAGGTCGACGGAGCGGGACGCAGCGCACAGCTGCGGCGGCTGAACGAATGCGCCCAGCGCCCCTCCCCTCCAGAAGTGATCCAGCCGGAGCAGCCTGGAGCCGCCGGTTGCTCAAAGGACCTGCGTCGGCACCTGGACAGCCACCGGCCTCAACTCCTGGCGTGCCTGGCGCACCACGGCGATGCCCGCGCTGAGCGCCAGGGCGCCCATCAGCAACGCCACCAGCAGATCCGGCCAGCCCGCGCCGGTGCCGAATACCCCGGCTGCGGCGAGCATCACCGCCAGGTTGCCGATGGCGTCATTGCGGCTGCACAGCCAGACCGAACGCATGTTGGCGTCGCCGTCGCGGAAGGCGTAGAGCATCAGCGCCACGCCGGCGTTGGCGAGCAGCGCCAGGCTGGCGACCACCCCCATGGTCAGCGGCTCGGGCGGAATGCCGGCGAAGGCTTCCCAGCCGGCCTTGGCCACCACGAAGATGCCGAATGCCGCCATGCTCAGCCCCTTGACCAGCGCCGCCCGCGCCCGCCAGGCCAGGCCCATGGCCAGCACGGCGAGGGAGATGCCGTAGTTGGCGGCATCGCCGGCGAAATCCACGGCATCGGCCAGCAGCGACACCGAGCCCGACTTGATCCCGGCACCGATTTCCACGGCGAACATCGCCACGTTGACGAACAGGGCTACCCAGAGGGCCCGGCGAAAGCGCGGGCCGACCGGGGGAGTCGACGAACAGGAAGTACAACAGGGCATGGCGCCTCTCCTCGGGAAATTTTCCGGCATTGCACACCCTGTAGTTACTCCAGGGTCAAGCCGGCTACCATCGTTTCATGAAAGCTGCCCGTGGAGGAAAACCCATGCGCATCGGCGAACTGGCCCAGGCCACCGGCGTCGACACCGAAACCATCCGCTATTACGAGAAGGCCGGCCTGTTCCCCGCCCTCGCGCGCGGCAATAACGGCTACCGCATCTACGGCGCGGAGCACCTGGAACGGCTGGCCTTCGTCCGCCATTGCCGGGCGCTGGACATTCCCCTCGCCGAGATCAAGCGGTTGCTCGACTTCGTGCTGCATCCGGAAGCCGACTGCACGGATGTCGACCGGCTGATTGAAACCCAGCTGGAGCGGGTACGGGCGCGCCTTGCGAGCCTGCAGGTTCTGGAGCGCCAGCTGTCCGCCCTGCGCGGACGCTGCAGCGAGAGGCGGCAGGCCGGCGACTGCGGCATCCTGCGCGAACTGCTCGCCGCCGCCCAAGAGGAGGCGCGTCTTAAGTAGTCCTGACTCGAAAAGGCGGAGGCGTTATCCCTTGGTCATGAAAATGCCTCAGGATCACCTGTATAATTTCTCGATGAACAACCCCGCGCAATGAGGAAAACATGACGACCATTCATCTGGTTGGCGGCGAAAAAGGTGGCGTAGGCAAATCTGTCGTTGCCCGACTGCTGGCCCAGTACATGATCGATCACGACCTGCCGTTCATCGGCTTCGACACCGACAGATCTCATGGCGCGCTGCTGCGCTACTACGGCGACTACGCCTCGCCCACCGTCATCGACAGCTACCAGAGCCTGGACGCCATCCTGGAGTCCGCGGCCGAGCAGCCGGAGCAGCGCATCCTCGTCGACCTCGCCGCGCAGACCCACCGGCCGCTCAGCCAATGGATGGAGGAGTCGGGCGTGCTGGAGCTGGCCGAGGAGCTGGGCATCGCCATCCGTTACTGGAACGTCATGGACTCGGGCAAGGATTCGGTGGATCTGCTGGAAAAGCTGCTCGACCAGTTCGGCACCCGCCTCGACTACGTGCTGGTGCGCAACCAGCTGCGCGACAACGAGTTCAAGGCCCTGGAGGACTCCGAGGTGCAGCAGCGTGCGCAGGATCTGAACGCCGCCGTCATCGACCTGAAGCGCCTGCACCCGCCGGTGATGGGCAAGATCGACCGCAACGGCTACAGCTTCTGGGCGGCGCAGAACCGCGACGATGCGAATCCCGACGCCCTGAGCCTGCTGGAGCGGCAGCGGGTGAAGGTCTGGCTGAACCACGCCTACAAGGAGCTGGAGGCGGCAGAGGTCTGAGCCTCAGTCTTCAAGCGGCATAGTCGGCCTTCCAGCGATGCAGCAGGTCGTGCAACTCCTCGTGCCGACCGGGCCCGATGGCCTGCAGCTCGAAGTCGGCGAAGGCCTGCCCCAGCCCTTCCAGCTCGTCCGCGGGCAGCGCCTGCTCGGCCTGGGGAAAGAGCACGTCGTTCTCCTTGTCGATGTGCCGCTCGAGAAACTCCGCATAGGTCCTGGCGGCCGCATCGAACGCCTCGGCATCGAGGACCGGCGTGCTGGCCTGGCGCAGGGCAGCGACCAGAGCGCGGCCCTGCTCGTGCTCGGCCGTCAGCTCGCCGACCAGCCCGCGCTGCTGCCCGGCCCGCTGCAGGGCCGGGAACAGCAACCCCTCCTCCTTGCCGTGGTGGCACTTGTCGACGAACTCCTGCAGAAAGCCGAGCAGCGCGGCGATGTCGTCGCTATCGGCGCTGCCCTGTCGGGCCCGCGCGGCCATGCGGCGGAGAATCTGCAGGGTGGAAAGAATCGCGTCGTGCTCGTGGCGCAGCGCGTCGATGGCCTGGCTCATGGGGGACTCCGGGCGGTCTGGCAACATCGCCAGCCCCTCAGCCTAGTGCAGCCCCTCCCCCAGCGCCGGGCCGCTCGTCCGTCGCCGGCCCGCGCCGGACGCAGACGCGCTCATTCGGGCCGCAGAATCAGCACCCCCAGCGGCGGCAGCTTGAGGTTGAGGCTGAAGGGCTGACCGTGGCTGGCCAGCTCGTCGGCGACCACGCCACCGGCATTGCCGACATTGGAGCCAGCGTAGCACTCGGCATCGCTGTTCAGGGTCTCCTGCCAGGTGCCGCCGGCGGGCACGCCGATCCGGTAGCCGTGGCGCACCACCGGCGTGAAGTTGGCGATCACCAGCAGCGGCTGGCCCTCGCGGCTCCAGCGCAACCAGGAAAACACGCTGTTGTGGCGGTCGTCGCCGATCAGCCACTGGAAGCCTTCCGACACGCAGTCCTGCTGGTGGAGCGCCGGCTCCTGGCGATACAGCCGGTTGAGGTCCTTGACCAGTTGTTGCACGCCCTGGTGGTCGCCGTAGTTGAGCAGGTACCAGTCGAGCTCGTGGTCGTGGCTCCACTCGCGCCACTGACCGAACTCGCAGCCCATGAACAGGAGCTTCTTGCCCGGCATGGTCCACATGAAACTCAGGTAGGCGCGCAGGTTGGCGAACTTCTGCCAGCGGTCGCCGGGCATCTTGTCGATCAGCGAGCGCTTGCCGTGCACCACTTCGTCGTGGGAGATCGGCAGGATGAAACGCTCGGAGAAGGCGTAGATCAGGCCGAAGGTCATGCGGTCATGATGGTGGGTGCGATGGATGGGATCCTCGGCCATGTATTTCAGGGTGTCGTGCATCCAGCCCATGTTCCACTTGAAGTCGAAGCCCAGCCCGCCCTCGGCGGTCGGCTTGCTGACCCCGGGCCAGGCGGTGGACTCCTCGGCGATCACCAGGGCGCCGGGCGCCTCGGTCTTGACCACTTCGTTGAGGTGGCGCAGGAAGTCGATGGCCTCGAGGTTCTCGCGACCGCCGTGGCGGTTGGGAATCCACTCGCCCTCCTTGCGCGAGTAGTCGCGGTAGAGCATGGAGGCCACCGCGTCGACGCGCAGGCCGTCGACGTGGAACTCGCGCAGCCAGTGCAGCGCCGAGGCGATCATGAAGCCGTGCACCTCGGTGCGCCCGAGGTTGTAGATGAAGGTGTCCCAGTCCTGGTGGAAGCCCTCGAAGGGGTGGTCGTACTCGTAGAGGGCGGTGCCGTCGAAGCGGCCGAGGCCGTGGCTGTCGGTGGGAAAGTGCGCCGGCACCCAGTCGAGGAGCACACCGAGGCCGGCCTGATGGCAGGCATCAACGAAGGCGGCGAAATCCTCGCGCCGGCCGTAGCGGGCGCTGGGGGCGAACTGCGACAGCGGCTGGTAGCCCCAGGAGCCGCCGAACGGGTGTTCCATGATCGGCAGCAGCTCGACGTGGGTGTAGCCCGTCTCCTGCACATAGGGGATCAGCCGCTCGATCAGTTGCTGCCAGCCGAGCAGTTGGCCGTCCTCGTCGCGCCGCCAGGAGCCGACGTGCACCTCGTAGATCGCCAGCGGCGCGTCCGCCGACTGGCGGGCGGCGCGCTGGCGCATCCAGTCGTGGTCCTGCCAGGCGTGCTCCAGCGGCGCGGCGACCACCGAGGCGGTGTTCGGCGGCGTCTCGGTCGCCAGCGCCACGGGATCGGCCTTCAGCGGCAGGATGCCGTGGGGGCCGAGCAGTTCGTACTTGTAGGCCTCGCCCGGGGCGAGGCGCGGAATGAAGATTTCCCAGACCCCGGCCGGGTGGCGCAGGCGCATCGGGTGGCGGCGGCCGTCCCAGCCGTTGAAGGGGCCGACCACCGAGACGCGCCGGGCATTCGGCGCCCATACGGCGAAGCGCACCCCCTCCACCCCCTCCACGCTCAGGCACTGGGCGCCCAGGCAGTGGCCGAGGTTGCGGTGGTTGCCCTCGGCGAACAGGTAGAGATCCATCTCCCCGAGCAGCGGACCGAAGCTGTAGGGGTCCTCGGTCAGTTGCTCGCCCGAGGCCCAGCGGATGCGCAGCAGGTAGGGGCGCGCTTCGGCGAGGCGGCAGACGAACAGGCCCGGCACCCGGCTGGCCTCCATGTCGGCGAGCTTTTCGCCCGTATCGCGGGCGAGCAGGTCCACGGCCACGGCATGCGGCAGGTAGACGCGCACCACTGTGCCTTCGCCGTTGCCGTGGGGGCCGAGAATCGCGAAGGGATCGGTGTGCTCGCCGCGCACCAGGGCATCGATGTCCGCTTCGCCGGGCAGCAGGGAATCGTCGTAGACAGGCTGGGTCAGCGGTAGGCTCATTGCACATCTCCATCCAGTAGCTGTTGCGCCAGGCTCACCAGGCCCCGCAGCGGCACGGCCAGCCAGGCGGGCCGGTTTTCGGCCTCGTAGGCGATCTCGTAGGCGGTCTTTTCCAGGCTGAACAGCGCCAGGGCGGCCTCCTCGCCCCCCGGCGCGGCCCAGGCATGGCCGATGTCGGCCACGGCCTGACGGTAAGCGGCGAGGAAGGCCCGGCGGGCGCTCTCCTGATACAGCGAGGCGATGCGCTGGCGGGCCTGGTCGGCTGCTTCCGAGCTGTCGATGCTCTGCGCGTTGCGTATGGCCATGTCGGCAGCGTAGCTGATCGAACGCAGCACGCCGCTGACGTCCTTGTAGGGGCTGTGCTTGGCGCGGCGCTCGACGAGCGGCCGCGACGGCTCGCCCTCGAAGTCGATCAGGTAGGCATCGCCCTGCACCACCAGCACCTGGCCGAGGTGCAGGTCGCCGTGCACGCGAATGCGCAGGCTGCCGACGCAGGCCTCGGCCAGCTGGTCGACCTTCGCCAGCAGGGCATCGCGCTGCAGCAGCAACTGCTCGGCGGCGGCACGCGGTTCCTCGGCCAGTGTCGCCTGGCGCTCGCTGAGGATCTCCAGGGCCCGCTCCAGCTGGGCACCGACACGCTCGGCCCACTGCGCCACCTCCGCGGGGCCGGCGATTGCGCGGGCGAAATCCGGGTTGTCGGTGGGCGCGGCCAGGGCCATGTGCATCTCGCCGAGACGCTGACCGAGCTGGCGGGAAAAGCTCTCCAGCTCGTGCAGCGCGCTGTACTGGCTCTCCAGGGTCGACTCGCCGCCGGCCAGTTCGTCGCGGATGGCGCGGTCGAGGGTGTTCTGCGTCCACTCCCAGGCATCGCCCTGGTTCTCCAGGTAGCACTGCAGGATCATCAGCGCGGTGCAGCCGCCCTGGGCATCGATCCGGCACACCTCGCCGAGCACGCTGGCGATGTTGGCGAAGCCGTATTCGGTGAGGAACAGGCCCATCTCCAGCTCGGGATGCACGCCCGGCGAAAGCCGGCGGATCAGCTTGAGCACCAGGGCGTTGCCGATCACCACCGAGCTGTTGGACTGCTCGGCGGAGATGTAGCGCACCTCGGCGTCGGCCGGCAGCTCGACCTTGTCCAGCTGGGCGGTGGGCAGAAAGCGCAGTTCGCCCTGCTCGAAGGCCAGCACGCGGCGCTCGCGCAGCGCCTGGATCGCCGTGTGGACGAAGCCCTCCAGGGTGAAGGCATCGGTCAGCAGGCCCACCCGCCGGCCGCGGCGCACCCGCGCCATGGCCAGCTGCTGGGGCAAGGCGCTGCCGAACTCCTCCTCGGGGAGAAAGCCCAGCGGCAGCTGGTAGCGCTGCTGGCTGCCCTCGACGCCGGTCTCGATCTCGCAGAGCAGCACGGGGCGCGGCAGATTGCCGAAGGTCACCGTGTAGACGATGCGCACGCTGCCCAGCGGCGCGCCCTTGCCGGCGAACCAGCGCCGCTTGGGCAGGTAGGCCGGCAGTATTTCCCTCTCCAGGATGCGCCGGTTGGGGTCCACCAGCAGGTCGTCTAGACGCCGCAGCACCAGGGTCTGGAATTCGGGCATGCCCTCGACCGGTTTGATGTGCCAGCTGGGCATCTGCGACTCAGGCGCCAGCAGGAACCAGCAGAAGCCGTAGGGCGGCAGGGTCAGCAGGTAGGGCAGTTGGCCGATCGGCGGGAAAGCGCTGCCGCCGGTCATCTCCACCGGCACCATGCCGGCGAACTGGGGCAGCTCCAGCTCCACCGCCTGGGCCGAGCGCGAGACGTTGGCCACGCAGAGGATGGTTTCGCTGCTGCCGTCCGCGCCATGGTACTCGCGCAGGTAGGCGAAGATGCGCCGGTTGGCCGGCGCCAGCAGCTTCAGCGTGCCGCGGCCGAAAGCCTTCTGCTGCTTGCGCACGGTGAGCATGCGCCGGGTCCAGTTGAGCAGCGAGTAGACGTCGCGCTGCTGGGCCTCGACGTTGACGCTCTGGAAGCCGTACAGCGGATCCATGATCGGCGGCAGCACCAGCCCGGCCGGGTCGGCGCGGGAGAAGCCGCCGTTGCGGTCGTTGCTCCACTGCATGGGCGTGCGCACCCCATCGCGGTCGCCCAGATAGATGTTGTCGCCCATGCCGATCTCGTCGCCGTAGTAGATCACCGGGGTGCCGGGCATCGACAGCAAGAGGCTGTTGAGCAGCTCGACGCGCCGCCGGTCGCGCTCCAGGAGCGGCGCCAGGCGTCGGCGGATCCCCAGGTTGATCCGCGCCCGGCGGTCGGCGGCGTAGAAGTTCCACAGGTAGTCGCGCTCGCGGTCGGTGACCATCTCCAGGGTCAGTTCGTCGTGGTTGCGCAGGAAGATCGCCCACTGGCAGTCGGACGGGATGTCCGGGGTCTGGCGCAGGATGTCGGTCATCGGGAAGCGGTCTTCCTGGGCGATGGCCATGTACATGCGCGGCATCAGCGGGAAGTGGAAGGCCATGTGGCACTCGTCGCCCTTCCCTCCCGGGGTGCCACCGAAGTACATCTGGGTGTCCTCCGGCCACTGGTTGGCCTCGGCCAGCAGCATGCGGTCCGGGTAGTTGGCATCCAGCTCGGTGCGGATGCGCTTGAGCACCAGGTGGGTCTCGGGCAGGTTCTCGTTGTTGGTGCCGTCGCGCTCGATCAGGTAGGGAATGGCGTCCAGGCGCAGGCCGTCGACGCCCAGGTCGAGCCAGTAGCGCATGATGCTGAGCACCGCCTTCATCACCTGCGGGTTGTCGAAGTTGAGGTCCGGCTGATGCGAATAGAAGCGGTGCCAGAAGTACTGGCCGGCCACCGGATCCCAGGTCCAGTTGGACTTCTCGGTGTCGAGGAAGATGATCCGGGTGTCCGGGTACTTGTCGTCGCTATCCGACCAGACGTAGAAGTTGCGCGCCGCCGAGCCCTTCTTGGCCCGCCGCGCACGCTGGAACCAGGGATGCTGGTCGGAGGTGTGGTTGATCACCAGCTCGGTGATCACCCGCAGCCCGCGCCGGTGCGCCTCGGTGATGAAGCGCCGCACGTCGGCGCGGCAGCCGTAGTCGGGATGCACGCCGCGATACTCGGAGATGTCGTAGCCGTCGTCGCGGCGCGGCGAGGGGTAGAACGGCAGCAGCCAGAGGGTGTTGACCCCCAGGTCGGCGATGTAGTCCAGCTTGGCGATCAGTCCCGGGAAATCGCCGATGCCGTCGTTGTTCGAGTCGAAGAACGACTTGACGTGCACCTGGTAGATCACCGCGTCCTTGTACCAGAGCGGGTCCTCGAGAAAGGCAGCAGGCTTGAGCGATTGATCCATTGTTCTCTGCTCCTGGATGCCAGCGGTTCACTTCGGCGGGCTCAGCTTCCAGATACCGAAGGGCAGATAGTTCGGGTCGAGGCGCGTCCACTGGATCTTGCCGTGCCAGGTCCAGCGATGGCCGCTCATCAGGTCCTCGCCGTGCATGTCGGCGTGATCGGGCAGGCCGAACTCCCAGAGCGGCAGCTCGAAATGGGCCTCCTGGGGGTGCCAGGGATCGAGGTTGACGGCAACCAGGACGAAGTTGGACAGGTCCGCCGTGCGCTTGCCGAACAGCAGGATGTTGTCGTTCCAGATGGTGTACAGCTTGAAGCCGAGATGGGTCTGCAGCGCCGGGTTGTAGCGGCGGATGCGGTTGAGCTGGGCGATCTCGGCGACGATGTTGCCGGGCGCCTGATAGTCGCGCGGGCGGATCTCGTACTTCTCCGAGTCGAGGTATTCCTCCTTGCCGGGCAGCGCCGCCGCCTCGCACAGCTCGAAGCCCGAATACATGCCCCACAGCCCGGAACCCATGGTGGCCAGGGCGGCACGGATCAGAAAGCCGGCGCGTCCGGAGTGCTGCAGGAAGACGGGGTTGATGTCCGGCGTGTTGACGAAGAAGTTCGGCCGCATGCAGTACTTCGCCGGCGCTTCGTTCAGCTCCGCGAAGTAGGCACCAAGCTCCTCCTTGGTGTTGCGCCAGGTGAAGTAGGTGTAGCTCTGCGAGAAGCCGAGCTTGCCCAGGCGCAGCATCATCGGCGGGCGGGTGAAGGCCTCGGAGAGGAAGATCACCTCCGGGTGCTTGCTGCGCACGTCGCCGATCAGCCACTCCCAGAACGGCAGCGGCTTGGTGTGCGGGTTGTCGACGCGGAAGATCTTCACCCCCTCGGCGACCCAGCCGAGCACCACGTCGCGCAGCGCCACCCAGAGGTCGGGAAGGGCATCCCTGGCGTAGAAGTCGACGTTGACGATGTCCTGGTACTTCTTCGGCGGATTCTCCGCATAGCGGATGCTGCCGTCCGGGCGCCAGGAGAACCAGCCGGGATGCTGCTTCAGCCAGGGATGGTCCTGGGAACACTGGATGGCGAAGTCCAGGGCGATTTCCAGGTCGTACTCGCCGGCGGCGGCGACCAGCTCGCGGAACTCCTCGCGCGAACCCAGTTGCGGGTGGATGGCCTCGTGGCCGCCCTCCTCGCTGCCGATGGCATAGGGGCTGCCGGGATCGTCCGGCCCCGCCTCCAGGCTGTTGTTGCGACCCTTGCGAAAACGCCGGCCGATCGGATGGATCGGCGGGAAGTAGAGGACGTCGAAGCCCATGTCATGGATCGCCGGCAGGCGGGCGATGACGTCCTTGAAGGTGCCGTGGCGATGCGGACTGTCGGTCTGCGAGCGGGGGAAGAGCTCGTACCAGCTGGCGAACAGGGCGCGCTCGCGCTCCACGTCCAGGGGGAAGGCGTTGCTGTAGGTGCGATGCGGGTGCAGATCGGCGGCGCTCATGGCGGCCGAGGCCTCGCCGCTCAGCAGCAGCTCCACGGCCTCGGTATGCGGGGCCTGATCCAGACGCCGCAACAGGTCCTCCAGCGTGGCGCGGACCTCGCCCTGGGTGTGTTCGACGGCCCGCTGCAGATGCAGGCGGCCTTCCTGCAGCTCAAGGGAAACCGGCACCCCGGCGGCATGCTTTTTCTGCAGCTCGTGCCGATAGGTTTCGTAGGCGTCCCACCAGGCCTCGACCACGAACAGGTGCCGGGCGACGCGCAGCGGCGTGAACTCGACCTGCCAGCGGTCGTTGCCGGCGAACCTCATGCGCAGGCGGTGCCAGCCGCTTTCGCCGTCGGCGCGCCAGTAGAGGGCGGCGCCGAGCTGGTCGTGACCGTCGGTGAAGACGGTGCTGGTCACCGTCACCGGCTGGCCGGCGGTCGCCTTGACGGCGAAGCGCCCGTTGTCGATGGTCGGTTCGGTGTTCTCGATGGCGATCCGCGGCAGGCGCAGCGCCTCGTCCAGGGTCGGACGGTGGTTCTCGCAATGCACGCCGGGCTGGCGCACTTCGTGGGACCTCGTATCGGGCATCGGGCTCGTTCCTCTGCTGCACAGCCATGGGAAAGCCGGCGACTGGCACGGGCGGCATTGGCCGGCCATGCTGTTTCCGATGGCAGATGCGTGGAAAAAGTTCTGTTTCCGGCCGTTGGCGGAACTCGCCGGCCGGCGCCCCCATCAATGAGTTATAGATAAGAACTGCAACCCGGCACGGACTTTTAGCCGCGCCTCTGGAGCCGATGCGAGGATTGAGCCATGAGCCAGCGATCCGATATTCCCCAGCCCGACCCGGTGGTCTGGAACCATCCGGGAGACTTCCCGCAGATGCCGGAGTACGAACCGCCCGAGGAAGTCAAATACACCCCGCCGAACGACGGCAAACTCACCCATGGGGAGGAGGAGCAGGAGCCCCAGTGAGGGAACGGGCGATCCTACGATCGCCCCGCTGCCCGCGGACGGGGCTGCCAGACGCTCCGCCCGTCTCCTGCGCCAGCCGGGCACGGGGAAGTCAGTACGCGCGAAACACACTGTCAAACTCTGACGGTCGGCGGCGCCACATCCTTTGCTATGATCCGGTCATCTCCACGGAACCTCATATCAAGGAGCTGTGCCATGCACGAACCCAACAGTTATGCCCTTCAATCCGCTCAGGCGGAGCAGCTGGAAGTCAGCCGCGTCCTGCGCAACACCTATGGTCTGCTGGCCCTGACCCTCGGTTTCAGCGGCCTGGTGGCCTTCGTGGCGCAACAGATGCGCCTGCCTTACCCGAACATCTTCGTGGTCCTGATCGGCTTCTACGGCCTGTTCTTCCTCACCGTGAAGCTACGCGACTCGGCTTGGGGTCTGCTTTCCACCTTCGCTCTGACCGGCTTCATGGGCTACACCCTGGGTCCGATCCTCAACCACTACATGGGCATGCCCAACGGCGGCGAAGTGGTGTCCTCGGCCTTCGCCATGACCGCTCTGGTGTTCGGCGGCCTGTCCGCCTACGTGTTGACCACCCGCAAGGACATGAGCTTCCTCAGCGGCTTCATCACCGTCGGCTTCTTCGTCCTGCTCGGCGCCACCCTGGCCGGCCTGTTCTTCGAGATCAGCGGCCTGCAGCTGGCGATCAGCGCCGGCTTCGTGCTGTTCTCGTCGGCCTGCATCCTGTTCCAGACCAGCGCCATCATCCATGGCGGCGAGCGCAACTACATCATGGCGACGATCAGCCTGTACGTGTCGATCTACAACCTGTTCGTCAGCCTGCTGCAGATCTTCGGCATCATGAGCAGCGACGACTGATCGCCGTCCCGGTCTCACGAAAGCCCGCGCGATGCGGGCTTTCGCTTTTCTGGCGTATCATTTTCCTTCCTGTTCCCGCGGCCGTTGTCCCATGAAATTCGCCATCGCCCTGTTCGCCCCGCCCCATGCGCCGTCGTCGCGGCGTGCGCTGCGCTTCGCCGAAGCCGTGCTCGCCGGCGGCCACGAGATCAATCGGCTGTTCTTCTACCAGGCGGGCGTGTACAACGCCGCCGATAGCATCGTCACACCCCAGGACGAACTTGATCTGCCGGCCCAGTGGCGCGCCTTCGTCGAACGGCACGGGCTGGATGCGGTGGTGTGCATCGCCGCCGCCCTGCGCCGCGGCGTGTTGGATGCACAGGAGGCACAGCGCTACGGCCGCGCGGCGGTCGCGGTGACGCCGCCCTGGGAGCTGTCCGGCCTCGGCCAGTTGCACGAAGCCGCCCAGCAGGCCGACCGTCTGGTCTGCTTCGGAGGTGTCTGAAATGGCCAAGTCGATGCTGATCGTCAGCCGCCACAGCCCCTGGAGCGGTCTGGGCGCCCGCGAGGCGCTGGACATCGCCCTGGCCGGCGGCGCCTTCGAGCTGCCCATCGGCATGCTGTTCCTCGACGACGGGGTGTTCCAGCTGCTACCCGGCCAGCAGCCGGCCGCCGTCGAGCAGAAAGACCTCGCCGCCAACCTGCAGGCCCTGCCGCTGTTCGGCGTGGAGGACCTCTACGTCTGCCGCCAGAGCCTGCGCCTGCGCGGCCTGGACGGCCAGCCCCTGGCCCTGCCGGCCACTGCCCTGGAGGGACCGGAGTTGGCCGACCTCTTCGACCGTTACGATCTGGTGATCAGCCTCTGATGACGACCTTGCACCTGCTCTCCCAATCGCCGTTCGCCAGTCCGCTGGACAGCATCCTGCGCCCGCTCGGGGCTCGCGACGGCCTGCTGCTCTGCGGCGACGCCTGCCATGCGCTCCAGCCCGGCAGTGCGCCACTCGAAATGCTGGAGCACCTGCCCGCCTCCATCGCCATCCATGCCCTCGAAGAAGACCTGCAGGCGCGCAACCTCACGGCGCCCGAGCGCGTGCAGGTGGTGGACTATCCAGGCTTCGTCGAGCTGTGCACCCGCTACGACAAGGTCAACGGCTGGCTATGAACACCCTGAACGTCGCCGGCCGCAGCCTGGCACTGGACAAGGACGGCTACCTGATCGACCTGCAGGACTGGTCCGAGGCCGTGGCTGAGGCCCTGGCCCGGCGTGAGGAACTGGAGCTGAATGCCGAGCACTGGGAGATCCTCCGCCTGCTGCGCGACTTCTACGCACAGTTCCAGCTGTCGCCGGCGACTCGCCCCCTGATCAAATACGTCGCCCTGAAACTCGGTCCGGACAAGGGCAACAGCCTGCACCTGAACCGCCTGTTCAAGGGTACCCCCGCCAAATTGGCCGCCAAGCTGGCTGGCCTGCCGAAACCGACGAATTGCCTATGACTACCGTTACCCCTGAAGAACATCCCTTCGCCCAGTTCGTCCGCATCCTCGGCAAGGGCAAGCGCGGCGCGCGCAGCCTGACCCGCGAGGAGGCACGCGAGGCCATGGGCATGCTGCTCGATGGCAAGACCGAGGAAATCCAGCTCGGCGCCTTCCTGATGCTGCTGCGCCACAAGGAGGAAAGCGCCGAGGAGCTGGCCGGCTTCACCGAGGCCGTCCGCGCCCGCCTGCAGCCCCCGGCCGGCCTCGCCGTCGACCTGGACTGGCCGAGCTACGCCGGCAAGAAGCGCCATCTGCCCTGGTATCTGCTGGCGGTGAAATGCCTGGCGCAGAACGGCGTGCGCATCCTCATGCACGGTGGCGGCGCGCACACCGCCGGGCGCCTCTACAGCGAGCAGTTGCTCGACCTGCTGGACATTCCCCTGTGCCATGACTGGAGCGAGGTCGAAAAGGCTCTGCAGGCCCGCAACCTGGCCTTCATCCCGCTCGGCGCCTGGATGCCGCACCTGCAGCGGATGATCGAGCTGCGCAACACCCTGGGCCTGCGCTCGCCGATCCACTCCCTGGCGCGCATGCTCAACCCGCTCGGCGCACGCTGCAGCCTGCAGAGCATCTTCCACCCCGGCTACCAGGCCATCCACCGCGAGGGCAGCCGCCTGCTCGGCGATACCGCCGTGGTGGTCAAGGGCGATGGCGGCGAGATCGAGATCAATCCCGATGCCGTCAGCCACCTGTACGGCACCGCCGGCGGCGAGAGCTGGGACGAGGAATGGCCGGCCATGGCCCCGCAGCGCCACGTCAAGCCCGAGCGGCTCGACCCGGCGCAGCTGCAGGCCTTCTGGCGCGGCGAGGCCGAGGACGACTACGGCCGCCTGGCCGTGCTGGGCACCATGGCCTTGGCTCTGCGCGCCCTCGGCACGCCACGCGAGGACGCTCTGGCCCAGGCGCAGCGCCACTGGGACGCCCGCGACCGCTCGAAGTGACGGATGAAGGCAGAGCCTCGGCAGCGGGGCTCAGTCGGCGCTCTGCCGGCCCTCGAACCAGGCCAGCTTGTCGCGCAGTTGCACCACCTCGCCAACGATCAGCAGGGTCGGCGCTGCGACCTTCTCCTGCTCCACCCGTCCAGGCAGCTCGGCCAGGGTGGAAGCGATAACCCGCTGCTGCGGGGTGGTGCCCTGCTGGATCAGCGCCGCCGGGGTCGTCGCCGCACGGCCATGTTCGATCAGCCGCTGACAGATCACCGGCAGGCCGACCAGGCCCATGTAGAACACCAGGGTCTGGGCCGGCGCCACCAGATCGGCCCAGGGCAGATCGAAAGTGCCGTCCTTGAGGTGGCCGGTGACGAAGCGCACCGACTGGGCGTGATCGCGGTGGGTCAGCGGGATGCCCGCGTAGGCGGCACAACCGCTCGCCGCGGTGATTCCCGGCACTACCTGGAAGGGAATGCCGTGGGCGGCCAGTTCCTCGATTTCCTCGCCGCCGCGACCGAAGATGAAGGGATCGCCGCCCTTCAGGCGCAGTACCCGCTTGCCCTCGCTGGCCAGCTGCACCAGCAGCCGGTTGATCTGCTCCTGCGGCAAGGCATGTTCGGCGCGGCGCTTGCCGACGTAGACACGCTCGGCATCGCGCCGGCACAGCTCGATGATCGCCGGGGCCACCAGGCGGTCGTAGAGCACCACGTCGGCCTGCTGCATCAGGCGCAGGGCTCGGAAGGTCAGCAGGTCCGGATCGCCCGGTCCGGCACCGACCAGGTAGACCTCGCCGAGCGCCTTGGGCGCCGCACCGGCAAGCTTGGCCTCGAGCAGCCGCTCGGCCTCCATCCCCTGCCCGGCCAGCAGCCGCTCGGCAATCGGTCCCTGGAACACCTCCTCCCAGAACACCCGGCGCTGCTGCACGTTGGGCAGCAGGTGTTTGACCTGATCGCGGAACTTCTTCGCCAGTCCGGCCAACTGACCGTAGCTGGCCGGAATCCAGGTCTCGATCCGTGCGCGCATCAGCCGCGCCAGCACCGGTGCATCTCCGCCGCTGGACACCGCGACGAGCAGCGGCGAACGGTCGACGATGGCCGGGAAGATCACGCTGCACAGGGCCGGCGAATCCACCACGTTGACCGGCACGCCACGGTCATGGGCATCGCCGGAAATCCGGACGTTCACTTCGTGGTCGTCGGTGGCGGCGATGGCCAGTACGCAGCCGTCCAGATCCTCTGCTGCATAGCTCCGCACCAGGCAGTGCCCGCCCCTCTCCCGCACCAGCTCGGCGAGTGCCTCCTCGATCTGCGGCGCCACGACTCGCAGCACGGCACCGGCATCGGCGAGCAGCCGTGCCTTGCGCAGGGCGACCTCGCCGCCGCCGACCAGCAGCACATGGCGGCCCTTGAGGTTGTGGAACAACGGAAGATAGTCCATGGGTCGCCTCTCGACGGATGAAAACAAAACGGGGTGGCCCCAGGGTCTGTTGACGTTTTGGCGTAGGCCGCGACGGCGGCCCGTTTGGCGCAGAACAAGGAGCGAGGAGAGAAGTTTGGTCATTCCAAATGAACGACGAGCAACGCTGTGCTGCGCCAAACGGGCCCCGTCCCTGCGGGTGGGGCCGCCGAGGCTGCGCGGCAAATGCCGCCATGCGGCGTTGCGGGTCTTGGCAAGGGAATGACCATTGCCGGCGACCCGGCCTTGCCTGGCGGCATTTGACGCGGCAACGCGGCTCACGCCAAAACGTCAACAGACCCTAACCACCCCGCATTCAGTGTCGCTCGACTCGACCTAGCCGATGACCTCGATGCCGCCCATGTAGGGCTTGAGCACCTCGGGCACGCGGATCGAGCCGTCGGCCTGCTGGTAGTTTTCCAGTACCGCCACCAGGGTGCGGCCGACCGCCAGGCCGGAACCATTGAGAGTATGCACCAGCTCCGGCTTGCCGGTTTCCGGGTTGCGCCAGCGCGCCTGCATGCGCCGCGCCTGGAAGTCGCCGCAGTTGGAGCAGGAGGAGATTTCCCGGTACTTGTCCTGGCTCGGCACCCAGACCTCCAGGTCGTAGGTCTTGGTCGCGCCGAAGCCCATGTCGCCGGTGCACAGGGCCAGCACGCGGTACGGCAGCTCGAGCCGCTGCAACACCTTCTCGGCGTTGCCGGTCAGCTCCTCGAGCGCCTCGAAGGACTTGGCCGGCTCGACGATCTGCACCATCTCCACCTTGTCGAACTGGTGCTGGCGGATCATGCCGCGGGTGTCGCGGCCGGAGGCGCCGGCCTCGCTGCGAAAACACGGGGTATGAGCGACGAACTTCAGCGGCAGCTGTTTGGCATCGAGGATCTCGCCGGCCACGATGTTGGTCAGCGACACCTCGGCGGTGGGGATCAGGTAGAAATCGGCCTCGCCCTCGCGGCTGATCTTGAACAGATCCTCCTCGAACTTCGGCAGCTGGCCGGTGCCCTGCAGGGCCGGGGCCTGCACCAGGTAGGGGGTGTAGGCTTCCTCGTAGCCGTGCTCGCTCGTGTGCAGGTCGAGCATGAACTGCGCCAGGGCCCGGTGCAGCCGGGCGATGGGGCCGCGCATCAGCGCGAAGCGGGCACCGGAAAGCTTGGCCGCGGTCTCGAAGTCCAGCCAGCCATGGCGCTCGCCGAGGGCGACATGGTCCTTGATCTCGAAATCGAAAGTATGCGGAGTGCCCCAGCGGCGCACCTCCACGTTGCCCTCCTCGTCGGCACCGACCGGCACCGACTCGTGCGGCAGGTTGGGAATGCTCAGCATCAGAGCGTCGAGTTCGGCCTGGATGGCTTCCAGCTCGCGCTTGCCGGCCTCCAGATCGCTGCCCATGCGGTCGACCTCGGCCAGCAGCGGCGCGATGTCCTCGCCGCGCGATTTGGCCTGACCGATGGCCTTGGAGCGGGCGTTGCGCTCGGCCTGCAGCTGTTCGGTGCGGGTTTGCACGGCCTTGCGCTGGGCTTCGAGGCTCTCGAGACGCGCCACGTCCAGTTGGAAGCCACGGGTTGCCAGGCGGTCCGCAATCTCCTGCAGTTGGGTACGAACCAGTTTGGAGTCGAGCATGGGATGTTCTCGTCTATCGGTCAGAGCTTGGTGAGTGTCAGGCCGGCCCAGGTGGCGAGCAGACCGCCCAGCACGCTGAGCGCCAGGTAGCCGAAGGCCAGCGGGGCCTGGCCGCTTTCCAGCAGGCGCAGCGTGTCGAGGGAAAAGGATGAAAAGGTGGTCAGGCCGCCGAGAAAGCCGACGACCAGCCCGGCCCGCAGCGCCAGCGGCACTTCGGGACGCATCAGGAGCTGGCCATAGAGATAGCCGATCAGCAGGCAGCCGACAATGTTGACGACCAGGGTGGCGGCATAGAAATGCTGCGGCCAGTGCGCCGTTACCCAGTTGCTGGTGGCGAAGCGCAGCAGGCAGCCGAGCGCGCCGCCCGCAGCCACCGCCAAGGTCACGCCAATCATGGCTTTCTCCTCTGCCAAGGACTGGCGCGGTCGAGTTCGGCCAGATGCTGCAGCTTGTCGCGGATCTTCAGCTCCAGGCCACGCGGTACCGGCTGGTAGTAACGGCGCGGCTCCAAGTTTTCGGGGAAGTAGTCCTCGCCGGCGGCATAGGCCTCCGGCTCGTCATGGGCGTAGCGGTATTCCTCGCCGTAGCCCAGCTCCTTCATCAGCCTGGTCGGCGCGTTGCGCAGGTGCAGCGGCACCTCCAGCGAGCCCTGCTGCGCGGCATCGGCCATGGCTGCCTTGAAGGCGCTGTAGACGGCGTTGCTCTTCGGCGCACAGGCCAGGTAGACGATGGCCTGGGCCAGCGCCAGCTCGCCCTCGGGGCTGCCCAGACGCTCCTGCACGTCCCAGGCCGCCAGACACAGGGGTAGCGCTCGCGGATCGGCATTGCCAATGTCCTCGCTGGCCATGCGCACCACGCGGCGGGCGAGGTACAGCGGATCGCAGCCGCCATCGAGCATTCGCGCGAACCAGTAGAGCGCGGCATCGGGATTCGAGCCGCGCACTGACTTGTGCAGCGCGGAAATCTGATCGTAGAAGGCCTCGCCGCCCTTGTCGAAACGCCGGCGGCTGTCGCCCAGCAGATTGCCGAGCAGCTCGACACCGATCGTCTCGCCATCCTCGACCAGATCGGCGGCGTTCTCCAGCAGATTGAGCAGGCGCCGTCCGTCGCCGTCGGCTGCCGCCAGCAGCGTCTGGAGACCGTCCTCCGGCAGGCTCAGGCGGCGTCCTCCCAGCCCGCGCTCCTCGCCCAGGGCGCGCCCGGCCAGCCGGCGCAGGGCCGCCTCGTCCAGACTCTTAAGCACGTAGACGCGGGCCCGCGAGAGCAGCGCATTGTTCAACTCGAAGGAGGGGTTCTCGGTGGTGGCGCCGATGAAGACCAGGGTGCCGTCTTCCACGTACGGCAGGAAGGCGTCCTGTTGCGACTTGTTGAAGCGGTGCACCTCGTCGACGAAGAGGATCGTTCGCCGGCCGTGCTGGGCCGCCTGCTGACGCGCGACTTCGACCGCCTGGCGAATCTCCCTGACGCCGGCAAGCACCGCGGAGATTGTCTCGAAATGCGCGTCAGTGACTTTCGCCAGCAGCCGCGCCAGGGTGGTCTTGCCGACCCCGGGCGGCCCCCAGAAGATCATCGAATGCAGGGCACCCTGCTCCAGCGCCTCGCGCAGCGGCTTGCCACGGGCCAGCAGATGCTCCTGACCGACATATTCGTCCAGGCTGGTCGGGCGCAGACGCGCGGCCAGGGGCTGGGCGGGAGGGTCGGCGCGAAACAGGTCCATGGGCTTGGCCGGATCACTCCTGAATGACGTCGGTGCCTTCCGGCACCTTGAAATCGAACTGCGCGGTATCGAGCAACTGGTTCATCTTCACCCCGAAGAACAGGATGTTGGTACGCTGGCCGACCCCGTCGATCAGTTGCATGTCGTTGACCACACCCTCACGGAAAGACAGGCGCAGGTTGTCGAACAGGGTGTCCTTGGCCTTCGGCTTGAGGATGAAATCCACCACGCCGCCGGCTTCCTTGTGGGTGATCTCGAAATTCTCGCCGATCTTCGAGATATCGCCGGAGAGCAGCAGTGCCGGGGTATGGGTCAGGCGCTGGTCGAGGCTGCGGATGGTCACCTGCTCCAGGTCCGGGTCGTAGAGCCAGACCGTCTTGCCATTGGACACCAGAAGCTGCTCCTGCGGCGCATCGGTATGCCAGCGGAACAGCCCCGGGCGCTTCAGCGCCATCTCGCCGGAGGTTTCCTGCAACTGGGTGCCGGAGCCGTCGAGGGTGAGCTGGGAGAAGCGCGCGGTCAGGGTCTGTGCCCGGTCAAGCAACTGGGTCAGGCGCTGGATCGAGCGCTCGTCGGCCTGCGCCGGCAGCAGGACGAAAGTGACAGCGGACAGCAACAGCATGCGGAAAAGGCGCATGACAATCCTCATGGGAGCGTTGGGAAATCAGTCGCGAACCGGTGCGGGAGCGATTACTTCCCGCGAGCCGTTGGTGTTCATCGAGGACACCACACCCGCCATCTCCATGGCTTCGATCATCCGTGCCGCGCGGTTATAGCCGATTTTCAGCTTGCGCTGTACCGCCGAGATCGAGGCGCGCCGACTTTCCGTCACGAAGCGCACGGCCTCGTCGTACAGCGGATCCTCCTCGCTGCCCTCGCCGCCATCGCTGCCGCCCTCGAAGCCAATGCCGCTCTCCTCGGCGCCGGCGAGAATATCCTCGACGTAGTCCGGCGCACCGCGCTGTTTCCAGGCCTCGACGACGCGATGCACCTCGTCGTCGGAGACGAAGGCGCCGTGCACGCGGATCGGCAGACCGGTACCGGGCGGCAGGTAGAGCATGTCGCCGTGGCCGAGCAGCTGCTCGGCGCCGCCCTGGTCGAGGATGGTGCGCGAATCGATCTTGCTCGATACCTGGAAGGCCATGCGGGTCGGGATATTGGCCTTGATCAGGCCGGTGATCACATCCACCGAGGGGCGCTGGGTCGCCAGGATCAGGTGGATGCCGGCGGCCCGGGCCTTCTGGGCGATGCGCGCGATCAGTTCCTCGACCTTCTTGCCGACGATCATCATCATGTCGGCGAACTCGTCGACCACCACCACGATGGTCGGCAGCGGCTGTAGCAGCGGCGGCTCGTCGTCCATGCTCTCGCGTCGATACAGCGGATCATAGAGCGGTGTGCCGGCCTCCTCGGCATCCTTCACCTTGCGGTTGAAGCCGGCCAGGTTGCGCACGCCCATGGCCGCCATCAGCTTGTAGCGGCGCTCCATCTCGGCCACGCTCCAGCGCAGGGCGTTGGCCGCCTCCTTCATGTCGGTCACCACCGGACAGAGCAGATGGGGAATGCCCTCGTAGATCGACAGCTCGAGCATCTTCGGGTCGATCATGATCAGGCGCGCCTCTTGAGGCGTCGACTTGAAGAGAATCGACAGGATCATCGCGTTGACCCCGACCGACTTGCCGGAACCGGTGGTACCGGCCACCAGCAGGTGGGGCATCTTCGCCAGGTCGGCAATGATCGGCTTGCCGCCGATGTCGTGGCCCAGCGCCAGAGTGACCGGAGACTTGGCCTCCTCGTACTCGGTGGACATCAGCACCTCGGAGAAGCGCACGATCTGCCGGTCCTCGTTGGGCACTTCGATGCCCACCGTGGTCTTGCCGGGAATGACCTCGACTACCCGCACGCTGATCATCGCCATCGAACGGGCCAGGTCTTTGGCCAGGTTGGAAATCCGGCTGACCTTGACGCCCGGAGCCAGCTGGATCTCGAAGCGAGTGATCACCGGGCCTGGATGTACGGACTCGACGCGCACCTCGACGCCGAATTCCTTGAGCTTGATCTCGAGCAGACGAGACAACGCCTCAAGCGACTCGGCCGAGTAGTCCTGCGACTTCTCCTCGGGAGCATCCAGCAGGGAAAGCGGTGGCAGGGTTCCCTCCAGGACAGTGTCGACGAGCGAAGCGGGCCTTTCCCGAAACGCGGATACGGGCACAGGTTGCGGTCGGGGCTCCATGGCGAGGGTTTCCGAGAGCGGCGTGATGACCGGTGCCGGCCGACGCTCCGGCTCGGCTACAGGCCGGATCGTGGAGACCAGCTCCGGCTCGCTGCGTGGCTGGCGCTCGACAGCCGGTGTCGTGAGCGCAGGCTTGGGCTCGTCGAAACGCGGGGGAGCGGCTGACGACGTTTCCTCGAAAGCGTCCTGCTGGAAGTCCAGCGACAGGCCGTCGAACTCATTGAACTCCTCGGACCAGGCCGGGACCGTCTCGGGTTCGTTGCGAGGCTGATGGTTTGGCGTGGCGGGCTCAAGGTCGACACGGGGCTGCTGAGGCGTAGCCAGCCCGGGCTCGATACGGGACTTGAGCGAAGCGACCTCGGGCTCGACGCGCGGCTTGGGCATCTCGATCCCTGGCTCGATACGAGGCCTGGGCGTGGCAACTTCAGGCTCGATGCGTGGCTTCGGCGCTGCGCCCATGAGCTCGCTACGAGGCTTGCGCGACGGGGAGGACTCCGGCGGACGCTGGAATCTGGCCGGAACATCCACGATGGCTGCGGTGCGGCGCCGAGCTGCAGGCTTGATCGTGGCCGGCTCTTCGTGCACCTCGACCAGCGGCTCCGCGATGCGCGGTTCGGCCACCTGGAACGACTCGCCCCTAGGCTCATCGGCCATGCGGGGCTTGACCGGTCTCTCGGCTTCGCGCAGCTGGGCAACCAGTCGTCTGCGCTCGGCCAGGGTCCCCCACCAACGCCCGACGGCGCCCTGCACCAACTCGAACAAATCGAGGGTGATCTTGCCAGTCAGATCCATGACCCTGAACCAGGACAGATCGGCGAACACTGTCAGTCCGAAAAGGAACAGCGAGAGGAACATCAGCGTGCTGCCCTGCACGTTGAGCGCGTCCAGAGCGAGTTTGCCTAAAACCGAGCCCAAGGCACCGCCGGTAGAGGCTGGCAGATCAGTGGCGGAATGGAAATGAATGTACGCCAGCGCGGAGCCCGCAGGGATCAGGATCGCCAGGCCGGTCAGGCGCCATGAAAACAGCCAGCCATTCCAAGGCCAAGGCTCATGACGTGCCCGGAACGCCTGAGCCGTCTTGATCACCAGCAGCAGGGGAAAGAGGTAGGCGAAATAGCCAAGGGCCATGAACAGGATGTCGGCGAGCCAGGCGCCTGCCCGACCCGCAGAATTCTGCACCTGCGCCACATTGCTGCTGTGACTCCAGCCGGGATCGGACGAATCGTAGCTCAGCAGCGCCATCCAGAGGTACAGGCAGAGCGCACTCAAGGCGATCAGGGCACCTTCCTTGAGGCGTGAACTCAGCTGTTGCTGCCACGCCGGAAGCCGTACTTTTGTAGAGGATTTCTTCAAAACGCTTCTTTTCCTGCGCCAACGGCGCGTTCCATCCAGGTTACGTGTCGGTCGAGAGCCAAGCGCACGGCAGCGACGGCTGAGGCCTTAGTTGAGCCACAGTCACGCTCAGTGTTGTAGCCAGACTCAGACTACTCATTTATGAGGAATGAATTCCATGCCTCAAGCCGGATTTCGTCTTTACCGTCTGAGCCTGCCTTCGTGGCGTCCTTGACTCCAGCCTGTCGTCGATACGCCCGGCTATTCCTAGTCAGGAATGACAATACCGGCTCTTTGAGAATCCCCTATTGTACGATTTTGCCTATCCGATGCCATGCAGAGGGCCTTCCTCCCCTTTTTGCCGACCTCTCGTGCTTCGGTGTAGCATAGTCGACCATCATTGCCATGCTGCTTTATTGGAGCATGCATTTTCTTTTGTGACAAAGGCTTACGGGGACTTTTTATGAATGATGTCAAGCATTCGCGGCTGATCATCCTGGGCTCCGGCCCAGCTGGCTATACTGCTGCCGTCTATGCTGCACGCGCCAATCTGAAGCCCCTGCTGATCACCGGCATCCAGCCCGGCGGCCAACTGACCACGACCACCGAAGTGGACAACTGGCCCGGCGACGTCGAAGGCTTGACCGGCCCCGGCCTGATGGAGCGCATGCAGAAACATGCCGAGCGCTTCGACACCGAGATCGCCTACGACCACATCCATACTGCCAAGTTGCAGCAGCGCCCCTTCACCCTGATCGGCGACACTGCGACCTACACCTGTGACGCGCTGATCATCGCCACGGGAGCCTCGGCCCAGTACCTCGGCCTGCCCTCCGAGGAAGCATTCTCCGGCAAGGGCGTTTCCGCCTGCGCCACCTGCGATGGCTTCTTCTATCGCAATCAGGTGGTTTGCGTGATCGGCGGTGGCAATACTGCGGTGGAAGAGGCCTTATATCTGTCAAATATTGCCAAGGAGGTCCACCTGATCCATCGCCGTGACAAGTTGCGCGCCGAGAAGATCCTGCAGGACAAGCTCTTCGAGAAGGCCCGGAACGGCAATATTCGCCTGCATTGGAACCAGACCCTGGACGAAGTGCTCGGCGACGCCTCCGGAGTAACCGGCGTACGCCTGAAGGACACACTGAGCGGGACCACCGAGACGCTGCCCCTGACCGGCGTCTTCATCGCCATCGGTCACAAGCCCAATACAGAACTATTCCAGGGCCAGCTTGAGATGCACGATGGCTACTTGACGATCAAGGGCGGCAGCTCGGGTGATGCCACCGCCACCAGCATCGAAGGCATTTTCGCTGCTGGCGATGTAGCCGACCATGTCTATCGCCAAGCCATCACCTCGGCAGGCGCCGGCTGCATGGCTGCCCTGGATGCCGAGCGCTATCTGGACAGCTGATCGACTCGGCGGGCTTCGGCCCGCCCCTCCTCCATTCATAACTGCTCACACTGCGGCGTCAACATGCTGACTTGTCTGCAACGCGACAGCCTGAACTTCCCCCCCTTGGAGAGAGCCTTGCGCGACCCCAATGGCCTGCTGGCTGTTGGAGGCGACCTCTCGTCCGAACGCCTGATCCAGGCCTACCGGCATGGCTGCTTTCCCTGGTACCAGGCGGGACAACCCATTCTCTGGTGGTCGCCGGACCCACGCACCGTGCTGTTTCCTCATGAGCTGCATGTCTCCCGCAGCCTTCGCAAAGTCCTCCGCCAGGAGCGCTTTCAAGTGTCCTTCGATCGAGACTTTTCCGCCGTGATCGAGGCTTGTGCCGGCCCGCGCGACTATGCCGACGGCACCTGGATAACTCCAGAAATGAGAAAGGCCTATCAGGAGCTTCACCGCCGCGGCATCGCTCACTCGGTTGAAGTCTGGCAGAGCGGCACTCTCGTCGGAGGACTCTATGGCTTGGCGATTGGCCAACTATTCTTTGGCGAGTCCATGTTCAGCCATACCGACAATGCATCCAAGGTTGGCTTTGCAACGCTGGTGAGACGACTCGAGCAATGGGGCTTCGTGCTGATCGACTGCCAGATGCCTACCGAGCACCTGCAGAGCCTTGGCGCCCGCAGCATTCCCCGCACCGAGTTCTCCGACTTTTTGAAACGCCATCTGGACCTGCCGAATACGGCTGACTGGGTCGCCTAGTAGAGGCCCACAGCCTGGCATACACTTGATGAGTGCCGCTGAACGATCACGGCACGCCAAGAGCTTTCCGGGGGTTGATCATGACCGAGCTGGCTCGTCTCAAGTTCTACGCCACGCAACCGCACGCCTGCAGCTATCTGCCCGACGAGCAGGCGACGACCCTGTTCCTTGATCCCAGCCAGCCCATGGACATGCACGTCTATGCGGAGCTCTCAGACCTAGGATTCCGGCGCAGCGGCGATCACCTTTATCGCCCTCATTGCCAGGGCTGCAACGCCTGCATCCCGGCTCGCATCCCTGCCAGGGGCTTCTCACCGAATCGCCAGCAGCGGCGCATCCTGAAACGCAATACAGATCTCTCGGTACGAGCCGTACGCCCCAGCTTCACCGAGGAGTATTACAAACTGTATGCACGCTATATCGAACAGCGCCATGCCGACGGCGATATGCATCCTCCCAATCGAGACCAGTTCTGTACCTTCCTGGTACGCGACCTACCCTTTTCCCGCTTCTACGAGTTTCGCCTTGCCGGGCGCCTGCTGGCCGTCGCCGTGACCGACGTGCTCTCCAACGGCCTTTCAGCGGTCTATACCTTCTACGACCCCAATGAGGAGCGGCGCAGCCTCGGCCGCTATGCGATTCTCTGGCAAATTGACGAAGCGGCACGCCTAGGCCTGCAGGCGGTGTATCTGGGTTATTGGATCAAGAATTGCCGAAAGATGAACTACAAGACCCAATATCGCCCGATTGAATTGCTGGTAAATCATCGCTGGGTCACTTTGACCTGAGAACTCTTGGCGTCAACAGCCATTTTCAGGCACAATGCACGCCGTTTTGCTCGGCGTGCCAACTACGTTGGGCCATTCACTGCATACCGAGGGCTTTATTGAATGTCGAAAGAAGACAGCTTCGAAATGGAAGGCACTGTCGTCGACACCCTGCCCAACACCATGTTCCGCGTGGAGTTGGAAAACGGGCACGTCGTTACCGCGCATATTTCCGGCAAGATGCGCAAGAATTACATCCGTATCCTCACCGGGGACAAGGTACGCGTCGAGCTGACTCCTTACGACCTGAGCAAGGGCCGCATCACCTATCGCGCCCGCTGAGACGGACCCAATAAAAACGCCCGGCCAAGCCGGGCGTTTTTCATTCCAACGACCTCTCGTCGCAACTGCACTCAGGCCACTTCGGCGGCAGTCTCGAAATCGAACGAAAGCTCTCCACCCTTCAGGTCGATATGCACCATTCCTCCGTGCTCGGCCAGTTCGCCAAAGAGAATCTCCTCGGCCAAGGGACGCTTGATCTTGTCCTGAATCAGGCGAGCCATCGGCCGCGCACCCATCTGAGCATCATATCCATGCTCGGCAAGCCAACCACGCGCCTGCTCGGAAACATCCAGCTGTACATGCTTGTCTTCCAGCTGCGCCTGAAGCTCGGTAAGGAACTTGTCAACGATGCTCTTGATCACCTCATGACTCAGACGACCGAACTGGATAATGGTGTCCAAACGGTTGCGGAACTCGGGCGTGAAGCTCTTCTTGATCACCTCCATGGCATCGGAAGAGTGATCCTGCAAGGTGAAGCCGATCGAGGCACGGGCCGCGGTCTCCGCACCGGCGTTGGTGGTCATGATGATGATGACACTGCGGAAATCAGCCTTGCGCCCGTTGTTGTCGGTCAGCGTGCCATGGTCCATGACCTGCAGGAGCAGGTTGAACACTTCGGGATGCGCCTTTTCGATCTCGTCCAACAACAGTACGCAGTGCGGCTGCTTGGTGATCGCCTCGGTCAAAAGCCCTCCCTGGTCGAAGCCGACATACCCCGGAGGCGCGCCGATCAGACGCGAAACGGTGTGCCGCTCCATATACTCGGACATGTCGAAGCGCACCAGTTCCACCCCTAGCGCCTTGGCCAACTGCCGAGCGACTTCGGTCTTGCCCACCCCTGTAGGTCCAGCGAAGAGGAAGGAGCCGACCGGCTTGTCCGGCGATTTCAGGCCAGCCCGCGACAGCTTGATTGCCGTGGCGAGCGAGTCGATCGCGGCATCCTGACCGAATACGGTCAATTTGAGATCGCGCTCGAGGTTGCGCAGCAACTCCTTGTCGGAGGTGGAGACATGCTTGGGCGGAATACGGGCGATCTTGGCAACGATGTCCTCCACCTGAGCCACATCGATAAGCTTGGCACGCCGATCCTCCGGCTGGAGACGCTGGAATGCGCCAGCCTCGTCGATGACGTCAATGGCCTTGTCAGGCATATGACGATCATTGATGTAACGGGAAGACAGCTCCGCGGCAGCCCGCAGTGCCTCATCGCTGTACTCGATGCCATGATGCTGCTCGAAACGCGGCTTGAGTCCACGGAGAATACCCACCGTATCCTCGACCGAAGGCTCGATCACATCGACCTTCTGGAAGCGCCGCGCCAAGGCGCGATCTTTCTCGAAGATGCCCCGGAACTCCTGGAAGGTGGTCGAGCCGATGCAGCGGATCTCGCCAGACGAGAGCAGCGGCTTGAGCAGGTTCGAGGCATCCATTACTCCGCCGGAAGCAGCGCCGGCGCCGATGATGGTGTGAATCTCGTCGATGAACAGGATGGCGTGTGGTTTCTTGCGCAGCTCGTTGAGCAATGCCTTGAAGCGCTTCTCGAAATCACCACGATACTTGGTACCAGCGAGCAGCGCACCAAGGTCGAGAGAATACACGACGCTATGTGCCAGAAGATCCGGAACCTGATTGTCGACGATGCGCTTGGCCAGACCCTCAGCAATGGCCGTCTTGCCGACACCGGCCTCACCCACCAGCAGGGGATTGTTCTTGCGCCGCCGAGCCAGGATCTGCGCGACCCGCTCGACCTCGAACTCACGCCCGACCAGCGGATCGATCCGCCCCTGACGAGCCAGTTCATTCAGATTGCTGGCATAGGCCTCCAAGGGATGACCGGCAGCAGAAGCGTCTCCACCCTCTTCGTCCTGCATCTCATGCTCGCTATCTGGATGATCGCCATGTCCCGGCACTTTGGAAATGCCATGAGCAATGTAGTTCACCACATCTATGCGAGCCACACTCTGCTGCTTGAGCAGAAATACAGCCTGGCTTTCCTGTTCGCTGAAGATGGCCACGAGCACATTGGCGCCGGTCACCTCTCGCTTGCCGGAGCTCTGAACATGGAAGACCGCGCGCTGCAGCACCCGCTGGAAGCCAAGGGTCGGCTGAGTCTCGCGCTCTTCGTCATGCTGTGGAATCAGGGGGGTCGTGGAGTCGATGAACTCCTGCAGGTCATGCCGGAGCTTGTCGATATTCGCACCGCAGGCCCGCAGTACGGCAGCCGCGGCTTCGTTGTCCAGAAGCGCCAGCAGGAGGTGCTCCACCGTCATGAACTCATGACGTTTTGCGCGAGCCTCCTTGAAGGCAAGATTGAGAGTGACTTCGAGCTCACGGTTCAACATAGCTTCACCTCATACCCAAGCGGTCGGCATTAACCGTCCTTCTCGATCTCACAGAGCAGCGGATGCTGGCATTCCCTTGCATATTGGTTGACCTGCATGGCCTTGGTTTCCGCAACGTCACGAGTAAACATTCCACACACTGCCCGCCCCTCTGTATGGACAGTCAGCATGACTTTCGTTGCCAACTCGCGGTTAAGGTTGAAAAATTTCTCCAGCACTTCGACCACGAAATCCATCGGCGTGTAGTCGTCGTTGAACATTACCACCTTATACATGGGTGGCACCTTCAGCGCAGGCTTGGATTCCTGCACGACCAGCCCATAAGAGTCGTCCTCGTGCGGCTCTGGACGGTCCTGACAGAATGTTAGTCGAATCTCAGTGCTTGCGAACATGCTGGACAAGCTTCCGGTTGAACGAATACGGATACTAGAGGGATTTAGCACGCTCAGGCAGCCAAGCACAGCCCCGCCTTGACTATCGGCCAAACAATGATAAAAACAATGGGTACCCAAGAGGGTGTTCAGGGGTCCGATCATGTCCCGGCTAAGGTCGAGCGTGGTAAGGGGCCAAGGCGGATGATACTCCAGTGACGGAGTCTTTGCAGAGGGATGTCGGCATGCTAAGCGGCAAGGTCAAGTGGTTCAACAACGCAAAGGGATATGGATTCATCGTGGCAGATGGCCGCGACGAAGATTTGTTCGCCCATTATTCGGCCATTCAAATGGATGGCTACAAGACCTTGAAAGCCGGTCAGGCGGTGACTTTCGAGCTACTGCAAGGCCCAAAGGGGCTTCATGCAATCAATATCCGCCCCTGCCCGGCGCCGGCCGAGAACTCGGCCAAGCTCAGCCTGACACAACCATCCTCCCTTACGGATATTGCCGGCACTTTATAGGCTGAGGGCCAGGCGCCCTACAACACAGGCGGGCTCGTTTCGCACAGCGCTGATCACCGATCAGCGCTGGCCAGACCAGCCCGCAGCGCGCGTCAAAAATCAGGTGGAGCTCTGCCAGAAAAAAGCAGATCTGCCTGAGTCAGGCAGCTTCTTGCAGCAAGCATCAACCGGACCCGCTCCAGCCAGCCCGAAACAATCCGCCCCCTCCCATACCTCAGAACCAGCAAAGCTCGGAGCCTCGCCAGCACCCGACCCTGCCAGCGTCGCCGAAACAGAAGCGCTGACGCAGTATCCCCTTCAAAAACCCACGAATGCAAAAGACATGTCGCACTGATATACTCGGCGCAACTGAAAGGACATTGGATCCAGAGCCATTCTGGAATGAGCCACTCTAAACCCAAGCAGCATGCAGACTTGAACCTGGCAACTACCGCCCTTGGCAAATCTCGACCCAAGGCACCCGGGACTTCCCCAGGAACCTCGACTTTACGCTCATTGATGCCTTTAGGCGGCTTCGCCTACCCTGCGAGCATCAAGAGTTTGTGCACTTGCAAATGTAGCAATACAGAGGGGTTAACGTAAAAAATGTCCACATCGAAGATTATCTATACGCTCACTGACGAAGCACCCGCACTGGCAACCTACTCTCTGCTTCCCATCATTAAAGCGTTTACCGGATCTTCAGGTATCGCCATTGAAACCCGCGATATCTCCCTTGCAGGCCGCATCATCGCAACCTTTCCCGAATATCTGAGCGACGACCAGAAAATCTCCGACGATCTGGCCGAGCTGGGAAAACTGGCCACCACGCCTGAAGCCAACATCATCAAGCTGCCGAACATCAGCGCCTCCGTCCCGCAGCTCAAGGCCGCGATCAGGGAACTCCAGCAGCAAGGCTACAAGCTCCCGGATTATCCCGAAGAGGCCAAGACCGACACGGAGAAGGACGTCAAGGCCCGCTACGACAAGATCAAGGGCAGCGCGGTGAACCCCGTCCTGCGTGAGGGCAACTCCGACCGTCGCGCACCGCTGTCCGTCAAGAACTACGCCCGAAAGCATCCCCACAAGATGGGTGCATGGAGCGCAGACTCCAAGTCCCATGTGGCCCACATGAACAGTGGCGACTTCTACGGCAGCGAGAAGGCTGCCCTGATCGATAACGCTGGCAGCGTGAAAATCGAGCTGATCGCCAAAGATGGCACCAGCACCGTCCTGAAGGCGAAGACTGCCGTCCAGGCCAGCGAAATCATCGATTCCTCGGTGATGAGCACGAAGGCTCTGCGCAGCTTCATCGCTGCCGAAATCGAAGATGCGAAGAAGCAGGACGTACTGCTGTCCGTACATCTGAAGGCCACCATGATGAAGGTATCCGACCCCATCATGTTCGGCCAGATCGTGTCCGAGTTCTACAAGGACGCACTGACCAAGCATGCCGACGTGCTGAAGCAGACCGGCTTCGACCTCAACAACGGCATCGGTGATCTCTACGCCCGGATCAAGACCCTTCCCGAAGAGAAGCAGAAGGAAATCGAAGCCGACATCCAGGCGGTTTATGCCCAGCGCCCGCAGCTGGCCATGGTGAACTCCGACAAGGGCATCACCAACCTGCACGTGCCGAGCGACGTCATCGTGGATGCCTCGATGCCGGCGATGATCCGTGACTCGGGCAAGATGTGGGGCGCCGATGGCAAACTGCATGACACCAAGGCCGTCATCCCCGATCGCTGCTATGCCGGTGTGTATCAGGCGGTTCTCGAGGACTGCAAGCAGCACGGCGCCTTCGACCCCACCACCATGGGCAGCGTACCCAACGTCGGCCTGATGGCCCAGAAGGCCGAGGAATACGGCTCCCACGACAAGACCTTCCAGATTCCGGCAGACGGCGTAGTCCGTGTGACCGACGAAAGCGGTAAGGTCCTGATGGAGCAAAACGTCAAGACCGGCGATATCTGGCGCATGTGTCAGGTGAAGGACGCTCCGATCCAGGACTGGGTCAAGCTGGCCGTCAACCGCGCCCGCGCCACCAATGCTCCGGCAGTGTTCTGGCTGGACCCCGCACGTGCCCACGACGCCCAGGTGATCGCCAAGGTCGAGCGCTACCTGAAGGATCACGACACCAGCGGTCTCGACATTCGCATCATGTCGCCGGTCGAGGCGACTCGCTTCTCGCTGGCTCGCATCCGCGAAGGCAAGGACACCATTTCCGTTACCGGCAACGTCCTGCGCGACTACCTGACCGACCTGTTCCCAATCATGGAACTGGGCACCAGCGCCAAGATGCTCTCGATCGTCCCGCTGATGAGCGGTGGCGGCCTGTTCGAAACCGGCGCGGGCGGCTCGGCTCCCAAGCACGTCCAGCAGTTCCTCGAAGAAGGCTATCTGCGCTGGGATTCGCTCGGTGAGTTCCTGGCTCTCGCCGCATCGCTGGAGCACCTGGGCAACGCCTACAAGAACCCGAAGGCACTTGTCCTGGCCAGCACCCTGGACCAGGCTACCGGCAAGGTCCTCGACAACAACAAGTCGCCGGCGCGCAAGGTTGGCGAGATCGACAACCGCGGCAGCCACTTCTACCTGGCACTCTACTGGGCCCAGGCACTGGCCGCGCAAACCGAGGACAAGGAACTGCAGTCTCAGTTCGCCAACCTCGCCAAGAGTCTGACCGACAGCGAGACCACCATCGTTGGCGAGTTGGCTGCAGCCCAAGGCAAGCCCGTGGATATCGGTGGCTACTACCATCCGAATACCGAGCTGACCAGCAAGGCCATGCGCCCGAGCGCTACTCTCAACGCAGCTCTGGCGACTCTCGCATAAGACGCCACGCCAAGCGTTAGGGAGGCGAGCCGTCTCGCCTCCGCCGCCTGACCGAACCCCGGCTTCACAGCCGGGGTCCTTGTTTCAGCCTCCCTATCAGCCACTATGGCAGCTTGCGTGAAGGTAGATCCGCCTCTAGCTTCACCCACAAGAAGATGGCGCCACTCGCCGCCCCCATCCTGGCAATAAAATTTCATCATGCCGCCGCAAAAGATGGTGCCGCGTATAATGCACAACCATCAGCAAGCATCCGGACCCATTTATGGATTGGCAGGCACACGTCACCGTCGCTACTATCGTGGAAGACAACGGCCTCTTCCTTCTGGTAGAGGAACTGCAGGACGGGCGCCCTGTCCTCAATCAACCCGCCGGACACCTCGAACCCGACGAGAGTCTGACCGAGGCCGCCCTGCGTGAGACCCTGGAGGAAACCGGCTGGCAGGTAGAACTCACGGCGGTGATCGGTATCTACCTCTACAGCGCTCCCAACGGCGTGACCTATCAGCGCGTCTGCTTCGCTGCGCGCCCCCTGCAGCCAGTCGCCGGCTATGAACTCGACGAGGGCATTATTGGCCCCCGCTGGCTGAGTCGCGAGCAGTTGCTTGCGCACCGGGAATGCTGGCGCAGCCCACTCGTGCTGCGCTGCATTGACGACTACCTGAGCGGAGAGCGCTTCCCGCTGAGCCTTATTCGCTGAACGGTTCGCATCTTCGCAGCCAGACCCACGACCCTGATAGAATCCTCCCTTTTCAGGACCCGACTCTTCCTATGCATGACCCCGCCCATACCCGCGTGATCGTCGGCATGTCCGGCGGCGTGGACTCTTCCGTTTCCGCCCTCCTGCTCCTGCAACAGGGATATCAGGTGGAAGGCCTGTTCATGAAGAACTGGGAGGAAGACGACGGCACCGAATATTGCACGGCCAAGGAGGACCTTGCGGACGCACAGGCCGTCTGCGACAAAATCGGCATCAGGCTGCATACCGCCAACTTCGCTGCCGAGTACTGGGACAACGTATTCGAGCACTTTCTCGCCGAGTACCAGGCCGGGCGCACGCCGAACCCGGACATCCTGTGCAACCGCGAAATCAAGTTCAGGGCCTTCCTCGATTACGCACTGTCGCTTGGTGCCGACATGATAGCAACAGGGCACTACGTGCGGCGGCGCGATACCGAGAGCAGAACCGAACTGCTCAAGGGGCTGGATCCCAACAAGGACCAGAGCTATTTCCTGCATGCCGTGGGTGGCGAGCAACTGGCCAAATCCTTGTTTCCGATCGGGGAGCTGGAAAAGCCGGCTGTGCGCGCCATCGCCGAGCTGCATGGACTGGCCACGGCCAGGAAAAAGGACTCCACCGGGATCTGCTTCATCGGCGAGCGTCGCTTCAGTGATTTTCTCAAGCAGTACCTGCCTGCCCAGCCAGGCCCCATCGAGACCACCGACGGCAAGGTTATCGGCCAGCACCATGGCTTGATGTATCACACCATTGGCCAGCGCCAGGGGCTCGGCATCGGCGGGATGAAGGATGCTGCCGATGACCCCTGGTATGTGCTGGCCAAGGATCTGACTCGCAATGTATTGATCGTCGGCCAGAGCAATCAGCACCCCTGGCTGTTCTCCCGGGCTCTGCACGCTTCGGAGATGTTCTGGGTGAATCCGCTCGACTTTCCGCTCCCGCGCCCCCTGACCGCCAAGGTTCGTTATCGACAGAGCGACCAGACCTGCACTCTGGAAAAGACCGCCGGCGGCTTCCGTGTCCTGTTCGACGAGCCCCAGCGCGCCGTGACTCCCGGTCAATCGGTGGTGCTCTACGATGGCGAGATCTGCCTGGGAGGCGGCGTCATCGAGTGGGCCGAGCCCTGGAGCCGCGAGGACAAGCAGCCATGACACCCAGACAGGAACAACTGGTCGCCCTCGGCGCCGTGTTCGAGTCGGCCTACCTGGTCGACAGGATCGCCAAGACCGGGCTGGCCGGCGAGGCCAATCTCGCCTGCATGCTCGGCAGTCTGCTGATTCGCAATCCCGGAGACACTCTCGAGGTCTTCGGCGGCGACGACCTCAACCTGCGCGATGGCTACCGAGCCTTGGCCAGTGCGCTCGAACGCAACCCGCAAAGCCTGCAACGCGAACCGTTACGCTACTCGCTGGCGCTGGTCACCCTGGAACGGCAGTTGGACAAGCACAGCGACATGCTGCAGCACATGGGGCAGCGATTGGATCAGATCCAGCTGCAGGTTCAACACTTGGGCTTAACTCACGAGAGCGTGATCGCCGCCTTCGCCTCCCTTTACGAAGAAACACTGAGCACCTTCCGTCAGCGCATCCAGGTGCACGGTGAGATGCGTCACCTGCAGAACTCCGGCAATGCCGCCAAGATCCGTGCCCTTCTGCTCGCCGGCATCCGTTCGGCACGCCTGTGGCGCCAGCTCGGCGGACATCGCTGGCAGTTGGTGTTCAGCCGCCGCAAACTGCTTGACGACCTCTATCCGCTGATGCGACGCAGCTGAGGGCCCGGACGACCGAAGATTGCGTTCGGTCGCCTCTTCGCCTTCGTGTATCATTGCAGCCCTTTTTGTAGCCCGACTGTCCGAGACCTCCCCCATGCAGCTCTCCTCGCTCACCGCGGTGTCCCCCGTCGATGGCCGCTACGCCGGCAAAACCAGTGCCCTGCGCCCGATCTTCAGCGAATTCGGACTCATCCGCTTCCGCGTCATGGTGGAGGTCCGTTGGCTGCAGCGCCTGGCCGCCCACAGCGGCATTCCCGAAGTCGCGCCCTTTTCCGCCGAAGCCAACGCCTTGCTGAATCAGCTGGCCGAAGACTTCCAGCTGGAGCATGCACAACGCATCAAGGAGATCGAGCGTACCACCAACCACGACGTGAAGGCCGTCGAATACCTGCTCAAGGAGCAGGCTGCCAAGCTCCCGGAACTGGCAGGGGTAAGCGAATTCATCCACTTCGCCTGCACCAGCGAGGATATCAACAACCTGTCCCACGCCCTGATGCTGCGCGAAGGTCGCGACAGTGTGCTGCTGCCGCTGATGCGCCAGCTGACCGAAGCCATCCGTGCCCTCGCCGTGCAGTTCGCCGACGTGCCGATGCTGTCGCGTACCCACGGCCAACCAGCCTCGCCGACCACCATGGGCAAGGAGCTGGCCAACGTGGTCTATCGTCTCGAGCGGCAGATCGCGCAGGTCGCGGCCGTGCCGCTGCTGGGCAAGATCAACGGCGCCGTGGGCAACTACAACGCCCACCTGTCCGCCTACCCGGATGTCGACTGGGAAGCCAACGCCCGCGAATTCATCGAAGGCGACCTCAGCCTGAGCTGGAACCCCTACACCACGCAGATCGAGCCGCACGACTACATCGCCGAGCTGTTCGACGCCATCGCCCGCTTCAACACCATCCTGATCGACTTCGACCGCGACGTGTGGGGCTACATCTCCCTCGGCTACTTCAAGCAGAAGACCGTGGCCGGCGAGATCGGCTCCTCGACCATGCCGCACAAGGTCAATCCGATCGATTTCGAGAACTCCGAGGGCAACCTCGGCATTGCCAACGCCCTGCTCCAGCACCTGGCTAGCAAGTTGCCGATCTCCCGCTGGCAGCGCGACCTGACCGACTCCACCGTGCTGCGCAACCTCGGCGTCGGCCTGGCCCACAGCCTGATCGCCTACGAAGCCACCCTCAAGGGCATCGGCAAGCTGGAGCTGAACGCTCAGCGCCTTGCCGAAGATCTGGATGCCTGCTGGGAAGTGCTGGCCGAGCCCATCCAGACAGTGATGCGTCGCTATGGTGTCGCCAACCCCTACGAAAAGCTCAAGGAACTGACCCGCGGCAAGGGGATCAGCCCCGAAGCGCTCAAGACCTTCATCGACACCCTGGACATCCCCGCAAGCGCCAAGGCCGAGCTGCACAAGCTGACCCCTGCCGCCTACATCGGCAATGCGATCGCCCAGGCCAAGCGCATCTGATTTCGTCTCGTCATCTCCACGCCCGGCAGTGCCGGGCGTTTTTATTTTCAGCTCTCCTTGTAGAGCAAGGGATTAGTCATGACTTCTGATCTTCCACTTCAATTTTTGGGCGGCATCAGCGCACGCGAGTTCCTGCGCGACTACTGGCAGAAAAAGCCCCTGCTGATCCGTCAGGCCATCCCCGGTTTCGAAAGCCCCATCTCGCCGGACGAACTGGCCGGCCTGTCGCTCGAGGAAGAAGTCGAGTCGCGCCTGATCATCGAGCACGGTACCCATCCTTGGGAACTGCGTCGCGGCCCGTTCGACGAGGAAACCTACCAGAACCTGCCCGAGCGCGACTGGACCCTGCTGGTCCAGGCCGTCGACCAGTTCGTTCCCGAAGTCGCCGAACTGCTGGAAAACTTCCGCTTTCTGCCCAGCTGGCGCATCGACGACGTGATGATCAGCTATGCCGCTCCCGGAGGCGGCGTAGGGCCACATTACGACAACTACGACGTATTCCTGCTGCAGGGTTACGGCAAGCGGCGTTGGCGGACCGGCCAGATGTGCGACAGCAACAGCCCGTTGCTGAAGCATGCCGATCTGCGCATCCTCGCCGAATTCCAGAGTGGCGAGGAGTGGGTGCTGGAACCCGGCGACATGCTTTATCTGCCGCCCCGCCTGGCCCACTTCGGTACCGCGGTCGATGATTGCATGACCTATTCGGTGGGCTTCCGTGCCCCCAGTGCAGCGGAAGTGCTGACCCATTTCACCGACTTCCTGGCCCAGTTCCTGCCCGACGAGGAGCGCTACGGCGATCCGGACATACGCCCCTGCGAGGACCCGCACCAGATCCAGCGCGACGCCCTGGAGCGCCTCAAGAACCTGATCCAGGAACACATGGGCGACGAGCGCCTGCTGCTCACCTGGTTCGGCCAGTTCATGACCGAACCGCGCTATCCCGAACTGGTCGCTGGCGCGGAAATGCCGGAGCAGGACTTCCTGGCCAGCCTGGAGGAAGGCGGCGTGCTGATCCGCAACCCGAGCGCCCGCCTGGCCTGGTCAGAGGTTGGCCAGGACCTGCTGCTGTTCGCCAGTGGCCAGAGCCGTCTGCTCCCCGGTCGCCTGCGCGAACTGCTCAAGCTGATCTGCAGCGCCGATGCCCTGCATGCAGACAACCTCGCTTCCTGGGTAGCGGATGAGGACGGCCGTCAGCTCCTCTGGCAACTGCTCGTGCAAGGCAGTCTGGAGTTTGCCGATGACTGAAATCCGGGTGCGGATCGCCGATTGGCAGAAGGACAATGACGATATCCGGCGAATCCGCGACAGCGTTTTCATCGCCGAACAAGCGGTTCCCCCCGAGCTGGAATGGGATAGCGAGGATGAAGAGGCCGTCCACTTCCTCGCCTTCGCGGGAAAATTCGCCGTGGGAACGGTACGCCTGCTGAGAGACGGACATATCGGCCGTGTTGCAGTGCTCAAGGACTGGCGCGGCCTGAAGATCGGCAATGCATTGATGCACGCGGCGATCGCCGAAGCCGGGAGCCGCGGCCTCCACCACCTGGTCCTGAGCGCCCAGGTACACGCCATACGCTTCTACGAACGCCTGGGATTCGTGATAGTCAGCGATGAATACCTCGATGCCGGCATCCCCCATGTGGAGATGGTGCGCCAGGCCGACTGAGCCCTGCGAACGTCCTGCACGCCCCTCCCCGGCGGGCATGCAGGACGTGACCTGCGCTCCTCCCCTGCAGACTCCCCCCGCCCCATCCCCCTAGAATGTCGGCATACTGGTTTCCCTGCCGAGTTCCCCATGAAGATCCGCAGACTGCTCGTCGTGTTGCTGACGCTTTCCTCCCCCTGTGCACTGGCCACCACCGAAATCATCCAGCTGAATCACCGGATGGCCGACGAGATGCTGCCCATGGCGCGCTCGGTGATCGGCGATGACGGGCGGATCCATGCCCATGGCAACCAGCTCATCGTCAATGCCCCGGCGGCGCAGGTGCAGGAGCTGCGCGCACTGCTCGAGCAGTTGGACACGCCTCCCAGACGTCTGCTGATCACCATCGACAGCAGCGAGGCGCGGAGCGGCGGGCAGCGCGGCTACGCCGTGGACGGTTCGATCGATGCCGACAGCATGGAAATCCAGACCGGCCGCGGCCAAATCCATGGCGAGAACCGGATGCGCATCCTGAATCGCAGCACTGACAGGCAAGGCGATGCCCTGCAACGGATTCAGGCCACCGAAGGCTACCCGGCACTGATCCAGAGCGGCCAGAGCGTGCCGCTGCGCAGCACCCAGATCGGTCCCTACGGACAGGTATACCGCGAGACCTACTATCGGGATGTCACCCGCGGGGTCTACGTTACCGCGAGGATCTCCGGCGAGATCGTGCATATCACCTTGAGCAGCAGCAATGAACAGTTGGATCCCTCCCGGCCCGGGGTGATCGATGTCCAGCAGCTGGAGACCCAGGTCAGCGGCCGCCTGGGCGAATGGATCGATCTCGGTACCAGCAGCGAAAGCCGCAGAAGCGACCGCCAGGGCGTACTGCGCCAGTACTCCGCATCTACCCGCGAAGAACTATCCCTGCGCCTGCGGGTCGAGGTTCTGGAATGAGGAGCACGCATCATACCTTCGTGTAGTGTGCGTAAAATTTCACTACAAATTCGTTGACGGCGAATGCCTCCCTAGGCATGATTGCCTCGCTCCCGCTAACCAGGGGCCCTGGCAAGGGTCTCCGGAGCCCGCTCCAGCCAACCAGCCGAGCTAGCTCTTTGCCTGTACTGCCCACAAGGTTCGACGTTTTACCGCGTGTTGTCCGTATCGATCATCGACTACATGCAGGTTCAGGTGGGAATCGCTCAACCATTTCCAACTTTGAAGGATCGACCATGTCTGCATATCAAAACGAGATCAAGGCCCTTGCTGCCCTTAAAGAGAAGTACGGCAGCGCCTGGAGCGCCATCAACCCGGAATACGCCGCTCGCATGCGTATCCAGAACCGCTTCAAGACCGGTCTGGACATCGCCAAGTACACCGCAGCCATCATGCGCAAAGACATGGCTGAGTACGACGCCGACTCCTCCGTCTACACTCAGTCCCTGGGTTGCTGGCACGGCTTCATCGGTCAGCAGAAGCTGATCTCCATCAAGAAGCACCTGAAGACCACCAACAAGCGCTACCTGTATCTGTCCGGCTGGATGGTTGCTGCCCTGCGCTCCGAGTTCGGCCCGCTGCCGGATCAGTCCATGCACGAGAAGACTGCCGTTTCCGGCCTGATCGGCGAGCTGTACACCTTCCTGCGTCAGGCTGACGCCCGTGAGCTGGACCTGCTGTTCACCGCCCTGGACGCTGCCCGCGCTGCTGGCGACAAGGCCAAGGAAGCCGAGATCCAGGCTCAGATCGACAACTACGAAACCCACGTAGTACCGATCATTGCCGACATCGACGCCGGTTTCGGTAACGCCGAAGCGACCTACCTGCTGGCCAAACAGATGATCGAAGCCGGTGCCTGCTGCATCCAGATCGAAAATCAGGTTTCCGACGAGAAGCAGTGTGGCCACCAGGACGGCAAAGTGACCGTTCCGCACTCTGACTTCCTCGCCAAGATCAACGCTGTTCGCTACGCCTTCCTTGAGCTGGGCGTTGATGATGGCGTGATCGTTGCCCGTACCGACTCCCTGGGTGCTGGCCTGACCAAGCAGATCGCCGTGACCAACGAGCCGGGCGACCTGGGCGACCTGTACAACAGCTTCCTGGACGGCGACTACATCGAAAGCGCTGCCGACATCGCCAACGGCGACGTGGTTGTCAAGGCCAACGGCAAGCTGCTCAAGCCGAAGCGCCTGGCTTCCGGCCTGTTCCAGTTCAAGGCTGGCACTGGCGAAGACCGTTGCGTTCTGGACTGCATCACCTCCCTGCAGAACGGCGCCGACCTGCTGTGGATCGAAACCGAGAAGCCGCACGTTGGCCAGATCAAGGGCATGGTTGACCGCATCCGCGAAGTCGTCCCGAACGCCAAGCTGGTGTACAACAACAGCCCGTCCTTCAACTGGACCCTGAACTTCCGTCAGCAGGTGTTCGATGCCATGGTTGCCGAAGGCAAGGACGTGTCCGCCTACGATCGCGCCAAGCTGATGAGCGTCGAGTACGACGAAACCGAACTGGCCAAGGTTGCAGACGAGAAGATCCGCACCTTCCAGCGCGATGGTTCCGCTCACGCCGGCATCTTCCACCACCTGATCACCCTGCCGACTTACCACACCGCCGCGCTGTCCACCGACAACCTGGCCAAGGGCTACTTTGCCGAAGAAGGCATGCTGGCCTACGTGAAGGGCGTTCAGCGTCAGGAACTGCGTCAGGGTATCGCCTGCGTCAAGCACCAGAACATGGCTGGCTCCGACATCGGCGACAACCACAAAGAGTACTTCGCTGGCGAAGCTGCTCTGAAGGCAAGCGGTAAAGACAACACCATGAACCAGTTCCACTGATCGGAACCCGTTCGCACCTGGCGTGCCCCCTCGACATCCCCCGGCTCTGCCGGGGGATGTTTTTGCTTCCAAAAGGCGATTAGGTACCGCTCGCCCTCCCCCCTCGCTGTCACTCTCCTGTCGTACGCCCCCTTTAGGGTTGTCTCTGTTCTCCCCCCATAGACGGAGCTATCTCGTGAGGACCGACAAAGACGCCGCCCCGTTCGGTGATGGCGATGAAGTACCCAGCAACCACTCGGGCAACCCACATATCAGCGACCTGATCCAGGGCATCAGCCGCCGCCATGTGATTACCGGTGGCATGGCCATGGGTATGCTGGCCTTTCTTGGCGTGGGCGTGCCGCGGGCATGCAATGCCGGTGCGGCCCAAGGCCTGCTCAAGCAACCCAGTAGCCTGACCTTCTCAGCGGTGGCAGCGACACGCGCCGATACCGTTACCGTACCCGAAGGTTACCGGGCCAAGGCCTTCATTCCCTGGGGCACGCCGATCTGTGGCAGCTATCCGGCCTATCGCGACGACGGCAGCAACACGGCAGAAGAGCAGGCCCAGCAGACCGGCATGCACCACGACGGCATGCATTACTTCCCCATCGATGCGCAGAACGGCAAGGGGCACAACAGCGAGCACGGCTTGCTGGTGCTCAACCATGAATACATCGATGCACCGCTGCTGCACCCCAACGGCCCGAGCCTGGTCGACGGCAAGCGCACAGTGCCCGAAGAAGTGCGCAAGGAAATCAACGCCCACGGTGTCTCGGTGGTGGAAATCCACCGTACCCCCAATGGCGACTGGGAAGTGGTCGGCAATTCGAAATTCGGCCGGCGCATTACCGCCGCCACCCCGATGGAGATCCAGGGACCCGCGCGCGGCCATGCCCTGCTGCGTACCCGTTACAGTCCGGACGGCACTGCTACCCGCGGCACCCAGAACAATTGCGGCAATGGCTTCACGCCCTGGGGCACCTACCTGACCTGCGAGGAAAACTGGGCAGGCTATTTCGCCAGCAAGGACAGCGAAAAACCCCGGGAATTGGGCCGCTACGGCGTGGACAACAGCAGTCGCTATGCCTGGGAAACCCTGGATGGCGATGAGTTCCAGCGCTTCGATGCCACCCGCACGGCTGCGGATGCGAGCAGCGACTATCGCAACGAACCCAACCACTTCGGCTGGATCGTCGAGATCGATCCCTTCGATCCAAAGTCCGTGCCGGTCAAGCACACTGCCCTCGGACGTTTCGCCCACGAAGGGGTGATCTTCGCTCCCGCCAGGCCCGGCAAGCCCGTGGCCTGCTATTCGGGCGACGACTCGCGCAACGAGTACATCTACAAATACGTCAGCCACGGCAAGTTCCGTCCGGGTCATGCCGACAACAGCCGCCTGCTCGACGAGGGCACCCTCTATGTGGCCCGCTTCAACGCCGACGGCAGCGGCGACTGGCTGCCCCTGGATATCCAGGACCCGGCCTTCCAGGCTGCCTGCGCCGCCAAGGGCGTCAGCTTCGCCGATCAAGGTGACGTCCTGATCAATACCCGCACGGCCGCCGATGTCGTGGGCGCGACCAAGATGGACCGCCCGGAATGGGGCGCCGTGCATCCGGAGACCGGCGAGGTCTACTTCACCCTCACCAACAACACCAACCGGACCGAAGCCGACGCGGCCAACCCGCGGACCAACAACGTCTACGGCCACATCATCCGCTGGCAGGAAGAAAACCAGGAGCACGCCGGCACCCGCTTCGCCTGGAATATCTTCCTCCTGGGCGGTCCGCAGAGCGATAGCCACGGACCGGACGGAGAAGCGCTCAACGCAGACAGCATCCACGCCAGTCCGGACGGACTCTGGTTCGATCCCGAGGGACGTCTGTGGATCCAGACCGACATGAGCGGCAGTCAACTGAGTTCGGGGCCCTTCGGTAACAACCAGATGCTGGTCGCCGATCCGGAAAGCGGCGAGCTGAAGCGTTTCCTGGTTGGCCCCGTCGGTTGCGAGGTCACCGGCATCACCGCCACGCCGGATTTCCGCACGCTGTTCGTCAACATCCAGCACCCCGGCGAAGGCTCGACTCCAGACCGGCTGCTCAGCACCTGGCCGGACGGCTCGGGCAAGCGGCCACGCGCCGCGACGGTGGTCATCACCCGGGACGGCTGGCGACGGGTACTGTGATCTCTGGCCCCACAACGGCATGACCGGCCCTGGCCGGTCATGTTCTCTTGGCCCACCTCATGTCGCCAGCGAAAGGCCGGTTTCGAAATCATGGCAAGCACGGCCATGGCCAACTGTCCGGACCTGCGGCTGTGAAATTTGCTTTTTCGGTAGATACGCTATTGTGAAATGAATGGCATCAGCTCTCTTGAAAAACATTTTTACGCGGTGAGGTGCGCCCGGATCTTTCAATCACATAGATAGATAGCAAGCCAATAATACAGGCCTTAAAACCTTCCTCGCGCCGTGACTGGCGTCACGCCAAGGAAAGTGCGCAGCGTGTCTTTTTGTAACAAAAAATTGATTTGGAACAATATTTTCGGGGCTGCCCGAGCATAGAGTGGCCGCCCACAGCAGCTGCTACATTTTGACGCAGCCATTCATCCTTTAAGCCGTGCCTTGATCAAGGAGTCCCGGCATGCCTGAAGCCGTTGCCACGCTCTCTCACAACTGGGGATTTGCAGTTTTCCTGTTAGGCGTCGCAGGCCTGTGTGCCTTCATGCTCGGCGTTTCCCGCCTGCTCGGCAGCAGAGCGGTCGGACGCAGCAAGAACGAACCCTTCGAATCCGGCATCGTGCCCACCGGCGGCGCACGTCTGCGCTTCTCGGCAAAATTCTATCTGGTCGCGATGCTCTTCGTGATCTTCGACGTCGAAGCCCTATTTCTCTTCGCATGGGCGGTATCGGTTCGCGAAAGCGGCTGGGCCGGCCTCATCGAAGCAACGATTTTCATAGCAATTCTGTTGGCGGGTCTTGTCTATCTCTGGCGGATCGGTGCCCTCGACTGGGCCCCGGAAGGCCGCCGCAATCGGCAGGCGAAGCTGAAACAATGAGGCTTTGGCAATGCAATACAAACTCACCAGGATCGATCCGGATGCCTCCTACGAGCAATATCCGATCGGCGAGCGGGAAACCGTAAACGACCCGACCGAGGGCCAGGTCCACCGCAGCATTTTCATGGGCAAGCTGGAAGACGTGCTGAGCGGTGCGGTCAACTGGGGCCGCAAGAACTCCCTGTGGCCCTACAACTTCGGTCTCTCCTGCTGCTATGTGGAGATGACCACCGCCTTCACCGCCCCCCACGACATCGCTCGCTTCGGTGCCGAAGTCATTCGCGCCTCACCGCGACAGGCCGACTTCATGGTCATCGCCGGAACCTGCTTCATCAAGATGGCGCCGATCATCCAGCGCCTCTACGAGCAGATGCTCGAGCCGAAGTGGGTGATTTCCATGGGTTCCTGTGCCAACTCCGGCGGCATGTACGACATCTACTCGGTGGTTCAGGGTGTCGACAAGTTCCTCCCCGTAGACGTCTACATTCCCGGCTGTCCCCCGCGCCCCGAAGCCTTCCTGCAGGGGCTGATGCTGCTGCAGGAATCCATCGGCCAGGAGCGCCGGCCTCTGTCCTGGGTCGTCGGCGACCAGGGCATCTATCGTGCCGAGATGCCCTCGCAACGGGAACTGCGCCGCGAACAGCGTATCCAGGTCACCAACCTGCGCAGCCCCGACGAAGTCTGAGCCGGCCTTTCCGCGCCCCTCCGCGCGGCAGGCCCTGGCTCATTCTGTCCGTTGACCGAAAGCGACCGAGACCATGACTGCAGACAGCGTTCTGTCCATTCCGCCGTACAAGGCCGACGACCAAGATGTGGTCGCCGAACTCAACTCCCGTTTTGGTGCCGAAACCTTCACCGTACAAAGCACCCGCACGGGCATGCCCGTGCTCTGGGTGGCACGGGAAAACCTCATCGAAGTCCTGCGCTTTCTGCGCAACCTGCCCCGCCCCTACGTCATGCTCTATGACCTGCATGGCGTCGACGAGCGACTGCGCACCCAGCGCCGCGGTCTGCCGGAGGCCGATTTCAGCGTCTTCTATCACCTGCTGTCGATCGAACGAAACAGCGACGTGATGATCAAGGTCGCCCTGAAGGAAGGCGACCTCAGACTGCCCAGCGCCACCGCCATCTGGCCGAACGCCAACTGGTACGAGCGCGAGATCTGGGACATGTACGGGATCCGCATCGACGGCCACCCGCACCTGACCCGCATCCTGATGCCGCCGACCTGGGAAGGCCATCCGCTGCGCAAGGACTACCCGGCCCGCGCCACCGAATTCGATCCCTACAGCCTGTCGGCAGCCAAGCAGGATCTGGAGCAGGAAGCGCTGCGCTTCAAACCCGAGGAATGGGGCATGAAGCGCGGCAGCGAGCACGAGGACTTCATGTTCCTCAACCTCGGCCCCAACCACCCCTCCGCCCACGGTGCCTTTCGCATCATCCTGCAACTGGACGGCGAGGAAATCGTCGACTGCGTGCCGGAGATCGGCTATCACCACCGCGGCGCCGAGAAGATGGCCGAGCGGCAGAGCTGGCACAGCTTCATCCCCTACACCGACCGCATCGACTACCTCGGCGGGGTGATGAACAACCTGCCCTATGTGCTGGCCGTCGAAAAGCTGGCCGGCATCCAGGTGCCGCAGCGGGTCGACGTGATTCGCGTCATGATGGCGGAGTTCTTCCGCATCCTGAACCACCTGCTCTATCTCGGCACCTACATCCAGGACGTCGGGGCCATGACGCCGGTATTCTTCACCTTCACCGACCGCCAGCGCGCCTACAAGGTGGTCGAGGCCATCACCGGCTTCCGCCTGCACCCGGCCTGGTACCGCATCGGCGGGGTCGCCCACGACCTGCCGCGCGGCTGGGATGCTCTGGTCAGGGAGTTCATCGAGTGGATGCCCAAGCGCCTCGACGAGTACGAGAAGGCAGCGCTGCAGAACAGCATCCTGCGCGGCCGCACCATGGGCGTGGCCCAGTACGACACCAGGCAGGCGCTGGAATGGGGCGTCACCGGAGCCGGCCTGCGGGCTACCGGACTGGACTTCGACCTGCGCAAGGCGCGTCCCTACTCCGGCTACGAAAACTTCGAGTTCGAGGTCCCTCTGGCGCACAACGGCGACGCCTACGACCGCTGCATGGTCAAGCTGGGCGAGATGCGCCAGAGCCTGCGGATCATCGAACAGTGCCTGAAGAACATGCCGGAAGGCCCCTACAAGGCCGATCACCCGCTGACCACGCCGCCGCCGAAGGAGCGCACGCTGCAGCACATCGAGACCCTGATCACCCACTTCCTGCAGGTGTCCTGGGGGCCGGTGATGCCGGCCAACGAGTCCTTCCAGATGATCGAGGCAACCAAGGGCATCAACAGCTACTACCTGACCAGCGACGGCAGCACCATGAGCTACCGCACGCGGATCCGCACCCCGAGCTATGCCCACCTGCAGCAGATTCCCTCGGTGATCCGCGGCAGCATGGTGGCCGACCTGATCGCCTATCTGGGCAGCATCGACTTCGTTATGGCCGACGTGGACCGCTGACATGAACTCAATTATCCAGACCGACCGTTTCGTCCTCAGCGAAACCGAACGCTCGGCCATCGAGCACGAGAAGCACCATTACGAGGACCCGCGCGCCGCCTCCATCGAGGCGCTGAAGATCGTCCAGAAGGAGCGCGGCTGGGTGCCGGACGGCGCCATCCCGGCCATCGGCGAGATTCTCGGCATCCCGGCCAGCGACGTCGAAGGCGTGGCCACCTTCTATAGCCAGATCTTCCGTGTGCCGGTGGGACGCCACGTGATCCGCGTGTGCGACAGCATGACCTGCTACATCGGCGGCCATGAGGACCTGCTCGGCGCCATCCGCCGGAAACTCGGCATCGCTCCCGGCCAGACGACCGGCGACGGCCGGTTCACCCTGCTGCCGGTGTGCTGCCTGGGCAACTGCGACAAGGCCCCGGCCGTGATGATCGACGACGACACCTTCGGCAACCTGACGCCCGAGGGCATAGAACAACTGCTGGAGGCCTACCCATGACTCTCACCTCCATCGGTCCCGCCAACCGCACTCCCCGCACGGCGGAAACCCATCCCCTGACCTGGCGCCTGCGCGACGACGCCGAGCCGGTCTGGCTCGACGAGTACCGGCAGAAGAACGGCTATACCGCGGCCCGCAAGGCGCTCGCCGAGATGTCGCCGGCCGACATCGTCGCCACCGTGAAGGACTCCGGCCTCAAGGGCCGGGGCGGCGCGGGCTTCTCCACCGGCATCAAGTGGGGCCTGATGCCCGCCGACGAATCCATCAACATCCGTTATCTGCTGTGCAACGCGGACGAGATGGAGCCGAACACCTGGAAGGACCGCCTGCTCATGGAGCAGCTGCCGCACCAGTTGATCGAAGGCATGCTGATCAGCGCCCGGGCGCTGAAGGCCTATCGCGGATATATCTTCCTGCGCGGCGAGTACGTCGATGCGGCCCGCATCCTCAACCGCGCCATCGCCGAAGCCAAGGCCGCCGGCCTGCTCGGCAAGAACATCCTCGGCAGCGGCTTCGACTTCGAGCTGTTCGTGCACACCGGTGCCGGCCGCTACATCTGCGGCGAGGAAACCGCGCTGATCAACTCCCTCGAAGGACGCCGCGCCAACCCGCGCTCCAAGCCGCCCTTCCCCGCCGCCGTCGGCGTCTGGGGCAAGCCGACCTGCGTGAACAACGTCGAAACCCTGAGCAACGTGCCGGCAATCGTCGGCAACGGCGTCGACTGGTACAAGTCCCTGGCCCGCCCCGGCAGCGAGGACATGGGCACCAAGCTGATGGGCTTCTCCGGCAAGGTGAAGAACCCCGGTCTCTGGGAACTGCCCTTCGGCATCACCGCCCGCGAACTGTTCGAGGACTATGCCGGCGGCATGCGCGACGGCTACCGGCTCAAGTGCTGGCAACCGGGCGGTGCCGGTACCGGCTTCCTCCTCCCCGAGCACCTGGACGCCCAGATGTACGCCGGCGGCATCGGCAAGGTCGGCACCCGCATGGGCACCGGCCTGGCCCTGGCGGTGGACGACAGCATCAACATGGTCTCGCTGCTGTGCAACCTGGAGGAGTTCTTCGCCCGCGAATCCTGCGGCTGGTGCACCCCGTGCCGCGACGGCCTGCCGTGGAGCGTCAAGCTGCTGCGCGCCCTGGAGCGAGGCGAAGGCCAGCCCGGCGACCTGGAAACCCTGGCGCAGCTGGTCAACTTCCTCGGCCCGGGCAAGACCTTCTGCGCCCATGCGCCAGGCGCCGTCGAGCCGCTGGGCAGCGCCCTCAAGTACTTCCGCGAGGAGTTCGAGGCCGGCGTGCGGGGAAACCCCATGGAAACACGCCAGAGCGTCGCCGCCTCACAGGTTTGAGTTTGTTCGAAACGCAGGTCGAACGGAGCCGGGGTCCGATCCATGGCCCGCCGGGCTCCAGCGTCCGCCCCGACCTGCGTCGGTCGCTGCCTCATGCAGCGCCACTGACCGGATTCCATTAGCCACACCCGCTCCGGCGGGTATTGAAGAAAACTGAACCATGGCCACTATCCACGTAGACGGCAAGACGTTCGAAGTCGATGGCGCGGACAACCTGCTCCAGGCCTGCCTGTCCCTCGGACTCGACATTCCCTACTTCTGCTGGCACCCGGCGCTCGGCAGCGTCGGTGCCTGCCGACAGTGCGCGGTCAAGCAGTACAACGACGAGAACGACAAACGCGGCCGTCTCGTCATGTCCTGCATGACCCCCGCCACCGACAACACCTGGATCTCCATCGACGACGAGGAAGCGAAGCAGTTTCGCGCGAGCGTCGTCGAGTGGCTGATGACCAACCACCCGCACGACTGTCCGGTCTGCGAGGAAGGCGGTCACTGCCACCTGCAGGACATGACGGTGATGACCGGCCACAACATGCGCCGCTACCGCTTCACCAAGCGCACCCACCAGAACCAGGAGCTCGGCCCGTTCATCGCCCACGAGATGAACCGCTGCATCGCCTGCTATCGCTGCGTGCGCTACTACAAGGACTATGCCGGCGGCACCGACCTGGGCGTCTACGGCGCCCACGACAATCTCTACTTCGGCCGGGTCGCGGACGGCGTGCTGGAGAGCGAGTTTTCCGGCAACCTCACCGAGATCTGCCCGACCGGGGTGTTCACCGACAAGACCCACTCCGAGCGTTACAACCGCAAGTGGGACATGCAGTTCGCCCCCAGCATCTGCCACGGCTGCTCGGTCGGCTGCAACATCAGCCCCGGCGAGCGCTACGGCGAACTGCGGCGCATCGAGAACCGCTACAACGGCTCGGTGAACCACCACTTCCTCTGCGACCGCGGCCGCTTCGGCTACGGTTACGTCAACCGCACCGATCGCCCGCGTCAGCCGCTCCTGGGCAGCGACAAGAAGCTCGGCATCGACGCCGCCCTCGACCACTCCGTCGCCCTGCTCAGGGATCGTCGCGTGATCGGCATCGGCTCCCCGCGCGCCAGCCTGGAAAGCAACTTCGCCCTGCGCGAGCTGGTCGGCCCCGAGAACTTCTCCAGCGGCATCGAGGCGGGCGAACTGGAACGCCTGCAACTGGCCCTGCAGATCCTGCAGGAAGGCCCGCTGCCGACCCCCTCGCTGCGCGAAATCGAGGATCACGACGCGGTGTTCGTGCTCGGCGAGGACCTGACCCAGACCGCCGCGCGCATCGCTCTGGCCCTGCGCCAGTCGGTCAAGGGCAAGGCCGGGGAGATGGCCGCCAACATGAAGGTCCAGCCCTGGCTGGATGCGGCGGTGAAGAACATCGCCCAGCGCGCGCTGAGCCCGCTGTTCATCGCCAGTCTGGCCGCCACCCGGCTGGACGACGTGGCGGCCGAATGCGTGCATGCCGCGCCGGACGACCTGGCCCGCCTGGGCTTTGCCGTGGCCCATGCCATCGACGCCGAGGCCCCGGCGGTCGAAGGCCTTGATCCCGAGGCCGCCGAACTGGCCCGGCGCATCGCCGATGCCCTGCTGGCCGCCAGGCGCCCGCTGCTGGTTTCCGGCACCTCCCTGGGCTCCCGGGCCATCCTCGAAGCCGCGGCGAACATCGCCAAGGCCCTGCACAAGCGGCAGAAGAACGCCGGCATCAGCCTGGTCGCGCCGGAAGCCAACAGCCTGGGCCTGGCCCTGCTCGGCGGCCACTCGCTGGACACCGCCCTGGAGCGCCTCGCCGGCGGCGAGGCCGATGCCGTGGTGATCCTGGAAAACGACCTGTATCGCCGTGCCGATCCGGCCCGGGTGGATGCCGCCCTGGCAGCCGCGAAGGCGGTGATCGTCGCCGATCACCAGCAGACCGCCACCGCAGCCCGGGCCAACCTGCGGCTGCCGGTGGCCAGCTTCGCCGAGGCCGATGGTACCCTGGTCAGCCAGGAAGGCCGTGCCCAGCGCTTCTTCCAGGTTTTCGAGCCGAGCTACTACGACGCCGACAACCTGGTGCGCGAGGGCTGGCGCTGGCTGCATGCCCTGCACAGCGCTCTGCAGGGCCGCACTGTCGACTGGACCCAGCTCGACCAAGTCACCGCGGCCTGTGCCGATGCCCATCCGCAGCTGGCCGGCATCCGCAACGCCGCGCCGAATGCCGCGTTCCGCATCAAGGGCCTGAAGCTGGCCCGCGAACCGCATCGCTACAGCGGCCGCACCGCCATGCGCGCCAACATCAGCGTGCACGAGCCACGCGCATCGCAGGATCAGGACAGTGCCTTCGCCTTCTCCATGGAGGGCTATTCCGGCAGCACAGAAGATCGCCAGCAGATTCCCTTCGCCTGGTCGCCGGGCTGGAACTCGCCGCAGGCCTGGAACAAGTTCCAGGACGAGGTGGGCGGCCACCTGCGCGCCGGCGATCCGGGCATCCGCCTGATCGAGGCGCAGGGCGATCGCCTGACCTGGTTTGGCGAGCCGCCGGCGGCGTTCAATCCGCCGCGGGGCCGCTGGCAAGTGGTGCCCTTCCATCACCTGTTCGGCAGCGAGGAGACCAGCGCGCTCGCCGCGCCCATCCAGGAACGCATCCCGCAGCCCTACGTCGCCCTGGCCAAGGCCGAGGCCGAACGCCTCGGGGTCAACGAAGGCGCCCTGCTCGGCCTGCGCGTCGAGGGCGTGGAGCTGCGCCTGCCGCTGCGCCTGGACGAAAACCTGGGGATCGGTCTGGTGGCCTTGCCCGCCGGCCTGCCGGGCATTCCCGCCACGCTTTTCGGCCGCCTGGCCAGCGACCTGCAGGAGGCTGCGCAATGAGCTGGATCACTCCCGAACTCGTCGAGATCGTCATCGCCATCCTCAAGGCCATCGTCATCCTGCTGGTCGTGGTGGTCTGCGGCGCCCTGCTCAGCTTCGTCGAACGCCGCATGCTCGGCCTCTGGCAGGACCGCTACGGTCCCAACCGGGTCGGCCCGTTCGGCATGTTCCAGCTCGGCGCGGACATGCTGAAGATGTTCTTCAAGGAGGACTGGACGCCGCCGTTCGCCGACCGGCTGATCTTCACCCTGGCGCCGATCGTCGCCATGAGCGCCCTGCTGATCGCCTTCGCCGTGGTGCCGCTGACCCCGACCTGGGGCGTAGCCGATCTCAACATCGGTCTGCTGTTCTTCTTCGGCATGGCGGGCCTCGCGGTCTATGCGGTGCTCTTCGCCGGCTGGTCGAGCAACAACAAGTTCGCCCTGCTCGGCAGCCTGCGCGCCTCGGCCCAGACCCTCTCCTACGAGGTGTTCATGGGCCTGGCACTGATGGGCGTGGTCGCCCAGGCCGGCTCCTTCAACATGCGCGACATCGTCGAATACCAGGCGCAGCACCTCTGGTTCATCATTCCGCAATTTCTCGGCTTCTGCACCTTCTTCATCGCCGGCGTCGCGGTGACCCACCGCCACCCCTTCGACCAGCCGGAGGCCGAACAGGAACTGGCCGACGGCTACCACATCGAATATGCGGGGATGAAGTGGGGCATGTTCTTCGTCGGCGAGTACATCGGCATCGTGCTGATCTCGGCGTTGCTGGTGACCCTGTTCTTCGGCGGCTGGCACGGTCCGTTCGGCATCCTGCCGCAGCTGTCCTTCCTCTGGTTCGCCCTGAAGACCGCCTTCTTCATCATGCTGTTCATCCTGCTGCGCGCCTCCCTGCCGCGCCCGCGCTATGACCAAGTGATGGCCTTCGGCTGGAAGTTCTGCCTGCCCCTGACCCTCCTCAACCTGCTGGTGACCGGCGCGCTCGTGCTGGCAGCCCAGTAAGGAGAAGACACGCCATGTTCAAATACATCGGAGAAGTGCTGTACGGCACCTTCACCCAGCTGCGCACCCTGGCGATGGTGTTCTCCCATGCCTTCCGCAAGCGCGACACCCTGCAGTACCCGGAAGAGCCCGTCTATCTGCCCCCGCGCTATCGCGGCCGCATCGTCCTGACCCGCGACCCCGATGGCGAGGAACGCTGTGTAGCCTGCAACCTCTGCGCGGTGGCCTGTCCGGTCGGCTGCATCTCCCTGCAAAAAGCCGAAAAGGAAGATGGCCGCTGGTATCCGGAATTCTTCCGCATCAATTTCTCGCGCTGCATCTTCTGCGGCCTCTGCGAGGAGGCCTGTCCGACCACCGCGATCCAGCTGACGCCGGACTTCGAGATGTCCGAGTACAAGCGCCAGGAGCTGGTCTACGAGAAGGAAGACCTGCTGATCTCCGGCCCCGGCAAGTATCCGGACTACAACTTCTACCGCGTGGCGGGCATGGCGATCGCCGGCAAGCCGAAAGGCACCGCGCAGAACGAAGCCGAGCCGATCAACGTGAAAGGCCTGCTGCCTTAAGGACCCAGGAAAGATGGAATTCGCGTTCTACTTCGCTGCCGGGGCCGCCGTGGTGTCCACCCTGCGGGTGATCACCCACACCAACCCCGTGCATGCCCTGCTCTATCTGATCGTTTCCCTGCTGGCGGTCTCGATGTGTTTCTTCAGCCTCGGCGCTCCCTTCGCCGGCGTGCTGGAGATCATCGTCTACGCCGGCGCCATCATGGTGCTCTTCGTCTTCGTGGTGATGATGCTCAACCTCGGCCCGGCCGTCGCCGAGCAGGAGCGGCAATGGCTGAAGCCCGGCATCTGGGCCGGACCCACGGTACTGTCCGCCCTGCTGCTGGTGCAGCTGCTGTACGTGCTGTTCGGCACCTCGAGCGGTGCCGTCGTCGGCCTACAGACGGTCGATGCCAAGGCCGTCGGCATCGCCCTGTACGGCCCCTACCTGCTGGCCGTGGAGCTGGCTTCCATGTTGCTGCTCGCCGCACTGATCGCCGCCTACCACCTCGGCCGCCGCGAAGCCAAGGAGTGACCCGATGAATGCAATTCCCATGGAGCACGGCCTGGCGCTGTCCGGCGTGCTGTTCAGCCTCGGCCTGGTCGGCCTGATGGTGCGCCGCAACATCCTGTTCGTGCTGATGAGTCTGGAAATCATGATGAACGCGGCTGCCCTGGCCTTCGTCGTCGCCGGCAGCCGCTGGGCGCAGGCCGACGGCCAGATCATGTTCATTCTGGTGATCACCCTGGCAGCCGCCGAGGCCAGCATCGGCCTGGCGATCCTGCTGCAGCTGTATCGCCGCTTCCATACCCTCGATATCGACGCTGCCAGCGAGATGCGCGGATGAACCTACTATTCCTCACCTGTCTGTTCCCGCTGATCGGCTGGCTGCTGCTGGCCTTCTCCCGCGGACGCCTTTCCGAAAACCTGTCGGCGCTGATCGGCGTCGGCTCCGTGGGCCTCTCGGCCCTGACCGCTGCCTGGGTGATCTGGCAGTTCAACAGCGCCCCGCCGGAAGGCGGCGTCTTCACCCAGACGCTGTGGCAGTGGATGAGCGTGGATGGCCTCGCGCCGAGCTTCACCCTCTATCTGGACGGCCTGTCGGTCACCATGCTCGGCGTGGTCACCGGCGTGGGCTTCCTGATCCACCTGTTCGCCAGCTGGTACATGCGCGGCGAAGAGGGCTACTCGCGCTTCTTCGCCTACACCAACCTGTTCATCGCCAGCATGCTGTTCCTGGTGCTGGGCGACAACCTGCTGTTCCTCTACTTCGGCTGGGAAGGCGTGGGGCTGTGCTCCTACCTGCTGATCGGCTTCTACTACCACGAACGCAAGAACGGCAACGCAGCGCTCAAGGCCTTCATCGTCACCCGCATCGGCGACGTGTTCATGGCCATCGGCCTGTTCATCCTGTTCTTCAATCTCGGCACCCTGAACATCCAGGAACTGGTCGCCCTGGCCCCGCAGAAATACGCCGAAGGCGACAGCTGGCTGTGGATCGCCACCCTGATGCTGCTCGGCGGCGCGGTCGGCAAGTCCGCCCAGCTGCCTCTGCAGACCTGGCTGGCCGACGCCATGGCCGGTCCGACCCCGGTCTCGGCGCTGATCCACGCGGCGACCATGGTGACCGCCGGCGTCTACCTGATCGCCCGGACCCACGGCCTCTACCTGCTGACCCCGGAGATCCTCGCCCTGGTCGGCATCGTCGGCGGCCTGACCCTGCTGCTGGCCGGCTTCGCCGCCCTGGTGCAGACCGACATCAAGCGCATCCTCGCCTACTCGACCATGAGCCAGATCGGCTACATGTTCCTCGCCCTGGGCGTCGGCGCCTGGGATGCGGCGATCTTCCACCTGATGACCCATGCCTTCTTCAAGGCCCTGCTGTTCCTCGCTTCCGGCTCGGTGATCCTTGCCTGCCACCACGAACAGAACATCTTCAGGATGGGTGGCCTGCGCAGGAAGCTGCCGCTGGCCTACGCCAGCTTCCTGGTCGGCGGTGCCGCACTGGCCGCCCTGCCGCTGCTGACCGCGGGCTTCTACTCCAAGGACGAGATCCTCTGGGAGGCCTATGCCAGCGGCCGCGTCCTGCTGCTCTTCGCCGGCCTGGCCGGTGCCTTCCTGACCTCCCTGTACACCTTCCGGCTGATCTTCATCGCCTTCCACGGCGAGGCCAGGGGCGAAGTGCACGAAGGACACGGTCTCGCCCACAACCTGCCGCTCGTGGTGCTGATCGTCCTGTCGACCTTCATCGGCGCCTGGATCGTGCCGCCGGTGCATGGCGTGCTGCCGGAAAGCGTCGGTCACGCCGGCGGTGGGGCCAAGCACGTGCTGGAAATCATCTCCGCGATCATCGCCGTGGCCGGGATCGCCCTCGCCGCGCGCCTCTACCTGGGGGACCGGAAACTGCTCGAGGGCATAGCGCAGAGCGAGCCGGCGCGCCGGATGATCCCGCTGTGGTATGCCGCCTGGGGCTTCGACTGGCTCTACGACCGACTGTTCGTCACTCCCTACCTGCAGCTCTGCCGTCTGCTCGGCCGCGACCCCATCGACCGCGGCATCGGCGTGATCCCCCACCTGGCCCGTGGCGGCCATGGGATCCTGAGCCGCAGCGAAACCGGCCAGCTGCGCTGGTATGCCGGCTCCATCGTCGGCGGTGCCGTGCTGCTGCTCGGCATCGTGCTGTTGGCCTGACATTTTGCGAAAGGAATTGAGCCCGTCATGATTCTGCCCTGGCTGATCCTGATCCCCTTTATCGGCGGCCTGCTGTGCTGGCAGGGTGAGCGCTTCGGCGCCACCCTGCCGCGCTGGATCGCGCTGCTGACCATGTCCCTGCTGCTGGTTCTCGGCCTCTGGCTGTGGACCACCGGGGACTTCACCCTGGCTCCCGCACCCGGAGCCGCGCCCCTCTGGACCTCCGAGTTCCGGCTGAGCTGGATCGAGCGCTTCGGCATCGAGCTGCACCTGGCCCTCGACGGCCTGTCGATGCTGATGGTGGTGCTCACCGGCCTGCTCGGTGTGCTCTCGGTCCTCTGCTCCTGGAAGGAAATCCAGCAGAAGGTCGGTTTCTTCCACCTCAACCTGATGTGGATCCTCGGGGGGGTGGTCGGCGTCTTCCTGGCCGTCGACCTGTTCCTGTTCTTCTTCTTCTGGGAAATGATGCTGGTGCCGATGTATTTCCTCATCGCGCTCTGGGGTCATAGCGGTAGCACCGGCAGCACCCGCATCACGGCCGCCACCAAGTTCTTCATCTTCACCCAGGCCAGCGGCCTGGTCATGCTGGTGGCCATCCTCGGCCTGGTGTTCGTCCACTACAGCCAGACCGGCGTGCTCACCTTCAGCTACGCCGAGCTGCTGAAGACCCAGTTGGCGCCGGGTACCGAGTTCCTGCTGATGCTCGGCTTCTTCGTCTCCTTCGCGGTGAAGTTCCCGGTCGTCCCGGTCCACTCCTGGCTGCCCGACGCCCATGCCCAGGCGCCGACCGCCGGCTCCGTGGACCTGGCCGGCATCCTGCTGAAGACCGCCGCCTACGGCCTGCTGCGCTTCGCCCTGCCGCTGTTCCCCAACGCCTCGGCGGAATTCGCGCCGATCGCCATGGGCCTCGGCGTGTTCGCCATCGTCTATGGCGCCCTGCTGTCCTTCGCGCAGACCGACATCAAGCGCCTGGTGGCCTACTCCAGCGTGTCGCACATGGGCTTCATCCTGATCGCCATCTACTCCGGCAGCCAGATCGCCCTGCAGGGCGCTGTGGTGCAGATGATCGCCCACGGCCTCTCCGCCGCAGCGCTGTTCATCCTCTGCGGCCAGCTCTACGAGCGCCTGCACACCCGTGACATGCGCGAGATGGGCGGCATCTGGGGGCGCATGCCCTGGCTGCCGGCCGTCAGCCTGTTCTTCGCCGCCGCTGCGCTCGGCCTGCCGGGCACCGGCAACTTCGTCGGCGAGCTCCTGGTCCTGATCGGCACCTTCCCGCAGGCTCCCTGGGTCACCGTGCTGGCCTCCACCGGCCTGGTGCTCGGCTCGGTCTACTCGCTGATCATGATCCATCGCGCCTACTTCGGTCCGAGCAAGGCGGAAGGCGCCCTGCTCGGCCTGAACGGTCGCGAGCTGAGCATGGTGCTCGGCCTGGCAGGACTGCTGATTCTCCTCGGCGTCTATCCGCAGCCGGTTCTCGACACCTCTGCCGCCAGCATGCAAGGCGTGCAGCAGTGGCTGAGCACCGCCCTCACCCAACTCGTTTCGGCCCGGTAAGTAGAGCCATGCACATGACGACGCAACATCTCATCGCCCTGCTGCCGCTGCTCATCACCTCCGCCACCGTCGTGGCGGTGATGCTCGGCATTGCCTGGAGGCGCAATCACTCGCAGACCTTCATCCTCTCGGTGTCCGGTCTCAACCTCGCCCTGCTGTCGGTCATTCCGGCGGTCAAGGTCGCGCCGCTGGCGATCACCCCGCTACTGCAGATGGACAGCTTCGCCGGCTTCTACATGGCGCTGATCCTGGTCGCAACCCTGGCCTGCGTGACCCTGATCCATGCCTACATGGGCGACAAGAGCGGCGCGCCGGGCTATCCCGGCAACCGCGAGGAAATGTACCTGCTGATCCTGCTCGCCACCGCCGGGGCACTGGTCCTGGTCGGAGCCCAGCACCTGGCCGGGCTGTTCATCGGCCTGGAACTGCTTTCGGTACCGGTCTACGGCATGGTCGCCTACGCCTTCTTCAACCGGCGTTCTCTGGAGGCCGGCATCAAGTACATGGTGCTCTCGGCGGCCGGCTCGGCCTTCCTGCTGTTCGGCATGGCCCTGCTCTACGCCGAATCCGGCAGCCTGAGCTTCGCCAGCCTGGGCAATGCCATGGCGCCGGATGGCGTGCAGGGCAGCCTGATCCATGTCGGCATCGGCCTGATGCTGATTGGCTTGGCCTTCAAGCTGTCGCTGGTGCCCTTCCACCTGTGGACGCCGGACGTCTACGAGGGTGCTCCGGCACCAGTCTCGGCCTTCCTGGCGACCGCCAGCAAGGTCGCGGTGTTCGCCGTGCTGCTTCGCCTGTACCAGATCTCTCCGGCGACCTCCGGTGGCTGGCTGAACGATCTGCTGAGCCTGATCGCGGTCGCCTCGATCCTGCTCGGCAACCTGCTGGCGCTGCTGCAGAGCAACCTCAAGCGTCTGCTCGGCTATTCGTCCATCGCCCACTTCGGCTACCTGCTGGTGGCGCTGATCGCCAGCAAGGGCGTGGCCGTGGAGGCGATCGGCGTCTACCTGGCGTCCTACGTGCTGACCAGCCTCGGCGCCTTCGGGGTGATCACCCTGATGTCCACCCCCTACAGCGGCCGCGACGCCGACGCCCTGTACGAGTACCGCGGCCTGTTCTGGCGCCGTCCGTACCTGACCGCCGTGCTCACCACCATGATGCTGTCGCTGGCCGGCATCCCGCTGACGGCCGGCTTCATCGGCAAGTTCTACGTGATCGCTGCGGGCGTCGAGTCCGAACTCTGGTGGCTGCTCGCGGCGCTGGTCATCGGTAGTGCCATCGGCGTCTACTACTACCTGCGGGTGATGGTCACCCTGTTCCTGGTCGAGCCGAAGCTGCAGCGTCGCGATGCTCCGCTCAACTGGAACCTGGGCAGCGGCGGCATCATGCTGCTGCTCATCGCCCTGCTGGCCTTCGGCCTCGGCGTCTACCCGCAACCCCTGCTGGAACTGGTGCAGCAGAGCGGCCTCCTGGTCGGCTGAAGCCGGATCTCCGGTGCGGCGAAGCCTCTTCGCTGCACCGGGATCGGTCCGAACGCCCCCCGCAAGCCCCTTCCCCCGCTCACGCCTCCCTGCGCGCCGGCAACTCGATTGCCACCCGCAAACCGCCCAGCGGCGAATCCTGCAACGCCAGCCGGCCACGCCAGGCCTCGAGAATATCGCGCACGATGGCCAGACCCAGACCGTGCCCCGCGACTTGCTCGTCCAGGCGGATGCCGCGATTCAAGGCCTCGCCACGGAATTCGGCGGCCATCCCCGGACCATCGTCGTCGACCCGGATCAGCCAGCCGTCCGGCGCTCCGGCGATCTCCAGATTCACCCGCGTGCATGCCCACTTGCAGGCGTTGTCCAGCAGGTTGCCGAGCAGCTCCAGCATATCCTCCCGATCCCATGGCAAGCGCACGCCCGGCGGGGCCTGCCAGTCGAGCGCCAGTCCCCGGTTGTGGACCATCGCCAGGGTGGCGAACAGTCCGGGCAGTTCCACGGCACAATCGAAATGACTGGCCGGCAGAGCCTCGCCGGCCAGCCGCGCGCGGCCCAGCTCGCGGGCCAGCCGCTGCTCGATCTGCGCCAACTGCTCCTGCAGCGACGCCTGCAGCTCCGGGCAGGCCGCCAGTTCGGCCCGCGCGGCCAGACTGGTCAGCACCGCCAGGGGCGTCTTCAGGGCATGGCCGAGATTGCCGACCGCATGCCGCGAACGCTGCAGGGTGCTCTCGGTCTGGCGCAGCAGATGGTTGATCTGCGCCACCAGCGGCTCCAGCTCGATGGGGACTCCGGGGTCCAGCGCCTGGCGCAGCCCCTGCTGCAGCTGCTCGACCTGACGACGCACCTCCTCGAGCGGTTGCAAGGCCCGGCGCACCGTGAGTCGCTGCAGCACCACCACCAGAACCAGCACCGCCAGCCCGAGCAGACAGGCGAGCCACTGCACACGCCGGTAGGCCTGCAGGATCGGTGTGTAGTCGGAGGCGACATTGATCGAAATGTCCTGCCCGAAGCGCCGGTAGTCGGCGCGATAGAGCAGTAGGCGCTGATCGTTCGGGCCATCGACCAGCCCGTCTTGCAGGCCTGTGGCAGGCGATGGCGTCAGGGCATGATCCCAGAGGGAACGCGAGCGCCAGCTCTCGCCCGGCAGGTCGATGCGAAAATAATGGCCGGAATAGGGACGCTGATAGATGCCCGGCAGGTGCGGATCATCCAGCTGGATGCCGCTCTGTCCGCGGACCAGGCTCGCCAGCAGGGTTTCAGCCTGCTCGCGCAGATCGTCCTGCAGGTAGCGGCGCAGCCCCGCATCGAGCATCCAGAGGGTGGCCTGCGCCAACAGCAGCCCTGTGCCCAGCAGGACGCCGATCAGGCCGATCCCCAGGCGGCGCTGGATCGATCTCAACGCACACCGGTGAAGCGGTAGCCCTGGCCGCGGCGGGTTTCGATCACCGTCCGGCCAAGCTTGCCGCGCAGGCGGTTGATGTGTACCTCGATGACGTTGGAGTCGCGCTCGGTTTCGCCGTCGTAGAGGTGCTCGGCGAGCTGCCCCTTGGAGAGCAGTTGGCCCGGATGCAGCATCAGGTAGCGCAGCAGGCGGAATTCGGCGGCGGTGAGTTCGATATCCTCGCTGCCGCAGCGAACCACCTGGCGCGCCTCGTCGAGCTGCAGCCCGCCCGCCTCCAGCTGCGGCTGGTTGGCCAGGCCGTGGGCCCGGCGCAGCAGCGCCTGGATGCGCAACTGCAGCTCTTCGGGATGAAAGGGCTTGCACAGATAGTCGTCGGCCCCCGCCTTCAGCCCCTCGATGCGCTCCGCCCAGGAAGCGCGTGCGGTGAGCACCAGCACCGGCGTGGCCAATCCCTGGGCGCGCCACTCGCGCAGCACCTCCAGCCCTGGTTTGCCGGGCAGCCCCAGATCGAGAATCATCAGGTCGTAGGGCTCGCAAGCGCCCTGGCGAGCAGCATCGCGCCCGTCGGCCAGCCAGTCGACGGCATAGCCCTGGCGCTGCAGACCGGCCACCAGCTCATCGGCCAGACCGACCGAGTCCTCCACCAACAGCAGGCGCATCAGTCGTCTTCCTCGTCCTTCAGGATGCGACCGTCGCGGGCATCCAGCTCCAGCTCGCGCACGACTCCGCCAGGTGTGAGAATCTCCACCTCGTAGACGTAGACGCCATGCTCCTCTTCCAACTCGGCCTCCAGCAGGCGGGCCCCCGGGTAACGATCCAGGGCATTGCGGACCAGCTGCTCGAGCGGCTGGATGACGCCCTCCTGACGCAGACGCAGGGCCTGATCCTGATCCAGGTCCCGCGCACTCGCGCTCAGCAGGCAGAGAGCGCCAAGCAAGGCGCCTCCCCAGGCGCCGAATCGGGCACGCAAGCGCATCATCGGGCAGGCACGGATCCCGAGAGCGGGACGGTGAAAGCGTGCATGGAAACCCTCCTCGGGAAACATGGCGGAAAGACAGCCGGCAGGAGCAGCCGCCTCCAGGCGAGCCCCCTTGGCCAGTCTGGGGCGGGCGCCTTAATTCAAGCTGAACGGCACCTTCCGGTCGCTTTCGCTGAACCATAAGCCGACCCAGGGGGTAAAATCCACCCTGCGCGCCTGCGGGACGCGCCCCCGAGGCGGAAAGCGTCCAAATCACCTACTCAAGGCACTTTCAGTGGAATTATTCAAAGAATTCATATTCGAAGCGGCTCACCGCCTCCCCCATGTTCCGGCCGGACACAAGTGCGGCCGTCTGCACGGGCACTCCTTCCGCGTGGCCATCTACATCGAGGGCGAGGTCGATCCCTACACGGGCTGGATTCGCGACTTCTCCGAGATCAAGGAGATCTTCAAACCGATCTACGAGCGGCTGGACCACAACTACCTGAACGAGATCGAAGGCCTGGAGAACCCGACCAGCGAGATCCTCGCCAAGTGGATCTGGCAGCAGCTCAAGCCCCTGCTGCCCGAGCTTTCCCGGGTGCGCATCCACGAAACCTGCACCAGCGGCTGCGAATACCGCGGCGACTGATCAGCCGCCGCTCTGCAGGCGACGGTAGTACTCGAGCACCTTGGGTACATAGCGCTGGGTCTCGGCGAAGGGCGGGATGGCGCTGCCGCTGCCGATGACCGCTCCCGGGCCGGCGTTGTAGGCGGCCACGGCCAGGCTGAGGTCCTGGTCGAACATCTCCAGCAGGCGCTTCAGGTAGCGGGCGCCGCCGCGGATATTGGCGGCCGGGTCCCAGACATCCGTCACACCCAGCTCGCGGGCGGTATCCGGCATCAGTTGCATCAGACCGGCCGCCCCCTTCGGCGAGACGGCCCGCGGATCGTAGTTGGACTCGGCACGGATCACCGCATGCAGCAATGCCTCGGGCAGGCCGTGCTCGGCCGCCGCGACGGCCACCAGCGAGGCGTAGGGCAGCGCCCCGACCGGCACCCCGTGCCTCGGCGCAGGAGCGGCGAATACCGGCGGCGGTGCAGGCGGCTCGCGGCGCAGGCGCACGCTCTTGCGTTCCCGGCGATAGACATTGGTGAGGATGATGCTGCCGTCCGCCGCCACCTCCCTGTAGATATCGCCGTATGCCGGCATCGCCGACACCAGCACGGCCCCCATGCCGAGCAGAACCACGGTTACCCGTCCCATGCATCCCTCTCCCAATGGCGGCCGCGTCTCCCGGCGGCTCCTGCATCCACCTGTCAGCAGCCAAGCAAGAATCGTGCAGCCTCGAGAGAATGCCGCCCCCCTCGGTACGCCGGGCTTTTCCGCGGTCCGAAGGGATCGGGGGAGCGTCCATATCGGGGAAAAGTGGGTGAAAATCCCCAATTCCCCAGCAGGCCACGGCCAGAGCCCGCGAAAAACGACCTCAGGCGCCTGGCCCGAAGCTTGCTGAACTCCCGGCGCGCTCCGGCGTTTATCGCCTGTCGACGGCAGCGCCGGGGGCCTCCACTGCGGGAGTGGCCGCCCCAGCGCTGTCGCGGCATCGCCCCTTCTGTCACCGGAACCCGAGGTCAGCCAGATGAAACGGATGCATACCCTTGCCCAGGCCCGCCACAGCCCGGGCTTCACCCTGCTGGAACTGCTGGTCGTGCTGGTCGTGCTCGGCCTGCTGGCCGGCATCGTCGGCCCCAAATACTTCAATCAGCTCGGCCGCTCGGAAACCAAGGTCGCCCGCGCGCAGATCGAGGGCCTGAGCAAGGCGCTGGACATCTACCGGGTGGAAACCGGCCACTACCCCAGCACCGAGCAGGGACTCAACGCCCTGGTCACGGCGCCCAGCGACGAACCGCGCTGGTCCGGCCCCTATCTGCAGAAGGCCGTACCGCTGGACCCCTGGGGTCGTGCCTACGTCTACCGCTCGCCGGGCGAGAACGGCGACTACGATCTGCTGACCTTCGGCAAGGACGGTCAGCCCGGCGGCGAGGGCGAGAACGCGGAAATCACCAGCTGGCAATGACGGGAGCCGGACATGCGCTTTCAGATCAAGGGCATGCGCAAGGCCGCGGAAGTGGTGTCGCTGGTCCTCGAGGCGCCGAGCCCGGCCGACGCCCGGCGCCTGGCCGAACACCAGGGCCTGAGGGTGCTCAGCCTGCGCGCCGAAAGGCGCTGGTCGCCTCTCCACTGGCGGCGCCGCGAAGCCTTCCCGCTGGTACTGTTCAGCCAGGAGCTGACCACCCTGCTGAATGCCGGCCTGGCGCTGATCGACGCCCTGGAAAGCCTTGCCGAGAAGGAGTCCGACGCCCAGGCGCGCAAGATCCTCTCCGATCTGGTGCGCCTGCTCTACGAGGGCAAGTCCCTTTCCCAGGCGCTGGGCGAATTCCCTTCGGTCTTCCCGCCGCTCTACGTGGCGCTGGTGCAGTCCAGCGAGAAGACCGGCGCGGTCGGCGACGCCCTGGGCCGCTATGTGGCCTACCGCATGCGCATGGACGAAGTGCGCCAGAAGATCGTCAGCGCCTCGGTCTATCCGCTCCTGCTGCTGCTGGTCGGCAACGGGGTGCTGCTGTTTCTGATCGGCTACGTGGTGCCGCGCTTCAGTCTGGTCTTTGAAGGGCTAGGCTCCAACCTGCCCTGGCTGTCGCAGGTACTGCTGAGCGTCGGGCAGTTCATTCATACCCATCAGAATGCGCTGCTCGGCAGCCTGCTGCCGACCCTGGTCGCCCTCGTCGTCCTGCTGCGCCAGGAGCGGGTCCGCAGAGCTCTAGGGCGGCTGGTCGAGAAGATCCCGACCATCCGCGAGCGCCTGTTCATCTACGAGATGGCGCGCTTCTACCGCTCCCTGGGCATTCTGCTGCAAGGCGGCATCCCCATCCTCACCGCCCTGGGCATGGTCCGCGGCCTGCTGGGCTCCGCCTCGCGGGTCCGCCTGGACCGGGCCGCCGGACTCATCCGCGAGGGCCACGCCCTGTCCCGCTCGCTGGAGGAGAACCACCTGGCGACCCCGGTCTCCCTGCGCATGCTGCGCGCCGGCGAACAGGCCGGCAACCTCGGCCTCATGATGGAACGCACCGCGGATTTCTACGATGAGGAAACCGGCCGCTGGATCGATTGGTTCGTGCGGCTGTTCGAACCGCTGCTGATGACTTTCATCGGACTGATCATCGGGGTGATCGTGATCCTGATGTACATGCCGATCTTCGAACTGGCCTCGAGCATCCAGTAGCTTCGGGAGCGAGCGCCTCACGGCCTCTTCCACCGCCCCCTGGTGACCCCGTTCGGCACGGGATCACCAGCTGCTCACGGAGAACTCGTGCAACGTGGGCAGGAACTCCGAGGCCGGCAACGGCTTGCAGAACAGGTAACCCTGCCCCGAATCGCAGCCCAGCGCCTCCAGAAGCTGGCGCTGCTCCTCGGTCTCGATCCCCTCGGCTATGGTCTGCATGTCCAGATCCTTGGCCAGACCGATGATGGCCTGGACGATGGTCCGATCGCTGCTGGTGGCCGAGATGGCCTGGATGAAGGAGCGGTCGATCTTCAGCTTGTGCACCTGCAGTTTCTTCAGGTAGCTGAGCGACGAATAACCCGTTCCGAAGTCGTCGATGGACAGCTTCACGCCTCGGGAGCGCAAGCTGCGCACGATCTCGATGACCTGCTCGGGATTTTCCATCGCCACGCTTTCGGTCAGCTCCAGCTCGAGCGACCATGGCGGCAACTGGCTTTCGGCGAGCGCCGTATCGATCTTTTCCAGCAGGGCGGCATCGCGGAACTGGGCCATGGAGATATTGACCGCGATGCTCATATCCCCCGGCAAGCCCGCATCCAGCCAATGCCTCATCTGCTGCGTGGCCTTCTGCAGGACCAGATCGCCGATCTTGATGATCTGGCCACTGATCTCGGCGATCGGGATGAACTCGGCAGGACTGATGAAGCCCAGCTCGGGATGGCACCATCTCACCAGCGCCTCGGCCCCCTCCAGCCGCCTGCCCGTTATGTCGAACTGCGGCTGGTAATAGACGTCCAGCTGTCCCCACTGGATCGCCTCGCGCAGCGCTCCCTCCAGCAGCAGGGAGCGGGCCGTACAGGCCTGCATTTCCCCCGTGAAGAACGCATAGTGGCTGCGGCGCTCGTGCTTCGCCCGATACATGGCGATGTCGGCATGGCTGGACAGGGTTTCCAGATCCCGCCCATCCTGGGGAAACAGGCAGATGCCCATCGATGCGGCGACATGCAGCGTATATTGCCCCACCTGGATGGGCACCTCGATGGACCTTTTTATGCATTCGGCCATTTGTCCGGCCGCGTGCACATCCGCCTCGGGGAGCAGGAACATGAACTCGTCCCCGCCCTGACGGGACACTATGTCCCTTGGGCGCAGAACCTTTTCCAGACGAGAAGCGAGTTCGATCAGCAATGCATCGCCGACCTTGTGGCCGAGCGAGTCGTTGACGTTCTTGAAGTTGTCGAGATCCATGAAGATCAGCGCCAGAGGCTGCTGATTCTTCTCGCAGCGCGTCGCCTCGAAATCGAAGCGGGTATTGAACAGCGTACGGTTCGGAAGCCCGGTGAGCGCATCGAAATGCGCCATCTGCTCGATTTTGGATTGACTTCTGGCCTGCTCCGTCACATCCCGGATCAAAATGACGAAATGACTTTTCTCTTCAGGCCACTGGGCGAGCAGCGAGGCCGAAACCTCGAAGACCAGTCCTTCCGTGCCGTTGCCGATCTGGAACTTGAAGCCTGAGCCCTGCCCCTTGCCTTCCGCGGCCCGCATCGCCCGTATCAGGCACTCGAGGGCCTGGGGCGGAAGCAGGTCCTGAAGGTATTCGCCTGCCTTCGGATCCTTCGTCCCGAATAGTTTCTCATTCGTCGGAACATGGGTGCTGAGCAGCAGACCATCGAGACGGGCCTCGAGAATGATATCCGGCAGTGCCTCCATGAGGACTTCGACATGCTGTCTCGAATCTTCCAGCGACTTGTAGGGCGCCAGTATCGACTCCACGAAGATAGCCCTGTAGAGGATCAGATAAGCAATGATCTTGTAGATATGCCCGGACAGGTTGTACACGTCCGTGACACTGCTGTAGACCACGAAAAACATTGTGCTCATCACCATGACCAGCAGCGAGCAGAGCAGAAGACCTGTCTCGAGCCCCATATCCCGGTGCCTTCTCATCGACAGCAAGGCCATGCTGGTGCAGTAGAGAATAGCGATCGTGTATTCCGTCCTCTGCTTGAACGGGGTCAGGCCAACCCCCTCCTGATAAGTATCCGGAACGATTTCCGGAAACAGGAACAGGACCAGATGGGCAAGAGCTATGACGAACAGCGTGATGAACAGGGCTCTGTATCTATCCGCATTGGTGGAGCCGGAAGGAGTGGAGGCCACCAGCCTCCAGGGCATGCAGGCAATGATCAGAATGCCCAGCGCCGTCAGGCAGCGCGCCAGTAGCCAGAAGCTGATCGCCTTCTCCGGAGAATTCGGGCCGAGAAAATCGGGCATTCCCTTGTAGGACAGCATGTGCGAGAAGTCGGAAATCGCCACTGCCAGGAACGTACAGGAAACGATCAGGATGGCGCGATTCCCGTGCATCCTGAACGTATGCCAGCCCACGGCAAAGATCAGCACGCTCACCATGATGGAAGCGGTTTCCACTATCTGATGCAGCGTCAGAAAGTGCTGTATCGGCGGCAGCGAATCGCCCAGTAAATAAATCAGCAGCCAACCACCCAGCAGCAGCGACATCCACAGCCAGCGATTGCCAAAGGATTTACTTTTCTGCATGTCAGGCACCACCACTCGAGACAAGCTGCAGCCGAATAAAACGAGTCCATGTCATCAAGTAGAAACTCATACACTCCATGTTCCTGCAGACAGCTTGCCGGCATCGGGTGCGTACTGCGGATGCCGAACCAGGCCATGCCGGCAGGGAACGCATCGAACTCGGAAAAACCGTCTGGATTCGAGCGCGTATCGGCACGGGCAACTATCCGCTCATCAGCTCAGGGCTCGCTCTGCCTCCGACATGCCTGCGGCATCGGTCGCCAGCCCTTCAAGGCCTGAACGCCGTTGGCCATCAACCGATCCTCCTGTTGTCATTCAAGGAATCGGCTACAGACTGCACCCCGTGCACAACGGGCTTATCCGCGCGGGCGGCTTGCTTCCTGCTCCAGCCTGGCCGCAGAGGGCGCCGGATGCCGTGCGCGGCAGCAGTATCCGGGTAGGAGAAAAGGAGCGAAACGGCAAGCCTGGCCATAGGCACAATCAGTCCGTGATCAGGGCGGTACCACTGTAACCGTATCGTCTTGCAACGAGAGACGCGAACAAGCAGCCCATGGATAGCCTGTTTGCCTGATTGGAGGCCTCAAGTTTGAAGGCGCGGAGCCGATAGGGGGTGCCGGACCGCAGGGAATGCCGGAACAGTCGAGCCGTCCGGCAAGACGCCCCTATGCCATGCCCCCGACGCCGAAGGACGAACCGGCAGCTCGCCAAGCGCTTGCCCTGTCGCAGCAGCGGATTGCCTGAAGCGCCCTTGCGAGAGGAGGCGGATAAGGCCCCCCTTGCGTCCTGCGCGTCGAACCGGCCCCCACACGCCTCAGCGAGCGCTTGGAGGCCGGACTGCCCGCTATGATCGGCCCGGATGCAGCAGGCGCTCGAGACGCCCCAGGGCAGCGGGACGGCCATTGAGCCAGGGGGCCAGCAGGCGTGTGATGAGCGGGATGAAGAGGAAGACCATCAGGGGCGTCATCATCAGGGTACTGAGCAGTATCCGCGGGAAGAGCGGCAACGAGCCCAGCGAATCGCCGAACAGCCACTGGAATGCCAGGGACACGGGAAAGAACGCCAGCCAGATCGCCGTGGCCTGCTTCCAGCGCGGCGGAGCATTGCCTGCGGCATCGTGGAACCAGCTGCCCAGCCCGGTGGCACGGTGCTCGTGGGGAGCGTCGAAGAGGCCCTGCCCGCGAGCCAGCCAGGCATGCCGGGAGGCGGAATGCTCCCAGGCGGCCAGGGTGGACTCGTCGCGGAAGCGGAAGACGATCTGGTACTCGTCGTCGCCGGGCGGCGGTGCCAGCACACCGGATCCCAGAAAGCCATCGAAGTCGGCGGCCAGGCGGCGTCCTTCGTCGAGCCAGGCGCTGAAGGCCCGGTAGCGTCCGCGAGCCACGCGGCGCGCCACCATGAGGGTGACGGGGTCGTTAGACATCCTGTATCTCCTTTTCAGTGTCCGGCTACCCGGGTAGGGCCTGCCGAAGAAACGGGGAGTCTGGGTAAAACCCTCCGAAAGGCAGGTCAAAACTACTCCATCCGGCAGCAAGGAACCAACCCCCGAATGCAGCGGGAAACCGCTCCTGGCTCGGGCTGCCGGACGACCGCCCTGCTTCCTTGGACAGGCTTTCTGGCCGCACTCGCAAAGGCTGGCAATACTTCGAAACAGACGGACCATGCAACGGAGGCCGGCATGTGCGGCAGATTCGTGCAGTACCGGGCGGCGATCGACTACCTGCAGGCACTGCACAGCGAGGCGCCGCTGGCGGCCGGCATCGAGCCCGTGCCGATCGCTCGCTACAACGTGGCTCCGCATACGCGGGTGCTGCTGATCCATGTGGATGCCGACGGGCTGCGCATGGAGCCCGTTCCCTGGGGTTACGCGCCAGCCTGGGCCCAGGGGCCGCGGGCACGACCACCAGCGATCAATGCCCGGGTGGAAACGCTGGCGAGCAGCCGCTTCTGGCGGGAAGCCTGGAAATCCGGACGCGCCCTGATACCGGCCGATGGCTGGTACGAATGGCAGCAGGAGGCAGCCGGCACGGGGCGCAAGCAGCCCTTCTTCTTTCGCCTGAAGAGCGGCGAGCCACTGTTCTTCCCGGCCATCGGCCGGTTTCCGCGCGCAGGCGCAGCAGTGCGCGAAGGAGACGGCTTCGCCCTGATCACCCGGCCCAGCAAGGGACGGATGGGCGAGATCCACGACCGCCAGCCGCTGGTCCTGTCGCCCGAGACGGCCCGCGCCTGGATCGATCAGCAACAGACGCCGGCCCAGGCCGAGGAAATCGCCCTGCACCGGGGACTGCCATCAGAGGCGTTCGAGTGGTATCCGGTCGGACTGGCCGTGGGGAACGTGCACAACGAGGGGAGCGGACTGATTCAGCCTGTGGGACCGGCGAATGCAGGCTGAGACAGGCTCGGAATGCCACAGCGCTGGGCAGGCCAGCTCAAAAACTGGCAAGATCGCGCCCCTCATGCCCCTTCGTCTGCCTGCAGGCCGACAGCTCGGGCCAAGCAAGATCCGGAGTCGAACTCCGCCTTGACGACCAGAGCCAAGGCATTCCTCCTCCAGCCGCTTGATTAGCAAGGACACCCCCTATGGATACCCTTTGGATTAGCGTCGCAGTGATCGCCGCCATGGCAGTCGTGGCAGTAGCGATTCGCCTCGCGCTGAAGCCGCGTCGATTCAAACCCAGAGGCGACGCCTATTGGAAAGCAAAAGCCAGAGCCATCCAGAAGAGGCATACGGGACAAGTCATTTCGGGCAGCGTGCCTTTGGCCAAGAATCGTGCAAGTTCCAGAGCGAAGAATGATCGCTAATGCGGGAGCGGCAAGTCCTGCTGCGTCCAAGGCCACACCGCCCGCCGGCTGCCTGGGGATCGGCAAGGGCGCTGGAAGTGCCGCACGCCATGCACCCGGCCTGGTTCACCCAGGCAAGACGGTGGTGCAGAAGTTGTCGACAGCATGGCAATAGCCAGAAAAACCGACCGCCCACGTACAGGGCCGAACTCCTGCAAAGCGCGGTCGCTCCCTGCGGAGACGGCTTGCAAGTTTTCAATTGATAATAATTATCATTTGTGTATTATGGAGATGCCGTCGGCAGATCGGCATGCAAGCGGCGTCAGCTGGCCATTGCCAAGAGGTGGCCACGCCGGGTTTCACGGTTCCCGGCAAGGCGCGCGGCCTGTTCGAGTAATCTGCAAGCCTGGGGGTTCATCAGCCCCATCCTGCTGGTAGGCATGCCAGCGGCGACACAGTGCCCGACTAGCCGGCGTAACCGGCCAATCCCTCTCCTGCCCATATCCCAGCCGACCGCTACCTCCCCCTGGAGCGGTTCCGCTATGCGCGCGCCATACCGGCCGGTGGAAATCGTGCCGCTGGGCCGGATGGGCCGGGTTGCAGCTCCGTACAACTACCGGCATACCTATGCAACAATACGCCCCATGTCAGGCATGAATCCTGCCTTTATTGATTGCCCGGCAGCCCGACCACAGCGTCCACTGCTGCTCCCCACACACGTCCGCCGGCTGAATCCAAGTCGCGACCGGCAGGTGAGCTGACAGCCCCAGCCCAAGCCCGAAACAGACACCGCGCAACTCCCTGATAGGTAAGCCCCTTGATCTCTACCGCCAACATCACCATGCAGTTCGGCGCCAAGCCGCTGTTCGAGAACGTTTCCGTCAAGTTCGGCAACGGCAACCGCTACGGCCTGATCGGCGCCAACGGTTGCGGCAAGTCCACCTTCATGAAAATCCTCGGCGGCGACCTGGAGCCCTCCGCCGGCCAGGTGATGCTCGAGCCCAACGTGCGCCTCGGCAAGCTGCGCCAAGACCAGTTCGCCTACGAGGACTTCACGGTGATCGACACCGTGATCATGGGTCACGAGGAACTGTGGAACGTGAAGGCCGAGCGCGACCGTATCTATGCGTTGCCGGAGATGAGCGAAGAGGACGGCATGAAGGTCGCCGACCTCGAGGTGCAGTTCGCCGAAATGGACGGCTATACCGCCGAGTCCCGTGCCGGCGAGCTGCTGCTCGGGGTGGGCATTCCCATGGAGCAGCACTTCGGCCCGATGAGCGCCGTCTCGCCCGGCTGGAAGCTGCGCGTGCTGCTGGCCCAGGCGCTGTTTTCCAACCCGGACGTGCTGCTGCTCGACGAGCCGACCAACCACCTGGACATCAACACCATCCGCTGGCTGGAAGGCGTGCTCACCGCGCGCAACTCCACCATGATCATCATCTCCCACGACCGTCACTTCCTGAACAGCGTCTGCACGCACATGGCCGACCTGGACTACGGCGAGCTGCGCCTGTTCCCCGGCAACTACGACGAGTACATGACTGCGGCGACCCAGGCCCGCGAGCGCCTGCTGGCCGACAATGCCAAGAAGAAGGCGCAGATCGCCGAACTGCAGACCTTCGTCAGCCGCTTCTCGGCCAACGCCTCCAAGGCCAAGCAGGCGACCAGCCGCGCCAAGCAGATCGACAAGATCCAGCTCGAAGAAGTCAAGCCGTCCAGCCGGGTCAGCCCGTTCATCCGCTTCGAGCAGACCAAGAAGCTGCACCGCCAGGCGGTGACCCTCGAGAAGGTCAGCCAGGGCTTCGACGGCAATGCGCTGTTCAAGAACCTGTCGATGCAGATCGAGGCCGGCGAGCGGGTGGCGATCATTGGCCCCAACGGCATCGGCAAGACCACTCTGCTGCGCACGATGGTCGGCGAGATGCCGCCGCTGTCCGGCGAGGTGAAGTGGACCGAAAGCGCCGAGGTCGGCTATTTCGCCCAGGACCACGCCGACGACTTCGAACAGGACATGACCCTGTTCGACTGGATGGGCCAGTGGACCCAGGGCGGCGAGCAGCTGATCCGCGGCACCCTCGGGCGCATGCTGTTCTCCAACGACGACATCCGGAAATCGGTGAAGGTGATTTCCGGCGGCGAGCAGGGCCGCATGCTGTTCGGCAAGCTGATCCTCAACAAGCCCAACGTGCTGGTGATGGACGAGCCGACCAACCACCTCGACATGGAGTCCATCGAGGCGCTCAACCTGGCGCTGGAGAACTACCCGGGCACGCTGATCTTCGTCAGCCACGACCGCGAGTTCGTCAGCTCGCTGGCTACCCGCATCATCGAACTCTCCGCAAGCGGCGTGACCGACTTCAGCGGCAGCTACGACGACTACCTGCGCAGCCAGGGCGTGGTGATCTGAGGCCTTGCCTGCATCAGAAGCCCCGCCTCATGATGCGGGGCTTTTTCATAGCTGAACTCAGACCGGCGGCTTGCCGAGAAAATCCATCTTGCCGATGTCCAGGCCGTTGTGGCGCAAGATGGCGTAGGCCGTGGTGACATGGAAATAAAAATTGGGCAGGACGAAATCGAGCAGGTATTCGCCGCCGCCGAACTTCAGCTCCATCTTGGGAAAGTTCAGGGTGATGGGCCGCTCCTCGCTGCCATCGAGCTGTGCGGCATTAATGCTCTCGAGAAAGGCCACGGTCTTGGCGATGCGCTCCTGCAACTCGGCGAAGCTGCTCTCGGTGTCCGGGTAGCTGGGAACCTCCACCCCGGCCAGGCGCGCAGCACAGCCCTTGGCGGTGTCGCTGGCGATCTGGATCTGGCTGCTCAGCGGCAGCATGTCCGGTGCCAGGCGTGCGTTGACCAACACGGCAGGGGCGATGCCGCGTGTCTCGGCGTAAGCGGAGGCCTTGTGCAGGATGGCCGACAGGTTGCCCAGCATGCGGACAAAGATGGGAATCGACGCCTGGTACATGGACAGCGGCATGGTGCAGTTCCTCGCAGGGGGATGGGAGATATCAGACTAGCCGAGGAAGCGCTGCATGAGGGTCGAAGCGAGGAGCCGCTGGAAATACAGGTAGTCGATCCAGGCTGCCTGGTGCAACAGCACGATGCCCCAGAACACCAGCTGATAGGCGAGCTTGCGGGTCTTGTGGCGGAACCGCTGCTGCGCCAGCAACGCGCCGGGCCAGCCGCCGAGCAGTTCGACGGCATGCAGGCTGGCCTCCGGAATGCGCCAGCGCCCCGTCGCAGCGCGGCGCTTGTCCAGCCAGTACTGCAGAAAGCTGACGAAGCTGAACAGCGCGTAGCCGCCGAGCGCCCAGAACGGACCATCCTGTGGCAGCTTGAATGCTCCGGCAAGCGGCAACGCGCAGAGTGCGAGAAACGCCAGGAGCTTGGGCAGCGGATGGCGCACGCCGTTGGCCGTCCGGCGCGGGCTGCGGATCGACGGCTCGTCGAGGCTCAGCCCGGCATGGCGCATGTGCCTGGCCCGCGCCCTTCCCTCCCGGTCGCGCCCGGCGACGAACAACACCGTCTCGCCCGCCCTGGGCCGGCGGTCGCCGCGCATCGCCGAAATATGCACGAACAACGGCTCACCGCCCGCCTCCGGCTCGATGAAGCCGAAGCCCTTGCGGTCATCCCAGCTTTTCAGCACGCCGCGTCGTTCCATGAGCGCTCCGTCCTCAGCCCTGCGCCGTGCTCCAGTCGACCATGCCCATCTGCCAGGTGGCGAGAATCAGCAGGCCGAAGCCGATGCGGTACCAGGCGAACACCGCATAGCTGTGGCTGGCGATGAAGCGGAGCAACGCGCGCACGGCGAGCATGGCGAAGATGAAGGAGACGACGAAGCCCAGCGCGAAGACCGGCAGGTCGCCGCCGTTTTCGAACAGGGCACGGTGCTTGTAGCCGGAATAGACCGCAGCGCCGACCATGGTCGGCATGGCGAGGAAGAACGAGAACTCGGTCGCCGCCTTGCGCGACAGGCCGAACAGCAGGCCGCCGATGATGGTCGAAGCCGAGCGCGAGGTGCCCGGAATCATGGCCAGACACTGGGCGCAGCCGATCTTGAGGGCGTGCGTCCAGTTCATCTCGTCCACCGCATGCACCTCGATGGCGTGCTGGCGCCTCTCGGCCCAGAGCATGACCAGGCCGCCGATCACCAGCGCGCTGGCCACGGTGATCGGGTTGAACAGCCAGTGCTCGATCAGATCGGCGAAGGCCACGCCGAGGATCACCGCCGGAAGGAAGGCGACCAGCAGATTGACGGTGAAGCGCTGAGCCTGACGCTCGCGCGGCAGGCCGAGGATCACGCCGAAGACCCGCTGGCGGAACTCCCAGACCACGGCCAGGATCGCCCCGAGCTGGATGATGATGTTGAACGCCTTGGCCCGGTCGCCGCCGAAGCCGATCAGATCGGCGACGATGATCTGGTGCCCGGTGCTGGATATCGGCAGAAACTCGGTCAGTCCCTCAACAACCCCCAAGATGAATGCCTGCGCGGCGAGCCAAAGCTCCATCGATCCTCCATTCGAAATGCAGAAATGATCCAGCCGTCCGCCGGACCCTGACGAAGGGAGCGAACACTGCCAACGAAGTCGCACGCCGAGGGGAACGGCAACACGGATGCCCGCCCTCGCCTTGCGGGCCGGCATGCTAGCAGAGCGAAACGAGTGGTGCCGCAACTTCAATGTATGAAGTTCAACAACGGTTGAGACATATTCTCTTGGCATTATGATGGCAACCTGGAGTGCTGTGGACGCGGGTACCAATTCACGTGCAGATCGCCAAGGCGGAATCGCGGTTGCAGAAATGCTCACCGAACCGCTTGCTTGCCAGGATCCTTCCGCCCACTCGGCAGCTTCGTCACCAGATCGCGAGAAAGAGCCACGCATGAGCAGCATGAAGCATCAGGAAGTCGATTTCAGCAAACCGGTCAACCCCGACCTGGTATGGGAACTGGACCACATTGCCCGCCGCGAACTGGCCGAGCGCTTCATCCAGTTGTTCGAGAACCGGCTGTGCGTCTATTCGGAGTCGGTACGCCAGCTGTACACCAACTACAACCTGCACTTCCCGGCCGATCTCGGCCGGAAGATGGTGGTTTTGCCCAATCCCTATGCCTTCCATGACACCCTGCACGGCATCGACTCCCTAGCCGTCCGTCCGACAGGCCTTTTCATCCTGCCCGGCCGGGTATTCGGCAGACCGGGTCTGCTGCTGACCAAGCACCTGAAGGAAGGCGAATCGATTCCAAAGAGCATGCCCTTCAAGCAGGCGCTGGCGCAGATCATCAGCAACCAGAAGAAGCTCGGCGACGTATTCCTGCCCATCCTGATCAAGGGAGACCTGCGCGAATTCGGCCAGCAGCTGCCCTATCTTCACCTGCACCGCCTGCAGGTCAGCAAGCTCAGCCACCTGTCCAGCTTCGAGCGGATCGACATCCAGAACACCATTACCCGCAAACTTCTATTGCTCTATCGCCAGGCGGATACGCTGGGCTGACATTCGTCGGAAAAATCTGTATCAAACTTGCGACACCGGCCTATACTTCATTCTGTCATGTGAGTTTCAGGGCAGCGGAAGGAATCCGTTAGCCCAGGCAAGTTCCAGACTCCTGTCACGCTCACGTGACATGGCTTTGCCTGAAAGACAAAACGGCCGCATCAGACGGCCTCATCATGGTACTCAAAGAGGGATCGATCCATGACCAACCCGCTCCGTTTCAACGAAGCCCTTCTGATCGCCAACCGCGCGTTCAAACCCCTGCAATGCATCGCCTGGACCCAGGAAATCAACAGTGAGCTGAACCTGACCGTCGTGGATCGCGCCAATACGCGCACCCTGGGGCACAAGCGCATTCCCTGCTCGACCTATTCCGACCCGAAGAAACTCGCCGCCGTCATCCAGCAAACCCGCCAGGAACTGACCCGCCAAGGCTTCAACCTGGCTCCCTGGAACATGCCCGACTGAGCCATCCGATACATGATGGAGCCTTGTCCCGGCAGGGCTTCGCGACAGGGTGCGACATACGGGCCGAATCGGCAGGACGCATCCCTCGCAAAACAACAAGCAAACGAAAGGCGGCCATGGCCGCCTTTTTCATGCCTTCCCGCCACCAACCATCGGTCAGTAATAGGCGTTTTCCCGATTGCTGTGGTCGGTGACGTCGCGCACGCCCTTGAGGTCTGGGATGCGCTCCAGCAGGGTCCTCTCCACGCCGTCCTTCAGCGTCATGTCGACCATGCCGCAGCCCTGGCAGCCACCGCCGAAACGCAGTACGGCGACGCCTTCCTCGACGATGTCCACCAGGCTCACCTGTCCGCCGTGGCTGGCCAGACCCGGATTGATCTCGGTCTGCAGGTAATAGTTGACCCGCTCGCCCAGCGGGCTGTCCTCGCTGATCATCGGTACCTTGGCGTTCGGTGCCTTGATGGTCAGCTGGCCACCCATGCGATCGCTGGCATAGTCGACGACGGCGTCCTCGAGAAAGGGCTCGCTGACGGCGTCGATCCACACGGTGAAGCTCTTCAGCGCCAGGGGGGTGTCGTCCGGGTGCCGCTCGTGCGGCCGGCAGTAGGCGATGCAGGTCTCGGCGCTGGGCGTGCCGGGCTGAGTGATGAAGATGCGGATACCGATGTCGGTGCCGCTCTGCTTGGCCAGCAATTCGGCCAGATAGTCGTGTGCGGCGTCGGTGATGGTGATGGCGCTCATGGCAGCTCCTCGCGAATATGGCTTCGAGTGTACGCCAAGCACCCGAGGGGATAAAGTCCTAGTGTGATTGTCGGATTAGTCCGGAAGATCCGATACAGACGTGCCGGTTCACAGATTCCGGTAGCGGTTCATGTCCAGCACCCCGGCCTCCAGCGGCTCGGTTTCCCTCATCCAGGCCGAGAGATCGTTGAAATGGCGCCAGAACTCCGGATGGCTGCGGCGGATGCCCCAGCGCTCGACCACGGCCGTGAAGCTCGCCCCCACCCTCGCCTGCTCCAGCGCCGCGACGAACTCCGGCACCTCGTCGGCGCGGACGTTGAACAGGAAATTCGGGTAGCTGCTCATGACCCCCGGATAGAACGTCAGGGTATCCAGTGCCGGCTTGTGGCGCAGATGCTCGCCGAAGATGAACGCCACATTGCTGTGGGCGCGGTTGCGCAGCAAGCTGTAGATCTCCCGCCGCCCCTCGCCGTACTCGATGCGCAGCAGACTGGCCTCCGGCAAGGCGAGCACCACCGGCAGGCTGATGGCGGGCCGACCGGCCAGCCGGCTGAGGGCCTGCTCGGCGTATTGCAGCTCCCGCGCCACACCGGGACGGTGGCAATGCGCCGAGCGACAACGGTTGATCGGATCGGGCCGGGCATTGATCGCCGTGTGTCGCCCCAGCAGGAGCTCGGCAAAACTGCGGATCGGCTCGCGCTGCGGCAGGCCGAGTGCCGAAGGGGTCTTGCCGTCGACCTCGGTATAGGCCAGCCAGAGCTTGAGCTGGCCGCTGTTCTCGTACCAGCTGTCGAGGATCGCCTGGCGCGAGTCGGCCGGCAGCAGGCGCAGGAAGTTCTGTTCGGCGCCGTTGCGGATCAGGTCGAAATACAGGCGTGTCTGCAACTGGTGGGAGAGGTTGCCGAACACGTCGAAGTTCACCACCAACTGATAGTAGGTCCGCTCGAACAGCGGGAAATCCAGCAGCCACAGGGTCTGCGGCACGGCCCCGACCAGCCCCTTGCGCACCGAGGCGCTGTCGTGCTGGCGGAAGATGGTCAGCAGCGCGTTGTCGTTGCCGGCCCACAGATCCGACCACTCGGCCGGATGCTCGGCGTAGGCCTGCCTGCGCAGGCTCTCGTAGCGCCTGAAGCGCTCCAGGTAGGTGCTCCAGAGGCTCCACAGACTGGCGATGTCGTCGAGCTGGCCGGGCAGCGCGAGCAACGGCGTCACCGCCTCGCGGTACTCTGCATCGGTGAGATAGCGGTCCCGCTCGGGAGCCTGGAACAGCGTCCAGAAGTGATCGCGGATCACGTCCGTGGCGATCTGGCCACGACATACCGGACCGCGAATGAAGGTACGCACGAAGTATTCGGCGTTGTCCAGCATGAAGCGGTAGCGCGCCTGCGCCGGAATCGCCGCGAAGGTCTCGAACGGATTGGCGCGGCGCTGGGCGCCGTAGCCGGGCAGCTCCGCCACCTGCCAGTCGCCGGCGAGGAACAGCTCGCGCACCCGCGCCAGCTTCTGCGGGCCGAGCGGATAGGTGATGTGCGTCTTGTGCACGATCACGTCGGAAATCGGCCGCAACCGGTAGTAAAAATCGCTGCCGGGATCGTCGTTCGGACGCCGCGTGGCGATCGGCTCGACCGGCTGGCCGGAAGGCGTGCGCGAACGCACCAACTGGAAGAAGTGCCCCGGTGCGCCCCCCTCGAAATGCAGGTGGGCGAGGAACAGGTGCTCGTACAGCCAGCGGGCGACCAGCCGGAAGCGCTTGTCCTGCACATTCAGCAGCCGCTCCCAGTCGGCGATCTGTGCCGCCTCGGCCGGCGACGGCGCGAGCAGCGCCTCGTCGACTGGCGCGCCCTGCGCCAGCCATTTCCGCAGGGTCGCATATTCGCCGTCGGTCAGGCCGGTGACGGCGAAAGGCATGCCGGCCAGGGGATTGTCGCGGGCGAAGGCCGCGAACTCGCCGGGCAGCGGACAGCTGTTCCGTCGCTCGATGCCGATCTCCAGGTCCTCCGGCAGCAAGGCGTTGTGTATCAGCGGCCGGTTGCGGCCGAGCTCCAGCATGCGCGCCATCAGCGCCGCCTGGCCTCCGGCTTCGAGTACCGAGTGAAAGCCCTTGCGCCGCCAGGCCGCCTCGCCCTCGGCATCCAGGAACAGCCGGGTGGTTTCCTGGGCCTCGGTGCGCAGGCCGTTGTAGACCGGCAGCTTGTGGGCGCCACGCCGCGCGCCCTCGCCGCTGCCCAGGTTGAGCTGGCAGGGCGAGTCGTAGCAGGCATGGCAGGCCAGGCACTTGGCGGTGAAGATCGGCTGGACGTCGCGGCGGTACGAGAGCTCTTCGGCCCGCGCCACGGCGCCAAGCGCCAGGAGCACGAGGAGGAGAAGGCGAAGCGGCATGGGGCAGGTCCTAGGGGGTGTTGGCGTTTTGGCGTGAGCCGCGTTGCCGCGTCAAATGCCGCCAGGCAAGGCGCAGGGCGCCGGCAATGGTCATTCCCTTGCCAAGCCCTGCAACGCCGCATGGCGGCATTTGCCGCGCAACCCGTAGGGACGGAGCCCGTTTGGCGCAGCACGGCGTCGCTCGTCGCTCATTTGGAGCGACCAAACTTCTCTCCTCGCTCCTTGTTCTGCGCCAAACGGGCTGCCGTCGCGGCCTACGCCAAAACGCCAACACCCCCTATGCGGGACGGCATTCTAACCGCAAGCGCATCCCGTCATCGCCAGAGGCCGTCAATCCTCTTCCTGCCTTGCCTGTGCCTGCTCCAGTCGCTCGTCGAGCCTTTCCAGATTGTCCAGCTCGACACTGTCCCAGCCGCCGCCGAGCGCGGCGATCAGCTGCACGCTGGCGGTCAGCCGGTTGCTCAGGAGGGTCAGGCTGGTGCGTTCGTTGGTCAACGCCGCGGTCTGCACGTCGACCACGCTGGTGTAGTCGACGGTACCGGCCTTGTACTGGTTCTCCATCAGCCGGCGGGATTCCTGGGCAGCCTCCACCGCCTCCTGCTGGGCCTGGCTCTCGCGCTCCAGCACGCTCAGCTGCACCAGGTAGTCCTCCACCTCGCGGAAGCTGTCCAGCACGGTCTGCCGGTAGGTCGCCACCGCCTGCTGGTGGGTGGCCCGCGCCCGATCCACCTGGGAGCGCAGCAGGCCGCCGTCGAACAGGGTCAGGGCCATCTCCGGGCTGATGTTCCAGAAGCGGTTGTCCTGCTCGAACCAGTCGTCCGTGTGGCTGGCACGATACCCCCCGGCCGCGCTCAGGCTGAAGGTCGGGAAGCGGGCCGCCTTGGCCACGCCGATCAGGGCGTTGGCGGAGATCACCTCGCGCTCGGCCGCAGCCACGTCCGGACGCCGCTCGAGCAACTGCGACGGCAGCAGCGTGGGAATTTCCGGCAGCGCCGGCAGAGTCTCCACCTCGGCCAGGGCGAACTCGGCCGGCGGCATGCCGATCAGCACGGCGATGGCGTGTTCCAGCTGGGCACGCTGGTAGTCCAGGTCGATGGACTGCGCCTCGGTACTCTTCAGCTGGGTCAGCGCCTGGGTCACGTCGGACTTGGTGACCATGCCGGCGCGGTACTGGTTTTCGGTCAGGCGCAAGCTGCGTGCGTAGGCCTCCACCGTGGCCCTGAGCAGGCGCCGCTGGCCGTCCAGCACGCGCAGTTGCAGGTAGCTCTGGGCCAGCGTGGACTGCTGACTGAGGCGTACCGCGGCGAGATCGGCGGCGCTGCCCTGCAGGCCGGCGCGGTCCGACTCCAGCTGGCGGCGCATCTTGCCCCAGAAGTCCAGCTCCCAGCTGATGTTGCTGACCGCGTTGTAGCTGTTGGAGATGTCGCCGCCACCGCCGCCGGAGCTCACCGTGGAGCCGTCGGGCAGGCGCGACGTACCGCCGCCGCCGCTGGCCGTCGACGAGCGGGTCTCGTCGACGGTGACCCGTCCGGTCGGGAAGAAGTCCGCCTTCGCCGCACGCACCGCCGCCTTCGCCTGCAGGTACTGGGCGACCGACTGGGCGACGGTCTGGTTGGACTCGTCCAGCCGGCGCATCAGGTCGTTGAGGAGGGGATCGCCGTACATCTCCCACCAGGGACCGCGCTCGGCCTCGTCGGCCGGCGTGGCGAGCTTCCAGCCCTCGCCTTCCTTGAAGCTGTCCGGGGTGGCCAGCTGCGGACGCTCATAGTCCGGGCCGAGGGTGCAGCCAGTCAGGGCCAGGCTCAGGGCGAGCGTCACCGACCAGGCCAGGCGGTTCGGTCGAACGGCTAAAACGGTTGCGGTCATAACGAGGTATCCAGGGCGGCATCGCTGTGCACGCCGCGCCAGCGGTTGAAGCGGTGGCGCAGGCGGTCGAAGAACAGGTAGACCGCCGGCGTGCTGTAAAGGGTGAGCAGTTGGCTGAGAACGAGGCCGCCGACGATGGCGATCCCCAGCGGCCGGCGCATTTCCGCGCCCTCGGCGGTATCCAGCAGCAACGGCAGGGCACCGAGGATGGCCGACAGGGTGGTCATCAGGATCGGCCTGAAGCGCAGCAGGCAGGCGCGGCGGATCGACTCCAGCGGACTGAGCCGCTCCTGGCGCTCCAGCTGCAGCGCCAGGTCGATCATCAGGATGGCGTTCTTCTTCACCACGCCGATCAACAGGAACAGGCCGAGCAGCGAGATCAGGCTGAACTGGTCGCCGACCAGCTCGATCGCCAAAAGCGCGCCGACGCCCGCCGAGGGCAGCGTGGAGAGGATGGTCAGCGGGTGGACGTAGCTCTCGTAGAGGATGCCGAGGACGATGTACACCACCACCAGCGCGCCGAGGATCATCAGCGGCTGGGCCTTCTGCGCCTGCATCAGCGCACCGCCGGTGCCACCGAGCATGCCCTGCACGTCGGTGGGCAGGCCGAGCCGCGCCACCGCCTGCTGGATCGCCTGGCTGGCCTCCAGGGCGCTGTAGCCGGGGGCGATCGAATAGCCGATGTTCTCCGCGGCGAACTGGCCCTGGTGCTGCACCCGGTCCTCCTCCAGGCTGCGCTCCCAGCGGGCGAAGGCCGACAGCGGCACGCGCAGCCCGTCGTCGGTGATCAGTTGGACCATGTCCAGCGCCTCCGGGGACTGGGCGTACTTCGGGTCGATCTCCATCACCACCTTGTACTGGTTGAGCTCGTCGTAGATGGTGGAGATCTGCCGCTGGCTGAAGGCGTTGTTCAGCACCGTGGTGACCATGCTCATGTCCACGCCCAGACGCTTGGCGCTCTCGCGGTCGACCACCAGGCGAATCTGCTGGGCGCCCTCGCCTACGTTGCTGTCGAGGTCGGTGAGCTGCGGCAGCGCGGCCATCGCCTCGCGCACCCTGGGCAGCCAGGTGCGCAGCAGGTCGAGGTCGCTGGAGAGCAGCACGTACTCGTTCTCCGAGCTGCGTCCCTGGCGGCCGCCGAACTGCAGGTCCTGGTCGGCCATGAGGAACAGCTGGCCGCCCGGCACCTTCGGCAGGTTCCGGCGCAGGCGATCGATCACCTGCTGGGCGGAGAGGCGGCGCTCGGCGATCGGCTTCAGGCGCACGATGATGAAGGCGTTGCCGATCCCGCCCTTGCCACCGATGAAGCCGGCCACGCTCTGCACCGCCGGATCGGCCAGCAACGCCCGGCGGAACTCCTGCAGCTTCGGCTGCATGACCTGGAAGGACAGCCCGTCGTCGCCGCGGATGAAGCCCATCAGTTGGCCGGTGTCCTGCTGCGGCAGGAAGGTCTTGGGCACCGCGACATAGAGGTAGACGTTGAGGGCGATGGTCGCCAGTAGGCCGAACAGCATCAGCTTCGAGTGCCGCAGGGTCCAGTCCAGGCTGCGCGCGTAGCCGGCCAGCACCCGCGCCTGCAGCCAGTCGGAGAAACGCTGCAGGCGACCGGGCGCACGCGTCCCGGTCTCTGGCTTGAGCCAGCGCGCGCAGAGCATCGGCGTCAGGGTCAGCGAGACCGCCAGAGAGATCAGGATGGCCACTGCCAGGGTGATGGAGAACTCGCGGAACAGCCGTTCGACGATGCCACCCATGAACAGCATGGACAGGAACACCACCACCAGCGACAGGTTCATCGACAGCAGGGTGAAGCCTACCTCGCGCGAGCCCTTGAGCGCCGCCGCCAGCGGCTTCTCGCCGTCCTCAATGTGCCGGGCGATGTTCTCCAGCACCACGATGGCGTCGTCCACCACCAGGCCGGTGGCGATGATCAGCGCCATCAGCGACAGGTTGTTCAGCGAGAACCCCCACAGATACATCACCGCGAAGCTGCCGACCAGCGACACCGGCACCGCCAGCGCCGGAATCAACGCGGCGCGCCAGTGGCCGAGGAAGGCCAGCACCACCAGGATCACCAGCCCCACCGCGATCAACAGGGTGCGCTCGGCCTCGTGCAGGGTGGCGCGGATCACCGGCGAGCGGTCCATCGCCACCTCCAGCTCGACGCTGGCCGGGATCACCGCGCGCAGCGCCGGCAGCCGGGCGCGGATCTCGGCGATGGTTTCGATGATGTTGGCGTCGGCCTGGCGGTTGACGATCACCAGCACCGCATCCTTGTCGTTGTAGAAGCCGCTGTTGTAGCGGTCCTCCACGCCGTCGTGGACCTTGGCCACGTCGCTCAGGCGCACCGGACCGTCGTTCTGGTAGCGGATCACCAGCGGCCGGTAGTCGGCGGCGCGCATCAGCTGGTCGTTGGCCTGCACCTGCCAGTGACGCTCGCCGTCCTCCACGGCACCCTTGGGCCGGCGCACGTTGGCCGCATTGATCGCGGCGCGCACCTCGTCGAGGCCGATGTTGTACTGGTCGAGCAAGCGCGGCTCCAGTTCGACCCGCACCGCCGGCAGCGAACTGCCGCCGACCTGCACCTCGCCGACGCCGCTCACCTGCGACAGCTTCTGCGCCACGATGGTCGAGGCGACGTCGTAGAGCTGGCCCTTGTCGAGTACCGGCGAGGTCAGCGAGAGCACCATGATCGGCGCCTGCGAGGGGTTGACCTTGCGGTAGGTGGGCATGCTGCGCATGCCGCTGGGCAGCAGGTTGCGCGCCTCGTTGATCGCCGCCTGCACCTCGCGGGCGGCGGCGTCGATGTCGCGGCCGATGTCGAAGAGAATGATGATCCGCGTGTTGCCCTGGCTGCTGCGGCTGGTCATCTCGCTGATTCCGGCGATGCCGCCCAGCGCCCGCTCCAGGGGCGTCGCCACGCTGGATGCCATGATCTGCGGACTGGCCCCGGGCAAGGTGGCCTCCACGGTGATCGCCGGGAAGTCCATCTTCGGCAGCGGCGCCACCGGCAGCAGGCCGAAGCTCACCGCGCCGAGCAGGAGGATCGCCAGGCTCAGCAGCAGGGTCGCGACCGGACGCAGGATGAAGGGGGCGGAGAGGTTCATGCGGCCCACCCCGCAGGAGCACATTCATTTGCGACAGGTGCAACGCAAATCGCCAATGAATTGGCTCCCCCACCAAACGGCTTGAGGCTCATATCGCCACCCCCGCCGCGCTGCGGCCCACCAGACGCCGCGACAGGCGATCGAAGGCGAGGTAGATCACCGGCGTGGTGAACAGCGTCAGCAACTGGCTGAGCAGGAGCCCGCCGACCAACACCAGGCCCAGCGGCTGGCGCAGCTCGGCGCCGGAGCCGGTGGCGAACATCAGCGGGATGGCGCCGAACAGCGCGGCCAGGGTGGTCATCAGGATCGGCCGGAAGCGCAACAGCGCCGCCCGGTGGATCGCCGCCTGCGGCTCCATGCCCTGATGGCGCTCGGCCTCCAGGGCGAAGTCGATCATCATGATCGCGTTCTTCTTGACGATGCCGATCAAGAGGATGATGCCGATGATCGCGATCAGTCCCAGGTCGTTGCCGGAGAGCAGCAGCGCCAGCAGCGCGCCCACCGCCGCCGAAGGCAGCGTGGAGAGGATGGTGATCGGGTGGATGTAGCTCTCGTAAAGCACGCCAAGCACGATGTACATGGTGACGACGGCGGCGAGGATCAGCAGCAGGGTGCTCGACAGCGAGGCGCGGAACGCCTCGGCGGCGCCCTGGAAACGGCTCTCGATGCCACCCGGCAGGCCGATCTCCTCCTGCACCCGCTCGATCGCCGCCACCGCCTGGCCGAGCGAGACGCCCGGCGCCAGGTTGAACGACAGGGTCACCGCCGGGAACTGGCCGATGTGGTTGATCAGCAGCGCCGCCGCCCGCTCCTCGACGCGCGCCAGGGACGACAGGCGCACCTGGCCGCCCTCGGCGCTGGCCACGTGCACCTCGTCCAGCGCCGCCGGGCCGAGGCTGTCGACGGCACGGCTCTCCAGGACCACCCGGTACTGGTTGGCCTGGGTATAGATGGTGGAGATCTGCCGCTGGCCGAAGGCATCGTAGAGCGCATCGTCGATGGCGGCGACGGTCACGCCCAGGCGCGAGGCGGCGTCGCGGTCGATGTTCAGGTAGACCTGCAGGCCGCGGCTCTGCAGATCGCTGGCCACGTCGGTCAGCTCCGGCAGGTCGTCCAGCGCTTCGACCAGGCGCGGCGTCCACTCCTCCAGGAGGTCGCCGTCCGGCGACTCCAGGCTGAACTGGAACTGAGTGCGGCTGACCCGGTCCTCGATGGTCAGATCCTGCACCGGCTGGAGGAACAGCTGGATGCCCGACACCGTGGCCAGCTGCGGGCGCAGCCGCTCGATCACCTGGCTGGCGGTGACATCGCGTTCGGCATGCGGCTTGAGATTGATCAGCAGGCGTCCGCTGTTGAGGGTGACGTTGTCGCCGTCCACGCCGATGTAGGACGACAGGCTGGCCACCGCCGGGTCCTGCAGGATGACCTCGGCCAGGCGCTGCTGGCGCTCGCTCATGGCACGGAAGGAAATGCTCTGCGGCGCCTCGGAGATGCCCTGGATCACTCCGGTGTCCTGGACCGGGAAGAAGCCCTTGGGCACCGCCTGGTAGAGCACCACGGTGAGGCCGAGAGTGACCACGGCGATCAGCAGGGTCAGCCCCTGGTGGCGCAGCACCCAGTGCAGGGCGACGTCGTAGCGTGCGATCAGGGCCTCGATCCAGGCGCCGCTGGCACGGTAGAAGCGGCCCTGGCGCTCCGCCGGCTCTTCCGGCTTGAGGAACAGCGCGCACATCATCGGCGTCAGGCTCAGCGAGACCAGCAGGGAGATCAGGATCGACACCGCCAGGGTGATGGCGAACTCGCGGAACAGTCGGCCGACCACATCGGCCATGAACAGCAGCGGGATCAGCACGGCGATCAGCGAGAAGGTCAGCGAGATCAGGGTGAAGCCGATCTGCTTCGCGCCCTTCAGCGCCGCCTCGAGCGGCGTCGCGCCCTCCTCCAGATGGCGGGCGATGTTCTCCAGCATGACGATGGCGTCGTCGACCACGAAGCCGGCGGCGACGGTCAGTGCCATCAGCGTCAGGTTGTTGATGGAGAAGCCGGCCAGGTACATGACCCCGAAGGTGCCGATCAGAGACAGCGGCACGGCGATCGACGGGATCACCGTGGCCGACAGCTTGCGCAGGAAGACGAAGGTCACCAGCACCACCAGGCACACCGCCAGCACCAGCTCGAACTGCACGTCGCGCACCGCGGCGCGGATGGTCTGGGTGCGGTCGGTGAGCTGGATTACCTCGAGGCTGGCCGGCAGGGTCGCGGCGATCTGCGGCAGCAGCGCCTGGATGCGCTCGACCACCTCGATGACGTTGGCCCCCGGCTGGCGCTGGATGTTCACCAACACCGCCGCGTTGCGGTCGGCCCAGGCGGCCAGGCGCTCGTTCTCGGCGCCGTCGACGATCCGCGCGACATCCTTCAGGCGCAGGGTCGCGCCGTTCTGGTGGGCGAGGATCAGGTTGCGGTACTCGTCGGCGGATTTCAGCTGGTCGTTGGCGTCGAGCTGGGACACCCGGGTCGGGCCGTCGAAGTTGCCCTTGGGCTGGTTGACGTTGGAAGCGGTGATCAGCGAACGCACGTCGGACAGGTTCAGGCCGTAGGTGGCGAGCGCCTGCGGATCGACCTTGATGCGCACCGCCGGGCGCTGGCCGCCGGCCAGGCTGACCATGCCGACGCCGGTGATCTGCGCCAGCTTCTGCGCCATGCGGGTATCGACCAGGTCGTTGACCTGCGGCAGCGGCATGGTCGCCGAGGTGACCGCCAGGGTCACCACCGGGGTATCGGCCGGGTTGACCTTGTTGTACACCGGCGGCGTCGGCAGGTCGTCGGGCAACAGGTTGCTGGCCGCGTTGATCGCCGCCTGCACCGACTGCTCGGCGACGTCCAGGTTCACCTCCAGGCTGAAGCGCAGGGTGATCACCGAGGCGCCGCCCGAGCTGGTCGAGGACATCTGCTTGAGGCCCGGCATCTGGCCGAACTGGCGCTCCAGCGGCGCGGTCACCGCGCTGGTCATCACTTCCGGGCTGGCGCCCGGATAGAGGGTCATCACGCGGATGGTCGGATAGTCCACCTCGGGCAGCGCGGAAACCGGCAGCAGGCGGTAGGCGATCACCCCGCAGAGGAAGATCGCCACCATGATCAGCGTCGTGGCGACCGGACGGAGAATGAAGGGGCGCGAGATGTTCATGCGTCGGGCTTCGCTCTCTGCGGCCGGCCGGCCGGTGCGGGGCTGGTCGCCTCGCCGACGGCCGTGCGCTTGTCGTCGATCACCTCGACCCTGGCGCCGTCGCGCAGGCGGTCGGTGCCCTCCAGCACCAGCCGCTCGCCAGCGTTCAGGCCCAGCTCGATCAGGGTCGTGGTGCCGTCGCCAGGGCCGGCCGTCACATAGCGCAGCTCCACCTTGCTGTCTTCGCCGACCACGTAGACGAAGGTGCCCTGGGAGCCGAACTGCAGCGCCGCCGCCGGCGCCAGCGTGGCCTGCTCGCGGGTGGTCACGCGCAGCCGGACATTGACGAACTGGTTGGGGAACAGGCGCTGCTCGATGTTTTCGAAGCGCGCCTTGAGGCGCACGGTGCCGGTGGTCAGGTCGATCTGGTTGTCCAGGCTTTCCAGCTCGCCGACGGCCAGGCGGTTGCGCTCGCTGCGGTCCCAGGCCTCCACGGCCAGGCGCTGGCCGGCCTGCACCTGCTCGAGGACCTGCGGCAGCTCGCCCTCGGGCAGGGTGAAGCTGACCGAGATCGGCAGGGTCTGGGTGATGGTCACCAGCGGCGTGGTGTCGCCGCTGCTGACCAGGTTGCCGACGTCCACCTGACGCAGGCCGAGACGCCCGGCGATGGGCGCGCGCACCTGGGTGTACTCCAGGTTGACCTTGGCCTCCTCGACCGACGCCAGGTTGGAGCGCACCGTGCCCTGGTACTGGGCGACCAGCGCCTCCTGGGTGTCGAGGGTCTGCTTGGCGACGGAGTCCTCGGCGTACAGGGTCTTGTAGCGGGCCAGGTCGATCTCGGCGTTGCGCAATTGCGCACGGTTCTGCTGCAGGGTGCCTTCGGCCTGCTTCAGCGCCGCCTGGTACAGACGCGGGTCGATCACCGCCAGCAGGTCGCCGGCCTTGACCTGCTGCCCCTCGCGGAACAGCACCTTGATCAGCTCGCCATCCACCCGCGAGCGCACGTTCACCGTGTTGTAGGCAGTCACGGTGCCCAGCGCCCTGAGCTCGACCGGAAAATCGCCCTGGTGCACCTCGCCGACGCGCACCGGCACCGGCCCGCCGAAGGGACCGCCGGGGCCGCCCGGACCTCCCGGCCGCCCACCGCCCGGCCGGCCCATCCCCGGTCCGCCCGCAGCGGGACCGCCCGCCGCCGGAGCGGACGCTGTCCAGAGGCCGGACAGCGCGGGCCACTGCCACCAGGCGGCGAGCGCGGCGGCGACGAGGGCCGCCAGCACCCCGTAGAGCCAGCGACGGCGGGGAGCGGGGAAAGGAGGATTCAGGTTCGACTCGGACATGACGGACAACCACTTTCAAGGGAGGCTGAACGATAAGTAGTCGCTTCAACCAAGCAAAGGGCCTTTACGGGTCTTTTACGTTATTCGCACCCGCGCCTGTCGGAATGGGCCGAGACGCCCGCAGCAACGTGACACTACCGCTATCCGTGCATCGCGAAACGGGCGCCTTGCGAAGCCGGACAGGCCGCTGCCGGGAGAAGAAGATGGCGCTGCCGCGCAGGCGGGAGCGGATGCCTGCGCGCCCCTGAGCAGGCGGTGGCGCAGGCGTCCGGGAGCTTGTCGTGGGAGCGGAGCGGCGGCCGCTTCGGCGATCAGCCGGATGCGGGCCCCTGTGCCGTCTCCCGCTGCTCCGCGAAGTATTCCCGGGTCAGCCGCAACACCACCGGACTCAGCAGCAGCAGCGCGATCAGGTTGGGGATGGCCATCAGGCCGTTGAGGGTGTCGGCCACCAGCCAGGCGAAATCCAGCTGGGCGATGGCCCCAAAAGGCACGGCCGCCACCCAGATCACCCGGAACGGCAGGATCGCCCGGGTGCCGAACAGGAATTCCCAGCACTTCTCCCCATAATAGCTCCAGCCGAGGATGGTGGTGTAGGCGAAGGTCACCAAGGCCAGGCTGAGGATGGCCGCGCCGAAGCCCGGCATGGCCGACTCGAAGGCCGCCGCGGAGAGCGCCGCGCCGCTCTTGCCGCTGGTCCAGACGCCGGAGCTGAGGATCGCCAGGCCGGTCAGGGTGCAGACCACGAGCGTGTCGATGAAGGTGCCGAGCATGCCGATCAGCCCGGAGCGCACCGAACTGGTGGTGGTGCCGGCAGCCTGGGCGATGCCGGCGGTGCCGAGTCCCGCCTCGTTGGAGAACACGCCGCGGGCCACGCCATAGCGGATCGCCGCCATCACCGCCGCGCCGGCGAAGCCGCCGGTGGCGGCCACCGGGCTGAAGGCGTGCTCGAAGAGCAGCGCGAAGGCACCGGGAATCGCCTCGGCGTTCACCACCAGCACCACCAGCGCGGCGGCCATGTAGGCCAGGCACATGAAGGGCACCAGAGCCTCGGCCACCCTGCCGATGCGCCGGATGCCGCCGAGGATCACCAACGCGGTGACCACCATGGCCGCCAGGCCGGAACTCCACATCGGCACGCCGAAGCTGTCCTCCAGGGCGTGGGCCATGCTGTTGACCTGCACCATGTTGCCGATGCCGAAACCGGCCAGTCCGCCGAACACGGCGAAGGCGCCGCCCAGCCAGGCCCACTTCGGGCCCAGGCCGTTGCGGATGGCGAACATCGGCCCGCCGACGTGCTCGCCGCGGTCGTCGCGCTCGCGATAATGCACCGCCAGCACCACCTCGCAATACTTGGTGGCCATGCCGACCAGCGCGGTGCACCACATCCAGAACAGCGCGCCGGGGCCGCCGAGGAAAATCGCGGTAGCCACCCCGGCGATGTTGCCGGTGCCGACGGTGGCCGCCAGGCCGGTCATCAGCGCCTCGAAGGGGCTGATCTCGCCGCTCGCACCCGAGCCCCTGGCGCGTCCCTGCCAGAGCAGGGCGAAGCCCATCGGCAGCCGCCGCCAGGGCATGAAGCGCAGGGTGAGCAGAAGAAAAAGACCGGTGCCGAGAATCAGCACCAGCATCGGCGCTCCCCAGACGAGGCCGTTGAGGCCATTGACCAGGTTGTGGATGGACTCCATCGAAGGCTCCTTCGTTGTTGTTGCGCGACGGATTGAGCCGACAATGGAAGCATGAAGCGGTCCAGTACGCACGATTTCGCTGAAATCGCCCGTACCGCTCCGTTCAGAAATCCCGCTTGTAGAAGAGATCCAGCGAACTGGCCAGCCCGCTGGCCGCCTCGAGGTACAGCCGGCGGGTCAGTTGGTAACGCAAGGCGATGCTGTTCAGGGGCTCGAATACGCCGACCCCGTAGACCAGGCTGAGGCGGTCGGACAGCTTGCCGCTGGCCACCACGCTGGTTTCCGAACCGCTGCCCTGGGTGCCCAGCTCGAACTGCTCGATGCCCAGGTTCTCCGCCAGGCTGCCGGTGATCGAGGAACTGCCGGCCAGGCCGAGACCGAGCGCGGCGCGGGCCAGCAGGTTGCTGTCGCCACCGTCGGCGCGGCCCGGCGCGCGGCCCAGCAGCAGGTAGGACAGGGCCTGCTCCTGACTCATCGCCGGCTCGCTGAACACGTCGGTGCGCGGCTCCAGGACATTGCCGGCGACCCGCAGGCCGGCGACCACGTCGTCGACCTGACGGATCGCCTCGATGTCCAGATACGGCTGGTCGATCGGACCGATGAACAGCAGGCGCGCCCGGCGGATGTCCAGGCGCTGGCCATAGGCGCGGTAGCGGCCGTTCTCCAGCCTCAGCTCGCCGCGGGTGTCGAGGTTGTCGCCGATGTGCAGGTGGCCGGCCAGCTCGGCGTTCAGGCCGAAACCGCTGAAGGTCAGCTTGTCCCGGCCGACCTCGACATCGATGTCCATCTGCATGGCCAGCTGGCGACGGGGCTTGACCTCGCGGCCGGCCACCACGGCGTCCTCGGAGACGCGGACGGTGGAGGCCGGCAGCTCGCGCAGGGTGATCGCCCCGCGCGGCACCCCCAGCGTGCCGCTCAGGGCCAGCTGCCGATCGGCCGCACTCCCGGCCAGCCGCACCTGCAGGTCCGGCTCCACCTCCAGCTCGGCATAGGGCTGCACGGTCACCGGCAGACGGCTGCCGCGGATGCGCAGCTCCAGCTCCGGCGCCTGGCGCCAGTCCAGGGTGCCGTCCAGGCTGCCGCGACCGCGCTCGCCGCTGCGCCAGCCACCGTTCAGGCGCAGGCTGTCGCCGGCGATCTGCGCCTGCAGGGCGAGGTCCTCGATGCGGATCGGCAGTTCGCTGCCGGCCACCAGCCCGTCGCGCAGCTGCAGGCGGCCGTCGATCTGCGGCTGCAACAGGGTGCCGCGCAGGGTGCCGCTGCCGTCGAGCGTGCCGTCCAGCTCCTCGACCGGCGCGGCGAAGGGACGCAGCACCCCGAGCTCCAGCCCACGCAGGGCGAACTGACCGGAGAGTGGCTTGTCCCGGCCGCGCGGGTCGATCTGCGCATTGAGTTCCAGCTCGCCCAGCTGCGCACCGCTGAAGGCCAGCCTGGCGTCGATGCGGCTCGGCTGCAGACGGCTGTCGAGCAGCAGCTCGCGGTAGGGAAACTCCTGCCAGCGGTCCCTCTCGCGCAGGCGCAACACACCGTTGCCGGCATCCAGACGAATCTGTCCGTGCGGCCCGGCGTCCGGCAGCTCGAGCTGCAGATCGCCGTTCAGCCGGCCCTGCCAGGCGAAGCCCTGCGGCCACAAGGCGGCCAGGCTTTCCAGCGGGAAGTTGCGCAGCCGGTAATTCAGACGGGGGTCGGGCAGCAGCCGTTGATCCTCGCCGCAGAGGCTCGCCGAACCGAAGCGCCAGCAGTGCGCACCGAGGTTCACCCGGCCGCTGGCCAGGCGCTCGAGGCGCGCCGGCTCCTGCAGGCGCCAGTCCTGGCCATGGCTGCGCACCTCGCCGCGGCTCAGCCGGCCGCGCCAGTTCCAGCCTTGGGCCAGCTCCTCCAGGCGGCCGTCGAGCGCCAATGCCAGCTCCAACTCGGGGCCGTCGAGGTCGAGGGTCAGGCTCTGCGTGCGCCGGTCGCCCTGCCCCAGCACCTGGAGCCGGCCCAAGGACGTGGCGCCGAGCTGAATGCCACCGGCATCCAGGGTCACGCGGCCGCGCTGGGCCGCATCGAGATTGCCGGCCAGGGTCAGGCTGTCCAGGCGCCGTTCGCCCAGGCGCAGCCGACGACCGTTCAGGTCGAGCCGGCCCTGCGGGGCCGCCAGGGTGCCGGCGAGATCGAGGCGGCCGCTGGCGCTGCCCTGCAGGCCCGGCCAGAGCTGGCCCAGCTGCGGCAAGGCCAGCTCCAGCCGGCCCCTGAGGCGCTCGTCGAGCTGCCCGCTGCCATGGACGCGGTTGGCGCCGAGCGCCAGGTCGAGCTTCGCCAGCTCCCAGGCGTCGTCCGCGCCCTTCGCCTCGAGCAGCAGGCGCGCCCGCTGGCCGCGCAGCTGCCCGGAAAGGTCGACGCTGGCGTCCAGCTGCAGGCGGCCGTCGCGCAGCGACCCCTGGCTCTTCAGCGGCCCGCCGAGGCGGCCGCCCAGCTCGGCGAGCCAGTAGGCGGGATCGAACTCGCTCAGCCGCAGGTCGGCGTTCCAGCCGATGCCGTCGGCGAAGCGCAGGCCGAGCACGCCCTGCGCCCGCCCCTGGCCGGCGACCAGCTGCAGTTGCGGCAGGTGAAGCTGGGTGAGGTCGCCGCTCAGCGGACTGGCCAGGGTGAAGGGACCGGCCGGTCCTTCGAGGGCGGCAGCGAAGTTGCCGAGATAGCCGCCGTCCCGGTAGGACAGCTCGCCATCGAGGCGCCTGAGGCTCACCGCCGGCTCCTCGATGGCCGGGTAGAGCCGCCGCCAGGGAAAGTCCCGCCAGGCGATGCGCAGCTCGCCGGCTAGCCCCTCGCGCCAGTCCAGACGGCCGGACAGATCGACCCGCCGCTTGTCGCCGGCGTCCAGCCGGAGCCTCGCAAGCTCCGCGCCCTCGGCCGTCACCTGCCCGCGCAGGGCCAGCGCCACATCACCGCCCTCGCCCGGCAAGCTGGCGTCGCCCTTCAGGGCATAGCCCTTCTGCAGGTCGCCGTCGAGACTGAGCTCGAGCCGCTGCAGGCGCAGGGTATCGGGCAGTTCGGCAGCCGCCTTGAAGCCATCGGCGGTCAGGGTCAGGCTGGCCGGGACATGCTCGGCGAGCGGCCGGAGCGCGCCGCTCAAGCGCCCGCTCAGATAGCCCTGGCTGTCGGCCTGCACGCTCAGGCTGCCCTGCAGATCGCCCTCCACCTGCAGGTCGAGGTTCCAGGACTGGCCCTCCGGTGCCGGCAGGCGCAGGCTACCGCCCGCGGTCAGCGGCCAGGTGCCGGCGGGCACGAGGTGGCCCTGCAGGTCCAGCCTCAGGTCGTCGCGCCGGGCCTCGAGCCTGTCGATGCGCAGTCCCTCGGCAGTCCAGTGCGCCGAGAGCTGCAGATCCTGCCCCTGTTCGCCGCCGTTCAGCAGCAACCGGCCGACGCGTGCCTCGACCAGGCGGATCTGCAGCGGCAGCTTCAGCTCCGGCAGTTGCAGCGGTCCTTCTGCCGCTGTCTCCTCCTTGCCCGGCGGCAGCTCCAGGCTCACCTGCGCGGCGACCAGGCGGTCCACGCAGAGGCTCAGCCCCAGCAGGCAACTCGGGCGCCAGGCGAATTCGACGTCGCTCAGCTCGACGCGCCGCTCGCCCTGGCGCCAGTCCAGCCGCTCGGCTTGCCAGGTGCCGGCGAGACGCCCGGAAAAGTCCTCCACCTGCAGCCCCGGCACCCGCCCGAGCAGCCAGCGGCTACCGGCGCCAGTGCCGAGCAGCGCCGCCAGCGCGGCCAATATCAACGCCAGTCCCAGCAGGAGGCCGTACAGTGCCAGTCTCAGGCCCTTCATAATTCCGGTCCCATGGAGAAGTGCAGGCGAAAAGTGTTGTCGTCGATGCCGTGAGCCACGTCCACGCGCAGCGGTCCGACCGGCGATACCCAGCGCACGCCGAAGCCCACCCCGGTCTTGACGTTGGAGGAGCCCAGCGAGTTGAAGGCGTTGCCCTGGTCGACGAAGGTGGCGATGCGCCACTTGCCCATCAGCGAGTACTGGTATTCCAGGCTGCCGGCGATCATGTAGCGGCCGCCGACGTGGTCACCGTCGGAGTTGGTCGGTGACAGCGTCTGGTACTCGTAGCCGCGCACGCTCTGGTCGCCGCCGGCGAAGAAGCGCAGCGACGGCGGCACCGTGACGTATTCGTCGGTGAAGTTGCCGCCGAGCTGCAGCCGGCCGAGCAGGCGGTGCCGGTCCGCCAGGGTGGTCAGCCCCTTGAGCATGACGGCGCTGTGGATCAGGTTGGCGTCCGACAGCAGGCTTTCGCTGGCCGCGGCCATCTCCACCTGCAGGCGATAGCCCCGGCTCGGATCGAGAGGATGGTCGCTGTTCAGGTAGGAATAGGCCACGCCCGGCAGCAGCAGGGTGCTCTGGCCATTGTCGTCGCCGAGGCGAAAGTCCTCGTTCTGCCATTTCAGCGAAAACACCTGCTGCCAGCCGTTGTCCAGCCGGCGGTGCCACTCGGGCCCGATCTTGAGCAGGCGGCTGCGGGTGTCGGTGTCGGCCAGCTCCTCGTACTGGTAGCCGCCGACGAAGCGCAGTTTGTCGGTCATCGGCGGATCGAGGGGGATGTCGTACCAGAGGCCGACGTTCTGCTTGGGCTGCGACAGCTCCATCTCCGCACCGTAGTTGTGGCCCTGGGGGTTGGCCCAGTGGCGCGTCCAGTTGGCCCGGCCGCGCGGACCGACGTCGGTGGAGAAGCCGGCGCCGATGCCGAAGCTGCGCGGCTTGCGCATCTGCAACTGGACCACCACGGGAACCAGGTCGCCGCGGGCGCCGGTGGGGTTGGCATCGACCCGCACGCCCTCGAAGTAGCCGGGCGCCTGAAGGTTCTGCTGCAGCTTGGCGATCAGATCGGAATCGTAGGGCGCGCCTCCCTCGAAGGGCACCATGCGCCGCATGAACGCCTCGTCGAACGGGGTTTCGCCCTGGAAGACCACCTCCCCCAGCCGGTAGCGCGACCCGCTGACATAGACCAGCTCGATGTCCGCGACGCCGGCGGCCGGGTCGACGAACAGACGCTGGCGGCTGAAGCGGCCGTTGAAGAAGCCGAAGCGCGAGGCCTGGTTCTGGATCAGCTTCTTGGCACTCTCGTAGCGACCGTGGTTGAGCTGGGCGCCGGGCCTGAGGCGGGAGCCCTGCGGGAGGCGGAACGCTTCGAGCTGCGCCGCCGGCCCCTCGATGCGGATGTCCACGCGGCGCAGGCGCACCGGCTCGCCGGGCGTCACGCGCAGGATGAGGGTCGGCGGATCGCCGGGGCGCACCGCGCTGGAAATCCGCGCATGGTAGTAGCCGAGCGCCTCGGCCGCGCTGCGGGCCTGGGCCTCGGCGGCCGGGGCGAGACGGCGCAGGGCCTGCTCGTCGCGCTCGCCGAGCTCGCCGATGTAGCCCTCGATATTCCTCCGCAGGCTGGCCCTGGCCGGCTCGACCTGCACCTCCAGGCGCGCCTCGGCGAACACCGCGGAACCACCGAGCAACAGCCCCAGGAACATCCCTGTATGGATCGAAACTCTCATGCGCAACGATGCTAGCACGGCTGCTCGTGTACTCCGACCGCCCTTACCGAGCGTTTACACGGCACTGGCGGGGGCTCAGGCCCCCACTCCCACCAGCGGCTGCGGGTTGGGATGGATCAGGATGTGCTCGTGAACCGGGCCCAGCTCGACCTGGCCGATCTCCTGGTAGCCCTGGCGATGGAGGAAGTCCAGATAGTGCGGATCGCCGGTGTCGAGCACGATGCCGCGGGAGTTGCTGTCTCCGGCACACCAGCGGTGCAGGGCTCCGAGCAGCTGCTCGCCGTAGTGCCAGCCCTGGAACTCCGGACGCACGCCGATCAGTGGCAGCATGTGGTAGGCGCCCGGCGGCAGGCAGGCGATCACCGCCTCGTGGTAATCCAGATAGCGCCGGGTGCAGCGGAATCCGGCGGTGAGCAGCATGCGCATCCGCCAGCTCCAGCTTTCGGTGATCTCCAGCCGGCGCTGCGGCGGGGAGATCAGCGCCACACCGATCAGCCGCTCGCCGAGCAGCAGGCCGAGCGTCGGCAGGTCATCGGCGAAGTGGCGGCCCAGCAGCTCGCGCACGGTGGCGCGCACCCGCTGCTCGTAGCCGGGACGGTCGGCCTCGAACAGGTAGGCGAAGGTCGGCGTATGGCGATAGGCCTGGTAAAGCAGCGAGCAGGACTCGCGCAGATAACCCCCGTCGATGAGGCGGACTTCGGCAGGCGCGGTCATGGGCAGGGCCTCCTGGCGGCGGTTCGTTTTCCCCTTCCTGCACGTTAGCACCGGCTCCCGGGGGTCGCCAGGCGACTGGCCCGGCCGCGCGGCGATCGGCTAGCATGGCGCCTCCGATTCGAACCGGCAGCCCTCCATGAAGATCGTCTCCTTCAATATCAACGGCCTGCGCGCCCGCCCGCACCAGCTTTCAGCGCTCATCGACAAGCATCGACCGGACGTGATCGGCCTGCAGGAGACCAAGGTCGCCGATGAGCAATTCCCGCTCGAATCGATCCAGGCGCTGGGCTATCACGTGCACTACCACGGACAGAAGGGCCACTACGGGGTCGCACTGCTCTCCCGGCAGCCGCCGCTGGAAGTGCAGAAGGGCTTTCCCGAGGACGGCGAGGACTCCCAGAAGCGCTTCATCTGGGGCGTCTACGCCGATGCCGCCGGGCAGCCGGTCACCGTGATGAACGGCTACTTCCCGCAGGGCGAGAGCCGCGCCCATCCGCTGAAGTTTCCCGCCAAGACGCGCTTCTACGCCGACCTGCAGGCCCTGCTGGAGAGCCGCTTCGATCCCGAACAGCCCCTGGCGCTGATGGGTGACTTCAACATCGCCCCGGAGAACGGCGACATCGGCATCGGTGCGGAGAATGCCAAGCGCTGGCTGCGCACCGGCAAGTGCAGCTTCCTGCCGGAGGAGCGCGAATGGATGGCCAGGCTCAAGGAGTGGGGCCTGCAGGACAGCTTCCGCGAGCTGCACCCGGAGGTCTGCGACCGCTTCAGCTGGTTCGACTACCGCAGTCGCGGCTTCGAGGACGAGCCCCGGCGCGGCCTGCGCATCGACCTGATCCTCACCTCCCGTGCCCTGCGTCCGCGCCTGCGCGCGGCCGACGTGGACTACGAGCTGCGCGCCATGGACAAGCCCTCCGACCATGCGCCGATCTGGCTGGAGTTCGACTGACAGCCGCGGCCGTGACCGGCTTCACAGCCGGACACGGCCGCCGCCACCGCCGGTCATCTGTCACATAAGTGCAACCAAACGGACTTATTCTCGCGCCACCCTCCCACCCGAGTAGTAAGAAGGTGCCACCCCCATGTCGCGCGCCAAGCCCTTGCACGCCCGCCTTTCGGGAATTCCCGCCCGTTCCCTGCTGATCGCCCTGCTCTGCTCCAGCCTGCCGTGGAGCACAGCGGCAAGTCAGTCCGCCCCTGCCGATCAGACTCCCGTGCTGCGCATCCAGGGCTCCAACACCCTCGGCGCCGAACTCGGCCCGGCCCTGGTGGCCGGCCTGTTCGAACAGCAGGGGCTGCGCGAGGTGCGCGTCGAGGATGGCGGAGCGCCGAACGAACGCCGGGTACTGGGCCTGGATGCCCAGGGCCGGCAGGTGCTGGCGGAGATCAGCGCCCATGGATCGAGCACCGGCTTCGCCGCCCTGCTGGAAGGCCGCGCCGATCTCGCCGCCTCCTCGCGGCCGATCAAGGACAGCGAGGTCGCCGCACTGGCGGCGCTGGGCGACCTGCGCAGCCTGGCGGCCGAGCAGGTGATCGCCATCGACGGCCTGGCGGTCATCCTCCACCCGGACAACCCGCTGCGCGCCCTCAGCCTCGAGCAGTTGGCCCGGGTGTTCGCCGGCGAGGTGAAGACCTGGGAAGAACTCGGCGGACGCGGCGGCGCCATCCACCTGTATGCCCGCGACGCCCAGTCCGGCACCTTCGATACCTTCAACGAACTGGTGCTCAAGCCCCAGGGCAAGAGCCTCGCCGCCGGCGCCAGGCGCTTCGAGTCGAGTACCGAGCTGTCCGCCTCGGTCAGCCAGGACCCGGCGGGCATCGGCTTCATCGGCCTGCCCTACGTGCGCAAGGCCAAGGCCCTGGCGATCTCCGCCGGCGAGTCCCGGCCGATGCCGCCTGAGCCCGGTCTGGTCGCCACCGAGGACTATCCCCTGTCGCGCCGCCTGTTTCTCTACAACCAGCCGCAGCAGCCCAGCCCCTGGACCACGGCCCTGGTCGAATTCGCCCACAGCCCGCGCGGGCAGGAGGTGGTCGCGCAGAACGGCTTCGTCGCCCAGCAGGTACAGGCGGTGCAGGTCGATCCCCATGCCAGCATGCCGCCGAGCTACCTGCAGCTGGCCCGCGAGGCGCAGCGCCTGTCGGTGAACTTCCGTTTCCAGGAAGGCAGCGCCCTGCTCGACAACAAGGCGCTTCGCGACGTCGAGCGCGTGCTCGCCTACCTGCGCGAGCACGGCAAGCTGGAGAACTCGGTGGTGCTGGTCGGCTTCGGCGATCCCAAGCAGGACGCCGAGCGCAGCACGCTGCTGTCGAAGCTGCGGGCGATGGCGGTACGCCGCGAGCTGGCCAGGGGCGGCGCGACCTTCCGCGAGATCGTCGGGCTCGGCGACGCCCTGCCGGTGGCGGCCAACACCGGCGAGGAAGGGCGGATCAAGAACCGCAGGGTCGAGGTCTGGGTGTACTGACCGGGCGGCAGACGCAGGACGGGGCGCCCGTGCGGCGCCCGGCCTGAACGACTCAGGCCTTGCCGGCCTCCTCCGGCTCTTCCAGCATCTCCAGGCTCAGCCCCGGCCAGGCACTCTCGCTATCCGGCTTGTCGGCAGCGCCCGCCCCGCCGTCACGGTGCAGTTTCAGCTTGAGGCGCACGTTGTTCGCCGAGTCGGCGTTCTTCAGCGCCTCCTCCTCGCTGATCGCCCCCTCGTTGACCAGCTCGATCAGTGCCTGGTCGAAGGTCTGCATGCCGAGGTTGCGCGACTTGTCCATGATCTCCTTGATCTCGGACAGCTCGCTGCGCTTGATCAGATCGCGCACCGTCGGCGTGCCGAGCAGCACCTCCACCGCGGCCCGCCGCTTGCCGTCGACCGTCTTGACCAGGCGCTGGGAGACGAAGGCCTTGAGGTTGTTGCCCAGGTCGTTGAGCAGCTGCGGACGGCGCTCCTCGGGAAAGAAGTTGATGATGCGGTCCAGCGCCTGGTTGGCGTTGTTGGCGTGCAGCGTGGAGATCGCCAGGTGGCCGGTGTCGGCGAAGGCCAGAGCATGCTCCATGGTCTCGCGGTCGCGGATCTCGCCGATCAGGATCACATCCGGCGCCTGGCGCAGGGTGTTCTTCAGCGCGGCGTGGAAGCTTCTGGTGTCCACCCCGACCTCGCGCTGGTTGATGATCGACTTCTTGTGCCGGTGCACGTATTCGACCGGGTCCTCGATGGTGATGATGTGCCCGCCGCTGTTGCGGTTGCGGTAGTCGATCAGCGCCGCCAGGGAGGTCGACTTGCCCGAGCCGGTGCCGCCGACGAACAGCACCAGGCCACGCTTCTCCATCACCACGTCGAGGAGGATCTTCGGCAGCTTGAGGTCCTCGAAGCGCGGGATGTCCAGCTTGATGTTGCGCGCGACGATGGACACCTCGTTGCGCTGCTTGAAGATGTTGATGCGGAAGCGGCCGATGTTCGGCAGGGAGATCGCCAGGTTCATCTCCAGGTCGCGCTCGAATTCGATGCGCTGTTCGGCATCCATCAGTCCCTCGGCGATCTTCGCCACGGCGCCCGGCTGCAGCACCTCCTGGGAGAGCGCCTTGAGCACGCCGTTGAATTTCGCGCAGGGCGGCGCGCCGGTGGACAGGTAAAGGTCCGAACCGTCCTGGGTAGCCAGGACTCTCAGCATCGATTGAATATCCATGGAATAGATCCGCAAGGCATATGTCGTTCAGAATCAAGCGGTTGTCAAACCGACCCAAGCCACTCTAGTCAGCCCTTCCGATCTGGCACAATGCGCAGACTTCCAAGTTGAGGACTCCTTCTATGGCCAAAGCGATGGCACGTCACATTCTGCTCGCCAGCGAAGCCGAGGCGGCGCAGCTGAAGCAGCGCCTGGCCAAGGGCGAGGACTTCGCCCAGCTGGCGCGGCGCCACTCGCTCTGCCCCTCGGGCAAGCGCGGCGGCGATCTGGGCGAGGTCCGCCCGGGACAGATGGTGCGCTCGATCGATCAGGTGATTTTCAGGAAGGCCCTGCGCGAGATCCATGGCCCGGTGAAGTCCCAGTTCGGCTATCACCTGGTGCAGGTGTTCTATCGCGACTGAACGGGCGTCGGCCTCGTCATCCGGCGGCGCCCCGCTCCTCGAGCCGCATCCCGTGCGATCAGCGCACGCCTTTTCCGCAGACGACGCACCACCGGCTTCCGCTGCCGGCCTCCGAGCACGCATCATGTTCCGCGGCCACCTGAGGGTTGCGCTATTGCCAAAATAGTTGTCTGATAACATACCTCATGGAGCATCCCGGAACCCTTCATGTCCCGCATGCCAGCCACAGCATCCGTCCAGAGCAACACCCTGCAGATCCTCTCCATCGTCTGCTTCACCTTCCTCGGCTTCATGAGCATCGGCATCCCCATGGCAGTCATGCCCGGGCTGATCCATCACGAGCTGGGCTTCAGTACCCTGGTCGCCGGCCTGGTGATCGGCCTGCAGTATCTGGTCACCCTGCTGGTGCGTCCCTTTTCCTGCCGGCTGATCGACACCGCAGGCCCCAGGCAGGGTGTCCTCTACGGACTGGCCGGCTGCGCCCTGGGCGGCCTGCTGATGCTGCTGGCCACGCTCTGGCCGGCCCTGCCGCTGCTCAGCCTTCTCACCCTGGTGCTCAGCCGCCTGGTGCTGGGCATGGCCCATAGCGTGCTCGGCGCCTCCGCGATCGCCTGGGGCATCGGCCAGGTCGGCAGTGCGGGCACCGCCCGGGTGATTTCCTGGAACGGCATCGCCAGCTATGGCGCAATCGGCCTGGGCGCACCGTTCGGCGTCTGGCTGGTGGAGCGCTTCGGCCTGCCCTGGATGGGCGCCAGTGTGCTGCTGATCGCCCTGTCCGGGCTCGCCCTGGCCTGGCGCAAGACCGGCGTGCCGGTGATCGCCGGCGAGCGGCTGGGCTTCATGAACGTGCTCGGGCGGGTCAGCCCGTATGGACTGGCGATGGCCCTGGGCACCCTCGGCTACGGCACCATCGCCGCCTTCATCACCCTGTACTACGACAGCCGCGGCTGGGCCTGGGCGGAATACGCGATGACCGCCTTCGGGCTGAGCTTTATCGCCGTCCGCCTGCTGTTCGCCAAGGCGATCGACCGTCTCGGCGGCTACCGGGTGGGCATCGCCTGTCTGCTGGTCGAGGGCGGCGGCCTGCTGCTGCTCTGGGCGGCGCCCGGCCCGCTGCTGGCCATGCTCGGCGCGGGGCTGAGCGGCTTCGGTTTCTCGCTGGTGTTCCCGGCCCTCGGCGTGGAGGCGGTGAAGAGCACACCGGCCTCGAACCGCGGGGCGGCGATCGGCGCCTATTCGCTGTTCCTCGATCTGGCGCTGGGTGTCGCCGGCCCGCTGGTCGGCCTGCTCATCGGCAGCCACGGCTTCCGCTCGATCTTTCTGATCTGCGCGCTGGCCTCCTTCTGCGGGCTCGGCCTGACCCTGGCCCTGCAGTACCGGAGAACCCGCCAGCCCGTCGCAGTCGAGGTGGAGCCGGCGACGGTCGAGGTGGATTAGCCCCCTGCCGGGCGGACAGCTTCAGTGCCGGCGCTCCGGCCGCGCCAGTCCCGGCTCCTCGATGCAGGCTGAAGTGGAGCCTGGGCCGCAGGGTTCCTGGTAAGTGGCATTGCCCGGCGTCGCCGCCTCGAGGGTGCCCGGCATGACGAGGCCGGCCGCCGAAGTTGCCAGCACAAGGGCGCGCATATCGAAGATTCGGTGGCATGGAGTGCTGCGCACCGTCAGACGTGCAGGATCATAATTCTTCATCTGAAGCTTTCCCTAGTGTGGTGAATCACAACTACTCAGGATAAGTCTTGTCTGCCGCGGAGCTGGCAGAGTTTTTTCGGAGGGCATGCGATGAAAACAGGCCGCCCAGCCGTTCGGATCGAACTGACCGAACACGAGCATGCCGAACTCACCCGCCGCCGAGCCAGGCACAAGGGGCCTGCCGATATGCAGCTGCGCGCCGAGATCATTCTGTCCTGCGCTCGAGGCGAGTCCGGCTCTTCCATTGCTCGACGGCTCGGCATTACGGCGCAAACCGTTTCGAGGTGGCGCCTTCGCTTCGCCCGTTTGGGCCTGCAAGGCCTCAATGACGAGCCGCGCTCAGGCCGCCCACGCAGCATCAGTGATGAAAAGGTCCAGGAAGTGGTCGACCGGGTGCGGCAGACCCGGCCCGACGATGCCAGTCATTGGAGCTCGCGCCGGATGAGCAAGGCCACCCATATTTCACCGGCGAGCGTACAGCGTATCTGGCGAGCCTTCGGGCTCAAGCCTCACCTGGAGCACACCTTCAAGCTGTCCACCGATCCTGCCTTTGTCGACAAGGTGCAGGATATCGTAGGGCTCTACCTGAATCCGCCGGATAAAGCGCTGGTACTGTGCGTCGATGAGAAAAGCCAGATCCAGGCGCTCAATCGAACACAGCCGGGGCTGCCGCTGGAGCCTGGGTATCCGGCGACCCGTACCCATGATTATCAGCGCCATGGCACGACGTCCTTGTTTGCCGCCCTGGATGTGGCCACCGGCGAGGTGATCGGACGTCTCAAGCGCCGTCACCGCAGCGCAGAATTCCTGGAGTTTCTCAGGGCCATCGAGGAAACGGTCGAGAGCGACAAGGCCATCCACCTGATCATGGATAACTATGCCGTGCACAAGACCGACAAGGTGCGTGCCTGGCTTGTCGCACACCCGCGTTATCACGTGCATTTCACCCCGACGTCTGCGTCATGGCTGAATCTGGTGGAGCGCTTTTTCTCGATGCTCACCCAGAAGTGGATAAAGCGCCAGGCCCATACCAGCGTGAAGGATCTCGAGCAGTCCATCGAGTATTACCTGGCGACCTACAACCAGAATCCAAGGCCCTTCCGCTGGCGTAAGGGAGCAGGTGAAATCCTGGCCTCTGTCGGCAGGGCTGCTCGAGCCTTGCAAAGAAATAATGAAGCGAACTTGTGATTCACCACACTAGGGATGGTCTGAAGTAGTCATGTATTTCTGGCTGACTTCAGCCCCCCGCCGACTTTGAAAGCGGAGAATCGATCAAAAACGATCAGATCACCCGCTCGTTTCTGCGTTTTTTAGCTGCCGCGAGCACGTCGCAGCAACCGTTTCCCGCATTACAGGCGCACCTCTCCTGCATTCGCCAGTAAATATCGGCGCGCCATCCACAGATTCGACAAGGCGAACAGCGTCACCAACTGTGACGTGTTTTTGGCCAATCCCCGGAAGCGCACCTTGGTGTAGCCAAACTGGCGCTTGATCACGCGGAACGGATGTTCGACCTTGGCTCGTACCTGGGCCTTGGCCTTCTCGATCTTGCGGATCGCTTTGTATAAGGCGCTACGCTTGCCATGCTTCTTGTAGGTACTGCGCCGGGCCGCGACCTGCCAGATGACCTGCCGACCTTCATGCTCGGGGCGCTTCTCTACGCCGGTATAGCCCGCATCGGCACTCACTACGTTTTCCTCGCCATGCAGCAGTTGGTCGACTTGGGTGACATCTGCCACGTTGGCTGCCGTGACCACCACGCTGTGCACCAGACCCGACTCAGCGTCGGCACCAATGTGAGCTTTTGCGCCGAAGTAGTACTGGTTGCCCTTCTTCGTCGAGTGCATTTCCGGGTCGCGCTTGCCGTCCTTGTTCTTCGTCGAGCTCGGCGCATGGATCAGGGTGGCGTCGACAATGGTGCCCTGGCGCAGCGACAGTCCGCGCTCGCCCAGATAGCCGTTGATCACCTCCAGTATTCCCCCGGCCAGTTCGTGCTTCTCCAGCAGGCGACGGAAGTTGAGGAGGGTCGTTTCGTCCGGGATGCGCTCCAGGCTCAGGCCGGCGAACTGGCGCAGGAGAGTGGTTTCGTACAGCGCTTCCTCCATCGCCGGATCGCTGTAGCCGAACCAGTTCTGCATCAGGTGCACGCGCAGCATGGCTGCCAGCGGGTAGGCGGGCCGACCGCCTTCGCCCTTGGGATAGTAGGGCTCGATCAGGGCGATCAGCCCCTGCCACGGCACCACCTGGTCCATCTCGAGCAGGAAGCGCTCGCGGCGGGTCTGCTTGCGCTTGCCGGCATACTCGGCATCGGCGAAGGACAGTTGCTTCATCGGGAAACTCGGACAAGGGAGCGGGTGTATTTCACCAGAATCGGGAAGTCTTTTTCAGGATTTCCCTAGGGATGGTCTGAAGTAGTCATGTATTTCTGGCTGACTTCAGCCCCCCGCCGACTTTGAAAGCGGAGAATCGATCAAAAACGATCAGATCACCCGCTCGTTTCTGCGTTTTTTAGCTGCCGCGAGCACGTCGCAGCAACCGTTTCCCGCATTACAGGCGCACCTCTCCTGCATTCGCCAGTAAATATCGGCGCGCCATCCACAGATTCGACAAGGCGAACAGCGTCACCAACTGTGACGTGTTTTTGGCCAATCCCCGGAAGCGCACCTTGGTGTAGCCAAACTGGCGCTTGATCACGCGGAACGGATGTTCGACCTTGGCTCGTACCTGGGCCTTGGCCTTCTCGATCTTGCGGATCGCTTTGTATAAGGCGCTACGCTTGCCATGCTTCTTGTAGGTACTGCGCCGGGCCGCGACCTGCCAGATGACCTGCCGACCTTCATGCTCGGGGCGCTTCTCTACGCCGGTATAGCCCGCATCGGCACTCACTACGTTTTCCTCGCCATGCAGCAGTTGGTCGACTTGGGTGACATCTGCCACGTTGGCTGCCGTGACCACCACGCTGTGCACCAGACCCGACTCAGCGTCGGCACCAATGTGAGCTTTTGCGCCGAAGTAGTACTGGTTGCCCTTCTTCGTCGAGTGCATTTCCGGGTCGCGCTTGCCGTCCTTGTTCTTCGTCGAGCTCGGCGCATGGATCAGGGTGGCGTCGACAATGGTGCCCTGGCGCAGCGACAGTCCGCGCTCGCCCAGATAGCCGTTGATCACCTCCAGTATTCCCCCGGCCAGTTCGTGCTTCTCCAGCAGGCGACGGAAGTTGAGGAGGGTCGTTTCGTCCGGGATGCGCTCCAGGCTCAGGCCGGCGAACTGGCGCAGGAGAGTGGTTTCGTACAGCGCTTCCTCCATCGCCGGATCGCTGTAGCCGAACCAGTTCTGCATCAGGTGCACGCGCAGCATGGCTGCCAGCGGGTAGGCGGGCCGACCGCCTTCGCCCTTGGGATAGTAGGGCTCGATCAGGGCGATCAGCCCCTGCCACGGCACCACCTGGTCCATCTCGAGCAGGAAGCGCTCGCGGCGGGTCTGCTTGCGCTTGCCGGCATACTCGGCATCGGCGAAGGACAGTTGCTTCATCGGGAAACTCGGACAAGGGAGCGGGTGTATTTCACCAGAATCGGGAAGTCTTTTTCAGGATTTCCCTAGCTTGGATTTTTTAGCCGGCCGGGCATATGCGAACTTGCCTGTGCGCAAGCCCTTGCAACACAAGCGTAAAACATCCACTTGCCTCCGTCAGGCCTGCCGCTTGAAAAGCACTGCCACTTTGATCTTGCCCACGATCTTGGGCGAAGAAATAAAGAAAGCCATCCATGCAAGACCTCGGCAATAGACAGCGCTATCCATGGATGGTCGCACTGCCACCCAGCCAAGCCTATTGCCACTATCGTGTTATTTTTATCGATTATCGCTGGACTGCATTAAGGCAATGCCTGGAACCCGGCGACTCCATTCTCATAAAGATAGCGCTATCCCAAGGAAAGTCTGAATTAGCCCCCGTCATTTCCTGCCCGAGCGCTCGATTGCTCAAAAAACGGCAGTTCCATGCAACTCAGGCCGATACCTCTTTGCAAATCCATGTTTTGCCCTTGACGAGGCGCTTTGCCGGGATGATTCCCCGCATTACGGACGCACCTCTCCTGCCACCAGCAGATGTTTTCGCGCCATCCACAGGTTCGACAGGGCGAACAGCGTCACCAATTGCGCGGTGTTCTTCGCCAGGCCGCGAAAGCGCACCTTGACGTAGCCGAACTGCTGCTTGATCACCCGGAACGGATGCTCGACCTTGGCCCGCATCTGCGCCTTGGCTTTCTCGATCCGCCGTTTGACGCGATACAGGACACTGCGCTTGCCGTGCTTCTTGTAGGTGCTGTGGCGAGCCGCGATCTGCCAGACGACTTTCCGTCCGGCATGCTCCGGACGCTTCTCGACACCGACATAGGCCGCATTGGCACCGACCAGGTTTTCCTCGCCATGCAGCACCTTGTCGACCTGGGTGACATCCGCCACGTTGGCCGCCGTTCCCACCACGTGATGCACCAGGCCCGACTCGGCATCGACGCCGATATGCGCCTTCAGGCCGAAGAAGTAGTACTGGTTGCCCTTCTTCGTCGAGTGCATTTCCGGGTCGCGCTTGCCGTCCCGGTTCTTCGTCGAGCTCGGCGCATGGATCAGGGTGGCGCCGACGATGGTGCCCTGGCGCAGCGACAGCCCGCGCTCGCCCAGGTAGCCGTTGATCACCTCCAGCATGCCTCCGGCCAGTTCGTGCTTCTCCAGCAGGCGGCGGAAGTTGAGGATGGTCGTTTCGTCCGGGATGCGCTCCAGACCCAGGCCGGCGAACTGGCGCAAGAGAGTGGTTTCGTACAGCGCTTCCTCCATCGCCGGATCGCTGTAGCCGAACCAGTTCTGCATCAGGTGCACGCGCAGCATGGCTGCCGGCGGGTAGGCGGGCCGACCGCCTTCGCCCTTCGGATAGTGGGGCTCGATCAGGGCGATCAGCCCAGACCACGACACCACCTGGTCCATTTCGAGCAGGAAGCACTCGCGGCGGGTCTGCTTGCGCTTGCCGGCATACTCGGCGTCGGCGAAGGACAGTTGCTTCATCGGAAAACTCGGGCAAGGGAGCGGGTGTATTTCACCAGAATCGGGAAGTCTTTTTCAGGATTTCCCTAAAAAAATAAAACCTCTTTTGGCAACCTCGAAATCACCGATAAATCATTAATTTCTACCTGAATGAAACTATTCAGCCGTAGCAGCTCAATACCATTGCAACTGGCGCCAGGCCTTCCTCCACATCGCCATCAATATGGCCAGCACAGTTTTATCAGGCTGCGCGAAGCTCGCGGGGCCAGGCGAAGTTCGTTATCACTCTCGGCAAACCGAAAAATCGGGCTATAATCGATACAAGTTTGGAGCTTTCATTTATTCAGAAGTACCTGCCTACCGCGATCGAACGAAATGCATATGCGGTGATGGCCGGCGTGATGTATGTGAGCAGTCCGAAACCTCCACAGGCTCCCATCTTCATGCACGACCTGAGCTGGCTGCGCTCCCGTCATCCTTTCCTGCACCCGCCGCGCGCATGAAACCGGCAATCCAGCCACGATGGCGACAAGGCCTGATCGGGCGCCACTCCGTCCGCGTGCAGCACCGAACGGCGCTCCCCCTCAAACGGACCGAGCTTCTCCCCGGCCGCGTCCTGCCAGGGCCGCGGGCCGGTGTGTCGCCCTTTCCTTCCCGCAGGGAAGCGCTCGAGTGTGTTGCCGCCGCTGCGCTACCGCGTCCAGCTCGAACCCAGAGGCCGGACCTGCAACGAGTCGAGCATCGCGCTGCCGCCCTCGGAGAAGAGCTGCACGCCGTCGCTCGTCGCGCCCGGGAAGATCTGCTCGGTGATGACGGTCTGCCCCTGGTCACCGAAGACCTCCACCGACGACCAGTCGACGAGCACATGCAGCCGGATCTTGCCGTCCCGCGCGCTCAAGGGCGCCCGCTGAACGCCGGGGAAGTCGGTGCTGAAGCCGTCCTCGCCGGAGCGCGTCCGGTCGACGTAGATTTCGCCAGCCTCGGCGTCGTAACCGATGAGGGTTTCCTCGCCGTTGCCACTACGGACCTTCAGCCCGACCCGCTTCGCGTCGCCGGAAAGCAGGTCGGCCTTGATCTCGAACGCCTTGCCCTGCAGCGGAAGCGTGGTCGTGCCGGGCGAAATCTGCTGTTGGCTGAACGTCTGCCAATCCTCTCCCAGCAGATCAAGCTCCTGCACGGGCTGCTGAACCAGCCGGAGAACGCCATCGATGGTGCGCAAGGCAAACTCGCGCGGAACACTCATCGCGCCACGCCAGGGGCTCGTCGGCGTCAATTGGCCGTAATTCCAGTTGTTCATCCAGCCGATCACGAGGCGGCGCGCGTCGGGCACGTTATTGAAGGTGATCGCGGCGTAGAAATCCTTACCGTAATCCACCCAACTGCTGCGCTGCAGGAGCGACAGCGCGGGCTCATCCGCAAACATGAAGTGGTCGGCGAGGATGTAACCCCAGCCGCCCGTGTTCCTGTCCCTGAGCTGGATTTGGGCGGTTTGGCCGATAAGGCTCCGGACGTTCCATGCGGCCCAGTCCAGCGTGGTGCTGTTGGGTCCCGTCGTCGACCGGACCACTTCGCCATCGATGAGCAGGTTGACCGTAGTTTCCGTGGAGCGCGGCAAGGCCGGCTCGTCGGAAAACATGAAGTGGTCCGCGTTGATGTGTCCCCAGCCGCCGGTGTTGCTGTCGACGATCTCAATGCGCGCCGTCTGGCCCCTGAGTTCGGAGACGTCCCAGTGGGTCCAGTTGAGGGCCTCGCTATCCTGACCGGTGGCCGTGCGCACCACCTCGCCATCGACGACCAGATTGACCGCTGTCGGAGGATTGTTGGCAGTGCCGGGATAAGGATGAGCGCCACCACCGACTAGAAAATTGATGTAATCACTCATGATGGTGAACCCAGGCGAGACAATCGTGCCGGTTCCGTTGTCATAGTCGATGAAGGTGTTGACCAGTTGGCGCCCCTCGTAGCCGCTGACGGACTGCTGGCCTGCGAGTGTGCCGGCCGCCGGCGCGCTACCGGCGAAAGTGCCGGTGGCGCTCCAACCGCTGCCGTAACTGCTCCCCTCGAAGTCGGCGAATACCGAGCCGGCGGGTACCGCCTGGTCCGAGATCGCGGGATCGTGCGGATGCTTGCCTCCGCCGACGAGAAAGTTGAGGTAAGGGCCTTCGATGGTAAAGGGGGGCGATGTCAGGGTTCCCGTTCCCAGGTCCGCGTCATGGTAACTGTTGACCAGGCCGCCACCGAGATATCCGCTCACCTCGCCCTGCGGCGAAATCGTGCCGGAGGTCGGGCCCGAGCCGAACGCGGTACCGGTCGTGCTCCACTCACCGTAGTCGCGCTCCTCGAAGCCCTGGTAAAGCTCGCCTGTGGGCGGCGTATAGTCGCCGAGGACATTGTCGGCCCGAAAGGTCGTCCCGTCGAAGTCTCCGACGAAGTACTGCATGCCGGAGCCGCCCGCGATGCTGCCAGGGTTGAGGCTGACCAGAAGCACCCACTTGATCCGGCTGGAATCGCCGTCGACGGGAAGCGGAAAGAGGTCGGGACACTCCCAGGCCCCTCCCGTGGCGTTGGCGGGACCGAAGTCGCTCATGTGCGTCCAGTTCTTCAGATCGGGCGAGCTGTAGAGCTTGACCTTGTGCTCCAGCGCCGCGACCACGGCCATGACCCACTTCCGCTCCGCCTCGTACCAGAACACCTTCGGATCGCGGAATTCCGCCGAGCCGATGTCGAGCACGGGATTGCCACCGTATCGGCTCCAGGTACGCCCGCGGTCGGTACTGTAGGCAAGCGACTGGGCCTGCGATCCCGGCCGTGCGCTGGTGTAGATGGCCACCATCGGCGGATTGCGCCGGCTCCCGAAGCCGCTCGTGTTGTGCTTGTCGACCACCACGCTGCCGGAAAAGACCATTTCGTCGCCCAGTTCGGGAATGGCCACCGGCAAATGCTCCCAATGCATCAGATCCGGGCTGACGGCATGCCCCCAGGACATATGCCCCCAGGTATCGCCGAACGGGTTGTACTGGTAGAACAGGTGATATTCGCCGTCGTGGTAGACCAGTCCGTTCGGATCGTTCATCCAGTTCTCGGCGGGACTGAAGTGGAACTGGGGCCGGTAGGGTTCCTGATAGGTGCCATTGCTCGACGCCCCGGTGGCATCCTGCATGGCGAGGCTGGCTGCGGAAATCGCCAGCGCAAGGAGCCGTATGGTCGAGCGTCGGCAGACCAGGGCATCACGCCCTCGACTTGCATGCTTGTTATTGTTCATTTTTCAGCTTTCCCTAGCTTGGATTTTTCAGACGGCCAGGCATATACGGGCTTACCATGCACAAGCCTTTACAACAAAAGCGCGGAACGTTGAGTTATTTATTTGAATTCACCCCAGCGCGTTACAACTTCGACTCGACTGAGAACACCCCCTCCAAAACAAATCCCCAGGAACATGCCTATCCATCCGCAAGCGCGCACTCGCGACCTGCAACGCCGCACACGACTTTCAGCGGACACAAAAGTCGCTCTTTCTCTATCGTGCGAAAAACATCCGTTCCTATTCGGGCGACATCGACTCCCAACCAGGCTCCTGACTGCACGACCGGCACTGGTGTGCAACCCTGATAGTCCATCTGCTGAAATACCTGCCGCCAGCGATCTCAACAGGCCAGGCAGGCTTTTCCTGTGGCCGCCATCGGCAAATGCATCCTTGAAGCAAGGCGATGCACCTTGGCTGGCGTGTCAAATCATCATATCCATCGACACCCTGCTTGATTTTTCAAGCCGCCTCCAACAGAGCGCGAATTAAAACCCACCTGCTCCACAACTTTCCCACCATACCGAAGAAGCCTGCCGTCCCTCGTCATGCACCTGTGCCGCCCCCGAAGTGAGGCCATCGTCAATAAAACGTATGGCTTAAATCATAGAAGAAACGTTTCAGCAATGACAACTCACGGCAAGAAATTATTTCCACAAGCCAATATAAAAGTGTTTTTAAGCTGTTATGGGACAAGTTCTTATTGGCCAAATACTGGCCATGGCCGATGCAAGGACCCACACGGCAGGACGCCATGACCGATGCAATCGACCCGGCCCCACGGCCACTGATGCTTCTGCTGGCTGACACGGCCCTGATAGCCGTCAGTGCCTGCTTCTGCCCTTGCACCTCGGAGGCCTTCACCAGAGGGAGCATGCTCTGCCGTCCGCAATCGACCGAGGCCTGGCCAGCAAAGGGCCAGCGCCAGTTACACCTTCTGTCGGCCACTCGGACAGCTTGCGAAGATCGTGCATTACTTCTTCGAGGACAGCCCCCGGAAGCCTGAGCAGGCGCTCGGACACCAGACCTCGAGGGCTTTCGCAGTCTGTGCAGGCGATGCGCGGAAGTCTTGCCCGGGCGCCGAAATCGTGCGCCCGGGTGCAGGTTGCATCGGCGGCTTCGCACAGGGCAGGAAGGACTCCGGTCGCTGTCCGTACAGGCGTAAACGGTAAAAAGACTCAATGGTCAATGACAGGCTGCAGCTCCGGGCTCGCATCAACAGAACCTGCGGCGGTCATGACTGACTGCGCGACAAAGAGCAGTTACCTCCACCGAGCATGCCGTAATGCGATCAAAGGATCTGATGATGAAGCCGAACTGGAACCCCGACAGCTGGAAAACCAGGCCCATCCAGCAGCAACCCGAATACCCCGATGCCGCCCACCTCGCCCGGGTCGAGGAAACCCTGGCCGGCTATCCGCCACTGGTCTTCGCCGGCGAGGCGCGCGAGCTGCGCCGGCTGTTCGCCGAGGTCACCCAGGGACGCGCCTTTCTGCTGCAGGGCGGCGACTGTGCGGAGAGCTTCGCCGAGTTCTGCTCGAGCAAGATCGGCGATACCGTGAAAGTGCTGTTGCAGATGGCCATTATCATGACCTTCGCCGCCGGCTGTCCGGTGGTCAAGGTCGGACGCATGGCCGGCCAGTTCGCCAAGCCGCGCTCCTGCCCCAGCGAGACGGTGGACGGCGTCACCCTGCCCGCCTACCGCGGCGACATCGTCAACGGCATCGACTTCAATGAAAGAAGCCGGACCCCGGACCCGCAGCGCCTGCTACAGGCCTATCACCAGTCCACCGCCACCCTCAACCTGCTGCGCGCCTTCGCCCAGGGCGGCTTCGCCGACCTGCACCAGCTCCACCAGTGGAACCTCGACTTCATCGCCGACGCGGCCCTGTCCGAGAAGTACAGCCAACTGGCCGGTCGCATCGACGAGACCCTCGCCTTCATCCGCGCCTGCGGGCTGCGAAGTGCGCCACAACTGCACAAGACCCACTTCTTCACCGCCCACGAAGCGCTGCTGCTGAACTACGAGCAGGCCCTGACCCGCCAGGACAGCCTGACCGGCGAGTGGTACGACTGCTCGGCGCACATGCTGTGGATCGGCGACCGCACCCGCCAGCCGGACGGCGCCCACGTGGAGTTCCTGCGCGGCGTCGGCAACCCGATCGGGGTGAAGGTCGGCCCCAGCATGGACCCGGACGAGCTGCTGCGCCTGATCGACATCCTAAACCCGAACAACGACCCGGGCCGCCTCAATCTGATCGTGCGGATGGGCGCGGACCGGGTGGAAGAGCACCTGCCGGCGCTGATCCGTGCGGTGCAGCGCGAAGGCCGCCAGGTGCTGTGGAGTTCCGATCCGATGCACGGCAATACCATCAAGGCCGGCGGCTACAAGACCCGCGCCTTCGAGAGCATCCTGCATGAGGTGCGGCAGTTCTTCGCCGTGCACCGGGCCGAGGGCAGCCATGCCGGCGGCATCCACATCGAGATGACCGGGCAGAACGTCACCGAGTGCATCGGCGGCAGCCGCGCAGTCACCGAGGACAGCCTGTCCGACCGCTATCACACCCACTGCGACCCGCGCCTGAACGCCGACCAGGCTCTGGAGCTGGCCTTTCTGATCGCCGAATCGATCAAATACGTACGACCCCAGGTGCCCAGGCATACCCACAGGCGATCGAACCATGGGCATCGGCTGCTGGAGGTGCGCTGATTCGGCTGGCGGCATCCACCACCGATCGTCGTGGTCTGGAATTTGTCCGACCGCGAAGAGGCAGACCCGGGGCGAGTCTGACGCCGCCCCGGCGTCCGAACCGGGGGAAGCGGCTCCCGATGGGATATGTCGTCAACCTACCAGTCAATGGAGGCCATCATGGGCAAACTGAGCGGCAAGATCGCAATCGTCACCGGCTCGGACTCGGGCATCGGACAGGCCATGGCCGCCGCCTTCGCACGCGAGGGGGCGGATGTGGCGGTGACCTACCACACCGACAGCGCGGGCGCTCAGATCACCCTGGAACGGGTGCAGCAGGCAGGTCGTCGCGGCTTCGTGCGGCAACTCGACGTGACCGACGAAGGCAGCATCGCCACCCTCTTCGTCGCCGTGGAACAGGCACTGGGTGTTCCCGACATCCTGGTGAACAACGCAGGCATCGGCATGACCGGAGCGGTGACGAAACTGAGCACCGAGGACTTCGACAAGGTGATCAAGACGGACCTCTACGGCCCCTTCTTCTGCTCGCGGGAGTTCATCCGGCGAAGACAGGCGGTCGGCGGCCAGGGCAAGATCCTGAACATCACCTCCGTGCACGACAGCATCCCGAGTCCGCACAACGTGGCCTACGGTGCGGCCAAGGGCGGCCTGCTGACGATGACCCGCAGCCTGGCCCTCGAGCTCGCGCCGCTGCGGATCAACGTGAACGCCATTGCTCCCGGCCTGATCCGCACGCCGATGACCATGCAGCGCGTCGACGACCCGAAGAAACGCGAGGAAGAAATGCCGAACATCCCCTGGAATCGCCCGGGCCGCCCCGAGGAAGTCGCGGAACTGGCGGTCTATCTGGTCGGCCCCGACGCCGACTACGTCACCGGCCAGGACTTCGTGATTGACGGCGGCCTGGAGATGAACTGGGGTCAGGGGGCCTAGAGTCTGTCAGCCAGTTCACTGTTTGATCGGCCTGAGCTGACAAGGCCTCGATGGCAATCGGCAGCATCAATCTGGCCCCGTCGCGACCAGCCCGTGCGCCGAATCAGCTCGAGCAGGTCATCCGGCAGCTCTTCGGGTTTCCTGATGAAAGCGTCGGCTACGGTCAGGCATTTGATCCTGATCCGCCATCCAGGGCCGGATGCATCAAGGACGAAATCCATCGACCACACCTGGCTCTGCGGTTGGCAGCCCCAGGCGCTCGCGGTCGGCCGCCATACCGTGCCCCCGGACGACACTCCACCATCATCCCGGCGGCGCGGTGCCGGCGATGGATGCGCTTGTCATTGACCTGCACACCGGCACGCCGCAGCATAATGTGCCAGCGGCAAGATAGCCAAAGAGTCGGCCACTGTGTCGACTCGGCCAGTTGGTCTTGCAGGTTTTGGCGTTCTGCCCCCGGGGTGCGGGGCTGATAGCGCAGTACGCCAGCTTCCCCTGCTTGAGGAAATCGAGAATCCGCTCCCCCGATAAAAGGCTTTTCTCACTGCGCCTTCTGCTCGGAAAAGAAACCCTCCCAAGTTCAAGGCGATACTGAAATCGGGGAGCAGGCCAAAGCGGGTCGAACAACACTCCCACACGCACATGGTCGAGTGCCTGTTCAACAAGCGGAAGCATTCCCGGCAGATCAGTATCGTGTGCTAGAAGCCAGCCACTCCAAGGAAATGCTGGCCTCTGCCATGGCTATGCTGATACATCTGCAGAACCTGAACCTGAACATCCCGACAAGCAAGTTTTTCCAATGCCGACTTTGTTACAGAAAGCCTAGTGTGGTGAATCACAACTACTCAGGATAAGACTTGTCTACCGCGGAGCTGACAGAGTTTTTTCGGAGGGCATGCGATGAAAACAGGCCGCCCAGCCGTTCGGATCGAACTGACCGAACACGAGCATGCCGAACTCACCCGCCGCCGAGCCAGGCACAAGGGGCCTGCCGATATGCAGCTGCGCGCCGAGATCATTCTGTCCTGCGCTCGAGGCGAGTCCGGCTCTTCCATTGCTCGACGGCTCGGCATTACGGCGCAAACCGTTTCGAGGTGGCGCCTTCGCTTCGCCCGTTTGGGCCTGCAAGGCCTCAATGACGAGCCGCGCTCAGGCCGCCCACGCAGCATCAGTGATGAAAAGGTCCAGGAAGTGGTCGACCGGGTGCGGCAGACCAGGCCCGACGATGCCAGTCATTGGAGCTCGCGCCGGATGAGCAAGGCCACCCATATTTCACCGGCGAGCGTACAGCGTATCTGGCGAGCCTTCGGGCTCAAGCCTCACCTGGAGCACACCTTCAAGCTGTCCACCGATCCCGCCTTTGTCGACAAGGTGCAGGATATCGTAGGGCTCTACCTGAATCCGCCGGATAAGGCGCTGGTACTGTGCGTCGATGAGAAAAGCCAGATCCAGGCGCTCAATCGAACACAGCCGGGGCTGCCGCTGGAGCCTGGGTATCCGGCGACCCGTACCCATGATTATCAGCGCCATGGCACGACGTCCTTGTTTGCCGCCCTGGATGTGGCCACCGGCGAGGTGATCGGACGTCTCAAGCGCCGTCACCGCAGCGCAGAATTCCTGGAGTTTCTCAGGGCCATCGAGGAAACGGTCGAGAGCGACAAGGCCATACACCTGATCATGGATAACTATGCCGTGCACAAGACCGACAAGGTGCGTGCCTGGCTTGTCGCACACCCGCGTCATCATGTGCATTTCACCCCGACGTCTGCGTCATGGCTGAATCTGGTGGAGCGCTTTTTCTCGATGCTCACCCAGAAGTGGATAAAGCGCCAGGCCCATACCCGCGTGAAGGATCTCGAGCAGTCCATCGAGTATTACCTGGCGACCTACAACCAGAATCCAAGGCCCTTCCGCTGGAGTAAGGGAGCAGGTGAAATCCTGGCCTCTGTCGGCAGGGCTGCTCGAGCCTTGCAAAGAAATAATGAAGCGAACTTGTGATTCACCACACTAGTGTGGTGAATCACAACTACTCAGGATAAGACTTGTCTACCGCGGAGCTGGCAGAGTTTTTTCGGAGGGCATGCGATGAAAACAGGCCGCCCAGCCGTTCGGATCGAACTGACCGAACAAGAGCATGCCGAACTCACCCGCCGCCGAGCCAGGCACAACGGGCCTGCCGATATGCAGCTGCGCGCCGAGATCATTCTGTCCTGCGCTCGAGGCGAGTCCGGCTCTTCCATTGCTCGACGGCTCGGCATTACGGCGCAAACCGTTTCGAGGTGGCGCCTTCGCTTCGCCCGTTTGGGCCTGCAAGGCCTCAATGACGAGCCGCGCTCAGGCCGCCCACGCAGCATCAGTGATGAAAAGGTCCAGGAAGTGGTCGACCGGGTGCGGCAGACCCGGCCCGACGATGCCAGCCATTGGAGCTCGCGCCGGATGAGCAAGGCCACCCATATTTCACCGGCGAGCGTACAGCGTATCTGGCGAGCCTTCGGGCTCAAGCCTCACCTGGAGCACACCTTCAAGCTGTCCACCGATCCTGCCTTTGTCGACAAGGTGCAGGATATCGTAGGGCTCTACCTGAATCCGCCGGATAAAGCGCTGGTACTGTGCGTCGATGAGAAAAGCCAGATCCAGGCGCTCAATCGAACACAGCCGGGGCTGCCGCTGGAGCCTGGGTATCCGGCGACCCGTACCCATGATTATCAGCGCCATGGCACGACGTCCTTGTTTGCCGCCCTGGATGTGGCCACCGGCGAGGTGATCGGACGTCTCAAGCGCCGTCACCGCAGCGCAGAATTCCTGGAGTTTCTCAGGGCCATCGAGGAAACGGTCGAGAGCGACAAGGCCATACACCTGATCATGGATAACTATGCCGTGCACAAGACCGACAAGGTGCGTGCCTGGCTTGTCGCACACCCGCGTTATCACGTGCATTTCACCCCGACGTCTGCGTCATGGCTGAATCTGGTGGAGCGCTTTTTCTCGATGCTCACCCAGAAGTGGATAAAGCGCCAGGCCCATACCAGCGTGAAGGATCTCGAGCAGTCCATCGAGTATTACCTGGCGACCTACAACCAGAATCCAAGGCCCTTCCGCTGGCGTAAGGGAGCAGGTGAAATCCTGGCCTCTGTCGGCAGGGCTGCTCGAGCCTTGCAAAGAAATAATGAAGCGAACTTGTGATTCACCACACTAGACGCACGAATAAAAAAGTTGCCAAGGAAAGATGAGCACACAATCTCCAGACTAGTTGGAAAGCTTGCAGGCAGGTGGCTTCGCACATGAGAAGTTGGATGTGTACATGAAGAAAAGGCTCAAGCTTTCCAGGGCAGGCAGCTGGGCGGGCTATACCCTGCTTATCGGTTTACTGTGCAGTTTTCTGGTCTGCTGGCAACTGGTGCGCAGCAACGATAAACGAGCTCTGGAAGCAGTCGAGAGGACGGCCAATCAGATAGCGGATGTGATAGTTGGACACCTGCACTTACTAGCCTTTTTTAAAGTAATGTCATGCTGCTGCATATCGGCAGTCCGGGTGGCGAAAAAACGACTTCACCAACTCCGGTAACTTCTGGATTCTGCGCAGCGCACCCAGTGCCAACCTCTTCATCTCTTCCCGATTCTGCACAAGACGCCTGGACACACTGCGCTTGACGTGCCCCCAGACCTGCTCGTCCGGGTTCAACTGCGGCGAGTACGGCGGCAGATAGAAGAGTTTCAGGCGCCCCGCCTGTTCTTCGACGAACGCCCTGACCAGCCGGGCCTTGTGCACCGGATGGCCATCGACGATCACGAAGACCGGCTGCTCGGCACCGATCAGCAGGCGCTTGAGAAACTCGCGGAACACGCTGGCCGTCACCGTCCCGTCGTGCAGCATGAAGCGGAACTCGCCGCGCGTCCCGACCGCCGACAGCAGGTTCACCGAGAAGCGTCGGCCGGTCACCTCGACCACCGGCGTTTCCCCCTGCGGTGCCCAGGTCGTGCCGGCATGGTAGTCGGAGCGCAGGCCCGACTCGTCCGCGAAGTAGATCCTTGCCCCCGCTGCACGGGCCTCGGCCCGAATCGCCGGCCAGGTCTCGTTTTCCCACTGGCGCACCAGCGCCGCATCCTGCTGCCAGGCGCGATGCAAGGGTTTCTGCGCGGTGAAGCCGAGCAGCTTCATGATCCGGCTCACGGCGGACAGCGACAGCGTCTTGCCGAACTGGCGGCGGATCAATTCGGCGATCAGCGACAAGGTCCACAGGCCGAACTCGAAACGGTATTGCAGCGGCGAGTGGTCCCGAACGGCCTGTGCCAGCCAGCGCATTTCCTCGGCACTGATCCTGGGGGGACGTCCGGGAACCGGCTTGGCGAGCAGGGCGTTCTGTCCGCCATTGGCGAAGTCGGACAGCCAGCGAAAGACGCTGCGGATATTGACGCCGAAAGCGGCCGCCACGCTTTGGACGGTCTGCCCTTCGCGAACGGCCTTGATCACCTGCTGACGCATGACCTGAAGGGAATGGTGGTCGATTGCTCGACCGTCGGAGTTTCGTTTGCATTTCATCGGAGTATTATCCCTCAATATGACAATACTTTCGATAAAATTAGTATACCAATATGGACTTCGCGGTGCCAGCGGTGCGGTCATCACCGCTGGCGGGACACCCAGCCGCGAGCAGTTTCTGCGTTATAGCCAGACCCGCGATCTCGATAAGGAGTTTCCCGGTGCACGCGGCTTTGGTTTCATTCGCCGGATAGCGAAGGCCGACGAAGCGCACTTTCTGGAACAGGCCCGGGCCGACGGCAAGGCCGATTTTTCCATACGCCAGCTTGCCTCCCATGCCGGCGATCGCTACGTGATCCAATATATCGAGCCCGTCGAGCACAATGCCTCTGCGATAGGACTGGATATCGCTTCGGAAAGCAATCGGCGCGAGGCAGCCGAAGCAGCCATGCGCTCAGGCGAGGTACGCCTGACTGGCCCCATCACCCTGGTCCAAGCCAGCAGCAAGCCCCAGCAGTCGTTTCTGATTCTGATGCCGATCTACCGGACGATACGCACGCCAGGCACTGTCGAAGCGCGCGAGGCGGCTCTGCTCGGCTGGAGCTACGCGCCGCTACTGATGTCGGATGTCCTGGCCACCCTGCCTCTCGATAAGACTCAATTCCACCTGCGCCTGTTCGACGTTACCGACGCAGAAAAGATTGAGCATTTCTACGACTCCAACGGTGATCGGTTGCCCGAACTCTTCACGAAGCGCTTACAACGCGAGTTGTTTGGTCGGCGTTGGCAGATGGAGCTCTCAGTGCATCCACTGTTCATACAGAGACTGCACCTGCCGTCGCCTGCTCTGGCTGCGCTGCTCGGTGTGCTGATCAGCCTGCTGGCAGCGGGACTGGCCGGCCTGTTGGGTATCAACCGTGAGCGCCGGCAGATGTTTCTGGCCGAACAGGCTCGGCTGGCAGCCATTGTCGAAAGTTCGGCTGATGCCATTATCGGTATAAGCCTGGAGGGAATGATCACGAGTTGGAATCAGGGCGCCAGGCAACTGTTCGGCTACGCTGCGAACGAGGCTCTGGGGCAACGCTTCAACGACCTGGTGAAACCTGTGCTACTACAGGTCGAAGAGGAAAATATCCTGGCGCGCATTCGCCGGGGAGAGCAGATAAGATCTTTCGAAACCCGCTACCGTTGTCGTGACGGCCATCCAATCGATGTATCCGTCACTATTTCCCCTATCCGAGCAAACGACCAACTGGTAACAGGTGCATCGGAGACCATACGGGACATTTCCGCCCAGAAAGCTGCCGAGGCCCGGATCCTCGAACTTAACTCCACCCTGGAAGTTCAGGTGGCACAACGCACAGCCGAATTGCACCAGCTCAACTTGCTCTTGAACTCTGTGCTGCAATCCGCCTCCGAAGTTTCCATCATCGCTACCGACGAGCTCGGAGTGATCCGTGTATTCAACCACGGCGCCGAGCGCCTGCTGGGTTACCGTGCCGACGAGATGGTGGGACGATGCAGCCCCATGCGAATTCACGACAAAGGCGAAGTGGATGCCCGTGCTGCGGAGCTGACCGAACAATTCGGCAAGCCCATAGAGGGTTTTCGGGCTTTCGTGCACAAGGCAGAAATCGAGGGAGCGGAAACACGCGAATGGACATATGTACGCAAAGACGGCACGCGTTTTCCGATCAGCCTGGTAATCACAGCCATACGCGATGAGGATGGTCGAACCAGCGGCTACCTCGGTATTGCGGTGGATATTACCGAACGCAAGGCTGCAGAGCAGAGGCTGGCCACCAGTCTGGCAACCACGCAGGCAATACTCGACACGGCGATCAGCCCCATTATCACCATCGATGCCCATGGCATAGTCCGCTCGTTCAATCCTGCCGGCGAACGGACATTCGGCTACCGTCCGGAAGAAGTGATCGGACAAAATGTCAAGATGTTCATGCCTGAACCATATCACGGCCGATACGATACCTACATGGAGCGTTATCGGCATAAAGAAAGTCGGCGAGTGATCGGGAAAGCCCTGGAGGCCCTTGGGCAACGCAAGGATGGTTCGGTGTTTCCCATGCAGCTCTATATCGGCGTCATGCAGGCTGCCGGCGAACTCATGTTTGTCGGTATCGTGATCGATATTACCGAGCAGCAACGGCAACAACGCGAGCTGATGGCAGCACGCGACCAGTTGCTGATGGCCTCCGAAGTAGCCGAACTGGGCATCTGGACCTGGACCCTTGCCGATACTAAGCCTATCGAAAGTATTGTCATATTGAGAGACAATACCCCCATGAAATGCAAACGAAACTCCGATGGTCGGGCAATCGACCACCACTCCCTCCAGGTCATGCGCCAACAGGCGATCAAGGCCGTTCGCGAAGGGCAGACCGTCCAAAGCGTGGCGGCCGCCTTCGGCGTCAATATCCGCAGCGTCTTTCGCTGGCTGTCCGACTTTGCCAATGGCGGACAGAACGCCCTGCTCGCCAAGCCGGTTCCCGGACGTCCCCCCAGGATCGGTGCCGAGGAAATGCGCTGGCTGGCACAGGCCGTTCGGGATCACTCGCCGCTGCAATACCGCTTCGAATTCGGCCTGTGGACCCTGTCGCTGATTGCCGAACTGATCCGCCGCCAGTTCGGCAAGACGCTGTCACTGTCCGCCGTGAGCCGAGTCATGAAGCTGCTCGGCTTCACCGCGCAAAAACCCTTGTATCGCGCCTGGCAGCAGGATGCGGCGTTGGTGCGCCAGTGGGAAAACGAGACCTACCCGGCGATTCGGGCCGAGGCCCGTGCAGCGGGGGCAAGGATCTACTTCGCGGACGAGTCGGGCCTGCGCTCCGACTACCATGCCGGCACGACCTGGGCACCGCAGGGGGAAACGCCGGTGGTCGAGGTGACCGGCCGACGCTTCTCGGTGAACATGCTGTCGGCGGTCGGGACGCGCGGCGAGTTCCGCTTCATGCTGCACGACGGGACGGTGACGGCCAGCGTGTTCCGCGAGTTTCTCAAGCGCCTGCTGATCGGTGCCGAGCAGCCGGTCTTCGTGATCATCGATGGCCATCCGGTGCACAAGGCCCGGCTGGTCAGGGCGTTCGTCGAAGAACAAGCGGGGCGCCTGAAACTCTTCTATCTGCCGCCGTACTCGCCACAGCTGAACCCGGACGAGCAGGTCTGGGGGCACGTCAAGCGCAGTGTGTCCAGGCGTCTTGTGCAGAACCGGGAGGAGATGAAGAAGTTGGCCCTGGGCGCGCTGCGCAGAATCCAGAAGTTGCCGGAGTTGGTGAAATCGTTTTTCCGCCACCCGGACTGCCGATATACAGCAGTATGACATTACTTTTTAAAAGATTAGTAACTCACTGCAGTGGAATGAGCGTCTATTCGAACTATATGCCCAACCTCCGGCACTACAAAAAAGCGGCGTCAGCTACGAGCATTGGCGTTCCCGCGTACATCCCGACGATATCGAAAGTGCCGAAATCGCCCTCCGAGCCCTGATCGAAGGCTACGGCCATTACAACGTTACTTATCGCCTCCTCCATCCCAACGGCAAGATACGTTTCATCCAAGCCGCGGCCCAGGTCGAGCGTGATGGATCGGGCCGGGCTTTACGCGTCATCGGGATCAATCGTGACATCACCCTCCAGCATGAGCTCGAGGCCAGTCTGCTTCGGGCCAAGGAGCAGGCGCTCGCGGCCAGCGCGGCCAAGTCGTCGTTCCTGGCCAACATGAGCCATGAAATTCGCACGCCCTTGAATGCGGTATTGGGCATGTTGCAATTGCTTCGGCGAACCGGACTGAATTCGCGTCAGTATGAGTATGCGAGCAAGGCGCAATCAGCCGCCAAGTCACTGCTCGGCCCGCTCAACGAGGTGCTCGACTATTCCAAGATCGAAGCCGGCAAGTTGCAACTCGATCCGCATCCCTTCGCGCTCGAGACATTGATGCGCGACCTGACCGTTGTATTGTCCGGGAACCAGGGACAGAACAATGTCGAAGTGCTGTACGACCTCGACCCATCGCTGCCGACCGAGCTGATCGGCGACAGCCTGCGCCTCCAGCAGGTGCTGATCAATCTGGCCGGCAATGCCCTGAAATTCACTCTGGAAGGCATGGTAGTGGTCAGCATTGCCATGCTGGAACGCCCCCAGGACAGCGTTCGCCTGCGTATTGCTGTCAGCGACACTGGCATCGGCATCAGCACCGAGCAACTTGAGCATATCTTCGAGGGGTTCACCCAGGCAGAGGCCTCCACGACTCGCCGATTCGGTGGCACCGGCCTGGGGCTGGTCATCTGCCAGCGCCTGATTCGGATGATGGGGGGAGAACTGCAGGTATGGAGCGAACCAGGCAAAGGCAGCCGCTTCTGGTTCGATGTTGGTTTCGCTGTGCCGAAAACCTCTTCCACGAAAGTCCTCTGCCCGGCCAGCGACCACCCTGCCCATGTCCTGGTGGTCGCCGATACCCCCCTGGCCGGCGAGCTTGCGGTACGCACTGCACGTGCCCTGAACTGGCAGGCCGAGTATGCCGGCAATGACAGCCTGGCGGTCGAGCTGGTAAATGCGGCACGACAGCGTGGCGAGCCCTATGATGCTGTGTTGATGGACTGGCGCATGCAGGGTATGGATGGGCTCAGCGCGACGCGGACGATCCGGCAGCGGGCAGGGGAAATTCGCGTACCAACGGTGCTCATGGTCACTGCATACGATCGGGAGGTACTTGACGACGTGCAAAAACATGACGCACCGCCGTTTAGCGACCTCCTCACCAAGCCCTTCACTCCGCGACAGTTGGTGGATGCCGTACAGCACGCACTCAGGGGCGGCCCACCGAGATCATTCGAGTCGTTACCGCAGCCGGCTCGCACACAACGCCTGACTGGCATACGTCTGCTGCTGGTGGAGGATAACGAGCTCAACCGCCAGGTGGCTGCCGAACTTCTTGTCGGCGAAGGCGCAGAAGTAGAACTGGCAGAAGATGGGATACAAGGGGTCGCTCGGGTCATGACAGCCGATCCTCCTTACGATCTGGTCATCATGGACATGCAGATGCCGGGTATCGATGGTCGTGAAGCGACCCGGCGCATTCGTGAAGATGACCGCTTCAAGACATTGCCGATCCTGGCGATGACGGCAAATGTATCGGGTGCCGATCAGGACGCCTGCCTGGCAGCCGGCATGAATGGTCATGTGGGCAAACCGATCAACCTGGAAAAGCTGGTGGAGGCAGTCCTGACCCTGACTGGGCACGGAGCCGTCACACCGCTATGGCACCCCGAACCCGGCGGTACGACCGAGATTGAATCCGTCGATTCGTTCCTGGGCCGCTTCGGTGACGATATCGATCTATTTCGCAGCGTACTAAGCATTTTTCGTCCGCAAATGAGCAAGACGTTGAACATGCTCGAGACATGTATCCAGGAAAGGGATGTCGAGGGTACTGCTGCCATACTGCATACCATCAAAGGCTCTGCCGGTACCCTTGGGGCCAGCATGCTGTCTGCCCGGGCCGGCGAACTCGAGGCCCAGCTCAAGGAAGCTGATGCCCAAGCGGCAGCCGATCTTCTTGAGCAGCCGATCCTGGATGAACTGAAGCGCCTCATGACGAGAAGTGCCGATCAGATCGAGGCTGCGATCGGAGCCATACAGCCTCACATGGCGCACGGAGAGGAAGGAGGCAAAAAAGCCAGCGATAGCGATTGAAAGCATCGCCCCATTATACGTCTGAACAGCCAAGGAGCGCTTAAGGAAATCCTGAAAAAGACTTCCCGATTCTGGTGAAATACACCCGCTCCCTTGTCCGAGTTTCCCGATGAAGCAACTGTCCTTCGCCGATGCCGAGTATGCCGGCAAGCGCAAGCAGACCCGCCGCGAGCGCTTCCTGCTCGAGATGGACCAGGTGGTGCCGTGGCAGGGGCTGATCGCCCTGATCGAGCCCTACTATCCCAAGGGCGAAGGCGGTCGGCCCGCCTACCCGCTGGCAGCCATGCTGCGCGTGCACCTGATGCAGAACTGGTTCGGCTACAGCGATCCGGCGATGGAGGAAGCGCTGTACGAAACCACTCTCCTGCGCCAGTTCGCCGGCCTGAGCCTGGAGCGCATCCCGGACGAAACGACCCTCCTCAACTTCCGTCGCCTGCTGGAGAAGCACGAACTGGCCGGGGGAATACTGGAGGTGATCAACGGCTATCTGGGCGAGCGCGGACTGTCGCTGCGCCAGGGCACCATTGTCGACGCCACCCTGATCCATGCGCCGAGCTCGACGAAGAACAAGGACGGCAAGCGCGACCCGGAAATGCACTCGACGAAGAAGGGCAACCAGTACTACTTCGGCGCAAAAGCTCACATTGGTGCCGACGCTGAGTCGGGTCTGGTGCACAGCGTGGTGGTCACGGCAGCCAACGTGGCAGATGTCACCCAAGTCGACCAACTGCTGCATGGCGAGGAAAACGTAGTGAGTGCCGATGCGGGCTATACCGGCGTAGAGAAGCGCCCCGAGCATGAAGGTCGGCAGGTCATCTGGCAGGTCGCGGCCCGGCGCAGTACCTACAAGAAGCATGGCAAGCGTAGCGCCTTATACAAAGCGATCCGCAAGATCGAGAAGGCCAAGGCCCAGGTACGAGCCAAGGTCGAACATCCGTTCCGCGTGATCAAGCGCCAGTTTGGCTACACCAAGGTGCGCTTCCGGGGATTGGCCAAAAACACGTCACAGTTGGTGACGCTGTTCGCCTTGTCGAATCTGTGGATGGCGCGCCGATATTTACTGGCGAATGCAGGAGAGGTGCGCCTGTAATGCGGGAAACGGTTGCTGCGACGTGCTCGCGGCAGCTAAAAAACGCAGAAACGAGCGGGTGATCTGATCGTTTTTGATCGATTCTCCGCTTTCAAAGTCGGCGGGGGGCTGAAGTCAGCCAGAAATACATGACTACTTCAGACCATCCTTAAGTTGAGCGAACAAAAGAGGATTCTGCACGTAGAAGACGACGGCCTTATCCAGGCGATTGTCAGAGCTGCGCTTCAAACAAAAGGCTTCGAAGTCGTATGCGCCTCCTCAGGGAAGGAAGCTCTGGAAGTATTAATCCGGCAATACGAAAGCACAAATAAGGCTCATACCAGTATCGGCATATATCCTTGATTTTCAAGGAGAAACCAAAATACAGAAAGTGCCCTATTGTATTGCCGGATTAATAGCAAACAACTATTCACCCGACCTGATACTGCTCGACGTTGTAATGCCGGACATGGACGGACTTGAAACCTTGGAGAAACTGAAAGACAAGATAGACATAACGCGCACGCCTGTCATTTTCATGACAGCCGGAGCGGACCAGAAAAAAATGGAACACTATCGCAGCCTTGGAGCCAAGGGCATCATAATAAAGCCATTCAACCCTACCAAGCTGCACGAAGAAATAAAAAAATTGTTATAGGACTATGAGCACGCAAACCCACAGCCTATGATTTTGCAACTCTCCAAAGGTAGCTGCCGCTACCTCCCACCCAGCAAGAAGGCATAATGAAAGTGCCGACTCAGCCCCACATCACCATCAAGCAACTTACAATTCAAATATGCGATTGACGGCATAACCATTGCCCGAAACAGCCAAGGAAATCCTGAAAAAGACTTCCCGATTCTGGTGAAATACACCCGCTCCCTTGTCCGAGTTTCCCGATGAAGCAACTGTCCTTCGCCGATGCCGAGTATGCCGGCAAGCGCAAGCAGACCCGCCGCGAGCGCTTCCTGCTCGAGATGGACCAGGTGGTGCCGTGGCAGGGGCTGATCGCCCTGATCGAGCCCTACTATCCCAAGGGCGAAGGCGGTCGGCCCGCCTACCCGCTGGCAGCCATGCTGCGCGTGCACCTGATGCAGAACTGGTTCGGCTACAGCGATCCGGCGATGGAGGAAGCGCTGTACGAAACCACTCTCCTGCGCCAGTTCGCCGGCCTGAGCCTGGAGCGCATCCCGGACGAAACGACCCTCCTCAACTTCCGTCGCCTGCTGGAGAAGCACGAACTGGCCGGGGGAATACTGGAGGTGATCAACGGCTATCTGGGCGAGCGCGGACTGTCGCTGCGCCAGAGCACCATTGTCGACGCCACCCTGATCCATGCGCCGAGCTCGACGAAGAACAAGGACGGCAAGCGCGACCCGGAAATGCACTCGACGAAGAAGGGCAACCAGTACTACTTCGGCGCAAAAGCTCACATTGGTGCCGACGCTGAGTCGGGTCTGGTGCACAGCGTGGTGGTCACGGCAGCCAACGTGGCAGATGTCACCCAAGTCGACCAACTGCTGCATGGCGAGGAAAACGTAGTGAGTGCCGATGCGGGCTATACCGGCGTAGAGAAGCGCCCCGAGCATGAAGGTCGGCAGGTCATCTGGCAGGTCGCGGCCCGGCGCAGTACCTACAAGAAGCATGGCAAGCGTAGCGCCTTATACAAAGCGATCCGCAAGATCGAGAAGGCCAAGGCCCAGGTACGAGCCAAGGTCGAACATCCGTTCCGCGTGATCAAGCGCCAGTTTGGCTACACCAAGGTGCGCTTCCGGGGATTGGCCAAAAACACGTCACAGTTGGTGACGCTGTTCGCCTTGTCGAATCTGTGGATGGCGCGCCGATATTTACTGGCGAATGCAGGAGAGGTGCGCCTGTAATGCGGGAAACGGTTGCTGCGACGTGCTCGCGGCAGCTAAAAAACGCAGAAACGAGCGGGTGATCTGATCGTTTTTGATCGATTCTCCGCTTTCAAAGTCGGCGGGGGGCTGAAGTCAGCCAGAAATACATGACTATTAATCCGGCAATACAATAGGGCACTTTCTGTATTTTGGTTTCTCCTTGAAAATCAAGGATATATGCCGATACTGGTATGAGCCTTATTTGTGCTTTCGTATTGCCGGATTAATACTTCAGACCATCCCCAAGTCAACTCTCGATACCCCCTCATCATCCAGGACGCTTCTACCCAGAACTGCCGAAGGCTGAACCGGGACTATGAATGGCTGGCCACGACACTGACAGGCTCTCACTGCATGGACAATGAATAGGCCGATAACTGGCTTCGCCATGCGGAGATGCAGGCGGTTTTACGACAAGCGAGGAGCGCCCGCCCCCTCGGGCGCATCCTCGATTCCCGGCAATGCCGTGTACCTTCCCGCTTCGCGCATCAGAGGCTCCGGCGCCTGTCCGCCGGCGTCGTGGCGAGGTCCTCCCCCCAACGCGGCAGTCCCGGCACCTCCAGTCCGAAGCAGTCGAGTGCACGGGCCACCGAATGGTCGACGATGTCGGCGATGCTCTGCGGCTCGGTGTAGAAGGCCGGGACCGGCGGATGGATGATGCCGCCCAGCTCGGTCACGGCGAGCATGTTGCGGATATGCCCGGCATGCAGCGGCGCCTCGCGAACCATCAGCACCAGGCGCCGGCGCTCCTTCAGCGCCACGTCGGCGGCGCGGGTCAGCAAGGTGGTGGTCACACCGCTGGCGATTTCTGCCAGGGTGCGCACCGAACAGGGCGCCACCAGCATGCCCAGCGTCCTGAACGAGCCGCTGGAAATGCTGGCGCCGACATCGCCGATCGGGTGTACGTGATCGGCCAGCGCGTACAGCTCCTCGCGCCTGAGCCGGGTTTCGTAGGCGCGAGTCATCTCGCCGGCGCGCGACACCACCAGATGGCTTTCCACTTCCAGCGCCCTGAGCATCTGCAGGGCGCGGATGCCATAGATGATGCCGGTGGCGCCACTGATCCCCACGACCAGCCGTTGCGCGTTCATGGGCGGGCCTGCGGAAAGAGTTCGGGGGCGAAGGGATGCGGATCGACCTCGCGGAATTTCGCCCGCTCGAAGCGCTCCCGCAGGTGCCAGGGCGCCGTGCAGTCGAAGATGGTCTTGCAGGTCAGGCCGCGCGCCCGGATCGACGGGCTGTATTCCGGCACCTGCGACGGATCGAGCACATGCCCGGGCACGCCGGGCACGAAGATGGTGTCCACGTCGCCCTGGTAGCGCGTCTGCATGGCCCAAAGCACATCGTCGGAGTCGAAGGGATCGACGTCCTCGTCGACCAGGATGACGTTCTTCAGCTCGCGGTAGACCGCCAGTGCGATGAGCGCGGCCTGGCGCTGGCGGCCTTCGTCGCCCGGCCGGCGCTTGGCCACCTGCAGCACGGCGAGCAGCTTGCCGCCGCCGGCGGTATGTGCGTACACGTTCTTCAGAAAGCCGGGCATGGCCCGCTCCACAGCAACGCGGATGCTCGCCTCGGTGGGAATCCCCGCCAGGTTGGTGTGTTCCTCGCCGGGGCCGACCAGGGTCTGCAGGATCGCCTGCCGGCGCATGGTGACGGCCGTGACGCGGATGACCGGCAGCGAAGGATTGGCCGGACCGGTGTAACCGGGGAATTCCGGCATGGCGCGCCCGCTGTTGGTGTTGATGTCCTCGCGCAGGCGCTCGTGGGGCAGGATCTCGCCCTCGATCACCACTTCGGCACGGGCGATGGCCTTCTGCCCGATGCTGACCGCCTCGACCAGTTCCACCGGCCTGCCGCGCAGGCCGCCGGCAATCTTCAGCTCGTCGTAGCCCAGCGGCGTGGTCGGCGCCTCGAAGCAGGCGCCGATGTGGATCGCCGGGTCCAGCCCCATGTTGATGGTCACCGGCAGCGGCTTGCCGGCTGCCTCGGCCTTCTGGCGGAACTTGTCGATATGGCGGTCGGGCGCGAAGAAGATCGACAGCCGGTCCCGGTCCTGCACACACAGGCGGTGGATGGTGACGTCGGCGTGGCCCTCCTCGGGATCGCTGCCCAGCACCAGACCGAGACAGAAGAACGGGCCGGCATCCTCGTCGGTGTTGGTCGGCGCCGGCAGCAGTGTGCGCAGATCGAACTCCGGGTCTTCGGCGCGGTGGATCACCTCCTGGCAGGGCGCCTGCTCCCGCGTCACGACCACAGGGTCGAGGGCCTGCTCGATCGCCTCGCCCATGCGCTCGGCCAGCCGGTCAGGCGTGGTGTCGAGCAGCAGGGCGACCCGTTCGCGGCTGGCCATCAGCCCCACCAGAACCCGCGCGCCCGGATAACCCTTGATGTTCTCGAACATCATCGCCGGCCCCAGGCGGGTCGGACGCCTGACGGTTCCCCCCGCCCCGACGCGCTTGTAGACGCCGGCGAGCTCGGCATGGGGATCCACCGGATGGTCGGTTCGCAGCAGTTGGCCCGGCACCCTCTCCAGACGCGCCAGGGCCGTGCGTAGGTCATTGATGGGAGCGGAATCGATGATGGCGGGAAATGGCTGTCTCATATCGAAAAATCCATTTTTGGAAGAGATACCCATGCCTCCTGCGCACGACCTGAAACTCTCGCCGGAAATTCGCTGGATCCGAAGGCTGTGCAGAGCAGGCGCGGGCACGGCGGCCAGCCTTTGCCCATACCTGCAGGGAAACAAGCAAGGCGGCTTTGCAAGCGTGCATTCGCCGCCTTCTGCAGCAGCGGAGCTCTAAAGATAGCTCCGTCCAGGCCGTGCGGAGAGCAGCCTCCCGCCGCGGGCCTAGTGACGACGATCCGGCCGCGCCAGCCCCAGCTTCTCGATCCGGTAGCGCAACATGTCCCGCGTCAGCCCCAGCAGCCGCGCCGACTTGGTCACGTTCCAGTCGGTCCTGTCCAGCGTGCGCAGCACCAGGTCGCGCTCCACTTCCGGCAGGTTGACTCCCTCCCCCGCCAGCGCCGCCCCCGGCTCCCGCAGCGGGCGCGCCTCGCCCCCCTCCGTCAGCTCCGGACAGAGCGCCAGCTGCGCCGGCCCGATCAGGTTGCCCGTCGCCAGCAGCGCGCTCTGCTCCAGCATGTTGCGCAGCTCGCGCACGTTGCCCGGCCAGCTGTAGCGCCTGAGCAGCGCCCGCGCCTCCGCGCCGAACGCCAGCTCCGGCTTGCCGTAGCGCCGCCCGTGCAGCGCCAGGTAGTGCTCGGCCAGGGCGATCACGTCCTCGCCGCGCTCGCGCAGCGGCGGCACCTTCAGCTCGATGATCCGCAGGCGGAAGAACAGGTCGCGGCGGAACCGGCCCTGCTGCACCATCCGCTCCAGGTTGCAGTTGGTGGCGGCGACGATGCGCAGGTCCACCCGCCGCTCCCTGACCGCCCCCAGCCGGCGGATGCTGCGGTCCTCCAGCAGCTTGAGCAGCTTGGCCTGCAGCGGCAGCTCGATCTCGCCGATCTCGTCGAGGAACAGGGTGCCGCCGTCCGCCGCCTCCACCAGCCCGACCCGCCGCTCCTTGGCGTCGGTGAAGGCGCCCCGCTCGTGGCCGAACAGCTCCGCCTCCAGCAGGTGCGCCGGGATCGCCGCGCAGTTGACCTCGACGAAGGGGCCGTGGCGCCGGCTGCCGTCGAAATGCAGGGCGCGGGCGACCAGCTCCTTGCCGGTGCCGGTCTCGCCCTCGATCAGCACCACCGGCAGGTCGGCATCGGTCATCCGGCGTTCCGCCTCCAGCAGCTGGCGCACCTTCGCCTTCAGCGCGTGCATCGCCGGCGACTCGCCGATCAGCGCCTCCAGCCCCGCCTCCCGCGCCTCGCGCGCCTGGTAGAAGGACAGCGCGTGCTCCAGGCGCTGCGCCTCCAGCGCCTTGTCGATCAGCAGCCTGAGCTCGGCCAGCACCACCGGCTTGGTCAGGTAGTGATAGGAGCCGGCCTTCATCGCCGCCACCGCGTCCTCCACGTTGCCGTAGCCGGTCATCACGATCGGCTTGATGCGCGGCTCCTGGGCGCGCACCCGGGCGACCAGCTCCAGCCCGCTCATCCCCGGCAGCGAATGGTCGGTCAGCAGCACGTCGGGGCGCTGCTCGCCGAGCGCCTCCAAAGCCTCCTCGGCCGAGCCGCAGACCCGCGCCTCGTACTGTTTGCGCTCCAGATAGGTGCGTATGTTGCCCGCTAGCGTCGCGTCGTCCTCGACGATCAGAATGCTGTGTTCCATGTGCTATCCCCCCTCTGCAATCCTGAAGACCAGACACACCTCGGTTCCCTCCCTTTCCCGGCTCTCCAGCCGGACGGCGCCGCCGAAGCGCTCCATGATCCGCTTGACCAGCACCAGCCCCACGCCCAGCCCGCCGCGCTTGGTGGTGTAGAAGGCCTTGAAGGCCATCGCCAGCTGCTCCTTGGTCATGCCGTTGCCGCTGTCGCCGATGGTCAGGCGCAGGCGCCGCTCCAGGGCGTCGACGGCAATGCGGATGCGCAGCGAGCCGCCCCGCGGCATGGCCTCGATGGCGTTGGCGATCACGCTGTTGAGCACCTGGGCGAACAGCACCCGGTGGCTGAGCACCGTCGGCGCCGGCGGCGCCGGCCAGTCGACCCGGATGTTGGCGGCGCCAAGCTGGTGCGCGAAGGCGTGCAGCACGTCGTCCAGCGCGGCGACCGGGTTCACCGCCTCGCGCTCGCCGCTAAGCGGGCGGGAGGCGATCAGCAGCTCGCTGACGCACTTGGACAGGCGGTCGACCTGGCCGATGATGTCCTCGAGGTTCTTGCGCACCGGCGCGTCCTCGGCGTCCAGCGCCAGCTCGGCGCTGGAGCGGATCGCGGCGAGCGGGTTGCGCAGGCTGTGGGCCACGGCGCTGGACATCTCGCCCAGGGCCACCACCGTCTCGTTGGCCACCAGCTGCCGCTGCTGGGCGGCGAGCAGGCCGGAGAGCCGCCAGATCATCCAGAACAGCCCGAGGCAGATCAGCAGGCCGCCGAGCATGGCGGCCAGCCAGAACACCAGGTAGCTGCGCTGCAGCTGGGCGAGCAGGTCGAGCGGCTGCTTGTGGATCTCCAGCAGGGACGCCAGCCGGCCCGTCTCGTCCCGCAGCGGGATGTAGTGCTCGACCTGGAGGCTTCCCGGCGGGCTGAGGAAGTTCGTGCCGCTCGCCCTGAAATGACTGGCGGTGATCGTGTCGCCGCAGCTGAAGGCCTCCTCGAGGCCAGGGTTGGCGCCCCGGGTACCGACCAGTTGCGGATCGGTCGACCAGAGGATGGTCCGGTCGGGGCCGTGCAGGTTGACCCGCTGCACCTCGGGGAGGCTGGCGATATGGTCGAGGAGCCTGTCGTAGCGGTGCGTCTGCGGCATCCCTCCGGAGACGCTGTCTTCAGGCTCGGCATGGTGCCGCTCCATGTCGGCGATCGCGCGGATCGCCTGGGCCGTCAGCAGGCCATCGCGCCGAACGCTCTCGGTCAGCAGAAAACGGGTGGAAAGGACGGCAAGCAGGACGACGACCGTGGTGATGACGGCAAAGCTGACCAGGGAGAACCATCTGATCAGATTGAACCGCTTCGGGATTTCCGCGCCCAAGGTACTCGCCTCCCTGCGAGAAGGATGCCTCTGGAACCCGACTGGCTCATCCTCTTGTTGTTCTGGTGAGATTTTTATAGCCCATCGCCATAGGACCGCTAAGCACGATTGGCGATTATCAACGTCGGTGCTTATACAAGAATCGCCAGCCTAGCGGCTGTATGTGTCAGCTTTGGGTCAAGCGTGCCAATTCATGTCCTGCGACTGCACGCCATCGCCCGACGGGGCGGAAACAGTAAAGCACGGGAATGCCGCCACTGCCGCGGGCGGGCCTTGGGGATCGCCGGGCCGGGGCGGCGGCCCGCGTGTGGTTAGGGTCTGTTGGCGTTTTGGCGGCCTGCGCCAAAACGCCAACAGACCCTAATGGTGCTTGTGCCCCGGATGATGGAGGGCACGCAGATACATGGCGCCGGCCAGCGGCAGCTCGCCCTCCAGCTCGGCCAGGCTGGCGGTCTGCATGGGCACCGGGTCCTGCAGGTGGCCATGGATCAGCAGGCCGGCCAGTGCACCGACGAAGGGCTGGTGGCTGACCAGCAGAAGCTCCTCCTCGCTGCGCTCGGCCAGCAGGTCGAGGACCTGGCGCGGATCGTCGTCCGGCGTCAGCCAGTCGGCCACCTGCAGGTGCAGCCCGCCATCGAGCAGATCCTCCACCAGTTCGGCAGTCTGCCGGGCACGCACATAGGGGCTGCAGAGAATCGTCCGCAGGGGCCGGCCGATCAGGTGCAAGGCCGCCTGATGGACCTCCTTGCGGCCGTGCCGGGTCAGCTCGCGCTCGGCATCGGTACGGGCGTGCGGCTCGGCCTCGCCATGTCGCAACAACCAGAGTTTCATCGAGATCTCCTCACCGGCCGGGATGGGGGCTCAGAAGCCACTGGTGGAAATGAAGTCCACATCCGTCTTCGGCTCGCCGGTCATCAGTGCCTCGATGACCTGGGCCAGGGTGCGCCCTTCGAACAGGATGGCGTGGAGGCCGGCGACCAGAGGCATGTAGACGCCGAGCTCCTCGGCCTTGGCCTTGAGCACCCGCAGGGTGTTGACCCCTTCGGCCACCTCGCCGAGACGCGCCACCGCCTCCTCCAGACTGAGGCCCTGGCCGAGGGCATAACCCACCTGATAGTTGCGGCTCTTCGGCGAAGTGCAGGTGACGATCAGGTCGCCAACCCCGGCCAGGCCGAGGAAAGTCATGGGGTTGGCGCCGAGCCGTGCGGCGAAGCGCGTCATCTCGGCGAGGGCGCGGGTGATCAGCATGCTCTTGGTGTTCTCGCCCATGCCCAGCGCGGCGGCCATGCCGGCCATGATCGCGTAGACGTTCTTCAGCGCCCCGCCGAGCTCGGCGCCGAAGCGGTCGCCGCTGGCGTAAACGCGGAAGGTGCGCCCGTGCAGCACGGCCTGCACCGCCCGGCACAGTGCCTCGTCCTCGCTGGCGATGACCGTGGCGGTCAGCGCATGCTCGGCGATCTCCCGCGCCAGGTTCGGCCCGGAAAGCACGCCGATGCGCGCCGCAGGAGCGATCTCCTCGATGATCTGGCTCATCAGCTTGAAGCTCTGCGCCTCGATTCCCTTGGTGGTGCTGACCAGCATCTTCCCGGCCAGCAGCGCGGACACCGGCTGCAGCGCCTGGCGCAGGGCGCTGGAGGGCAGCACGACGAAGATCAGCTCGCTGCCGGCAACCGTGGCGGCGAGATCGATGACCGGCTCGACGCCGGGCAGTACCTTGACGCCCTTCAGGTAGCGCGGATTCTCCCGCTGCGTGCGGATCGCCTCGGCCTGCTCCGGATCGCGCATCCACAGCCGCACGGCCTGGCCGTTCTCCGCCAGCAGGTTGGCGAGCGCCGTGCCGAAGCTGCCGCCGCCGAGCACCGCGATGGGTTGTCTTGCAATCATCTCGTTCCTCCATACGGCAATCGGTCGGCATTATACGGGGTGGGGCCGTCGCGACCAGTCATCGGTTATCCCTTGCACGGGGAGCGGCACTGACGTAAGCATTTTGAAACGCAGGCAAGCTCCCCAGGGTCCGCCGACGGCCCTTCCTCCCCCCAACAAGTGGTAAACTAGGCAATTACGGCCGACCTTCGTCATTCCGCTCCCATGCATTGGACAGCCGGCGGTAACGCCATGGCCGGGATGACAGTGCTCGGCACTGTGACTTTCAACACCAGGCAACAGTCTATGACTAGGCTGCCGGATCATACCCCCATTGCCTGTGGCCACCAGACGCTTCGTCCGCCGTCACGAACGGACCATTGAGGAATTTGCATGACCAAACAACACGCCTATACCCGGGAAGACCTGCTGCGCTGCGCTCGCGGCGAGCTGTTCGGTCCGGGTAATGCGCAACTGCCCGCCCCCAATATGTTGATGGTTGATCGCATCACGCATATCAGCGACACCGGCGGCAAGTACGGCAAGGGCGAAATGGTCGCCGAACTGGACATCAACCCGGACCTGTGGTTCTTCGCCTGCCACTTCGAAGGGGATCCGGTCATGCCGGGCTGCCTGGGCCTCGACGCCATGTGGCAGCTGGTCGGCTTCTACCTGGGCTGGCAGGGCAATCCGGGCCGCGGCCGGGCCCTGGGCTCGGGCGAAGTCAAATTCTTCGGCCAGGTGCTGCCGACGGCGAAGAAACTCACCTACAACATCCACATCAAGCGCACCATCAGCCGCTCGCTGATCCTCGGCATCGCCGACGGCACCGTCAGCGTCGATGGCCGCGAGATCTACAGTGCCGAAGGCCTGCGCGTCGGCCTGTTCACCTCTACCGACAGCTTCTGAAGGACACCCACATGCGTCGCGTCGTGATCACTGGCCTCGGCATCGTATCCTGCCTGGGCAATGACAAGGACACCGTATCCGCCAACCTGCGTGCCGGCCGGCCAGGGATTCGCCACAACCCCTCCTACGCCGAAATGGGCCTGCGCAGCCAGGTATCCGGTTCCATCGACCTGGACCTGGAAGCGCTGATCGACCGCAAGGTCTACCGCTTCATGGGTGACGCCGCCGCCTTCGCCTACCTGTCCATGGAACAGGCGATCAAGGATGCCGGCCTGAGCGCGGAAGAGATCTCCAACCCGCGCGTCGGCCTGATCGCCGGCTCCGGCGGTGCCTCCACCTTCAACCAGATGGAGGCCATGGACATCCTGCGCGAGAAGGGCGTCAAGCGCGTCGGCCCGTACCGCGTGCCGCGCACCATGGGCAGCACCGTCTCCGCCTGCCTGGCCACCCCCTTCAAGATCAAGGGCGTGAACTACTCCATCTCCTCGGCCTGCGCCACCAGCGCCCACTGCATCGGCAGCGCCATGGAGCAGATCCTGATGGGCAAGCAGGACATGGTCTTCGCCGGCGGCGGCGAAGAGGAACACTGGAGCCAGAGCTTCCTGTTCGACGCCATGGGCGCCCTGTCCACCCAGTACAACGACACCCCGGAAAAGGCCTCGCGCGCCTACGACGCCAAGCGTGACGGCTTCGTCATCGCCGGCGGCGGCGGCATGGTGGTGGTCGAGGAGCTGGAACACGCCCTCAAGCGCGGCGCGAAGATCTATGCCGAAATCATCGGCTACGGTGCCACCTCCGACGGCTACGACATGGTCGCCCCGAGCGGCGAAGGCGCGGTGCGCTGCATGCAGCTGGCTTTGTCCACGGTCGACACCCCGATCGACTACCTGAACACCCACGGCACCTCAACCCCGGTCGGCGACGTGGCCGAAGCCAAGGCCGTGCGCACCGTGTTCGGCGACAAGGCCCCGGCGATCAGCTCGACCAAGAGCCTGTCCGGCCACTCGCTGGGTGCCGCCGGCGTACAGGAAGCGATCTACAGCCTGCTGATGATGGAAGGCAACTTCATTGCCGGCTCGGCCAACATCGAGGAACTGGATCCGGAAGTCGCCGATCTGCCGATCGTGCAGAAGACCCGCGAGAACGTCACCCTGAACACCGTGATGAGCAACAGCTTCGGCTTCGGTGGCACCAACGCCACCCTGGTGTTCAAGCGCTGGCAGGGCTGAGCCAGGGCTCACCCTTGATGCAGAACGCCCCGCCTCGCCGGGGCGTTCTGCTTTCCGGGCCCCTATTCCTGGCGGAAGAACGGCTCGGCGACGAACTGCCAGTCGGCATAGCGGGTCGTCCCCTCGAAACTCTCCCACCCCGGCGGAAAGTTCGCGCTCTTCAGCGGGCGCCGCTCGGACAGGCTGTACACCCCGGCGATGCGCCCGTCGCTCGAGCGGATCAGCCCCCACTCGCGGCTGCCGGTGACGGGGTCGGCATAGAGCCGGCGCAGGTGGCGCTGGCGCTTGATCTGCCGGCGGTCCTCCAGCAGCTCCTCGAGGCTCTGCGGATACTGGGCGATGCCCGGCGAGTTGCGGTGGTAGCTGCGCAGCGCCATGGCGTACTGGTTGCCGATCCACAGCAGGTCGCGTTCCCGGTCGCGCTGGCTGGCGGTGGACCAGAGCTGGCCGGCCGCAGCCAGCGCGCCGCCCATCAGCGCGACGAGAAACAGCACACCCAGATAGGTGAAGCCCCGCTGCCCGCGCATCGCCTCACCACTCGGCATACAGGCTGCCGTCCTTCCCCCGCCCATCCGCGCCGCTCCTGACGTCGGCGACGCCGCCGGGAATGCCCTCGGGCGGAGGCAGCAACACCCACAGGTCGCTGCGCTCGGTGATCGGGTCCACCGGCAGGCTGCGCAGGTAGCGCTGCTCCACCAGCGTCTCCAGGCTCTCCGGATAGCTGCCGGTGTCGCCGTAGTACTGGTCCAGGGCATCGCGCATCACCGCCAGGCTCTGCTTGAGGGTGGTTTCCCTGGAGTACTCGAGGCTGGAGAAATAGCGCGGCACGGCGATGGTCAGCAGGCTGGCGATGATCGCCATGACTACCAGCAGCTCGATCAGGGTGAATCCGGCCTGTCGTCGCATAACTACCACTCCCGGTACGGAATGCCGTTGAGTCCGCGGCCTTCGGACAGCGAATAAACGTCGAAGACGTCCTCGCCGGCCTGCGGGCGCTCCGCGGAACTGTCGTAGCTGCGCAGCCCCCAGCTCTCCAGCGCGCTCACGCCCGGCTCGGCGAAGGGATCGCGGGGAATCCGCCGGAGGAAATACAGCTTGCTCCCCGACGGGTTGCGCAGGTCGCGCACGCCCTCCACCAACACCTCCAGCGAAGGCGGATAGCCGCTGCCCAGGGCGGATTTTTCGATGAAGCCGGCGTCGGCCGCCTGCTTGTAGGCGTCGATGGCGTCGCGGATGCGGTACAGCGCGGTTTTCAGCTCCTGCTCCTTGCCGCGGCGGATCACCGTCTCGGTCAGCGGCGCAGCCATGCCGACCAGCAGCCCGAGGATCGCCAGGGCGATCACCAGCTCCAGCAGCGAGAAGCCGCGCGCCCGCCCCGGCCCGCCGCTCATCGCCGCTCGACCTCGGCGGCGGCCAGCGGCACGGGCTTCTTCGGCGGCCGCTGGCTGAGGTCGCCCTCGCGGGGCAGCGCGGCCGGACGCAGGCGCAGGCTGGTCTCGGTGCCGGACTCGAACTCCATGTCGTAGGGGCTCTGGTACGGCAGGTTGCGGACGATGCGCGGAGTGATCGACAGCACCAGCTCGGACTTGCTCAGGGTGTCCTTGTTGCTGCCGAACAGCCGGCCGATGCCGGGAATGTCGCCCAGCCCGGGAATGCGGTCGCCCGACTTGCCCTGGTCGTTGCGCATCAGGCCGGCCAGCACCTGGGTTTCGCCGTCGCGCAGGCGCAGGGTGGTGACCGCGTTGCGGGTGTCCACCTGGATCGGGATGGTCCCCGCTTCCGTGCGTGCCAGCTGGGTCGCGTTGCTCACCTCCAGCCCCACCTTGATGGCGACTTCGTCGTTCAGGTGGATGGTCGGCTCGACCTCCAGCTTCAGGCCCACATCCAGGTAGGTGATGCTCTCGGTGATCACCGGGCCCTGGGTCGAGGGGGTCGAGGTGGCGCTGACCACCGGCACCCGCTCGCCGATGTGGATGCGCGCCTGCTCGCGGTTGCTGACCCGCAGCACCGGGCTGGCCAAGGTGTTGATGTCGCTGTCGTTGGCGTTGATCTTCAGCTTCGGCGCTCCATTGATCGAAATGCGGTCAGAGTTGATTCCGCGCAACTGGCTGAGAATGCTCACGTCGCCGCCGTCCTCGGTGAGGATGCCGAAGGTATTCGGCCATTGCAGACCGAGATCGAGGATGCGCTTGCGCGAGACCTCCATCACCTCCAGCTCCAGCACCACCTCGGGATTGGCCTGATCCTGGGCCTGGAACAACCGCTCGGCCAGGTGCACCGCATCCGGCGTGTCGCGCATGGTCAGGGTGTTGAGGCGCTCGTCGACGAACACGTCGCGGGTCTTGAGAAGGGTCTTGACCATGTTCAGCGCGGTGTTGGCATCGATATTGGTCAGGTAGAAGGTCTTCAGCACCAGCTCCTGGTAGTCCTTGAGCTTCTGTGGGGTGTTCGGATAGATCAGGATGGTGTTGTCGTTGACCACCTTCTGCTTCAGCTGGCTCTGCTGCAGCAGCAGGTCGACCGCATCCTCGATGGCCACCTGGCGGACGTAGATGGTCGCCTTGAGGTCCGGGCGCACGTCCTGGTCGAAGATGAAGTTCATGCCTGCAGTCTGCGCCAGCACCTCGAACACCAGCTTCAGGTTGGCCTCGCGGAACTCCAGGCTCACCGGCTTCTGCAGCCTGGAGCGCAGCTGCGGATAGGTGACGGCGGTCTGCGCGCGGGTGCCCTCGATGCCCGCCTGCAAGGCCAGCGCGCCCTCGTGCCGCGGCTCCAGGGTGAGGATCGAGCGCACCAGCCGCTCGGCCCCGACCAGATCGCCGCGAGCCAGGGCCAGCTCGGCCTGGCGGTACTGTTCGGCGACGTTGCGCAGCTGGACGATCTGGCGCATCCCCTCGGTGGCCCGGGCATTGCCCGGCTCGATGGCCAGCACCCGCTGGAAGGCAACCTGCGCGGCCTCGTTGTTGCGCGCGGTGCGCGCCTGCTCGGCCTGGGTCAGCAGCTTGGTGACCACCAGCGCCCGCTGGGTGGTCAGGGCGATCTGTACATTGGTGTCGTGCGGGGCCCGGTGTGCCGCTTCGGCGAGCTGCGCCAGCCCCTCCTCGTAACGCCCCTGGTCGATCAGGGCGATGCCCTCCCTGGCAGGCTGTCCGGCACAGCCGGCCAGCAGCAGGCCGCCCAGCAACAGCGGCAGGCAGAAGCCGCGTGCATCCTTGCGCATTGCGATGGTCATGGACGGTCCCCCACGGACAGCGACTGGGTCTGGTTGAGTGGCAGATAGACGAGGGTCAGCTCGTCGCCGGCGATCTTCTCCACCCGGTAGGTTCCGTCGATCACGTCGCCGGCCTGCACCGTGTGCACGCGGTCGTCGCGCAGCAGAAAGACCCTGAGGCTGACGCTGTCGTCCAGCCTCCCGATGAATTCGAAGGGCAAGGGCGGCGCCTCCGGCGCAGACGGCGGCAGCGGCGCGACCGCCAGCGGCGGCCCCTCCCCGAGCGGACGGCGCGGCGGCGGCGCTCGCCAGCTGCGCGCGGCGAACAGATCCGCCTGCGGCACCGCCCGGCTCGTCGGCCCGCTCTGCAGCCTGCGCATCTGCGCCTGAACCTCGGAGCCGGAGCGCACCTCCGGCTTCGCGGCCGGCCCGCCGCTGTGGGTCACCACCGGCAGGAGCTCCTCCTCCTGCGGGAAGAACTCGGGCAGCAGCGCCAGCAGCCCCGCGCCGCCGAGAAACGCCAGCCAGCCCAGCAGCCGTCGCCTTTCCATCACCACCTCGACAGATAGAGAGTCATGCGAATGCGCCCGTCGAGTTCGGTCTGATGGATTTCCTTGCGCTTGAACTCGACATCCTCCAGCACCAGCGCCGGCACCTCGGCCAGCAGGCTGTGCAGGAAGCGGCGCAGCTGCGGATAGCCGGCGCGCACCGGCAGGAGGATGCGGTAGCGCGCCAGGCGGGTTTTCGGGTCGATGCCGAGGGAATACTCGCCACGGGCCAGCGACAGGTTCTCCGCCCGGGCCGCCGCATAGATGCGGTCGATGGTGGCGGTCGCCGCCGGTTGCGCCGGCAGCTGGCGATGGAAGTCGGCCAGTTGCTGGCCCGGTCCCTGGGGCGGCAGCTCGACGCCGCGCTCGATCCGCACCTGACGCTCGCGGGCTTCGACGATGCGCCCGGCCAGCGCCTCGCGCTCCTGCCAGGCCGGCCACAGGCCCAGCAGCCCATGGGCCGTGGCCAGCACCAGCAGCGCGGCGCCGACGGCACCCGGCCAGCCCAGCCGCCGGAGCCGCTCGCGGAGAATCAGCCTATGGACGCCCATCCGGCACCTCCCAGGTCGCCAGCAGATTGAAGCGGATCGGCCGCTCCGCCACCTGGACGAGCACCTCGTGATCGAGCAGGGACACGTCGCTCAAACCGTCGCTGTCCTCGAGGCGCTGATGGAACTCCAGCATCGCCTCCAGATTGCGCGCCTCGGCGGTGATGCGCAGCAGCCGCTTGCGCGCATCCGGGGCCAGGGCAAGCAGGGCGACGTCCTTGAGCGGCAACGCCTCCAGGGTGGCGAACAGCCCGTTCCACGGGAGGTTCAGCGCCGCCGAGACCCGGCGCATTTCCGCCAGGCTGGCCTGCTGGGCCAGGCTCTCGGCCTTCGACAGCGGCGCCTGGCGGACCTCGCCGCCCTGCTCCGGCTGCAGCCGGGCGAGCTCCTGCACGGCCTGCGCCCGGTCCGCATCGAGCCGCTGCTGCACTGCCCAGAGCGCTCCGGCTAGAAGCAGGCCGGTGGCCAGCAGCACCCAGCCGAGCGGGCTGGCGATGGAGCGGCGCTGAAAATCGAGTTCGAGCGGACGCATCTCAATTCACCGTCATGGCCATGGCCTGCAGGGTATCCACCGATGTCCGCGGCAGTTCCAGGGCCTGCAGCCCGGCCGGCGGCGGTGCCGTGCGACCCGGCGCATGCAGGTAGCGCGCCGCGCCCTCCAGCCCCTGCAGCCCGCTTTCCCGCTCGACCAGTGCGAGCAGCGCCGCATCGTCCCCGCCATCGCTCACCGAGCGCACACAGACCCAGGCTCCATCCCGGGCCAGCAGCAGACTGCTGCGCCCCGGCTCGGCGAGCACGAAGAGGAAGTCGTCCGCCGGCAGCTTCCCGGCGAAACGGTTGAAGGCCGCCATCAGGTAGGGCTGCACCGAGGAGAGGCGCAGCCCGGCGCCCTGCAGCGCGAGCTGCAGGCGCTCCAGCAGCCCCCGTTCGATGGCCGCCGCCAGCCGCGGCTGGCCGGCCGGCGCCGGCGACAGGCGCAGCAGCCAGTCGTCGGCGAGCGCGCCGTAGATCTCCTGGAAGCGGAAGCGCGCATAGGCCTCGAGCTCCTCCGGCGTACCGATGCCGTCGCTCCAGGGAATCAGCGCGAAACGCACGAAGCGGCTCGACAGCACCAGGGGCAGGCTGCCGCGCCCGCGGCCCAGCTCGCCGAGAAGACGCTCCAGCGCCTGTGCCGCACCGCTCCAGGCCGGCCCCTCGGCCTGGCCGTACTCGGCGCCGCCGAGCAGCTCCAGCCCGCCGCGGCGCCGTCGGAACAGCGCCAGGCGCGTGGCGCCGAGCACGGCGATGCGCCGTTCAGCCCACGAAAGTGACACGGTTGATCTCCTCCAGGGTGGTCCTTCCGCTGCGCACCAGTTCCACCGCCGAGCTGCGCAACAGGCGCAGCCCGCGGCGGCGGGCCAGTTCCTTGATCTGCGAGATGGGCTGGCGCTCGACGATCATCTGGCGGATCTCGTCGTCGAGCAGCAAGAGCTCGGCGATCGCCTTGCGCCCGCGATAGCCCGAGCCGCGGCAGCGCCCGCAGCCGCTGCCCTGGACGAAGCGGAAATCGCCGACTCCGGCCGGGTCCAGCCCGGAAGTCAGGAGCTCCTCCTCGCTCGGCGCGACGGGCGCGGCGCAGTCCGGGCAGACCAGGCGCACCAGGCGCTGGGCGAGCACCGCGTTGAGCGCGGAGACGAAGCTGTAGGGATCGACCTCCATCTGCACGAAACGGCCGATCACGTCGAACACGTTGTTGGCGTGGATGGTGGTGAACACCAGGTGGCCGGTGAGCGCCGACTGCACGGCGATCTGCGCGGTCTCCGGGTCGCGGATCTCGCCGACCATGATCTTGTCCGGATCGTGGCGCAGGATCGAGCGCAGGCCGCGGGCGAAGGTCAGGCCCTTCTTCTCGTTGACCGGGATCTGCAGCACCCCGGGCAGTTGGTATTCCACCGGGTCCTCGATGGTGATGATCTTGTCCACCCCGTGGTTGATCTCGGTGATCATCGCGTACAGGGTGGTGGTCTTGCCGCTGCCGGTGGGGCCGGTCACCAGCACCATGCCGTAGGGCTCGGCGGCCAGCCGGCGCAGGCTGCGCAGGGTCGCCTCCTCGAAGCCCAGCGCCTCCAGGCTGACGCCGCTGACGCGGTCGGCCAGATCCTGCTTGTCGAGCACCCGCAGCACCGCGTCCTCGCCGAAGATGCTCGGCATGATCGACACCCGGAAGTCGATCTGCCGGCCGTGGATGCCGACCTTGAAACGGCCGTCCTGGGGCACCCGCTTCTCGCCGATGTCCAGTTCGGCCATCACCTTGATCCGCGAGATCACCTGGTCGGCGATCTCGCTACCCTGCACCCGGCCGATGGAGTTGAGCACCCCGTCGATGCGGTACTTGATCACCAGGCCGTTGCCGGTCATGCCCAGGTGGATGTCGCTGGCGTGCATCTTCAGCGCGTCGTAGAGGGTCGAATTGACCAGCTTGACCACCACGCTGGAGTCCTCGCTGATCCGCGCCAGCGACAGGTTCTCCACCGTCTCGGCCTCGACCGAGCCGGCGGCGTCGGCGCCCAGCGACTCGACGGCCTGGAAGGCCTCCTCGTGGCGCGCCAGGTAGCCGGCCAGATCGGCCGGATGCACCAGGTACAGCGGCGCGCCCTCCAGGCAGGCGTCGATCCAGGCCAGGCGGTCGTCGTCGAAGGGATCGGCGAACACCCCGACCTCGCGCTCGTCCAGGCGGACCACGGCGAACTCGCGCTTGAGCGCCTGGGCCAGCGCCAGCCGCTCGAACGCCGGGCGGCTGGCGAACAGCGTCTCGCCGTCCAGCACCGGATAATGCAGGGTCGCCCCCAGGCGGCGGACGAACTCCTCAGGCGCCAGCCCGGCCAGTGCCTCCAGCGCCTCGAGTACCCGCCCGCCGCCGCTCGCCGCTCGCTCGCGGGCCTCGCGCAGCAGCGGCGCCGCGAAGCGGGCCTCGCCCGCCGTCTCCGTGGCCGGCCCATCGCCGCCGGCCGCGCTCCCTGGAGAAAGACTGTCCATACGACTCTCCTCGTTCAACACCATCGCGCCGACGGCGCTAGTCGCCGCCCAGCCGGCGCGCCACCTGCGGCTTGCACACCACCCGCCCCAGATCGGCCAGCGGAAAGGGCTTGAGCAGGATGTTCACGATGCCGCGGTGCGCCGCGTCGTCGCAGATCGCCCCGCTCGGGTGACCGGTCATCAACACCCGCTCGCCGTGGTAGCGGCCGTGCAGGGTATCGAGCAGCTGGAAGGCGTCCATGTCCGGCAAACAGTAGTCGAGGACCAGGATGTCCGGCCCGAAGCTCGCCGCCAGGGCCAGGGCGCTGGCCCCGTCGTGGGCGACGCGCACCTCGCAGCGCCTCGTTTCGAGATAAGCCCTGAGGTTTTCCGCCAGGACCGGTTCATCCTCGACAAGCAAGACTTTCCTGATCGCCACGACGACTGACTCCCGTTCCAGAGATCGTGCCCATTCCCGAATCGCGAAAACGCGTACCGATTCGGCACATGCACAGCTCGCGCCAGTCTTGATATATTTATATCTAATTGATTTTACGGAAATTTTTTAAATTCCCCGGTTCCCCAGTTTCGGGGAAACAGCGCGCTCCCCCCATTGCGGGGGATGGCCGAGAGCCGCGCGTGTCAGAAGGCCAGCCGCTGGAGCGGTCTTGCGAGCCGGGAACGGCGCCCCCTGGGCGAGGTTGCGGCACCCCATGGCCCGGGTCTTCGCGAACGGGGTCGGGGAGCCGCTCGCCGCCGGCCCCGGGATGGAGGGCGGCGCCCGTGCTCAGAGTCCGAAGGGATAGGTGTCGTCCTCCCGCTCGGTGCTCCTTCCGGCGGGCAGGGGCGTCACGGCACGGGTTTCCTCGATCCAGACGTACGCATCGAACTGCTCGGCCAGCACGGCCAGGGAGTAGTGGCTCTGCCGCTCGGTCTGCGGTCGGTAGATCACCCCGATCGCCCGCTCCAGCAGCGGCTCGGACAGGGCCTCGCGCAGCTCCCCGCGCTCCGGCGCGCGCCAGTCGGTCAGCGAGGCGGGAATCCCAGCGCGCAGGAACTGCCGTTCCCAGCTGTCCTCGCGGCAAGGAAGCACGTCCTGGATGTGCATCCGGCCGTCCCAGTGGTCGGCAGCGGCGACCTGGCCGCGGTCGGTGCCCATGCCGATGAGCACCGCGTCCCGGCCGAGGGCCGTGCGGCATAGCTGGCCGAGGTTGAAGCGTCCGCCCCAGCCCATGGCCGTGGCGGTCGCGTCGCCGATGTGCGAGTTGTGCGCCCAGACCACCGCCTTCGCCCCGGGGCCGCGGTGCTCGAGCAGGGCCTGCAGGGTGTCGAACATGTGCCGGTCGCGCAGGTTCCAGGACTCCGCACGGCCGTGGTACATGGCGCGGTAGTACTGCTCGGCGGCGCGCACCACGCGGGCGTTCTGCGTCGCGCTGAAGAAGGCTTCGCCGTCGGCGGCCAGGCGCTTCAGGCGCCTGGCCAGCAGGCTGTTCAACTGCTTGACCACGGCCTCCTCGCAGGAAGCCTTGCCGGCGCGCTCGACCAGATGGCCGTAGACCGCCGGATCGTCCTGCCAGGGGGAAAAACACCCGTAGCGCTCGCGCGCCTTTCGCGCCAGCTCCGGATCGGCACGCTCCAGGTAGCGCAGCACCTCGTGGATGGAATTGCTCAGGCTGTACACGTCCAGCCCGCGGAATTCCACGCGCCGTTCCGGCGCCAGGGCCTGGTTGTGAGCCCGCAGCCAGCGGACGAAGGCCTCCACGTCGGTATTGCGCCACATCCAGGTGGGAAAGCGCGTGAAGGCCTGCCTCTTCCAGGCCGACGGGCCGAGTCCGCGCACATGGCGGTCGATCCGCCCCGCATCCGGCCAGTCGGCCTCCGCGGCGACGATATCGAAGCCGTGACGCTCGATCAGACGCCGGGTGATGGCGGCGCGGGCCCGGTAGAAGTCGCTGGTCCCGTGGCTCGCCTCGCCGATCAGCACGACACGGGCCTCGCCGTAGCGGTCGAACAGCTCGCCGAATCCGGCGCTGTCCGGGGCCGGCAGCACCTCGGCGTGGCGGCGCAGCACCGGCGCAATGGCACTCCGGTGCGCCTCGGAGGAGCGCCGGGTGAACCGCTGCAGCATGTCCCTGGCGGACCAAGGCATCGGGGCGCCTCGCGAAAGAATGGTGGCGGATTGCGACAGCTACAGGCAGGAGACTCGCCGGCGACGGGCAGGTTCCGGGCCGCCGACCGGCGTGGCCTTGCCGCGCCCATTGCAGCTCATCGGATCGACTCCGCTTCGCCGGGACGATGCGACAGCCCTCGGGTCCATTCGTTTACCCATCCACCCGAGAAGAGGAGGCAAGGCCATGCCCAGGCAGGTCGATGTGCTGAGCAAGACCGTCCAGCAGACCAATATCTGGCTCGACGAAGTGACCCAGCTGCTGGAAACCGACGACAAGGAAACCGCCTATCAGGCGCTGCGCGCCGTGCTGATGTGTGTGCGCGACCGGATCGGCGTGGATAACGCGGCGCATCTGGCGGCGCAGTTGCCGGTCCTGATCCGCGGTGTCTTCTACGATGGCTTCCATCCGGCGGCCGAGCCGAGCAAGGAGCGTAGCCGCGAGGCATTCCTGGCCAGGATCCAGGGCGCGGTCACCCATCTCAGCGTCGATTCCGAAAAGGCGGCCAAGGCGGTTCTTGAGGTCATGGCGCGCCATATGGATCCGCACGAAATAGCCAAGGTGGCCAGCATGTTTCCCGCAGAGTTTCGCGACCTGTGGCCTGACAGCGCCCGTCTGCACTGAGGCCGGGCAGCGCCCGCGCGGGGGAGTCTTGGCATCGGTGAGCGGGGGACTCGCCGGGGCCGGCTGGATCGGTACCTCCCTCCGTCCCGAAACGCAACGACGCCCTGCTTCGCCGGTCTGCCGAGGCAATCGGCTGTTTCGCCTGCGGCGAAATGGCCGCAGGCACCTTCGCGGCAACCTGTGGAGCGGCACCGGACGCCCCCGCCTCTTCCCACCCGGCCCCCAACCTCTCGCCCATCCCATGCGCCATACTGGCGCCATACGCAACAGCGGGAGCATGAGGCGTGGACCTGATATTTCTCGGCACCTCCTCGGGGGCCCCCACCAGGGCCCGCAACGTCACTGGACTGGCGCTGCTGGAGGAGACCGGCAAGGGCTGGCATCTGGTGGACTGTGGCGAGGCCACGCAGCACCAGGTGCTGCGCACGCCGCTCTCGCTGCACGAGCTGCGCGCGATCTTCGTCACCCATGTCCATGGCGACCACTGCTATGGCCTGCCCGGTCTGCTGGCCAGCGCCGGCATGCACGGCAGAAAGGAGCCGCTGGAGATCGTCGCCCCGGACGGTATCGAGGAGTGGGTCCGCACCACGCTGCGCCTCACCCGAACCTGGCTGGCGTTCGAGCTGAACTTCCATGCCGTCGAGTCGCTGGGCGAATGGCGGGGCGGCAACCTGCGCGTCGAAGCCGTCGCCCTCTCCCACCGGGTGCCCAGCTATGGCTACAGCTTCACCGAGGCCCGCCCCGACCCGCGCCTGGACACCGACAGGCTCGACCGCCACGGCATCCCCCGCGGCCCGCTCTGGGGCCAGTTGGCCCGCGGCATCGACGTGCAGCACGAGGGCCGCACGCTGCGCAGCGACGACTACCTGATCTTCGGCCGCCCGCCCCGCCGCGTAGTGGTCGGCGGCGACAACGACCGTCCCGAGCTGCTGGCCGAAGCCTGCCGCAGCGCCCAGGTGCTGGTCCACGAGGCCACCTACACCCAGGCCGTCGCGAACGACGCCAGGGCCGACTTCGGCCACAGCACCGCCGCCGCGGTCGCCACCTTCGCCCAGACGGCCGGCATCGCCAACCTGGTCCTGACCCACTTCAGCGCCCGCTACCAGGCCGATCCGAAACGCGGGCTGTCCATCGAGGACATTCGTGCCGAGGCCGCGGCTGCGTATCGGGGACGCCTGTTTCTGGCGGAGGACTTCGCGCGGTTCCGGCTGGGACGGGACGGCGAATTGCAGCGGGTCGAGTGCGGGCGTTGATGCGCTGGTGGAGGTATGCGGGCGAGCATCCGTTTGCGGCATCGAAGGGCCTATCCGCCCGGCATGGGGGCTCTTCGCGGCACCGGCTCGAACCGGCTCGACAGCGCCCGCTTCCTGGCGAGATTTCCCTCGATCTGTCCGGACAGGTAATAGACTCCCGCCAGCACCCCGGTGTCGGGGCTCCACATCAGATCGGACCATTTTTCCTTGAAGGCGGCGTTCAGGCTCTTGCGAAGCAGCGCCTCCATTTCCGGGCGCTCGTCCTCGCGCATCATGGCGCTGATACCCGCCACGCCCAGGGAAATCACCGAGCCCACCGCTCGGCCGACCGCCATCGAGATAACGCTCGAGGCACTGCTGGTGGCGAGCTCGGTCATCAGTCGCTTGCTGGTCCGCCGCACGACCGGGGAGATGTCCGCGTCCGATCTCCAGGTTCTCGCGCTGCCGGAAGTCGTGCGGATTCGCGCGATCAGGGCCCCATAAGCCGGCAGCTCGTCGATCGGCTCGCTGTGGATGATCTGATGGACCGAAGCGACATGCGTGGGGGGCGGCCCCAGTGCGATCGCCGGAATGCCCTTGAGCCGGCGCTCGAATTGATCGAGGGGTACGCCGTAGCGCGGCGGGATTTTCCGAAGCAGCTCGCCGAGGAGCCAGACGTAGAACTTCATCGCCTTTTCCATGACCCGGTCGGGATCGATCTCCCGGGCGACGGGCTCCAGCACGCGATCGTGGTATTGCTCCTGCAGATAGATGGCCAGGCGATCCACGGCCGGATCTTTTTCCTCTCCTGCGTTCAGCCTGTACCAGGCCACCCTCATGGTCAGCCATTGCTGGGTCCAGTAGCCGGAAAACCAGGGGATGAAATCCGTATCGGTGCGCTGGTAGACGAGGCCCATCCATTCCAGCATGACGTCGCGCGCGTAATTCGTGGTCTGCCTTGTCGCCTCCTTCGAGGCGGCGACGATGTCGCTATCGACCTTGCGCCAGGTACTTTCCGAAACCACGACCGGCGGCTGCCTGGGGGGATGCTCCCGAGAAGCGCACCCTGCCAGCATCGCCATCAGCAAGGCGACGCCCAGGGAGCGCCAGCTCAACATCGCAAGCGCCTGAAGCGACAGCGGTGACGCCGCGCCGCCGGGCACGTCTCGACCGAGACCTTCACTCTGCTCACGGGATTCGATTGCTCCACAGCCCTCGATGGACGGCCTTTTCTCCCGACGTGACGAAGTGCGTGCGGGACCTTTGCCATCTTTCCACCTCCCGGCGCGGCATCTGGCACGCTCGTCCAAAGCGTTTTGAGTATAGATGCCGGGAACAGGCTCGAAGAGCTCAACGGGAAAGGACGGCGAGTCCCGCGGGAGCGGACGCATACGCGGCGTGGCGGCAGACGCCTTCCGGCAGCGTCAGGGGCGGCACCATGAGCGAAGTGCAGAGCGAGTCGGCGAGCAGAGCGGCGCAAGCGCGGGGGCAGGCCTATGCCAGCTGCATGAGCGCCCGGACAAGACCTGTCGCGCAGCCCGGGAAGCGTGCCATGCCGCCGACTAGGGCTCGATCCGGACATAGCGCCCGGTGGGGACGAAACGCCCGGCGGCCAGATCCACCCCGACGATGTGCGCCCCCACCGCCCCCACCCGCCGCCCCGGACCGAAGCCCAGGGGCGGGGTCAGCCCGGTGTGCAGGGCGTGCAGGTTCTCCAGCTCGCCCACAAGGCGTTCGCGACTGGCGTCGCGGCCGCTGCGCTTGAGGCCCTCGGCGAGCAGCAGCGCCGCGCTGTAGGCGCCGATCTGCAGCGCCGGCTGCTGCCCATCGAGGCCGGCGCGCCGGCGCAGCGAATCGAGCGCCTGCGCGCCGGCGAGGCTGACGTCCGCCGGCAGCAGCGGATAGGCGAGAAACAGCCGCCCGGAGAAGGACGCCGGCAGGCGCAGCGCCGCGCCGGCCACCTGCTGGGCACTGGCGTACAGCCGCGGCGCCAGCCCGGCCTCGTCCAGCGCATGGCCCAGGGCGAGCAGCGCCTCCCCGGAGCCGAGGAAGAACAGCGCCTCCAGGTCCGCCGTCAGCGGCGCCTCGCTCTGCGTCTGCGCGCCGTAATCAAACAGACGCACCTGCTGCCAGCCGCGCCCCCGCAGACGCTCCGCCAGCGCCTCGGCCGGCCTTGCGGCTTCCGACGGATAGGCGACCAGCGCCAATCCCTTGCCGGCCGGCGATTCGGCAGCGAATTCGGCGAGGGCGAACAGTTGCTCGCGCAGTCCCGGCAGCGGCGCGAAGACCAACCGGTCGCCCTCGCCGCCCGCGCCCGGCAGCGGCCCGACCAGCGGCACTCCGTACGGCGCCAGCAGCTCGCCGTAGCCCTCCTCCAGCGCCGGTGCCAGCGGCGCCAGCAGGGCGAAGACGTCGCGCGTCTCGAGCAGGTCGCGCAGTGCCGCCTCGGCCGAGGCGCGGTCCGGACCGGGGTCGGCGATCACCAGCTCCAGGCGGCGGCCGTGGATGCCGCCGACCCGGTTCAGCCCGTCGAGCACCGCCTGCAGCAGCCCGGCGACGGTGTGGCCGGCTCCGGCGAGCGGGCCGGAGGATGGCAGCAGGGTGCCGAGGCGCAGGCGCCCATCGTGCAGGCCGGGGTCGCGGTCCTCCTCGAGACGCTTGAGATAGGTGGTGAGATTGGTCAGGTCGGTCCAGCTCATGACGAAGCGTGGCATCGCCGGATTCAGGCGCGCGCCGGCCGGATCGAGCCCCTCGCCCAAGGCACGGGCCAGGCTCGCCTCGTCGTAGGCGGGCCGGGCTGCGGCCAGTCGCCGCCAGGTGATGTCCGGCGGGCGGATCGCGCCTTCCGGGCGGCCGCGCCCGTCGCTGCCGTGGCAGCCGGCACAGGGCACCGCGCCGGCCGGCAGCGAGGTGCCGGCCGGGCCGATTCGCGCCTCGACCGGGCGCTCGCCGCTGCCGATTCCTTCCCGGTACAGGCGCCGGCCGGCAGCCTCCTCGGGCGTCAGCTCGAGCGCACCGGCCAGGCTCGCCCAGCCGAGCAGCGTGGCGAGCAGCCAGGCGCGTTGGCGATGGCTCCCATGCTCCCGCGCGGGAGCGATCGGGAACCTCATCGGCGCCCCGCCACCGGCTCGGCGAGCAGCCGCAGGCGCTGGGCGATGGCGGCGGGCGGGGCATCCGGGCGGATCTTGCTCCAGCGCTTGTTCGGCACGTCGCCGGCGATCAGCAGGGTCGAGTGTCCCTCGGGCGTTTGCGAGAGCTGGCCGAGCCGGGCGAGGACCAGCTCCACGTTGGCCTTCTCCCCGGTGAGGAAGACCCAGTCGGGGTCGTCCGCCCCCTGTCTGGCGGCGAAGGCCTTGAGCGCCTGGGGCGAGTCGTGCTCGGGGTCGCTGCTGAGGGAGACGAAGAACACTCGGCCGGCCTGCGCGCCGAGGGCCGCGCGCACCTCGCGCAGCTTGCGGGTGATCAGCGGGCAGGCATCGCTGCAGCGGGTGTAGATCACGTTCAGCAGCACCACCCGCCCGGCCAGCACGTCGCTGTAGAAGCGCCGCTCGCGGCCGTCCTGGTCGAGCAGCGGGGTGTCGGTGAAGTAGGCGCGCGCATCCGGGACGCCGCCCTTCACCTCCTGCGCCGCCGCACCGCTCCCCGCAGCCGGGGTATGGCCTTCGTGGGCCAGGGAGAGTGCGGCGAACAGCGCCAGGGCGATGCCGAGAGGAGCCGAGACCGATATCGCCCTGGCAGGAGCGAATCCGTTCGCGATGCCTCTGCGCCGGCGGTCGATCGCAGATGAATCCGCTCCTACAGATAACCGAAGGAGCGTTCTCATGGGCGCTGCTCCTGCACCGTTCGCCCGGCCATATGCGCATGTCCGGCGTGTTTGCGCGCCGCGGCCAGCGCCTCGATCCGCGCCAGCAGCACGGCCGGGTCGGTGAAGCCGTAATAGCGCGTCCACTGACCGCTGCGGGCGTCGCCGACCAGCAGGGTCGGCGGGTGGCTGGCGAAATCCGCCGACCAGACGCCGAGCCCCCTGAGGGTCTCGTCCACCGCCGCGACCTCGCCGGTCAGCCAGCGCCAGCCGGGACCGGCGCGGTAGGTGCGGGAATATTCCAGCAGCCGCGCCGGGGTGTCGCGCAGCGGGTCGACGCTGATCGACAGCAGCCCGAGCTCGCGCCCGACCCGCTCGCCCAGCTGCGCCTGGACCCTCTGCATGATCGCCGAGATCACCGGGCAGACCGTGGTGCAGCTGGTATAGACGAAGCCCATGACCACGATGCGCCCGTCCAACGCCTCGGCCAGGCGCAGCTCACGGCCGTGCTGGTCGCGCAGCGCCACGTCGGCGAGGCGTACCCGGGCGCTTTCCGCCCGGATGTCCCCCGCCCCGTGGCCGGCATGCCCGTCCGCTGCCGCAGCCGGCACGGCGCCGCCAGCCAGGCCCAGGGCGCAGAGCGCCAGGGCGATGCCTCTCTGCAGTCGCTGCATGCTCACCGTCCTCCCGCGGGCCGCGCCCGCAAGGCGAGATAGGGCAGATCGCCGAACTTCAGCCCGAGCGAGTCCGCCCCCACATGCAGGTAGTAGGCGCCGGCCTGCTCCAGCTCGACCGGCGCCTCGTAGATCCCCTCGCCCACCTCCTGCGCGGCGACCTCCCGGGGCTGCGAGGACGGGGCGAGGAAGTAGCGCACGCGCAGGTCCGCCACGCCGGCCCGGGGCAGGTCGGCGTCGCCCTGCAGCAGGCGGAAGCGCAGCGTGAAGGGCGCGCCGGCGACGACGCCGTGGCCATCGACGAGGTACTCGACCCGCAACGTCGCCCGCCGGCGCTGCCGCTCCGGATCGGCGCGCACCTCGAGTCCGAAGCAGTGGGCGATCTGCGGCTGGTTGAGCAGGAAGGCGACGTCGAGACGCCCAGCGGCCGGCAGCCTGACCCGCGCGCCGAACAGCCCCGGCTCCAGCTCGCGCAGGCTGCGCGGGACCACGGTCGCCGCGCGCGCCGTGTGCCCGCGGTTGAGGTAGCCGGACATCGGCGCGTTCATGCCCTCCATGTAGAAGTAGGTGGTGTTGTCCACCGGGTTGACCACGAACAGCGCGGCATCGTCGCCGGCCGGGGCCAGGCTGCTGGCCAGCGGCAGGTTGCCGGCCAGCCTGGGCGCCGCAGGTCCTGCCTCGAAGCCGAGCACGCCCGGCTCGCGGCCCTTGCCCAGCGAGGCCAGGTCGATCATCGACACCTTCGGCGAGGCCAGCCCGCGCACGTAGGCGAAGGCGCGGGTGAAGGCGATCTGGTAGGGCTCGGCGGCGACCTCCAGGCGATGCACCACCTCGTCGCTGGCCGCATCGATCACCGTCGCCGTGTTATCCGCGGTATTAAGGACAAAACCATGGCGGCCGTCCGGGGCGAACGCCAGCGGGCCGATGCCGCGACCCACCGGGATCGTCTTGCGCATCTCCAGGCTGCTGGCATCGATCACGCTGAGCGTGCCGGCCTCGCCGTCGCTGACGTAGACCGCCCCGGACAGCGGCGACAGGGCCACGCCGAGCGGGTGCGGCCCGCTGCGGATCTCGCGCAGCCTGGAGAGGGTCGCCACGTCGAACACCGTCAGGGTGCCGGCCTCGCGGCTGCTGACGAAGGCGTGCCGCGAGTCGGCGCTGAAGGCGATCTCGTGGTGGCCGCGGCCGGTGTCGGTCTGCAGCACCGTCTTCAGGGTGGCGGTGTCGATCACCGTCACCCCGCTGCCGGCCTCCCCGGACGCATCGTTGCCGACCCACAGGTAGCGGCCGTCGGGCTGCAGGGCTAGACGCACCGGCCGCTCTCCGGCGGGAATGCCGGCGAGCACCTGGAAGCGCTCGGCGTCGATCACCGCCACCTCGCCGGCCTCCGGCATGGACACGTACAGGCGTCGCTCGGCGGGGCTGGCCACCCAGTCCATGGGCGCGCCGCGCAGCGGAATGCGGGTGAGCATGCTGGTCACCCCGCCGACCGAGGTCAGCGGGTCGACCACCGTGATGCTCGGGTCCTGGTTGAGGATCAGCAGGTAGTAGCTGGTCAGGTCGAGCAGCGGGCGCACCCCCGGCAGGCCCTTGAGATAGAGGCCGATGCGGCTGCGGCAGGCGGTCTGCGGATCGTCGTTGCCGGTCGCCGGATCGAGCCAGGCGCCCGGCACCTGGCCGGCAAGCGGCTGGCCGCTGGCCGCGTCGCTCAGCCGGAAACGCAGATCGGCGAACATCCCCTCGGTCGGCACGCCGCCATCCACCGGCTGCACCGAAAATTCGACGGCGATGCCGTCGCGCACCAGCCGGTTGCCGCTGTCCCCGGCGGATGCGGCCGGCTGCGCCGGCTCCGGCAGGCGGCTGTCGAACAGATAGAGGCCGGCGCCGAACGCCAGTCCGAACACCAGCAGCAGCCCCAACCCCTTGTACACGGCTTTCACGGTCGATCCCTCTTGTGTGCCTGTCATGCACGCGGCCCGCTCTGCGGGCCGCGCAGCACTGACCGGGCGCTTCGCTCAGCGCGAATTGCCCTTGCCGTTGTTGCTCTTGCCCTGCTCCTGCTGCACCCGCAGCAGGCCCCACAGCCCGCCGGCGTTGCCGAAGGCGGCCTGATCCCGGTACAGGTAGTCGCCCGATACGGCATTGCCGCCGCCGGCGCCGGGGTACAGGAAGTTGAAGTGCGCCGCCGGCAGCACGCTTTCCTGGGCCCCGGCGTAACGGCTCAGCGGATTGTTGCCGAAGCGCACCGAGGCGACGCCGGCATCCGTGCTCGGGTAGCCGTTCTCGGTGAACTGCGCGAGGAACGGCTCCTGCGGGAACAGGTGGCCGTCGAGCCCGAAGGTCGCCCCCCGGCTGCCGCCCGAGGGCATGGTCACGTGGATGCGCAGCGGCTGGCCGGGACTGACGGTCAGCACCGGGGTCACCGGATCGCCGCCGACCAGCTCGTTGCCGTAGGCCATGTGCACATTGGCCAGATCGCCCCAGCCGCCGTGGCCGAAGGGCGCGTCGGGCGCCAGGCCGAAGCGGTACCAGAGCGGCTCGCTCCGGTAGTTGACCGCCATGCCGGAGTTGTCTTCCGGGTCGACCGGGATGCCGAAGCCCTCGGCGGCCATGTTCTCCACCGGCCGGCCGTTCGCCCAGCGCAGGTTCAGCCCCTTGTGCCAGACCAGCGAGAAGTCGCGGTAGTCGGCCTGCCCGGACTGCTTCACCGTGGCCGCCGCGCGCATCCCCGCATCCTCGCTCCAGGTCGAGGCCAGCGGCAGCACGCTCATCGCCCCGGCCAGCCCCTTCTGGCTCTGCTTGATCGGGTCGGCCGGCAGCAGGTTGAGAGCGCCGAACTCGACCGCCGTGGCCTCGATCCTGTCGAGGTTGCGCTGGGCGTCCGCGACCGGCTTGCCCTCCCGCTCCAGGTGCCCGGCGTAGAAGCGGTAGGTGCGGCTCTGGTACTGCCCGCCGGCGGCCCGCGGCGGCACCGTCTGCTCGGGGTTGATGCCGACGTTGAAGCCGTCGGCGCGGGTCACGTCGTAGGCCAGCAGCTGCGCGTGCAGGCCGACATGGGCGGAGGGGCGCATCAGGTTGTTGTTGAAGGTGGTCGAACCCTCGGCGCCGTCGCGGTCGCGCTTCACGGTGCCGGCCATGATCGCGTAGGTCGGCAGGTCGGGCATCCGCTCGGGCAGGCGGTTCTCCAGGGTGATGTCGATGCAGTCGCCCGCCGCGGCGCGCAGCACCAGCGGCTCGACCGGCACGCCGGGCTTGAGCTTGCCGCTGGTCGGGTCGAGGTCGGCCTTGTGCACGTAGAGGATCGCCGTAGGGTCGTGCAGCGGCCCGGACTGCCCGCCGAGGGTCACGCTGGCGCCGGTTTCCTCGTCGACCACCGTGGTCTGCGCGATGGTCGTCGCCCGCGGGTTGAACACCAGGGTGCCGCCGGCCGGGTTCAGCGGCGCGCCGACGTGCTGGCCCTCGCCCGCCGGGTCGCCGATGGCCAGCCCGAGGGGGTTGTCGAGGATATCGTTGGCCAGCGCCGCGACGATCTCGTAGCTGCGCAGGGGCGTCGGCCGGCTGCCGTTGCCGTTCGGGTTGGGACTGACGCGCGGGCACACCCCGTCGAAGGCCGCGGTGTTGCGCGCCGCCACCGGCCGCGGGTTGTTCGGCAGCGGGTAGAGGTCGTCGCGGCTGACCGTGTAGTTGCGCATCACGCCCCACAGGCCGTTCCAGTAGCCCTCCAGCGAGGCGTTCATGCTGTACAGGTAGTCGGCGGTGTCCGCGACCGCGTCGGACATCATCGCCACCGGCGCGACGAAGCCGAACTGCTCGGAAATGCCGACCATGTGCGCCGCCCTCCAGCCCGAGTTGGGGCTGCGCCCGTAGCCGTTGCCGTAGCCGGTGCCGTTCTGCAGCCACTTCACGCCGTGCAGGGTGACGTTGTGCGCCTCCTCGTGGCCGCCGGCATGCACCCGCAGCCGGACGTTGTCGCCGGAATAGCTGCGCAGCAGCGGCGTGAAGGGGTCGCCCGGCTGGTCGCCGGCGACATTGACGTGCGGCGGGAAGACGGTGCCGCCGCCGGTCGGCCCCTCGGCTTCGCGGAGCGCCGAGGGCGCCAGGTTGAGCGGCGCGATGACCCGGTCGGTACGGCTCTGCAGGGCGTGCGCCAGGTCCCCGGCCAGCCCCTCGGCCTGCATCCCCGGCTTGCCGTCCGGACCGTTGCGGTTCGGGTCGAACACCCGCAGCCCCAGCGGCTCGTGCCGGTAGTTGACGACGAAGATGCCCGGATCGTCCACCGAGATCGCCTGCGGGCAGGGTCGCGCCGGACAGCCGGGCACCTGGCCGCCGGCGACCTCCACCACCGCCTCCAGCAGCGTCGAGGCGGCACGGCGCACCGGCGGGTTGATGGCATGGCGGAAGGTCTCGGCCGTCGCCGGGTAGGCCGACGGGTTGGGAATGCCGTCGGGACCGGCGCCCACGTAGACGCCGGCCTCGTAGGCATGCTGGAAGTCGCTGTACTCCAGGAAGAACTCGCGGAAGCTGTCGTTCCTGCCGTCGCCGTCGTAGTCGCCGGTGGCGATCATCGCCTGCCAGGAGGTCGGCCCGCCGTCGGCGCGGGTGTACAGCGGCTCGCCGGTTTCCGCGTGGTACCAGCTCGATCCGGCCGGCTCGGTCAGTACCGTGGCGTAGAGGCCGACCTGCTGGTGGGTGGACGGACCGAAGTGGTCGTGGGTGAAGATGTTGCCCAGGCCGCGGTCGACGTCGTGGGTGTTGACCACCGGGTCGGCGAACCAGCGCTGCAGGGTGGTCCGCGCGCCCAGCCAGTCGGCCCGCCCGAACTGGCCGAAGTAGGGATGGGTCTTCGCCCGCGGGCAGTCCGGCATACCGTCGCGCGCATCGCCCGCCGTGCAGTGGTTGTACTCGCGGATGGCGTGGATGGTCTCGACCACGGCGGCCGGCGAGAGCACCCCGTCCTCGTAGTTCCAGCCGTTGGCCGAGCCGTCGGCGGAAGTCAGGTCCCACTTCGGCAGGTGGATGTGCTGGCCGATCACGTCGGTCGGGGTGCGGATCTGGTAATCGTCCAGCTCGTAGAACGCCGGCACCAGGTTGGTATGGTGATACATGGTGCAGTCGAAGGTGTTCATCCGCATCACCAGAGGCTCCGGCGGCCGGCGCTTGTCGATGGTCGGCACCGCGTCTTCCCACAGGGTGAGGATGCGGGTCTGCGGGAAGTGGTAGCCGACCTTGTTGAACACCGCGTCGAACTGGATGTTGGCGCCCTTGTAGACCCGCGGCCGGTCGGCGGTGAAGGACGAGGCGCCGCCGAACGACAGGCCACTGCCGCCGGCGAACCCGCCGCTTCCGGCCGCGGCGGTCAGGCGCATCTGGCGGTCGTCCATGCACGGCTCGAAGAAGGGCGCACCGGCCACCGGCGAAGCGCCGCTGGTGCGGAAGTTCTTCTGCTGCACGCTGCCGTCGGGCAGCACCGCATGGCTCGGGTGCTCGGTCCTGGCATGGAAGGCCATGGCCGCCTGCTCGACGTCGGTGCCCTCCTCGGGGAAGTAGACCGGCCTGGCCCTCTTCACGGCCTTGCTGAAATCCAGCGCGCTGGTGACGACCCGCGCCTCGCCGCCGGCCGACCAGCCGAGCAGCGCGTTGCGCGGCAGACCGCCGTCCCAGCCGCCGGCCTGGGCTGGGTCGAGGTTGGCCCAGAGCGCCTTGCCGCTGTCGCGCAGCGCCTTCGCCCTGTCGGCGTCGAGCATGTCCAGCGGCGGGGTCGGCGGGCGCTGGCCGACGGTGCTTTCCATGCCGCCGATCCAGAACGGGAAACCCGGGTTCTTCAGGCTGCCGTCGGCGTTGCGGTTGGCCTCGCTGCGGTCGACCAGGGCCAGCGAGCCGACGACCCGCTCCTTGTCGTCGTCCTCATCCTCGCCATCGTCGTCGGGCAGCGCCTGGCCGACCTTGGCCACCACCCGGACCTTGCCCGGCATCGGCGGCAGCGCCTTGCCCGGCAGGGGGACCACCGCCGGGATCGGCGTGCCGGCGACGATCTCGCCGTCCGGCAGGGCGCGCGCGCCCTCCGCCGGCAGGCCGCTGCGCAGCTCGAAGGCCTTCTTGTGGAAACCGTCCTTGCCCTTTTCGCTGACCTCCAGCCGGCTGCCCTCCTCGAACACGTCGTGGACCCGCCACATGTTCCACATGCCCTGGGCGAAGTGCGGGTAGAAATGGCAGTGGTAGATGGCGTCGCCGGCCACCCGGTTGCGGTTGCCCGATCCGCCGTTGGCGATCTCGTAGGTGTAGCCCGAGCCCGGACCGAGGCCCTGGGCATCCAGGTAGTCGGAGTTGTCGTCGTTGGGGTTGTACAGCCACTGGTGGCCGTGCAGATGGAAGACGTGCTGCTCGTGGCCGACGTGGGTGTTGCGGAACTTGACGAAGTCGCCGATGTAGCTGTGGTTGACGTTCGCCGGCTCGGCCGGGTACAGCGCCATGGAGGCCTTGATCCCGGTGGCGTCGGCCGGCGGCACCTGTCCCGGCCGCAGGGATTCGAGGCCGACGTTGGCCGGCACGTCCACCAGCATGGCGGCGTCGCCCACCGTGTGCGCGCTGAGGAAGAACTCCTCGTAGTGGCAGGTCAGGCAGTCGTGCATAGGCCCGACGCCGAGGCGGTTGGCGCCGTAGTTGATCATGAAGGCGTCGCGGGTCGGCTCCAGCACATGGCCGAACAGCGGATCGGCCCAGTAGCCGGGGAAAGCCTGGGCGGCCACCGCCTCGTCCTGGAAGGCGACGGCAAAGTCGCGGAACGGCTCCAGCCGGTTGGGCAGCGCCGGATTGCGCTTGCCCTGGCGCTCCAGCGGGTAGGTGGAGGCCGGGAAGCTGCCGTCCGCCTTCGGCCCCATGACGATGGCATCGCTGTAGCTGGCGACGATCTGGTTGCCGTCGATCATGTTGAGGATCGGCGCGCCGGCCTTGCCCTCGCCGAGCCAGGGCTCGACGTCCGGATAGCGCGCCTCGTAGTCGACGATCGGCTGGCCGGTCGGCGTGCGGCCGCGGCTGGCCAGGCGCATCTCCTCCTCGGTCAGGGTGTTGCGGTAGATCCGCCCCCCCTGGGCACCACCACCACCTGGGCGAACAGGCCGTTGCCGGCGTTGCCGGCCGTGCCCTCGCCGCCGAAGGTCGCGCCGTCGCTGGTGGCGAGGAAGGCGCCTTCGCGCTCGGCGTACAGGGTGTAGCTGCGGCTGGCACCCGGCGCCAGCAGGAAACTACCGTTGCGCCCGCTGTTCGCGGCGATGTCGCCGATACCGCCGACCACCTGCATGCCGTTGACCTTGAAGCCGATCTGCCGGCCGCGCACCTGGTCATCGACCTGCAGCTCGGGCGCGCTGGCATTGCGCGGGTTGGCCTGCGTGGCCAGCAGGTTCTGCAGGTTGACCTTCACGCAGTCGCCCTCGGCGACCCGCAGCACCAGCGGCCGCGGCCGCTTGTCCGGGCGCAGGGTGACCCGCCCGGGTTGCGCCGCGCCGCCCTTGTGCAGGGGCTTCTGCTGCTCGTCGACGACATCCTGGCGCAGCGCGAACATCATGCCGTTGACGTTCTGCGCGCCGAGGCGGTTGAACATCAAGGGCTGGTCGATCGCTACCACATCGGCGACCAAGGTCCGCGTGCAACTGATCGCGGCATCCACCTGTCGGGCAGGCAGGAGTCCTGCAGCGGCCAGCACCAGCAGGCCGCCAAGGCGAACGAAAAACCTGACTGCATCGTTGTCTCGACGGAGAGCAATGCTGGCCATGATGCTGTTCTCGTTCATCATGGCTCACCTTTGGTTTCGGTTCCGGACTCGCTCCCGGGCGCCAATGCGGGGGGCGCAGCAGCCCTGGAGCAACTGCTGTGCCACAAGAAAATTCCCCGATAATTCAATCGGCTAAAACCACCATCACGCGAAAATCGGGCAATTTTCCGCAGCTTTTGCGGGGTTTCTTCGGCAAATGTGCTGGCAAAATGCGAAGCCCCCGCCATCATGGCCAGGCTCCGGCGGGGACGGGGCTCCCCGAAGGTGGGGGGAACTCCCGGCCCCAGAGGTGGGGATAGACCGCTTTCCGCCCATGCAAGTCGGGCCGGAAAGCAGGCGGCTGCGGTCTGGCCCGAGGCACGGCCAGCCGGTCGGCAGCATGAGCCTTCTTCATGCAAACCCCGGCCAGCCGCGAAAGCCATGCAGCTTTGCTATTATCTGCAGCCCTTTCTCCCGGCTTTACCCAGGTATTCCGTTCATGTCCGACCGCGCCGCCCGTCTCCAGGCCCTCCAGCACGCCCTCAAGGAACGCATCCTGATCCTCGACGGCGGCATGGGCACCATGATCCAGAGCTACAAGCTGGAGGAGTCCGACTACCGCGGCGAGCGCTTCGCCGACTGGCCGCAGGACGTGAAAGGCAACAACGACCTGCTGCTTCTGACCCGCCCGGACGTGATCCAGGCCATCGAGCGGGCCTACCTGGATGCCGGCGCCGACATCCTCGAGACCAACACCTTCAACGCCACCCGCGTGTCCCAGGCCGACTACGGCATGGAGGAGCTGGTCTACGAGCTGAACGTGGAAGGCGCCCGCCTGGCCCGTGAAGTCGCCGACGCCAAGACCGCCGAGAACCCGGCCAGGCCGCGCTTCGTCGCCGGGGTGATCGGCCCGACCAGCCGCACCTGCTCGATTTCACCGGACGTGAACAACCCGGGCTATCGCAACGTCACCTTCGACGAGCTGGTGGAAAACTACACCGAGGCCACCCGCGGCCTGATCGAGGGCGGTGCCGACCTGATCCTGATCGAGACCATCTTCGACACCCTGAACGCCAAGGCAGCGATCTACGCGGTGCAGCAGGTGTTCGAGGAGGACGGCGTCGAGTTGCCGATCATGATCTCCGGCACCATCACCGACGCCTCCGGCCGCACCCTGTCCGGGCAGACCACCGAGGCGTTCTGGAACTCGGTGCGTCACGCCAAGCCGATTTCCGTGGGCCTCAACTGCGCCCTCGGCGCCAAGGACCTGCGCCCCTACCTGGAAGAGCTGGCGATCAAGGCCGAGACCCATGTTTCCGCCCACCCCAATGCCGGCCTGCCCAACGCCTTTGGCGAGTACGACGAAACCCCGGCGGAGATGGCCGCAGTGGTCGAGGAATTCGCCGTCTCGGGCTTTCTCAACATCGTCGGCGGCTGCTGTGGCACCACCCCGCCGCACATCCGGGCGATCGCCGAGGCGGTGGCCAAGTACCCGCCACGCGCCATCCCGGAGATTCCCAAGGCCTGCCGCCTGTCCGGTCTGGAGCCCTTCACCATCGACCGCAGTTCGCTGTTCGTGAACGTCGGCGAGCGCACCAACATCACCGGCTCCGCCAAGTTCGCCCGGCTGATCCGCGAGGAGAACTACGCCGAAGCCCTGGACGTGGCCCGCCAGCAGGTGGAAGCCGGCGCCCAGGTGATCGACATCAACATGGACGAGGGCATGCTGGATTCGAAGGCGGCGATGGTCACCTTCCTCAACCTGATCGCCTCCGAGCCGGACATCTCCCGCGTGCCGATCATGATCGACTCCTCCAAGTGGGAAGTGATCGAGGCCGGCCTGAAATGCATCCAGGGCAAGGGCATCGTCAACTCGATCTCCATGAAGGAAGGCGTCGAGGCGTTCAAGCACCACGCCCACCTGTGCAAGCGCTACGGCGCCGCCGTGGTGGTGATGGCCTTCGACGAGGCCGGCCAGGCCGACACCGCCGCACGCAAGCGCGAAATCTGCCAGCGCTCCTACGACATCCTGGTCAACGAAGTCGGCTTCCCGCCGGAAGACATCATCTTCGACCCGAACATCTTCGCCGTGGCCACCGGCATCGAGGAGCACAACAACTACGCGGTGGATTTCATCGAGGCCTGCGCCTACATCCGCGACCACCTGCCCTACGCGCTGAGTTCGGGCGGGGTGTCCAACGTGTCCTTCTCGTTCCGCGGCAACAACCCGGTGCGCGAGGCGATCCACTCGGTGTTCCTCTACCACGCCATCCGCAACGGCCTGACCATGGGCATCGTCAACGCTGGGCAACTGGAAATCTACGACGAGATCCCCGGGGAGCTGCGCGAGAAGGTCGAGGATGTGGTGCTCAACCGCCACCCCGGCGCCACCGAGGCACTGCTGGCCATCGCCGACCAGTACAAGGGCGACGGCAGCGTCAAGGAAGCCGAAACCGAGGAATGGCGCTCGCTGCCGGTCGACAAGCGCCTGGAGCACGCGCTGGTCAAGGGCATCACCACCTGGATCGTCGAGGACACCGAGGAGTGCCGCCAGCAGTGCGCGCGGCCCATCGAGGTCATCGAAGGCCCGCTGATGAGCGGCATGAACGTGGTCGGCGACCTGTTCGGCGCCGGCAAGATGTTCCTGCCCCAGGTGGTGAAGTCCGCCCGCGTGATGAAGCAGGCGGTGGCCCACCTGATCCCCTTCATCGAAGCGGAAAAGGGCGACAAGCCGGAAGCCAAGGGCAAGATCCTCATGGCCACGGTGAAAGGCGATGTCCACGACATCGGCAAGAACATCGTCGGCGTGGTGCTCGGCTGCAACGGCTACGACATTGTCGATCTGGGCGTGATGGTGCCGGCGGAGAAGATCCTGCAGACCGCCCGCGAGGAGAAGTGCGACATCATCGGCCTGTCCGGGCTGATCACCCCGTCGCTGGACGAGATGGTCCACGTCGCCAAGGAAATGCAGCGCCAGGGCTTCAAGCTCCCGCTGATGATCGGCGGCGCCACCACCTCCAAGGCGCACACCGCGGTGAAGATCGAGCCGCAGTACGGCAACGACGCGGTGGTCTACGTCACCGATGCCTCGCGCGCCGTGGGCGTGGCCACCTCGCTGCTCTCCAGGGAACTCAAGCCGGCCTACGTGGCCAAGCTGCGCGAAGAATACGCCGAAGTGCGCGAGCGCACCGCCAACCGCGGCGCCCGCGTCGAGCGCCTGTCCTATGCCCAGGCCGTGGCCAACAAGCCGCAGCTCGACTGGGCCGGCTACCAGCCGCTGAAGCCGGGCTTCACCGGCGTCAGGGCGCTGGAGGACATCGACCTCGCGGTGCTCGCCGAGTACATCGACTGGACGCCCTTCTTCATGTCCTGGGACCTGGCCGGCAAGTACCCGCGCATCCTCACCGACGAAGTGGTCGGCGAAGCCGCCAGCGCGCTGTTCAACGACGCCCAGGCGATGCTGAAGAAACTGATCGACGAAAAACTCATTCGCGCCAAGGCCGTCTTCGGCTTCTGGCCGGCCAGCCAGGTGCGCGACGACGACCTGGAAGTCTACGGCGACCACGGCGAGCGCCTGGCCACCCTGCACCACCTGCGCCAGCAGGCCGCCAAGCCCGACGGCAAGCCGAACTACTCCCTGGCCGACTTCGTCGCGCCGAAGGACTCGGGCAAGACCGACTATGTGGGCGGCTTCATCGTCACCGCCGGCATCGGCGCCGAGGAGCTGGCCAAGGCCTACCAGGACAAGGGCGACGACTACAACTCGATCATGGTCAAGGCCCTGGCCGACCGCCTCGTCGAAGCCTGCGCCGAATGGCTGCACGAGCGGGTGCGCAAGGAGTACTGGGGCTATGCGGCCGACGAGCGGCTCTCCAACGAGGAACTGATCAAGGAGCAGTACAAGGGCATCCGCCCCGCCCCCGGCTACCCGGCCTGCCCCGACCACACCGAGAAGGCCACTCTTTTCACCCTGCTCGACCCGCAGGGCACCAGCGGCGTGACCCTCACCGAACACTACGCCATGTTCCCGGCCGCAGCGGTGAGCGGCTGGTACTTCGCCCATCCGGAAGCGAAATACTTCGCCGTGGGTAAAGTCGAAAAAGATCAAGTCGCTAGTTACAGCGAGCGCAAGGGGCAGGAGGTGGGCGTGAGCGAGCGCTGGCTGGCCCCGAATCTGGGCTACGAAGCCTGACCACACAAGGCGCGGCGACCGCACCGCGCCAGGAGTTCATATGACCGACATGCCCTATCTGCTCGACCAACTGGAAGCCGCCGACATGCTGGAGATCGACGGCCTCCACGCCAGCGACTTCAGCCTCGACGACGCCCTGCTGGACGAAGCCGATGCGGCCGCCAAGGCCGACCAGCCCTTCGCCAGCGAAGGCATCGTACTGCACATCGAAGCCATCGACGGGCGCGAGCGCCGCCATTGGCAGTTCAGCTACAACCAGGTGATGGAAGCCGCCTACCAGCCCGCCGACGACAGCTGGCAACTGGAGGGTGGCCACCGGCTGAAATGCTTCGCCGCCATCGGTGCCGAGGGAGATGACTGAACGGAAGGCCTTTCGCAGGCGTTCGTCGTGGCAATCAATCGGACAGAGAATGCTGAGCGCTCCCACCTGCACCTAGAAACGCCGCCATGAGATGTTCCGCGTCCCGCTGCAGGTCGGCTCCACATTATCGGGTGCCCACGCAGAAGCGTGGGCATCATCGAAAAACCTGGGGCAGGGAGCCTGAGAGTTAACAAAGTGAGTAATGAAGCACGCAGAAGCGGATCTTGTTTTTAGTATACGAACACAACAATCTTAATAAAGATAAAATACTAGCATGAAAATAAACATTAATTCAGAAATTTTCAGCTGGAAACCGATCAAGGACAGAGGAACATATGAAAATCAAGAAGGCTGGGACACCCCCTATAAATATCTTGACCTAGCCCAACATATTGCACTTGCGCATACAGATCCATTTCAACTCATTGATCTAATATCAAACCTCAACAGGAGCATCGATCACCGACTTAAAAAGCTCTCGCATGATTACGCGCTTAAAAAGCTCAACCATCTAGATATTCCTAAAGATACTCTTGGAAAGCTGGAAAAATTTAAAATCATACGGCCAACCATGCTAGAGGCCATCAATAGCATTCGAAACCGAATCGAACACAGCTTCCATGCACCACCACCACTAGCAAGATGCCAAGAGCTTATTGATTTCACATGGTATTTTTTAAAATCAACCGACGACATCTGTAGACTTATAGCTGAGTCTTATACTTTAAACCATAACTATATCCCCGGCATGGACTCTGACCTATGGATTGAGTTTAGTATTTCCCCATTGAGCGACTGGAAAGACATTAAAGCTCGAGGAGTCATTGAGCCCAGCCTCTTATCCGCGACAGAAGATGTATCCATAGAATGCGAAATATTCGACAAGATTGAAAGCAAAGAAAAAAGCCAAATTGAACAAAGATTTTACTTTTCCGGAAACTACACAGCAAAAAACACGGCAACATTAAAAGTCATCCAAACGTACTTTATAGCAGACTCTCATATTTGATCGTTCCCACGTGCCCGCGTGGGAGCACCTTTACGGGCACTTGCCTCCCTTATCAGGGCCCAACCGCCAACTCACCCCTCCCCCACTGTGATCTCTTAATCGATGGGCTCTATACTTATGAAGTATAACTCCTGCAAAGTCTCAGCCTTGTTTCAAGGCTGCAGGCCATGAGTTCGCTACTGGGTGCGCTCATACGTCTCCCCCGCAAAGCTGGTGCTGCCCGACATCAGCACCGAAGACTTCGATCCCACACCGCTGGGCCACAGTCTGGAACAGTTGCAGCAGTGCCTGCATGCCCGCAGCGCCAGCGGCGAGTGGTTCACGGGTATCGATGCCACGCTCTGGAGCTGGCGCGCGGCGGGAGTCGGGCGCTGGGTGGCGCCGCTCGCCTGGCGGCCGCTGAGGCCCTTGTTTCTGCTGGCCTACAAGCTGTTCAGCCTGGCCCGACCGCACCTCGCCTGGCTGCCGCACCCCGACGGCAGCCGGCGCTGCAGGGATGTCTGCCCGAGCGACGAGCGCGGCCGGCATTGAGCGCGCTTCCAGGGACCGCACCTCCGGGCTTTGCGACGAAGGCCCCGCTGACAGGCCTCGTTGCGCTGGATCGCCCAATCCTCGAGGCCTACCTTGTAATGACGATTGCGCCATTTGAACGCCAGGTTATCCCGTGGTATGGCAATGCAGTGGTTTGGCACGATCAGTGAGGAAGTTTTCGAAGAGTTCGCTTTCGAGCGGACTCATCACAAGTTCTGAGCTGTTCGGAGAGCGATCCATGCACCCACTCGCCATCGACGAAACCAGCCCCGCCATCGAGGTAGACCCTCGCTGCCTGTATCACCCCAGCGACATCGAGATCACGCCGAGCGCCCGCTATCGCTTTGCAGCCAGCGGCAAATGGAAAGACAGCTGGATCACCTGCGGCCCGGACGGCTGGTGGGGCTGGCTGCTGCAGAAGAGGAATCGCCTGCCCGGGCGGCGGGTGTTCCTGCTTTGCGGCGTCGTGGGAAAGGACGAAAAACACGCGTTCCCCATCGGCTCGGCGTGCGAGTGGAACGCCCCGCCCGAAGTCGCCGAATGGTCTGACCGCCAGCTCTACCTCTTCGCCAACGACTGGCCGGACAAGTACGGCAACAACCATCCCCTTGAACCAGACAAGGGCGGGCCGCTTCGCGTGGTCATTACCCGGCTCGCCTGATCCATTTCCGATGTTCGCTGTCCGGCGTCCTTGATCGGAGGGCGGTAACGCACGGACGACGAACTCAGAACAGCGGAATGATCCCGGCCCCGCCCTGCAGGATCGGACGCAGCAGAATTTTGTAGCTGTCGGCATCGAAAGGCAGCGGCTGCCCGGTGGGCGCCTGGCGGGCCTCCTGCAGGCTGGCGTAGGTGCCGAGGAAATGCCACTGGTCGACCACGTGGTAGTCCTCCAGCCCCTCGCTGCGCTCGTGTAGGGCGACCGGCCCCGGGTACGGCCAGCAGAAGACCTCCCGCTCGGCCAGGACGGCGAGCAGCCGGGCGGTATGCGCCTCGCGGCTTTCGCGGCCGACGCAGGCCCCGGCGCATCTGCCGATCTGCGTGCGGAAACAGGCGCGACCGGGGATATGCCTTTCGAGGCCCAGCAGTCCCAGGCACAGCAGATGCCGGTCGGCGATGACCAGGAGCTGCTCGGTAGCCACGCGCCGGTTTCTGAACAGGCCGTACAGGGGCTGCCCGCGGCCGGGCGATACGGCCTCGACGATCTCGGGCTTTCCGTCCGCCAGGCGGATCGAGCAGAGCCTGCGCTGGCGGCGCAGGCGCTTGTTGTAGAGCGGCTGCCGCTCCTTGATCAGGCGCGACTCCAAAAGCAGGGCACCGATCTCGCCGGCCGTGCGGATGTGCTCGATACGCCGTGCCTGGCGCAGCAGGCGGGCTTCCTCGGGCGTGCGCAGGTGGGCGAGCAGGCGGGCGCGAATGTCCACGCTCTTGCCGATATAGAGCGGCAGGCTGTCGCTATCGCCATAGAACAGATAGACGCCGGGCGCTTTCGGCATGGCGGCGATCGGCTCCCGCAGATGCTCGGGGTATTCGTAGAGGTCGGTGGGAGGACGAAGAAGGCGTTTGGCTGGCAGCATGCTGCGTTTTATAGCGGGACGGGCGAGACGACGCCATGGGCAGCCTCCGAACGGCAAGGCGGACGAAGACGGACCGCCCCGGACATGCGTTGGCCGAAGGGCTTTGCTTTTGGGACATGGGCACGGCTGAATGAAAAATAGTTTCCAACAGAAAAATAATGGAAAAATTATCCATTAACCTGGACAAAGACCTCGAACGTATCGCCCTTCAGGAAGCCCGTCTCCAGTTTCGCAGCTTCGATGCCCATAGCGCCTGGGCTCTCGGCTCGCGCCTGTGCCCCCTCGCCGAGCAACGGCATCAGGCCATCATCGTCGAAATCCAGGTCGGCGGAAATCCGCTGTTCCTCTGCACCATGCCGGGCACGGCGCCGAACAACCTCGACTGGGCCCGGCGCAAGCGGAATGTGGTCACGCTCATGCAGCGCAGTTCGTACGCCGTCGGCCTGCAGTTGCAGAAGGATGGCACGACCCTGAGCGAGCAGGCCGGGCGTGACTATGCTGCGCACGGCGGCTGCTTTCCGATCCTGCTGCGGGGAACCGGCTGTATCGGAACCATCGCGGTTTCGGGGCTTCCGCAGCGCGACGATCATGAGCTGATCGTAGAAATCCTGGCCGAGATGCTGGAGGAGCGGCTCGAAGAGCTGGCTCTCGATGCCGCGACCTGATGCGTCGATGTGATCGTGCCCACACCGAAGCCTGAGCGCCTCCAGCACTCAGGCCCGGTACGGGATGCCGCCGATCAGTGCGAGGAGCACTTGTCCGTCTTGAGGCAGCTGTTGATGGCCTCGGGCACCGGCATGGCCACATTCAACAGCGCATTCAGGCGCGGGATGTCGAAGCCGCAGACCAGAGTCTCGCCCACTTCCAGCAGGGGCCGTTTGATCAGCAGCGGTTCGGCGAGCATCTTCTCGATCAGCTCGTCCCGGCTCAGGGCGGCGACATCCACCTCGCCGGATTTGATCTTCGGCGCCGCGGTATTGACCATGGCGTCCTTTTCCAGTCCGGCGAAGAAGGGTTCCAGACGCTCGCGGGTCCAGGGCGTGCTCAGCAGGTCCCGGACCTCCAGCTCGACGCCGTGCTCCTGAAGCAGGGTCTTCTGCCGGCGATTCCCGCCACAGCCGGGTTTTTCGTAGAAGATGACGGTTTTTACAGCAGCTTGCGCAGTCATGGTGATCCTTCGGGCAATCGGGCGGATGAATGCCCGGATCTTAACCAAGGTCACGTGCGAGGTCAGCCGGGCCTCGCCCTTCCGACTGCGACACTGCGCCGCGGCGGAAGGCGCGGCCCCCGGCCGGCCCGGGTCTCAGCCGAGCGCCGTGTCGAGGAACATCATCACCGCGAAACCGGCCATCAGGCCCAGCGTCGCCGGGGTCTGGTGACCGTTGCGGTGGGTCTCCGGGATGATCTCGTGGGACACCACGAAGACCATGGCACCGGCGGCCAGCCCCATGCCGACCGGATAGGCCAGGGCGAAGCCGCTGGAGATGCCGATGCCGACCAGGGCGCCGAGGGGCTCCATCAGGCCGCTGGCCAGACCCACCAGGACCGAACCGGTCATCGGCAATCCGGTGGCGCGCAGGGCCATGGCCACGGCCAGGCCCTCGGGGATGTCCTGGATGGCGATGGCGCTGGCCAGCGGGATGCCCACGCCGAGATCGCCGCCGGCGAAGCTGACGCCGATGGCCATGCCCTCCGGCAGGTTGTGCAGGGTGATGGCCAGCACGAACAGCCAGACCCGGCCGATGCGCTCGCTGTCCGGGCCGCAGGGGCCGGTGCCGGCATGCGAATGCGGGGTGAAGCGGTCGAGCCCGAGCATCAGCAGCACCCCGAGCGCCAGTCCGGAGACCACGCTGGCGGCGGCCTGCAGACCGCTGCCGGTGATTTCCCGGGCCGCCTCCAGGCCGGGCAGGATCAGCGAGAAGGAGCTGGCGGCGAGCATCATGCCGGCGCCGAAGCCGAGCATGATGTCCTGGATGCGCACGCTGATCCGCCGCAGGGCGACGGCGGCAAAGGCACCGAGGCCGGTGGCGGCGAAACCGGCTCCGCCGCCGTACAGCGCGTAGCGCAGGTTCTCCGGATGGGTGCCGGTGAAGGCGTTGTACAGGCTGCTGCCGAGCAGCATCAGAACGATCAGCAGGGCAAGCGCCAGACCGGAGGCGATCACCGGGCTGGCCTCGATCTGCGCCAGCAGGGCCATGCGGAAGCTCGAGGCCGAAGTGGCCAGGGTGTTGCTGCTTATGCCGTCACTCATGGTCGCGGTTCCAGTGTCAGCGGCCGGGCTGCGCCGGCGTGGAAGCAGGAAACGCCCGAATCGCTACCCGGGCAAGGTAGCGACCGGGATGGCCTGTCGGATGGCGGGAAGGAGGATTTTCCGCCATCAGGCCTTTTGGACCACAGGGAACGGGCGCTCGTGCCCTTTTTCTAACCCTGCAGGTACAACGAACTTCGGAGAGCAACATGGCCATGACTTCGCCCCCTTCCTCCAGCGAACCGACCCGGGCCGCCGTCGAGGCCCTGCGCGAGCCGACCGTCCTCGAGTTCGGCGCCGCCTGGTGCGGCCACTGCCAGGCGGCGCAACCCCTGATCGCCAAGGCCTTCGCCAGCCATCCGAAGGTCGGCCACATCAAGATCGAGGACGGCAAGGGCCGCCCGCTCGGACGTTCCTACCGGGTCACCCTGTGGCCGACCCTGATCTTCCTCGACCGGGGCCAGGAAGTCGCACGGCTGGTCCGTCCCGACGACGCGCAGGCCATCGAGCGCGCCCTGGCGATGATCGACGCGGCTGCCTGAGCCGCCACGGCCACCCGGGCGGCCCTCCCCGGCGCCCCCTCGGCCCGCTTGACCGGTTACACTCGGCAGCGGTTCCGAAGCACGGAGGTGGCATGAAGCTCTACCTGTACGACCACTGCCCGTTCTGCGTATGCGCCGAGATGGTGGCGAACTACAAGGCGGTGGCCCACGAGAGGGTCTACCTGCCGAACGACGACGAGGCGACCTGCCACCGGCTGATCGGTGCCAAGCAGGTGCCCATCCTGCAGTTCGATGACGGCCGGGCCATGGGCGAGAGCCTGGAAATCGCCCGCGTGCTGGACGAGCTGGGCAACCCCGGGCGGATGATGCGCCCGCACGGCGACTTCGAAGCCATCCGCCAGCATATCGAGCAGGTGCGTACCGCGATCAGCTGCCTGCTGTTTCCCCGCGACATCGCCCTCGGCCTGCCCGAATTCGCCACCCGGAGCGCCCGCGACTATTTCCAGGCCAGGAAGGAGCGGATCATCCAGCGCCCGTTCGCCCGGGCCCTGGCGGAAACGCCCGAGCACAAGGCCGCGGTGGAAGGGATGCTCGCCGGCCTGCCGCCGCTGCAGACACCCGTCGCCCACTGCAATCGCCTGGGCTGGGACGACGTGCTGCTCTATCCGACCCTGCGCAACCTGAGCATGGTCCGGGACCTGGCCTTCCCGCCCTCGGTGCGCGCCTACCTCGAGGAAGTGGCACGCCTGACCGATACCGCCACCTATTTCGACCGGGCGATCTGAGCCCTGAAGGAGTATCCCGTGCCCGTTCTGTTCGCCCGTGCCAGACTGGCCGCGACCATCCTGCTGCCGGCCTGGCTGCTGATCACCCTGCTGCTGAAACTCTGGCGCCCGATCATCACTGGCCTGCCGGAATGGCAGGTGGCCGCCATCATCGTGCCGCAGATGATCGTCGGCATGGTGTTCGTGATCATCCCGCTCACCCAGGGACTGCTCCTGAAACTGGCGGCGAAGCGCCAGGGGCTGTCGGCCGGCCGGGACGACTGAGGCGCAGCGAGCGCACGGGCGCCGAAAACGGCCGGCTGCGGCCGCGCCTGCTAGACTGCGCGCCATTTTCGCTTTCCATCAGGCCTGCCCGTGACCACCACCGCCTTCGCCACCCTGCCCCTTTCCGCCGCCACCCTGGCCAACCTCGACGCCCTCGGCTACACGGCGATGACGCCGGTTCAGGCGCAGAGCCTGCCGGTCATCCTCCAGGGCCATGATCTGATCGCCCAGGCCAAGACCGGCAGCGGCAAGACCGCGGCCTTCGGCATCGGGCTGCTGGAGCCGCTGAATCCGCGCTTCTTCGGCTGCCAGGCGCTGGTGCTCTGCCCGACCCGCGAACTGGCCGACCAGGTTGCCCGGGAAATCCGTCGCCTGGCCCGCGCCGCCGACAACATCAAGGTGCTGACCCTCTGCGGCGGCGTGCCCTTCGGCCCACAGATCGGCTCGCTGGAGCACGGCGCGCACGTCATCGTCGGCACCCCGGGGCGGGTGCAGGAGCATCTGAAGAAAGGCACCCTCACGCTCTCCGGACTGAACACCCTGGTGCTCGACGAGGCCGACCGCATGCTCGACATGGGCTTCTACGACAGCATCGCCGAGATCCTCGGGCAGACCCCGGCGCGGCGGCAGACCCTGCTGTTCTCCGCCACCTACCCGGCCGGCATCGAGCAGTTGGCGGCGGCCTTCATGAAGAGCCCGCGGCGCGTGGAGGTGGAGTCGCTGCACGACGATGCCCAGATCGAGCAGCGCTTCTACGAGATCGACCCGCGCCAGCGCCTGGATGCCGTGGTGCGCCTGCTCGGGCATTTTCGTCCGCAGTCCTGCGTCGCCTTCTGCCATACCCGCCAGCAGTGCCAGGAGCTGGCCGAGCGGCTCCAGGCCCAGGGCATCTGCGCCCAGGCGCTGCACGGCGACCTGGAGCAGCGCGAGCGCGACCAGGTGCTGGCGATGTTCGCCAACCGCAGCCTGTCGGTGCTGGTGGCCACCGACGTGGCGGCGCGCGGCCTGGACATCGCCGGGCTGGAGGCGGTGATCAACGTCGAGCTGGCGCGCGACCCCGAGGTGCACATCCATCGCATCGGCCGCAGCGGTCGGGCCGGCGAGAAAGGTCTGGCGCTGTCGCTGGTGGCACCGGCCGAGGCCGGCCGCGCCCAGGCGATCGAGGACCTGCAGCGCTCGCCGCTGAACTGGTGCGAGCTGGACAGCCTCGAGGCCCGGAGCGGCGAGCCGCTGCTGCCGCCGATGACCACCCTGTGCATCGGCGCCGGACGCAAGGACAAGCTGCGCCCCGGCGACATCCTCGGTGCATTGACCGGTGAAGCCGGCATTTCCGGCGCTCGGGTCGGCAAGATCGCCATCTTCGACTTCCAGGCCTTCGTTGCCGTCGAGCGCGGCATCGCCAAACAGGCGCTGAAACGCCTCAACGAGGGCAGGATCAAGGGCCGCTCGCTCAAGGTGCGCATCCTGCAGGCTTGACGGTCGGGACCTGCGGAAAGCGCTGCCAACCTCTGGATTGCGTTGCACGCCCTGCCAACTTCATCCTTTAACCGCTTGGAAAGCGCCCATGAACATCAAGACTTCCTGGCTATTCCTGCTCGCCGGCCTGGGCTGCGCGCTGGGCGCGGCGACGGCTCAGGCCGCCTGCCCCTCCGAATCCGAGGCCGCCGAGCTGGTGAGCCGCTACCTGGAGCGCCGGCCGCTGGAGAACCTGCCGGCCATGAGCCTCGCCGAGGCCGAATGCGGCCGCGAGCGGGTGGTCGCCCTCCTCGGCCGCCAGCTTGGCCGGGTCGCGGGCTACAAGGCCGGCCTCACCAACCCGGCGGTGCAGCAGCGCTTCAACCACGACCGGCCGGTGCGCGGCACCCTGCTCGCCGGCATGCTGCTGGAGGACGGCGCCAGCGTGCCGGCCCGCTTCGGCGCCCAGCCACGCTTCGAGGCGGATCTGCTGGTGCGGGTCAAGGACCCGGAGATCCATGCGGCGACCACGCCCGAGGAGGTGATGCAGCATCTCGATGCGCTGATCCCCTTCATCGAGTTGCCCGACCTGCTGGTGCAGGATCCCGGCAAGCTCGACGGCGCCGCGATCACCTACATCAATGTCGGCGCGCGCCTGGGCGTGATGGGCAAGCCGCTGCCGGCCAGCCCGGCGCTGACGGCGCAGCTGCCCGGCATGAGTGTGCGGGTGCTCGACGGCGAGGGCCGCGAGCTCGACCGCGGACGCGGCAGCGACCTGATGGGCCATCCGCTTCAGGCGGTGATCTGGCTCGCCTGGGACCTGGCCCGCAGCGGCATCCGCCTGCAGGCCGGCGACCTGCTCAGCCTGGGCTCGTTCTCCAGGCCGCTGACGCCGCAGGCCGGCCAGCGGGTACGGGTGGTATACGAGGGGCTGGAGGGTGCACCGGCGGTCGAGGTGCATTTCCAGTGAAGCCAGCCGAGCGGCATGGACCGAGACGCATGCATATCGGCCGCACCGGCTGACGCCGGATCGACCGGACGGTCCCGCCAGGAGAGAAAGATGCCGAACGCTGCTCGCCGCCTCGCACTTGCGGGGCTTGCCTGCCTTCTTCTGGCCGGCTGCGCGGGATTCCGCGGTGGCTGGGAAAGCGTCCCCTACTTCGGCGATACACCGCCGACGCCATCGGAGAACCGCTCTTTTCTCGAGGCAACGCCGAATCCTCCCCCACTGGAGCTCCCCGGCCTGCGCCTGCAGGTGACGCTCGACAACCAGCTGCGCACCCACGACATCCAGGTTTACCTGTTCGTCCTCCCGCTGCATATCGACCCGCGCGACCACTACTGGAAGAACCATACCCCCGGCAAGACCCGCGTCCACATCACGGTGACACCCGCGGAGCCGGGATTCGTGTTCCGCCCGGCGCAGGCGGTGCTCGCCATCGGCAATCGGCGTTTCGATGGCGTTGCCGGATTCGACTTCGACCGCTGGGACCGTGAAGGGCGTCGCGTCGGGGAAGGCGGAACCTGGGAACATCGGCCCGTGGCAACGGAGCTGCATCTCGACGAGCCGGGACGCAGCTACCACCTGTCGATCGACTTCGACACCCCCGTCCCCTCGCCGGAGTCCCGCGAGATCCTGCTCGACCTGTCGCGGGCGCTCGGCTCGCCCCGGCATTCCGCACTGCCGCTTATCCGCTTCGTACCGATGCGCTGGCGTGGGAGCTACAGCTAGCGGCAGCCGGATCGCTCCAGCCCAGCCGCCTCCGTGCCATTCTCCCCGTCGCCCCGGCTGCCGTTCGTCTGCGCCAGGTGGTAGCATCCGCGCCCCATGAAAATCGCCGACCTCCATCAACGCCTCGCCGACCTCGGCGCCAAACCCCTCCATATCGGGCGGATCGACCGCGCCTGGCTGCACGGCTGGCCGCTGGACACCGGCACGCGCCAGCAGCAGGCACAGGATTTCCTGCCGCTCGGCGTGCGCGAGGCCATGCCCGAACTGAGCGAAACGGTCGCCGGCCTCGTGAGGCTGCGCGCCGAGCACCCGGCTGCCGACGGCTCGGCGCGCCTGCTGGTCGAGCTGGGCGATGGGCAGATGGTCGAGAGCGTGCTGCTGCCGCGCGACGGGCTCTGCGTGTCGAGCCAGGTCGGCTGCGCGGTGGGCTGCGTGTTCTGCATGACCGGCAAGAGCGGCCTCCTGCGCCAGCTCGGCAGCGCCGAGATCGTCGCCCAGGTGGCGCTGGCCCGCCGCTTCCGCCCGGTGAAGAAGGTGGTGTTCATGGGCATGGGCGAGCCGGCGCACAACCTCGACAACGTGCTGGAGGCCATCGAGCTGCTCGGCACCGCCGGCGGCATCGGCCACAAGAACCTGGTGTTCTCCACGGTGGGCGATCCGCGGGTGTTCGAGCGCCTGCCACAGGGGCCGGTCAAGCCGGCGCTGGCCCTGTCCCTGCACAGCACCGATGCCGAGCGGCGCCACCGCCTGCTGCCGCGTGCCCCGAGCATGGACCCGGAGGAGCTGGTCGAACTGGCCGAGGCCTACGCGCGCCGGACCGGCTATCCGATCCAGTACCAGTGGACGCTACTCGAAGGCATCAACGACAGCCTGGAGGAAATGGACGGCATCCTGCGTCTGCTCAAGGGCAAGTACGCGGTGATGAACCTGATTCCCTACAACAGTCTGGAGGCCGACGACTACCGGCGTCCCGGCGGCGAGCGGATCGTCGAGCTGGTGCGTTACCTGCACGGCCGCGGCGTGCTGACCAAGGTGCGCAACTCGGCGGGCCAGGACATCGACGGCGGCTGCGGCCAGCTGCGCGCGCGGGCTACGCAGCTGGCCAGGAGCCGGCCGCTGCGCATCCGCTGAGTCCCTGCCGCCGGCCATCCCCTCGGTGCCTGGACAGCTCCGCCGGACCGTCGATACTGTCGACGAAATCGGCCATCGCCTCGGGAGCCCGCCATGTTCCGCATCCTCGGAATCGACCATCTGGTACTGCGCGTCGTCGACCTGGACAAGATGCTGCACTTCTATTGCGAGGCGCTGGGCTGCAGCGTCGAGCGCCGCCAGGACGAGCTCGGCCTGGTCCAGCTGCGCGCCGGCAGCGCCCTGATCGACCTGGTTCCCGTCGACGGCAAGCTGGGCAAGGCCGGCGGCGCCGCACCGGGCAGGGAGGGACGCAATCTCGACCATTTCTGCCTGCGCATCGAGCCGTTCGACGAGGCGCTGATCCGCCAGCGCCTGGCGGAACACGGCCTCGAAGCCGGCGCCGTGGAGTCGCGCTACGGCGCCGAGGGCAGCGGCCCTTCCCTCTACGTCACCGACCCGGAAGGCACGGTCGTCGAACTCAAGGGGCCGGCGGCCGCCTGAACCCCATGACGAGCGACGCGGACATCCTCGCGCAGATCGATGCGGCTTTTGCCGACGTCGGCAAGCCCGAGCACTTCACCGACTACCGCCACTGCTGCGAATGCGCCGAGCACGACGAGACGCTGCGCAGTCAGCCTGGAGCTGCGCCACGTCGGCAATCCGGGCTGGGATCCGCTGTGCTTCTCGTCGGCCCAGGGCCTGGCCTACTACCTGCCGACGCTGGTCCGCTTCGCCCTCGCCCCGCCGAGCCCCGAGCACGGCTGGTATGGCGATCAGCTGCTGTTTCATCTTTCCTCTGACGGCGCCTGGAACAGGTTGTATTGCCACTGCTCGCCGAAACAGCGCGGCGCCGTCGCCGCGCTGCTGGCGCATCTGGTCGAGACCCGCGCCGAGGAGATCGACGGGCATCCCGAGGAAGACGTGCTGCTGCAGGCCTGCGCGCTCTGGTCGACCCCAGCCTGACGCTTCGCCGACATGGCACCGGCGGTTACACTGCGCGACCCTGCCCGGGAGAAACGCCCCGGGCTTCGCCCCGCCGTACAGAGAGACAACCGAGCCATGACGGTTATCCAGGAACAGGTCGCAGCCGGCCAGGCCGCCTATACGCCGCGGACGTTGCCGCTCTACGACTTCGTGGTGCTCGGCGTTTCCAACCCCTTCATCTGGAAATGCCCCACCCGCCGCCTCGAACAGCACTACGAGCGCCATCTCAGCGCCAACCACCTGGATGTCGGGGTGGGCACCGGGTATTTCCCCGACCGTTGCCGCTTTCCCGCGCATGCACCCCGGGTGGCGCTGATGGATCTGAACCCGGACACCCTGGCGTTCGCCGCCCGGCGCATCGCCCGCTACGTGCCCAAAACCTACCGGCGCAACGTGCTGGAGCCGATCGTCTTCGCCGACGAGGGCTTCGATTCGATCGGCATCAACTACCTGCTGCACTGCCTGCCGGGCTCCATCGCCGCGAAAGCCGTGGTCTTCGATCATCTCAAGGCATTGATGAACCCTGGCGCCGTCCTCTTCGGCGCCACCCTGCTGCAGGGCGGCGTCCCGCGCAGCCCCCTGGCGCGGGGGCTGATGGCCGCGTACAACCGCAAGGGGATCTTCTGCAACCGCGAGGACGATCTGGACAGCCTGAAGGAAGAACTTGGCCGGCGCTTTCGCGAGGTCTCGGTCGAGGTGGTGGGCTGCGCCGCGCTGTTCGCCGGGCGAGCCTAGGGCTGACCCACCCGGTACCAGGTGCGCGTCTCGCCGATCAAGGGCGTGCCGATGAAACCCCGCACCTGCAGTTGCCGCCCGCCCCTCTGCAGGGTCAGGCGGCAGTCGTAGACCTTGCCGCTGTCCGGGTCGAGGATTTCCCCGTCCCCGTAGACATCGCCCCGCTGCTTCACGCCGCTGAGGATGGTCATGCCTAGCAGCGGCTTGCCACGGCGCTCCCCCTCGCACTTGTCGCAATAGGGCGACTCGGCATCCGGCCCGCGCAGGCCCTTCTCGATGATGCCCCGGTATTCGTCGCCCTGGCGGTCGATGCGGACCAGCGCCCGCGGCTCGCCGGTCCGCTCGTCGCGGATCATCCACAACCCGATCAGCGGGTCGCCGGCCACGGCGCTGGCGGCGCCGCTGGCGGCCAGCAGCATCACCAGGGCGCAGCAGACGCACAGCCGCCGCACGGCCATCTGGCCACGACCGTCCAGGGCCTTCATCTCAATGTCCTCCGGCGGCGGCCCGAATGATCGGAAGCGGACGATCCAGCCGTTCGCGCAACGCGGTCAGCTCATGGCGGATGGCTTCGCCGCGATAGTGCAGGAAGGCACCGGTTTCCCCGCCGACCAGAACCTCGAGATAGGGCTCGGCGGCCACGACTCCCTCGTCGCAATAGGTCTTGAGGGTCAGCAGGCTGTCGTCGTCCGCCTCGATCTCGGTTTCCACCACCCGCCTGAGCCCCAACTCCTGAACCAACATGCCAAGCCCTACGCTGTCCTCGTCGGCGACGCCCTGGTGCAGGGGCAGATGCAGGGAGAAATGCCGCTCGTCCACCCATACCGACTCCATGGGAGACGCGCTGTGCAACAGCTCCAGGGTGCACGCCGCCTGCTCCAGGGTCGCCTGGTTGATGGCCGGCATGTACAGGCCGCGGCGACCGGAGGCAACGTAGGCCTTGCGCATGATGCCCTCAAGATTGGGTTTGCGGCTCGCCGGGGCATGCACGCAACCCGGATGGTCGCGGCCGATACCGCCGCCGAATTCGATGACCAGATTCACCCCGTCGTCGATCGCCCGCTGCAGGCTGCTCATCCACTTCACCGGATGGAACATCTGGAAGAACAGTGCGGCACGCATCTGGTCGGGATCGGCGGCGTGGTAGTCGCCGGTATAGTTGGAGAGGACCTTCAGCTTCGGGGCCTGCAGGGTGACGGCGTCGAGATGGGGACGGTAGTGCTCCGCGGCGTGGATCATCAGGTAGGTGTGGAAGGCACCCTCGGTCTTCAGGTAGCGCCCGGCCCTGGCCCGGCCGAAGCGGGCGAGCACGTCGACCATGAGCGCTTCCAGATCGTGCTCGAAGCCGCAGACCACGGTCTGGTCGGGCAGGTTGCAGCCGCCGATGCCGCAATAGTGCGCCTCGGCGAGCGGCTTGATCGACTCGAGATCGAGACGGAAGGCAGCCATCTGCCCGCGTCCGAACTCCGACATCAGCCGGCCGCGCATGCGGATCAGTTGCAGCGCGTCTTCGAACGCCAGGACGCCGGCAGCCACCAGCGCGGAGTACTCGCCCAGGCTGTGCCCGGCCACCACGCTCGGCGTCCATGCCTCGCCGGTGAGCTCGTGGAAGGCCGCCAGGCAGGCCATGGAATGGGTGAGCAGCGCGACTTGCGTGAATTCGGTGCTGTTGAGCCGTTCTTCCGGCCCCTGGAAGGACAGTTCCGCCACGTCGAAGCCCATCGCCTGGCTCGCTCGCTCGTAGAGGTCGCGCACGCAGGAAAAGTGGCGGTGGATGTCGCTTCCCATGCCCACGTACTGCGAGCCTTGTCCGGGAAAGACGAACATGATGTTGGGACTGGAAACCTGGCTCATGAAAAAACTCCCTGTATGGATCGAGCACCGGGCATCGCCGCCCGGACCATCAATCAAGAACGCGGGGGCCACCCGCGCTCGTCACGCCACCCTGGAAATGCCGCCGTCCGACTGCGAACGCCCTTTCCGGTCGAGGATTCCCAGGTGCTGCAAGACACGGTCGGTCATGCGATCGGCCGTGAAGCGCTCTGCCAGCGGACGGGCATTCCCTGCCAGTTCGCGGTGGAGCGTCGCATTCGTCAGCAGGCTCTCCAGCTGCCTGGCCAGGTCGCCGCTGTCCCAGGCGTGGAAGGTCAGACCGCCGGCCCGGTCGCCGTCGCGCATCACCTCGGTGACGCCGCCATAGTCGGGGACCAGCACCGGCGTGCCATGGCTCATCGCCTCGGCCACTACCAGTCCAAAGGCCTCCCGGTTCACCGAGGGATAGACCACGCAATGGCTGTGGACGAACAGGGTGTCGCGGATCTCCCCGGGGACAGCCCCCGCCTGATGTATCGGCAGACCGAGATGGCCGGCGAGATCGGCGATGACCCTCTTGCAGGACTCGCCCTTGGCGGTGGCGCCGCAGACCACCAGTTGCAGCTCAATGCCACGCGCCTTCAACAACCGGGCGGCGTAGAGCAGCAGGTCGATACCCTTCTCGGCCTCCTGACGGCCGCAGTAGGAGACAATGGGGACGTCCTCCCGCAGTTCGGGGAAAAGCTTCTTGAGCCGCGCCCGTGGCGGCCTGGCCGACGGCAGGGGCAACTCGACGCCGTTGTAGAGGACGCTCATGCGTTCCCGCGGCACCTTCAGTTCGCCGGCGATCCGCTCGAGGTAGTCGTGGCTGACCAGCAGGGCCGGCCAGCGCGAGCCGGCGACGGCCTCGTTGAGACGGTTGCGATAGGTCTCGTACAGGCCGCCCCGCTGTGCATAGTCGGCGAACTGCTCGTCCCCCTGGAAGGTCAGCACGTAGTCGAAATCGAGTCCGCCCTGGCGCTTGGCCGCCAGGGCGAGCGTGCCGAGGGAGGCGAAGCTCATCATCAGGTGGCTGACTTCGTCCCTGGCGATGAAGTGGCGCAGGCGCCGGACCAGGCCGGCATCGGAGGCCGGCGTCGCATGCAGTGCACAGATGAGGTGGGTGAGCATGCGGTCGACGAAGCCGTTGATGCTCTGGGTGATACGTACCCGCAGCTTCAGCGGAAGCAGGAAGGCGGCCGAGCCGACCACCTGGTCCATGAATGCCGAGGGCCGCCGGAACTGGTAGCGCGTGCCGTGGCAGAGCAGCCGGTGTTCGATGCCAGGATCGGCCAGTTCGGGATTCCACTCCATCATCCAGTAGACCACCACCTTGTAGCCGCGTCGGTGGAGGATATTGGCGAGAGTCAGATCGCGAATCGTGGAACCCAGATAGGAACCACTGCCAATGGTGACGAACGCAAAAGTCGGCTTGCTCATGCTGCCTCCGGTCCATGGGGAGGACCGCGGGCCGGATCGCGCCCGCTGCCTCCCTCGCTCAGGGAACGCTCAGAAGGTGTAGCTAACGCCGGTGAACACCGAATAGCGCAACAACGTCCCGAACTCGTCGTCGTCGCCGCCGGTGAAGATGTTTCCAGTGAAATAGGCCTGGACGTGGTTGGTCACGTCGTACTCGAGAATGCCGGTGAAACGCTGGGACTCGTCGTCCAGGTTCCTCAGGTAACGGATGTTGTATTCGAGATCCGGAATCGAGGTGTTGTCGGTGACCTGGATCATCGCGTAGCTCTGCCGGTGGAGCACGTTCCGGCTTTGGAACTGGCCGGTCTGGATGCAGCCGATCAAGGGCTCGTCGTCGCAGCCGTTGTTGTCGCGCAGGTATTCGACGTTGACGGTCGGACCGATCTCGAGGGTGTAGGAGGCGCCGAACTGGTAGCCGGTCTTGCCCTCGTGCTCGACATTGCCCTCGGTATAAAGAAGCAGGGCATCCGAAGCGTTCCAGCCGGCGAAGAAGCCGGTCTGGTGCTGATCGCTCTCCCGGTAGGAGTGAATGATCGAGGCATAGCCCGAGGAGCCGGTATAGTCGAGCTTGACCGCGTAGATCTTCTCGAACTCATCTTCCGACAGCCGGCCACCGCCCACTGTGGGCTGGCCCGACATGTAGCCTTCGACGTCGTCCGAGCGTCCCGGGCCATAGTTGTAGATTGTCGAGAGCGTCCAGTTTTCGTTGGGGATCCAGATCGCCCGGTAGTAGTCCAGGCCGGGAACCTCGACGCGCGGGTTGTTGCGTCCGTTGTCGCGGGTGAAGGGGTTGGACAGCGAGAGGATCACCGACGGACCCCATTGCAGGTTTTCCCGCCCGTAGGATAGGGTCAGCTCGTCGAAAGGCCGGTAGCGCACCCAGCCTTCGGTGAGGAACAGCTCCGAGCTGTCCTGATCGTCGCCATCGCGCGGACCGTCCTCCCATTTCTCCCAGATCGCCTCGGCACGCGGCTTGAGGGCGAATTCCCAGTTGCGGAAGTTCAGGTTCAGGTCCGCCCGCGGGTTGAGCACCCATTGGTAGCGCGGTATCTCGGCGGCGTTGTCGGGGTTGAGCGTCGAGTCCTCCGTTTCCTGGATCAGGGTGTAGGCCATGAGATTGACGCGTGAATAGAAGCCGCTCGCCAGCTCATCGGCCAGGCTCATCTGCTCCTCGCCCAGCTCTGGAAGCTCGGCCGCAGTCGCCATTCCCGCCTGAATTGCCATGCCTGCCAAAGGCAATACCAGTCCCAAACGATGCGCCATCCTTGCCATCTCTGCCATCCGTGCCATATCCGAATTTGTCCATACTGCGTTGAATGCCCTTGACGGGTTGTTGAGCCTAAAGGAATTAGTATGAAGCGCTCCGTATTGCAGAGGCAATGCCGAGCTCGTCGTCCGTGAGCTTCCCGCCATGCCGGAGCGCTCCATACCAGGCTCACTTCATGAACAGATTGATATTGAAGATGAAATCCGGCAGCGGTGCGAGCTTCGGCTTGCTCATGCTCAGGGTGGTGACGTCGCCGCTCATCAGCTCCTCGTAGATGGCGATCTCGGAGATGAAGGGACGTGCCTCGCCATTGATCATCACCGTGCTGCCGTACGCCATGTTGGACGACTTGAAGCGCTTGCCCGATAGCGTGTAGTAGTCCGCCTTCACGCCGACCAGGCGCTCCTTGTCCACCCAGTAGATGATCCGGTCGTAGGTGGTCTTGGAGTTGCGCGCCTTCAGGTCGAAGACATAGCAGTCCACGCCATCCACGACTTCATCGGGCAGACGGGTCGCGTCGTAGTCCTCGGCGTAGTTGGTCGAGGCGACGTCGCCATAGGAGGCCTGGCCCATCAGCTTCTGGCGCAGCGAGATGGGGATCGGCTTGCTCAGGCCCGGCTTGTGGAACCACATGTTGTTGTCGAGCATGAGCAACTTCTGTCCCTTGGATTTCGGCGGTGCGATGTTGAGTCCCGAGATGTTGAAGCCGCGCGCCTTGATGTCGTAGAGCATGGTGTCCGTACGCCCCTTCTCCCTGGACTCGATCTCCACGTTCCAGGCGATGCCCTGCAGGTTGCCGCGCGATTCGTCTGCCCGCTTGAGGATCTGGTAGGGATCCTCGCCGGAGCTGGCGACCGGCGTCGGCATGCTGGCCTTGGCTACCTGAGGCATGGCCTCTGGCTCGGGCTCCTTGCGTACCGGCGCACTCGCTGCCGGGGGCTCGCTGGCGGCTCGGGGAGCTGCCTCCGTCTTGATTTGAGCCGGCGCCGGCCGAGGGGCAGCAGCCCGCTCGGCCGGCTTGTCGTCATCGTCGCTGCCGAACAGCCGGCTGAAGAAGCCCCGGCTGCTCTCCTGGACCGCCCTTACGGGCGGCTCGGTGTTCTCCGCGACGGCCAGGGTACTGACCAGCAGCGCCAGACCGAATGCGGAAATGCGGGAAAGTCCTTTCATCTCTCAAAATCTCCGTCGGTTCGAAAATCTGTCCCAGCGGCTCACACATGCCCCAGGGCGCCGACGATCTCCATCCGCGCCGCCTTGCGTGCCGGAAGGCTCGCCGCGAGCAGGGACAGCACCATCAGCGCCAGCAGGCTCCAGAGCATTTCCTGGGGCACCAGGTAGACCTCCAGCGGGATGCGCCGGGTGATCTGCGGCGGGATCCAGGTCGGCTCCAGGGTGGCGATGCTCGACCACACGGCGAGGGTCAGCAGTACCCCGAACAGCGAACCGAACAGGCCGAGCAGCATGCTTTCCAGGGCGAACAGCCCGACGATGCCGCGCCGCTTCACGCCCAGGGCGCGCAGCGTGCCGATCTCCCGGGTACGCTCCATGATCGCCATGCCCACGGTGTTGATCACGCTCATCACCACGATGGTGAAGACGATCAGGAAGGCGAACAGGAAGATCACGTCGAACATGTTCTTGACCTTGGTGTAGAAGGTCGACAGCTCGTTCCAGGTCTTGATGTCCACATCCAGGCCGCGGCCGATCAACTCGTTCTGCAGGGTCGCGCGCATCGGCTCGGTAAGCAGGCCGTCATTGAGCAGGACGTTGACCCGGTCGACGCTGGTGGTGTCGTAGAGGTTCTGGGCGAACTCCAGGCTGACCAGCATCAGCTTGTCTTCCAGGGCCTCGACCGGCGAGTTGAAGGTCTGCAGCATCTGGCCATCGAGGGCGTTGATCTGCCCGTTCACGGTCGGTGCCATCACCACCACGGTATCGCCCTGCTTGAACCTGAGCTGATCGGCCAGCCCCTGGCTCATGCCCACGCCGTTGGGCTGCTCGTCGGCCATGGGCTCGCCGTCGAACAGCTGCATGCCGCCCACCTTGGTCCGCGAGCGGCTGCGAATGACATCGACCTTGGAGGCTACCCGTCCGCTGGCGAGGAAGATGGTCGACACCTCGCCGTTGCTGACCAGACCGGAGATGTTCAGCTCGGGCGTCGAGATGCGGATCTCCGGATGCGCAGCGAGCACCTCGTCGATCACGGCGACCTCCTCCTCGCTGAGCAGGTAGCGCGTCGGATCGAGCTTGCCCTCGTCGAGGAAGCCCTTCTTGAAGATCGACAGGTGGCCGTTGCCCTGGATGTGGATGTAGGAATCCTCCAGGCTGGTGAAGATATAGGCGGTGAAACCGCCCAGGGCGTTGACCGCGGCGAAGCCGAGCCCGATCGCCATCACGGTGAACAGCGAACGGCGGCCGTTGCGGAACAGGTTGCGCGTGGCGAGCTTGAACCAGGTGATCATGGGCGGCTCCCTGCGACACGGGTCTGGGCGGTCGGGCGCGTCGGCTGGCTGTCGCTGCCGATCTCGCCGTCCTGCATCAGGACACGGCGCTTGACGCTTTCCAGCAGACGCTGGTCATGGGTGGAAAAGACGAAGGCGGTGCCGTGGCTGGCGTTGATGTTCAGCATCAGCTCGATGATCCGCCGGGCGTTGCCGGAGTCGAGGTTGGCGGTGGGCTCGTCGGCGATCACCAGAGCCGGATCGGTGACCAGCGCCCGGGCGATGGCGACCCGCTGCTGCTGGCCGCCGGAGAGCTTGGCCGGACGGTGGCTGACGTGCTTCTCGAGGCCCACCTCGGTCAGCCGCTCCATCGCCCGCTCCCGGGCGACCGAGGAGGAGGCGCCGGCGATCTGCAGCGGCAGCATGACGTTCTCCAGCGCCGAGAGCACCGGCACCAGGTTGAAGTTCTGGAAGACGAAGCCGATGGTCCGGTTGCGCAGCTCGCTGCGGGCGTTGTCCGACAGGTCGTTGACCTCCTGGCCGTTGATCAGCACGGTGCCCGAGGTGGGCGAGTCGAGCATGCCGATGAGGTTGCACAGGGTCGACTTGCCGGACCCGGACGGCCCCCAGATCGCGACGAACTCGCGCGCCTGGATGGTGATGTCGATGCCCTTGAGGGCGATCACCGGCTTTTCGCCGATCTGGTAGTGCCTGGTGGCCCGGCGCAGCTCGACGAGCGGGGCCGTTCCAATCGAAGTGATAGTGTTCATGTCGGGTTTCCTGATGCGTCCAATGCCTTGAAATCCCCTGCAATCCGCGAAGTCCGGGCGCGACCGGGCCGCGACCTGCGCCGCAGGGCCCGGAAGCTGCGCCGGTTATCGACCGGATGCGCCTGCCGTTTCGGTCGCCGCGTAGGCGATGACGAAATCGCCGTCGCGCACACTGTGCACGCCGATCAGCCGGCCGCTGTCCCGGACCTGGATGATGAAGCTCCCGGCGCCATCGATGGCGATCGCCTCGAAGCGCTGCGGGGCGCCATCCACGCCGGTGCCCAGCAACTTGCCGGCGGCCTCCTTGGCGGACCACAGGCGGGTGACCCACTCGTCCCGCAGCGCGCCCTCCACCGCCAAATCATCCAGCAGTTCGCGCTCGCCGGCCGTGCTGAAGCTTTCCAGGAAGCCGGCGGCGCGCGGACGGATCTGCTCGATGTCGATGCCCACCGGCTGCTCACCGGCAAGCGCCACCGCCCGGTCCTCGCAGTGCGCGATGCTGATTCGTGGCAGTCGTGCATGCTCCTCCAGCCCCGCCACCCGCGGCTGGCCCGCCGCCTCGCTATCGATGACGAAGGCCGCCGGGTGCAGCATCTCCGGCTGCTCGCTGTGGGCGGCGAGCCAGGCGCGGACCGCGTCCTTCGCCGCTACCCGACCGAGCTGCCACTGCTGCTGGCGCGGCGGGACGCCGGCCTTGGCGGTGAAGGCCTCCATCTCGTCCAGATGCAGGTAGTGACGCGCCAGCAGCAGCGGATCGAACCCCTGGGTATCGGCCTTGGTGATCAGCCGGCACTGCACGTCCCTGGCCAGCGACGGCAGCTCCAGGGGGCGGCTCAGCAGGTAGCGGGTCGGCTGGCGACGGAAATCGAGCACCTGGGGCGGGTTGCGAAACTTGATGCTCCCCCACTCCCGCACGCGCAGCCAGACCCCGCCGGAGCCGTCCTGGATCTCCACGTTGGCGTACATGGTCATGGTTTCGTCGCGGACGATCTCGATGCGGATCGGCGCCCGGGTGCCGGCCGGCGGCGTCGAGCGGTACAGCTCCAGCTTGCCGAAGCCGATCGGCAGCACGTAGCGGTCATGCTGCATGGCCCACACGCCGATGAACTGGCCGATTCCGTCGAACAGGGCCGGATCGATCAACAACTGAGGCTGGTCGATCGAGCGGAACAGCTCGGTCGGCGGCCGGGTCACCAGCTCCGTCACCGCGCCCTCGTCGGCGATGACGATTTCGCCGGTCAGGCATTGGAAGCACGGCCCGTGGAACATGTGGCGCTCCCGGTAGATGTCCTCGCCGGTCAGCGGCAGGCGGTAGGGGTTGCTGAAATTGCCGAAGGACAGGTCGAGGTCGACCCGATAGGCCGTGGAGAGCAGCACAGTGGCGGTGGTCGAGGGCATGTCCTGCCCCTCGAGCTGGATCGCCACGGCGACTCGCCAGACCTGACTGTCGGCATCGACCTCCTTGACCCGGGCGCTGATGTTCAGCACCTCGCTGTCGCGGTCGGAAACCTCGATCCAGCGGGTGGCCTTGACGTCCTCGAAGCCGATCAGCCCCAGGCCGGGAGCCAGACAGGCGGCCGCCTCGGCCATCACCTCCAGGCTCATGGTCAGCGGCAGTACCGGCATACAGGCGGATACCGGCTTGACCCCGGGGGCATGGACGAAGGCATGGTCGGCGAGGTACAGGTCCTCGTCCAGGTGCAGCCGGCGCTGGATCAGCAGCGCCTCGCCCGGAGCGTAGGCCAGCACCTGGCCGATGAAGGGCAGACTGCCCTCCTCCAGCGGCTCGGCGGCAGGTCCGGGCTCGGATCGAGGCGCTTGCGCGGCTGGCTGGGCTGCTTCCTGGGCGCGGGTCGATTCAGCTTCGAGCTCCACGGCGGTGACGACTGCCACGGCCTCCTCGACCGGCTCCTCGCTGCGCAGCTCCTCGGCGGACTCCACCTCGTAGACACGGGCGATCAGGGGCATGTCACTGTTGGTATCGAATACCAGATGGGAAAGGCTTGCGCTGCTCATATCTTCTCCAGAACCAATCCGGCTATGGTCACCCCCGGCCCGAAGCCGAGACATACGATACGAGTGCCGACAGTGGCCTCCTCCAGATGCTGCATGAGAATGTGCGGAATCGTGGAGGAAGACATGTTGCCGTGCTCGAGAAAAACATTCTGGCTGATTGCCACCTGGTCGTCGGACAGGCCGAGTTCTTCCTGAACATGGTCGACGATCTTCGGCCCGCCCGGGTGGACGGCGAAGCTCAGGGCGTCCTTGTCCCGCTCGAAGTCCATGCCGGCACGCTGCAGCAGGTCCACCGTAAAGGCCCGAACATGCCGCTTGATGATCACTGGAACCAGGGGCGACAGGCTGATCTTGAACTGATAGGGGCCGGGCACGCCCTGCATGCCGTCAAACGAATCCGGCAACAGATGCTCGCTCATCGCCAGAATCCGCAGGCCGCGCAACGACTGACGCCGCAGCTCCTGCTCGGACAGCACCGAGTATTTGATCAGGCCGTCGGAGAACAGGGTCGCCGAGATGATGTTATCCGCCCGCCATTCGGTGATGTTGTGGTGCGCCGACATCAGCTCGGTATGCACGATGTCCACCCGGTCCTTGACGGGAGTGACGCCACAGCGCGAGGAGGCAAGCATGCCGTGTGCCATCTTGATGGCCGGGAAGGCGCCGTAGCAGCCCATGTTGTAGCTATGGGTCACCGTGGTCTCGAACCACTTGCGCTTCGCCACCATATGCTCGACGGGACTCGGCGACAGATAGCCCGAGCAGGTCACATGGATGAGGTCGTCGGGCGCCGGGGCGTCGGCTGCATACATCCGCTCGACGCCTTCCTCGACGACCTTGGCATAGCTGTCGTGGCGTGCCTTGAGATCCGCTCCACGCGGATCCTTCTTGATGTCGAACAGCCGCAGGTGGGCCTGGTCCGGTTCCGGATCGGCGATGTCGAAGTTGCCGTCACCGAAGCGGATGTCCGTCAACTTGGGGAAGTAGACCAGTTGCCGCTGCTTGATCTGCGCAGGCGACAGGGCGTACTTGTCGAACTTCTCCTTGACCATCTTGTAGACTGCGAGGAAGGCCTCTTCGCCGGTGATCTCGTTGCTCAGGCAATGGGCCTTGGCGAAGCCGTAAGCGGTCAGTTCGAGGGTGATGCGCTGAGGGATCGGCTTGGCCATCTGCACCGGAGTGAAGCCGGTCAGGACTGCACCGTTAAGATTGACTATGTCGCTCATATCTTCTCCAGCACCATTCCGGTGACAGTCAGCCCGGGACCGAAACCCAGGCACACGACGCGCGTACCCATATCCACCTCTTCGAGGACCTGCTTGAGGATGTGGGGAACGGTGGCGGAGGACATATTGCCGTTCTCCAGGAACACGCTCTTGCTGATCGCCACCTGCCCATCGGCGAGTCCCAGGTCCTCCTGGATGTGCTCGACGATCTTCGGTCCGCCCGGGTGGATGGCGAAGGTCAGCTCGTGCTTCTCGCGCTCGAAGTCGATGCCGGCGCGCGCAAGCAGCTTCACCACGAAGTCGCGGACGTGGCGCTTGATGACCACCGGCACCATGGGCGTGAGGGTCATCAGGAACTGGTGCGAACTCGGAATCCAGGTCATGTCGTCGGCGGAGTCGGGCAGCAGGTGCTCGTTCATCGCCAAGACCCTGAGGCCGTGCCCTCCCTGGCGCTGCAACTCCTCCTCGGACAGTACCGAGTACTTGATCAGGCCGTCGGCAAAGAGGGTCATGGTGATGATGTTTTCCGCCCGCGCATCGACGATGTTGTTGTGCGCCGAGAGCAGTTCGGAGTGCACGATGTCGACCCGATGCTTGATCGGGGTGACACCGAAGCGCGACGAGGAGAGCATGCCGTGGGCCATCTTGATCGCCGGAAAGGCGCCGTAGCAGCCCATGTGATAGCTGTGGGTCACCGTGGTCTCAAACCAGCCGCGACTGGCTGCCATCCGCTCGACCGGGCTCGGCGACAGATAGCCCGAGCAGGTCACGTGGATGAGATCATCAGGTGCTTCGGCGGCATTCTGAAACATCAGCTCCAGCCCCTGATCGACGACCTTGGCGTAGCTCTCGTGGCGAGACTTGAGATCGGCGCCGCGCGGGTCCGTGGCGATATCGTACAGCCGCAGGTAAGGGTGCTCGGGCGGAGCAACCTCGATGTGGCCGTTGGAGAAGCGGATGTCCGAGACCTTCGGGAAGAAGATCAGTTGACGGCGCCTGATCTGCGAGGAGGACAGGGCATATTTGTCGAACTTTTCCTTGACCGACTGGTAGACCTGGGCGAAGCCCGCCTCGTCCTGGCCGACGCCGTTCTTGAGGCAATAGGCGCGGGCAAAGCCATAGGCCGACAATTCCAGGGTCAGTGCCTGGGGAATGGGCTTGGCCAGCTGTGCGGGGGTGAAGCCGGTAAGAACTGCATTGTGGGGACTACTCATGGTATTTCCTCCTTGAGTGAGCGGTTGCCTTTGCAGCGATCCCGCGCGCGCAGGCGCGGGAAAGACTTCAACCGTGGGCCGTTCCTAGGGTTGGCTCTCCGAATCACGCTTCTTGCGTGCTTGCATCTGCTCGACGATCTGCTCGAGACTCGCGGTGATCACCAGCTCGGTCTCGCCGGTATTGCCCCGCCGGATCTGCTCCAGGCAGTGACGGGTACCGATATCCAGCGGGATCGGGTGGATATTGCGTTCCGCATAGAACTTGAGCATCTGGTCCCCTACCATGCCGGACTTCCAGGGTCCCCAGTTGACGGCCAGCGCCTGTACGCCGGGCCAGGCATGGCCGAGGCTGTCCGCCAGCTTGTTGAGCACCTCGTTGGCCGCGCTGTAGTCGCTCTGCCCCGCATTGCCGAAACGCCCGGCGATGGAGGAGAAGAACAGCACGAACTTCAGGCCTACCGGACGCAACCGACTGGCCAGCACCCGGGCGCCGGCGACCTTGGTGTCGTACACCGAGGAGAAGGACTCCAGGGTCTTGTCGCGGATCAGCTTGTCGTCGATGACCCCTGCGCCGTGCAGCACGCCGTCGATGCGTCCCCACTTCGCATAGATCCCGTCGATCAGCCGACCGAAGGCCTCGCCGTCGCGCACATCCACGGCGTGGTACTCGACCTTCGCACCGGTCGCCTCGAGCCGCGCGAGGTTGTCGCGGATCTCGCGATCCTTGAGCAGGCGCTTGAAGACCCGGTCCACCTCGGCCGGCTTCACCTTCGCGCCCCCTTCGCCGCGCAGCTTGCCGATCAGCACCTGCTTGAGCTGCGCCGGATCGGCGATCGCGCGGGTGTCCTCGGCCTCCTCCTCCGGCAGCGGACTGCGCCCCACCAGCACCAGCTGCGGGCGATACTCGCGGCCCAGGGCAGCGGCTATTTCCGCGGTGATGCCGCCGGCCCCGCCGGTGATCAGCACCACGGCGCCCTCCTCCAGGGCCGGCAGACCCACTGCGGCGCCGGCCGCCTGCAGGCCCAGCTCCAGCTGGCAGCGCCCTTCGGCGCCGTAGCCGACTTCCAGCGCAGGGACCTGGGCAGCCCATTCGCCCAGTACCCGCTCGACCATTTCCCCGACCTTCAAGGCCGGCGACAGGTCGATGCACTTGACGTGCACCTCGTCGCCCCACTCCCGCGACGCCGACTTGGCGACGCCCAAGGTGCCGGCAGACTCGATGGGCAACTCGCGCGAGTGCTCGAGGCCGAAGCGGCCGTCCAGCGCGGTGACGCCGAGCAGCCAGCCGGCGCCGGCCCGGGCGGCGGCCTTGAGGTCCTGGTCGAAGACCTTGCACAGCAGGAACAGGACCTTGGCCGGGGCGATGGCATACCCCTCCCCGCCCGGCACGCCGAGCAGGCTGACGAGGGTCCCGATCCGCTCCCCGCCGAGCAGCTCGCGCAGCGCCTGCACCGACTGCAGCGAGGTGGGATCGAACTCGAAGCGACTATCGCCCAGCGTGCGGTTTTCCTTGCCGGGAACGATCTGCTTCACCTGATGCCCAGCCTGGCCGAGGGCGACGCGGAAGGCGGTGGCCAGTTCCGAGTCATCCCCAACCAGCAGGACCGGCAGGCCGGCTGAGGGCTGCGGGCCGGCGACCGCACCCAGGGGCGCGGCGACGGGCTTGACGGTGTAGCAGTGCACGACTTGTTCCGGCGCAACTTCGGTTGCGGACTCCGCCGTCTCAGCCGGCAATGCCGACAGCGGAGTCAGTGCTTTTTTTGAGGCTTGGTCTCCTGCCCCTGCGGAGTCATGGAGCCTGTCATACCAGGCGATGATCTCGTTGAGGGTCTTGAGGCCGGTGAGCTCCTCGAACACGGCTTCCTCGTCGCGCCCGTCCATCAGGTTGTGGCGATCCTTGAGCTGGCTCAGGACCTCGATGCGCTTGATCGAGTCGATGCCCAGGTCGGCTTCCATGTGAGCGTCCAGATCGAGCATGTCTTCCGGATAGCCGGTACGCTCGGAAACCGCCTGCAGCAGGTCGGTCTTGAACGCCTCGGTGGAAGCCAGAGCGGCGGAAGCGGCAGGCTTGGCAGCCGGAGCAGCGGGGGCGGCTGCGGCGACGGACAGTTTGGGCACCTCGGCACGTGCCTCGCTGCGCTGGGCCGAACCCTCGATAGTGGCAACCTGGGGCTCGCGGCCGACCGGCAGACCGGCGGCATGCAGCGACAACACCTGGGCCGGCAGCACCGGTACCGGCGCGGGCGCCAGCCCGGCCTGGGAGACCACCTGCAGGTTGGGACGCGGCTCGCTGACGCTTGCCAGGTCGGCCCCCGCGAGGCTGCTCTGGAAATCGAGGAACCGACGCAGCGTTTCCTGCTGGTCGCGTTGCAGCGCGATGAACTGCGCGATGACTTCCTGAACATGTGCGACATTCAACGGCGATGAGGCCTCCATCGCTGCCGGGAGCTCTCCCGTGCGCACTGTGTTGTCGTTTGCCATGCTGAACCTCCGTTGTGGCGCGTGGCGGTTAACGTTGACCGGAGTTGCCACCGGTCGGGCGAAAGAGACATGGGCGACGGTCGTACTGCTCGCGACCGGCTGTGCCTGGGGTTTCGGCGCGACCACCGGCTGCGGACCGGCCGCTTCGGCCGGCGCCTGGGCGATCACGGGGCGAGCCTTGGCCGGAGCATTCCAGGGCAGCGCGCGGGCGCCGTTGACGCGCCAGATCAGCGGGCCGGGCACGGCCCTGGCCTTGGCCCGGGCGAACACCTCCGCGACCGCCAGCGCCTCGTAGCCGCGCCCCTTGAACCAGCGGCCGAATTCCAGCGGCAGGCCGAGGACGAACAGCTGGCCGAGCACATGGGCGAGCTGTACCCAGCCGCTACGCCCGGGCGCCTCGATGCCGAGTGCGGCATGCGGACGGTCGGCGAGAATGCGGTCGACCAGTCCGGTCAGCACCAGCCCCGGACCGGCTTCGACGAAGATCCGTGCGCCGGCCTCGTATAGCTGGTTGATCTCCTTGACGAAGTGCACCGGCTCGGTCATGTGCTCGACCAGCAGGGCGCGCATGGCCTCGGGCTCCGCCGGATAGGCGCCGCCGGTGGTGTTGCTGAACACCGGCACCCGGGCCGGCCTGAACTCGATCTTCGCCAGCTCGGCGGCCAGTCCCTCGCGCGCACTGGCCATCGCCGGCGAGTGGAAGGCGGCGCTGACCGGCAGCACCTTGACCCGCAGCGCCTCGTTGCCCAGCACCTTGGCCGCAGCCTCGATGGCCTCTATCGAGCCGGCAACGATGGTCTGGTCGGCGGCATTGAGGTTGGCCAGGGTGACGTTCAGGCCATGCTGCTCGATCAGCGCGCGGACGCGGGCCTCGTCGGCGTCGATCGCCGCCATGGCCCCCGGATTGCTCCGGCCGGCCTCGCCGGCGAGGCGACCGCGGACTTCCGATAGATGGATGAAGTCGTCCAGGCCGATCACCCCGGCGGCATGCAAGGCGACGTACTCGCCATAGCTGTGCCCGGCGACGAAGTCCGGCTTCAGCCCGTAGTCGCCCAGCACCCTGAGCGCGGCGCTGTCGACCACCCCCAGCGCCGGCTGGGCGACCTGGGTCGCGTTCAGCACGGTCTGCTGGCGGGCACGCTCCTCGTCGCTGAATACCGGCACCGGATAGATGTAGCGCGACAGGGGCTGCTCCAGGCGGTCGGCGAGCAGCTTGTCGGCGCGCTCGAACAGGTCGTGCAGCTCGGGCAGGGAGGTCGTCAGGTCGGCCAGCATGTTGACCCGCTGCGAACCTTGGCCAGGGAACACGAAGCAGACGCCGCCGGTGGCTTCCGGTCCTTCGCGGAAGAACACCCCTTGCGGGTACTTCACCTCGCATTCCCGTCCCTGCAGTGCCTTCAGGGCCAGCTCCAACTTGGCCTTGAGATCGGCGCCGGAGCTGGCGAGCAGGGCCAGCCGACAATTGCGCGCACCGTCGGCGGCACGGGGCGCGGCCTGTTCCAGATGCAGCGAGTAGGCCAGTTGGGCGATATCGACCTGCTCGGGATGCTCCAGGGCAGCGAGCAGGCGCTGCGCCTGTTCGCGCACCTGGGCACGGTCCTGGCCACGGAAGGCGAAGGGCTCGGCATCGCGCGGATTGAGGTCGACGACGTCGCTGTCGCGGTAGGCGCCGGTGTATTCCTCCATCACCACATGGAAGTTGGTGCCGCCGAAGCCGAAGGCGCTGACCCCGGCGCGGCGCGGATGGTCCGAGGTGTTCAGCCAGGGCCGGGTCTCGGTGTTGATGAAGAACGGCGAGCGGCCGAAGTCGATCTTTGCGTTCGGCGTCTCGACGCCGATGGTCGCCGGCAGCACGCGCTGCTTGAGCGCCAGCGCGGTCTTCACCATCGCCGCCAGGCCGGCGGTCACCTTAGTGTGGCCGATCATCGACTTAACCGAACCCACGGCGCAGGACTGGGTGGCCATGCCGGTCTTGCCGAAGGCGAGGTTGAGCGACTCGATCTCCGACTTGTCGCCGAGCGCAGTACCAGTGCCATGGGCTTCGATCAGGCCGATGGTGGTCGGATCGACCGCGGCGTCCTCGTAGGCTCGCTGCAGGGCGGTGACCTGTCCCTGGGGATGGGGCGCGGTGAGGCTGCGGTTGCGGCCGTCACTGGAGGCACCGATGCCCTTGATCACCGAATAGATGCGGTCGCCGTCACGCTCGGCGTCGCCCAGGCGCTTGAGCACCAGGGCGACTACGCCCTCGCCCAGGGCGATGCCGTCGGCGCTGTCGTCGAACGGACGGCTGCGGCCGCGCGGCGACAAGGCATGGGTCTGGGAGAAGCAGAGGAAGCCGACCGGGTTGTTGGTGGCGTCCACCGAGCCGACCACGGCGACATCGGCATCGTGGCTGCGCAGCTGGCGGATGCCCACGTCGAGGGCCGCCAGCGACGAGGCGCAGGCCGCATCGACGATGTAGTTGGTGCCGCGCAGGTCGAAGCGGTTGGCGACCCGCCCGGCGATGACGTTCTCCAGGATGCCGGGGAAGGAATCCTCGGTCCACTTGGGCAGGTCCTGCTCGTAGAGCGCCTCCAGCACCTGCCTGGCGGCCTCCTCGGGCAGCCCCTCGATCCGCGGCAGGTAATGGCTGAGCAGGCCGCGGAATATATAGTCGCAACCCAACTCGTTCATCCCGCCGGCGGCGAAGATGGTCGCGGTGCGGTCCCTGGCGAACGAGCGGCGGTCGAAACCGGCATCGGCCAGGGCCTGGCGCACCACGTCGAGGGCCAGCAGTTGCACCGGCTCGATCGATTTCAGGCTGGCCGGCGGGATGCCGTACAGGGACGGATCGAACTGGATGTCGTCCAGGAAGCCGCCCCACTTCGAATACACCTTGTCGGGGAGGCCGCGCTTGGGATCGAAGTAGTCCTCGGGGCGCCAGCGCTCCTCGCTCACCTCACGGATCGCGTTGACCCGGTGGAGAATGTTCTGCCAGTAGGTGCGCAGATCGTTGGCGCCGGGCAGCAGGCCGGCCATGCCGACGATGGCGATGTCGCTTTCCGCCGCCACGCGCTTGGCCGCGCGCTTGCGCGGCAGGCGCTGATCGACCTGCGCCAGCACCCCGCTGCAGCCTTCCGACACCGCACTGTGCAGTTCCGCAATGCTCAGCGCACGCGAGCGCAGGCGGGCGACCTCGCCGAGCATGTACATGCCCTCGCGGCGCTGATCCTCGGGAGGGATTTGCACGTAGCGGGAGGCTGCCGAACGGTCGGGGTTCTGGCTGATGCCCTTGGAGGCCATGCGCAGGCGACCGATATTGAACAGCTCCAGTACCTTGAGCACCTTCTCCGGGGTCTCCAGGGCGAGCAGCATGTCGCGCCGGGTGCGGTTGAACTCGTCGCAGAAAGGTGTCACCGCGCAGCGGGTGTACATGCCCTTACCGGATTGCAGCAGGGTGGTTTCCTTGCAGGCGATGGCCTGGGACTGGAATTCCGGCAGGATCGCGCCGCTGTTGACGATCTCGTGGGTGAAGAGATAGGCGGTGCCCATGATCACGCCGATCTTCATGCCGCGCTCGACCAGCGGCGCCGCCAGGGCGGAAACCATCGCCGCCGACAGCTCGTCGTGGATGCCGCCGGCGAACAGGATCTGGACCGACTCGGGATCGTTGATCTCGACCGAGGTCAGGGTCTCGATGGCCGACTCCCAGAGAATGAAGCTGCTCAGCGGGCCGGTGTGGCCACCGCATTCACCGCCCTCGAAGATGAACTTGCGGGCGCCGTCCTTGATGAAACCCTTGAGCAGCCCGGGCGAGGGTACGTGCAGGTAGGTGCTGATGCCGATGGCCTCAAGCTCGCGGGCCTGGCCGGGACGCCCGCCGGCGATCAGTGCGAAGCGCGGCTTGATCTGGCGGACCACCTCGAGCTGGGCCTGGCGCAGCTCCAGCGGCATGAAGCCGAGGATACCGACCCCCCAGGGCTTGTCGCCGAGCAGCGCCTTGGTCTTGGTCAGCAGGCTCTGCACCTGCTCCTGACGCATCACCGACAAGGCGATAAATGGCAGGCCGCCACCATCGGCCACGGCCTTGGCGAAGCCCTCCACGTCGCTGACCCGGGTCATCGGGCCCTGGACGATCGGGTAGCGGGTGCCATGCAACTGCGCCAGCGGGGAATCCGGTCCCAGCGCGTGCTGCGTGCGGGCTCCGCGCAGGGCCTGTTCGGTGCCGCTCGAAAGCGCGGCGAGAATGCGTCCGACGGTACCGTGACGGCGTGCCAGGGCGGCCGCCAAGGCGATGTCCTCGCCCATCGGCTGCAGTTTGCCATCCACCTGGGCGAGCGCCTTGAGTAGCAGGGCCTCCCACGCCTCCTCCTTGATCACCGCCTGCTCGAGTTCCTCGAGCTGCTCGCGGGCACCGCGGCCGAACAGGCGGAACGAGCGTTGTTCGGGGCCGATCAGCACGGTTTCGCTGCCATCCAGCGCCGCCCAGGCACGGGCCTGCGGGGTACCGATGAAGGGGCTCTCGTCGGCCAGCCAGAGCTGCTCGCAGAGCACCACGCCGGATGCGCCGGCGAGCACCGCGGCGGCAGCGGTATGGGTGCCCATGCCGCCCTGCACCCAATAGGGGATGTTGACCCGACCGTGCAGCTCCTGGAGCAGGATGAAGCTCGAATGGCGGCTGACCCAGCCACCGGACTCATGTCCCTTGAGGATCAGCCCGTCGCAGCCGGAGGCCTCGGCGGCCAGGGCCGAGGGCAGATCCCAGACCTCGACGAAGATCTTGCAGGCCAGGCGCTTGATTCTCTTCTTCAGCGCGGCCAGCTCCTTGGGCTGCATCCCGGTGAAGACCAGGTCGTCCGGCTTGAGGCCGGCGAGCACCAGGATCGGCACGCGCCGGGGGATGAATTCGGCCAGTTGCTCAAGGCCGCGCTCGGCCGAGCCGAGGGTATCCCAGCGGATCCCCCACTGGGCGCTCGGCCCGGCATTGGCGGCCAGGCCATCGATGGCTGCCCTAGTAGTTTCCGGATCGTTGTGACAGCCCAGATCGAGGATTCCGATTTCCCCGGCACGACAGGCAGCAATCGCAATCCTGGAGTCGAGATACCCTGCGGGAGTTATTGCAATATGACTAGCCATTTGATCATCCTGCTCTCAAAAAGATGCGCTTTCGGCGCACTTTTGTCCCTTGTCCGAGCCGCTTGGCACGCAGCTCGCTGTTCGACTGGCATGGCCCCAACTACCCTGGAAAGCGGGAAATGCCATCTAATTGACATCGCACCAAAGGTCTGCCGGGTTTTTCACCGGGAAGACGGTATTTGCGTCCTGCTCCGGAAACGAAGCGGCTTCAGGCCAACGGGCATGTGATGTCAACATCTTGGTTTTCACACTACCGGCAAAATCAAGCGTACTCGGAATCTCCGGTAATTCATTCCAGGGCGAATGGGAAAGTGAATCCCGAATCGACGTCGAGTTTGAACAAATCAATGAAGTCAATAAGCCATCAAGACCTTGCAAATAGAAAATAATTGCAAAAAACTATTTTTGCGAAGCGCAAAAAACAAAAATCAAAGCAGCTTAAAATATGGGAAAGACAATCTCACGAGCGATGCTGCCTGTAGGAAATATGAGATTAACCGCCATCTGAAAAATGGAAATCCACACAATTCATACTGACTACAGAAAAGCTGCAAAGACAGACATTAATATAATCAATTATTTGATTTATATAGATTTTTCATGAAACAACAGCCGAAATCAAAACCCTTTAATCCATGCACAGACTTGGTAGTCCACCTTCGAAAAGCCCGCCGAACCAGCCGGTCACCCAACTACAAACACCACGCTTCCCTGCCTCTTGAGGAACCCAAGCAGAATAAAAATATAATTTTTTGCAATGCAAAATGCCACTAAGAAAATCACCCGAAACACCGATAAAAAACACAATGCCATCGGATTGATGCAAAGCACTCGACCAAACATCACAACAAATGGCAATAGGCCTTCAAAAGGATTAAAATAGCAACTACGGAGCAGGCAAAAAAATCAACCAGAGAGACACGCAAAGTCCCCTCGGAAATCCGGGCAAGTACCTTCAAAGAATTTTATAAAAATAAAGTCAAAATGCCATCCGATTGTTTTTCAAGCATTTTTCCAACTGATTGGGAAACAGTTGTGCGTTGGCCCCTACAGCTCGTGACAAAGACACTGGAGTCGGGATATTCGAGACGGCAATTGGCAGAGTGACAGCAGTCCGGCTACGCCAAAAGACTCGAAAAACTTTTGGCGACGGCTGTATATATGACCGTGAATTATCGAAGAACACTGTCGGAGCCAATAACGCGAACTTGCCGCAAAGGCCCGAGCCAGGCATGTCGAAGCCACCCGCGGCAGCACGGCCGCGGGAGTTCGAGAGGTAGATCAGCGCAGGCAGTCGACCGTGTAGATCCGCCCCTGCGGGCCGTCCTCGTGCTGCAGGCCGTGCACATCCAGGCCGAATCCCGGGAAGCGCGCATCGAAGGCGCGCGTGGAATGCAGGTACTCGACGATCGCCTTGGTGGTCCGGGTGAAGCGCTCGCCCGGCATGATCAGCGGAATGCCCGGCGGATAGGGCACCAGCATCACCGCCGCGATGCGCCCCTCGAGCTGCTCGATCGGTACCGCCTCGACCTCGCCGCGCACCAGCTTGTCGTAGGCGTCCGCTGGCTTGAGGGCAATTTCCGGCAGCAGGCTGTACATGTGCTTGAGCGCCTTGGCCCGGGCGCTTTGCCGGTTGAAGTCGTGCAACTGGTCGCACAGGTCGCGCAGCCCCATGCCGGCATAGCGGGCACCGCCGGCCTGGGCGATGGACGGCAGCACCTGCTCCAGCGGCAGGTTGGCGTCGTAGCAGCGCTTGAACTCCAGCAGTTCGGTCAGCAGGGTGCTCCACTTGCCCTTGGTGATGCCCATGGAGAACAGCACCAGGAAGGAATACAGGCCGGTCTTTTCCACCACCAGGCCACGCTCCCAGAGGAAGCGGCCCACCACCACCGCCGGAATGCCCTGACCGGCCGGCTGCCCGCCGACACTCAACCCCGGGGTCACCAGGGTGACCTTGATCGGATCGAGCAGCACATAGTCCTCGGGCAGGGCATCGAAGCCGTGCCAGTCGGCCGCCGGGGTCAGCAGCCAGTCGGCAGCGGCCCCCTGCTCCCCGGTCGCACCGAGCGGCGGCTGCCAGATATCGAACCACCAGTCGTCCGGCGCCAGGCTCTTGCGCAGGTTCGCCAGGGCGCGCCGGAAGCTGAGCGCCTCGTCGAAGGTCTCCTGGATCAGCGAGCGGCCGGCCGGCCCCTCCATCATCGCCGAGGCGACGTCCAGCGAAGCCAGGATGCCGTATTGCGGCGAAGTGGAGATGTGCATCATGAAGGCTTCGTTGAAGCGGTCGCGGTCCAGCTGGCGGCGGCCGCCGTCCTGCACGTGGATCATCGAGGCCTGGCTGAAGGCCGCCAGCAGCTTGTGGGTGGAGTGGGTGCTGAACACCAGCGGACTGTCCGGAGCGCGCGTGGTCCCCATACCGTAGCGCCCCACATAGAATTCGTGGAAGGCGGCATAGGCGAACCAGGCCTCATCGAAGTGCAGCACCTCGACGCTAGCGCCCAGGGTCTGCTTGATCAGCTCGGCGTTGTAGCAGAGGCCGTCGTAGGTGGAATTGGTCACCACCGCGAGCTTCACACGGGATTCACGCCCGCGCGCCAACGGGTTGGCGGCAATCTTCGCGGCGATCGACTCGCGGCTGAACTCACCGAGCGGAATCGGCCCGATGATGCCCAGTTCGTTGCGCTCCGGCACCAGATAGAGGGGGATCGCTCCGGTCATGACGATGGCGTGGACGATCGACTTGTGACAGTTGCGGTCGACCAGCACCAGGTCGTCGCGGGCGACCATGGAATGCCAGACGATCTTGTTGGCGGTCGAGGTGCCGTTGATTACGAAAAAGGTGTGATCGGCGCCGAAATTGCGGGCTGCTCGTGCCTCCGCGGCAGCCAGAGGGCCGGTGTGGTCGAGCAGCGAGCCGAGCTCCGGCACCGACACCGAGAGGTCGGAGCGCAGGGTGTTCTCGCCGAAGAATTGGTGGAAGGCCTGGCCCACCGGGCTCTTGCGATAGGCCACGCCGCCGCCGTGGCCGGGCGTGTGCCAGGAGTAGTTGGACTGCAGGGTGTGCTCGACCAGTGCGCTGAAGAACGGCGGCAGCAGGCCGGCCAGGTAGCTGCGGGCGGCGCGGGCCACCTGGCGGGCCAGGAAGGGCACGGTGTCCTCGAACAGATAGAGGATGCCGCGCAGCTGGTTGAGATCGGCCATCGCCTCGGCCGGTGCGTTCTCGATAGTGACCTGCTCGCCGAGGGCGAAGATCGGCAGTTGCGGGGCCCGGGAGCGGGCGAGACGGATCAGCTCGAGCATGTCCTGCAGCAGGCGCTGGTTTTCCCCTGCCCCCTCGGCGGCGACCAGGACGCAGGCCAGGCCGTGGTGGGTCGAGGCGACGATGCGCCCTTCGCTGGAGCTGGCGGTGGAAAGGATGCTGAAGCCGCTCTGCTCCAGCTCTCGGGCGATCGCCCGCACGCGTTCGCCGGCGACGCTGTCGGCCTTGATGTCGCGATGGACGATGAGAATCGGAAAATCGAGGTCTTTGTACACGATCCATGTCCTGGGGGAGATTTCCCTCAGGATAAGCCAGAGCGCCGCCCCCCCGGCTACTGCTGCTGCGCCTGCTCCATCTGAATCCACAGCGCCGGACTGCCGGCGGCCTTCTCGATCGCCGCCAGCCGCTCGGCATGGGCGGCCAGCTCCGGCTCGCTGGCGCGGATCACCCGGGTGCGCTGACGGTCCTGCGGCAGCCGGCGGATCGCCGACGACTGGGCGCGACCGCCCTCGCCGCCCTCGCCGGACAGCGACAAGTGCGTCTGCCCGCCAGTCATGGCCAGCCAGACGTCGGCGAGGATCTCGGCGTCGAGCAGCGCGCCGTGCAGGTCGCGGTTGGAATTGTCGACGTCGTAGCGCTTGCACAGGGCGTCGAGGCTGTTGCGCTGGCCGGGATGGCGCTCGCGGGCCATCAGCAGGGTGTCGAGCACCTTGCAGTGGGCGCCGATCTCGGCGCGCTCGGCCTGTCCCAGCCGGACGAACTCATTCTCGATGAAGCCGATATCGAACGCCGCGTTGTGGATGATCAGCTGGGCGCCCTTGATGAACTCGAAGAACTCCTCGGCGATATCGGCAAAACGCGGCTTGTCGGCAAGAAATTCGTTGGTGATGCCATGTACTGCGATGGCGCCCTCGTCCACCGCGCGGTCTGGCTGCAGATAGACGTGGAAATGCCGCCCGGTGAGACGCCGGCCGAGCAGCTCGACACAACCGATCTCGATGATCCGGTGGCCTTCGGTCACCGGCATGCCGGTGGTTTCGGTATCCAGTACGACACTGCGCATCTATCGATATCTCCGAAAGGGGTCTAGAGGCTGTGCTTCTGTTGTGCGCGGGCGGCGGCGACGCCGCGGTTGGCCAGCAGGTCGGCTCGCTCGTTGCCGGGATGGCCGGTATGGCCGCGCACCCAGCTCCAGCTGACCTGATGGCGACCGACCTGCTCGTCGAGCTGCTGCCAGAGGTCGGCGTTCTTCACCGGCTGGCGCGCGGCGGTCTTCCAGCCGCGCCTCTTCCAGTTCGGCAGCCATTCCTGAATTCCGCGCATCACGTACTCGGAGTCGGTGGTCAGATGCACTTCGCAGGGTCGCTTGAGCTCGGCCAGCGCGCGGATGGCCGCGGTCAGCTCCATGCGGTTGTTGGTGGTTTCCGCCTCGCCCCCCCAGAGCTCGCGCTCGACGCCCCGGCAGACCAGCAATGCGCCCCATCCCCCGGGACCGGGGTTACCCTTGCAGGCACCGTCGGTATAGATTTCGACCTTGTCGCTCACTCAAGCCCCATGTTTCGACGCGCGCCGGCTGACCTTGACCACCGGCAGCGGCAGCAGCTTGCCGATGGGCTCCCGGCGACTCTGCGGCAGCGGCCGCAGGCCGACCACCAGCTTGCGCACCACCAGCAGGTAGAAGCCGCCGCCCGGCATCTGCCAGGACTCGCCCCAGGACTCCAGACGCGCGGTGCGGGATTGCCAGACGCAGGATGAAAGCGGCGGACGATAACACCCGAAGCGGCGTTTCTCCAGCGCGAAGCCGAGCAGCGCCAGCCAGTCGCCAACCCGACTGGAACCGATGCAGCGGGCCTGGCGCAACACATCGCCGGCGAAATGGCGACGCAGCCCCCAGAGGCTGCGCGGATTGATGCCGACCACGAGCAGGTGACCGCCGGGACGAACGCTGCGCGCCGCCTCGCGCAGCAACGCATGGGGCGACAGGCTGAAATCCAGCGCGTGCTGCAGCACCACCACGTCGGCGGCATGCTCGGCCAGTGGCCAGGCGTGCTCCTCGCAGACGATCTGCACCCCCGGCAAGGGTGCGCCCAGACGCACGCAGCAGCGGATCTGCCCGGCTCCCTCGAACTCGCCCGGCGGACCGTAATGCACCAGGTAGCCGCCGAAGAAGCGCGCCAGTTCCTCCTTGAGCAGACGCCGCTCCTCCTGCAGCATCTGCTGCCCCAGAGGCGTGGAGAACCAGTCGCGGGCATCGCTCATCAGTGACAGCCACCGGGGATCGGCGTTGGCGAAGGGTTGGTCGGTCATGAAGGCTCCCTGTGTGCGGACGCTCGGTCTAAGATGGGACGAACTCTTTTAAGTTTAGCGATCGCCAGCGTCAACACGCCCCCGGCGAGCGCTGCCGCCATCCTTGAGGGGCGGCCGCAACCCCTTCAACTCTCGATGAACAGACTCGACAGGAGAACGCGGAAGCGCCCGGCCCGCCCAGGATCCGGGACGCCCGCGAATACAGCATGGTACGGATCGACGCACTCCCCGCCTTCCAGGACAACTACATCTGGCTGCTAGAGGATCCGGCCACCCGGCGCATCGCCGTGGTCGACCCCGGCGATGCCGTCCCGGTGCTCGCCTGGCTGGACGCGAACCCCGGCTGGCAACTCGCCGATATCCTGATCACCCACCATCACGCCGACCACATCAGCGGCGTGGAACCCCTCAAGCAGGCGACCGGGGCTCGGGTGCTGGGCCCCGACGACGAGCGTATTCCGGCAGTGGATCTCACGCTTCGCGACGGCGAAACCGTCGACGTCCTCGGCTGTACCTTCAGGGTTTTCGAGGTGCCGGGCCATACTCGCAGCCACATCGCCTATTTCCATGCTGCCGTGCAGCCCTGGCTGTTCTGCGGCGACACCCTGTTCGCCGCCGGCTGCGGACGTCTCTTCGAGGGCACGCCGAGCCAGATGCATCGATCGCTGAACCGTCTGGCCGGGTTGCCCGAGGCGACCCTGGTGTACTGCACCCATGAATACACCCTGAGCAATCTGCGCTTCGCCCAGGCGGTGGAGCCGGAAAACCCTGCCATCGCCCGGCGCCTGGCCGAGGTGAGCGCCTGGCGCGCTGCGGGACGAAGCAGTCTGCCGTCGAACCTGGCCCTAGAGCGGGATACCAACCCCTTTCTGCGCACCGGGGAAACCTCCATTAAAGAAAAAATGGCCCGCCGCAGTGGCCGGGCATCCATTGACCCAGATCAAGTTTTCGCCGAGTTGCGGGCATGGAAGGACAATTTCTAGGCAGCGGCCTACAGTTTGAAAGTCCCCGACGGGTTGACCCCTCTTCGGGGCGCTTCCTAGAATCGGCCCACTTTTTTGCCCGGACCCCTTTCCGCCCATGTCAAACTTACCCTTCAACAAGGATGTTGCCCCGGGCATATTGGCGCGGCGCACTCCATTTATCGTCATTTTCCTGGCCACAGCCCTGGCCGGCTGTCAGAGCACCAGCGAGCGCAACGATGACGAATATGCGCGCCTGGCCGCGAAGCCCAAGCGCGAGGTCCAGTGGCGGGACCAGGCTGCCACTGCGCAGCCCCAGGATATCTGGGCACGCATGCGCGAAGGCTTCGCGCTGCAGGACGAGATAGGGGTCAATCCGCGCATCGAGCGCCAGCGCCTGTGGTTCGTCAGCAACCCGGTGCATATCGACAAGGTCAGCGAGCGCGGCGCCCTCTACATCCATTACATCGTCGAACGCCTGGAAGAGCGCGGAATGCCGCTGGAGCTGGCCCTGCTGCCGGTCATCGAGAGCGCCTACAACCCCCTTGCCTATTCCCGCGCCCATGCGGTGGGCCTCTGGCAGTTCATTCCCTCCACCGGCCGCGACTACAACCTGCACCAGACCCAGTGGTACGACGGTCGTCGCGACATCACCGCCTCCACCCAGGCGGCGATCGAGTACCTTTCCCGGCTCCACGATATGTTCAACGGCGACTGGCTGCTCGCCCTGGCATCCTACAACGCCGGCGAAGGCACGGTCAGCCGGGCCATGGAGCGCAACCGCCGGCTCGGCCTGCCCACCGACTACTGGAACCTGCCCCTGCCCAAGGAAACCCAGGACTATGTGCCCAAGCTGCTGGCCCTGTCCCAGGTGATCAACACCCCCGAGGCCTATGGCATCAGCCTGAGCCCGATCGCCAACGAACCCTATTTCGACCGGGTGGAAATCGGCGGCAGCATGCAGCTGTCGCGCCTCGCCGAAATGGCCGGCATCGACAAGGGCGAACTGCTCCGACTGAATCCGGCCTACAAGCGCGGCATCACCCTAGATGGCCCCCAGTACCTGCTGGTGCCGACCGAAAATGCCGAGCGGCTGCAGCTCAGCCTGGGCCGCAGCCCCGAGCAACTGGCCGAATGGCGCAAGCAGCGTCTGGCCGCCAACCCCGGCGCCCCCCGTCCGCGCCGGCCGGAACTGCACCGGACCTTCACCCTGCAGCAGGCCACCACGCCGCCCAGCGCCGCGCGTATGCTGGCTCTGGAGGAAGAAGAGCCGCCGCGCCGGACGTCCATTGCCAAGAAGCGCCAGTCGGTGACCTACTACAAGGTGCGCAAGGGTGATTCGCTCCATCGCATCGCCCAGCGCTTCCAGGTCGATACCAAGACCCTTCAGCGCTGGAACTCCCTGAGCGGCCGGACCATCCGTCCAGGGCAGACCCTGACCCTCTTTCTGGCAAACTGACAGCATCCGGCAATGGCCGGCCGCGAACGTCACGGGCCTTGCCGTCCCACCGGTCCCGCGAATGCGCACGGGGTCCGGAGCGCGAGCTTTTTCCAAGGCTGACAAGCTGTTACTGTAGCGGCCCGAATATCCAGAAGTCGCCATGGATCGGACCCTCCTACCGATGCGCCCCCTCTGTCTGCTGTTGCTCAGTGTGCTCACAAGTGCGCCAGCGGCTGCGCGCATCACCGAAAGCCATGGCTACGCCCAGTTCGGTGTGCTCAAGTACCCCGCCAACTTCCGCCATCTCGACTGGGTCAATCCCAAGGCTCCCAAGGGCGGCACACTGCGCCTGATGGCCCTCGGCACCTTCGATACGCTGAACCCCTACAGCTTCAAGGGGACCAGTCCGTCGGCGACGGCCGACTTCCTCCAGTACGGCATCAGCGAGCTGAACGAGCCGCTGATGGTCGGCTCCGGAATGTACGACCCCTCCGGGGACGAGCCCGCGTCCAACTATGGCCTGATCGCCGAATCCGTCGAATACAACGAAAGCCGCAGCTGGGTGGTGTTCAACCTGCGCAAGGCAGCCCGCTTCCATGACGGCAAGCCGATCACCGCCGAGGACGTGGCCTTCTCCTACCGCCTGCTCAGTCAGGAAGGACACCCCCAGTACCGCACCGAGCTGCGCGAGGTGCAGCGGGTCGACGTCCTCGGGCGCCAGCGCATCCGCTTCGTCTTCAAGCGCTCCGGCAATCCGCTGCTGATCCTGCGCCTCGGCGAACTACCGGTACTCCCCCGCCATTACTGGACAGGCCGCGACTTCAAGGCCACGACCTTCGAGCCGCCGCTGGGCAGCGGCCCCTACCGCGTCGTCCAGGTGCAGCCGGGGCGCCGCCTGGTGTTCGAGCGGGTGAAGAACTGGTGGGGCGCGAAGCTGCCGATCAACCGCGGCAAGTACAACTTCGACCGGGTGGAGGTGGACTTCTACCGCGACAGCGGAGTCGCTTTCGAGGCGTTCAAGGCCGGGCACTTCGACTTCTACATCGAGCACCAGGCGAAGAACTGGGCCAGGGGCTACCGCTTTCCGGCCGTGGAGACGGGTCAGGTGGTCCGCGCCGAAATTCCGCACCGGATCCCGACGCAGACCCAGGCGCTGTTCATGAATACCCGACGCAGCTCCTTCGCCGATCCCAGGGTGCGCGAAGCCCTGGGGCTGATGTTCGATTTCGAATGGACCAATCGCACCCTGTTCTACGGTGCCTACTGGCGTGCCGAGAGCTACTACCCGAACAGCGAGTTCTCCGCCACCGGCAAGCCCGAGGGCGAGGAGTGGCTGCTGCTGTCGAAACATCGCCAGCAATTGCCCGAGCGCCTGTTCCGCGAGCCCTTTCCGATGCCGAAGACCGACGGCCGTGGCATTCCGCGCGAGACCCTGCGCCGCGCCCTCGCCCTGCTCGGCGAAGCCGGCTGGAAGCTCTCCGGCCAGCAACTGGTCGATGCTCGCAGCCAGCCGCTGCGCTTCGAAATACTGCTGGTCAACCCAAGCCTCGAGCGCATCCTCCAGCCCTACAGCGAGAACCTCGCCAGCATCGGCATTGAGGTCCGGCTGCGCACCGTGGATCGCGCCCAGTACAAGCAGCGGCTCGACCACTTCGACTACGACATGATCCTGCTGACCCTGCCGCAGACTCTCAGCCCTGGCCTCGAGCAATGGTTCTACTTCCACTCCAGCCAGGCTGGTGTGAGGGGCGGCAAGAACTACGCGGGCATCGCCAACCCGGTGGTCGACAGCCTGCTGGAAAGTCTTCTGGCGGCAAAGACCCGGGAGCAGCAGGTTGCCGCCACCCGAGCCCTGGATCGCGTCCTGCTCTGGCAGCACTACAGCATCCCGAACTGGTACATCAATCACCACCGTCTGGCGTACCGCAACCGGTTCGCCTTCGTCACCACGCCCCCCTACACCCTGGGCCTGCGTGCCTGGTGGCTGAAGACCAAGGAGAACGACCGATGACGTCTTCACTGCGCTCCTTCCTGCTCACCGCCGGCGCTAGCCTGCTGCTCGGCCTCGCCAGCCTGGCCCAGGCAGCCCCGCAACATGCCCTGACGCTCTATGGCGAAGCGCCGAAATACCCCGCTGACTACCGGCATTTCGAGTACGTCAACCCGGATGCACCCAAGGGCGGCACCTTGCGCCAGGCCGGGTTCGGCAGCTTCGACAGCCTCAACCCCTTCATCAACAAGGGCGTCGCCGCCGACGAGATCGGCCTGGTCTATGACACCCTGACCCGCCACAGCCTCGACGAGCCCTTCACCGAATACGGCCTGCTCGCCGAGAAGATCGAGCGGGCCCCCGACAACAGCTGGGTGCGCTTCCACCTGCGCCCCGAGGCGCGCTTCCACGATGGCCATCCGGTGACTGCCGAGGACGTGGTGTTCACCTTCGACACCCTGATGAAGGATGGCGCCCCCATGTATCGCGCCTACTATGCCGACGTCAGCCAGGCGGTCGCCGAGGACGAGCGGCGCGTGCGCTTCGATTTCAAGCATGCCGGCAACCGCGAGCTGCCGCTGATCCTCGGTCAGCTGGCGGTGCTGCCCAAGCACTGGTGGGAAGGCCGCGACTTCACCAAGTCCGGTATGGAGCCGCCGCTGGGCAGCGGCCCGTACCGGATCGCCAGTGTCCAGCCCGGACGCAGCATCCGCTACGAGCGGGTCAAGGACTGGTGGGGCAAGGACTTGCCCGCCAACCGCGGCTTCTACAATTTCGATGCGGTGCAGATCGACTACTACCGCGACAACACCGTCGCCCTGGAGGCCCTCAAGGCCGGGCAGTTCGACTACTGGCTGGAGACCAGCGCGAAGAACTGGGCGACTGCCTACGACGTTCCCGCGGTCAAGAACGGTCAGTTGGTCAAGGAAGAGATCGCCAACAACAACCCGACCGGCATGCAGGGCTTCGTCTTCAATATCCGCCGGCCGCTGTTCCAGGACCGCCGGGTACGCGAGGCCCTGGCCCTGCTGTTCGACTTCGAGTGGACCAACCGCCAGTTGTTCAACGGCGCCTATACCCGCACCCGCAGCTATTTCGACAATTCCGAGCTGGCCTCCCGCGGCCTGCCCGATGCGGCCGAGCTGAAGATCCTCGAGCCGCTGCGTGAGCAGATTCCGCCGGAGGTCTTCAGCAGCGAATTCCGCCCGCCGGTCAGCGACGGCAGCGGCATCGTCCGCGACCAGCAGCGGCGCGCCTACCAGCTGCTGCAGGAGGCCGGCTGGCGGGTCGAGGGCGACCGCATGCTGGATGCCAAGGGCCAGCCGGTGCGCATCGAGTTCCTCCTCGTCCAGGCCGATTTCGAGCGCATTCTGCTGCCCTACAAGCGCAATCTCGCCGATCTCGGCATCAACCTGGAGATCCGCCGGGTGGATGTCTCCCAGTACATCAACCGCCTGCGCTCGCGCGACTTCGACATGATGGTCGGCGGTTTCGCCCAGTCCAACTCGCCCGGTAACGAACAGCGCGAATACTGGCACTCGGACAGCGCCGACAACCCGGGCAGCCGCAACTTCATCGGCCTCAAGGATCAGGCCATCGACCGCCTGGTCGATGGCCTGATCCAGGCCGACACCCGCGACAGCCTGATCGCCCACACCCGTACCCTGGACCGGGTGCTGTTGTGGGGCCACTACGTGGTGCCCAACTGGCACATCAAGACCTGGCGGGTGGCCTACTGGAATCGTCTCGCCCACCCGAAGGTGACCCCGCGCTACGACATCGGCCTGTACACCTGGTGGAGCAAATCCGAGCCCGCAGCCGCCTCGGACGCGCCGGCGACCACGGAGCGCTGAGATGTTCGCCTATATTCTGCGCCGCCTGCTGCTGATCGTACCGACCCTGCTCGGCATCCTGCTGCTCAACTTCGTCATCATCCAGGCCGCCCCCGGCGGCCCGGTGGAGCAGGCCATCGCCAAGCTGGAAGGCTTCGAGGCCGCTGCCGGCGGCGCCACCGGACGCATCTCCGGCGGCGGCGGCGAAGTTTCCGCAGGCAGCTCCCGCTACCGCGGCGCCCAGGGACTGGACCCCGAACTGATCGCCGAGATCGAACGCATGTACGGCTTCGACAAGCCGGCCCACGAGCGCTTCTGGCTGATGCTGACCAACTATCTGAAGCTGGACTTCGGCGAAAGCTTCTTCCGCGACGCCACGGTCGTCGACCTGATCCTCGAGAAGATGCCGGTGTCGATCTCCCTGGGGCTGTGGAGCACGCTGATCATGTACCTGGTGTCCATTCCCCTGGGGATCGCCAAGGCGGTGCGCCACGGCAGCGCCTTCGACGTCTGGACCAGTTCGGCGATCATCGTCGGCTATGCGATCCCGGCCTTTTTGTTCGCCATCCTGCTGATCGTGCTGTTCGCCGGCGGCAGCTACTTCGACTGGTTCCCGCTGCGCGGGCTGACCTCGAACAACTTCGACGAACTCAGCCTGGGCGGCAAGATCCTCGACTACTTCTGGCACCTGGCCCTGCCGGTGACCGCCCTGGTGATCGGCAACTTCGCCACCCTCACCCTGCTGACCAAGAACAGCTTCCTCGACGAGATCAACAAGCAGTACGTGGTGACCGCGCGCGCCAAGGGTCTGTCGAAGAACCGCGTGCTCTACGGACACGTGTTCCGCAACGCCATGCTGATCGTCATCGCCGGCTTCCCTTCGACCTTCATCGGCCTGTTCTTCACCGGCTCGCTGCTGATCGAGGTGATCTTCTCCCTCGACGGCCTCGGCCTGCTGAGCTTCGAGGCGGCGATCAACCGCGACTATCCGGTGGTGTTCGGCACCCTCTTCATCTTCACCTTGCTGGGACTGGTCGTGAAACTGATCGGCGATCTCACCTACACCCTGGTCGATCCGCGCATCGACTTCGAAAGCCGGGAGAGCTGACGATGAAACTGACTCCCCTCAACCGGCGCCGGCTGGAGCTCTTCAAGGCGCACCGGCGCGGCTGGTGGTCGCTCTGGCTGTTCCTCGCGCTGTTCATCGCCAGCCTCGGCGCCGAGCTGATCGCCAACGACAAGCCGCTGGTCGTGCGCTATGACGGCGGCTGGTACTTCCCGGTGTTCAAGCGCTACCCGGAGACCACCTTCGGCGGCGAATTCCCGCTGACCACCAACTACAAGAGTCCCTACATCCAGAGCCTGATCGCGGAGAAGGACGGCTGGATGCTCTGGCCGCCGATCCCCTTCAGCTACTCGAGCATCAACTACGAGCTGACCGTTCCGGCACCGGCGCCGCCGTCGCAGGTCAACTGGCTGGGCACCGACGACCAGGGCCGCGACGTGCTCGCCCGGGTCATCTACGGCTTCCGCATCTCGGTGCTGTTCGCCATAACCCTGACCCTGCTCAGCTCGCTCGTCGGTGTCCTCGTCGGTGCCCTGCAGGGCTTCCACGGCGGCTGGGTCGACCTGCTCGGCCAGCGTTTCCTGGAGGTCTGGTCCGGCCTGCCGGTGCTCTACCTCCTGATCATCCTGGCCAGCTTCGTGCAGCCGAACTTCTGGTGGCTGCTGGGCATCATGCTGCTGTTCTCCTGGATGAGCCTGGTCGACGTGGTGCGCGCCGAGTTCCTGCGCGGCCGCAACCTGGAGTATGTGCGCGCCGCCCGCGCCCTGGGCATGGGCAACGGCGCGATCATGTTCCGGCACATCCTGCCCAACGCCATGGTCTCGACCATGACCTTCATGCCCTTCATCCTCACCGGCGCCATCGGCACCCTCACCGCCCTGGACTTCCTCGGCTTCGGCCTGCCGCCCGGCGCGCCGTCCCTCGGCGAACTGGTCGCCCAGGGCAAGGCCAACCTGCAGGCGCCCTGGCTGGGGATCACCGCCTTCGTGGTGCTGGCGCTGATGCTCAGCCTCTTGGTGTTCATCGGCGAGGCGGCGCGCGATGCCTTCGATCCCAGGAAGTGAAATGAACGATTCGCAGAACCTCATCGAGATCCGCGATCTCGCGGTCGAGTTCGTCGGTAGCGACCGGGTGCAGCGCGTGGTGGAAGGCGTCAGCTTCGACATCCGCCGCGGCGAGACCCTGGCCCTGGTCGGCGAGAGCGGCTCCGGCAAGTCGGTCACCGCCCACTCGATCCTGCGCCTTCTGCCCTACCCGCTGGCCCGCCACCCGGCCGGCAGCATCCGCTACGCCGGGCAGGATCTGCTCAGGCTCGACGAGCGCCAGCTGCGCGGCATCCGTGGCAACCGCATCGCCATGGTCTTCCAGGAACCGATGACCTCGCTGAACCCGCTGCACAGCATCGAGAAGCAGATCAACGAGGTCCTCGCCCTGCACAAGGGCCTGCGCGGAGCAGCCGCCACCGCGCGGACCCTGGAACTGCTCGAGCTGGTCGGCATTCCCGAACCGCACAAGCGCCTCAAGGCCTATCCCCACGAACTCTCCGGCGGCCAGCGGCAGCGGGTGATGATCGCCATGGCCCTGGCCAACGAGCCGGAGCTGTTGATCGCCGACGAGCCGACCACGGCGCTGGACGTCACCGTGCAGCTGAAGATCCTCGAGCTGCTCAAGGATCTGCAGGCCCGCCTGGGCATGGCGCTGCTGCTGATCACCCACGACCTCAACCTGGTGCGGCGCACCGCCCACCGGGTCTGTGTCATGCGCGGCGGTACCATCGTCGAACAGGCCGGCTGCGAGGAAATCTTCCACGCCCCCAAGCACCCCTATACTCAGGAACTGCTCGGCGCGGAACCGCGCGGCGAGCCGGCGGACAACCCGGTCGGCGAACCGTTGCTGGAGATCGAGGGTCTGCGTGTCTGGTTCCCGATCAGGAAGGGTTTGCTGCGCCGCACGGTCGACCACGTCAAGGCGGTGGACGGCATCGGCTTCACCCTGCACCGCGGGCAGACCCTGGGGATCGTCGGCGAAAGCGGTTCCGGCAAGTCCACTCTCGGCCTGGCGATCCTGCGCCTGCTGTCCAGCCAGGGTTCGATCCGCTTCCGCGGCCAGACGCTGAACGGTCTGTCTCAGCATGAGATCCGCCCCCTGCGGCGGGAGATGCAGGTGGTCTTCCAGGACCCCTACGGCAGTCTCAGCCCGCGCATGTCGGTGGGCCAGATCGTTGGCGAGGGGCTGCGGATCCACGGCCCGGGCACGCCGGCCGAGCAGGAGCAGGCGATCATCGAGGCGCTGCGCGAGGTCGGCCTGGATCCGGAGACCCGTCACCGCTATCCCCACGAGTTTTCCGGCGGGCAGCGGCAGCGGATCGCCATCGCCCGGGCGCTGGTGCTGAAGCCGGCGCTGATCCTGCTGGACGAGCCCACCTCGGCGCTCGACCGCACGGTGCAGCGCCAGGTCGTGGAGCTGTTGCGTTCGCTGCAGCGCAAGTACGACCTGACCTACCTGTTCATCAGCCACGATCTGGCGGTGGTCAAGGCGCTCAGTCATCAGCTGATGGTGGTCAGGCAGGGGCAGGTGGTCGAACAGGGGGCGGCACGGGACATCTTCGCCGACCCGCAACATATTTATACACGGCAGTTGCTGGAAGCCGCCTTCCTGGCTCCCGGCAGCGCCGATTAACTAGAAGAGGAACTGATCCATGGGATTTCTCGCCGGTAAGCGCGTACTGATCGTCGGCGTCGCCAGCAAACTGTCCATCGCCTCCGGTATCGCCGCCGCGATGCACCGCGAAGGTGCCGAACTGGCCTTTACCTATCAGAACGACAAGCTCAAGGGCCGTGTCGAGGAGTTCGCCACCGGCTGGGGCTCCAGTCCCGAGCTGTGCTTCCCCTGTGACGTGGCCAACGACGAGGACATCGCCAAGGTCTTCGAGGAACTGGGCAAGAAATGGGATGGCCTGGACTGCATCGTCCACTCGGTCGGCTTCGCCCCGGGCGACCAGTTGAACGGCGACTTCACCGAAGTCACCACCCGCGAGGGCTTCAAGATCGCCCACGACATCAGCGCCTATAGCTTCGTCGCCCTGGCCAAGGCCGGCCGCGAGATGATGAAGGGCCGCAACGGCAGCCTGCTGACCCTGTCCTACCTGGGCGCCGAGCGCACCATGCCCAACTACAACGTGATGGGCATGGCCAAGGCCAGCCTGGAGGCCGGCGTACGCTACCTGGCTGCCAGCCTCGGCCCGGAAGGCACCCGCGTCAACTGCATCTCCGCCGGCCCGATCCGCACCCTGGCCGCCTCCGGCATCGCCAGCTTCCGCAAGATGCTCGCCGCCAACGAGCGCCAGACCCCCCTGCGCCGCAACGTGACCATCGAGGAGGTCGGCAATGCCGGCGCCTTCCTCTGCTCCGACCTCGCCTCGGGCATCAGCGGCGAAGTCCTCTACGTCGACGGCGGCTTCAACACCACGGCCATGGGCTCGCTGGAAGACTGATACCGCCTACAGGGATCGGCGTCCCAGCCCCCCTACCGAGCAATGCCCGTATCCTGCGATACGGGCATTGTCGTTTCCGGGTCTTGTCCGACTCTCCCGCACGCCCTTTTGAGAAATCCATATTTTGCGCAGCCTATCCCCGAAGGTGATTTCGCTCAGGAGCGGGATTCATCGCCGGGCAGCGTCGCCGCTCCATGCAGTGCCGGACGGTACATGGTCAAGGCGATTCCCGCGAAGACCAGGGCGATGCCGGCGAGGTGATAAAGCTGTGGCCGCTCGCCCAGCAACAGCGTCGAGAGGATGGTGCCGAACACCGGCATCAGGTGCAGGAACAGCGAGCCCCGCGCCGGTCCGATGGCGGCCACGCCCGCGTTGTAGCAGAGAAACCCCAGGAAGGCCGCCACCACACCTGCGTAGAGAATGCCGCCGACGGACTGTGCGTTGAGCACGATCGAACGCCCGCCCGCGATCTCCCAGGCGTAGACCGGCGCCTGGACCAGCAGACCGACTGCGATACATGCGGCGAGCAGCAGCAGCGGATGCACGCCCTGCGGCCGCCACTGCAGTCCCACGGTGTAGAACCCCCAGGACAGCACCGCCGCAAGCATCCACAGGTCGCCGGCGTTCAGGCTGAGCGCCAGCAAGGTGTCGAGGCTGCCCTGAGCCACCAGAATCACGACCCCGAGCAGCGAGACGACCACACCCAGAGCCTCCTGGCGGGCAAGACGCTTGCCGAAGAACAGGAAGGCCAGGGCGATGGTCGCCACGGGAATGAAGGAGTTGAGCAGGATGGCGCTGGTCGCCGTCGTGTACTGCAGGGCGATATAGGAGAAGGTGTTGTAGCAACCCACGCCCAGGACGCCGAGCAGGAGCACCGCCCACCAGCCTGCGCGCAGTGCCGGCCATTGGCTACGCAGGTGCGGCAAGGCAAGCGGCAGCACCAGCAGGAAGGCGGTGGTCCAGCGCCAGAACGCCAGCCCCACCGGCGGCAGGTCGCCGCGCAGTCCGCGGCCCATGACCAGATTTCCCGACCAGAACAGCGAGGCCAGGGTCAGCAGCAGATAGGGATTGACCAGCAGTCGCTTCATCGGGAAATCCAGGTGGAGGAAAGGCTACTTCTCTTCCTTCAGGGGGGGCATGGGCGGAGTCGGCGTATAGACCATCACTTCCAGCACCTCGGAATGGAACTCACGGTGGTAGAGCACCATGACCACGCCCGTGGTGACCAGCATGAACACCCAGGGGTTGATGAACCAGGCCAGCATGGCCAGGCCGAAATAGTAGGCGCGCAGGCCGAAGTTGAACTGGTTGGCAGCCAGCGAGATCACCCGCGCGACGCGCTCGGCAAACGCCTTGCGCTCCTGCTCGGTAACGTGCCGCTCCCCCAACATGGGGGCAGCACCGACCAGCACTGCCACGAAATTGTACTGGCGCATGCACCAGGTAAAGGTGAAGAAGGCATAGACGAACACCACGCTCAGGCAGAGCAGCTTGATTTCCGACAGCTCGCGGCTGGCCATCTGGACAAAGGGCAGCTCGGCCAGCAGGGAAACCGCACGCTCCGACGATCCCAGCACGGTGAGAATGCCGGCAAGGATGATCAGCGTACTGGAGGCGAAAAAGGACGCACTGCGCTCCAGACTGCCGATCACGCTGGCATCGGCGATGCGGCTGTCGCGCAGCAGCAGGCGTCGCATCCAGTCCTCGCGATAGAGGTGCATGATGCTGGCGAGACAGGGGGTGTCGCGCCCTTTCCAGATGGCATAGCGGGTATAGCCCCCCCAGCAGAGCACGAACCAGATGACGGCGAACAGGTGAGGCAGATAGCTTTCGGCGCTGAACATCGGTACTCCTAGCCGCAGCAACGCGAGAAGCCCGTCACTTTACCCAGACGATGAAAAAATGCCAGCCGGCAGAGCGACCGGCATTTGCCTCCAGGAGGGCCTTCGGCCTCAGGACCGCTTCATTTCCCAGCCGGTCAGTTCGGCCAAGGCCTTGCCGATGTCCGCCAGGGAGCGCACGGTCTTCACTCCGGCATCCTGCAGAGCGGCGAACTTCTCGTCCGCGGTTCCCTTGCCTCCGGAGATGATCGCGCCGGCATGCCCCATGCGCTTGCCTGCCGGCGCGGTGACGCCGGCAATGTAGGAAACCACCGGCTTGGTGACGTTGGCCTTGATATAGGCTGCCGCTTCCTCCTCGGCACTGCCGCCGATCTCGCCGATCATCACGATGGCCTCGGTCTGAGGATCGTTCTGGAACAGGCCGAGAATGTCGATGAAGCTGGAGCCCGGGATCGGGTCGCCGCCGATGCCCACGCAGGTGGACTGGCCGAAACCGGCGTCGGTGGTCTGCTTCACTGCCTCGTAGGTCAGGGTGCCCGACCGGGAGACGATGCCGACCTTGCCCGGCATATGAATGTTGCCCGGCTGAATGCCGATCTTGCATTCGCCGGGGGTAATCACCCCCGGACAGTTGGGGCCGATCAGGCGTACGCCCAGCTCGTCGCACTTGAGCTTAACCTGCAGCATGTCGAGGGTCGGTACACCCTCGGTGATGCAGACGATCAAGCGGATGCCGGCAAAAGCCGCTTCGAGGATGGAGTCCTTGCAGAAAGGTGCGGGCACATAGATGACCGAGGCATCGGCGCCGGTGGCCTCCACGGCTTCCCTGACCGTGTTGAAGACCGGCAGGCCGAGATGAACGGTACCGCCCTTGCCCGGAGTCACGCCCCCGACCATGCGGGTGCCATAGGCCATGGCCTGCTCGCTGTGGAAGGTTCCCTGGCTGCCGGTGAATCCCTGGCAGATGACCTTGGTGTCCTTGTTGACCAGAATGCTCATCGGTTGCCCTCCGCTGCCTTGACTACCAGCACCGCCGCATCGGTCAGGGTGCTGGCCGGAATGATGTTCAGACCGCTCCGGACCAGTGCCTCGGCACCCAGCTCTGCGTTGTTGCCCTCCAAGCGGACGACCACCGGCACCTTCACGCCAACTTCCCGGACCGCACCGATGATGCCTTCGGCGATCATGTCGCAGCGCACGATGCCACCGAAGATGTTGACCAGCACGGCCTTAACGTTGGCATCGGAGAGGATGATCTTGAAGGCTTCGGTCACCCGCTCCTTGGTCGCGCCGCCGCCGACGTCGAGGAAGTTGGCCGGCCTGCCGCCATGGAGATTGACGATGTCCATGGTGCCCATGGCCAGGCCGGCACCGTTGACCATGCAACCGATGTTGCCCTCGAGGGCCACGTAGTTCAGCTCCCACTTCGCCGCATGCACCTCACGGGGATCATCCTGTGAAGGATCGTGCATGGCGCGCAACCTGGGTTGGCGGAACAGGGCATTGGCGTCGAGATTGATCTTGGCATCCAGACAGAGGAGATTGCCGTCCTTCTGGACCACCAGCGGGTTCACCTCCACCAGGGCCAGGTCGTGCTCCTGGAACAGTTTGGCCAGAGCGATGAAGATATGGGTGAACTGCTTGAGCTGGTCACCCTCGAGACCCAGCTGGAAGGCCAGCGCGCGGGCCTGGAACGGCTGGGCGCCGATCAGGGGATCGATGGTGGCCTTGAGAATCTTCTCGGGCGTTTCGTGGGCGACCTGCTCGATGTTCACCCCGCCCTCGGTGGAAGCCATGAAGACGATACGGCGGCTGGAGCGGTCGACCACCGCCCCCAGATAAAGCTCCCGCTCGATCTCGGTGCAGGCCTCGACCAGGATCTTGTTGACCGCTTGTCCCGAAGCGTCGGTCTGGTAGGTCACCAGCCGCTTGCCCAGCCAGGTGAGGGCGAAGTCCCTCGCCGCCTCCCTGCTCTTGACCAGCTTGACACCACCGGCCTTGCCGCGACCACCGGCGTGCACCTGGGCCTTCACGACCCAGCAACTGCCGCCAATCGTGTCGCAGGCCTGTGCCGCAGCCTCCGGGGTATCGACGGCAATGCCTCGGGACACGGGTAAACCATATTCGGCAAAAAGCTGCTTGCCCTGATATTCATGGAGATTCATGTCTGGGTACCGTTCTGGTTTTTATGGCTGTCCTTGCGCAGCATGGTGCCGGGACCATGCTGACACGGTAGTTATGACCATACCATACCAGCGAAAGCAGCGCGGCAGACGCTCCGCTATAGCTACAAGGAGCTACGACGGATTGTCTGCCGCTGGGTGTTGCCTTGTTGCCTGATTACTTCTTGCGGTTGGCAATGTGAATTGCGTGACCGCTGACCGCCAGGGCGGCTTCGTGCAGCGCCTCGGACAGAGCCGGGTGAGCAAAGACCATCATGCCCAGATCTTCGGCACTGGTGCCGAATTCCATGGCGATGGCGCCCTGCTGGACCAGTTCGGCAGCGCTCGGGCCAATCACGTGAACGCCCAGTACGCGGTCGGTCTTGGCATCGGCGATGACCTTGACGAAGCCGGCAGTTTCGTTGGCAGCCATGGCGCGACCGCTGGCAGCGAACGGGAAGACACCGACATTGATGGCCACGCCTTCGGCTTTCAGAGCCTGCTCGGTCTTGCCGACACCGGCGATTTCCGGGTGGGTGTAGATGACGGCCGGAATCAGGTCGTAGTTCATCTGGGCCTTGTGACCGGCGATACGCTCGGCAACCATCACGCCCTCTTCCGAGGCCTTGTGGGCCAGCATCGCGCCGCGCACCACGTCGCCGATGGCGTAGACGCCCGGAACGCTGGTCGCGCAGTAGTCGTCGACGTAGATGAAGCCGCGCTCATCCATGGTCACGCCGCTGTCGGCAGCCAGCAGGTCGGTGGTCACCGGACGACGGCCGACCGCGACGATCAGCTTGTCGAAGGTTTGCGACTTCTCGCCTTCGGCATCGGTGAATTTGACGATGACTTGCTTGTCCTTGATCTCGGTGCCGGTGACGCGGGCACCCAGCAGGATCTTCAGGCCCTGCTTGGTAAGGATCTTCTGGGCCTCCTTGGCGACCTGCTCGTCGACGGCCGGCAGGAACTTGTCCATGGCTTCGAGCACGGTGACCTCGGCACCCAGGCGGGCCCAGACCGAGCCCAGCTCGAGGCCGATCACGCCAGCGCCGATCACGCCGAGCTTGCCCGGAGCGCTCTGGAAGTCCAGGGCGCCGGTGGAGTCGACGATGACATCCTGATCGACCGGCGCCGGCGGGATTTCCACCGGCTTGGAACCGGAAGCGAGAATCACGTTCTCGGCCTCGAGCACCTGGGTGCTGCCATCGGCGGCAGTAACTTCGACCTTCTTGCCGGCCAGCAGCTTGCCATGACCTTCGAACAGGGTGGCACCATTGGCCTTGATCAGCGAGGAAACCCCGCCGGTGAGATTTCTGACGATCTGATCCTTGCGGGCGATCATGGTCGGCACGTCGATGGCGACTTCGCCGGTGCTGATGCCGTGGAGCTTGAAGCTCTCGTGTGCCTCATGGAACTTGTAGGAGCTGTCCAGAAGGGCTTTGGAGGGAATGCAACCCACGTTCAGGCAGGTGCCACCCAGTGCAGTCTTGCCCTCCTTGCCCTTGTATTTCTCGATCAGAGCAGTCTTGAGGCCGAGCTGGGCAGCCTTGATGGCAGCTACGTAGCCACCGGGGCCTGCACCAATCACAATCACGTCGAACTTCTGGCTCATAGCGAATCCTCTTCTTTAAAGCGGCGTAAAGCCGCCGGCATAGGCCTCCTCAAAGGCCAGCGCCGGCAGCTTGCGGTCTCAGATCAGATGTCCAGCAGCAGGCGAGCCGGGTCTTCCAGGAGATCCTTCATGGTCACCAGGAAGGTAACGGCTTCCTTACCATCGATCAGGCGGTGATCGTAGGACAGGGCAAGATACATCATCGGCAGGACGACTACCTGACCGTTCACGGCCATCGGGCGCTCCTGGATCTTGTGCATGCCGAGGATGGCCGTCTGCGGCGGGTTGACGATCGGGGTCGACAGCAGGGAACCGAACACGCCACCGTTGGAGATGGTGAAGGTACCGCCGGTCATTTCCTCGATGGTCAGCTTGCCGGCCTTGGCCTTCTTGCCGAACTCGTTGATGCCGCCTTCGATTTCCGCCAGGCTCATGAACTCGGCGTTGCGCAGGACCGGCACCACCAGACCACGATCGCTGGACACGGCCACACCGATGTCCTGGTAGCCGTGGTAAACGATGTCGTTACCGTCGATGGAGGCGTTGACGCCCGGCTGACGCTTCAGGGCCTCGACAGCGGCCTTGACGAAGAAGGACATGAAGCCCAGGCGCACGCCGTTGTGGGTCTTCTCGAACAGGTCCTTGTACTTGGCGCGCAGTTCCATGACCGGCTTCATGTTGACTTCGTTGAAGGTCGTCAGCATGGCCATGGAGGATTGGGCCTCGACCAGGCGCTCGGCGACCTTGGCACGCAGGCGGGTCATCGGCACGCGCTTCTCGACGCGATCGCCGGCTGCGAACAGCGGAGCGGCAGTGGCGGCGGCAGCCGGCTGGCCGGCAGGAGCGGATTTCTTGGCCTCAACGGCAGCGACCGCATCTTCCTTGGTCACGCGACCGCCTTTGCCGGTACCGGTGATGCTGTCGGCAGCGATGGCGTTTTCCTCGGCGATCTTGCGAGCAGCCGGGGACAGGATCGGCGCCTCGGCAGCGGCCGGAGCGGCAGCGGCAGCCGGAGCGGCAGCAGCCGGAGCCGGGGCGGCAGCCGGAGCGGCAGTGGCAGCGCCGCCTTCGGTCAGCTTGCCGAGCAGTTCGCCGCTGAGCACGGTGTCGCCTTCGTTCTTGACGATCTCGGCAATCACGCCGTCCGCCTCGGCAAGCACTTCCATCACGACCTTGTCGGTCTCGATGTCGACGATCAGCTCGTCACGCTTGACGGCTTCGCCGGGCTTCTTGTGCCAGGTGGCAACAGTGCCGTCCGCGATCGATTCCGGGAAAGTCGGGGCTTTGATATCGATAGCCATTATCTAAGATTCCTATTTATTCGTTGCTTCTGCGAGAAGGCATTAAACAGTGAAAGCATCCTGCAGCAGTTTTTCCTGCTGCTCGGCATGCATCGACGCGTAACCGCAAGCCGGAGCGGCCGAGGCTTCGCGACCGGCATACTGAAGGAACAGGTCCTTCTTGTGCGCGCTGGCGACACGACGCATGTGATGCTGGCTGCAATACCAGGCCCCCTGGTTCATCGGCTCTTCCTGACACCAGACCACGTGCTTGAGGTTGGTGTAGGGCGCCATGACCTCGGCCAGCTCCTCTTCCGGGAACGGATAGAGCTGCTCGATGCGAACGATGGCGATGTCCTCGCGGCCCTCGGCACGGCGCTTGTCCAGCAGGTCGTAGTAAACCTTGCCGCTGCACAGGACCAGACGTTCGACCTTCTTCGGATCGAGGCTGTCGACCTCCGGCAGGACCGGATGGAAGGAGCCGTGAGCCAGATCCTCCAAGGTGGAGATCGCCGCCTTGTGGCGCAGCAGCGACTTCGGCGTCAGGACCACCAGCGGCTTGCGCAGCGGGCGGATCACCTGGCGACGCAGCATGTGGTAGACCTGCGCCGGGGTGGTCGGCACGCAGACTTGGATGTTCTGCTCGGCGCACAGCTGCAGGTAGCGCTCCAGACGGGCGGAGGAGTGCTCCGGCCCCTGACCTTCGTAGCCGTGCGGCAGCAGCATGGTCAGGCCGCACAGACGGCCCCACTTGGTCTCGCCGCTGCTGATGAACTGGTCGATCACCACCTGGGCACCGTTGGCGAAGTCACCGAACTGGGCTTCCCAGATCACCAGCGCGTTCGGCGTGGTAGTGGCGTAGCCGTATTCGAAGGCGAGCACCGCCTCTTCCGAAAGGAAGGAGTCGTACAGCTCGAACGTCGGCTGCCCCTCATAGAGGTTCTGCAGCGGGATGTAGCGGCTGGCGTCCTTCTGGTTGTGCAGCACGGCATGGCGGTGCGAGAAGGTGCCACGACCGACGTCCTGGCCAGTGATGCGCACCGGATGGCCTTCCTTCAACAAGGTGGCGTAGGCCAGGGTCTCGGCGCAGCCCCAGTTGATCGGCATGGCGCCGACGCCCATACGGTCGCGATCCTCGAGGATCTTGGCGACCTGGCGCTGCACGACGAAACCTTCCGGGATCTGCAGCAGCTTGGCGTTCAGCTCCTGCAGGGTCTTCAGGTCGAAGCTGGTGTCGTGACGAGCAGTCCAGGCGTGGCCCAGGTACGGGGTCCAGTCGACGAACAGCTCGGTGTTCGGCTCCTTGACCAGGCTCTTGAGCACGTGCTGACCGTTGTCCAGCGCGGTACGGTACTCGTCACCCTTGGCCTGGACTTCTTCCTGGCTCAGGCTGCCTTCCTTGACCAGGGCATCGGCGTACAGCTCGCGGGTGGTGCGCTGCTTGGCGATCTTCTGGTACATCAGCGGCTGGGTGCCGCTCGGCTCGTCGGCCTCGTTGTGGCCGCGACGGCGGTAGCAAACCAGATCGATGACCACGTCGCGCTTGAATTGCATGCGGTAGTCGACGGCCAGCTGAGTTACGAACAGCACGGCTTCAGGATCGTCGCCGTTGACGTGCAGGACCGGTGCCTGAATCATCTTCGCCGGATCGGTGCAGTACTCGGTGGAGCGGGTATCGGCCGGGTTGCTGGTGGTGAAGCCAACCTGGTTGTTGACCACGATGTGGATGGTACCGCCCGTCTTGTAGCCGCGGATCTGCGACATCTGGAAGGTTTCCATCACCACGCCTTGACCGGCGAAGGCCGAGTCGCCGTGGATGGAGATCGGTACCACCTTGTCGCCGATAGCGTCGCCACGACGGTCCTGACGGGCACGCACGGAGCCTTCGACCACTGGGGAGACGATTTCCAGGTGCGACGGGTTGAATGCCATGGCCAGGTGCACTTCGCCACCCGGGGTCATCACGTTGGAGGAGAAGCCCTGGTGGTACTTCACGTCACCGGAGCCCAGCTCGACCATCTTCTTGCCTTCGAACTCGTCGAACAGGTCGCGCGGGTTCTTGCCCAGCGCATTGACCAGCAGGTTCAGACGGCCGCGGTGGGCCATGCCGATGACGACTTCCTTGGTGCCGTAGGAGCCGGAGCGCTGGATGATCTCGTCGACAACCGGAACCAGGCTCTCGCCGCCTTCCAGACCGAAACGCTTGGTGCCCGGGTACTTGGTGCCCAGGTACTTCTCCAGGCCTTCGGCAGCGGTCAGGCGCTCGAGGAGGTGGCCTTTCACCTCTTTGGAGTAAACCGGGCGACCACGCACGCTCTCCATGCGCTGGGCGAACCAGTTGCGCTGCTCGGAATCGACGATATGGGTGAACTCGGCGCCGATAGTGCGGCAATATGTCTCCTGCAATGCCTGCAGGATTTCGCGTAGGGTCGCTTCTTCCTTACCGATGTAGAGTTCGCCGGTGCGGAAGGTGGTGTCCAGATCGGCGTTGGTCAGCCCGTAATGAGTGATCGACAGATCGGAGGGCGCGGTGCGCTGCCAAAGACCGAGCGGGTCCAGTTGCGAGGCCTGATGGCCGCGCATGCGGTAGGCCTGGATCAGACGCAGGACTTCGACCTGCTTCTTCTCGTGTTCGGTGCTTACGCTGGAGGTTGCGACCGGCTGTGCGCGACGCTGGTTCTTGGCCAACAGAACGAACTGGTCGCGGACGGGAGCGTGTGGAACGTCGGAGGAGGTGCCGGCTTCGGCGGGCAGTTTCTCGAAATAGGTGCGCCACTCTTCGGGCACAGCGTTGGGGTCGTGCAGGTAAAGCTCGTAGAGCTCTTCCACATAAGCAGCATTTCCACCGGAAAGGTGGGCACTGTTCCACATGCGTTGCATAACGCTATCTTGCATGCTTGGTCACCCTTGTGAGGGGACACCATCGGCGTGAGCCGCACATGGTCGTTCCAAAGTCATGAAGCAGCGACTTTGGTAAAGCCACTACGGATCCCACAGATAGTCCGGACGCCTGCCCGGATGCCCCTGCTAGTCAAATTCTTCATAGGAGCGCGGCTTCATGAGCTGCGGATCCATCTTCGACTGCGGCGCCAGGATCGCTCCCGACGCCGCAGGTATACGGTATTGCCAAGAACCGATCAGGTACCGCTACGCAGCAGCATGTCGCGCACGTGACCGATGGCCTTGGTCGGGTTCAGGCCTTTCGGGCAGACATACACACAGTTCATGATGCCGCGGCAACGGAATACGCTGAACGGGTCGTCCATGGCAGCCAGACGGTCCTGGGTCTTGGTGTCACGACTGTCGGCCAGGAAGCGATAAGCCTGCAGCAGTGCAGCGGGACCGAGGAACTTGTCCGGGTTCCACCAGAAAGACGGGCAGGAGGTCGAGCAGCAAGCGCACAGGATGCACTCGTAGAGACCGTCCAGCTTCTCACGCTCTTCCGGGCTCTGCAGACGCTCGATGGCCGGGGCGGGAGTATTGTTTTGCAGGTAAGGCTGCACCTTTTCGTACTGCTTGTAGAAGATGCTCATGTCCACGACCAGGTCGCGGATGACCGGCAGGCCGGGCAGCGGGCGGATAACCAGCTTGCCGTCAGTCACCACGCTGGACAGCGGGGTGATGCAGGCCAGGCCGTTCTTGCCATTCAGATTCATGCCATCGGAGCCGCAGACACCTTCGCGGCAGGAGCGGCGGTAGGAGAAGCTGCCGTCACGCTCCTTGATCAGGGCCAGGACATCGAGGACCATAAGATCCTTGCCGTCGATGTCAATGTTCAGGTTCTGCATGTAGGGAGCAGAGTCCTGCTCCGGGTTGTAGCGATAAACGCTAACTTGCAATGTCTTGGGCAGCGACATATCGATAACCCTTAATAAGTACGCACTTTGGGTTCAAACACCGGAACGGTCTTCGGCGCGAAGTTGACAGCACGCTTGGTCACGCGCTTCTCACCCGGGAAGTACAGGGTGTGGCACAGCCATTCCTTGTCGTCGCGCTCTTCGAAGTCCTCACGGGCGTGGGCGCCACGGGATTCCTTGCGAGCTTCCGCAGCGATCGCAGTGGCCTCGGCCACTTCGAGCAGGTTCTGCAGCTCGAGAGCTTCGATGCGAGCGGTGTTGAACGCCTGGCTCTTGTCGTTGATCTTGACTTGAGCGATGCGATCACGCAGCTCGGCCAGCTGGGCGATACCCTTCTGCATGTATTCGCCGGTACGGAACACACCGAAGTAGTTCTGCATGCAGTTCTGCAGCTCTTTGCGCAGGGGAGCGACTTCTTCGCCAGTGCTGCGCTCGTTCACGCCGGACAGGCGCTTGAGGGACTCGTCCAGGTCGGACTCGGAAGCACCACGGTACTCGATGCCTTCCTTGAGTGCCTTCTCCAGATGCAGACCGGCGGCACGGCCGAACACGACCAGGTCGAGCAGCGAGTTGCCGCCCAGACGGTTGGCGCCGTGTACGGACACGCATGCCACTTCACCCACGGCGAACAGACCTTCGATGATCTTGTCGTTGCCGTTGGCGTCCTGGGTGATGGCCTGGCCGTGGATGTTGGTGGCCACGCCACCCATCATGTAGTGGCAGGTCGGCACGACCGGAACCGGGGCAGTCACCGGATCGACATGGGCGAAGGTCTTGGACAGTTCGCAGATGCCGGGCAGGCGGCTGTGCAGCACTTCCTCGCCGAGGTGGTCGAGCTTCAGCAGCACATGGTCGCCATCCGGACCACAACCGTTGCCGGCGATGATTTCCTTGACCATGGAGCGGGCGACGACGTCACGACCGGCAAGGTCCTTCGCGTTCGGAGCATAACGCTCCATGAAACGCTCGCCGTGCTTGTTGATCAGGTAGCCACCTTCGCCGCGGCAGCCTTCGGTCACCAGCACACCGGCACCAGCGATACCGGTCGGGTGGAACTGCCACATCTCGATGTCCTGCACCGGCACGCCAGCACGCAGGGCCATGCCCACGCCGTCACCGGTGTTGATCAGAGCGTTGGTGGTCGAGGCGTAGATGCGACCGGCGCCGCCGGTGGCCAGAACCACGGCCTTGCAGCGGATGTAGACGGTTTCGCCGGTTTCGATGCAGATGGCGATGATGCCGACCACGGCGCCGTCCTGGTTCTTCACCAGATCGACCGCGTACCACTCGTTGAGGAACGTGGTGTTGTTCTTCAAGTTGCCCTGATACAGGGTGTGCAGCAGCGCGTGGCCGGTACGGTCGGCAGCTGCGCAGGTACGGGCAGCCTGGCCGCCGTTGCCATAGTCCTTGGACTGGCCACCGAACGGACGCTGGTAGATGCGGCCGGTTTCGGTACGGGAGAACGGCAGCCCCATGTGCTCGAGTTCGAATACGGCTTCGGGGCCGACCGAGCACATGTATTCGATGGCGTCCTGGTCACCGATGTAGTCGGAGCCCTTGACGGTGTCGTACATGTGCCAGCGCCAATCGTCGTTCGGGTCGGCCGAGGCGATGGCGCAGGTGATGCCGCCCTGGGCGGACACGGTGTGTGAACGGGTCGGAAATACCTTGGTGACTACTGCAGTCTTGTGGCCGCCCTGAGCCAGTTGCAGAGCAGCACGCATGCCAGCACCACCACCGCCGACGATGATTGCGTCGAAGGAAAGCGTACGAATGTTAGCCATGAATCAGATACCCCAAAGAATCTGCACACCCCAGACGAAAAACGCGAACATGGCGATGCCACACGCGGCCTGGAAAAGGAAACGCACAACGGTCGCCAGTTTGCCCAGCGCCATCGGAGTCAGGTAGTCAGTCGAGATGGTCCACATGCCGACCCAAGCATGTACGCTCAGTGCGACGAGAGCCAGCAGACTGAAGATCCGCATGCCGGTGCTGGAGAACAGGCCATGCCATTCGCCGTAGGTCAGATCCGAGCTGAAGAACAGGTAACCCAGCAGGAAGAGGGTATATGCCGCGAGAATGACCGCGGAGACACGCTGGGCCATCCAGTCATAGAGGCCCGAGCGCGAGAAATTCGTGACATTAGTTACCATATCCAAACCCCCGACAGCAGGATCAGCGCCACCGAAACGCCGATAACGATTTTCGAGCCCTTGGTGCCGCCTTCCAGCGTTTCACCGATGCCCATATCCATGATCAGATGGCGCACGCCGGCCACCAGGTGGTACAGCAATGCGGACACCAAGCCCCATGCCACCAGCTTGACCAGCGGACTGGCCAGATACCCCTTCACCTGCTCGAAGCCTTCCTCCGACGACAGAGACTTGTCGAGCCAGGACAGCAGCACGACAATTCCCAGGAAGAGGATGACACCAGAGATACGGTGAAGAATGGACGTGTAAGCAGTGACAGGAAGTTTGATTGTCCTAAGGTCTAGGTTTACAGGTCGTTGGCTTTTCACGGCTTTCATTCACTGTGAGAGCCCTGGCGAGCAGGGCGAAGTTGTTGGGATGTGCACTGGTCAGGTACCCACCACCCAGAGAGCGGCAACCTCCAGAATACGCGGCTTCAAAGCCCCTGGCGGTCGGTTGCCGAGTATAGACAGTTAGGGTACTAATGACAACGCAAGCACCCTCAACAAAGTAGTGATTGCACGATGGCTATTAATCACGTAAATAGTTTCTTTTTTCGCGTGCAACCCGTTCTGAAACGAACGCACCACTACTACTTTGGTGCAGATTGCTTTCAGACTCGTCACCCCTATAGTGACGCTCTATAGATAGAGGCGGCCCCGCACATGTGGGACCCGCCGACGATACCTAGCAGAAAGCTCAAAAAGGAGGCCACTCATGGCTGACAAAAAAGCGCAGTTGATCATCGAGGGCAAGGCTCCCGTTGAACTGCCCATGTTGACCGGTACTGTCGGTCCCGATGTGATTGATGTACGTGGTCTGACCTCGACGGGCCAATTCACCTTCGATCCTGGCTTCATGTCTACTGCCTCCTGCGAATCGAAGATTACCTATATCGACGGCGACAATGGCATTCTGTTGCACCGTGGTTATCCGATCGAACAACTCGCGGAAAATTCCGATTATCTCGAGACTTGTTATCTGCTGCTGAACGGCGAACTGCCCAACGCCGATCAGAAAGCGAAGTTCGTCAACAATATCAAGAACCACACCATGGTTCATGAGCAGCTGAAGAACTTCCTCAACGGTTTCCGCCGCGACGCTCACCCGATGGCCGTCATGTGTGGTGTTGTCGGAGCCCTCTCCGCCTTCTATCACGACTCGCTGGACATCAATGATCCGCAGCATCGCGAGATCTCCGCAATTCGCCTGGTAGCCAAGATGCCGACTCTGGCCGCCATGGTTTACAAGTACTCTCTCGGCCAGCCGCTGATGTATCCGCGCAACGATCTGGATTACGCGGAAAACTTCCTGCACATGATGTTCAACACCCCCTGTGAAGTGAAGCCGATCAGCCCGGTTCTGGCCAAGGCCATGGATCGCATCTTCGTTCTGCATGCGGACCACGAGCAGAACGCCTCGACCTCCACCGTGCGTCTGGCCGGCTCCTCGGGTGCCAACCCGTTCGCCTGTATCGCTGCCGGCATCGCGGCCCTGTGGGGACCGGCACACGGCGGCGCCAACGAAGCCGTGCTGACCATGCTCGACGAGATCGGCGATGTCTCCAACATCGAGAAGTTCGTGGCCAAGGCCAAGGACAAGAACGATCCGTTCAAGCTGATGGGCTTTGGCCATCGCGTCTACAAGAACTTCGACCCGCGCGCCAAGGTCATGAAGCAGACCTGCGACGAAGTGCTGTCCGAACTGGGCATCAACGATCCCCAGCTGGAACTGGCCATGAAGCTGGAAGAGATTGCGCGCAACGATCCTTATTTCAAGGAGCGCAACCTCTACCCGAACGTCGACTTCTATTCGGGCATCATTCTCAAGGCGATCGGCATTCCGACCAGCATGTTCACTGTGATCTTCGCCCTGGCACGTACCGTGGGCTGGATCTCGCACTGGAAGGAAATGCTCTCCGGCCCGTACAAGATTGGCCGTCCGCGCCAGCTGTATACCGGCTACGAGAAGCGCGACTACGTCCCGGTGGAAAAGCGCTAATCGCTTTCCCGCCCGGCGGAAAAAAGGCTGCGTTCTTACGCAGCCTTTTTTATTCGTGCTCTCATGTGCTGCCGATTTGATCAACACGGGGGCGCAAGCGGATCTGCCTCAGCGCGTTTCCTGCTCCAGCCAGGCGAGCAACTGCAATGCCTCTTCCTGACTGCTGCCGCAGACCGCCTCATCCGCACCGAAGGCGGAACAGACCAGCGGCCGTCCCAACTGACCGAACAGTATGCATAGATTGTCCTCCGAGAGGTGCAGGCAACGCTCGCCTGCCGGCTTGCCCTGCGGCATGCCCGGGATCGGAGAACTGATGGAAGGAGCAATGCAACAGGCACCACAGCCCGCTCGACATTTCATGATAGGACCTCGCAACCAGAGCAACTTCCGTGGAAGGTCGGATATCCTACCGCTGCACCCGATGAGCTGCTAAGCCCCCCTCGGCCGACGCCCCTCCCCCCTCGTTCCGTCGCTGCCATCCCTTCCGGAGCCGCCCTTCATGCCGATCTGGCTGCAAACTGCGCTGCTGCTCAGCCTTTCGAACATCTTCATGACCTTTGCCTGGTATGGCCATCTACGCACTCTCAACAGCAAGCCCTGGGTCATTGCCGCCCTCATAAGCTGGGGAATCGCCCTGTTCGAGTACCTGATCATGGTCCCGGCCAACCGCATCGGCTACACCGAACTCAGCGTGGGCCAACTGAAGATCATGCAGGAAGTGATCACCCTGATGGTCTTCGTCCCCTTCAGCGTGCTGTTCATGCACCAGCCCCTCAAGCTCGACTACCTCTGGGCCGGACTCTGTCTGCTGGGCGCGGTGTATTTCATCTTCCGCAGCTGACTGCCCTGCGAGTCGACAGGCCCGTGGCCAGTGTCCCGCCATCGGCCGGTACGGCTGCGGAGAGGGTTTACACTGATACCTCTGGCCGCCAGCAAGGCTGGCATCCCCTCTTGCACGGAGCCTTGGAGCTGCCCATGGACAAGTGGTTGGTGATTGATCTGGAAGCCACGACGGACGAGGGCGGCTGGCCGCTGGAAGACATGGAAATCGTCGAAATCGGCGCCAGCCTGGTGGACAGGGGCGGCCATGAACTGGATCACTTCAAGCGCTTCGTACGTCCGTTGCGCCGCCCTCTCCTGACCGCCTTCTGCCGCGAGCTGACACGCATAGCCCAGTCCGACATCGACTCGGCCGTCCCTTTGCCCGCAGTCTGGGAGCAGTTCGAACATTGGCTCGAACCCCATCGCCCGCGCCTGGCGGGCTGGACCAGCTGGGGCGATTACGACCGCTGGCAACTGGTGCAGGAATGGCGCCGTCATGGCTTGGCCAGCAGCCTGGCTGCCATGCCTCATGTCAATCTGAAACAACGTTTCGCCGATACTCGCCAACTGAAGCACACAGTCGGTCTGAGGACTGCCCTGCAACTCGCCGGCATGAACTTTCAGGGACAACAGCATCGAGCCCTGGAAGATGCGCGCAATACGGCCCGACTGCTGCCGCTGGCGGCCATGCCCGACGCTCAAAGCGGATGACGCGGCAGAATGCCTTATGCATACTTGCGGGCCTTTTTCAGTCCCTCCTGAGGATCCAGCATGTTCAAGGTCAACGAATATTTCGACGGCACCGTCAAATCCATCGCTTTCGCCATGAGCCAAGGGCAGGCCACCATCGGTGTGATGGCTGCTGGCGAATACGAATTCGGCACCAGCCAGCTGGAGATCATGCATGTGATCGCTGGTGCCCTGACCGTGAAGCTGCCGGGCAGCGAACAGTGGGAAACCTTCGAGGCCGGCAGCCAGTTCACCGTTCCGGCCAACAGCAAGTTCCAGTTGAAGGTCGCCACGGACACGGCCTATCTCTGCGAGTACCGCTGATCGAAGAGGTCCCTGGGCACCCGCCGGCGGTCCAGGGACCGGGCAGAAGCGCGACGGCAACGTCGCCCCGCTATCCTTCCGCTCCTGTCCATATCCGCGTAACGCCTGCACGCACAACAGGCCGACCAGCTCCCTCTCGCCTCTTGTCGAGCGACTAAACTGCAGACTGCAGCTCAGCAGCGGAGGGAAAGTCAATCATCATGAGCCCGCACAAGCACAGTCCCCAGCATCATTCCGCCCGCTTGCGCTCCCACCAACCCAGCGGCGGCGCAGTCATCGACGCACAGGGCCGGGAAATCCCGATCACCGAGGGCATGATCCAGAAGGCCTGCCGGCTTCTCGACAAGACTTGGGTAGCGGCTCCGCGCCAACCTCCCGCCGACGAACGAAGAGCGGATGACTGAGGCCTAGACCGGCTCGGCTCCCAACGCCTGTACCAGTTGCCGCAAAAGTGGTGCCTCGCCGCTCAGCCGCACACGCAGGCCGTCGATTTCCCGGCGCGGCGGATAGTGCTTGCGCAGGGCGTCGAAGGCGCTGCGTCGGGCCTGCTCGTCGCCCTCAAGAGTGCGGCGGAAGTCGGCATCGTCCCGGCGCGGGTCGTATACGGCCCGGCATAGCGTCGCCAGCGCCCAGGCCGGATCGGCCCCAGCGTCGAGCCCCAGCTCGCAGAGCCAGGGCGGCGGCAGTAGCTCGTCCAGCAGCACGCTCGGCGGCACGCCCAGGTGCTCGCAGAAGGCCCGGTAGACCTGCGCCGTGCCGCGCAGCTTGCCGTCCAGGCTGTAGCCGGCGATATGCGGCGTGGCGATGTGGCAAAGCCCGGCCAGAGCGACATCCACCTGTGGCTCGCCTTCCCAGACATCCAGCACCGCTTGCAGATCGCTGCGGGCTGCGAGCACCTCGCGCAGCGCCCGGTTGTCGACCACCGCGCCGCGACTGGCGTTGATCAGCCAGCTGCCGGGCCGCAGCCGCGCCAGCTGTTCGCGACCGAGCAGATGCCAGGTCGGGTGCGCCCCCCCGCGGGTCAGCGGCGTGTGCAGGCTCAGCACGTCGCACTCGCGCAGGACGGTGGGCAGATCGACGAAATCGCCCTCCCCGAGCGCCTGGCGCGGCGGGTCGCACACCAGCACGCGCCAGCCCAATCCGCGCAGCGCCTCGACCAGCCGCCCGCCGACCTGGCCGGCCCCGACCACTCCGTAACAGCGGGAAGAAAGATCGGCGCCCTGCCGCTCCGCCAGGCTCAGCAGACTGCCCAGCACGTAATCGACCACGCCGCGGGCATTGCAGCCCGGCGCACTGGCCCAGGCGATGCCGCGCCGGCGCAGATACTCGAGATCCAGATGGTCCGTGCCGATGGTGCAGGTGCCGACGAAGCGCACCCGGCTGCCCTCCAGCAGGGCGGCATCGACCCGGGTCACCGAGCGCACCAGCAGCACCTCGGCGTCCTGCAGCGAGCCCGGCTCGATGGCGCGGCCGGGCAACTGGCGGATCTCGCCGAAGGCGGAAAAGAAGGCATGGGTCAGGGGAATGTTTTCGTCGGCGAGGATTCGCATGGCGGACTCCTTTCAAGGCCGCCCATTCTAGGCGCATCGTCAGGCGGGGGCGACCGGCCGCGGGCGAGCGGGACAATTGCGCATTTCCCGCCTCCCCCGCAGGGCGTAGACTAGCCGCCCTTCCGCTCCACCCGGCGAATACCGACATGCCTCTCGAACCGCGCCTGCAGCGGCTGCGCCGCGAACTGCGTGCGCTGGCCGGCCTCGCCCTGCCGATCATCGTCGCGCAACTGGCGCATATCGCCATGGGCTTCGTCGATACCCTGATGGCCGGCCGGGTCGGTCCCGCCGATCTCGCCGCGGTCGCCCTCGGCAATTCGTTCTGGGTACCCACCTATCTGCTGACCACCGGCATCCTGCTGGCCACCACTCCCCGAGTCGCGCACCTTCACGGCGCCGGCCGCCAGCCGGAGATCGGCCCGCTGGTCCGCCAGGCACTGTGGCTGGCCCTGGCGGCCGGCAGCAGCGCCGCCCTGCTGCTGTGGAACGCCGCGCCCGCACTGCGCCTGATGCAGGTCGAGGCCAGCCTGATCGAGCCGACCATGGGTTATCTGCGCGCGATCGCCTGCGGCATCCCGGCCGTGGCCCTGTACCACGTCCTGCGCTGCTTCAGCGACGGACTCGGGCACACCCGGCCGAGCATGCTGATCGGCATCGCCGGCCTGCTGCTGAACATCCCGGCCAACTACGTCTTCATCCACGGCAAGCTCGGCCTGCCGGCCATGGGTGGCGTCGGCTGCGGCTGGGCGACCGCGCTGGTGATGATCTTCATGCTGCTGGCCATGCTGTTCCGGGTGAAGCGAGCTCCCTGCTACCAGCCAAGCCGCTTGTTCGACCGCATCGACCCTCCCCGCTGGCCGATCATCCGCCGCCTGCTGGGCATCGGCCTGCCGATCGGCGTGGCGGTGTTCGCCGAGGCGAGCATCTTCTCGGTGATCGCCCTGCTGATCGGCGGCCTGGGCGCCAAGGTGGTCGCCGGACACCAGATCGCCCTGAACTTCTCCGGTCTGGTGTTCATGGTGCCCTACTCCCTGGGCATGGCGGTCACCGTCCGCGTCGGCCACGCCCTGGGCCGCGGCAGTTCGCGCGACGCCCGCTTCAGTGCCGGCACCGGAATAGCCGCAGCGCTCGGCTTCGCCACCCTCGCCGTCAGTCTCATGCTGCTGCTGCGCGAGCAGATCCCGCACCTCTACAGCACCGATCCGGCGGTGATCGCCATTGCCAGCGGCCTGCTCCTCTATTCCGCGCTCTTCCAGTTCTCCGACGCCATCCAGGTGACTGCCGCCGGTGCGCTGCGCGGCTACCAGGACACCCGCGCGATCATGCTGATCACCCTGCTCGCCTACTGGGGAATCGGCCTGCCGATCGGTTATGGCCTCGGTCTCGACGGCTGGCTCGGCGCCCCCAGCGGTCCGCGCGGGCTCTGGCAGGGCATGGTCATCGGCCTGAGCTGCGCCGCCCTCCTGCTGGGTGCGCGCCTGGCCCGCAGTGCACGACGGCACATTCACGGAACCGGAGCGGATTGACTCCTTCTCGCCATTCCCTCCCAACAGTTCCAATCGAACCGCTGGCCTGCGCGATCTACTGCAGCCTGCGAACATCCCCTGCCGCCCATTGCGACGAGCCCGGTTCCCGATAGCCACATTCACGCCTCAAGCAAAAACGCTTCGCTGTCGGCCGGGCAGAAGCAAAACCTTTTATGCCGCTGGAAGTGTCAAACTTAATAACTGTAGAAAACTTCCATTCAAACTAACCAAACGGCAGCGAGGCAACGCAGAACTTTCCACTCTTCTCCGAACATGACCGCCTATCGGCTGACGTACGGACATGACAATCCTGTAAACAACCCTGAACTACACTTTGCCACTTCTGAGTGGATTATTCTGCTGTGGTTTGGCGAAGTAACATTAATTTGCTACCAGAAACGGGACGGGAACAACCATAGCAAATTCATAAATATAAAAAGACAAAGAATCCATGAAGTACCCTGCTGTTGTTTGCACGGTGGATTGAGTGCCGAGCAAGAATTCCGGCGATGACCATACCCGAGAAACCGAACGCAAGCCTGAACGAGGCGGCGCACAGGTGTTCGCACGCCCCGCAATGGCTACTTACCCGTCTTCAGGAGGCCGACGCCAAATCCTGGGGCGGTAGCGTACCCGAAGAGGACAGCGCGCCCGCACATATAAGCAACCACGACTATTTCGCCTCGCTTGCTTCAGAAAGTTCCGATGGCTCTCTGCATGGAAAGTCCACGCCGGACTTCCATTACAGCGCCTGCAATTGTTAGCGCCGTTTTTCCAAGTCACGGCGCCATAACTCTGGAAGCATATAAAGTGCTCGAACGGATACTCATCGTCTGCATCGGCAATATATGCCGAAGTCCCAGCGCCCAGGCATTGATGAAAGAAGCGCTGTCCCGCGGCAACCGGACCGTGAAGATCGACTCCGCCGGTCTGGCGGCACAGGTCGGCCTGCCGATGGAGCCCACCGCCCGCGCAGTACTTCTCGAACACCGCCACCGACCTCCCGAACACAAGGCCTGTCAGCTGAATCGCGCCATGCTGCAGCAGGCCGATCTGGTGCTGGTCATGGAGCGCCGCCATATCGGCAGCATCTACCGGATCGCTCCCGAGGCACGCGGCAAGACCTTCCTGCTCGGCAAATGGCAGGACGAAGCGGAAATCCAGGATCCCTTCCGCCGCGACCGGACGGCCTTCGAACAGGCCTATCGACAGATTCGCACGGCCGTCGAGGCATGGGCCGCGCGCCTGGGTCACTGACTGCCGGAGCACCTCCTCCAGGGAACCATCCCCATGCACCCCACTTCCGTATCCAGCCCGCAAGATCACGAGGACAGCGGCATCGACCTGCGCAAGCTGCTCGGCGCCCTGCTCGACTACAAGTGGCCGATCCTCGGCGTGACCCTCCTGTTCTTCCTGGGCGGCACCCTCTACGGCATGTTCGCCACACCGATCCACCGCACCAGCGCCCTGGTCCAGATCGAGAAGAAAAGCGGCACCGTTCCCGGACTGGAGATGGGGGACTTCACCCAGGCGTCCAGCGCCAGAACCGAAATCGAACTGATCCGTTCGCGCAGCGTGATCGGCCAGGCGGTCGACAACCTGCACCTCGATGTCCAGGCCACCCCCCTGCGCTTTCCGCTGATCGGCGACTACCTCGCCCGCCGCCATCGCGGTCAGGACCTGGCGGAGCCCCTCCTCGGCCTCGAGGAATACGCCTGGGGCGGCGAGAAGATCGATGTCTTCCGCTTCGAGGTCGAGCCGCGCTGGATCGGCAAGGCCTTCCTGCTGACCGCCGGCGACAACGGCACTTTCACCCTGGAGGAAAGCGAGGGCAAGCCGCTGCTCCAGGGCCGGGTCGGCGAAGCCCTCGACCGCAACGGCATCCGCCTGCAGATCCGTGAGCTGCAGGCCCGGCCGGGTACCCGCTTCAGCCTGCGCAAGGCGAGCCGGCTGAGCACCATCCGCACCTACCGGGGCGCGCTGCAGCTCACCGAACTGGGTACCGACACCGGCCTGATCACCGTGGCCATGGAGCATCCGGACCCCCAGCATGCCAGCCGGGTGGTGGACGAGATCAGCCGCCTGTTCGTCCGCCAGAACGTCGAGCGCATGTCCGCCGAGGCCGATGGCAGCCTGGAGTTCCTGCGCACCCAGCTGCCGGAAGTACGCCGCGAACTGGACAAGGCCGAAGGCGCATTGAACGACTACCGCAAGCAGCACGGCTCCGTCGACATCGGCATGGAAACCGGCACCGTGCTCAGCCAGGCCGTCGAGCTGGAGACCCGCATCTCGGAGCTGAGGATGCAGCAGGCCGAACTCGACCGCCGCTTCACCCGCGAGCACCCGGCCTACAAGACCCTGCTGATGCAGATCCAGGGCCTGACCCGGCGCCAGAACGAGATCGCCAGACGGGTACAGGGCCTGCCGGAAACCCAGCAGGAGCTCCTGCGGCTGTCGCGGGACGTCCAGGTCAGCACCGCGATCTACACCCAGCTGCTGAACAAGGCCCAGGAGCTCGATCTGGTCCGCGCCGGTACCGTCGGCAACGTGCGCATCGTCGATCAGGCGGTCATCGACGGCGGCCCGGTCGCCCCGAACAAGAGCCTCATCCAGGTGGGCGCCACGCTGGCCGGGGCACTGCTGGCGATCGGCCTGGTGCTGCTGCGCAAGCTGCTCAATCCGGGCCTGGAGACCCCGGAGGCCATCGAACAGCTGGGTCTGCCGGTATACGCGGCGGTCCCCTTCAGCGGGCGGCAGGCGCATATCAAGCCCAAACGCCGTCAGATGGCCGGCGATCCCGCCGCCTCTCCGCTGCTCGCCTTGAGCCATCCCAACGATCCGGCGGTCGAGGCCCTGCGCAGCCTGCGCACCAGCCTGCACTTCATCATGCTGGGCGCCCAGGACAACCGCCTGGTGATTTCCGGCCCCGGCCCGCAGGCGGGCAAGAGCTTCGTCTGCGCCAATCTGGCCGCCGTCGTCGCCCAGGCCGGCAAGCGCGTGCTGCTGATCGACGTGGACATGCGCAAGGGCCATCTGCACAGGCTGCTCGGCATGCCGGCGGACATGGGACTGGCCGATCTCCTCGCCGGACGCTGCGAGCTCGCCGACGTGATCCACCCGACCCCGCTCCCCGGCCTGTTCCTGCTGCCGCGGGGGCAGCTTCCGCCGAACCCCTCCGAACTGCTCATGCGTCCCCAGCTCACGGCCGCCCTCGAGCAGGCCAGCGCGAGCCACGACCTGGTGATCCTCGACACCCCGCCGCTGCTGGCCGTCACCGACGCCGCCATCGTCGGCCGGCAGGCGGCCACCACCCTGATCGTGACCCGCTACGGCACGAGTTCCGCCCGGGAAATCGAGATGACCGTCAGGCGCTTCGCGCAGAGCGGCATCGAAATCAAGGGCGCCATCTTCAACGGCCTGGAAAAGCGTGCCGCCATCTATGGCTACGGACACGCCGCCTACCACCACTACGAGTACAAGTCGGACAACGCCTGAGCCCTGCCATCCGTTCGAGCCGATACGGACCGCGAACCCCTCCCACCAGCCGATCGTTACGGGCACCGCCATGCATACTCTGGAAGACCTGAAACTCGCCATCATCGGACTCGGTTACGTCGGCCTGCCGCTCGCGGTCGAATTCGGCAGGCGCCGGCCGGTCGTCGGCTTCGACATCGACCATGCGCGCATCGCCGCCCTCGAGGCCGGGCACGACCGGACCCTGGAGGTCGACGACCGTGAGCTGCGCGAGGCCCGCCACCTCCGCTACAGCGCCGACATCGCCAGCCTGGCCGACTGCAACTTCTATATCGTCACCGTGCCGACGCCGATCGACTCGCACAAGAAGCCCGACCTGACGCCCTTGATCCGCGCCTCGGAAACCATCGGCCAGGTGCTGAAGAAGGGCGACATCGTCGTCTACGAGTCCACCGTCTACCCCGGCGCCACCGAGGAAGGCTGCGTCCCCGTGCTCGAGCGGGTCTCCGGGCTGGTGTTCAACCGCGACTTCTACGCCGGCTACAGCCCGGAGCGGATCAACCCCGGCGACAAGGAACACCGCATCACCGGCATCCGCAAGATCACCTCCGGCTCCACCCCCGAGGTGGCCGAGCTGATCGACGCGCTGTACCGGGAGATCATCGCCGCCGGCACCTACAAGGCGGACAGCATCCGCATCGCCGAGGCGGCCAAGGTGATCGAGAACACCCAGCGCGACCTCAACATCGCCCTGGTCAACGAGCTGGCGGTGATCTTCAACCGCATGGGCATCGATACCGAAGCGGTACTCCAGGCGGCCGGCACCAAGTGGAACTTCCTGCCGTTCCGTCCCGGCCTGGTCGGCGGCCACTGCATCGGCGTCGACCCCTACTACCTGACCCACAAGGCCGAAGCCATCGGCTACCACCCGGAGATCATCCTCGCCGGCCGGCGCCTGAACGACGGCATGGGCGGCTACGTGGTGTCCCAGCTGATCAAGGCGATGCTCAAGCGGCGCATCCAGATCGACGGCGCCCGCGCCCTGGTCATGGGCCTCACCTTCAAGGAAAACTGCCCGGACCTGCGCAACACACGCGTCGTCGACATCATCCAGGAACTGCGCCAGTACAACATCTCGGTCGATGTCTACGACCCCTGGGTCGATGCCGAGGAAGCCCAGCAGGCCTACGACATCAGGCCGCTGGCCGCGCCCCCGGCCAACGCCTACGACGGCATCATCCTCGCCGTCGCCCACCACCAGTTCCGCAGCATGGGCGCGCCGAGCATCCGCCGCTTCGGCAAGCCCGACCATGTCCTCTACGACCTCAAGTACCTGCTCAAGCCCGACGAAGCGGATCTGCGCCTATGACACGCTACCAACGCCTGCTCCTCGACCTGCCGCAAACGCCCGCCACCTGGCTGGTCACCGGGGTGGCCGGCTTCATCGGCTCCAACCTGCTGGAAACCCTGCTCGGGCTCGACCAGTGGGTGGTGGGCCTGGACAACTTCTCCACCGGCCACCTGCACAATCTGGAGGAGGTCCGCAGCCGGACCTCCGCAGAGCGCTGGGCCAGGTTCCAGCTCATCCGCGGCGACATCCGCACGCTGCACGACTGCCGCCAGGCGATGACCTTCGTGGCGGTCGTGCCGGGCTGCCGGCCCCGTCCGGTCGAGCACGTCCTCCATCAGGCGGCCCTCGGCTCCGTGCCGCGCTCGCTGGAAGATCCCATCGCCACCAACGCCTGCAATGTCGACGGCTTCCTCAACATGCTGGTGGCCGCCCGCGACGCCGGGGTCAGGAGCTTCACCTACGCTGCCAGCAGCGCCGCCTACGGCGACCATCCCGGGCTGCCCAAGGTCGAGGACAGCATCGGCCGGCCGCTCTCCCCCTATGCCGTGAGCAAGTACGTCAACGAGCTGTACGCCGACACCTTCGCCCGCAACTACGGGCTGCCCAGCATCGGCCTGCGCTACTTCAACGTCTTCGGCAGGCACCAGGACCCGGAGGGCGCCTATGCCGCGGTGATCCCGAAATGGATCACCGCGATGCTGCGCGGCGAGGAGGTGTTCATCAACGGCGACGGCAGCACCAGCCGCGACTTCTGCTACGTCGACAACGCCGTGCAGGCCAACCTGCTCGCCGCCTGCGCCGAAGCCTGCGCGCGCAACCAGGTCTACAACATCGCCGTCGGCGAGCGCACCAGCCTCGACCGGTTGTTCCTGGCGCTTCGCCAGAGCCTGGCGAAAAACGGCCTGCGCTACGCCAGAGCCCCCCGCCATCGCGACTTCCGCCCGGGCGACGTACGCCATTCCCTGGCGGACATCGGCAAGGCGCGACGCCTGCTGGGCTACGTCCCGCAATACGACCTGCAGGCCGGCATCGCCCAAGCCATGCCCTGGTTCATCGCCCGGAGCCTGGAGTCGGAGCCCGTCGCCTCCCGGCACCACACGCACCAACCTGCCGCGCGATAGAAGGTGGATGTCCTCTTCGCCAGCCATTGACCCTCGGAGCGAGCCCTTGCCCATGCGCAATACCGATCCTTCGCTGAGCCGCATCCTCAGGAGCCTCCATCCCCATCTGTCCAGGCGCCGGCGCGTCCAGCTGCTCGGCCTGATCCTGCTCATGCTGGCGGGCATCGTCGCCGAGCTGGCGACCTTCGGCAGCATAATTCCCCTGCTCACGCTGCTGGCCAACCCGCAGAAGGCGCTCGAGTTTCCGTTGCTGCAGCAGCTGTTCAATCTGTTCGGCTGGCAGCACGAGAACATCCTGCTCCCCGCCACCGTGCTGTTCGGCGTGATGGCGGTGCTCGCCTCCTTCGTGCGCATGCTGCTGATCTGGGCCAGCAACAAGACCACCTACGGCATCGGCTTCGATCTGGGCGTCGAGGTCTACCGACGCACCCTGCTTCAGCCCTACCGCTACCACGTGGCGCGCAACACCAGCCAGATCATCGCCGGCATGGGCAAGGTCCAGAGCGTGGTCAGCGGCCTGCTCATGCCGCTGATCAGCACCCTGATCGCCACCCTGATGACCTCGGCGATCTTCGTCGCCCTGATCCTCATCGACCCGGCGGTCGCCTTCGCCGCCGGCATCCTGTTCAGCCTGCTGTACCTGCTGATCAGTCTGGGCACCCGGCGCAAGCTGCGAAAGAACAGCCGGATCATCGCCCAGGCGCACAATGTGCGCGTCCAAGCCATCCAGGAAGGCCTCGGCGGCATTCGCGACATCCTGATCGACGGCTCCCAGGAGCTCTACGTCAAACGCTTCCGCAAGGTCGACGCCGACCTGCGCAAGGCGCAGATCGTCAACTCCTTTCTCGGCACGGCGCCGCGCTACCTGATCGAAGCCATCGGCATGCTCGCCATCGCCATGCTGGCCTACACCCTCAGCCAGCGCGCGGGCGGCCTGGCCGAAGCCCTGCCGGTGCTGGGCGCCCTGGCCATCGGCGCGCAGCGCCTGCTGCCGCAGATGCAGCAGATCTACCACGGCTGGTCGACCATCATGGGCAACCGGGGCAACATCGAGGACGTACTGGAACTGCTCGAACAGCCGATTCCGCCCGAATACCAGAAGCGCCTCCCGCCGCAGCCGATCCCCTTCGCGCGGAGCATCGAGCTCAGGGACATCAGCTTCCGCTACGCCAGCGAGGGCCCGGAGGTACTCAGGCACCTGAGCCTGGAAATCGCCAAGGGCAGCCGCACCGGCTTCATCGGCAAGACCGGCAGCGGCAAGAGCACCACCCTGGACCTGCTCATGGGCCTGCTGGAGCCCATCGGCGGCAGCATCCTCATCGACGGCGTGCCCCTGACCCCGGCCAACCGGCGCGACTGGCAGGCGCACATCGCCCATGTGCCGCAAAGCATCTACCTGGCCGACAGCTCGATCGCCGAGAACATCGCCTTCGGCGTCGAGCGGCGCGACCTGGACTGGGAGCGCCTGCGCGAAGCCGCACGCAAGGCGCATATCGCCGACTTCATCGAGGGCCTGGCGGATCAGTACGACACCCGGATCGGCGAGCGCGGCGTGCGCCTGTCCGGCGGCCAGCGCCAGCGCATCGGCATCGCCCGCGCGCTCTACAAGCAGGCCGACGTGCTGATCTTCGACGAAGCCACCAGCTCCCTGGACAGCGCCACCGAAAGCGCCGTGATGGAGGCCATCCGCGACCTGGGCCCGGAGCTGACCGTGCTGATCATCGCCCACCGCACCTCGACCCTGAGCGATTGCGACTGCATCTACGAGCTCGCCAGCGGCCGTCTGCTGCGCACGGCAAACCAAACCCAGATCCGCCCGCCAGGCGGTTCAAGACTGCAGATAAAGGGCTCGGGCACGCCCGAAGAGGATCTGCCGAACCTGCTCGCAGCAGGAAAAGCACACTCGATGCAAGGCAAATGAGCCCATGAACTTCATCTCCTATGCCGACCTCAGCGGCGACATCCGGAAGAATCTGCACAGGCTGCACGACCGGGAAATCGATCTGGTGGTGGGCATTCCGCGCAGCGGCATGATCCCGGCCTACATGATCGCCCTGTATCTGAACCTGAGCTGCATCGACCTGGTGTCCTTCTGCCGGAACGAAAGCCCCGCCAATGGCAGCACGCGCAGCCCGGGCAAAGCCCTGGCCCGGGCCTGGGACGCGAAGACCATCCTGCTGGTGGACGACAGCATCACCTCGGGCCGCTCCATGCGCTCGGCCGTCGAGCAACTGCCCGAGGCGTTCACCGGCAGGGTGATCAGAATGGCCGTCTACTCGTCCTCGACGACGCCCGCCGAGGTCGACCTGTATGTCAGGCACCTGGCCTGGCCGCGCCTCTTCGAATGGAACGTCTACCACCACGGCATCCTGATTCGTTCATGCGTCGACATCGACGGCGTGCTGTGCATGCGCCCGACGCCGGAGCAGCGCCATGACCAGGAGCTGTACAGGGCCTTTCTGCAGAACGCCGAACCGCTGATCCTGCCCTCCGGCAAGATCCACTCCCTCATCAGCAGCCGGCCGGAGGCATACCGGAAAGAAACCGAGGCCTGGCTGGAAAAACACGGCATCCGCTATGAACGGCTGGTCCTGCTCGGTCTTGCCGAACAGACGGACGGCCAGCGTCTCGCGTCATGCAGCGCAGGCAAGGCCGATTATTACCACGCCGAGGCGAAACTGGATCTGTTCCTGGAAGGCGATCCCGGCCAGGCGCTCGCCATCGCGAAGGCGACCGGCAAGCCGGTGTTTTGCGTCGGCGACAACCGGATCTATCGAGCCGGCACCCGGGAAGCCCTCCTCACCGACCCGGCCTGGATTTTGCGAAGCACCCTCAAGAAACTCAGCCAATCGATTCCAACCTCCCTGAAGAGACGCCTGCACAAACCGAGTTAGACAACCTTCACCGATTGAGCCAGACGCTATATGAAGCAATGCCTTTCCTTTTGCTACGACTCGGGCCGGCCAGGCCCGCAACAAGACTTGTCCTCTGGGAAATCTCAACCATCAGTCGGTCAGGAAAATGCTCCCTCTCAAGGTCCTTGCTCTTTACAGAAGGGTCCAGAAGCTGCTGGATCGGAAACTTCCCGAACCGCTATTTTACCAACGACGCTACTTCATACTGCACGGGCGGTTCTGCAACTTCAGGAAACCCAAGCGCTTTTCCGAGAAGATATTTCACCGGATGCGCTATCCCGCGCCGATATTCTCCCTCCTGGCAGACAAAGTCCGCGCCCGGGAATATATAGAAAGCACAGTCGGCACCCAGTATCTGGTCCCCTACTATCTCGTCTGCGACAGGGTGACCCTGGAAACCTTCGACACCCTGCCCGACAGCTTCGTGATGAAGGCCAACCACAGCTCCGGGCAGATCAAGATCATTGCAAACAAGCACAAGGAGAATCTGCAAGAGCTGACCCATAAAGCCAACAACTGGCTGGAGAAAGACTTCTCCAAACTGTTCAGAGAAAAGCACTATGCCGGCATTCAACCCAGAGTCATCTTTGAAAAGGCTCTGCTTTGCAATGGCAAGCCGCCGAACGACTATAAATTCCATATATTCAATCACGGCCCCGGCAGTCCGCCCTACGTTTTCATACAAGTCATGCAGGGCCGCTTCGAGAAGCTGACGCAGATTCTGTTCTTCGAAGACTGGTCCATCGCCCCCTTCAACTACATCGAGAATGAGTCAGGCCAGGAGTCGCCCATATTCACCACACCCAAGGAGTTGCCGGAAATGCTCGAAATAGCGAAGAGACTGTCGGCGCCTTTCGGCTATCTGCGCGTGGACCTCTATTGTCATGAAGGAAAAATATACGTGGGTGAATTGACCATCACCCCGGCTGCCGGCGCCTACAGGTTCCTGCCACCGGAATGGGATCTGATATTGGGCAGCAAATTCGGCTGGCCTGAAAATCCGCCGCCAGCCTGGTCGATCGGACAACCCTGTAGCCTGCCGTGCGCAGAAGCCGAAAAACGCTGAGGATCAGCCATGAAAGTCACCGTATTCGGAATAGGCTATGTCGGACTGGTGCAAGGTGCCGTTCTGGCGGAAGTTGGCCACGATGTGCTGTGCGTCGATATCGACGAGGAAAAGATCGAGCGCCTGCACCAGGGCCATATCCCCCTCTACGAGCCGGGGCTGGAGACGCTGGTCAGGGAAAACCATGCTGCCGGCCGTCTCAACTTCACCACCGATGCCGCCGAAGGCGTGAGGCGCGGCGAGGTGCAGTTCATCGCCGTGGGCACGCCCGCCGACGAGGACGGCTCCGCCGACCTGCGCTACGTGCTGGCCGTGGCGGAGACCATCGCCGAGCACATGGAGCGCCCCCAGGTCATCGTCGACAAATCCACCGTCCCGGTAGGCACCGCCGACCGGGTCGCCACCCGGGTCGCCGAGATCCTCGCCCGCCGCGGGCGCGAAGACCTGACCTTCGAGGTGGTCTCCAATCCCGAATTCCTCAAGGAAGGCTCGGCCGTCGCCGACTGCATGCGTCCCGACCGCATCGTCATCGGCACCACCAGCCGCGATGCCGAAGAGGTGATGCGCGAGCTGTACGCGCCCTTCAACCGCAACCACGAAAAGATCATCGTCATGGACGCGCACAGCGCCGAGCTGACCAAATACGCCGCCAACTGCATGCTGGCGACCAAGATCAGCTTCATGAACGAAATGGCCAGCCTGGCCGAGATGCTCGGCGCCGACATCGAGATGGTCCGCCGCGGCATCGGCTCCGACCCGCGCATCGGCTACGACTTCATCTATGCCGGCGCCGGCTATGGCGGCTCCTGCTTCCCCAAGGACGTACAGGCGCTGATCCGCACCGCCGAGAACATCGACTTCGACGCCAAGCTGCTGAAGGCGGTGGCGCAGCGCAACAAGGAACAGAAGGCCAGCCTGTACAAGAAGATCAGCCAGCACTTCGAGGGCGCCCTGCAGGACAGGACCTTCGCCGTCTGGGGCCTGAGCTTCAAGCCCAGGACCGACGACATGCGCGAGGCTCCCAGCCGCACCCTGATGGAGGCGCTGTGGAACGCCGGGGCACGGGTGCAGGCCTACGATCCGGAGGCCATGGAAGAGGCCCAGCGCCTGTACGGCAACCGCACCGAGCTGGCCCTCTGCGGCACCAAGGAGGCCGCGCTGAAGGATGCCGACGCCCTGGTGATCGTCACCGACTGGCAGGCCTTCAAGGCCCCGGACTTCGAGTTCATCAAGCAGCAACTCAGGCAGCCCTTGATCTTCGACGGACGCAACCTGTTCGAGCCCGCGCGCATGCAGAGCAAGGGGATCAAGTACTACTCGATTGGACGCTGAACAACCGAAACCAGCGGGAAATCATCGTGCCGAGCCGATGCCCCATATCCGCACGGCCTTCAGGGAAGTTGCCGCCCCATCTTCCGACAGGCCATGCATGCAACTATCACATGTCGGGTCAACGGATCGTCCCCCGTGATGCGGTCGGGGGTCAGCAGGACTGGATTATCGAGCAAACCAAGCCCGTCGAGAGTCGACCAACATGGACAAGCTCCGCATGACCACTCCGAAGAAAATAGCCGTATACACAGCCATAACCGCTGGCTACGACAACTTGGAAGAGCCCACCTGCACATCTCCGGAGCATATCGATTATCTGGCCTTCACCGATTGCGACATCCATTCCCGGTTCTGGAAAATAATTCGCCTGGATGAAAGCTACTCGCATCTGGACAGCGTCAGAAAGGCAAGAAAAATCAAGATCGTCGGCCACCCCGTCCTGGAACAATATGACTGCACCATCTGGATAGATGGAAACATCGACATAATAGGCGACATCACCGAACTCCTGCCGCTGCTCGACAAGCATGACCTGATCACCTTCAAGCACCCGCGCAGAAACTGCATCTACGAGGAAGCCATGTCCTGTCTGTCGAGCAAGAGGGACTCCGTAGACGTTCTGAAGGAACACATCGAATTCCTGAAGAGACAAGGCTATCCGGCAAAGCATGGGCTGATCGAAAGCAACGTCCTGCTCCGCAGGAAGACCCCCGCACTTGAAAAGCCCATGAACGCCTGGTGGGAAATGGTGCTCGGGCGGAGCAGAAGAGACCAACTGTCCTTCAACTACATAGCCCATCAACACAATCTGAACTTCGGGCTCATGGGCAACGACAATGCATACGACGGAACAAGCAAATACTTTTTCCGGCGTGAACGGCATCGGCGCCCTCCGCCTGTCGAGCGCTATTCCTGGCACTACCGTTACTCGGCCTACCTGGCCCTCTTCCATACCAGGAGATATGTGAGCAGGGTCCGTAAAAAACTGATCAAGCACCTGGACAGCCTGGCCCATACCCGCCCCAAGGATGCCTAGTCCCGAGCGATCTCTCCCATCCCCACCCAATAAGAGCTGGAAGAGCCATGAATATCTCCATTGCCATGGCCACCTACAATGGCAGCCGCTACCTGCAGGAACAGCTGGACAGCTTCGTCCGCCAGACCCGCCAGCCCGACGAGCTGGTGGTCTGCGACGACTGCTCGAGCGACGAAACCGTCCATATCCTGGAGAAGTTTCAGAGACAGGCGCCCTTTCCCGTGCGCCTCTACCGCAACGAAAGAAACCTGGGCTACATCAGGAACTTCGAGAAGGCGCTGTCCCTGTGCCGCGGCGATGTCCTGTTCCTGAGCGACCAGGACGATGTCTGGTTCGAGAACCGGCTCGAGATCGTCGAGCAGGCTTTCCTGGCGCACCCCGAGAAGATGGTCGTGCTCAACGACCAGGAAATCACCACGCAGAACCTGGAGCCCACCGGCCGCAGCAAACTGGGCAACACCCGCAGCCTGGGCTTCAGCGACACCTATTTCATCACCGGTTGCTGCACCGCGCTGCGCAGGGTCTGGCTCGAGGTCGCGCTGCCGATTCCCGAGGTGGTCGGCCATCACCACATCCCGCACGACATCTGGATCAACAAGCTTGCCGACTTCCTCGGCCTGCGGCTGATCATCGATCGCCCGCTGCAGTTCTACCGAAGGCACGGCAACAACGCCTCGCACAGCGTCTCCAGCAGCACCGGCCGACTGTCCCGGCTGCAGGTGCTGGCCAGCCATGGCCTGAAGGATGCCCGCGAAGGCTGGATGACCCAGATCGTCCACGCCAACCTGTACCTCGAGCGGCTCGAGGCGAACCGGACGCGCCTGAAGGTCCTCGGCGCCGACCAGCGCCTGGAGCAGGCGCTGGCCCGCCTGCAGGCCCGGATTCCGGCCTTCGAGCGACGCCTGGCGATCGCCGCGCGCCCGCGCTGGCGACGCAGCCCGGAACTGCTGCGCTTCTGGCTGTCGGGCGGCTACCAGACCTTCGCCGGCTGGAAGAGCGCGCTCAAGGACATGGTCCGGCCATGACCGCTCCGCGCCCCTCGGTCCTCCATCTGCTCACCTCGCTGCACTTCGGCGGCGTGGAAAAGCGCATGGAGCTGCTCGCCGAACAGCCGGCAGGCGACATGCAGCACCTCTTCTGCGCCATCGGCGGCGGGGGCAGTGCCGAGCGCCAGCTGAAAACCCTCGGTGCCCCGGTCCACTGCCTGCACCAGCCGGCGAAAATCCCCAGCCCGGCCGCCATCCTCGCCCTCGTCCGGCTGCTCCGCCGGCTGCGTCCGACGGTGCTGCACGCCCATGGCGCCGAGGCCAACTTCCACGGCCTGATCGCCGCCCGGCTGGCCGGGGTGCCGGTGCGGGTCGGCGAAGAGATCGGCATCCCGACGCACAGTGCGCACGCCCGCCGGGTGTTCCGCCAGCTCTACCGCTGCGCCCACTGCGTCATCGGCATCTCCGACGCGGTGACCGGCTGGCTGGTCGACAGTGGGGAGGTACCGCCGGCCAAGGCGATCCGGGTCTACAACCCGGTCAAGCTGCCGAACGGGCGCAGTGCGCGGGTGCCGACGGCCGAAACGCTGCGCATCGGCTTCGTCGGCCGCCTCGAGGCGGTCAAGAACCCCCAGGCGCTGGTCGAGGCCGTCGCCCTGCTGCGCGCCCGTGGCATTCCCGCGGAACTCTGGCTGATCGGCGAGGGTCGCGAGCGGGAACGGCTCGAAGCCTTCATCCGCGCCCAGGGGCTGGACGACCGCGTGCATCTGCTGGGCTACCGGCCGCATCCCGACGCGTACGTGCGCCAGTGCCACCTCTACGTCCAGCCGTCCCGCTCCGAAGGCTTCGGTCTGGCGCTGGTCGAGGCCATGGGTTGTGGCGTCCCGGTCATCGCCACCGCGGTGGGCGGTGCGCCGGAAATCGTCGCCCCAGGCACCACCGGCTGGCTGCTGCCGGAGGCGACCCCGACCGCCCTCGCCGCCGCCCTCGAGGCGGCCTGGCGGATCGGCCCGCAGCGGCTCGCGGCCATGGGCGCGCGGGCGCGCGGCGCCGTCGAGGGACGCTTCGAACCCGCCCGCTACAAAAGCCGGCTGGAAACCCTGTACCGGCAATTCACCCCCAAACGGGCCCAAGGCGAACATGGACAAGATCCGGATTCTGCACTGCCTTGAAACGGTCGGCTCCGGCGGCGTCGAACAGCGCCGCCTGACCCTGGCCCGTCAGCTCGACGGCTCGCGCTACCAGCAGGCGCTGGTCTGCACCCAGGCCATGGGCGCCCTGCCGGCGCGCTTCGCCGAGGCCGGCTGCCCGCTACACGCCGTCGGGGTGTTCCGCGGCGTGCTGGACCGCGAACCGTACCGACGGGCCCTGCGCGTGATCCGCGAGTTCCGCCCGCACATCATCCACGGCGCGGTGTTCGAGGGCGTGTCCCTGGCCGCCATCCTCGGCCGCCTCGCCCGGGTGCCGGTGATCATCGGCGAGGAAACCTCCGACCCGGTCAACCGCCGCTGGCGCGGCCACCTGCTGCTGCGGCTGCTGGGCAGCCTGAGCCACCAGATGGTGGCGGTGTCGCCCGCCGTCGAGCAGTACCTGCTCGGGCGCCTGCACCTGCCGCGCAGCAAGGTCACCCTGATCAACAACGGCGTGGCCGAGACGGCGCCGCCCGACGAGGAGCGGATCCACGCCTTGCGCGAGCAGTTCGGGCTGGCCCCGGAGCACTTCGTGATCGGCACCGTCGGCCGGCTGCACGACCACCACAAGCGCGTCAGCGACCTGCTCCGCGCGCTGGCCACGCTGCTCCCGGCCTGTCCCGAGACGCGCCTGCTGATCGTCGGCCGCGGGCCGGACGAAGGCCGGCTGCGCGAACTGGCCGACCGGCTCGGCGTCGCCGATCAAGTGCGCTTCGCCGGCTACCAGGCCGACCCGCAGCCTTGCTACGCGCTCATGGACGTCTTCGCCCTGGCCTCGGCCATGGAGGCCTTCGGCCTGGTGCTGGTCGAGGCGATGTACGCCGGACTGCCGGTGGTGGCGACCCGGGTGGGCGGCATCCCCAACATCGTCGACGAAGGCAGGAGCGGCCTCTTGGTGTCGCCCGGCCAGCCGCAGGCGCTCGCCGAGGCCATCCTGGACCTGCAGCGCGACCCCGCCCGGCGCCAGGCCATGGGCCGGGCCGGGCAGCGCCTGGCCACCGCCAACTTCGGCGCGGAACGCTACGTCCGCGAAGTCGACCACCTCTACCAGCGCCTCGCCGCCGAGCGCCTCGCGTCATGAACATTCTCTACGTCACCTGGGACGGCCCGCAGGTCACCTACCTGGAGAGCCTGTTCCTGCCGATCTTCCAGCGGCTCTCCGCGGTGGGACTGCACTTCCACATCCTGCAGTTCACCTGGGGCGAGGAGACGCTCATCGAGCGCCGCCGCCAGGCCTGCCGGCAGGCCGGACTGGCCTACCGGGCGCAGCGGATCCGGCGCCGGCCCCGCGCCCTGGGCGGCCTGCTGACCGCGCTCGAGGGCGCCCGGCTGATCCGCCGGGCGATCGACGAGCAACAGATCGATGTGCTGATGCCGCGCAGCACGCTGCCGGCCCTGGCCAGCCTGCTGGCGCTGCGCGGCCGTACGCTGCCGATGGTCTTCGACGCCGACGGCCTGCCCCTGGACGAACGGGTGGAGTTCGCCGGCCAGTCGCCGTCCAGCCTGGCCCAGCGCCTGCTGCGCGATGTCGAGGCGCAGGCCGTGCGCCGCGCCGACCGCGTGCTGACCCGCTCGCAGCAGGCGGTGGAGATCCTCCTGGCGCGGGCCGGCCCGGGCACCTCGCCCGGCAAGTTCCAGGTGGTCGGCAACGGCCGCGACATCGAGCGCTTCAGCCCGGGAGACGCCGACTCGCGGCGGCGGATGCGCGAGCGGCTGGGATTGGCCGCCGACACGCCACTGCTGGTCTATGCCGGCTCGCTCGGCCCGCAGTACTGCGCGGAGGAAATGTTCCGCCTGTTCGGGCGAATCCTTCAGCGGCGCACCGATGCCCGCCTGCTGGTCCTGACCGGCTCGCCGGAGCTGCTGCAGCCCACCTTGGAGCGCTTCGCCGCGCTGGCGCCGGCGGTGTCCTGCCTGTCCGTGCCGGGCGAGGCGGTGCCCGGCTACCTGGCCTGCGCCGACCTGGGCCTGGCGCTGCGCCGGAGCAGCTTTTCCATGCGCGGCGTGGCGCCGATCAAGCTCGGCGAGTACCTGCTCTGCGGCCTGCCGGTGCTGGCCAGCGCCGGCATCGGCGACACCGACGCCATCGCCGCCAGAGCCGGGCGGCTGCTCGCCGCTCTGGCGGACGCCGAACTGGACCGGGCGGCCCGCTGGTTCTGCGACGAGGTGCTGGCGCAGCGCGAGGCCTGGCGCGAACGCTGCCGGAACCTCGGCATCCGCCACTTTTCCCTGGAGGCCTGTGCCGACGCCTATGCGGCGGCCCTGACGCCCCTGCGCACATCCGTGTAGGCGGTGCCCCTGCAGCCTTCCCTGTCCGGCAGCCAGCCCCGCGGAGAACCGAGATGAAGATCCTCCTGCTCACCCGCTACCCGCGCACGGGCGCCAGCAGCCGGCTGCGCACCCTGCAGTATCTGCCCCACCTGCAGGCCGCCGGCCACGAGGTCCGGGTGCAGAGCCTGTTCGACGAGGCCTACCTGGAAAGCCTCTACCGGTACGGCCGGCGCTCGCCGGGACGGACCGCGGCGCTCTACCTGCGCCGCCTGGCCGCGCTCGCCAGGGCCGGCGACCACGACCTGCTGTGGATCGAGAAGGAGCTCTTCCCCTACCTGCCCGCCTGGGTCGAGCGCCAGCTGGGCACGCCCTGGATCGTCGACTACGACGATGCGGTGTTCCACAGCTACGACCAGGCGCGCAATCCCCTGGTCCGCCGGCTGCTGGGCGGCAAGATCGACGCGGTCATGCGCAGCGCCAGCGGCGTGATCGCCGGCAACCACTACCTGGCCGAGCGCGCCCGCGCCGCCGGCGCGGCCCGGGTGACGGTGATTCCCACCGTGGTGGACCAGGCCCGCTACCAGCCGCGCATCGTGGCGCCGGCCGCGCACCCGGTGATCGGCTGGATCGGCTCGCCCTCCACCCAGAAGTACCTGCTCGACATCCGCGAACCCCTGCAGCAGGCCTGCCGGCGATACGGCGCGCACCTGCTGCTGGTCGGCGCGACGGCGGAGATCCGCGCCTGCCTGCCCGGCATCGAGATCCAGATCGAGCCCTGGAGCGAGGCGCGCGAGGCGGCGCTGATCCGGCGCATGGACGTCGGCATCATGCCGCTGCCGGACGGGCCCTGGGAGCGCGGCAAGTGCGGCTACAAGCTGATCCAGTACATGGCTTGCGCCGTGCCGCTGGTGGCCTCGTCGACCGGCGCCAACCGGGAGATCGTCGAGCACAGCGGCGCGGGCCTGCTGGCCGACTCGGGCGATGCCTGGCACGACGCCCTGTCCCGCCTGCTGACCTCGGCCTCCGAACGGGAACGGCTGGGCCGGGCCGGGCGCCAGGCCGTGGAGAACCGCTATTCGCTGCAGCGCCAGTTGCCGGTGCTGCTGGACACCCTGGCCGCGGTGCTTCCGGCCAGCCGCAAGGCTTTGGCCCATTGATCGGGGAAAATAGCCATGGCACTGGTCTCATCCGTCTGGCACGTCATCAGCGCCATCCTGATCTTCCTCATCGGCGCGCTCCTGGTCACCTGGGCCGGCCGCCATTTCCGCACCGGCACCGGCCGCGGCCTGACGCTCTACGTCTGGCACACGCTGTTCTGCCTGGTCTATGCCTGGTACACCCTGAAGTACGGCGGCGATGCGATCAGCTACTACCGCGCGGCCCGCAGCGGCGCACCCGAGTTCCATGTCGGCACCTACGGCGTCATCTACCTGACCCACCTGCTGATCAAGTACCCGGGCCTGTCCCTGCTCGGCGCCTTCCTGGTCTACAACATTTTCGGCAGCCTCGGCCTGCTGGCCTTCGACGCCAGCCTGCGCGCCGTCACCCACGGCAAGAGGCGCCTCTACCGCCGGCTGGCCACCCTCATCGTGTTCCTGCCCTCGGTGAGCTTCTGGACATCGGGCATCGGCAAGGACGCCCTGTCCTTCCTCGCCACCGGCCTCGCCCTGTGGGCGGCGCTGGACCTGCAGCGGCGCACCCCGCTGGTCGGGATCGCCGTCGCCATCCTGCTGCTGGTCCGCCCGCACATGGCCGGCATGCTGGTCATGAGCCTGAGCCTGGCCCTGCTGCTGCACCCGAAGACCTCCCTGGCCAGGCGGGTGCTGCTGGGCAGCATCGCCGTCGCCGTGGCGGCCTCCCTGGTGCCCTTCGGGCTGGAGTACGCCGGGGTCAAGGGCACCGACACCGAAGCGCTGATGGAGTACGTGGAGGGTCGCCAGGAGCACAACATGAAAGGCGGCGGCGCGGTGGACATCTCCTCCATGAGCCTGCCGATGCAGCTGTTCACCTATCTGTTCCGCCCGCTGCCGTTCGAGGCGTTCAGCATCTTCGCCCTGGCCGCCGCCCTCGACAACATGATCCTGCTCTACCTGTTCGTCATGGGCGGACGCGCCATGCTGCGTCGTCCCGCCGGCCGGCGTTACCGGGAAAACCGCATCTTCCTCTGGAGCTACGCCCTGGTCGCCTGGCCGATGCTGGCCATGACCACGGCCAACCTGGGCATCGCCCTGCGCCAGAAATGGATGTTCACCCCCATGCTGATCCTCCTGTTCCTCTCGGCGCTCGGCACGGTGCGCCAGCAGGTGCGCCCGGCGAGCCCGCCGCCGAGCCCGGTCATGCAGATCTATCAACGCTACGGCATCCGTCCCGGACAGAGGCACGAACCATGATCTTCCTGCTCGTCGCCGGCTTCGCCGACTCGCTCCTGGCCTTCCGCGGCCCGCTGCTCGAGGCTCTGCTCGCCCGCGGTCTGGAGGTGCACGTGGCGGCGCCGCAACTGGCGCCCGGCTGTCCCCTGCGCCGGCGCCTGGAAGCGCGCGGCCTGCACGTGCACGACCTGCCGCTGCGGCGCACCGGCATGAACCCGCTGCAGGACTGCGCCACCCTGCTGCACCTGTGGCGGCTGAAGCGGCGCATCCGTCCGACCCACGTCCTCGGCTACACCGCCAAGCCGGTGATCTACGGTTCGCTGGCCGCCGCCTGGGCCGGGGTGCCGCAGCGTTTCGCACTGATCACCGGGCTGGGCTACGCCTTTCTCGGCGAGGCCGGGGACGGCGGCGCCCGCGGCCTGCTGCACGCCCTGCTGCCGCGCCTGTACGCCCTGGCGTTGCGGCGGACCCACAAGGTGTTCTTCCAGAACCCCGACGACCAGGCCCTGTTCCGCGGCCAGGGCATCCTCGGCCCGGCGATTCCCTCCTGCGTGATCAACGGCTCCGGCGTCGACCTGCTCGAATATCCCGTCGCGCCCGTGCCGGCGCGCCCGCATTTCCTGCTGATCGCCCGGCTGCTGGGCGACAAGGGCGTGCGCGAGTACGCCGCGGCGGCGCGCCAGGTGAAGAACCGCTGCCCAGCGGCGCTCTTCACCCTGGTCGGCTGGATCGACGACAACCCCGACGCCATCGGCCAGGCGGAGCTGGACGGCTGGATCGCCGACGGCACGCTGCGCTACCTCGGCCGCCTGGACGACGTGCGCCCGGCGATCGCCGCCTGCAGCGTGTACGTCCTGCCCTCCTACCGCGAGGGCACGCCGCGCACGGTGCTGGAGGCCATGGCCATGGGCCGCGCGGTGATCACCACCGACGCCCCCGGCTGCCGCGAGACGGTGGTGGACGGCGACAACGGCTTTCGCGTGCCGGTGAAGGCGGTGGACGAGCTGGCCCGCGCCATGCAGCGCTTCATCGAGGAGCCGGCGCTGGCCGTGCGCATGGGGGGCCGCTCGCGGCAGCTGGCCGAGGAGAAATACGACGTGCAGCGGATCAACGCCCGGCTGCTGCAGGAGATGGGGCTGTGATGCTCAAGCGCCTGTTCGATATCCTCGTCGCCGCCAGCGCCCTGCTGCTGCTCGCCCCGCTGCTGCTGGTGCTGGCCTGGCTGGTGCGCCGGCGGATCGGCACGCCGGTGCTGTTCCGCCAGCTGCGGCCCGGCCTGCGCGGCCGGCCGTTCGAGCTGCTCAAGTTCCGCAGCATGCGCGAGGCGCTGGACGCGCACGGCATGCCGCTGCCCGACGCCGAACGCCTGACGCCGTTCGGCCGCTTCCTGCGCGCCACCAGCCTGGACGAGCTGCCGGAGCTGTGGAACGTGCTCAAGGGCGACATGAGCCTGGTCGGCCCGCGCCCGCTGTTGATGGAGTACCTGCCGCTCTACACCCCGGAGCAGGCCCGCCGCCACGCGGTCCGCCCCGGCATCACCGGCTGGGCCCAGGTCAACGGCCGCAATGCTCTAAGCTGGGAAGAGAAATTCCGCCTGGATGTCTGGTACGTGGACCACCGCTCGTTTCGCCTCGACCTGCGCATTCTGCTGCTGACCCTGCGGCGGGTGCTGGCGCGCGAGGGCATCAATGCCGAGGGCGAGGCGACCATGGCCCGCTTCACCGGGAGCAAACCATGAAAAGACTGGCCATTCTCGGCGCCAGCGGTCACGGCAAGGTGGTGGCGGACACCGCCGAACGCTGCGGCTGGCGCTCGCTGGTGTTCTTCGACGATGCCTGGCCGAAACGCCAGCACAACGGTCCCTGGGTGGTGATCGGCAACGGCTCGATGCTGTTCGACGCCCTGGCCGGTTTCGACGGGGTGCTGGTGGCGATCGGCGACAACCGCATCCGTCAGGACCGGCTGCGCCGCCTGCGCGATGCCGGGGCGCCGCTGGTCACACTGATCCACCCGACGGCCACGGTCAGCGCCCATGCCCGGCTCGGCGCCGGCTCGGTGGTGTTCGCCGGCGCGGTGCTGAACGTCGACGCCCGAGTCGGTCCGGGCGCCATTCTCAACACCGGCTGCAGCGTCGACCACGACTGCCTGCTGGGCGAGGCGGTGCACGTCAGCCCCGGCGCGCGCCTGGCCGGCGGCGTGCAGGTGGGCGACCTGAGCTGGATCGGCATCGGCGCCAGCGTGCGCCAGTCGCTGCGCATCGGCCGGCGGGCGATGGTCGGCGCCGGCGCGGCGGTGGTGGCCGACGTGCCGGACGGCGCCACGGTGGTCGGCGTTCCGGCGCGGCCGCTCTGAGCCGGGTCAGGACATCGTGACGTTCGCGGAGCCCGGTATCGGTGGCTGATAACAGGGCAATCGTATGAGGGTGAAAGCGGGCTGGAAAAAAGATGGTGCGTCGGGTCGCTCCGGCATGGCCTTCGGACTCGCTGCACTGGCTGCCTGCCGAGTGCTCTGATACTCCCTGTTTCGGGCCCCCGCCCGAGTCACTTTCTTGTTGCTTGCCCAACAAGAAAGTAACCAAAGAAAAAGGGCACCCGACCATCCGGCCCCAGCCGCTGCGCAGCTGGGGTTCCCTCGCTCCGGTGCCGCTCCGAGGGTCGTCGCACAAGGGGCATCCATGCCCCTCGTACGACTCTCGCCGCGTCCTGCGGCTCGCCCCTCTACGCGACACCTGCGCTCGGCCTCCTGGACGGGAGTCGAACTCCGAGCCGCCTGAAAGCGCTTTCGCTCTTCCGGCACGGCCTGTCGGGCAGCGCCGGACTCCCCCTTCAGGAGGCCGAGCGGAATCGTCGTGGAGGGGGCCGAGCGGCAAGGATGCCGCGAGAGCCGTGATGGGCCATGGATGGCCCTTCGCGGCGAGCCCCTGGAGCGGCGATGGAGCGAGGGAACCCGGAGCGAAGCGCAGGGCCGGATGAGGGGGTGGCCTTCTTTTTGGTTACTTTTTCTTGGCCAGACAAGAAAAAGTGACTCGGCCGGGGGGCCGAAACAGGGAGTGTCGGCCCACTCGGCAAGCAGCCATGCCAAGGCTCACACAGTCTTTCCAGCCCGGTATCGGCGTTTCATGCGGTTGCCCTGCTGGTGATGAACGGCGCCGGCGTGGCGGTGGCTTGCAGGAACAGATTCCTCTGCGACGACGGGGCGACACGAATTCGCCCCCAATGCCAGACGAGCACTCGCACAGATTCATGGACCGTTCGCAGAAGGTCTGCGAACTCCGTAACGGCGCTCCGCCACGGAACCGCTCCCGCTCACAGCACCACCCACCCGCACGACACGCCAGCGTGTCCATCGAACCACCCTCGCCAATATCCTGGAGGTCTTTCCAAGATGCTGGACAGCCCCTTCGCCCCCTGGCCCTGCTTCACCGAGGAAGAAGCCGACGCCGTGCGCGCGGTGCTGCTCTCCAACCGGGTCAACTACTGGACCGGCCAGGAGTGCCGCGCCTTCGAGGAGGAATTCGCCGCCTGGAGCGGCTGCGCCCACGCCATCGCCCTGGCCAACGGCACCGTGGCCCTGGACGTGGCGCTCGGGGCCCTGGGCATCGGCCCGGGCGACGAGGTGGTGGTGACGCCACGCACCTTCTTCGCCTCGGTGTCCTGCATCGTCAACGCCGGTGCCGTGCCGGTGTTCGCCGAGATCGACCGCGACTCGCAGAACGTCACCGCCGAGACCATCCGCGCGGTGCTGACGCCGCGCACCCGGGCGCTGCTCTGCGTGCACCTGGCCGGCTGGCCCTGCGACATGGATCCGATCATGGCGCTGGCCGAGGCCCACGGCCTCAAGGTGATCGAGGACTGCGCCCAGGCCCACGGCGCGCGCTACCGGGGCCGCTCGGTCGGCAGCATCGGGCATGTCGGCGCCTGGTCGTTCTGCCAGGACAAGATCATCAGCACCGGCGGCGAGGGCGGCATGGTCACCACCAGCGACCGGTCGCTGTGGTCGCGGATGTGGTCGCTCAAGGACCACGGCAAGAGCTGGGAGGCGGTGCATGCGCGCCGCCATCCGCCGGGCTTCCGCTGGCTGCACGAGAGCTTCGGCGGCAACGGGCGGATGACCGAAATGCAGGCGGCGCTCGGGCGCATCCAGCTGCGCCGGCTGCCCGACTGGCACGCGCGGCGGCAGGCCAACGCCGAACGCATCTGGCGCTGCGCGCGGCGCCTGCCGGGGTTGCGCGTGCCGGAACTGCCGGCGGACATCGAGCACGCCACCTACAAGTGCTACCTGTTCGTCGAGCCTTCCCGGCTGAAGAGCGACTGGAGCCGCGAGCGCATCCTCGACGAGATCGTCGCGCGCGGCGTGCCCTGCTTTTCCGGCAGCTGCGCCGAGGTGTACCTGGAGCGGGCCTTCGAGGACAGCCCCTGGCGCCCGGCCGAGCGCCTGCCTGTGGCCCGCGAACTGGGCGAGACCAGCCTGATGTTCCTCGTCCATCCCACCCTGAGTGTTCTGGAGATCGAACGCACCTGCACCGTGCTGGGCGCCGTGATGGACGAGGCGGCGCACTGAGCCGGCCCTAGTGGCCGGCGACTCGTCATTCCCACTTCCGGAGGGTTTAGTAATGATGTTCCCTGTTTTCCTGACGGTGGTGTTCGTCATGCGCAACCAGGCGCCCTGCCTGGAGCGCCTGCTGACCGAAGCGGCCGCCGAGATCGCCGCGATCGCCAACGATTACGAGCTCATCATCATCGACAACGCCTCTCACGACGGCAGCGTCGCGGTCCTGCAGCGGCTCACCGGCGAAAACGGACTGGCCAACCTGCAGATCTACGCCCTGAACAAGGAAGTGGACATGGATACCGCCGCCTGGGTCGGCCTGGAGAACGCCCTGGGCGACTACATCGCAGTCATCGATCCCTTGTGCGACGACATCGGCTTTCTGCCGGCCATGCTCGAACAGGCGATGAAGGGCGCCGAGGCGGTCTTCGCCTGCAATCGGCAGAAGCCCCCGCAGGCTCTGGCCTACCGGCTGGCCTGCGCCCTCTTCAATGCCCTCTACCGCCTGTTCAGCGGCATCCATCTGGACAGGGAGGCACCGCAGTACCGCATTCTCGGCAGGCGCGTGGTCAACTTCATCCTGCAGCATCCCCAGCCGGCCATCACCTACCGCCATCTGCCCGCCAGCGGGGGATTCGCCCGCGCCAACCTCGACTACAGCGCGCGTCCCAGGGGGCGGACCGGCAAGCATCTGTTCGACAGCATCGACCGCGGCATGCGCCTGCTGGTGTCGACGACACACGCGCCCATGCGCCTGGTGACCTCGCTGTCCCTGTTCGGCGCGGTGGGCAATCTCCTGTACTCCGGCTACGTGATCGCAGTGGGGCTGTTCAAGAGCGACATCGCCCCCGGCTGGATCAGCGTCTCGCTGCAACAGTCCGGCATGTTCTTCCTGATCTCCCTGGTTCTGCTGGTGCTGGGCGAGTACATCCTGACCATGGCCAGCCTGTCGAGCGAAGGCCCGCGCTTCTACGTCAGCCAGGAATTCACCAGCGCGCGCATGACACGGCGCGAGAAGCTGAACGTCGAGGAAGCCCTGTCCTAGGTAGGTATCGCGATGTCCATTCCATCTGCAGATCAGGATGCGATCGTGATCGGTGGCGGTTTCTATGGCTGCGTCATCGCCGTCTACCTGGCGAGGCAGCGCGGGCTCGGGCGCGTCACCCTGATCGAGCGCGAGCCGGCGCTGCTCAGGCGCGCCTCCCATAACAACCAGGCGCGGGTACACAACGGCTACCACTACCCGCGCAGCTTCACCACGGCCTATCGCAGCCGGGTCAACCTGCCCCGCTTCGTGCGCCAGTGGCCGGAGGCGGTGCGGCAGGACTTCATCAAGCTGTATGCGATCGCCCGCCACAACTCCAAGGTCACCGCCCGCCAGTTCGAGCGCTTCTGCCGGGAGATCGGCGCCAGGCTCCAGCCGGCGCCCCCGCCGCTGCGCGCGCTGTTCGAGCCGCACCTGATCGAGGAGGTGTTCCTGGTCGAGGAATGCGTCTTCGACGCCACCCGGCTGGCCGCCTGGGCCGAGCGCGAACTGCAGGCCTGCGGCGTGCGGATCCGCTACGAGACGCAGGCCAGCGCGATCTTCCGCGGACCGAACGGCATGCTGCAGGTAACGGCGGAGACGGGCCAGGGAACGCGGGAACGCCTCTCCTGCCGCTACCTGTTCAACTGCAGCTACAGCGGGCTCAACCAGCTCCGCGGGGACTTTCCCGGGACGCGGACCGGCCTCAAGCAGGAAATCACGGAAATCGCCCTGCTGCGGATGCCCACCGCCCTGCAGGGACTGGGCGTCACGGTCATGGACGGGCCCTTCTTCTCGCTGATGCCCTTTCCCGCGCGCAGCCTGCACAGCCTCAGCCATGTCCGCTACACCCCGCATCTGCACTGGGACGATGCGCCCGGACTCGACCCCTACCGGAAACTGGACCGCCATGAACATGAAAGCCGGGCCGACCGCATGCTCAGGGACGCGGCCCGCTACATGCCCGCCGTGCTCGGGGCGGTCCACGTCGATTCCCTGTTCGAGGTCAAGACCGTGCTGATCAGGAACGAGGACGACGACGGAAGGCCCATCCTCTTCGAGCAGCACCGCGAACTGCCCGGCTGTTACTCGGTGCTGGGCGGCAAGATCGACAACATCTACGACGTGCTCGACAGGCTCGACGAGCAGGAGATCGCGTGAACCATTCATCCGCCAGTGGAAAGCGAAGGCCATGACTAACGCACTGATCGGCTTTAGCGGATTCGTCGGCACCACCCTGCTGGCCCAGACCCGCTTCGACGCCCTCTATCGCTCGACGAACATCCGCGAGATCGAGGGCCGGACCTTCGACAGCGTCGTTTGCGCCGGCGCCCCCGCGCAGAAATGGCTCGCCAACCGCGACCCGGAAGCGGACCGGCGGAACATCGAGGCATTGATCGCCCATCTGGAAACGGTGCGCTGCCGCAGGTTCGTGCTGATCAGCACCGTGGACGTCTTCGCAACCCCTTCGGGGATGGACGAGGACAGCCCCGTCGACGAGTGGGGCCTGCATCCCTACGGCCTGCACCGCCGCAGGCTCGAAGAGTTCGTCGAGCGGCACTTCCCCGGACACCTGATCGTTCGCCTGCCGGGACTCGTGGGGCCGCGCCTGCGCAAGAACGTCGTCTTCGACCTGCTGAACGGCAACAACCTCGAGGCGATCGACAGTCGCAGCGTTTTCCAGTTCTACCCGATGGTCAACCTCTGGTACGACATCCAGATCGCGCTCGCGGCCGGTCTGCGGCTGCTGCATCTGACCGCGGAGCCGCTCGGCGTGGCGGAGGTCGCGCGCCTGGGCTTCGGCAGGCCTTTCGACAATCGCCTGGCCGCCAGACCGGCGAGCTACGACCTGCAGACCCGCCATGCGCGGATCTTCGGCAGTACCGGCCGCTACCAGTACAGCGCGCGGGAAAGCCTGCTGGCGATCAGGGCCTATGCGCAGTCCGAGCCGCTCGCCCGCGCGTCCGCCACCGAGGCGAAGGCATGAGACTGGCCATTTCCAACATCGCCTGGGAGCGCGACGAAGACCCGGCGATCGCCGGGCTGCTGCAGGCGCGCGGCATCGATGCGATCGACGTCGCCCCCGGCAAGTACTTCCCGGAGCCCGGCCAGGCGAGCGAACGGGAGATCGAGCATGTCAGGCACTGGTGGTCCGCGCGCGGCATCGAGATCACCGGCATGCAGGCGCTGCTGTTCGGCACCCGGGGCCTGAACCTGTTCGGCGCGGCGCAGGTGCGCGAGGCGATGCTGAAGCATCTGGCCGCCGTCTGCCGCATCGGTGCAATTCTGGGCGCCCGGCGCCTGGTCTTCGGCTCGCCGAAGAACCGCGACCGCAGCGGCCTGGACGAGCAGGCGGCGCTGGAGCTGGCGGTACCGTTCTTCCGGCGGCTGGGCAACATCGCCCAAGCCGAGGGCGTGATCCTCTGCCTCGAACCCAACCCGCCCCGCTACGGCGCGAATTTCCTGACCGGCAGCCTCGAAACCGCGCACTTCGTGAGGCTGGTCGAGCATCCGGCGATAAGAATGCAGCTGGACACGGGAACGCTGACCCTCAACGGCGAAGACCCGCGGGCCGTGCTGGAGGACTGCTCGGCGTTGATCGGGCATGTCCACCTCAGCGAGCCCGACCTGCTGCCGCTGGGCGACGGGGGCGCCGATCACGCCAGCCTGGCGGGTGCTCTGGCGCGGCTCCTGCCCGGGCATGTGACGACCGTCGAGATGCTGGCAACCGAAACCGAGCCGCACGCCGCCGCGATCGGACGCGCTCTCGACGCGGCCATCCGCCATTACCGCGACCAGGGGAGTGCAGCCAGACCATGAAGTGGTTGATTCTGCTGTCGGGGATCGTCGCCAACGCATCCGCCAGCGTGCTGGTCAAGCTGGCCATGATGCCGCCGCGCAGGTTCCCCTCCCTCGAAGAGCCGCTGGCGGCCCTGCAGAACTGGCCGTTCTGGCTGGGCCTGGGCCTCTACGGGGCGGCCTTCCTGCTCTACGCCGCCGCGCTGGTTCACCTGCCGCTCAATGTCGCGCATCCGATCCTCACCGCAGGGGCGGTGGCGACCGTCGCCCTGTTCTCGCTGCTGGTCTTCCGCGAGGCCTTCCACTGGACGACAGGGGCCGGGATCGTGCTGGTCATCGCGGGCGTGGCGCTGATCACGGCGCGAACGGTTTGAGACTTTCCGATTCACCTGCCAACTGGAGCCCAACCGGTTGCATTGGCCCCGCGCCGACCTGTCGGTTGCGGAGATGCGTTCCATACCCTCAGGGAAGTGACATCCCCATACTGCCGTGGAGACGTCCAATGCCAAGTCACTCCATACGCCATGGGAACCGCCGCTTTGGCATCATCCTGGGGATCGCTTGCCTGCTCGTCGTTTCGCTGGCCAGCATGAAGATGAAGGGCGGGATCCTGCATGACTCGTTTCACCACGGTGAATACTTCGCGTCTCTGGCCACATTGCTATCCAGCCAATACACGCTCGTACCGCTGACCATCCATGGCGCACTCGACTATATTCCGGGACTCATAGCATTCCACACCTTCGGCCATGAGAATTACTTCTTCCCGACCTGGCTTATCTATCGGCTGTTGGATGTCGCCGCCGCGATACTTCTTTATCTGCTGGCAGAGGATTTCTCGAAGGACAGGCCACACAGCCTCTTTATAAGCCTTGCCTGGGCACTTTGCGCCCCTGCCTTCGTCGGCTACAGGGATGTGATGCTGCTCCTGTCAATCTACTTGTATTTTTCCATACAAAAGCAAGACAACCCCTTCAGTGCAAAAGTGCTTGAAGTATGCTTTGGAGTCGTGGTCGCCCTGGGGTTGTTCTGGTCTTTCGACAGAGGCATTACCGCAGCTGTCTCATTAGGCAGCGCCTGCCTCGTCCAGCTATTCAGAAGTCGACTGTATTCATCATCGCTCGTCTCTTTTGCCATTACCCTCCTGGCAATCGAGCTTGTATTCCCTCAGGCCTCTCTAAGCGGCTATTTCGATAACGTCAAGATTCTGCTCGAGACAGCATCACAATGGAGCAAGGAATGGAAACACGGCTACGGTATTTTCCTGGCTGGCCTGCTGGCCCTTGCGAATGCGCTGGCCATAGGGCTATTACTCCTGGCGATGTTCGATCGGAAAGCATCGACGAACCATCTGCCGAATTGCCTGTTTTTCATATTGCTTTCGCTGTTCCTGTTCAAGATCGGCTCGAACAGGATCGACCTCGGGCACATCCTCATGGGCCTGTGGGGACCTTTGCTTGCAAGCCTTTACTGGTATTCGTCGACGCGGGAAAAAAAGCCCGGCCCCATCCTGAAAGCCTCACTGGGCCTGATTTTCGTCGCTCTCTTCATGGCCAGTTATAAATTCAGGAATCCCGTATTCATACCAATGGCGGCCAGCGTGATCATCGCGCTGTCCCACGCTTTTCCCCTGGCCAGGACAAAAGCCATGTCTCACACGCTGGCCACGTTATTACTGGTCCTGACCCTGTCCTCCTCCCTGCTTCAGGTAGCAAAGGGGCACAGCGACAAGGAATATGTCTGGCTCGATTATCTGGACTCACCGCCACCGAACCCGCTACTCGTCACCGAAGGAGTTCGCTGGGCCTCCCGGGAATTGCTAAGCAGCGGCTCCCACTGCGTGTTCGACCTTGCGAACAGCGGGGTCATCAATGGTCTGACCGGATTGCCTGCCTGCTCTCGCTTCACGTATCCGGTCTATGCCGATCGTCGCTACGAGAAAGAGATGATCGACTCCATGAAGAAGCAGCGCCCAAAGGCAATCATATACTCATCCACCTACTGGTCTTTCCGTATCGATGGAAAAACGATGCATGCCCGCTTTCCCAGTCTCAACGACTTTCTCAGAAACGAATACGCACAGGAAAAGTGCCATCTCGAATATTGCATTCGATATTTGAAGAACCGAAACGACGGATAAATCATCGAGCAGCCGACTCCTGCTCATGAACTGCACGTGAATACAGATCATCCACATATTAATCCGGCAATACAATAGGGCACTTTCTGTATTTTGGTTTCTCCTTGAAAATCAAGGATATATGCCGATACTGGTATGAGCCTTATTTGTGCTTTCGTATTGCCGGATTAATATCACCAGGCCCCTGGCTTCTCTCCCTGCCCGAAGAGCAATGACCATCCTTGCGAAAAACACATCGGGCCGGTCATGACCTCTGGCTAACGGCTTCTGTCCAGGCAGAGCACACAACTATTCAGCGGACGCATCGCATGCTCAGGTACTTCAAGCACAACCTGGTTGCAAGTTACCTTCTCTTCAGCCTGGCGCTCTTTACCGGTCTGAATCTTGTGCAGTACGAGAGCAATGCCCTGCCGTTCCTCTACAAGGACTACCCGACCTATGCGGTCAACGGCGAGAGGCAGTTCGATCGCAACAGCGAGAACCTGGTGTTCAACCGGATCGATTTTGCCGTCCGGGACGCTCCCTATCCCTACAGCTTCCATCTGTGGCGGAGCGGATCCGAAAAGACGGAGTCTGCCGGCCGGCAGTCGGCTTCCGGTCCGCTCGCACACGGGGCGCCCTACCGCTCGCAGATCGGCGTGCAGGCCTGGTTCTGGGCCGGGCTGACCGAGCTGCTGGACATCCACGACGCCCATTATCGGCTCCAGAAAACCCTGTCGGTCCTCCTCGCCGCCCTGGTGGCGGCAGTGCCGCTGGTCTGGATGCGAAAGAATTTCGGGCCCCTGCCTTCGCTGGCCGGCCTCGCCTTTCTGAGCTTCTCGACCGGCATGAACCTGTTCGCCGGCTCGCTCTACTGGTCGCTCTGGCTGTTCATGCTTCCGCTGGCCGTCACCTGCCTGCTGGACATGCTCGGGATCCGCAACCGCTACGCCCTGTTCCTCACCACGCTCCCGGCCTTTCTCGTCAAGTTCCTCGCCGGCTACGAATTCATCACCGTCATCGTGCTGGCCGCCATGACGCCCCACGCCTGGGATTTCTTCATCCACCGCGATAGCAGCGCCGCACGCCGGGCACTGGTCGTCGGGATCTCGAGCGTCTGTGCCTTCCTGATCAGCCTCCTCCACTACGATCTGCTGTTCTCCGCGAACTTCGGCCTCTCCGGGCTCGACCATCTGCTGGGACGCTCGGAGGCCTGGTCCATCCGCGGCCTGGACGATCATGGCCTGGCACTCTGGAGCCAGGCCGCCAAGCTGCTGGTCATGAACTTCATCGATTTCAACGGCTACGGCGTTCCCCTGGGGCTGTGCCTGGCGCTGATTGCCCTCGCCCTGCGCCATGCCAGGCGCCAGCTGCACGCAGCGGAGCTGGGCTTCGTGCTGTTCCTGCTCCTCGGTTCCGCCAGCTGGCTGTTCGTCCAGCCGGGACACCTGCTGTTCCATCCGCGCTATGCGACGCTGGTGTTCTCGCTGCCCTTCGGACTTTTCGCGGTCGGCTTCATCGCCAGGCTGTCAGGCGCCCGGCATCGGAAGGATGCAGGCGCCCTCGCCCCCTCCTGACCGCGGCACACCGCCGGCTTCGCCAGTCCCTGCGCGGAGGAATGAAGATGATCACCGATACTGCAGCTGCCGCCCGCCGCCACTGGCAGGTACCCACCTTCGATACGCCCTTCTGGCACGGTCGCCGCCACCCGTGGTGCGTGGTGATTCCGGTCATCGACGAAGGCGCCCGGATCCGCAGCCTGCTGTCCCGGATGGCAGCGCTCGACATCGCCGCCGTCGCCGACCTGCTGATCGTGGATGGCGGCAGCAGCGACGGCTCCCTGGAGCCGGAAGCCCTGCAGCAGCAGGGCGTGCACGGGCTGCTGCTCAAGACCGGGCCGGGCCGGCTGAGCGCCCAGCTGCGCTGTGCCTACGCCTTCGCCCTCGACCAGGGCTACGAGGGCATCGTCACCATCGACGGCAACGACAAGGACGACCCGCAGGCCATCCCCTGCTTCGTCGAGGCCCTGCGCCAGGGGGTGGACTTCGTCCAGGCCTCCCGCTTCATTCCCGGCGGAAGCGCGGAGAACACGCCACGCTCGCGCTATCTCGCCATTCGCCTGTTGCATGCGCCGCTGCTCAGCTGGGCTTCCGGGTTCCGCTGGACCGACACCACCCAGGGCTTTCGCGCCTACAGCCGGCGAATGCTGCTCGACCCGCGGATCGCGCCGTTTCGCGATGTCTTCAGCGGCTACGAGCTGCTGGCCTATCTGTCCAGCCGCGTGCCCAGACTGGGCTATCGCTGCATCGAGCTGCCCAGCGTCAGGCGCTATCCGAAGGACGAGGTGCCGACCAAGATCGCTGCCGTCAGGGGCCACCTCGCGCTGCTGGTGGTGCTGTTTCGCGCCTGTGCCGGCCGCTACGACGCCCCTCCGGACGGCTTCGGCTAAGCGCCCGTCGCTCACAAGCCCATGATCGTCACCGACTCCAACCTTCCAGGACGGTTTCACGCACTCAGGGACTGAAGACTACCTCCGCATTCCGGCCTCACCGGCGGATGCCATTGCAGCAGAGGAGGTTCATCGTCCGATGAAATCGCCACACCAGGAACCTTCGCACTCCATTCGCCAGCGCCTGCTGGACCTTTCCCATGGTCAGAAGCGGCTCATCCAGGTCAGCGTGGACATCCTGCTCGTCTGGCTCGCCCTCTGGCTGGCCTTCTACATCCGCCTCGAGGACATGAGCCTGATCGAACCTCTCGACGACCATGCCTGGCTGTTCGTCGCCGCGCCCGCCGTCGCCCTGCCGATCTTCGTGCGTCTGGGCATGTACCGCGCGGTCATGCGCTACCTGGGCAACGAAGCCCTGCTGACCATCGCCAAGGCGGTCACCCTGTCGGCACTGCTGCTGGCCCTGGTCATCTTCCTCCACGGCAAGACGAGCCTGCTGATCCCGCGCTCGATGATCTTCAACTACTGGGGACTGAGCCTGCTGCTGATCGGCGGACTGCGCATCGCCATGCGCCAGTACTTCACCGGCGACTGGTTCAACCTGCGCGAGCTGTCCTTCAGGCGCCAGGAGGACTGCCTGCCGCGGGTGGCCATCTATGGCGCGGGCTCGGCCGGCAACCAGCTCGCCCACGCCCTGCTCATGGGCCATGCGCTGCGCCCGGTGGCCTTCATCGACGACGATTCGCACCTCGCCGAACGCACGATCGCCGGCCTGCCAATCTACGCCCCCGATCAGCTGCCGCGCATGCTCAGGGAAACCGGCGCCACCGAGATCGTCCTGGCGATTCCCTCGGCCAGCCGCAGCCGCCGGCGCAAGATCCTCGAGATGCTGCAGGCCTACTCGTTGCCGGTACGCTCGATGCCCAGCATCGCCAAGCTGGCCTGCGGCCGCCTCACGGTGAACGACCTGCAGGAGGTGGATATCGCCGACCTGCTCGGCCGCGATGCGGTGCCCCTGCAGCCCGAGCTGCAGGAGCGCTGCATCCGCGACCAGGTGGTGATGGTGACCGGCGCCGGCGGCTCTATCGGCGCGGAACTGTGCCGGCAGATCCTCGCCAACAGGCCGGCCACGCTGATCCTCTTCGAGCACGCCGAGTACAACCTGTACAGCATCCAGGGCGAGCTGGAGCAGCGGATCCGCCAGGAGGGTCTGAGCCTGCGCCTGGTGCCCGTCCTCGGCTCGGTCCGCCATGGCGACCGCCTGCTCGACACGCTGCGCCACTGGGGGGTCGATACGCTCTACCACGCCGCGGCCTACAAGCACGTGCCGCTAGTCGAGATCAACATCAGCGAAGGCGTGTCCAACAACACCTTCGGCACCCTGCGCGCCGCCCAGGCGGCGATGCGCGCCGGGGTGCGCAACTTCGTGCTGATCTCCACCGACAAGGCGGTGCGCCCCACCAACGTGATGGGCGGCAGCAAGCGCCTGGCCGAGATGGTGCTGCAGGCCTTCTCCCGGGAGCGCGAGCTGGAGCTGTTCGGCGAGCCCGGCCTGGCGCCGCAGCCCAACCGCACGCGCTTCACCATGGTTCGCTTCGGCAACGTGCTGGGCTCGTCCGGCTCGGTGATCCCGCTGTTCCGCGAGCAGATCCGCAACGGCGGGCCGATCACCGTCACCCACCCGGAGATCACCCGCTATTTCATGACCATCCCCGAGGCGGCGCAGCTGGTGATCCAGGCCGGCGCCATGGGCGAAGGCGGCGACGTCTTCGTGCTGGACATGGGCGAGCCGGTGAAGATCCTCGACCTGGCGGAGAAGATGGTGCGCCTGTCCGGCCTCTCGCTGCGCACGGAGGCCAGCCCGGACGGCGACATCGAGATCCGCTTCATCGGCCTGCGCCCGGGCGAGAAGCTCTACGAGGAGCTGCTGATCGGCGACGGCGCGACGCCGACCAGCCACAGCCGGATTCTGCGCGCCCACGAGGAGCACCTGCCCTGGCGGGAGCTGAAGCCGCGTCTGGAGGCCCTGGCCGGGGCGCTCGAAGCCGACGACTTCCCGCGCATCCGCGAGCTGCTGCAACGCACCGTCAGCGGCTATCGGCCGAGCCAGGAAATCCTCGGACATCTTCCGCAGGAACATCCGGCCAGCTGTCACACCGTTCCCGCCTGGATGCACCTGGTGGTGCCGCAGGATGCCAGGCCGAACAGTGAAAACCCCTGACGGGACCGGCCCGGCGTCGAACGCCGCGAGCACCGTCCGAACCCGCACCAGGCCAAGGCCGACCCGCCCCCCGAAAACACATTGACTGGACAAGAGCAACGGAACAGATGAGCAACCTCACCGTAAACATTACGACCACCTACAACCGATTGGACTTGTGTTCGCAAACCGTATGGTCGCTGTTGAACCAATCGACCCTCCCCCCCAAGATCGTCATCTGGGTGTCCAGGGAGGCGTACCTGATAGACCAGGGGATAGACAGGGAGCCGAGATGGGCTCAGGAGCTGAACAAGTTGAGAAACATCATAGAGTTCAGATGGACGGCGAATACCGGCCCCTACAGAAAGCTGTTCCCTGCCCTGGATGCGGCAAGCGACGATCAGATCATCGTCTATGCCGACGATGACACGATATACAAGGAAAACTGGCTCAATCTTTTGATCAGCAAATTCCAGGAGCACAACGAAGAAAAGATCGTGGCCTCGCGCATCCGCATCAGCAAGCGAAACCTGTTCGGCTACCACAAGACCTACATGCTCTGGCCCATAGCCAAAAAAGAGGTCGAACTCGACAGCGACTACCTGATCACGGGTGTGGGCGGGGCAATCCTCAAGAAAAATCATATAAAGGAAGAGTTCCGGAAAAACCAGGACTACCTGACAATCTGTCCGAAATGCGACGACCTATGGATAAGCGAAATAATCGCCCGCTCCAAAACCCCTGTTTTATCGTGCCCGGAGGCCATGCGCGAGATTCTCACCATCAACCATGAGCACGGCCTGGAAACTCAAAATACCCTGACCTCGCACAGCCTTGCACGCCAAGCCCTGAACAAAGTCAAAATAAACACCTTTGGCCGTCTCGGGATTCCGACGTGCAACAACGACGTGTCCTTCAAGCGAGTCAAGAGCTATTTCAACGAGATCGAAAAAACCACCCTGGGAAATGTACAGGCGGATAAACAGGTATCCTAAGCATGACGACCGTCAAAACCGGGCGCAACACATAATCGCTTCGGCAAGGTGGCGTGCTCTATACACCGCTCGAGCGATTTCAGAAAAGACGGGCCGGAGCAACATCAATAAGCATCCTGCCAAGAAGCTGCGAGAAAACTTCCCCCATATAGCCTGAGCATGGAGCAACGCAGTGAAGAACGCGATAGCCGTCTCAGTCATAGTGCCTACCTATAATGCCGAGCGCTACATCCAGCGTGCTCTCGATAGTTTGGCCAGCCAGTCACTTGAAAATATTGAAATTATCGTAGTGGATGATGCATCTACGGACAAATCATCGCAAATCATTAACTTGAAAGAAAAGAGTCTTAACCTTATCTACCTGCGCCAACCAGTAAATCAGGGTACTCATAATGCACGCCTGCTAGGTCTACAACATGCCAGCGGGGCATGGATAGGCTTTCTCGATTCCGATGACACAGTTCATCCTGACATGTTCGGCTCGATGCATGAGGTGGCCAACAAGCATCAGGCCGATATAGTCATATGTGGCTCATATCGCGTAGCCGAGTCCGGAGAACGCCTGGGCACCAAAATCAGCTTCCCTGAGAACACCGAAATCAACGCAGATGTATTCCGCAAGTTTTGTCGCTTCGAGTTCGGAACCGGAATGTTATGCAACAAGCTATACCGGAAGGAAATCATCCTGCCACTTAAAAAAATGTACTTTCCCTGGCGACAGAACCTCAATGAAGATTTGCTACTGAATATAGGTTGCTTTTCAAAGGCCTCCACAGTCTACCTCATGAAAGACATCCTTTATGACTACACTCACAACCAAGCCAGCACCACATCGATCCTTAGTCGCCCCAAGGCATATGTAGAAACATATAGAGCTTATGCCATTGCAGCCAGCAAATATTCCGAGCTAGGCGCCAGTGCGCTGGAAAATATTACGGAAATGTACAGGACGCAGCTGAGATGGGGGAATTACAACATCGACAACCTTGAAGACCTTTCCGAATACAGGGAGGAACTCCAACAGGCCACCAACATGCTATACCAACACTACCCACATGGGCTTGCCCTGCTTGCCGCACGCCCCGAGCGCAAGCCTCCCGTCGAACAACCCATCATGAAGCAGATCACCAGAAAGCTTGTCAAAACGTTGCAATCCATGGAGCTCCTGAGAGCCCCGAGATAAGCCCCCACAGCTCTCGAAGTTGCTTGGCAATAGAAAAATACCCATTACCCTCAGCAAAACAGCCGGGCCTGATTTCATTTACAGCTTTTCAATGCCTCATCCTGCCCGCCCCCATGGATATTCCCCTTAAGGGAGCTTCCAAAAGCCTTCGTCCCGGTAGAGTTTGCGCTCTCTTGACTGCCCCATGCGCTGCCTGTTCCGGGCACGCTCGGAGGTGAGTGTTTGGAAGTGCCCTCGTGAAGTTCATGTTGTCAGCCTGCTGCCGATGCGGGTGTCGTTCCTCAACTCCTGAATCAACCAGGCAGGCGCACCCCGATATCCCACTTCATTCCCGGCACAAGGAAACCACCATGGCTCCGGAAAAGGTCAGCATCATCATTCCCGTCTACAACGTGGAACCTTACCTTGCACAATGCCTGGACTCGGTCGTCAATCAGGACTACGACAACCTGGAGATCATCGCCATCGATGACGGCTCCACGGACGCCAGCCTGGAAATACTCGAAACATTCCGTGCCCGGCACGGCAACCTGACAGTCAGGAGCACGAAAAACCAGGGCGTATCGATCGCCAGAAACACGGGCCTCGAATTGGCGACCGGCGAATACATTCTGTTCGTGGACAGCGATGACTTTCTGGAAAGACAGGCCGTATCCACCTGCGTGGAAATTCTCAGGCGTCAGCCGGTGGACATGGTCTTCTTTGCATCGAATGTTTTCTTCGATGGAGTGGACGAGAGCCTGAGAGAAAACTTCAGAGGCGAAAGAACCCCGGACCTGCACGGCGCCTGCATTCCGGCACGCACCTTCTTCAGTCAGTCGGTCCGGCTCGGGAGCTATCTGGTGATGCCCTATCTCTACCTGTACCGGAGAAAGGAATTCGAAGGCCTGAGGTTCTATCCGAAGATCGTGCACGAGGACGATCTGTTCACAACCAGGCTTCTCCTCGAAAAGGAACATGCCAAGGTCACCTGCATTCCGGACAAACTTTACAACCGGCGTGTCCGTCCCGGGTCGATCATGACGCAGAAGACACAGCAGAAGCATATAAACGGATGCTTGATCGTCGCGAAGGAACTCCTGAGGCTCAAGCTGCCCCCGGGAGACAGCGAAGCAGCAGCGGCCTTGAACAAGTTCGTCCAGCTCACCCTTCTCCGTGCCCTGGAAAAATGCAAGCGGACCTACGCGGGCAGACTCCCCCCGCACGTGAGGGGCAGGCTGGTGATGCTGTTCGCAAGGACGAAAATCGAACGCAGGAAAGTCAAGCACATCCTGTTCTCCGTCTTTCCCGAACTGCTCGCACTGAGAAACTCCCTCAGGAAAAATTTCCGTTCAGGTACTTAGCGGGCGCCGTTCGTCAGCTCCCTGAATCAGCCAGGCAGGCACACCCTGATCTCCCACTTCATTCTTGGCATGAGGAAATCACCATGGCTCCGGAAAAGGTCAGCATCATCATTCCCGTCTACAACGTGGAACCTTACCTTGCACAATGCCTGGACTCGGTCGTCAATCAGGACTACGACAACCTGGAGATCATCGCCATCAATGACGGCTCCACGGACGCCAGCCTGGAAATACTCGAAACATTCCGTGCCAGGCACGGCAACCTGATCGTCAGGAGCATGAAAAACCAGGGCTTATCGATCGCCAGAAACACGGGCCTCGAATTGGCGACCGGCGAATACATTCTGTTCGTGGACAGCGATGACTTTCTGGAAAGACAGGCCGTATCCACCTGCGTGGAAATATTCAGGCGTCAGCAGGTGGACATGGTCTCGTTTGCATTGAGTGTTTTCTTCGATGGAGTGGACGAGAGCCTGAGAGAAAACTTCAGAGGCGAAAGAGTTCCGGGCCTGCACGGCGCCTGCATTCCGGCACGCACCTTTTTCACTCAGTCGATCCAGCTCAGCAATTATCTGATGATGGCCTGTCTCTACATGTACCGGAGAAAGGAATTCGAAGGTCTGAGGTTCTACCCGAAGATCGTGCACGAGGACAATCTGTTCACGACCAGGCTTCTCCTCGAAAAGGAACATGCCAAGGTCACCTGCATTCCGGACAAGCTTTACAACCGGCGTATCCGTCCGGACTCGATCACGACGCAGAAGAAGCAGAAAAAGCATATAAACGGATACTTGATCGTCGCGAGGGAACTCCTGAAGCTCGAGCTGGCCCCAGGAGACAGCGAAGCAGCAGCGGCCTTGAACAAGTTCGTCCAGCTCAACCTCCTCCGTGCCCTGGAAACCTGCAAGCTGACCTACGCGGGCAGACTTCCCCTGCACGTGAGGGGCAGGCTGGTGATGCTGTTCGCAAGGACGAAAATCGAACGCAGGAAAGTCAAGCGCATCCTGTTTTCCGTCTTTCCCGAACTGCTCGCACTGAGAAACTCCCTCAGGAAAAGTCTGCGCATGTAGCGGAGGCCCGAGATACCCACCAACCCACGCCCTGCGCTGTCGGCACGACTGACGATCACGTACGCTTCGGAGCCGGTATGGAGCCGATCCGGCTGGCCCTGCTCGCGGATCGGCCACTTCGCAGACGCATGCCTGTCCGACTGAGTGGGAGAAAATCGTCCTGCCGCTTGGCTGCCGGCAGCGACACAGCCTAGCCTTTGATTGCCCACGCTGTGTGAAGGGCTCTCCTTTTCCCGAGATGGAGCCTGAAGCATGAAAGCACTCCCACCGGTCCTGTTGCTGAGCTTTCTCGGCCTGGCCATCGCCGACGAGGCAGCCGCTCCAACCCCGGCATCCATCCTTCCGCCTTTTCTGTCCGGCCCGGCCCAGCGCCTACCGGGCAGCCTGCAGTCCGCCGCCTACCTGCCGGACCCGACCAGTACACCGCGGATCGGTCTTGCCGCTGCCGCCTTCGCCGTCGGTGCCGCCGCGAGTCACGCAAACCTCGACACCTCGAGCAGCGGAAGCCCGCATTAGCGCCCGGCCGATCGGTCGCGGCATGCCTGGTCAGCCGGCTCCGAGACCATCCACCGATGATCGCCTGAAAACGGATCTTCATCCCAGCGGCCCGTGGGCCCATGGAGGGATTTGCCTTGTCCGTCCTGCATATTGGCAGCGCGGTAGCGCACCGCACACTCACCGTCGCTCTGGCCGCCGCCCTCGTCCTTCAGGGCTGCATGTTCTCCCCCGGACCGCACCTCGATACCTCCGCGCTGCGCCGCAAAGGTCCGCCGGAAAGCCCCCGCTTCGAGCTGGTGCCCATCACCCCCAGGCTGGTGGCCACCCAGGAGGCTGCCCGCACCGTCGAGGGCCTGCCGCCCGAACTGACCAGCTACACCCCCGGCCCCTATCGGATCGGGATCGGCGACGTGCTCAGCATCACCGTCTGGGAGCATCCGGAACTGACCACCCCGGCCGGCGCACAACAGCCAGCCGAAGCCAACGCCCGCCTGGTGCGTCCCGATGGCCGCCTGTTCTACCCCTATATCGGCGAGATCGAAGCCGCCGGCCTGACCATCGAGGAATTGCGCAGCAACATCGCCAGGCGCCTGGCGCGCTATATCGAGAGCCCGCAGGTGGATGTCGGCGTGACCCGCTTCGGCGGCCGCCGGGTGATTCTCACCGGCGCCTTCGCCAGGGCCGGCTCGCAGCCCCTGACCACCATTCCCCTGTCGCTGCCGGAAGCCATCGGCCAGGCCGGCATCGGCGGGGGGGCCGACATCGCCAGACTGATCCTCAAGCGCGACGGCAGGGAATACCGCCTCGATCTCGACGCCTTGAACCGCGGCGGCACGGAGCTCGATCGCATCTATCTGAAGGACGGCGACCAGCTGCACCTGCCCACCAACGACAGCCGGCGGATCTTCGTGCTGGGCGAGGTCGTCTCGCCCGGCCCGCTGTCCTTCAGGAGCCGCAGCATGACCCTGACCGAGGTGATCGGCCTGGTCAGGGGCCTGCGCCAGGAAACCTCCGATCCGAAGGCCGTCTACGTGATACGCGGGGTGGGCGATGTGGAGCGGGAAACGGCCCAGGTCTTCCAGCTGGACGCCAAGTCGCCGGCTTCCCTGGTACTGGCCGCGCATTTCCATGTCGAACCCCAGGACGTGGTGTACGTCGGCGCCGCCGGCATCACCCGCTGGAACCGCTTCATCAGCCAGTTGCTGCCTTCAAGCACCTTCATCAGGACAGGGATCAACCTGGAGGACGATCTGAGCCGATAGCAGGCAGCTCTGCCCCAGGCCGACGCCAGCGCCTTCAGTCCCCGTCCCCCAGACGCATGGTCGTGCGCACCAGGCGCTGCTCCTCCTGCTCGATCTCCCGGAGGCTGTCGCGGATGCTGTGGATGTGGTCGTGGGCGGCGCGCCGGGCCTGTTCCGGCAGGCGCGCGATCACCGCGTGGTAGAGGCGCGCATGCTGGCGGTCGAGCTGCTTCTTGCGCGCCGGACGGTGATAGAGGTTGTTCACCGACGCGAACACCGTGGTCAGCATGAGGTCGGTGAGCGACTGCAGGGTGTGCAGCAGCACCGGGTTGTGCGCGGCCTCGCAGATCGCCAGATGGAAGGCGTGGTCCAGCCGCGCGTGCTCGCGCGGGTCGATGCTCGCGGGCGGGGCTGCCTGGGCGGCGACCATTTCCCCGTAGCGCCGGCCGAGCCGGATGAAGTCCTCCTCGGTGCCGCGCAGGGCGGCCAGCCGCGCCGACTCCCCCTCCAGCAGCACGCGCACCTCCAGCAGGTCGTAGAGGGTGCGCTGCTGCGAGGCGAACAGGTGCAGCAGCGGACTGGTGTCGCCGCCGTCGGACAGTTGCGCGACGAAGGAGCCGCGCCCCTGGGCCGTCTCGATGATGCCGCGCCCGCGCAGCACGCGCAGGCCTTCGCGCAGCGCCGAGCGGGAGATGCCCAGCCGGTCGCACAGGCGCCGCTCCGAGGGCAGCGCCTGGCCGACCCTGAGCACGCCGTCGACGATCAGCCGCTCGATGCGCTGGGCCACCACATCGGCCACCTGGCGGCGTTCGACGATGGTTTCGGGGGGCATGGGAGAGTCTCTCCTAGCTGGTCGGACCAGTACGAAGGGATGGAAGGTGGGGCGAAGCCTTTCCGCCCGCAGTCAGTCTCGACAAGGGGTGTGCCAACCGATCGCAACGACCATCCTCATGAACTGGTAGGACCAGTATACCCCGCGCTGGACGGCCGGCACCGGCGTGTCGATGCTGCCAAGGCAACCGACGCAGGCCCCGCGCCTATCGAACAACAACAAGAGGCCGCCTCAGCGAGTCCCCATGAACATCCTCTACGACGAGCGCCTCGATGGCGCGCTGCCCCGGGTCGACAAGGCCGTCCTGCTCGCCGAACTGCGCGAGCGGCTGCCGGACCTGGAAATCCTCTACCGCGAGGAAGACCTCAAGCCCTACGAATGCGACGGCCTCTCGGCCTACCGCACCACGCCGATGCTGGTGGTGCTGCCCGAGCACGTCGAACAGGTCGAGACCCTGCTAAGGCTCTGCCACCAGCGGCGGGTGCCGGTGGTGGCGCGCGGTGCCGGCACCGGCCTGTCCGGCGGGGCGCTGCCGCTGGAACAGGGCATCCTGCTGGTGATGACGCGCTTCAACAGAATCCTCGAGGTGAACCCCGCAGGCCGCTTCGCCCGCGTCCAGCCGGGGGTGCGCAACCTGGCGATCTCCCAGGCGGCGGCGCCCTTCGACCTCTACTACGCGCCCGATCCCTCGTCGCAGATCGCCTGCTCGATCGGCGGCAACGTGGCGGAGAACGCCGGCGGCGTGCACTGCCTGAAATACGGCCTGACCGTCCACAACCTGCTCGAGGTCGAGATCCTCACCATCGAGGGCGAACGCCTGACCCTGGGCTCCGACGCCCTGGACAGCCCCGGCTTCGACCTGCTCGCCCTGTTCAGCGGCTCGGAAGGCATGCTCGGCATCGTCACCGAGGTGACCGTGAAGCTGCTGCCCAGGCCGCCGATGGCCAAGGTGCTCATGGCCAGCTTCGACTCGGTGGAGAAGGCCGGCCGGGCGGTGGGCGACATCATCGCCGCCGGCATCATCCCCGGCGGCCTGGAGATGATGGACAACCTGGCGATCCGCGCCGCCGAGGACTTCATCCACGCCGGCTACCCGGTGGAGGCCGCGGCCATCCTGCTCTGCGAGCTGGACGGCGTGGAGGACGACGTGCACGAGGACTGCGCACGGGTGCGCCAGGTGCTCGCCCTGGCCGGCGCGACCGAGGTGCGCCAAGCGCGCGACGAGGCCGAGCGGGCGAAGTTCTGGGGCGGGCGCAAGAACGCCTTCCCGGCGGTCGGGCGCCTGTCGCCGGACTACTACTGCATGGACGGCACCATCCCGCGCCGCGAACTGCCCGGCGTGCTGCGGGGCATCGCCGAACTCTCCGCCGAATACGGCCTGCGCGTGGCCAACGTGTTCCACGCCGGCGACGGCAACATGCACCCGCTGATCCTCTTCGACGCCAACCGGCCCGGCGAGCTGGAGCGCGCCGAGGCCCTCGGCGGCAGGATTCTCGAGCTGTGCGTGGCGGTGGGCGGCAGCATCACCGGCGAGCACGGCGTCGGCCGCGAGAAGATCAACCAGATGTGCGCCCAGTTCAACGCCGACGAGCTGACCCTGTTCCACGCGGTGAAGGCGGCCTTCGATCCCGAACGCCTGCTCAACCCCGGCAAGAACATCCCCACCCTGCACCGCTGCGCCGAGTTCGGCGCCATGCACGTGCACCACGGCCGGCTGCCCTTCCCCGAACTGGAGCGTTTCTGATGAGCCCGTCCGCCCACGACGCCAGCGCCGAGCTGCTGGAGCAGGTCAACCAGGCGATCGCCACGCGCACCCCGCTGCGCATCCATGGCGGCGACAGCAAGGCCTTCCTCGGCCGCGCGGTGGCCGGCGAGCCGCTGGACACCCGCCGGCATCGCGGCATCGTCCGCTACGACCCCACCGAACTGGTGGTCACGGTGCGCGCCGGCACGCCGCTGGCCGAGCTCGAACAGGCACTCGCCGAACAGGGCCAGATGCTCGCCTGCGAGGCGCCGCACCTCGGCGCGGCCACGGTGGGCGGCATGCTCGCGGCCGGCCTGTCCGGCCCGCGCCGGCCCTGGGTCGGCGCGGTGCGCGACTTCGTCCTCGGTACGCGGCTGATCACCGGCTACGGCAAGCACCTGCACTTCGGCGGCGAGGTGATGAAGAACGTCGCCGGCTACGATCTGTCGCGCCTGTTGGCCGGCAGCTTCGGCTGCCTCGGGGTGATCACCGAGGTCTCGCTCAAGGTCCTGCCGCGCCCGCGCGCCCGCACCACCCTGCGTCTGGCGATGAATGCCGGCTGGGCGCTGACCAAGCTGGCCGAGTGGGGCCAGCAGCCGATCCCGCTCAGCGCCGCCTGCCACGACGGCGAAGCCCTGTACCTGCGCCTGGAGGGCGGCGAAGGCTCGCTGGCCGCGGCCCGCCAGCGCCTCGGCGGCGAGCCGCTGGACGACGGCTTCTGGGACGACCTGCGCGAGCGGCGCCTGGCCTTCTTCGCCGATCCGCGGCCGCTGTGGCGCCTGTCGCTGCCCAACGCCGTTCCGTCGCTGGCACTGCCCGGCAGTCAGTTGATCGACTGGGGCGGTGCTCAGCGCTGGCTGAAGTCGGACGCCGACGCCGAGGTGATCCGCGCCATCGTCGGCGAGGTCGGCGGCCATGCCAGCTGCCACAGCGCCGGCGTCTGCGACAGCCCCTTCCAGCCGCTGCCGGCGCCGCTCATGCGCTACCACCGCCAGCTCAAGGCGCAACTGGACCCGCAGGGGATCTTCAACCCGGGGCGGATGTACGCGGAATTCTGAGGTCGACCATGCAAACCCATCTGAACCAGGAGGCTCTGGCCCTGCCGCGCGGCCCCGAGGCCGAAGGCATCCTGCGCAGCTGCGTGCACTGCGGCTTCTGCAACGCCACCTGCCCGACCTACCAGCTGCTCGGCGACGAGCTGGACGGCCCGCGCGGGCGCATCTACCTGATCAAGCAGGTGCTGGAGGGCGCCGAGCCCGGCGCCAGCACCCGCGAGCACCTGGACCGCTGCCTGGGCTGCCGCGGCTGCGAAACCACCTGCCCGTCCGGCGTGCAGTACCACCACCTGCTGGACATCGGCCGCGCCCAGGTCGAACGGCAGGTGCCGCGCCCCCTCGGCCAGCGGCTGCGCAACGCCGGCCTGCGCGCGCTGCTGCCCCATCCGCTGGTCTTCAAGACCCTGCTGCGCGCCGGCGAGAACCTCCGCCCGCTGCTGCCGGAGACGCTCAGGGCCAAGTTGCCGCGCCGCATACAGCCGGCCGGAAGCCGCCCGCGGCCGCGCCACGCACGCCGCGTGCTGCTGCTCGAAGGCTGCGTGCAGCCGGGACTGTCGCCGAACACCAACGCCGCCGCCGCCCGCGTGCTCGACCGCCTCGGCATCAGCGTGACGGCGGTTCGCGAAGCCGGCTGCTGCGGCGCCCTGGACTATCACCTGAACGCCCAGGACGCAGGCCTCGAGCGTGCCCGGCGCAATATCGACGCCTGGTGGCCGGCCCTCGAAGATGGCGCCGAGGCCATCGTGCAGACCGCCAGCGGCTGCGGCGCCTTCGTCAAGGACTACGGCCACCTGCTGGCCGGCGATCCGCGCTACGCCGCCAAGGCCCGCCGGGTCAGCGAGCTGGCCCGCGACCTGGTCGAGGTGCTGCGCGACGAGCCGCTGGAGCGCCTCGGCATCCGGGCCGACCTGCGCCTGGCCTTCCACTGCCCCTGCACCCTGCAGCACGCGCAGAAGCTCGGCGGCGCCGTCGAGGAGGTGCTCGCGCGCCTCGGCTTCCAGCTCACCGCGGTGCCGGACGCGCACCTCTGCTGCGGCGCCGCCGGCACCTACTCGATCACCCAGCCCGCCCTGTCGCGCCAACTGCGCGACAACAAGCTCGACGCCCTGGAAAGCGGCCAGCCCCCGCTGATCGCCACCGCCAACATCGGCTGCCAGGTCCATCTGGACGGCGCCGGCCGCACCCCGGTGCGGCACTGGATCGAACTGGTCGAAGCCCTCATCTGAACCGGAGAACCCCATGCACAGCAAAGCAGTCCTGACCCAGGGCGAGGTCGCGCGGATGCTCGCCGCCGCCCGCAGCGAAGCGCAGAACAACGCCTGGGCCGTGGCCATCGCGGTGGTCGACGACGGCGGCCATCCGCTGGCCCTCGAGCGCCTCGACGGCTGCGCCCCGGCGAGCGCCTACATCGCCCTCGAGAAGGCCCGCACCGCCGCCCTCGGCCGTCGCGAGTCCAAAAGCTACGAAGACATGATCAACAACGGGCGCACCGCCTTCCTCTCCGTGCCGCTGCTCAGCGCCACCCTCGAGGGCGGCGTGCCGGTCGTGGTCGACGGCCAGGTGGTCGGCGCCGTCGGCGTCTCCGGCGTGCGCGCCGACCAGGACGCCCAGGTGGCCAGGGCCGGCATCCAGGGCGTGGCCGGCTGAACGCAATCGAACGAACGAACAGGAGTAGATATGAACCCGCGCACTTCCCGTCAGCGCCTGCAAGTCGCCGAGGACCTGGCCCGCTTCATCGAAGACGAAGCGCTGCCCGGCACCGGCCTGGATGCCGCCCGCTTCTGGCAGGGCTTCGACGCCCTGGTCCACGATCTGGCGCCGAAGAACCGCGCCCTGCTCGCCGAGCACGACCGCCTGCAGGCCGAGCTGGACGCCTGGCACCGCGCCAACCCCGGCCCGGTGCGCGATCTGGCGGCCTACCGCGCCTTTCTCGAAGGCATCGGCTACCTGCTGCCGCGTCCGCCGCGGGTGACCGCCAGCACCGCCAGGGTCGACCGCGAGATCGCCGTGCAGGCCGGCCCGCAGCTGGTGGTGCCGGTGTCCAACGCACGCTACGCGCTGAACGCCGCCAACGCTCGCTGGGGTAGCCTCTACGACGCGCTCTACGGCACCGACGCCATCGCCGCGGACGACGACCCCGCACCCGGCACGGACTACAACCCGCGGCGCGGCGCCCAGGTCATCGCCCGCGCCCGCGCCTTCCTCGACCAGGCCGCACCGCTGGCCCAAGGCTCCCATGCCGAGGCCACGGCCTACCGCGTGGTCGACGGCCGGCTGCAGATCGAACTGGGCCAGAGCCGGACCGGCCTCGAGCATCCCGAGCGCTTCGTCGGCTACCAGGGCGCGCCGGATGTTCCCGACGCGGTCCTGCTGCGCAATCACGGCCTGCACTTCGAGATCCGGATCGACCGCGGCCATCCTATCGGCAAGGACGACGGCGCCGGGATCAAGGACGTCCTGCTGGAGGCGGCGCTGACCGCCATCATGGACTGCGAGGACTCGGTCGCCGCGGTCGATGCCGAGGACAAGGTGCAGGTCTACCGCAACTGGCTGGGCCTGATGCAGGGCACCCTGAGCGAGGAGATCGACAAGGGCGGCAAGACCTTCACCCGCCGCCTGAACCCGGACCGCCGCTACCTGAGCGCCGACGGCGGGGAACTGACCCTGCCCGGCCGCGCGCTGATGTTCGTGCGCAACGTCGGCCACCTGATGACCAACCCGGCGATCCTCGACGTCGAGGGCCGCGAGATCCCCGAGGGCATCCTCGATTGCGTGGTCACCAGCCTCGCCGCCCTGCACGATCTCGAGCGCCGCGGCAACTCGCGCGATGGCTCGATCTACATCGTCAAGCCGAAGATGCACGGCCCCCACGAGGTGGCCTTTGCCGACGAGCTGTTCGGCCGCGTCGAGGACCTGCTCGGCCTTTCGCGCCACACCCTGAAGATGGGCATCATGGACGAGGAACGGCGCACCAGCGTCAACCTCGAGGCCTGCATCGGCGCCGCCGCGGCGCGGGTGGCGTTCATCAACACCGGCTTTCTCGACCGTACCGGCGACGAGATCCACAGCGCCATGGAAGCCGGCCCGGTGCTGCGCAAGGGCGACATGAAGTCCTCGGCCTGGATCGCCGCCTACGAGCGCAGCAACGTGCTGACCGGCCTGGCCTGCGGCCTGCGCGGCCGCGCGCAGATCGGCAAGGGCATGTGGGCGATGCCCGACCGCATGGCCGACATGCTCGAACAGAAGATCGCCCACCCCAGGGCCGGCGCCAACACCGCCTGGGTGCCCTCGCCGACCGCCGCGACCCTGCACGCCCTGCACTATCATCAGGTCGATGTCGCCGCCGTGCAGGCCGAGCTGGAGCGGGTGGAGCTGGCTACCGTGCGCGACGAGCTGCTCGACGGCCTGCTCGGCATCCCGGTGGTCGCCGCGCCGCAGTGGAGCGCCGGGGAGATCCGCGAGGAGCTGGAGAACAACGCCCAGGGCCTGCTCGGCTACGTGGTGCGCTGGGTCGAACAGGGCGTCGGCTGCTCCAAGGTGCCGGACATCCACGACGTCGGCCTGATGGAGGACCGCGCCACCCTGCGCATCTCCAGCCAGCACATGGCCAACTGGCTGCGCCACGGCGTGACGAACCGGGAGGAAGTCATGGAGGTCCTGCAGCGCATGGCCCGCGTCGTCGACCAGCAGAACGCCGGCGATCCGCTCTACCGTCCGATGGCCGCCGACTTCGAGCGCTCGGTGGCCTTCCAGGCGGCCTGCGCCCTGGTGTTCAAGGGCTGCGAGCAGCCCAGCGGCTACACCGAACCGCTGTTGCACCAGTACCGCCGCCTCTTCAAGCAGGAGCGAAGCTGAGCCCCGGCCCGCGAGGCGCCGTGCGCTTCGCGGGCTCGCCCGCTACGCCCCGACCGGCTTGCCCTGCGCCTGGTCACGCAGTTCGCGGCGCAGGATCTTGCCGACGTTGGTGGTCGGCAGGCGGTCGCGGAACTCGATGTATTTCGGGCGCTTGTAGCCGGTGAGGTTGGCGTGCATGTGGCGCATCACCTGCTCTTCGGTGAGGGTCGCGCCGGGCTTGACCACCACGAAGACCTTGATGGCCTCGCCGGTGCGCTCGTCGGGCACACCGACGGCGGCGCATTGCAGCACGCCCGGCAGGCTGGCGAGCACGTCCTCCAGCTCGTTGGGATAGACGTTGAAGCCGGACACCAGAATCATGTCCTTCTTGCGGTCGACGATGCGCAGGTAGCCGTCGGGCTCGATCACCGCGACATCGCCGGTGCGCAGCCAGCCGTCGGCATCGAGCACCTCGGCGGTGGCCTCGGGGTTCTGCCAGTAGCCCTTCATCACCTGCGGCCCCTTCACCCAGAGTTCGCCGCTGCTGCCGGGCGGCAGTTCGTTGCCCTCCTCGTCGAGCACCTTGCACAGGGTCGAGGCCAACGGCATGCCGATGGTGCCGGGGCGGATGTGGCCATAGGGGTTGCCGGAAACCACTGGGCTGGCCTCGGTCAGGCCATAGCCTTCGAGAACCTCGCAGCCGGTGACGCTCTTCCAGCACTCGGCGCTGGCCTGCTGCAGGGCCATGCCGCCGGACAGGGTCAGCTTCAGCGTGGAGAAGTCCAGGCGGCGGAAGCCCTCGTCATGGCACAGCGCGGCGAACAGGGTGTTGAGGCCGACGAACCCCGTGAACCGCCATTTCGACAGCTCGCGAACCATGCCCGGCAAATCGCGCGGATCGGTGATCAGCAGGTTGTGGTTGCCGAGGAGCGTCATCGCCATGCAGTGCAGGGTGAAGGCGTAGATGTGGTAGAGCGGCAGCGGCGCAATCAGGATTTCGCAGCCCTCGCCCAGGACGCCGCCGACCAGCGCCCGGCACTGCAGCATGTTGGCCACCAGGTTGCGGTGGGTGAGCATGGCGCCCTTGGGCGTGCCGGTGGTGCCGCCGGTGTATTGCAGCACGGCGACGTCGTCGGGCGCCGTCTCGAACTCGCGCAGCGTCCGCTGGCGTCCCTGGTTCAGGGCATCGGTGAACTTGAGCGCCTGCGGCAGGTGGTAGGCCGGCACCAGGCGCTTGACGTGGCGCACCACGGCGTTGACCAGTACGCCCCTGAGCGGCGGCAGCAGGTCGCCAACCTCGGCGATCACCACGTGGCGGATGCCGGTCCGCGGCAGGACCTCCTCGACCAGATGGGCCTTGTTGGCCAGGCAGACGAGGGCCTTGGCCCCGGAGTCGTTGAACTGGTGCTGCATCTCCCGGGCGGTGTACAGCGGGTTGGTGTTGACCACGATCAGCCCGGCGCGCAGGGCGCCGAACACTGCCACCGGATATTGCAGCAGGTTGGGCAACTGCACGGCGATGCGGTCGCCCGGCTGCAGCCCTTCCAGTCCCTGCAGGAAGGCGGCGAAGGCGCCGGACAGCTCGTACAGCTCGCCGTAGCTCAGGGTCCGCCCGAGGTTGCTGAACGCCGGCCGGTCGGCGAAGCGCTGGCAGGAGGCTTTCAGCACGGCGGGGATGTTGGGATACAGATCGGGATCGATTTCGCGAACGAGGCCGGCGGGATACTTGTCCTTCCAGAAGTTCTCGATCATGCAACGACTACTCCATGCATTGGCGCAGGTTGGATTCTTATTGTCCGCTGGCAGACAAGCGTCCCGAGAGTAGCAGGCCCGGCAGGCCCTCCGGAAGGCTCGTGCGCCCCGGGCGCCATCCTGCCGGACGGACATTTCCGGCACGCACGGCCCGGCTGCGCACGAATCGGCGCCGGTTCCCGTGAAAAGCCCGGCGCCCGGCACTACAATGCGGGCTTTTCCGCAACGCCCCCCGGTCTTCCCGCTCCCATCGCCCCGATCGGGACTCTCTTTCTCCCTTAATAGATGAATACCAAGGAAACTGCATGAGCCAGGTTACCAACGTTCCCTACGGCGATCTCGAAGTTGGCCAGAAGGCCAGCTACAGCAAGACCGTGGAGGAAAAGGACATCCAGCTGTTCGCCGCCCTCTCCGGCGACCACAACCCGGTACACCTGGACCCCGAGTTCGCCGCACGCAGCCCGTACAAGGAGCGTATCGCCCACGGCATGTTCAGCGGCGCGCTGATCAGCGCCGCGGTGGCCTGCACCATGCCCGGCCCGGGCACCATCTACCTCGGCCAGACCATGCAGTTCACCCGCGCGGTGAAGCTCGGCGACACCCTCACCGTGCGCCTGGAAATCCTCGAGAAGCTGCCCAAGTTCCGCGTGCGCATCGCCACCCGCGTCTACAACCAGCATGACGAGCTGGTGGTCGACGGCGAGGCGGAAATCCTCGCTCCGCGCCGTCAGCAGACCGTCGAACTGACCCAGCTGCCGCCGATCAGCATCGGCTGATCGCGCTCCCCGGCTCCGTCGCCACGGCGGGGCCATCCTCCCTGTCCCGGCCCGGCCGGGCGCCCCCTGGACGAGCCCCTCGCCAGATGCGCTGCCAGCTGCTTGAATGATCCGGCCCGCCGGATCGGCGGCCGTCTCCGCACAGCAGAAGGAAGGTTCGCCATGAAGATCGTCAATGCCCGCCTGCGCGGCCGTGAAGGCCTCCACCGCATCGAACTGGACGGCGCGCGCATCGCCGCCATAGCCGCGCAACCGGCGCCGGCCGACGCCGGCGGCGACGAGCTGGACGCCACCGGCAACCTGGTGGTGCCGCCCTTCGTCGAGCCGCATATCCACCTGGATGCCACCCTCACCGCCGGCGAACCGGCGTGGAACATGAGCGGCACCCTGTTCGAGGGCATCGAGCGCTGGGCCGAGCGCAAGGCGCTGGTCACCCACGAGGACACCAAGACCCGGGCGAAGAAGGCCATCGACATGCTGGTCGAGCACGGCATCCAGCACGTCCGCACCCATGTCGACGTCACCGACCCGACGCTGGCCGCGCTCAAGGCGATGCTCAAGGTGCGCGAGGAAACCCGCCAGTTGATCGACCTGCAGATCGTCGCCTTCCCCCAGGAGGGCATCGAGTCCTACAAGGGCGGCCGCGAGCTGATGGCCGAGGCGATCGCCCTGGGCGCCGACGTGGTCGGCGGCATCCCGCACTTCGAGAACACCCGCGAACAGGGGGTCAGCTCGATCAAATTCCTCATGGACCTGGCCGAGCGCACCGGCTGCCTGGTCGACGTGCACTGCGACGAGACCGACGACCCGCAGTCGCGCTTTCTCGAGGTGCTCGCCGAGGAGGCGCGGGTGCGCGACATGGGCGAGCGGGTCACCGCCAGCCACACCACGGCCATGGGCTCCTGGGACAACGCCTACTGCTCCAAGCTGTTCCGCCTGCTGAAGCTGTCGCGGATCAACTTCGTCTCCTGCCCGACCGAGAGCATCCATCTGCAGGGGCGCTTCGACACCTATCCCAAGCGCCGCGGCCTGACCCGGGTCGCCGAACTGGACCGTGCCGGGCTGAACGTCTGCTTCGGCCAGGACTCCATCGTCGATCCCTGGTACCCGCTGGGCAACGGCAACATCCTGCGCATCCTCGAGGCCGGCCTGCACATCTGCCACATGCTCGGCTACGCCGACCTGCAGCGCGCCCTCGACCTGATCACCGGGCACAGCGCCAGGACGCTGCACCTGGGCGAGCGCTACGGTCTGGAGGTGGGGCGACCTGCCAACCTTCTGATCCTCTCGGCGGCCAGCGACTACGAGATGCTGCGCAGCCAGGGTCACGCCCTGGTCTCCATCCGTCACGGGGAAGTGCTGATGCGCCGCACGCCGGCGCGGATAGAGCGCTATAGCTGAATCGCCGCGACGGCTCCCGGCAGCACTGCCTGGACGCACGAACGGATGACGCAGGTGAGGCTCGCTTGCGTCGCCGTGCCGGAGGTGGCGGAAAGAGGAAAAATTCGGGCAAAAAAAATGGGCGACTATTGTCGCCCGAAAGTGCCTTGCGTGCTCTGAATCCGAAGGACTCTATTACTTGCGTTTTTGCGCGTCCTTCCAGATGAAATAACCGAATCCGCCAGCGAAAATGACTGCACCTGCCACAACCGCTATTCCTGCCAAGACCACTTCATCGAAAAACATGATTGGCCTCCTCTTCACTGTTGGTCTCTCCGATGGCTTCAAGGTAACTGCAGCGACGGTGGGAAAAATTGATCGGGGTCAATATCGCTTGATAGTTGCCGAACGGCCTGGCGAGGGACTGACATGGATCAATCTAGGTGCGGCGGGAGGTCGCGGTTGGCGCGGCTTTCAACCTTTTCAAAGTTGCCGGAGATAAAACCTCAACATGCGCATGGAATTATTCAGGCCAGCCTTGGGGAAATAAAAAATTCATCATGTATGCCACGTGCGCTATTACATATGACTTCGCCAGTAACTGGCCATTAATTCGATCTGAATACAAGCCGGTTGTGCAACGGCAGGACTCGACGAAAAACATCTCTCGAGCAGATGCATATATGAAGAAACTTTCTTATAGGGTGTGAAGGACCGTGAAGAGGCTGTCGCAGAGCGGTGGCGACGATGTGGTGCCCGCATGGGCGCCGGGCCGCTTTCGGACAGGCCGGCCGATTCGCTGCCGGCCGTCGGCAGACCATGCCCCCGCCCTTGCGGCAGGGGTGGCCCTTCAGAGCAGCGCCAGCAGGCTGCGGGTCTTGTCGATGGCGATCCTGGCGCGCTCGAGGGCACCGACGCCCTGTTCGAGCAACTGGCGGGTGGGAATTTCCAGACTGAGCGGCAGGTTCGCCGGCAGGGTGCGCAGCAGGCCGGACAGATCGCAGTCGCCGTCACCGGGGAAGCGTCGCTCGTTGCGTGCCTGACGCAGGATTTCCTCCATGTCGTCCGGGCGCGGCCCGGCCACATCGCACAGCTGGGCATAGCGGATGCGTGCCGGATCGAGCCGTGCCAAGTCTTCCAGGCGCGATCCGGAGCGGTCGAAGTGGAAGGCGTCGACCAGCACGCAGCCGTTGACGCGCCCGGCGTTCTCCATGATGCGCATGGCCTGGGCCAGGTCCCGGGCGTCGGTCCAGGGCATGAACTCCAGGTGCGGATAAAGTCCGAAGCCGGCCGCGAGGTCGCAGAAGGCCGCGAAGTTGTCGGTCAATCGCGCCTCGTCGGGGTCGTTGCCGGCCACCAGCACCGCGCAGGCACCCAGTTCGGCGCCGGCGGCGAGGATCGGCTCGAACTCGGCGACGTTGGCCTCCGGCTTGAGGCGCAGGATCTCGATGTCGAATACCTGGATGCCGGTATCGCGCAGGCGCGCCAGGGTCTGCCGGCGCAGGCCGGCATCGGCGACCAGCGGGAAGTGGTGCTCCTCGGCGGTGGCCGGCACCAGGCGCAGGCCGACGTGGCTGTAGCCGGCGCGGGCAGCCACCTCCACCATCTCGGGCGGGGACAGTTCGAGCACGGTCAGGGCGGCCAGGGAAAGGATGCGTTCGCTCATGGCGGATCTCTTCAGGGTGCGGAAATGACGTGGGGCGAGCAGGCGCGACCGGTTTCGGCGGCCTCGCGGATGGCTTCGATCAGCGCCAGGGTGTTGCCGGCATCGACGGCATCGACCAGCGGCACCACCTCGCCGCGGGCGACCCGGACGAAGTGCTGCAACTGCAGGCGCAGGGCCTCGCCCGGCTGGAAGGCCTCCAGGGTCTGCAGCAGCGGCTGGTGCCAGCCGGCGCCGGGCTCGGCGTAGTGCCAGCGCCAAAGCTGCGGGATGCTCAGCGCGCCGCGGGTGCCGGCCAGCAGGTAACAGGGCTGGTCGGCCTGACGCGGATAGATCGGGTTTTCGCCGGAATCCAGCTCCCAGCTCCAGGGCGCGGTCACCGCATCGGAGCCGGTCAGGGTGCCGAGGGCGCCGTTGGCGAAGCGCAGCAGCACCGCCGCGCTGTCCTCGTTGGCGAAGCCGCGCACGCCGTTGCCGGTGATCGCCTGCACCTCGCTGACTTCGCCGCACAGGTGGCGCAGCAGGTCGAGGTCGTGGATCAGGTTGGTCAGCAGCATCCCGGCGCCCGGCTCGCGCCGCCAAGGGGTGTCGAAATAGCTGTCCGGCTTCTGCAGCTGCCACAGCGCGGTGACCGTGGTCAGCCGGCCGAGGCTGCCGCTGCGGATCAGTTCGCGGGCGCGGACGATCAGCGGGTTGTGCCGGCGGTGGTGGCCGACCAGCACCGGCACGCCGGCCCCCGCGGCGGCGGCGACCAGCTCACGAACCTCGTCCAGGTGCACGCCGACCGGCTTCTCCAACAGCACCGGCACGCCGGCGGCGATGCACTCCAGCGCCGTGCCGACGTGCAGGCTGTTGGGGTTGGCGACGATGGCTGCCTGCGGGCGGACCTCGGCGAGCATCTGCCGGTGGTCGGCGAAATGCGGCACCGCGCATCCGGCGGCGAAGGCCGCGGCCTGCGGGCCCGGATCGGCCACGGCGCAGAGCCGGGCCTCGGGCAGGTCCTCGAGATGCTGGTGATGCTGGCATCCCATGACGCCGGCACCGATCAGGGCGATGCGAAGCGGCTCGGTCAAGGTTGCGTCCTCTTGTTGTCATGGGCGGAAAACCGGTGCCTGGAGTGGGAACCGGGCTTTGGAATCCGCAATGCGGATAAAATAGAATCAAGTTCCATTTATCTGCAATACGCAACGGACAAAGCCGTGCGCTCAGCGCACGCTCATGATCGACAAGGGAGAACCAGGCAGGCCCGACTCGGCAGTGCAGCCGCAGCGGAACTGCCGGAGGTGGGGGAGCAGGGATCAGGAGAACAGCTCGGAGGCCTGGCTGGCTTCGGACAGCTCTTCGCTGGCCGCCAGTAGCCGCGGCGCCAGCTGGCGCATGCGCGCTTCGCCGAGACGCGCGCTGGGACCGGCGAGGCTGAGCACGCCAATGGGGTGATGATTGCGCGGGTGGCGGACCACGGCGGCCATGGCCGCGGTGCCGACCGCCGAGCTTTCCACCACCCAGGCGTAGCCGTGTTCGCGGGCCAGACGCAGGCGTTCGAGCAGTTCCGCCTCGGTGCGCGGCGCGTTGGGGCCCAGTTCGGCACAGTCGATTGGCTTCTGCTGCGCCACGCGGGCCAGCGCCTCCGCGTCGCTCATGCTGGCCAGCCAGGCATGCCCGGAGGCGGTGGAGGATAGCGGCGCGTCGCGGCCCATGTCCGGGTCGTAGCGCAGCCCGCTGCGGGCGCCCTGCGACTTGGCGATCCAGGTCAGGCGCTCGCCGTCGATCACCCCCAGGCGCACCAGTTCGCCGGTTTCCTCGGCCAGACGGTCGAGGATCGGCTGGACCAGGTCGGCGCCGCTGTTGGCCAGGTAGCGGAAGCCCAGCGCCACCAGCTTGGTGGACAGCTGGTAGCGGCTGGTCTGCGGGTCCTGGCGCACGTAGCCCAGGCGAATCAGGTCGGCGAGCATGCGGTGGGTGGCGCTCTTGGGGATGTGCAGCCGGTCGGCCAGGTTCTGCAGGGGGACTCCACCGGGATCGGCGGTCAAACTTTCCAGAAGACTCAGCGCGCGTTCGATTTGACTGCCAGCCATGTTCAGCATCCAGGCGGAAATGCCGCGATTCTAAAAGAGCCGGCTGGCCGACGGAAACCGCGTCTTGCTCCACGCACTGGCCTCAGGGCGCGGCACCGGAGTCATTGTCACCATGTTCGAACCAGTTAGTTTTTGTTCGATTATCGGACATCCTCGATTGATTGCCATCGGACTTGCCACCAGTATCTGCGCCAGACGCGACCGGCCCCGGCTGCTCGCGCCACATCACAAATATAAAAAGAAAGGAAAACCGCCCATGCACCATGCCCTGCTCCGCCTGCTCGTCCGCCCTGTTTCGGCCGTCGTCATGGGCTCCAGGCGACGCCCGCACGCCTGACCTCCGAACCGTCCCATCCTCCATCGATTCGCCATCCGGGCGTTCGTCCGTGAACCTCCGGCGGAGTGACACGTCATGCGAAAACATCCCGAAAAACTGCTGGCCGGCGAGCTCGGCTTCGCCTGGCTGCTACTGGCCCTGGCCGGCGGCGTGGCCATGCTGGCCTACCGGATCGCCGGCTTCAGCGGCATCAGCTCGCCGGGGGCCTTTCCCCTCGGCATCAGCGCGATCCTGCTGCTGTCGGCCGGCTGCATCCTCGCCCATGCCCTGCGCAAGCAGCCGTCCGGCGCCGACGGCTGGCTCGCCGCCGCACGGCAGTTCTGCCGGCAGCATTTTCCCCGGCGCATCCTGGTCTTCACCGCGCTGGCGGTGGCCTATCTGGCCAGCATCCAGTGGGCCAGCTTCTACGTCAGCACCTGCGCCTTCCTGCTGCTGTCGGTCCTCTACCTGCAGGGCGGCCGGCCGCTGGTCGCACTGCTCACCAGCGCCCTGGCGGTGGGTCTGATCTACCTGCTGTTCAGCCTCGCCTTCAGCGTCTACCTGCCCTGAGGAGATCCCCATGAGCGAAACTCTCTCCTACCTGCTGATGGCCTGGACCGATCCCAACCTGCTGCTGCTGACCGCGCTGGGCACCTTCGCCGGCATCTATATCGGCGCCATCCCCGGCCTGTCGGTGACCATGGCGGTGTCGATCCTGGTTTCCTTCACCTTCTCCTGGGAGGTCAACAGTGCCCTGGCGCTGATCGTCGGCATCTTCATCGGCGGGGTGTACGGCGGCTCGCGCAGCGCCATCCTGCTGAACATCCCCGGCGCGCCCTCCTCGGTGGCCACCGCCTTCGACGGCTACCCGCTGGCCAAGGTCGGCGAGGCCGGCCGCGCCATCGGCCTGAGCACGGTGATGTCGGTGATCGGCGGCCTGGCCGGGACCCTGGTGCTGGCCTGCGCCGCACCGGTGATCGGCGAGCTGGCGCTGCAGTTCGCGCCGCGCGACTACTTCCTGATCGCCGCCCTCGGCCTGCTGCTGGTCGGCAGCCTGGCCGAAGGCTCGCTGGCCAAGGGCGTGTTCGCCGCCGCGCTGGGCACGGTGATCGGCCTGGTCGGCATGGACCCGGTAACCGCCCAGGGCCGCTTCACCCTCGGCCAGCTCGAGCTGATGGGCGGCATCCACTACGTGGTGGTGATGATCGGCCTGTTCGGCGTCGCCGAAGCCTTCTACCAGCTGCACAGCCTGGACGTGGCGCCGGTGCGCCAGCAGGTCAGCAGGTCAGCAGGTCAGCAGGTCAGCAGGTCAGCAGGTCAGCAGGTCAGCAGGTCAGCAGGTCAGCAGGTCAGCAGGTCAGCAGGTCAGCAAGATAGTGCCGTCGCTGGCCATGGTGCTGAAGTGCCTGCCGCTGTCGCTGCGCACCGCGGTGATTGGCGTGCTGGTCGGCGCCCTTCCCGGCGTCGGCGGCGACATCGCCGCGCTGATGGCCTACGACCACGCCAAGCGTACGGTGAAGAACCCCAGCCGGCCGTTCGGCCAGGGCGCCTACGAAGGCCTGGTGGCGCCGGAAACCGCCAACAGCGCGGCGGTCGGCGGCGCCTACGTGCCGATGCTGACCCTTGGCATCCCGGGCGATGCGGTGATCGCGGTGATCATTGGCGCGCTGGTGATCCATGGCCTCAACCCCGGCCCGATGCTGATGGTGGAAAGCCCGCACATCTTCTGGTTCACCGTGGGCAACCTGGCGCTGGCCAACCTCTTCCTGCTGGTGTTCGGCCTGATGGGCATCAGGCTGTTCGCCAAGCTGGTCGAGCTGCCCAAGGCCATCCTGATCCCGCTGATCCTGGTGCTCTGCGTGGTCGGCACCTACTCGATCAACAGCAGCATGACCGAGGTGTACTGGATGCTCGGCTTCGGCCTGCTCGGCTACTTCCTCAAGGCCTTCGGCTTCCAGATGGGCCCGGTGATCCTCGGCGTGATCCTCGGCCCGATGATGGACAACGCCTGGCGCCAGGCCATGGCCTCGGTCGGCAACAGCCTGGTCGAGCTGCTCGGCGAGCTCGTCACCAACCCGGTGTCGCTGATCCTGACCCTGGGCATCGCCCTGGTCCTGCTCGGCAAGAGCCCCGCCCGGGGTTGGCTGAAAAGACGTCCCCCCCTGACCCACTGATGCAAGAACAACAACAAGCGGAGTACATCATGCTCAAGAAACTGCTCGTCGGACTGACCTTCGCCGCCGGCACCGCCGGCTTCGCGCTGGCCGCCCATGCCGCCGGCTATCCCGAGCGCCCCATCCAGGCGGTGATCCCCTGGGGCGCCGGCGGCGCCACCGACAACGTGATGCGCAGCCTGTCGCCCTACGCGGAGAAGGAGCTGGGCGGCAAGCTGATCCTCAGCAACCGCCCGGGCGGCACCGCGGTGATCGGCACCACCTATGTCCTCGGCCAGCAGCCCAACGGCTACACCCTGCTGCTCGGCGCGGAGAACCCGCAGCTGTATCCGGTACTCGGCCCTTTCAATTACCCATATCTGCGAGCGGTCCATATGAGCTTGTGACAAGAGGTCGCCCCATGATTCATTGGAGGCACCGAAACGCATAGCCGAGGTGTCCCATGGACCGCTCTGTTTTGGCTGACGCCTCCTGGGTTGAACAGGAACTCGCCGGCTCGACGTTCCGGGACGAACGCCTTGGCCGGCGGCTGCGCAAGCTGCTGCTGCAAATGGCGAATGCCGTGGGAGAACCCATCCCGCTGGCCTGCCAGGACTGGGCGAATACCAAGGCGGCCTACCGCTTCCTTTCCAACACGGCGGTAGACGAGGCGCGGATTCTGGCCGGGCACTTCCAGTCGACGCGTATTCGCGCTGCTGCCGTCGACGGTCCCCTGCTGGTCCTTCAGGATACGACCGAGTTTTCGTACAAGCGGGCGCACCCCGAGCAGATCGGCACGCTTACCACCATCCCCGGCCGGAAAACCGATGGCCGCAGGCCCATGCATACGCTCTGTGGCCTGCTGATGCATTCCAGCCTGGTCGTCACGCCGGAGGGGCTCCCCCTGGGACTGGCCGCAATCCGCTTCTGGACACGCTCGAAGTTCAGGGGAGTGACGGCTCTCAAGCGCCGGATCAATCCGACCCGCGTGCCGATCGAGCACAAGGAGAGCGTCCGCTGGCTGGAAAACCTGCGCGATGCCACCGCGCTGCTCGGCGATCCGGCACGGCTGGTCCATGTCGGGGACCGGGAAAACGATATCTATGAGTTCTTCTGTGCGGCACGCTCTGCCGGTACCCATTTCCTTGTCAGGACCTGTGTCGACCGCCTGGCCGGCAGCGGCAAACAGACGATTGCCGACCAGATGAGCGAGGTTGCCGTCCAGGGACTTCATGACGTCCTGGTCGAAGAGGGCAGGAAAACCACCCGAGCCATCGTCGAGCTGCGTTATCGTCGTATCCACGTGCTACCGCCGATCGGCAAGCAGAAACGTTATTCGGCCATCGACCTGACCGTGATCCAGGCGCGGGAGCGTGGGGAGCCGAGCGGCAGGCCGGCCATCGATTGGCAGCTCATCACCGACTTGCCGGTCACCTCGCCGCAGGAGGCGATCGAGAAGCTTGACTGGTATGCCCTGCGTTGGAAGATCGAGTCGTTCCACAAGATCCTGAAATCCGGCTGCCGTGCGGAGGAAGCCAGGCTCAGGACGGCCGAGCGTCTGGTCAATCTCATAGCCTTGTTCTGCATCATTGCCTGGCGTCTGTTCTGGATGGCCATGCTCAACCGCACCGAGCCTGAGGCCTCTCCCCGCATTGCCTTGACCCGGGACGAAATTGGCCTGCTTGACCGGATGATCGACGCCACCGGCCAGCCTCCTCCATCGAGGACACTTTCCGACTACTTGATTCACATTGCGAGGCTTGGCGGCTATCTCGCCCGTGCCTCGGATCCGCCACCCGGCAATGTCGTTCTCTGGCGAGGCTGGTGCCGTCTCATGGACATCAAGCTGGGAGCACTACTCGTCGCTTCCCGCTATGGGTAATTGAAAGTACTCGGCCTGGCCCAGTACGACTACGGCGCCCTCTACCCGATCAACCTGATCGGCCAGAACGTGGCGGTCATCGCCACCCATGCCGACAGCATGGCCGACCTGCTGGCCGCGGCCAAGGCCGCCCCCGGCACCCTGCGCATGGGCGGCGCCGGTGCCGGCGCCCTGCCGAGCACGGTGCACGCGATGATCAAGGCGGTCGGCGAACTCGACGTGCGCGAGGTGACCTTCGGTGGCGACGGTCCCGGCATCACCGCGCTGATGGGCAAGCACATCGACTTCATGCCGCTCAGCCTGGCTGCCGCCAAGGAGCTGATCCGCACCGGCAAGCTCAAGGCCCTGGCGGTGGTGAACGCCGAGGAAGTGCCGGAGCTGCCGGGCGTCGAGCCGATCAGCAAGGCGCTGCCGGCAATCGCCGAGTACCTGCCGTGGGGACCGTTCTGGGGTGTCTGGGTGCACAAGGATACGCCCGAGGACATCAAGCAGAAGCTGACCGCGGCCTATGCCAAGGCAGTGGCCACGCCCGAGTTCCAGGCCTTCCTCAAGAACTACGGCGCCAAGTCGCTGAATCTCTCCGGCGACGAGGCCACCCGGTATCTGCAGCGCTGGCAGTCGGTCACCGCCTGGTCGATGTACAAGGCCAAGGCGGTGGCGACCTCGCCGGACACGCTGGGCATCGCCAGACCGTAATCCCCTTCGGGCCCGGCACTTCGCCGGGCCTCTCGCCCGGGACTGAGGGCCCTGCTCGGCCCCCGGCCAAGGCTCAGCGCTTCTTCTTCGGCTTACCGGCGGGCTTCTTCTTTTTGCCCTGGGGCAGCGGCAGGGCCTGGGCGAAGGCCTGGCGCACGTTGTTCAGGCGTTTCTCGTGCAGGTCGTGGATGCGCTTGCTGCGCTCGCTGCTGAAGTCGATCAGGTTGTCGTCGGGACTCATGGCTGCGGATGCACCTGGCGGAAGGTCAGATTCAGGCGTGGCGCGCAGGGTTTGCGCGTCTTCGCCACCTGATGCTGCCAATGATGCTGCGTCGCGCCGGCCATGACCAGCACGGAACCGTGTTCGAGCAGCAGCGAATGCTCGATGCGCGTCTGTCCGATCCGGCGCAGGTCGAAGCGCCGGGCTCCGCCCAGGCTGAGCGAGACGATCAGCGGATTGCGCCCCAGCTCGGCCTCGTCGTCGCTGTGCCAGCCCATGGAGTCCCGGCCGTCGCGGTAATGGTTGAGCAGCACGCCGTTCAGCGGCTGGCCGGCGAGTTCCTCCAGGGCGACACGGATCTCCGCCAGAAGCGCTGTCCAGGGCAGCGGCGGGTGGGTCAGCCCGGAGTAGCGATAGGCGGCATCGCCATACCAGGCGACCTGGCGCGGTACCGGATACAGGCGTCCGTAGAGCCGCACCTGCGGCTGCTCCCAGGGGGTTTCCGCGAGCAGGGCGGCCAGCCAGCGGTCGGCGGTGGCACCGTCCACCCAGCCGGGCAGGTAGCGCAGTTCGGCATCGGGCAGGTCCGCGACTGAGGCTTCGAATAGCGGCATGGCGAGAGCGACGGATTGCAGGGCATTCATCCTACACCGGCGAGGACTACGCTTTCCCATAAATGCGCCGGCAGTCGACGTCGATCTACCCAGGGCATTCCGTTACCATAGCCGGCCTTTTTTACAGCGGAGACAGGCATGGTGCAGCAATATCAACCGGGGCAGCGCTGGATCAGCGACAGCGAGGCGGAACTCGGGCTCGGAACCATTCTCACCGCGGATGGCCGACTGCTCACCGTGCTCTATCCGGCCACCGGCGAAACCCGCCAGTACGCCCAGCGCAATGCGCCCCTGACCCGCGTGCGCTTCGCCCCGGGCGACGAGATCACCCACTTCGACGGCTGGAAGATGACCGTCCGCGAGGTCGAGGATCACGACGGCCTGCTCGTCTATCACGGTCTCGACGGGCAGAACCAGGGCTGCAGCCTGCCGGAAACCCAGCTGTCCAACTTCATCCAGTTCCGCCTGGCCAGCGACCGCCTGTTCGCCGGGCAGATCGACCCGCTGTCCTGGTTCGGCCTGCGCTACCACACCCTGGAGCACCGCAGCCGCCTGCTGCAGTCCTCGCTCTGGGGCCTGGCCGGCGCCCGCGCCCAGCCGATCGCCCATCAGTTGCATATCGCCCGCGAAGTCGCCGACCGCATCGCCCCGCGCGTGCTGTTGGCCGACGAGGTGGGCCTGGGCAAGACCATCGAGGCCGGCCTTGTCATCCATCGCCAGCTGCTCTCCGGCCGCGCCGGGCGGGTGCTGATCCTGGTTCCGGAGAACCTCCAGCACCAGTGGCTGGTGGAGATGCGCCGGCGTTTCAACCTGGACGTGGCGCTGTACGACGCCGAACGCTTCGCCGAGAGCGATGCCAGCAATCCCTTCGAGGACACCCAGCTGGCGCTGGTCTCCCTGGAGTGGCTGACCGCCGCCGAGCACGCCCAGGACGCCGCCTTCGCCGCCGGCTGGGATCTGCTGGTGGTGGACGAGGCCCACCACCTGGTCTGGCACCCCGAGCAGCCGAGCGCCGAATACGCGCTGGTCGAGCAGCTCGCCCAGGTCATCCCCGGCGTGCTGCTGCTCACCGCCACCCCCGAGCAGCTCGGCCAGGAGAGCCACTTCGCCCGCCTGCGCCTGCTCGACCCCGACCGCTTCCACGACCTCGAGGCCTTCCGCGCCGAGAGCGCCAACTACCGCCCGGTCGCCGAGGCGGTGCAGGAGCTGCTCGACGAAGGCCGTCTCTCCGAGCGGGCCCACGAGGTCATCCATGGCTTCCTCGGCGCCGAGGGCGAGGCGCTGCTCGCCGCGGTCAGCGACGGTGACATCCAGGCCAGCGCACGCCTGACCCGCGAGCTGCTCGACCGCCACGGCACCGGCCGGGTGCTGTTCCGCAACACCCGCGCCGCGGTGCAGGGCTTTCCCGAGCGCCAGTTGCACCCCTACCCGCTGCCGAGCCCGGCCGAGTACCTGGAGCTGCCGGTCGGCGAACACGCCGATCTGTATCCGGAGGTGAGCTACCAGGCCCAGCAGGAAGACGGCGTCGACGAGAACCGCTGGTGGCGCCTCGACCCGCGCGTCGAATGGCTGATCGACACCCTGAAGATGCTGAAGAAGGTCAAGGTGCTGGTGATCTGCGCCCACGCCGAGACCGCCCTCGACCTGGAGGACGCCCTGCGGGTGCGCTCCGGCATCCCGGCCACGGTGTTCCACGAGGGCATGAGCATCCTCGAGCGCGACCGCGCGGCAGCCTACTTCGCCGACGAGGAGTTCGGCGCCCAGGTGCTGATCTGCTCGGAAATCGGCAGCGAGGGCCGCAACTTCCAGTTCGCCCACCATCTGGTGATGTTCGACCTGCCGGCCCACCCGGACCTGCTCGAGCAGCGCATCGGCCGCCTTGATCGCATCGGCCAGAAGCACAGCATCCAGCTGCACGTGCCCTACCTGGAGAACAGCGCCCAGGAGCGGCTGTTCCAGTGGTACCACCAGGCGCTGAACGCCTTCCTCGCCACCTGCCCCACCGGCAACGCCCTGCACCACCAGTTCGGCCCGTGCCTGCTGCCGCTACTGGAGGACGGCGAAGACGATGCGTGGCAGGACCTGCTGGATGCGGCTTGCGCCGAACGCGAACGTCTGGAAAGCGAGCTGCATGCCGGCCGCGACCGCCTGCTGGAACTCAACTCCCGCGGCGGCGGCGAGGGCGATGCACTGGTCGAGGCCATCGAGGAACAGGACGACCAGTACGCCCTGCCGATCTACATGGAAGAGCTGTTCAACGCCTTCGGCATCGACAGCGAGGACCATTCGGAGAACGCGCTGATCCTGCGCCCCAGCGAGAAGATGCTCGACGCCAGCTTCCCGCTGGGCAGCGACGAGGCGGTGACCGTCAGCTACGACCGCAACCAGGCGCTGGCCCGCGAGGACATGCAGTTCCTCACCTGGGAACACCCCATGGTGCAAGGCGGCATGGACCTGGTGCTGTCCGGCTCGATGGGCAACACCGCGGTGGCGCTGATCAAGAACAAGGCGCTCAAGCCTGGCACCGTGCTGCTCGAACTGCTCTACGTCAGCGAGGTGGTGGCGCCGCGCGCCCTGCAGCTCGGCCGCTTCCTGCCGCCGCTGGCACTGCGCTGCCTGCTCGATCCCAACGGCAACGACCTGGCGCCGAAGGTCGCCTTCGATACCCTCAACGACCAGCTGGAAAGCGTGCCGCGCGGCAGCGCCAACAAGTTCGTGCAGGCCCAGCGCGACGTGCTGGCCAGGCAGATCAACGCCGCCGAGTCCAAGGTCGCGCCGCGCCATGCCGAGCGCGTCGCCGAGGCGCGGCAGCGGCTCACGGCCAGCCTCGACGAGGAGCTGGCGCGTCTGACCGCGCTCCGGGCGGTCAACCCGAGCGTGCGCGACAGCGAACTGGAAGCCCTGCGCCGGCAGCGCGAGGAGGGTCTGGCCATGCTCGACAAGGCGGCCCTGCGCCTGGAGGCGATCCGCGTGATGGTGGCCGGCTGAGGCCGTGCCCACCACCTGCATGGTCATGCTGGATGGCCACCCCGTGGAGAGCGCTGTGCGGTTTTCCACCCATTCAGCTTGCGTAGGGCGGTGAAACCCGCCCTACGTCTTCACGAGAAAGCGCTCATCCCTCCAGTTGCCGCAACAGGACGAGGAAAGCCTCCTCGTCGAGCACCTTGACCCCCAGCTCGCCGGCCTTGGCCAGTTTCGAGCCGGCGCCGGGACCGGCGACCACACAGGTGGTCTTCGCCGAAACCGAGCCGGCCACCTTGGCGCCGAGACTTTCCAGCCTCGCCTTGCCCTGCTCGCGGCTCATGGACTCCAGGGTGCCGGTCAGCACCCAGGTCTGTCCGGCCAGGGGCAGGCCCTCGCCGCAGCGGCGCTCGCTCTCCCAGTGCATGCCGAATTCGCGCAGCTGCGCCTCGATGGCGCGGGCGCGCTCGACGTTGGCGGGGACGGCGAAGAACTCGCGCAGCGCCTGCCGGGCCCTCTCCGTCACCCCCCTGGTCGTGCTCAGGGTCAGCCAGTCCTGACTGAGGGCGATCACCGCCTCCAGGCTGCCCGCCGCCTCGGCGAGTTTCTTCGCGCCGGTGGCGGCGATTCCCGCAATGCCCAGCTTGTCGAGCAGTTCGCCCAGGCTGGCGCAGGCGGCGAACTCCGCATGCAACTCACCCTCCTCCTGCAGCTCGATGCCACGCGCCAGCAGTTGCTCGATCACCGTGCGGTTGTGCTCGTCCTCGAAGAAGCTGTGGATCTCGTGGGCGACCTCCAGGCCGACGTCCGGCAGCCAGGTGAGCACCTCGGGCAGGGCCTTTTCGATGCGCGAAAGCGATCCGAGGGTGCGGGCCAGCAGCTTGGCGGTCTCCTCGCCGACGTCGGGAATACCCAGCGCATAGATGAAGCGCGCCAGGCTCGGTCTGCGGCTGGCGGCGATGGCCTCCAGCAGGTTGTTGCTGGAAACCTCGGCGAAGCCGTCCAGCACCACCAGTTGCTCGAAGGTCAGGGTGTAGAGATCGGCCGGCGACTTCACCAACCCGGTGTCCACCAGTTGCTCGGCGATCCGCTCGCCGAGACCGTCGATGTCCATGGCACGTCGCGAGACGAAGTGGACGATCGCCTGCTTGAGCTGGGCCTGGCAGGCCAGGCGGCCGACGCAGCGGTAGATCGCCCCCTCGCAGAGCGAGGCCTTGCCCTTGCCGCGCCGCACCAGTTGGGTGCGCTCCACCGCCGAGCCGCACACCGGGCAGTGCTGCGGCACCTCGACCGGGCGGGCATCGGCCGGGCGGCGCTCGCTCACCACCTGCATGATCTGCGGAATCACGTCGCCGGCACGGCGGACGATCACCGTATCGCCGATCATCACGCCGAGACGCGCCACCTCGTCCATGTTGTGCAGGGTGGCGTTGGACACCGTGACGCCGGCCACCTGCACCGGCCTCAGACGCGCCACCGGGGTGATGGCGCCGGTACGGCCGACCTGGAACTCGACGCCAAGCAGTTCGGTGAGTTCTTCCTGGGCCGGGAACTTGTAGGCGATGGCCCAATGCGGGGTACGAGCCCGGAAGCCCAGCTCGCGCTGCCAGTCCAGGCGATTGACCTTGAACACCACGCCGTCGATGTCGTAGGCCAGGCTCTGGCGGCGCTCGCCGATGGCGCGGTAGTAGTCCAGGCAACCCTGCACGCTTTCCGCCGGCATCAGCTCGCGACTGACCGGCAGGCCCCATCTCCTCAGGGTTTCGAGGACCGCGACATGGGTTTCCGGCAGGCCGGCCCCCTCGAAGCGGCCGATCCCGTAGCTGCAGAACTCCAGCGGCCGGCTGGCGGTGATCTTCGGGTCGAGCTGGCGCAAGCTGCCGGCGGCGGCGTTGCGCGGGTTGGCGAAGGTCTTGCCGCCGGTCTCGATGGCGCGGGCGTTGAGCGCCTCGAAGCCGGCGCGCGGCATGTAGATCTCGCCGCGCACCTCCAGCACGGCCGGCCAGCCCTGGCCGTGCAGCCTGAGCGGAATGTTGCGCACGGTGCGCACGTTGGCGGTGATGTCCTCGCCGGTGCTGCCGTCGCCGCGGGTGGCACCGCGCACCAGCTGACCGTTCTCGTAGAGCAGGCTCACGGCCAGGCCGTCCAGCTTGGGTTCGCAGCTGTACTCCACCACCTCGATGCCGCGGTCCAGGCCCTTGCGCACGCTGCGGTCGAAGTCGAGCAGATCCGCGTCGGCGAAGGCGTTGCCCAGGCTGAGCATGGGCAGCTCATGGCGCACCTGGCCGAAGGCCGCCAGCGCTTCGCCACCAACGCGCTGGGTCGGCGACTCCGGCGTGACCAGTTCGGGATGCTCCGCCTCGAGGGCCCTGAGCTCGTTGAACAGGCGGTCGTACTCGGCATCCGGCACGCTCGGCGCATCGAGCACGTAATAGCGGTAGTTGTGTTCGTCGATCTCGCTGCGCAGCCGGGCGATGCGTTCGGCGGCGGTCTGGGCGTCGGTCATGGCGATGGTTTCCGGAAAACGAAAAGAGCAGCCGTAGCTGCTCGAAGGGGTGCGCCGAGGCGTCGCCGAGGGCGGCCGGGGACCTTCACCGCCAGGGCGGAAGGTCCCCGGAATCGGCGAACGTCAGGAATCAGCGCTTGTGGGTCAGCTGGCGGCGCTCGAAATCGACGATCCGCTGGCGATAGTGCTCGATGGTCTGGGCGGTCATCACGCTGCGCTGGTCGTCCTTCAGCTCGCCGTTCAACTCCTGGGCCAGCTTGCGGGCGGCGGCCACCATGAGCTCGAAGGCCTGCTTCGGATGGCGCGGACCGGGCAGGACCAGGAAGAAGCTGACCGCCCGGGTGGAGAAGTGGTCGATGTCGTCCAGGTCGAAGGTGCCGGGCTTGAGCGCGTTGGCCATGGAGAACAACACTTCGCCGTTGCCGGCCAGGCTCTCGTGGCGATGGAAGATGTCCTTGTCGCCGAAGCGCAAGCCGCTCTCGAGGATGCTCTGCAGCAGCGCAGGCCCCTTGAACCCCGCCTCATCCCGCGACACCACGATGATGACCAGATACTCCTCGGCCGGTGGCGCTTCCCGTGGCTCGCTGCGCTCGGGCTGCTCGGCCCTGCGCGGTTCGCTCTTCGGCTCCGGCTTGCGCGGCCTGGGCGCGGGTTCGGCCGCCGGGCGGGCCGGCTCGTCGAGTTCCAGCCCGAGATCGTCCGCCTCCAGCTCCTCGTCGAGGCGCCGCCGGCTCAGCCTGCGGGCGCTCAGCGAGGGCAGACTCTCCTCGTCCGGCTCGTAGGCGCTCCCCTGCGGAAAATCGACCGACCGCGAGGATCCCAGCAGCTCGCTGTTCTTTTCGCTGGTCGCTTCGGGCGCCTCGGCAATGTTGCGCTCGAGCTTGAACTTGAGCTTGCCCTTGCTGCCCCGCATGCGCCGCCATCCGTCGAACAGGATGCCGCCGATGACGACGATGCCGATGACGATCAGCCACTCACGCAGACCGATTTCCATGAAATCCACAACCCCTGAACTGATTTGACAAAAAGGATTTCCTATCCGCTACAAAAAAGAGCGTCCCGCCCTTCCACAAACGTGGCAACTGCATGTTCCGACAGTGTTTTCCACGCGTACTGAAAATTGCCCCTTAAGCTAGCACGACCCATCCGCGGATTGTACCGCCGGGTGGCCCATTCCGGTGAGCGGGAGTATCCCACCCCGTCTGCCTCAGGCGCCCGCCAGCGCCACCGCCTCCTCCACATCCACCGCTACCAGGCGCGAACAACCGGGCTCGTGCATGGTCACGCCCATCAATTGGTCGGCCATCTCCATGGCGATCTTGTTGTGGGTGATGTAGATGAACTGCACCTTTTCCGACATCTCCTTGACCAGCCTGGCATAGCGCCCGACGTTGGCATCGTCCAGCGGCGCGTCCACCTCGTCGAGCATGCAAAACGGCGCCGGATTGAGCTGGAAGATGGCGAACACCAAGGCCAGCGCGGTCAGCGCCTTCTCGCCGCCGGAAAGCAGATGGATGGTGCTGTTCTTCTTGCCCGGCGGGCGCGCCATGATGGCTACCCCGGTATCGAGTAGATCCTCGCCGGTAAGTTCCAGATAGGCATGTCCCCCGCCGAAAACTTTCGGGAACAGGGCCTGCAGGCCGGCGTTGATCTGATCGAAGGTGTCCTTGAAGCGATTGCGGGTTTCCCGGTCGATCTTGCGGATGACATTTTCCAGGGTTTCCAGGGCCTCCACCAGATCGGCGTTCTGCGCATCCAGATACTGCTTGCGCTCGGACTGCTGGCGGTATTCGTCAATGGCCGCCAGGTTGATCGCGCCGAGACGCTGGATGCGCAGGGCAACGCGCTCGAGTTCTGCCTCCCAATCGGCTTCGCGGGCCTCGGCGGGGAGCGTGCCGAGCACTTCGTGCAGGGCCTGGCCATCTTCCTGCAACTGATCCTGCAGGGCCTTGCGGCGCACGCTGAGAGCCTGCCAGTCGAGGCGCTGCTGCTCCAGCTGGCCGCGCAGCAGCTGGGCCTGCTGCTCGGCTTGACTGCGGCGCTTCTCCACCTCGCGCAGCCCGCGCTCGGCATCCTCCAGGGCCAGCCCGGCCTGACGCAGCTCCTCCTCGACGGCCAGGCGCCGCTCGAGCAGTTCCTCGAGCTTCATGCGCAGCTCCTCCAGCGGCGCGGCACCCTCCTCCAGATCCAGGCTGAGCTGCTCGCGGCGCTCCCGGGTGCGCTCGAACTGCCGCTCGAGACGCTCCAGGGACTGGCGGGTGGAGTCGTGGCGGGCCTGCAGCGAGCCGAGCCGCACGGCCAACTGATGGGCCCGCTCCTTGTGCGACCTGGCCTCCTGGCGCAGACGCTCGAGGCCCTCGCGCAGGGCATCGCGGCCGGCCAGCAGCTGCTCGCGGCGCTCGTTGTCGACGGCCATGGCGTCCAGTGCGTCCTGCAGCTGCAGGCGGCACTCGCCCAGGCGCTCGATCTCCAGGGCTCGCTGCTCGTCCAATTCGGCGATTTCCTCGTCGAAGCGGCGACGGCGCAGCAGCAACTGCTCGGCCCGCGCCTGGAGTGCCGAGAGCCTGGCCTTCAGCTCGCCCTGCTGGCGAGCCGCCTCCTGCTGGCGCCGGCGCAGCCCCTCGCGGCTCTCCTCCTGCAGGCGGCGCGCCTCGTCCAGGGCGAACAGACGCTCTTCGAGTTCGGCCAGACGCGCCTCGAGTTCGTCGCGCCCGGCCTGCAAACGCTCCAGCTCCTGGGCGCGGGCGAGCAGGCCGGACTCGGCGTCGCTGGCCCGGCGCACGCGCAGGAAATACCGGCCGACCCAGTAGCCGTCACGACTGATCAGGCTTTCACCCTCGTTCAGCACAGGCCGCCGCTCCAGGGCCTCGGCGAGGCTCTCGACCGCCAGGACCCGCCCCAGCCAGGGTGCCAGGTCGACATCGCCCTCGACCTTGTCGAGCAGGCTGCCGGCCAGCCGCATGGCGCCCGGTGCCGGACCGAGCAGGCGCAGCTCGCCCTGGACGAAGGCGTCCAGCGCAAGCCCGGCGAAATCCTCCAGGAGCGGCGCCTGCAGGTCGGCGCCGAGCACGGTTTCCACCGCCAATTCCCAGCCGGGCGCCACCCTGAGCCCCTCGGCCAGTCGCGGACGGTCCGCCAGGTGCTGCTCGCGCAGCCATTCGGCGACCCCCTGACCGGGGTCCAGCGCCGCCTGTTGCAACGCCTCCAGCGAGGCGATCCGCCCGCTCAGGCGCTGCAGTTCGCCCTGCGCCTGCTGCTGTTCCTGGGTCGCCTGCTGCAGCTCGCCGCGCAGCCGCTCCAGGGTTTCGCCTAGGGCCGCCTCGGCGGCGCCCAGCTCCTCCTGGCTCAGCTCGCCGAGGGCCAACTGCTCGGCCAGCTCGGCGATGCCGTCCTCCTGCGGATCGTCCGCCAGCCGGGCACGCTCCTCGTCGAGACGGCGCTCGCGCTCCAGCAGTCGCTCGAGGCTCTGCTCCAGCTGCTGGATATGCGCCTGCTGCACCTCGGCACTGCGCCGCGCCTCCGAGGAGTGCTGGTTGAAGCCGTCCCACTGCTCCTGCCAGGCGTGCATGGCGGACTCCGCCTCCTCGAGACGAGCGGCACTCTCCTCGGCAGCGGCCGCGGCGATTTCCCGCTCGGGCTCGAGCAGGGCCAGCTCCTCGTCGAGTTCGGCCAGCAGGCGGCGGTCCTGGTCGAGATGGGCGGCGGTTTCCTGGCGGTTCTTTTCGGCCTCCTGCAGGTCGTTCTGCAACTGGCGCAGACGCTGCTGGCCGTGCTGGATGCTCTGCTCGACCCGGCCGATGTCGGCACCCAGCGAATAGAAGCGGCCCTGCACCTGATGGAAACGCTCGGCGAGCTCGTGATGCTCGTCGCGCAGGCGCTCGATGTCGGCATCGGCATTGCGCTGCTCGGCGATCAGCGCCTCGAGGGCGACCTCCTGATCACCGATGATCTGCTCGCGCTGGCCGACCTGCTCGTTCAGCGCCCGCCAGCGCAGGGCGGCGAGCTGGGCCTTGAGGCGGCGCTCCTCGGCCTTGCATTCCTGATACTTCTCGGCGGCCTGGGCCTGGCGCTGCAGGCGTTCGAGCTGGCGCTCCAGCTCTTCGCGCAGGTCGGTCAGGCGCGCCAGGTTCTCCTGGGTGCGGCGGATGCGGCTCTCGGTTTCGCGGCGGCGCTCCTTGTATTTGGAGATGCCGGCAGCTTCCTCGATGAAGTTGCGCAGGTCTTCGGGACGGGCCTCGATCAGCCGGGAAATCATGCCCTGCTCGATGATCGAGTAGCTGCGCGGCCCCAGGCCGGTGCCGAGGAAGATGTCGGTGATGTCGCGGCGCCGGCATTTCACCCCGTTGAGGAAGTAGACGCTCTGCCCGTCGCGGGTCACCCGGCGACGAATGGCGATTTCCGAATAGCCGGCGTACTCGCCGGTGAGGGTGCCGTCGGAGTTGTCGAAGATCAGCTCGATGGAGGCCTGGGTCACCGGCTTGCGGCTGTTCGAGCCGTTGAAGATGACGTCGGTCATCGACTCGCCGCGAAGGTTCTTCGCCGAGCTTTCGCCCATCACCCAGCGAACGGCGTCGATAATATTGGACTTGCCGCATCCATTGGGCCCCACCACCGCCGCCATGTTGCTCGGAAAGCTCACCGTGGTGGGATCGACGAAGGACTTGAAACCGGCCAGCTTGATGCTCTTAAGGCGCATGGCGGGTCTCGGGCAGACCGTGATCGGTGGAAGGCATCGTGGAGAAAGGGCTGTCGGGAGCCGGAGAGGTCATGATGGGGCTTGAAGTTCGTCGACCGCGTGCAGGGCGCGAAGTCTAGCACAGGGCCTCGCCCGGACACCCTGGCGGCTGTGCAGCTGTCACGAAAAGCTCCGGTCTGGTGCAGGAGAAAGCGGCATGCACCCGTTTGGCTCAGCCGCCGGTCATGCTCATGAAGCGCACCACCTGGACCTGGGCGTCCGCCTCGAAGTGATGGCGTTCGGGCTTGAGCTGCAGGGCGTCGACCAGCGCCTGGCGCAGCCGCTGCGAGTCGCCGGGATGGGTGCGCATCAGGGTCTTCAGGTCGAGTGCGCCCTCATGACCGAGACACAGCACCAGCTTGCCCTCGGCGGTGACCCGTACGCGGTTGCAGGCGCTGCAGAAATTGTGACTGTGCGGCGAAATGAAACCGACCTGGGTCCGGCTGCCGACCACCTGCCAGTAGCGCGAGGGACCGCCGCTGACGTGACTGCTGCGCACCAGATCGAAGCGCTCCTCGATGCGCCGGCGCACCTCGTCGCTGGAGCAGAGGGTCTCGCTGCGCCTGTGGCTGGAGATGCCACCGAGCGGCATCTCCTCGATGAAGCTGATGTCCAGTCCACGAGCCACGGCGAACTCGACCAGATCGAGCACCTCGTCGTCGTTGCGGCCCTTCTGCACCACGCTGTTCAGCTTGATCCGCGCGAAACCCGCGGCGCGCGCCGCCTCGATGCCGGCCAGGACCTGGTCGAGCTTGTCGCGCCGGGTGAAGGCGGCGAAACGCTCCGGACGCAGCGAGTCGAGGCTGATGTTGAGACGCCGGACCCCGGTCGCGCGCAGGTCGCCGGCCATGAACGGCAACTGCGAGCCGTTGGTGGTCATGGCCAGGTCCTCCAGCTCCGTGCGCGCGCCCAGACGCTCCAGCAGGCCGAGCAGGCCCTTGCGCACCAGCGGCTCGCCACCGGTGATGCGGATGCGCTTGACGCCGAGGCCGATGAAGGCGTCCGCCACGTCGTAGAGTTCTTCCAGGCTGAGGATCTGCTCGCGCGGCGCGAACACCATGTTCTCGCTCATGCAATAGGTGCAGCGGAAATCGCAGCGATCGGTCACCGACAGACGCAGATAGGTGATGCGGCGCCCGAAGGGATCGATCAGTTCGGCATTGGACATGGCGTATTTCACTCCCCCAGCCTGCATTGCACCACTCCGTGGGACCAGACTGGATCGCTCGCTTCCACGAGCCGATTATGATTGCGGGCCTGGAATGTCAGTTTCGGCGACCCTTTGCACAATGAAAGCAGGATGTGCGCCAACCGGCCAGCCCACTGGCCAGGCACACGATCGGGGGATACATGGACAAGAAAAGCTGGCGCGAGCGCCTCTACATCATCGTCTTCTTCAGCGATACGCCGGCCGGCCGGCATTTCGACATCGCACTGCTGGTGGCCATCTTCGCCAGCCTGGTGGTGGTGATGTTCGACAGCCTGCAGAGCTACGACCACTACAGCGGTCTGTTCTACGCCATCGAATGGGGCCTCACGGCGCTCTTCACCGCCGAGTATCTGCTGCGCATCTACATCCATCCGCAGCCATCGCGCTATGTCTTCAGCTTCTACGGGGCCATCGACCTGCTGGCCGTACTGCCGGCCTTCCTTGCCCTGCTGTTCCCCCCGGCCCAGTACCTGCTCGTCATCCGTATCGTTCGCATGCTGCGGGTGTTCCGCGTATTGAAGCTGCTGCCCTACCTGGGCCAGGCGAATTTCCTGCTCATCGCGCTGCGCGGCAGTCGGCAGAAGATCATCGTCTTCCTGTCCAGCATGAGCACGCTGGTCATCATCTTCGGCACCCTGCTGTACGTGATCGAAGGGCCGGAGCATGGCTTCAGCAGCATTCCTGCGAGCATTTATTGGGCCGTGGTCACCGTGACCACGGTCGGCTATGGCGACATGTCGCCGAAGACCCCGCTGGGCCAGGGCCTGGCGACCCTGGTGATGATCACCGGCTACTCGGTGATCGCCGTGCCCACCGGCATCTTCACCGCCGAGCTGGCCAGCGCGATGCAGCCGGAGCGCCTGCACCAGAATTGCCCGATCTGCAAGAAGAGCGTCCACGAGCCGGATGCCACCTATTGCAGTCGTTGCGGCAATGCCTTGTTTCCCCACCATGCGGAACCCGCCCCGGGAACCAGCGAGGAAGAACTGCACGGCTGACGCCGGCGACTCAGCGTGGCGAATGGCGGCTGCGCAGCCCCGGCGGCACGCTCGGCCCCTCGACCGTCTCCCAGGGGCCGTTCGGCCGTCCAGAGCTGTACCAGCCGTCGTTCCAGCGGTAGTACAGGCGCTCCCGGTAGTACAGCGGCCGGCCTTTCACCACGTAGACCCCCAGGCTGTTGTCCCAGTAGGCATCGACATCCGGCGGCGGCGCATAGCGCGGATGGTTGCCGCTGCGGTTCTGCTGCGGGCTGGCAGACTTGGGCGGCAGGGACTTGATCGTCTGGCTCGGCTGCTTCGGCACCTGCGCCGGCGGTCGCTGCACGGGAGGCCGCTGGCTCGGTGCCGGGCGCTCCCTGGGCGGCTGCTCGTAATCATGGTGGGCACAGGCCGCCAGCAGCAGTGTCAGGCCCAGCACGCCGAACGGGCGCAGACGGCGCAGCAGCCCGGCGGGCCTGGCCGGGGACGGCGACGGGAATAGGTGGACCTTCATGGCTCCCCTCCAGGGTTGCGCCCTCAGGGCGCGTCGGCTCGATCGATGGTCAGGGCGTACTCGCCCGACGCCTTGGCGCTCACCGCGTCGAGCTGGCCGATCCAGTCGCCCGCAATGGGATTGCCGGCCCGCGACACCCGGGCAACCAGCTGCACCTCGGCGAAGTTCGACAACCTGAGCTGCGGCGTCATCGCATCGGCATCGCTCAGCGCGACCTGCGCCGGCAGATCGGCCACCCGCAGGCGCTCGACCGCCAGCGGCATCGGCGGACCGGAAACGGCGCGGGCGAAGACGAATACGCTGTCGTCCGGCTGCACCTTGCCGGCCAGCTCCGGCGCCAGGGCGACGCTGACCTTCAACTCGACCTGGCTGGCCGTCGCTGGCGCGCCTTCCGGCGTGCCGGCCTGCTCGCGCGCCCGGGCGATGCCGCCGATGATGGCCGCCCGCGACGGATCGCTCTCGGGCAGGATCTCCACCAGACGCTCCCAGTAACCGGCGGCATCGGCAAAGCGGCGCTCCTCGAAGGCGGCGATGCCGAGCAGGCCGAGGCTGGTGACCTCGGCCGGATCGCCGGCCAGGGCCTCGTCGGTCAGCGCCTGCATCTGCGGAGTCCAGCGCTTGCCCTCGGCGAAATACAGCGCCTGGGCCCACTGGCCGAGGATCTCCGGCGGCCGCTGGGCCAGCCGGGCAGCCTGCTCGAACGCCCGCGCGGCATCGACCGGACGCTCCTGGGCCATGTAGGTGCGCCCCAGGAAATACCAGCCCTCGGCGGAGTCTGGCTGGACCTTGACGGCCTGCTCCAGGCGCGCGGTCATCTCCTCGAGGCTCTTCGGCTGTTCGGCGAACTGGCGGGCCAGCTCGAGCTTGTCGCTGGCGCCCCAGTGCAGGTAGAGCCCATAGCCGAGCAGCGGTACCAGCAACGCCATCGCCATCGGCACGGCCTTGCCCAGCGAGGCACGGCGCGGCGCATCGCCAGCGGCGGTATCGGCCAGCAGCTCGCGGGCCGCCTCGGCACGGCCGGCCTCCAGCTGCCCGGCGCTCAGGGTGCCGGCCGCGCGCTGCGCCTCCAGCTCGGCCAGACGCTCCTCATAGAGCGCCACATTGAGCGCGGTACGATCCTCCTCGGCCTGGGCGCGATAGCCGCGCACCACGGGGAGCAGCAGAAAGGCCAGGGCCAGCAGCAGCAGCAGGCCGGCGGCGATCCAGAAATCGATCATGGGTCTTTTTTGTCCAGCAGGGTGGCGAGGCGCTCGCGCTCGGCCGGGGAAAGGGAGGTCGATGCAGGGCCGGTGGCTCTGCGCCGGCGTCGGACGAGGATCACCGCCAGTACGCCGAAACCGACCGCCAGAAGGCCCGCCGGGCCGTACCAGAGCAGCAGCGTCCGCCCGTCGAGCGGCGGCTTGTAGCGGACGAAGTCGCCATAGCGGGCCACCAGGTAGTCGACGATCTGCTCATCGCTCTGCCCTTCGCCGAGCATGCGGTAGATCTCGCGGCGCAGGTCCATGGCGATGGGTGCGTCGGAGTCGGCGATGTTCTGGTTCTGGCACTTCGGGCAGCGCAGCTCCTCGATCAGGCTGCGGTAGCGCTCGCGCTCGGCGTCGCTCTTGAATTCGTAGGTGTCGATGGCGGCATGCGCCGTCGCGCTCAGCACGAGGCCCAGCAGCGCGGCGCGGATCAGGGCGTTCATTCGTCCAGCAACTCCTGGTAGCGCGCGGCCAGCTGCTCGCGCCAGACCCGCTCGTCGATCACCCCAACGAACTTGTGGCGGATGATGCCGTGCCTGTCGACGAGGAAGGTTTCCGGTGCGCCGTAGACGCCGAGGTCGAGGCCCAGGCTGCCCTGCTCGTCGCGGATGTTGAGCTGGTAGGGGTTGTGGAACTCCTTCAGCCATTTCAGCGCGCTGGCGTTGTCGTCCTTGTAGTTGACGCCGACGATGTTCACGCCGCGCCGGGCCAGTTCGTTGAGCACCGGGTGCTCGACCTTGCACGACACGCACCAGGTCGCCCAGACGTTGACCAGCGACGGCTTGCCCTTGAGGTCTTCGACCGTGAGCGTGCGCCCCGGCTCTTCCACGGCCGGCAGGGAGAACGGCGGGAAAGGCTTGCCGATCAGCGCCGAGGGCAGCTCGGCGGGATCGAGGAACAGACCACGGTAGAGGAAGGCCGCGACGCCCAGGAAGAGCGCCAGCGGCAGCAGGAGTATCGCTCGTTTCACCTTCAGGCTCCTTGTCCAGCAAGGCCCAGGGCCTCGCGCACGCGGGTCTTGACCTTGACCCGATAACGCCGGTCGCAGGCCGCCAGCACTGCGCCGAAGGCCATCATCAGGCCCCCCAGCCAGATCCAGCGGACGAACGGCTTGATGTGCAGGCGGACCGCCCAGGCGCCGTTTTCCAGCGGCTCGCCCAGGGCGACGTAGAGGTCGCGGGTGAAGCCGGCGTCGATGCCGGCCTCGGTCATCGGCATCCGCTGCACGGTGTAGAGGCGCTTCTCCGGCTGCAGCACGGCCACCTCGCGGTCCCCCTCGAAGACGCGGACGCTGGCCCGGTCGGCGACGAAATTGGGACCCTCATGGTGTCGGGTGCCCTCGAAGACGAAGCGGTAGCCGCCCAGCTCCACGGCATCGCCCGGCGCCATGCGCAGGTCGCGCTCGGCGCTTTCCTGGCTGGTCAGGACGATGCCCAGGGCGCAGACGGCGATCCCCACATGGGACAGCTGCATGCCCCAGTAGCTCGGCGAAAGGCTGCGCAGCCCCTTGAACAGGCCCTTGTGACGGGTCTTGTCGAGCAGGTCGCGCGCCCCGGCAAGAACTACCCAAGCCGCCAGAAAGGCGGTCGCCAGCACCGCCCAGGCGAAATCGCCGAGGGCGAAGCCGGCGAGCAGGGCCAACGCCGTGCTGGCCAGCAGCACCGGCGCGAGCATGCCGATCAGCCAGCTCAGCGGGGTGTCCCTCCAGCGCACCAGAACGCCGATGGCCAGGCTCAGCATCAGGAGGCCCATCAGCGGCAGGAACAGCGCATTGAAGTACGGCGGGCCGACCGACAGCTTGGCGCCGGACAGCGCATCCAGCAGCAGCGGATAGAGGGTGCCGAGCAGGATGGTCGAGGTCGCCACCACCAGCAGCAGGTTGTTCACCAAAAGCAGGGTCTCCCGCGACCAGAGGGCGAAGCCCACCTGGCTCTTGACCACCGGTGCGCGGAGGGCGAACAGGGTCAGCGAGCTGCCGACCACCAGCAGCAGGAAGCCGAGGATGAACACGCCGCGCTCCGGGTCGTTGGCGAAGGCATGCACCGAGGTCAGCACGCCCGAGCGCACCAGGAAGGTGCCGAGCAGACTCAGGGAAAAGGCGGCGATGGCCAGCAGCACCGTCCAGCTCTTGAATACCCCCCGCTTCTCGGTCACCGCCAGCGAGTGCAGCAGCGCGGTGCCCACCAGCCAGGGCATGAAGGAGGCGTTCTCCACCGGGTCCCAGAACCACCAGCCGCCCCAGCCCAGCTCGTAGTAGGCCCACCAGGAGCCGAGCACGATGCCGACGCCGAGGAAGGCCCAGGCGACCAGCGTCCAGGGCCGCGACCAGCGTGCCCAGGCGGCGTCCAGACGGCCGCCGAGCAGCGCGGCGATGGCGAAGGCGAAGGCCACCGAGAAGCCGACGTAGCCCATGTAGAGCATCGGCGGATGGACGATCAGGCCGAAGTCCTGGAGCAGCGGGTTGAGGTCGCGACCGTCGACCGGCGCCTGCGGCAGCAGGCGCGAGAAGGGGTTGGAGGTGACGATCAGGAACAGCAGGAAGCCGACGCTGATCAGCCCCATCACCCCCAGCACGCGGGCCAGCATCTCCTCCGGCAGCTGCCGGGAAAAGATCGACACGGCGAAGGTCCAGGCGGACAGGATCAGCGCCCAGAGCAGCAACGATCCTTCGTGGGCGCCCCACACGGCGCTGAGCTTGTAGTACCAGGGCAAGGCGCTGTTGGAGTTGCCGGCCACGTAGGCGACCGAGAAATCGTCGACCAGGAAGGCCTGGGACAGACAGGCAAAGGCGAATAGCAGGAAGGCGAACTGACCCCAGGCGGCCGGCACGGCCAGGCTCATCCACAGGCGGTCGCCGCGCCAGGCGCCGATCAGCGGCAAAGTACCCTGCACCAGCGCCAGGCACAGGGCGAGGATCATCCCCAGATGGCCGAGCTCGGGAATCATTGCGTGCCTCCCGGCTTGCCGCCCTCGTAGTGCTTGAGCATGCCGCTCTTCTCCAGCGCCTGGCTGACCTCCGGCGGCATGTAGTTCTCGTCGTGCTTGGCCAGCACCTCGTCGGCCTGCAGCGTGCCGTCGGCATCCACCCGACCCAGCGCGACGATGCCCTGCCCCTCGCGGAACAGGTCCGGCAGGATGCCCTGGTAGCGGATGGTCACCGTCTCGGCGCCGTCGGTGACCCGGAAGGACACCGCCAGCGAGTCCGCCTCGCGCTGCACCGAGCCCTGCTCCACCAGGCCACCGGCACGGATCCTGGCGCCTTGCGGCGCCTCGCCGGCGGCGATCTGGCTGGGGGTGTAGAACAGGTTGATGTTCTGCTGCAGGGCGGACAGGGCCAGCGCCACGGCGATGCCCATGCCGGCGAGGATCGCCAGCACGATGAACAGTCGCTTCTTGCGCACAGGATTCACTTCGATTCCTCCCGGCGCAGGCGACGCGCCTCTTCTTGCAGGTAGCGCCGGCGCGCCAGCAGCGGTCCGGCGACATTGATGACCAGCACCACCAGGCTGATGCCATAGGCCGACCATACATAGAGACCATGGTTGCCCATGGCGACGAATTCGGCGAACGAGGAAAAACTCATGGCGCCCCCACGAGAGCCTTGATCTCGGATTTGGCCCAGCTGCTGCGCGCCTCGCGCCTGAGCACCTCGAGGCGCATGCGCATCAGCAGCACGGCGGCGAAGAAGCAGTAGATGCCGAGCACCATGACCAGCATCGGCAGCCACATTTCCATGGGCATCGCCGGCTTCTCGGTCAGGGTGAAGGTGGCCGGCTGGTGAAGGGAGTTCCACCACTCGACCGAGTACTTGATGATCGGGATGTTGACCACCCCGACGACCGCCAGCACTGCGCAGGCCTTGGCCGCGCTGTCGCGGTTGGCGATCGCCTGGCCGAGGGCGATGATGCCGAAATAGAGGAACAGCAGGATCAGCATCGAGGTCAGCCGGGCATCCCAGACCCACCAGGTGCCCCAGGTCGGCTTGCCCCAGATGGCGCCGGTGACCAGCGCGATGAAGGTCATCCAGGCGCCGATGGGGGCGGCGCACTGCAGGGCGATGTCGGCCAGCTTCATGCGCCAGACCAGCCCGACCACCCCGGCCACCGCCAGCAGCACGTAGCAGGACTGGGCGAGGAAGGCCACCGGCACATGGATGTAGATGATGCGGAAGCTGTTGCCCTGCTGGTAGTCCGGCGGCGCGAAGGCCAGCCCCCAGACCAGGCCGACACCGAGCAGCAGCGCGGCGGCCACAGCGAACCAGGGCAGCCAGCGGCCGCTGATTTCATAGAACCACTTTGGCGAACCCAGCTTGTGAAACCACGTCCAATTCATCGAGACCACTCACATTGTCACCAGGCCGGTTGCGACCGGCCCGCTTCGGTCGTTTCGCAATCGCTCTCCGACGCTCCGGACAAGCCTGTCACTCGCCGACGCTGATGATCAGGCCGGAAGCGACCGCGAAGGGCAGCAGGGTCACGGCCAGTACGGCCAGGCTGGCCAGCCACAGCAGATGGCCAGTCGCAGGCAACCCCTGCAGTGCCGCCTGCAGCGCCCCGCTGCCGAGAATCAGCACGGGGATGTACAGCGGCAGAATCAGCAGCGGCAACAGCAGGCCGCCACGCTTGAGGCCCACGATCAGCGCCGCGCCGACGGCGCCGAGCAGGCTCAGGATCGGCGTGCCGAGCAGCAGCGAGAGCAGCAGCACCGGCAGGCAGCGCGCCGGAAGCCCCAGCATCAGGGCCAGCAGCGGCGCCAGCAGCACGAGCGCCAGCCCGGAGAACAGCCAGTGCGCCAGCACCTTGGCCAGCACCAGCAGCGGCAGCGGATGCGGTGCAACCACCCATTGCTCCAGTGATCCGTCCTCGAAGTCGCTGCGGAACAGGCCATCGAGCGACAGCAGTACGGCTAGCAGTGCCGCCACCCAGATCAGCCCGGGCGAGAGCGTCTGCAAAAGCTGCGACTCGGGCCCCACGGCGAGCGGGAACAGGGCGATGACGATGGCGAAGAACACCAGCGGATTGACCAGTTCGGCCGGCCGACGGAACAGCAACCGCGATTCGCGGGCGAGCAGAAGAGTGAACACACTGCTCATGCGGCACGCTGCTCCAGATCAAGTTCGCGGAAGGTCGCAGGCCGGACCTCCATGCTGTGGTGGGTGGTCAGCACCACCATCCCGCCACGCTCGCAGTGGCCGAGCAGATGACGCTCCAGCTGGGCCACACCCTGCCGGTCGAGGGCCGTAAAGGGCTCGTCGAGAATCCACAGCGGCGGCGCCTCCAGATGCAGACGGGCCAGCGCCACGCGGCGCTGCTGGCCGGCCGACAGGGTATGGCAGGGCACGTCCTCGAAGCCGCGCAGGCCAACCGCCGCCAGCGCCGCCCAGATCGCTTCACGGCCGACGGGACGATGCAGGGCGCAGAGCCAGGCCAGGTTCTCCTCGGCGGTCAGCAACCCCTTGATACCAGGAGCATGGCCGATCCACAGCAGATTGCGCGCCAGTTCGGCGCGCTGGCCGCGCAGGCTGCGTCCCTGCAGGCGCACTTCGCCGGCCATGGGCTGCATCAGGCCGGCCAGCAAGCGCAGCAGACTGGTCTTGCCACTGCCGTTGGGACCTACCACCTGCAGCATGTCGCCGGGAGCCAGTGCCAGGTCGAGCCGCTCGAACAACACGCGCCAGTCCCGCTCGCAGGCGAGCGCCATGGCTTCGAGAAAGGGACTGGTCACAATAGGCTTACCATCGACCTCAACACGGCAATACCGGCCTGAGCGCGGCATGCGTCAATCCGGGCGGGCCCGCATTATACATGCCGGCCTCGCCGGCTGGAGAGGCTATTTTCGGTCGACCCATACCCCACACCGGCAGCCCTCCGGGAGCAGGATCCCAGTGGCTGTTATTAGCCCGATCATTGCTTGATCAGCCTGGTGCTGCCAGGGCCTTGATAGCGGCCGGCAACATCAGGCAAACAAAGGAAATAAAGTGAAGCCCTGCCAGCGTCGAGGCCGGGCGCTTTCGCCTGCCGAGCGGCTGACTCGCCGTCATAGCCTTGGTCAACGAAGGCGATGCGCAGCGATTCACTCGTCACCTTCTGCACCTGCTTGGCGTTTGGCTCCGTCATGGCACGGTCCGTGCCCCCGCTTTCCGGCGTCGGCTGCAGAATGCGACTGTCAAATCATGCGGCATCTGCCGCCAGAGCAGGCCACCACGGGCGATGTAGCACAAGACACTGAATGCCTCACGCAGGCTCTGGATGCGACGGGCTCAAGATTCAGGCATCAGTGCCAGCCTGGGTGCCACGAAGGCCCATTCCTCATCACTGATATCGGTGGAATAGGGATTTCGGGCGCAGAGCCGAGGATTGATTCTTGCCAAACAATACCTCAAAGACTAAGTTAACGTTATCTCAGCCATCCCTAAATGACGCTGAACTTGCCGAAGCGTGGTTTCACCTAACCCCCGCCCGCTCTGGGCCGGCTTCAGTGGCAAGCAGCAAGAAGATGACAGTGACAGATTCAGCTTTGTAATCAGCTTTGATTTGCGTAGATAGCACGATCTCTGCACCAAGAAAGGGGGGCTATGCTTCCCACAATCCTACAGGGCTGAACACAAGGAAAGCCGATGCGTCAACCTTGCACTCCTCAAGCACTTTACCAAGGCAGTAAATGACGACCAGGCGGCGTGAAACTACTACTCCAGTAATCGTCCTGGAAAAACTCGCGCGACGACCTGAGTATGCATGACGCCGCATTGCTTGCCCGGCGTCCTCGTTTGGCCGTCGCCTATGGCCATACTCAGCCACTCAGCCACTCAGCCACTCAGCCACTCAGCCACTCAGCCACTCAGCTTCATGACATATCAGCGCGACCAAAATAGATCGGCAACGAAGCCGGTTTTTATCTTGGCATGATCAGTTTTCTTCAGCTCCCATCAAAAACGGAGGGGTTTCCTAGTGTCTCTTGTCTTTTTAGGTAGTTGCTTCGGTACTGACCTTACCACGCGCGTCGCATCCTACCTTGACAGACTTGGACATACCTCGCACAAGGTTTCCGTTGAAAAGGATATTTCTCCGCAAGTACTCATTAACAGCTTGTTTCTGGCTGCCTTGCTGTCGTTTGCGCCGATACCGGAGGCACAGGCCGCGATCAATAGCCAGGATCTCGGCGCGAGATACGACACCACGCTGGAGAACATCTCTTTCCGGGTATATTCCTCGCGCGCCACGCGGGTCGAGGTGTGGATCTACGGCCAGGGTTCCGGCGTCGAGGAGTCGGCACGCTACGTGATGACCAGGGATGACGCCACCGGTGTCTGGTCGCAGATGGTCTCGGTGTCCGACCTCAGAAATACCTACGGGCTCACCGGTACGGTCCACTACGGCTATCGTGCCTGGGGGCCGAACTGGCCCTACGAAGACGGCTGGATCAAGGGCAGCGAGACCGGCTTCATTGCGGACGTCGATGCTGCTGGTAATCGCTTCAATCCGAACAAGCTGCTGTTGGACCCCTACGCGCTCGAGATCAGCCAGGACCCGCTCAGCGGAACATGCACCGACGGCATGATCTATGCCAGCGGCGCGCTGGACCGCACCAGGGACAGCGGCGTCTGCGCCAGCAAGGGCATCGTGCTGGCGCCGGACACCGAGTCGGTCGGCGTCAAACCTTCGCGTGCGCTGAAGGACGAGGTGATCTACGAGGTGCATGTGCGCGGCCTCACCATGAACGACACCAGCCTCCCGGAGACCTTGCGCGGGACCTACGCCGGCGCCGCGACCAAGGCCGGCTATCTGGCGGACCTCGGCATCACCGCGGTCGAGCTCCTGCCCGTGCAGGAGCCGCAGAACGACACCAACGATGTGGACCCGAACTCCGCCGAAGGCGACAACTATTGGGGCTACGCGACACTGAACTACTTCGCACCGGACCGTCGCTATGCGTCGGATAAATCGCCCGGCGGCCCCACGCGGGAGTGGAAGGCGATGGTGAAGGCCTTCCACGACGCTGGCATCAAGGTCTATATGGATGTGGTCTACAACCATACGGGCGAGGGTGCACCCTGGGCCAATAGCGATGGCCAGACCGTCTACAACCTCCTGTCATGGCGAGGCCTCGACAATCCGACCTACTACTCGCTCACCAGCGACCTGCAGTCCCCATGGGACAATACCGGTATGGGCGGCAACTACAACACACGCAATGCCGTCGCGCAGAATCTGATCATCGATTCGCTGGCCTACTGGCGCGACACCCTCGGTGTGGATGGCTTCCGCTTCGACCTGGCCTCGGTGCTCGGCAACAGCTGCGAGCATGGTTGCTTCAATTTCGACAGGACGGACTCGGGCAACGCCCTCAACCGCATTGTCGCCGAGCTGCCGCCGCGGCCGGCAGAAGGGGGGGCGGGCATCGACCTGATTGCCGAGCCCTGGGCGTTCGGTGACAACGCTTACCAGGTCGGGGACTTCCCATCGGGCTGGGCCGAATGGAACGGCATCTTCCGCGACCGGCTGCGCAGGAAGCAGAACAATCCAGAGGTCGACGTGATCACCACAGCCGAACTCTCCCATCGCTTTGCCGGATCGCCGGATCTTTACGGTGACGACGGCCGCAGCCCCGGACACTCGATCAATTATCTGGTTTCGCACGATGGCTTCACGCTGAATGACCTGTATGCCTACAACACCAAGGAGAACGACCAGCTCTGGCCGTACGGGCCGTCCGACGGCGGCGACGATCACAATAACAGCTGGAATCAGGGCGGTGACAGGGCGGAACAACGGAAAGCGGCACGCACCGGTCTCGCCCTCCTGATGCTGAGCGCCGGCGTACCGATGTTCACCGGCGGTGATGAAGTCCTGCGCACGCAGTTCGGTAACAACAACACCCATAACCTGGACTCGACTGCCAACTGGCTGAGCTGGGCCCGCGATACCAACGAAGAAACCGATCACGAGGCCTTCACCCGCCGCCTGATCGGTTTCCGCAAGGCGCATCCGGCGCTGCGCCCGGCACACTTCTATTCGGAGGCGGACCACAACGACAACGGGATGGAGCAGCTGCGCTGGTTCAAGCCTGACGGTGTACAGGCCGACAGCACCTATCTCTACAATCCGGACAACCATGTCATTGCCTGGCGCATCGACGGCACGGAGTTCGGTGATCCTGCAAACGCGATCTACATCGCCCACAACGGCGGGTCGAGCGATGTGAACCTCACACTGCCATGGCCCGGCTCCGGCAAGAGCTGGTACCACGCTACCGACACTGCCACCTGGAGCGAGGGGCCTGACACTGTCGCCAACCCCGGTGCCGAGGGCTTCATCGGCAGCGAGAATGCGGTGTATAGGCTGGAAGCACGCTCGGTATTGTTATTGATCGCCAAGTGAGCTTGAAACTCGGCCCGAAATCGCGGTACGCATCCAAGATACCTGTTATTATTAAGGTGGCCCTTAAATAGACGTCTAGTTAGACTTCAGGCATGGAAAAGATCGACGCCCGCAAACTGACCGCAGAGAGTCGCAAGCTGCTTCGCCAGATAGTGATTCGCCTGCGCCAGCAGTCCAACATGAAAGTCGAGGAGTTGGCCTCGGTCACCGGTGTGCATCCGACCACCATCAAGACTTGGCTGACCCGTGCCAACCGCGAGGGCGCGCAAGCCCTGGAGGAAAAGCGTCGGGGGCGCCCGGCGGGCGCCTGCCGCAAGCTGACGCCGGCCGACGAGCAGTGGCTGCGCGAGCAAATCGTCGAGCAACCCCCGCAGCAGCTGCAGTTGCCGTTTGCCCTATGGACGCGCCCGGCCATCAAGGCGCTGGCCAGGGAACGCCTCGGGATCGAGCTGCAGGACCGGTTGATCGGCAAGTATCTCAAGCGCTGGGGGTTTACGCCTCAGCGTCCCGTGAAGCGGGCGCAGGAGCAGCGGCCGGAGGACATCGAGCGCTGGCTGAAGCAGACCTACCCCCAGGTCAAGGCGCGCGCCGCTGCCGAAGGAGCGGTGATTCACTGGGGGGACGAAACCGCAGTCAAGGAGGATGCGAACTGGATACGCGGCTACGCCCCCAGGGGCCAGACGCCAGTGCTGGCGACGCCCACTCGCTGGCACAAGCTGTCGATGATCTCCGCAATTTCGCCCCGTGGCGAGGTGGCCTTCCAGATCGTCGAAGGCAGTATCAACGCGCTGCGTTTCATCGACTTCCTGAGCCGCCTCGTTGAAGGGACACCGCAGAAGATCTTCCTGGTGGTCGATAACCTGCGCGTCCACCATGCCAAGGTGGTCAGCGAGTGGCTCAGTGACAAGCAGGACAGGATCGAACTGGTGTTCCTACCACCCTATGCGCCCGAGTCCAATCCCGACGAGTACCTGAATCGGGATTTCAAGACGGCGCTGCGCAGCGGCCCGGTCAGCCATGACAAGGCCAGCCTGCTGGACAAGGCGATGGCTTTCATGAACACACTCGGCAGCTTGCCCGACAAGGTCATGGCCTATTTCCAGCATCCTGCAGCACGCTATGCCATGGCGTGAATTTAAGGGCCTGATTAATAACCACCGCCTTGGTGATCGTTTGTCCCCATGCGAACGATCACCCGGAAGCCTATCCCACCGATATCCTCAATGAGGAATGAGCCTTCGCGGCCCCTTTCTGGCACTGATGCCCAAATCCTCCACCCATCGCATCCACAGCAGCACCAGACTGATTAAATAATAATCGGATTAACAACAGCCTTCAGGCCGACTTCGCCTGCGCCGCGCGGATCAGGTGCTCGACGAAGAACTCCACATGCCCCCGCGGATTGGCGGGCAGCGGCCAGCCATCGACCCTCTCCGCGATCGCCCGGAAGGCCATCGCGCTCTTCGAGCGGGGAAAGACCTCGCAGACCGCCGACTGGCGCTGCACGGACCGGCGCAGACTGTCATCCCAGGGCACGGTGCCGACGTACTGCAGGGTGGCGGCGAGAAACTGCTCGGTCAGCCGGAGCAGCTTGACGAACAGTTCACGCCCCTCGCGCGGTCCGGCCACCATGTTGGAAAGAATCCGGAAGCGACTCACCCCATAATCGCAATTGAGCAGCCTGATCAGCGCATAGGCATCGGCAATGGACGCCGGCTCGTCGCACAGCACCACGAGCACTTCCCGAGCCGCCCGCACGAAGCCGATCGTCGCATCGTCGATGCCGGTAGCGGTATCCACCATCAGCACGTCGAGCTGGTCGGCGTACCGGCCGAAGGCATGGATCAGACCGGCCTGCTGCTGGACCGAGAGCCGCACCATGCTGCGCGCGCCGGAGGCGGCGGGCACCACATGGATACCGCCCGGCCCCTGCAGCACGATGTCTTCCAATCCACACTTTCCGGCAAGAACATCGGCCAGGGTGCGCTCGGCGCCGAGACCGAGCATCACGTCGATATTCGCCATCGCCAGATCGCCGTCGAGCAGCATCACCCGGCGCCCCATCCCGGCCAGTGCCAGCGCCAGATTCACCGCCACCACACTCTTGCCCACCCCGCCCTTTCCACTGGTCACTGCAATGACCTGCACGGGAGATATGCTTGCCATGTCGCTCATCGTCCATCCTGCCCGCTCGCCATCATTGACCGCCCGATCCGCCGGGGTCCAGCATAGCCACTGTGCCAGCACGCCTACGCCAGCCTGGCCATCCAGCCCGTACCAGGAGGGGCAAGAACGCCCCTTTCGCATGCACAACAAGGAGATAACCATGAAAAAATGGCTGATTGCAGCAATGACCGCCAGCTGCGCACTGCCCCTGCAGGCCGCGCCACTCAGTGTCACCCTCGATTCGGTAAGCGGCGACGGCATCGGCGCAGCGCTCGGCACCGTCAGCATCGAGCAGAGCGAATACGGCCTGGTCTTCACCCCCAGTCTCGCCGGACTGCAGCCAGGCATCCATGGCTTCCACATCCATGCTTCGGGCGATTGCGGCGCCACGGAGAAGGACGGCCAGAAGGTCGCCGCAGGCGCCGCCGGCGGCCACTGGGACCCACAGAACACCGCCAAGCACGGCCAGCCCTGGGGAGACGGCCACCTGGGCGACCTCCCGGCGCTCTACGTGGGCGCCGATGGCAAGGCTACGCAGCCGGTACTGGCTCCCCGCCTGAAGGACCTGGAAGCGATCAAGGGGCATGCCCTGATGGTGCATGCCGGCGGCGACAACCATGCCGACAGCCCCGCCCCGCTGGGCGGCGGCGGAGCCCGGGTGGCCTGCGGCATCATCAAGTGATCGCGAGTCCCGCCTGGGTCTCCCCTGCCGCCAGGCTCAGGCCTGGCGGCAGGGCATCCGGACAGCAACGGCCACCACAAAAAGCAGGCATAAACAAAAAGGGCCACCCATGCAGGCGACCCTTTTAACCCAATTGAGGGTAGAACTGGCGTCCCCTAGGGGACTCGAACCCCTGTTACCGCCGTGAAAGGGCGGTGTCCTAGGCCACTAGACGAAGGGGACGAAACCTTCGATGGCAAGACCGGCCAACCTGCCAGCCTTGCGTGGAATTGGTGGAGCTAGACGGGATCGAACCGTCGACCTCTTGCATGCCATGCAAGCGCTCTCCCAGCTGAGCTATAGCCCCGAATTTAGCGTCTTCCGACGTAGACAGCGCCAAGGCACTGTCGCTGGAAATTGGCGTCCCCTAGGGGACTCGAACCCCTGTTACCGCCGTGAAAGGGCGGTGTCCTAGGCCACTAGACGAAGGGGACGAAACCTTCAAAACCGATCAACCCAATCGGATTGACGTGGCCACTCTCGAAGTCGAGAGTGGTGGAGCTAGACGGGATCGAACCGTCGACCTCTTGCATGCCATGCAAGCGCTCTCCCAGCTGAGCTATAGCCCCGTCTCGAGGACGGGGCGCATATTAGGCCCACCCCCTGGCCCTGTCAACAGATTTATCGATTTTTTTTGCCACTAGAACAATTACTTACCAGACTCGGGCACTCAGGACGCCCCGCCTGCCCGGGCGACGCGCTCTGGCCGGTGCTCGCGCCCGGCCGGAGAGGTGGCCGGCACGAGCACCCGCTCGAGGACTTCCGCCTCCAGCGCGGCCAAACGAGCCGACCCGCGGCTGCGCGGTCGCGGCAGCTCGACCGGCAGATCCAGGCCGATGCGCCCCTCCTCGATCAGGATCACCCGGTCGGCGACGGCGACCGCCTCGCTGACATCGTGGGTGACCAGCAGCACGGTGAAACCATGCTGCTGCCAGAGCCGCTCGATCAGTTGCTGCATCTCGATGCGGGTCAGCGCGTCCAGCGCTCCCAGCGGCTCGTCGAGCAGCAGCAGACGCGGTCGGTGGATCAACGCCCGGGCCAGCGCCACCCGCTGCTTCTGCCCGCCGGACAGCGCCGCCGGCCAGTCCCCGGCACGCTCGGCCAGCCCCACCGCGGCCAGGGCCTCCTCGGCGCGGGGACGCCAGTCGCCGGCAAGACCCAGGCCGACGTTGTCGATCACCCGTTTCCAGGGCAGCAGGCGCGCATCCTGGAACATCAGCCGGGTGTCCTCGCGCACCTGCGCCAGCGGCACCTGGCCGGCCAGCAGCGCGCCGCCACTGGGCGCATCCAGCCCCGCCAGCAGACGCAGCAGCGTGCTCTTGCCGCAGCCGCTGCGACCGACCACGGCGACGAACTGCCCGGCCGGGATATGCAGGTCGATCGCCGTCAGCACCTGCCGTTCGCCGAAGGCCTTGTGGATGCTCTCGAGCGCCAGCGGAATGCCGTTCTTCAGATTGTGCAGGGCACTCATCGGGTACCTGCCTTGACCTGATAGGCCGGATGCCAGCGCAGCCACAGGCGCTCCAGGGTCCGCGCCGTCGCGTCGGCCAGCTTGCCGAGCACGGCGTAGAGCAGGATCGCCAGCACCACCACGTCGGTCTGCAGGAATTCGCGGGCATTCATCGCCAGATAGCCGATGCCGGAACTGGCGGAGATGGTTTCCGCGACGATCAGCGTCAACCACATGAAGCCGAGGGCGAAGCGCACGCCGACCAGGATCGACGGCAGCGCGCCGGGCAGGATCACCTGACGGAACAGGGCGAACCCGGACAGGCCGTAGCTGCGCGCCATTTCCACCAGGCCGGCGTCGACGTTGCGGATGCCGTGGTAGGTATTCAGGTAGATGGGAAACAGGGTGCCGAGGGCGACCAGGAAGACCTTCGCCGCCTCGTCGATGCCGAACCAGAGGATCACCAGCGGGATCAATGCCAGATGCGGCACGTTGCGCACCATCTGCACCGAGCTGTCCAGCAGGCGCTCGCCCCACTTCGACAGCCCGGTGACGAAGCCGAGCGCAAGGCCCAGGCCGCCGCCGATGGCAAAGCCGATGCCGGCCCGCCAGCCGCTGATGGCCAGGTGCTTCCAGATCTCGCCGCTGGCGAGCAGTGCCCAGCCGGCTTCCAGCACCGCGCTCGGTGCCGGCAGGATGCGGGTGGAAAGCAGCCCGCTGGCCACTGCACCCTGCCAGAGCCCGAGCAGCGCCAGCGGCAGCGCCCAGGGCGACAGGCGTTCGGCCAGCCGGTTGATAGGGGTGGTACTCATTTTCAACCTCTCGAGTCTTGCGGTCCGTAGGCTGGAAAGCGCACGCAGCGCTTTCACGATGGTTCCCACGCTCCTGCGTGGGAACCCGCGACGTGGACGCTCGGCGTCCACTGGTCGGGCCAGCGTGCCCACGCAGGAGCGTGGGCACGATCAGCTGGCAGCCGCCGCCTTGGGCAGGATGTCGTTGGCCACCACCTCGCCGAATGGGCTGACGTAGCTGCGCCCTTCCGGCCTGGCCGGCCTGGCCAGCTCCAGGTGCGGGAAGAGCAGCTCGGCGACCCGATAGGACTCCTCCAGGTGCGGATAGCCGGAAAGCACGAAGGTATCGATGCCGAGCGCGGCGTATTCCTTCATCCGCGCCGCCACGGTCGGGCCGTCGCCGACCAGCGCGGTACCGGCCCCGCCACGCACCAGGCCGACACCGGCCCAGAGGTTCGGCGACACCTCCAGGTTCTCCTTGCTGCCGCCGTGCAGGGCGGCCATGCGCTGCTGGGCGACCGAGTCGAAGCGCGCCAGGGAAGCCTGGGCCCTGGCGATGGTCTCGTCGTCCAGGTGGCTGATCAGCCGCTCGGCGGCCACCCAGGCCTCTTCGCCGGTTTCGCGCACGATCACGTGCAGGCGGATGCCGAAACGCACCGTGCGGCCATGGCGGGCGGCGCGGGCGCGCACGTCGGCGATCTTCTCGGCTACCGCGGCCGGCGGCTCGCCCCAGGTCAGGTAGAGGTCGACCTGCTCGGCGGCCAGCTCGTGGGCGGCCTCCGAGGAGCCACCGAAATACAGCGGCGGATGGGGCTGCTGCAGCGGCGGGAAGAGCAGCCTGGCGCCTTCGACCTGAATGTGCTTGCCGGGGTAGTCGACGGTCTCGCCGGACAACACGCCCCGCCAGATGCGGGTGAACTCGGCGGCCGCCTCATAGCGCTCGGCGTGGGAAAGGTGCAAACCCTCGCCGGCCAGCTCCTCCGGATCGCCGCCGGTCACCAGGTTGAACAGCGCGCGGCCGCCGGACAGCCGGTCGAGGGTCGCCGCCTGGCGTGCCGCCACGGTCGGCGAGATGATCCCCGGGCGCAGGGCGACGAGGAACTTCAAGCGCTGGGTGACCGGGATCAGCGAGGCGGCGACCAGCCAGGAATCCTCGCAGGAGCGCCCGGTGGGGATCAGCACGCCGCCGAAGCCGAGGCGGTCGGCGGCCTGGGCGATCTGCTGCAGGTAGGCGTGATCGACGGCGCGGGCGCCCTCGGCGGTGCCCAGGTAGTGGCCGTCGCCGTGGGTGGGCAGGAACCAGAAAACATTCAGACTCATGGAGTGGTCTCCTTATAAATAGGGGCTTGGAGCTGCAGGCAAGGGCCGCCGGGCTACTGCCGAGCCACCTTGGCCGGAGGGGTCCAGACCACCTCCTTGATGCTCAGGCGCTTGGGAATCAGCTTCAGCTCGGCGAAGGTGTCGGCGATCTTCTGCTGCGCCGCGACCACCGCCGGGGTGAGCGGCTGCGCGCCGTAGCCCTGGCGCACCACCGCCTGGTGGGTGATTTCCGGGGACAGACCGATCAGCGGCGCGACCTGCTGGGTGACCTTGTGCGGATCGGCCTTGGAGTCTTCGCCGACGCCGCGCACTTCCTCGATCAGCGTCTCGATCACCTGCGGGTGCTTGCCGACATAGGCGGCACTGGCCAGATAGAACTGATGGTTGTCGACGATCCCCTGGCCGTTGCGCAGGGTACGCGCCGAAAGCTGCTTCTCAGCGGCGGCCTGGAAGGGGTCCCAGATCACCCAGGCATCCACCCGGCCGCTATCGAAGGCGGCGCGCCCATCGGCCGGCGGCAGGTATACGGGGGTGATGTCCTGGATACCGAGGCCCGCCTCTTCCAGGGCGCGGACCAGCAAGTAATGAACGTTGGAGCCCTTGTTCAGGGCGACTTTCTTGCCCTTGAGCTCGGCAACGCTCTTGATCGGCGAATCCTTGGGCACCAGGATCGCCTCGCCCAGCGGGGCCGGCGGCTCGAAGGCGACGTAGCGCAGGTCGGCACCGGCAGCCTGGGCGAACACCGGCGGAGTTTCGCCGGTCACCCCGAAATCGATGGAGCCGACGTTCAGCCCCTCCAGCAGCTGCGGGCCGCCGGGGAATTCGGTCCATTGCACCTCGATGCCCTGGGCTGACAGGCGCTTCTCGAGCGTGCCCTTGGCCTTGAGCAGCACCAGGGTGCCGTATTTCTGATAGCCGATTCGCAGGGTTTCGGCCTGTGCCTGGGTAATGGCGCCGAAGGAGACGGCTGCCGCGAACAGGGCAGCCAGACTTCGACGCAAAGTGATGGCGCGCATGGGCGACCTCTCCTTCGCATTGACTGGGTGTGCGACCTGCTCGCCCGTTGACGGGCCAGTGAGGCGGGGTGCGCTCGGGAGGAGCGACTTGAAAAATCAGAAACTCCGGCGGGCGTGTTCCGACCGGTCGTGGGGAAGCTGGACATCGAGGGCCCCGCTCCGGCGGATCAGGGCAGCGACCAGATCGTCGAGCGACTCATCGAGCCGGTAGGTCAGCTCGTCGGCGAAGCGAGCCGGCTGGTCGCCCTCGGGATAGGTGATGTACGCGTCCACGGCGAACACCCCGGTCAGCACCTCCTGGGCCTTGAGCGCCGAGAGCACCGGCTTGAGGGCGTAATCCACCGCCAGCAGATGGGCCGGACTGCCGCCGGTGACCATCGGCAGCACCACCTTGTCGGCCAGCACCCGCTCGGGCAGCAGGTCGAGCAGCACCTTCAGGGCACCGGCGAAGGACGCCTTGTACACCGGGGTGGCGACGATCAGGCCGTCGGCCAGTCCGACCGTGGCCTGCAGATCGCGAACCGCGGCGCTGTCGAAGCGGGCATGGAGCAGCTCCTCGGCGGCGAAATCGCGCACCCGGATCAACGACACCGCAATTCCCCTCTGCTCCAGGTAGGCGCGGGCATACTCCAGCAGCAGCTCGCCGCGCGAACGTTGCGAGGGGCTGCCGGAAAGCAGGACGACATGCATGGCGATCTCCTTATCGGTTCGGTTGCGGCGTCAGGCGCAGATAGGGCTTCACCGCGCGGAAGCCTTTCGGGAAGCGCTGCTTGAGCTCTTCCGGGTCCTGCAGCGAGGGCACGATCACCACCTCCTCGCCGTCCTGCCAGTTGGCCGGGGTGGCGACCTTGTAGTTGTCGGTCAGTTGCAGCGAGTCGATCACCCGCAGGATCTCGTGGAAGTTGCGCCCGGTACTCGCCGGATAGGTGATGATCAGCCGCACCTTCTTGTTCGGGTCGATAATGAACAGCGAACGCACGGTCAGGGTGTCGTTGGCGTTCGGATGGATCAGATCGTAGAGGTCGGATACCTTGCGGTCGGCATCGGCGATGATCGGGAAGTTGACCCGGGTGCCTTGGGTCTCCTCGATGTCGCCGATCCATTTCAGGTGGGAGTCCACCGGATCCACCGACAGGGCGATGGCCTTGACGTTGCGCTTGGCGAACTCGTCCTTGAGCTTGGCGGTGAAGCCCAGCTCGGTGGTGCATACCGGCGTGAAGTCGGCCGGGTGGGAGAAGAGGATTCCCCAGTTGTCGCCCAGCCACTCGTGGAAACGGATGCGGCCCGTGCTGGTGTCCTGTTCGAAGTCGGGGGCGATATCGCCGAGACGGATGCTCATGGTTTGCTCCTGCGCTGTGGTCCTGAACTGGCGGTCACTATGCGCAGGACAACTAGAAAACAAAAAGAATAAATTTCGATTTATTAATCACTATTAGTAATAAAAAGGATGCTGCCGACACTGGAATATTCAAGGAACCAAATATTCTTTTATGGAATAAAAAGCTTACCCTATAGTTCATTCATAACTCGTTCGTAACACTTGGATCGTCTCCATGAAGCGATTGCTGACTTCTTCCCTGCTGGCGGCCGGCGTGGCCCTGGCGTCCGCCGCCAGCCAGGCGGCCCCCCTGCTGAACGTCTCCTACGACGTGATGCGCGACTTCTACAAGGAATACAACCCGGCCTTCCAGAAGCACTGGCAGACCGAGGGCAACCCGCCGCTGCAGATCCAGATGTCCCACGGCGGCTCCAGCAAGCAGGCGCGTGCGGTGATCGACGGCCTGCCGGCCGACGTCATCACCATGAACATGGCCACCGACATCAACGCCCTGTACGAACACGGCAAGCTGATTCCGGAGAACTGGGCCGAGCGCCTGCCGGACAACAGCGCCCCCTTCACCTCGGCGACCGTGTTCATCGTTCGCAAGGGCAACCCGAAACAGCTCAAGGACTGGCCCGACCTGCTCAAGGACGGCGTGCAGGTGGTGGTGCCCAATCCCAAGACCTCGGGCAACGGCCGCTACACCTACCTCTCGGCCTGGAGCTACGTGCTGAAGAACGGCGGCAACGAGAAGGCCGCGCGCGACTTCGTCGGCAAGCTGTTCAAGCAGGCGCCGGTGCTCGACACCGGAGGCCGCGCCGCCACCACCACCTTCATGCAGAACCAGATCGGCGACGTGCTGGTGACCTTCGAGAACGAGGCGGAAATGATCGCCCGCGAATTCGGCCGCGGCGGCTTCGAGGTGGTCTACCCCAGCGTTTCCGCCGAAGCCGAACCGCCGGTGACGGTGGTCGACAAAGTGGTCGACAGGAAAGGCACCCGCAAGGAGGCCGAGGCCTACCTGAAGTACCTGTGGTCCGACGAGGGCCAGCGCATCGCCGCCAACAACTACCTGCGCCCGCGCAACCCGAAGATCCTCGCCGAATTCGCCGACCGCTTCCCCAAGGTCGAGCTGCTCAACGTGGTGAAAACCTTCGGCGACTGGCCGACCATCCAGAAGACCCACTTCAACGACGGTGGCGTGTTCGATCAGGTCTACGGCGGACGCTGACAGCGGACGCCCGGTCCGCCGCACAATTCGCGGGGCCTGCCGCGGATGGAAGACTGCAGCGCGTTTTCCATCCTGCCTCCGGCCGTCAGGCCATCCGCTCCACCCAACGACAGCGCACCCACCCCGTCCGCCCGCGGATGGGGCGGGAACGTGCGCGCCGCACCGAACGGCAAAGCCATGAAAAAGAACGTCTTCGTCTTCAGCCGCCTCGCCCCCGAACACCAGGCGCGCCTGCAGCAGCACCTCAACCTCACCCTCCTCGACCCGGCCGGCGACATCGCCGCCCAGTACGCCGCGGCGCTGCCCGCGGCCCACGGTCTGCTCGGCGTGGGCCGGCCCTTCAGCCGCGCCCAGCTGGAGCCGGCCCGGCAGCTGGAAGCGATCGCCAGCATCTCGGTGGGCTACGACAACTACGACCTGGCCTACCTCGACGAGCGCGGCATCCTGCTCACCAACACCCCGGACGTGCTCACCGAAACCACCGCGGACCTGGGCTTCGCCCTGCTGATGAGTGCCGCCCGCCGCGTCGCCGAACTCGACGCCTGGGTCAAGGCCGGCTACTGGCAGGCGCCGGTCGGACCGGCGCTGTTCGGCAGCGACGTGCATGGCAAGACTCTCGGCATCCTCGGCCTCGGCAAGATCGGTGCGGCCATCGCCCGGCGCGGACGCTTCGGCTTCGGCATGCCGGTGATCTACCACGGCAACGGCCGCAAGCCCAAACTGGAAGCGGAACTCGGCGCCGGCTACCGCAGCCTCGATGCGCTGCTCGGCGAGGCGGATTTCGTCTGCGTGGCGGTGCCCTTGAGCGAACGCACCCGCCAACTGATCGGCCGCCGCGAACTGGCGCTGATGAAGTCCTCGGCGATTCTGATCAACATCGCCCGCGGCCCGGTGATCGACGAGGCGGCGCTGACCGAAGCCCTGCAGGAGCGGCGCATCCGGGCCGCCGGACTGGATGTCTACGAGAAGGAGCCGCTGCAGGACTCGCCGCTGTTCGCCCTGCCCAACGCGGTCACCCTGCCGCACATGGGCTCAGCGACCCACGAAACCCGCCGGGCCATGGCCGAGCGGGCGATCGACAACCTCGAACGCGCGCTGCTCGGCGGTACCCCACGGGATATCGTCAACCCGCAGGTCTGGGCCCGCCGCCAGGCATGACCGCCCCGCCCCGGCATACCGCCTTGTGCAACAGGCCCACCACCTTCAGGCCCAAGCCGCTCTGTGCCAGGATGCAGCAGGCCAGCACGGTGCCGGGGGCCTGCTCGTCAGTGCTGATGTGCTGGCGGCTCATCACCCGGGCACTCTTGTAGCTGCCGCCGGCGACCTGCACACGGCGCATCCACTCCGGCACGCCCGGCCTCGGCGATGGAGGCGATCACGCGGTTGGGGGAAGGGAGCAGGGGTAGCCCTTGGGAGTGAGTCTGGGGAAAGGGGTGACAATACCGGCTGATACTTTCTTTCTTCTAATTAGATATCTTCAAGGTATCCAAGACACGCGTAGCACAGAGCATGAAAGGTACAGGGAGAATCCAGCATGGGCATCGAAATCCCTTTATCGGGTGAGATGGGTGCCGTATCGACGGCTGCCCTTCAGTCCTCCTCATCCCCGAGCCAGCCTCCCGAGCCTGCACCGGACAGGAACTGCCATGCCCTCGCCCTCTTCATCGGCGGCGCCGGCGACAAGAAGCCCTACTACCTCGCCGGCCCCTACCGCAACATGGCCTACGCGCAGGCGCCGTTCGACCGGCGCATCGTGCAGGCCGGGCTGGCGGGCGCCTGCCGGTCGCTCTACCTCGGCTATCACGAAGTCCATGGCGCAGCAGCCATCGACCGCCTGATCCTGCCCGTCATCCCGGACAAGACCACGCCTATCTATATCGTCGGCCACAGCCTCGGCGCCTGGAGCGGTGCGCATCTGTCACATCGGCTCAGCGAATGGGGCTATTCGGTGGCGATGCTGGTAACCCTGGACCCGGTGGGCTCGGGCCTGCTGGTGCGGCTGGGTTCGAGGATTCCCTATCGCCGGCCGGCGCCGCGCAGTCATTTCTGGATAAACGTGCGCGCCGAGCCGGGGCGGTCGAACGCTTCGGATCTGGTGGCAAGGCTGGGGCGCAAGTGGCATGTCGCCGGCGAGCCGGACATCGACGAGGCGCTGGACATCAACCACGCCAATGCCTGGGCGCTGTTCTGCAAACCGCTGCACGACGGCCGCTCGGCCGCCGATCATATGTTCGAGTCGATTGCCGGCCGGTTGCGCGCCTGATCGCGGGCCGGGCGGTTCGGCGTCATCCCAGACGCACCACCTGCCCGGCGATCGCCACATGAAGGATGGTCCGCAGGCAGCGCAGCTCGCCGACGAGGGTGGCCGCCAGCTCCGGGCGCTGCGTGATCAATCGCCCCGGGCACACTTGCCCTAGGGAAAAATTTTCCCTAGCATCCACGCCATGGCCACCGTACGTAGCGACCGCAACTGGAAAATCAAGGTCTACCCGGACGACCACGCGCCACCACACTTCCATGTGCAAACGCCCGAGGGCGAGTCGCTGGTGGAGATAGACGGACTCAAGGTGCTCGGCAAAGGCCGCCGAGCCCAAAGCCCTCAAGGCCGCTTTGGCGTGGGCGGCGCAACATGCCGCTGAGCTGCAGCAGGTATGGGACGAGCAGAACCGGAGGAGTTAGATCATGACCAGCAAAGTCCGCATCCACAGCGTGAAGCCCGTTGCCGGCAAACATGCCCTGCAGGTCGAGTTCGGCAACGGCAAGCGCTACACCGTCCAGCTGGCAGAGCACATCCGCAGCTTCCCGGTACTCAAGCCGCTGGAAGACCTGGAGCTGTTCCGCCAGGCCCAGGTCGGCGAATGGGGCTTCGATGTGACCTGGGGCGACGACCTCGAACTGGCTGCCACCACCCTGCATCGCCTGGCACTGGAGCAGGCTGGCGAGGTGATGCCGACCCTGGCCTTCAAACAGTGGCTGGCCGCCAACAAGCTCTCCCTGACCACAGCGGCCATCGAGCTGGGCTTTAGCCGGCGCACCATCACCGCTTACAGCAGCGGCACGGCGTTGATCCCCAAGCATGTGGCACTGGCCTGCAAGGGCTGGGAGTACGAGCACAAATCCATGGCTGCCAAGGCAGAAGACAAGAAGGCGCGCCGCGCCTCCTGCTGACGTCCGCGGCCGAAGCCTGCTGCGGATCTGTTCATCGGTAGCGCCGGCGAGCCGGACATCGACGAGGCGCTGGACACCAACCATGCCAATGCCTGAGCGCTGTTCTGCAAACCGCTGCACGACGGCCGCTCGGCCGCCGATCATATGTTCGAGTCGATTGCCGGCCGGTTGCGTGCCTGATCGCGGGCCGGGCGGTTCGGCGCCACCCCAGACGCACCACCTGCCCGGCGATCGCCACGTGAAGGATGGTCCGCAGGCAGCGCAGCTCGCCGGCAAGGGTGGCCGCCACTTCTCCCGCTCGACCTGCGCATAGAGCGCCTGCTCCTCGCCAACAATCCTGTCCTGCAGGGTGTCCAGCAGGCGCACGCCGTGCCCGGCTTAATGCACATGGCCCCCGCCCGCCTCCAGCAGGCAAGAGCCGTCCATGAAAGCTCCGCCGGGCCGGGGAAACCTCAGCTCCCCTCGACGCCGTGGGCCTCCTCGAAGAAGTAGTCCTTCCAGGAGGCCGCCTTGTTCTTCAGCACGCCCAGCTCGTGGAGCTTCTCGGCATAGATAAAGGTGCGCTGCGGGACGATGGTGAAGTCGTTTTCCTGGTCCTCGACGATCTTCTCCACCAGCGCCGGCGCCAGCTTGGAGTTCTCCACGCGGATGTAGGTCTGCGCCGCGGCGCGCTTGTCGGCCTTGACGATGCGCTCGGCCTCGGCCAGGGCATCGTAGAAGGCGCGGTAGGTCTTGGGATTGTCCTTGTGGAACTTCTCGGTGGTGTAGAGCACGTTGAAGGTCGCCGGCCCGCCGAGGATGTCGTAGGAGCTGATCAGCTTGCGCACCTTCGGGTTCTCCAGGGCCTGGTAATAGAAAGGCGCGCTGGAGAAATGCGCGCTGATCTCCGAGACGCCGGAGGTCAGGGCCGCGGTGGCGTCGGGATGCGGCAGGCTGACGCTGATGCCGTCGAAGCGCTGGAACTGCTCCTTGCCGAAACGCTTGGCCGCCTCGATCTGCAGGGTGCGCGACTGGAAGCCGACCCCGGCGGCGGGCACCGCGATGCGGTCCTTCTCGCCCAGGTCCTCCAGGGACTTCACCGCCGGGTTACTGGTCAGCAGGTAGTTGGGCTGCGAGCCGAGCGCGGCGATGGCCTTGACGTTCTGCCGGCCGCGGGTGCGGTCCCACATGGTCAGCATCGGCGGCACGCCGGCCGACACCACGTCGAGAGCGCCGGCCAGGAGCGCTTCGTTCATCGCCGTGGCGCCGGAGATGCTGCGCCACTCCACCTGGATGTCGATGCCCTGCTCCTTGCCGTGCTTCTCGATGAGCTTCTGGTCGCGGACCACGTCGAGCAGCAGGTAGGCGATGCCGAACTGCTGGGCGATGCTGATGCTGCCCTCGGCCTGGGCGAGCAGCGGGCCGCTCAGCAGCCCGGCGAGCACGCCGGCAGCCAGTCGGGCGGGACGGAAAAACGGTTTTTTCTGCATGGGAAACCTCTGTCGAACCCGCGCGAGGCTCGCGCGGGCGAAAACGGAAACGGCGCGGCGGATCAGTCGCGATCCACGGCGAACGGCAGCCAGGCCTGGCGGGTCGGCATGACCTCCAGGCGGTTGATGTTGATGTGCACGGGCAGGCTCGCCACGTAGAAGATCTGCTCGGCGATGTCCTCGGCCGTCAGCGGCGTGGTGCCGCGGTAGAGCCGGTCGGAGGCGGCCTGGTCGCCCTTGGTGCGAACCAGGGTGAATTCGGTCTCGGCCATGCCGGGCGCGATGTCGGTGACCCGCACGCCGGTGCCGAGCAGGTCGCAGCGCAGGTTGTAGGAAAACTGCTGGACGAAGGCCTTGGTGGCGCCGTAGACGTGGCTGCCCGGATAGGGCCACTGGCCGGCGACCGAGCCGAGGTTGACGATACTCGCCCCCGCACCGGTGGCGATCAGGGTCGGCAGCAGCGCGTGGGTGACGTTGACCAGGCCGGTGACGTTGGTGTCGATCATGGTGTGCCAGTCGGCCAGCTCGACCTGCTGCGCCGCCTGCGGGGCCAGGGCCAGGCCGGCGTTGTTGATCAGCGCCCGCACCTGGCGGAAGCCCTCGGGCAGCGCCGCGACCGCCTGGCGCACGGCCTCGGCGTCGCGCACGTCGAGCGCGGCGACATGCACCGGCACCTGGCCGCCGAGTTCGTCCTGCAGCGCCTGCAGGCGCTCCAGACGACGGCCGGTGAGGATCAGGGACCAGCCAGCGGCGGCGAAGCAGCGCGCCGCGGCGCGGCCGAAACCGGAGGTGGCGCCGGTAATGAAGACGATGTTGCTCATCTGCAATGCTCTCGTTGCGACTACATGAAAGGAAAAAGGAAGGTTTCCAGGCCGTGTGAAAACGTAGCGAGCGAAGGCATGGCCGAGCGCAGTAGTTTTCACATGGTCTGGATCAGCGCTGCATGCCCCAGCGCTTCACTGTGCAGCGCTCCAGCAGGGCGAAGACCAGGCTCTCCACCAGCAGGCCGATGAGGATCACCACCGCGAGGCCGGCGAACACCTTGTCGGTGTACAGCTCGTTGCGGTTCTGGAAGATGTACCAGCCGAGCCCGCCCTTGCCGGACGAGGCGCCGAACACCAGCTCGGCGGCGACCAGGGTGCGCCAGGCGAAGGCCCAGCCGATCTTCAGGCCGGAGAGGATCGACGGCAGCGCGGCGGGCACCAGGATCAGGGCGACGAAGCGCAGCCCGCGCAGGCCGTAGTTACGGCCGACCATGCGCTGGGTTTCCGGAACGCCGAGAAAGCCGGCGTAGGTGTTCAGCGCCAGCGACCAGAGCACCGAATGCACCAGCACGAAGATCAGGCTGCCCTCGCCCAGGCCGAACCAGAGCAGCGCCACCGGCAGCAGGGCGATGGCCGGCAGCGGATTGAACATCGCGGTCAGGGTCGACAGCAGGTCGCGGCCGAGCTGGCTGGAGACCGCCAGGGTGGTCAGGACGAAGGCCAGCAGGATGCCGATCAGGTAGCCCTGCACCAGCACCGACAGGGAGATCGCCACCTTCTCCAGCAGTTCGCCGCTGGCCAGGCCCTCGGCCAGGGCGCGGGCGACCTGCAGGAAGCTCGGCAGCAGCAGATCGTTGCCCTGCAGGCGGGCGACCACCTCCCAGAGCAGTGCCAGCGCAGCGAGGATCAGCGACTTGCGCAGCCAGCCCTGCTGCCACAGGCGCTGCGCCAGCGACAGCTCGCGCTCGAGCGGCAGATCGGTCAAAGGTTGCAGGGCGATTTCGTATTCCGGTCGCAGCGGCGGGATCTGGCTCATGGTGTGTTTTCCGTAGAGTCTCGGGTGAAAACGGGAAGATGCGGGAGCCGACCGCGTAGGGTGGGAAACGGCCGCAGGCCTTTCCCACCGGCGGCAGGGCCGGTGGGCAATCGCTGCGCGAGTCGCCCGCCCTACCCGGCTATCGCCAGCAAGCTGGCTCCTAGGCGGCATGCACGGCGGCGGGGCTCTCCCCCTCCTCGAACAGCAGCCGGTGGATGCGCCGAGCGGCGTGCTGGAAGTCGGCGCTACCGCTGCTGTGCAGATCGAAGGCGTGGCTGGCGACTTCGGCGCGGACCCGTCCCGGATGCGGCGAGAGCAGCAGGATGCGGTTGCCGACGACCAGCGCCTCCTCGATCGAATGGGTGACGAACAGCAGGGTGAACTTCACCTCCTGCCAGAGTTCGAGCAGTTCCTCCTGCATCCGCCGCCGGGTCAGCGCATCCAGCGCGGCGAAGGGCTCGTCCATCAGCAGGATCTTCGGCTGCATGGCCAGGGCACGGGCGATGGCCACGCGCGCCTTCATGCCGCCGGAGAGGGTGTGCGGGTAGGCGTCGGCAAACCTGGCCAGGCCGACCTTGTCCAGGTAATGCAGGGCGCGCGCCTCGGCCTCGCGGCGACTCAGGGTGCGCGTGGCCAGCAACGGGAACATCACGTTCTGCCTGACCGTCTTCCACGGCGGCAGCTGGTCGAACTCCTGGAACACGGCGATGCGGTCGGGCCCCGGCTCGCGGACCTCGCGGCCGTCCAGGCGGATCGCGCCGTCGCGCGGGCGGATGAAGCCGGCCACCGCCTTGAGCAGGGTCGACTTGCCGCAGCCGGAAGGCCCGAGCAGGACGAAACGGTCGCCCGGATCGACCTCGAAGCTGACCTCGTGGGTGGCGCGCACCACCCGATCGGCAGTGCGGTATTCGAGGCTGACGCCCTCGACCTGCAGCAGCGGCTGGAAGGCCGTCGCCACGGCAGGGGCGGAATTCTGGAGAAAGGCGTTCATCGTCTCAGCTCCCCTGGGCCAGCCTGGGATCGGGGAAGAAGTAGTCCTGCCAGGACGCCGGCTTGTTCTTCAGCGCGCCGACCCGGTGGAGGAACTCGGCCAGCGGATAGGTGTTCTTCGGCGTCACGCTGAACTCGAACTTCTCGTTGTCGATGATCTTCAGCAGCGCGTCCTTGTCGATCTTCGCCTTGGTCACGCGGATATAGGTTTCCGCCGCGGCGGCCTTGTCCTTCTGGGCGAAATCGGCCGCCTCGGCCAGCGCGTCGACGAAGGCCCGGTAGGTCTTCGGGTTTTCCTGGCGGAATTTCTCGGTGGTGTACAGCACGGTCGGCGAGTTCGGCCCGAGCAGCTCGTAGGTATCGAGCACCACGTGCACATTCGGGTTTTCCAGCGCCTGGTTCTGGAACGGCGGGTTGGAGAAGTGGCCAGTCAGCTCGGTGGCGCCGCTGGTCAGGGCCGCGGTGGCCTCCGGGTGCGGCAGCGCGACCGTGTACTTGTCCAGCCGGTCGTAGGCCTTGTCGCCCCACTGCCTGGCGGCGGCGTACTGCAGGAAGCGCGACTGGATGGAGACGCCCACCGCCGGCACGGCGATGCGGTCCTTCTCGGCGAAGTCGGCGATGGTCTTGACCTTGGGGTTGTTGCTCAACAGGTAGTACGGGAAGTTGCCCAGCGAGGCCACGCCCTTGACGTTCTGCCTGCCGTGGGTGCGGTCCCAGACGGTCAGCAGCGGGCCGATGCCGGCGCCGGCGATGTCGATGGTGCCGGCCAGCAGCGCGTCGTTGACCGCCGAGCCGCCGGACAGCTGGCTCCAGTCGACCTTGATGTCGAGGCCCTGCTCCTTGCCGTGCTTCTCGATCAGTTGCTGGTCGCGCACCACGTTGAGCAGCAGATAGACGATGCCGAACTGCTCGGCGATGCGGATCCGGCCTTCGGCATGGGCCGCCGCCGGGGTCAGCAGGCTGCCGGCGAGGCCGAGGCCCAGGGCGATGCCGCCGGCAAGGCGGCGAATCGCGGGAAAGCGTATGCCTGGAAACATGGGAGGCTCCATTGAGTGTTCGGTGAACAGGGATAGAGGGCAGAGTCGGTTCAGGAGCTAGCGAGCTAGAGCCAGGCAAGGCGAAATCGGATGAGGAAGCGGAGTTTACGAGCGGTAAATGAGCATTTCGAACCCGATTTCAACGCAGCCTGGCCGACGCGCAGCAGCTTCTGGACTGACTCTCAGAACGGCGCGTCGCCCTGGATGGTGGTGCGATGCATCCGTCGCGGCAGGTGGTTCGGGCAGCCGGTGGCCAGGTGGATCAGCGCGCGGTTGTCCCAGAACAGCAGGTCGTTTTCCTGCCAGCGGTGGCGGTAGGTGAATTCGGGCCGGATGCTGTGGGCGAACAGCTCGGCGAGCAGCTGGCGGCTCTCGTCTTCCGGCAGGTCGAGGATGCGTGTGGTGAAGTTCTCGTTGACGAACAGGCCCTTGCGCCTGGTTTCCGGGTGGGTGCGCACCACCGGATGGACGACTTCCTTCACCTCTTCCAGCTGGGCCTGGGTCAGCGTCGGCCGCCGGATGCCCTTGAACACCTCGTCGGCATAGTGCGCGGTATAGGAATGCACCGCACGGCGTCCCTCGACGGCCTTGCGCAGTGCCTCCGGCAGGGTCTCGTAGGCGAGCTGCTGGTCGGCGAACAGGGTGTCGCCGCCCTCGGCCGGCAGTTGCTGGGCATGCAGCATGGCACCGAGGCTGGGCAGCTCCTTGTAGGAGAGGTCGGAGTGCCAGAGCTTGCCGGCGTCGCCCAGGCCGATGGGCCTGCCGTTCTCGACGATGTTGGAGATAATGAAGATCTCCGGATGCCCGGCCAGCAGGAACTGCTTGAGCACATGGATCTGCAGCTCGCCGAAGCGCCGGCTGAAGGCGATCTGCTGCTCGGGGGTGATGTGCTGCTCGGGGGTGATGTGCTGCTCGCGGAACACCAGCACCCGGTGGTCCAGGAAGGCCTGATGGATACGGGCGAAATCCGCCGGATTGACCGGACGGGACAGATCCAGACCGAGGACTTCGGCGCCCAGCACGCCGTCGAAGGGACGGACGTCGAACGACTGGGCAGGAACGGACAACAAGGATTCAACCGCTGACATGGGGATCTCCAAACGCATGATCGGGCATGGCCCGAAGAAACTGGCGTGGATGCGAATGGCGCATCCATTTCTCTTCATGCGGCTCGGCGGTTGACCGGCAAGTACGCGATAGATGCAATCTAATGGAATATGGATTTTTGTTTAAATAACTTTTTTGCCTAAGTTAATGACCGCTCCTCGCGGCGAGAGGTGTGCCGTTCAGCTCGCGATCCAGACATCGGCCAGGCGGGGGACCGATGCCAGGCAGCTGCCTTCCGGCAGAAGGCAGCTGCACTACAGGGACGTCAGTCCTTCTCGATCCGCTCGCCGGCGGGCTCCGGGACAAGCATCAGCTTGCCGCCCATGTCGCGGCAGATGCCAGACCGGGTCTTGCCATCCGGTGCGGTGAAGGAGCCGGTGTCGCCGGCCTTCTTGCCTTCGCAGGCCTTGGCCGAGCCTGCCGCCGACGGCGGCGGCGGACGGTGGCCCTTGCCATGCTCCGGCATCACGGCGAGCTTGCCGTGCATGTCGCGGCAGACGCCGGACACGGTCTTGCCGTCGGGACCGGTGAAGGACGCCGTGTCGCCGGCCTGCTTGCCTTCGCAGGCGGTGAAGGCAGCCGCCGGCGGTCCCATGCGCTCGCCGCCCGGATGACCGGCAACCCCCTCTTGGGCGGCCATCGCCAGGGGCGAGGCCAGGCAGGCCAGCAGCGCGATGTGACGGATGTACAGCATGTTTCACCTCTCTGGGGTAGTGCGGAGTGCTCATCAGAGCATAGCTACCCGTCGAGCGGTGATTCTTTACCCTTTCGATACATTCCCCCATGCAGCGAGCGGCCGGGGCGGGCCGCTCAGATCACGAAGAAGCCGTGGGTGCCGTCGCGGCCCAGTTGCTCGACCAGGCCGAACTCCCAGTCCAGATAGGCCTGCATGGCCTCGCGGGGATTGTCGGTGCCCTCGTAGGGACGCCGGTAGCGGTCGCTGCGCGGTACCGCCAGGGCGGTCTCGCCCTCCTCCAGCGGCAGGCCGGCGGCGATCCAGGCCGCGGTGCCGCCGGCCAGGACGAACACCGGCTTGCCGGTCAGCGCGTGCAGCTCGTCCACCGCGTAGCGCGCCAGCAGGCTGCTGCCGCAGGTGACCACGTAGCGTCCGGCCGGCGGCAGCTTCTCCAGGGCCTGCGGCAGCTGTGCGCGCAGCGCCCACCAGGCGCCGGGAATGTGCCGCTTGATGTAGTTGGCGCTGGTGGTGAAGTCCAATACCAAGGTATCGCCCTCGGCCAGCCAGGCCTGCAGGGTCTCGGGCGCGATGTCCTCGCTCTGCGGCGCCGGCGGCACCGGCGCCGACCAGCCGCCCCGCTCGGCGAAGTCCGCAGCGCTCAAGCCGTCCAGCACATGCACCTCCCAGCCCATCTGCGCCAGCCAGGAAGCGCTCATGTTGGCGCGCACGCCGTCGTCGTCGACCAGCACCAGGCGCGCGCCGCGCACGCTGGCGAAGTGGTCGGTTTCCTGGACCAGCTGGCCGCCCGGCGTGGAGCGCGCCCCCGGTAGGTGGCCGGCCTCGTACTCCTCCGGGGTGCGCACGTCGAACAGGTAGGTGGTGCGGCCGGCCTCCTCCCGCCAGCGCGCCAGATCGGCGAGGCCGGCTCGGCCGACGCCGGCCCTGTCCGCCACCGCGCGGGCGGACTGCGCGGCGATGGCACGGTCCTCGGCGGAGACCTCGACGAAGCGGCGGCTCTGCCCGTGCTCCAGTTGCTGGCCGGCCAGGGTCCAGCCGATGGTACCGTTGCGCAGCGCCGCCACCGCGTTGGGAATCCCGGCGTTGACCAGCGACTGGGTGCCGATGATGCTGCGGGTGCGCCCGGCGCAATTGACGATCACCCGGATCTGCGGGTTCGGCGCCAGCTCGCGCACCCGCAGCACCAGCTCGGCGCCGGGCACGCTGATCCCGCCGGGAATGCTCATGGTCTGGTATTCGTCGAAGCGCCGGGCGTCCAGCACCACCACGTCGGCCTTCTCATCCAGCAGTGCCTTGACCTCCTCGGCGGCCAGCGACGGCGTATGGCGCTCGGCCTCGACCAGCTCGCCGAAGGACTTGCTCGGCACGTTGACGTCGATGAACAGCTCACCGCCGGCGGCGCGCCAGCCGGCGAGGCCGCCCTCCAGCAAGGCGACGTCGCGGTAGCCCAGCGCCAGCAGGCGCTCGGCGGCCCGCTCGGCCAGGCCCTCGCCGTCGTCATAGACGGTGACCGGCGTGCTGCGCCGCGGAACCCGCGCATAGACCTCGATCTCCAGGCGCGACAGCGGGAGGTTGGCGGCGAACAGCGGGTGACCCTCGGCGAACGGCGCTTCCTCGCGCACGTCGAGCAGGGCCAGTTCCTCGCGTGCCAGCAGGGCGGCGCGGATATCGGTGAAGGAACGGGTGGCGATACGGCTCATGCGGGAACATTCTCCTTGGCCTTGGACAGATCCCAGATATTGGGCAGGACTTGGTTGGAATAACCGGAGATGAACGGCTTCTCGCTGCCGTCCGGCAGATAGACGGCACGCCGCACGGCGCCGATGTTGGCGCCGTAGACGTGGATGCTGATCGACGGCTGGTCGGGGCTGGCGTTGAACACCCGGTGGATGTCGCCGATCCGCGGCGACACCGCCTCGACCTGGCCGGGCGACAGGCGCTGCGGATCGCCGAGCGGGCGCAGGCCCTCGGCGGTCACTTCGAAGTGCTGGGCGTCCTCGGCGCCGCGCAGCATGCCGATCAGGCCCCAGACCCGGTGATCGTGCACCGGGGTGGTCTGCCCCGGTCCCCAGACGAAGCTGACCACCGAGAAGCGCTGCCGGGAGTCGGCGTGCAGCAGGTACTGCTGGTAACGCTCCGGGTCGGGCCGGGCGAAGGCCTCCGGCAGCCAGTCGTCCTGAAGGACCAGTTCGCGCAGCAGCAGCCGGCCTTCGCGCAGTACGCTCTCCTCGTCGTCGTGCCGGTCGAGCAGCTCGCCCAGGGCACCGACGAAATTGCGCAGGCGGTCCAGGCGCAGGGGGGATTGACTCATCGTCGCTCATCCATTCTGTGACAAGATGGCGCCACGTTACCAAGCGCCATATCATTATCAAAATGCACTTTATTCATAAGCTAATATGCTAATAACGCATGAAAACAGATGACATCGAAGCCTTCGTCGCCGTCGTCCGCTGCCAGTCGCTGAGCCTGGCCGCCGACAGCCTGCAACTGACCCAGTCGGCGATCACCCGCCGCGTGCAGAATTTCGAGGATGACCTCGGCACCCTGCTGCTCGACCGCAACACCAAGCCCCTCAAGCCGACGGCCATGGGCCTGCGGGTCTACGAGCAGTGCCGCGAGGTGCTGCGCAGCATGGACGTGCTGCGCGAGATCGTCGCCCGCGACGCCCCGCCCAGCGGCACCCTGCGCCTGGGCGTGCCGCAGACCATCGGCGACGTGGTGCTGCTCGACACCCTGGAGCAGCTGAAGAACACCTATCCCGACCTGCAGACCCAGGTCTCCAGCGGCTGGGGCAGCACCCTGCTGGAGCGCCTGGAAAACCTCGAACTGGATGCCGTGGCGGCGCTGTTTCCCGCCAGCAAGAGCTTTCCCGAGGGCATCGCCGCCACCTCCCTCGGGCGCCTGCGGCTTCTGGTGGTGGCCGCCCGCGGCAGCTCGGAAAGGCGCGGCGGCAAACTCGCCGACTGCTGCGACCGCGGCTGGGTGCTGAACCCGGAAGGCTGCGGCTTTCGCGCCGGCCTGCAGCACGCCCTGGCCGAGCAGGGCCTGAAACTGCGGATCAACCTGGAAACCTTCGGCAGCGAACTGCAACTCGGCCTGGTGGCGAAGAACCTCGGCCTCGGCCTGGTTCCCGAGCCGCTGCTTTTGGCCAGCCGCTACCGCGAGCAGCTGGAAGTCGTCGCCCTCGCCGACTTCAAGCCGACGGTCGACCTCTGGCTGCTGCAGCCGCGCTTCGTCGGCAACCTGCACGGCGCCATCGAACTGTTCGGCAGCCTGGTAGCCCGCCACCTGGCCTCGCCGCCGGCGGGTGGCGTCTGAACGGGGATAGCCTCATTCGTGGCGGATGATGCCCTGTAGGGTGGAAAACGACCGCGGGTCTTTTCCACCGGGCATGGCGGGAGGGGTGCGGATTGGTAGAAAATGTGGTGTGGTTTTCTACCAATCCGCACTGGCGGCAATCGTGCCGAAGCGGAAGTTGTTCGAATTCAATAGCGAACACTCAATGCTCTCGGCCCCTTCTTGTAACACCTTCAATCCTTCGCCACCACCGTGTCGTAAAGCCCGTAGTGACTCAAGCCCTCGTGACTCTCGATACCGGTGTAGCGTAGCGACGCATCTTCATAGCGACGGAAGGCAAAGACGGCCTGGTTCATCTGCTCGGTGTTGAAGACTTTGAGGCGGACGAGCAGGTGGAAGTCCTGCACCGTCAGGCCGGTGACGGCAAGAAACAAGTCCGGTTCGAGCTTGGTAATCACATCCTGCAGCGTGTTCTCACGGAAGTCGGTGAGGTACATGAATGCCGGGATGCGGGTGGCGAACTTGATCAGCTTTTCCTGAACCAGCTTGCGCTTGGATTTGTATTCCTTCTCCTCGTCGGAGAGTTCCTTCTTTTCCTTTGCCGACAAGTCGTTGTTCTTCGCCTTGTTCTTGAGTTCCTTGACCTTCTCGCTCTTATTAATGATCGTCTCAATGATGTTGTCACCCAGAGCGCGCCAGCCCTCGATCCGCTCCACGGCAGCCATCGCCTTGGGGTCGTCCATTATGCGCCGCAACGTGTCGTTATCCACGTTCACCAGCAGCGCGCTCTCCCACTTGCGAGCCAGCAGCGTGGCTGAAGTGCCTGCCATCGCAATATCGAGAATGCCGCCGGCGTCAATCTGCGTCATGTTCGCGCCGTCGTAGGCCAGCACGGGCAGGAAGGACACGAGCTCCTTGACCGCGTTCTCCGGGTTTGACTCGTTGGGCGACAGGCCGATCCCGTACTCCGAGAGTTGCCGCAGGGCGCGGGTGGGCGCGAAGTCGAACACGAAGCAGACGGGCTTGAGAATCTCCTCCTCGTTCGGGTTATCGCCGTTGGGGTTCTTGATAGACCACGGCGACTGAACCCGGAATGCGGCCTGGAAGTAGCTCTCTGGTGACTTGAGATTGCGCAGCATCAGGATGGACGACCACTGAGGCACGGTATTAATCCGGCAATACAATAGGGCACTTTCTGTATTTTGGTTTCTCCTTGAAAATCAAGGATATATGCCGATACTGGTATGAGCCTTATTTGTGCTTTCGTATTGCCGGATTAATAACGCCGGTGGTGAGCTTGCCGCACGACAGCGTGAGGGTCTTGGTCTCGAATCCGCTGCCGATAGCCTTGCGTACGGGCGGCAAGGCATCCAGCCCGATGCCCGCCGATGCACCGGCGGCGACGACCACTGCGTAGTCGTGCCAGAAGGTGTTGTGCCTCTCCGCCAGCAGGTTGGCCATCGCGTGGCAGGCTGCCACGCTAGGCAGGAACCAGAACGAGTGCTGGAGATACGGCAACAGACGCACGTCAGAATACGGAAACGGCGGCCGCGTTCCCGTCTTCAGATGCTCCACCGATTTGGGCGCGTAGCCCCCGCGAATGATGTCCAGCCACTTCTGCACATCGTTCTTGTGCTTGAACTGTGCCGCATTGCCTGTACCCGATGCCTCGAAGAAGGCGTTGAGATCGAACTCGTCAAATTCCCCGGCGCTGGCGATCGCCACCAACTCATCCGGCATCTGGTAGGTCAACAAGCGCATTTGCGGCAATGCCCCGTAGGGATTCCGTTTGCCCGGGTTTTCGACGGCGAAGTCTTCCTTGGCGCGCTGCTCGTCGGTGTAGGTCCAGTTGAATATCTGTTCCTCGATGAACTCGCCGGTCGCCAGCGCCTTGAACGGCGTACCGGAGAGGTAGAGATACGCCTTGGTGGTGATGGGCAGGAACTCGGTTTCCTTCTCCGATAGCACTGTGAGGTCTTCGTTCATATCCTCCAGCCCGCCAGCGTATTCGAGCTTGGCCTCCTTCTTCGCGACGGCCTCCTCTTCGCCCTCGAACAGTTCCTTCGCTGTCTCACGCCAGGCCCCGAAGTGGTATTCGTCGAACACCACAAGATCCCAATTCACGGTGTGAATCCACTCATTCCTGGGCTTGATGTTCCCTGCCGCGTCACGGCCGAGCAGATCCTGGAAGGAGCCGAAATAGACGACCGGTTTGTTACAGTCGATCTGCGTCGGGTCCCGGCCGGACGAGCGCGAGAGGTATTGCCAGCCGTCGAAGTCCACGTGACTCTCAAGGTCTGACTGCCAAGCATCCTCGACGGCCGGTTTGAAGGTGACCACCAGCACGCGTCTAGCACCTAGCCTCTTGGCCAACTGATAGGTGGTGAAGGTCTTGCCGAAACGCATCTTCGCGTTCCACAGAAAACGCGGCGCAGCGTTCTTGTTTTCGGCCCAGATCGACTGGTAGTAGTCGAAGGTTTTGTCCACGGCCTCGGCCTGCTCGCGGCGCATTGGAAAGGTTTCGTGATGCGTCCCTGTGAACTGCTGGCCGGTGCGCAGCTCGGTCAGCACGGTCCTCACGTTATCGGCTGCACAGCGCACCCACTCCAGTTCGACGTTCTCGAACCCCTTCCTGACCAGCGCCGCGCGCACTTCATGGTCGCTGAAGAGGCCGCCGTCTTCGCGCTCGGCAGACTCGTCGAGTTCGATCCGAAAGTTCTTGATGGCGGCCGTCTTGAGCTGCTCGGCGACGCGCTGGCTCACGTCGCGAGTCGTCTGCCCCACCTTGAGAAGCCCCGTGTGCGCCGCGTCGGCGATCGAATAGGCGTAGATGCGCGGCCGGGCTTTCGGCTTGGGCGCTAGGATTTCTTCGATGGTGGGTTTATTCATCTGCACTACTGCCGAGATCCATCGCCCTGACTTGGGACTCGATGTATGCCCGCTCCTGCTTGGTGATGCCGTATTTCTCGTAGAGGACGTCATCGGTCCAAATGCGGTCCCACGTCTGCATCGGAACCCAAGTGTAAGCAGAGTGTGTCGCGTCCTGCGTAATCTTCCGCAACGAGACTAAGAATCGACAGAATCGAGTCGTGTAATACGACTAGAGGCTCTTGGCTTCGTCCTCCGAGCCAACGTAGAAGAAGAGGAATGACTGAGTGCAGACCGAGGGCGACGGGGCCATGAGCGGTTTACCCAATATTTGATGAGGGATGCCGTCGCCGCCGTTGTACGCCTTAGGAACGAGAACCTTCCAGGTGTCAATGAGATGTGTACTCTTGGTAACCTCCATGCGCCCGATATAGCCCACACTGCGCTTCATATTAATCCGGCAATACAATAGGGCACTTTCTGTATTTTGGTTTCTCCTTGAAAATCAAGGATATATGCCGATACTGGTATGAGCCTTATTTGTGCTTTCGTATTGCCGGATTAATAGTACGGATGTAGTAGAGCGGCAAATCCTCGGCACACCTCACTTCGTGGAATCCGTCGAAATTTGACGTCCAGCCAAACTCCTTGTCGCGAGCGAGGATCGTATTGATGGACAGTTCTCCGCGCTTCTGAACTTTTCGCAGGATTGACATGGAACGCCCATCCCGCACAAACACATCGTACTCGCCAAGGTTGCGTGCCATCGGCCCTACAACCTCTCCAGTCCGGATGGTCGTTACGTTGCAATCGCCATCGTGTGTAGCATCCCATAGGAAGTAGCAAACGCCCGCCTTGACCTCGACCCCCGGAAATACGTCGCTTGCCGCTGGATAGTCAACCAACTCGCGCATCCGTCGATCCCCAAGCATTGCCTGCCGGAATTCGCCAAGCCCAAGTCCGGAAGCCATCCACCGCGACGGAATGACCATGGTGAGGAAATGCGGCTCAAGCTTTTTCGCCTGCTCAACGAAATGCTGATAAATAGGCACGTCGCGAGTGCCGCCGTCCGAGCCGAGTTGATACGGCGGATTTCCAATTATCACGTCGAACCGCATATCACCCCCAAATAACTCGGCCAGCCGAGTTGTAATGTCGTCAGTGTGAATGAACGCATAGGCGTGGGTTTCCAATCCTTCGCCTCGGTCATAAGTCGCTTGGCTGGCACCGCAGTACAGGCACTTGCCTTTTTCCCAGGTATGCTCGACGCGCTCGAACCAGATATTGCCTGCGTCACTCATGAAGGATTTGGCGATGGAGTGCAGGCCATTGGCGTGCTTCGAGCAATAAACGCTTCGTCGCGCCAGCAGACTGGTGAGATGCGTGATGCCGATGCCGAACACCTGCCTGGTCAGAATGTGATTGACGCGCTCTTTGAGGTCTGGCATTTCGTCTGCCAGTCCCTTGGTAAGACGGCTGGTGATTTCCCGCAGGAATACGCCCGACTTGGTGCAAGGATCGAGGAACTTAACTGTCTTGTCCGCCCATAGGTTCGCCCCGTCATGGCTGGCCGCCCAGGCCTCGGCTAGCGTGTCCAGCATCCGATTGGCGAACTCGGGCGGCGTGAAGACCTCATCGTTCGAGAGATTTGCGATGCAGGTCAGCACATCCGGATTGCGGCCCCGCAGGGAGAAACTGGCCTGTTCGATCAAGGCCTCCGCCTTCCCGCTCATGGCTGATTCCCTTCCAGTCGCCGTGCGCCCGCGTCCGCCAACAGCAGCTTCATCTGATGCATGGCGGTCTGGTTTAGCTGCTTCAGCCGTTCGGCTTGCACCAGCCCCTGATGGATGAAATGCGCATTCAGCGTTTCCAAGTTGGCCAGGCAGACCAATTGCGAGGCATTGACCTCGTCGCGGATGTTGCCCTTGCTGTCGGGGTTCTCGTCGCGCCACTGTTTCGCGGTTTTGCCGAACAGAGCCATGTTCAGCAAGTCCGCGTCGCTGGCGTAATCGTCGGCGCCGCCGGAAATGACAGCGACGGGCGTGCCTTGTACGTCGATCTTGGCCATGCTCAATCTCCCTTCAGAGCAGCCAGCTCGCTCACCGTCATCGGCGGATAGGTCTTCGTCGGCATGAAGATTTCGTGCTTGCCGAGGTGGGCGAAGAGCGAACCCTCCGCACTGAAGGCCGACGAACCGGTGAGAACGTCAAAGCGGAAGTCACGGCGCTGGAACTTGCCCTTGCCGAGGTAGCCCCACTCCGAGAAGGTGATCGGCTGGCCATCGCTGCTGCGCATCGTCAAGGCATCACCGTGAACGAGATTCCGTGAAAGTACGCAAGAGGCGGCCCGGTACAGATCGTCCGCCCCCTCGATATTCAGGTAGTCGGCGAGGATTTCCTGCACGTTCGCCCGGCACTCGGCAATGTTATCCGCCAACAGCTCAATGCCGTAGATGCACATCAGCGCGAGCAGCGCATAGTGCCGTCGCTCGAAGTCCGACTTGCCGTACTTAAGTTCGACGGCGGCGAGCTTGCGTTGCAGGACCCGGACAAGGAAGTTCCCGCTCCCGCACGCCGGCTCCAAGAAGCGGGAATCGATGCGCTCAGTTTCATCCTTCACGAGGTCGAGCATCGCCTCGACCATCCACGCCGGGGTGAATACCTCTCCGTGATCGGCAACGCGCTTTCGGGACTTGATCAGACTCATGGGCAAAAGGCTTCGGGCTGCGATATCCAAGGAATTTGGCATTATGCCTCATGCTTCCAAGTGTCCCTATGCCGTAAAAAGCTTGACAGCGACCTATTGTGAGATCGGGCAATGGCGTCTATTGGGAGCCGATTATTAATCCGGCAATACAATAGGGCACTTTCTGTATTTTGGTTTCTCCTTGAAAATCAAGGATATATGCCGATACTGGTATGAGCCTTATTTGTGCTTTCGTATTGCCGGATTAATATGATCCCCCTCACGTCCCCCTCCTCCTCCCCGCAACAATCCCCACCCGCATCCCGAACAACCTGAACACGCTGTCCAGGGTCGCCACCGTCGGGTTGCCGGCGTCCTGTTCGAGCTGGCGCAGAGTGCGCAGGGAGAGTTTGCACATGCGGGCGAAGTCGGTCTGGTTCAGGCCGGTGACACGCAGGCGCAGCTGGCGGATCGCGCCGCCGAAGCTCAGGGTGCCGTCGGCCAGTTGCTGGCGGATTTCGTCGAGTACCGCGCCGCGGTCTTCTTCCGGCTTCTTCATGGCATGTCTGGCAGCGACTGCCGCGTTCTCCGTGTGAGTCGGTCCAGATAGGCATCATAGTGCCTATTTCTGGCCCATCCAAACACTAAAAAGGTATTTAAATGCCTATTTTGACGTCTTGCTCGTGCGAAACAGGCAATTTATTGCCTTCCGTCATGCAGGCGCATTCACGCCGATTCAAGCGCTGCCCTAACAGCAGCAGGCCGATGGCGATGGCGAAGCCGAACGAAGGTGGATGGCTTCGGCCATCCACCCTACCCATCGAACCCGCGCGGCATGCATGAAAACCACGCACAAAATGCAAATAAAGCAAATTAATGGCAGCCAAATTTAAAACCCAGGAATATTAATTTATAAGAAAATCGAATTTCAGATTGCTCTCTTATGCATGCAGTATTGGGCTACCACTTCCTGCAGGCCCATGAACCGGCGCTACAGATGGCTGGCCCACCGGACCACCGGACGACTCGGCATCGTGACAGTCGCCCCAGGTGCATTCCGATGAGCATCACTCCACTTCGCAACCCTTCCCGGGCAGCCGCGGGCTCGCCCGTCCGCCCCGGCAGCCCGGCCTTTTCCGCGCTGCTGAACCGTCTCGGCGAGGAATTCGCCGGGCGCGCCGCCGACTACGACCGCAGCGGCGAGTTTCCCCAGGAAAATTTCCGCCGCCTGCATCAGGAAGGCCTGCTGGCCCTGACCATTCCCCTGTCCCAGGGCGGTCTGGGCGGCGGTCTGGCCGAGGCCGTCGAGGCCATCGGCGCGGTGGCCAAGGGCGATCCGTCCACCGCGCTGATCCTGGCGATGCAGTACCTCCACCACAACCGCCTGCAGGACAACCCGCAGTGGCCGGAAGTGCTGCGCCAGCGGGTGGTCCGCGAGGCCGTCGAGGACGGCGCGCTGATCAACGCGCTGCGCGTCGAGCCGGCGCTCGGCTCGCCCTCGCGCGGCGGCCTGCCGGCCACCGTCGCCCGGCGCACGCCCGAGGGCTGGCGGATCAGCGGCAGCAAGCTCTACTCCACCGGCAGCCACGGGCTGACCTGGTGCAACGTGTTCGCCCGCAGCGACGACCCCGACCCGCTGGTCGGCGTCTGGCTGGTCCGCAAGGACAGCCCCGGCATCCGCATCGTCGAGGACTGGGACCACCTGGGCATGCGCGCCACCTGCAGCCACCGCATCGACTTCGACGACGTGCTGGTGCCGCTGGAGCACGCGGTCAACGTGGCGCCGGCCAGCCGCCGGAGCACCGATACCGAACTCGACCCCGAGGGCCTGTTGTGGATGGGCGCCCTGCTCGGCGCCCTCTACGACGGCATCGCCCGCGCCGCCCGCGACTGGCTGGTCGACTGGCTGAAGCAGCGCACGCCGAGCGCGCTCGGCGCGCCGCTCGCCAGCCTGCCGCGCCTGCAGCAGCTGGTCGGCGAGATCGACAGCCTGCTGCTGGTCAACCGCAGCCTGCTGGAGGCCGCCGCCGGCCGGCGCCTGCCGCTCGAGGCCAGCGGCCAGCTCAAGCACCTGGTCACCGACAACGCCATCCGCGTCGTGGAGCTGGCCCTGCAAGCCTCCGGCAACCACGGCCTGAGCCGGAACAACCCCCTGGAGCGGCACTACCGCGACGTACTGTGCGGACGCATCCACACGCCGCAGAGCGACGTCGTGCTGGTCAAGGCCGGCCAGACCGCGCTGGGCCTCTAGCACATCCGTCGACCCAGGAAGCGGCGCGCATGGATGCTCCCCTCCCCAGGGGGAGAGGGAGCCGAAAGCCGCTTTCTCCTCAAGCACCGAATCCAACACTCGACACTCACGGAAACGACGCGCATGACCTTCAATCCCTCCCTCTCCCGCCGCCGCCTGCTCGGCCTGGCCGGCACCGCCGCCGCGGCCGCCACCGTCGGCCGCTTCGCCTGGGCCGCCGATCCACACGCCCATGCCGGCCACGCCGGCCATGCCGCACAGGCCTTCTCGCTCGATGCCAAGGGCTGGGCGCTGCCGGCGCCGCGCAAGCTCAAGCTGGCCACCAACCTCAACGCCATCTGCCTGGCCCCGGTCGCGGTGGCCGACAGCCAGGGCTTCTTCCGCAACCACAACCTGGAGGTCGAGTTCGTCAACTTCGGCCACTCCACCGAGGTGCTGCTCGAATCCCTGGCCACCGGCAAGGCCGACGCCGCCACCGGCATGGCGCTGCGCTGGCTGAAGGCGCTGGAGCAGGGCTTCGACGTCAAGCTGACTGCCGGCACCCACGGCGGCTGCCTGCGCCTGATCGCCCAGGAGGACGGCCCGCGCACCCTCGAGGAGCTCAAGGGCAAGACCATCGGCGTCACCGACATGGCCAGCCCGGACAAGAACTTCTTCTCGCTGATGCTCAAGCGCCACGGCGTCGACCCGATCCGCGACGTGACTTGGCGGACCTACCCGGTCGACCTGCTCGGCACCGCCCTGGAGAAGGGCGAGATCCAGGCGGCCAGCGGCTCCGACCCGATGATGTACCGCCTGCGCAACCAGCCGGGCAAGCGCGAGCTGTCCAACAACCTGGTCGAGGAATACGCCAACCTCAGCTGCTGCGTGGTCGGCGTCGGCGGCAACCTGGTGCGCAAGGAGAAGCCGGTCGCCGCCGCCATCACCCACGCCATCCTGCAGGCCCACGCCTGGGCGGCGCAGCACCCCGAAACCGTGGCCCAGGACTTCCTCAAGTTCGCGGTCAACACCAGCTCCGAGGAGATCCACGCCATCCTCAACGAGCAAACCCACGCGCACTACTCGGTGGGCCAGGCCTTCGTCGACGAGATCGCCGTCTACGCCCGCGACCTGAAGGCCGTGGAAGTGCTGCGCGCCAGCACCGATCCCCGGAAATTCGCGGAGAGCATCCATGCCGACGTATTCAGCTGAACTGCCGCGCCGCGCCGCCGCCCGTCCCTTCGCCGTGTGGAGGACCGGCCTGCTGGCGGCCGCCGGCTGGCTGGCCTTCGCCCTCTACAGCAGCGAGGCGCCCAACGCCATCCGCGACTGGCCCTATACCCGCGAACTGGTCAACCTCGCCCTGATCGTCGCCGCCCTCCTGGCGCTGATCGCCCTGCTCCCCGGCCCGACCGCCCGGCTCGCCGAGCGCCTGCGCCCGGCCGGCCCGTGGCTGATCGCCCTGCCGCTGCTGCTCGGCCTCTGGCAACTGGCGACCGCCAAGCTGGCGCTGCTGCCGGTGCCCTTCTTCGCCCCGCCGCAGGCGCTGCTGGAGGTCTACGCCGAGGACTGGCCGCGCCTGGCCGAGAGCCTGCTGCACTCGTTCTGGCTGCTCGCCAACGGCGTGCTGCTCGGCTCGGCGTGCGGCTTCCTCGCCGGGGTGTCGATCGGCTGGTCGCAGCGCATCGGCTACTGGCTGCACCCGGTGCTGCGCATCCTCGGCCCGGTGCCGTCCACCGCGCTGCTGCCGGTCTGCTTCTTCATCTTCCCCAGCAGTTGGGGCGCCAGCGTGTTCCTGATCGCCCTGGCCACCTGGTTCCCGGTCACGGTGCTGACCTGGTCGGGGGTCGCCAGCGTCGACCGCGCCTACTACGACGTGGCGCGCACCCTGGGCGCCAGCGAGCGCTTCCTGATCTTCCGGGTGGCCATCCCAGCGGCCCTGCCGCACGTCTTCGTCGGTCTGTTCATGGGGCTGGGCGCATCCTTCTCGGTGCTGGTGGTGGCCGAGATGATGGGCGTCAAGGCCGGCCTCGGCTGGTACCTGCAGTGGGCCCAGGGCTGGGCGGCCTACGCCAACATGTACGCCGCGCTGCTGGTGATGGCGCTGCTCTGCTCGGGGCTGATCACGGCGCTGTTTTTGGTCCGCGACCGCGTCCTGTCCTGGCAGAAAGGAGCCGTGAAATGGTGAGCGCCAGCCTGAAGAGCGCAGCCCCGGCGCGGGGCCTGCACCTGGAAGTGAAGAACCTCAGCCACGCCTTCGACCTGGGCAAGACCAGCCTGCCGGTGCTCAACCAGGTCGACCTGAGCCTGCAGCCGGGCGAGAGCGTCGCCCTGCTCGGCCCCTCGGGCTGCGGCAAGTCGACCCTCCTGCGCCTGGTCGCCGGGCTGGAGGCGCCGCTGTCCGGGCAGATCCTGGTCGACGGCCAGCCGGTCGGCGCGCCCGATCCGTCGCGCATCCTGGTCTTCCAGGACCCGACCCTCTACCCCTGGCGCACCGTGTGGGACAACGTCGCCCTCGGCCTGCAGGCCCGCGGCCTGATCAACAGCCAGCGCGAGCGGGTCGACGCGGTGCTGGCCAAGGTCGGCCTCGGCGAGTTCCGCGACGCCTATCCGCATCAGCTGTCCGGCGGCATGGCCCAGCGCGCCGCGCTGGCCCGCGCGCTGGTCAACGAACCGCGCCTGCTGCTGCTCGACGAGCCGCTGGGCAAGCTCGACTCGCTGACCCGCATCGCCATGCAGAGCGAGCTGATCCGCCTGTGGCAGCAGCAGCGCTACAGCTCGCTGCTGGTCACCCACGACGTGGAGGAAGCCCTGCTGCTCTGCGACCGGGTGCTGGTGTTCAGCAACCGGCCGGCGCGCATCCTCGCCGAGCTGAAGGTCGACCGCCCCTACCCGCGCCACCGCGACGACCCGCATCTGGTCGAGCTGCGCCAGCAGGCGCTGGAGCTGCTCGGGCTGGGCAGCAGCTGGTAAGAGCCCATCTCTGGTGTAGCGCCTGCAGGCCGGATAGGCGCCCCCACCCTCGCCTGCAGGCGCCGGTTGCCAGGACCGACCCTCCGGCTCCCGACCTCCCATCCAGCCGGCCGCCATGCCCCGTCCCGCGCCGCCTCCCCGATCGGCAGCGGCCGATCGGAATCGAGTCGCCGGCACCCTCTCGATGGCTTCCGATCCGAATACGAGGTCGAACGGATGGCCGGCCAGCCGCACTTCCGCCCCGGCTTTCCGGTCGGACAAGCCTTGCCGTCGTGCCTGCCGGCCGGTCGCTCGCCGCTGCGCACCCGGTCCTGTGCCCGGCAGAATGAAGCCCGGCGCCTGCGCGCACTCCATACTCCAGGACAAGAAAAGAAGGTTGGCCATGAAGATCGTCATCGCTCCCGATTCGTTCAAGGAAAGCCTGTCGGCCGCCGAGGTGGCCGCGGCCATCGCCGCCGGGCTCGGCGAGGTCTGGCCGCAGGCCGAGCTGCTCTGCCGGCCGATGGCCGACGGCGGCGAGGGCACGGTGGAGGCGGTGATCGCCGCGGTCGGCGGCGAGCGGCGCGAAACCCTGGTGCGCGGCCCGCTCGGCGAGCCGGTGACGGCGCACTGGGGCTGGATCGCCGAGAGCCGCAGCGCGGTGATCGAGATGGCCGCGGCCAGCGGCCTGCACCGGGTGCCGGCGGATCGGCGCGATGCCCTGCGCAGCTGCACCTACGGCACCGGCGAGCTGATCCTCGCGGCGCTGGAGGCCGGCGCCGAGCGGATCGTCCTCGGTTTCGGCGGCAGCGCCACCAACGACGCCGGCAGCGGCATGCTGCGCGCCCTCGGCGCGCGCTTCGAGGATGCCGAGGGCCGCCCGCTGCCGCCCGGCGGCGCGGCGCTGGCGCAGTTGCAGCGGATCGACCTGACGGGCCTCGATGCGCGCCTGGCGCAGGTGGACTTCGAGGTGGCCTGCGACGTCGACAACCCCCTGTGCGGGCCGCGCGGCGCTTCGCAGGTGTTCGGTCCGCAGAAAGGCGCGACGCCGGAGCAGGTGCGCCAGCTCGACGCCGCCCTCGCCCGCTTCGCCGACGTCTGCGCGGCGACCCTGGGCCGCGATGCGCGGGACAGCCCCGGCAGCGGCGCGGCCGGCGGCATCGGCTTCGCGGCGCGAACCTTTCTCGGCGCGGCCTTCCGCCCCGGCATCGAGCTGGTCGCCGAGGTCAGCGGCCTGGAGCAGGCCGTGATCGGTGCCGACCTGGTGATCACCGGCGAGGGCCGGCTCGACGAGCAGACCCTGCACGGCAAGACGCCGATGGGCGTGGCGGGCATCGCCAAGCGTCACGGCGTGCCGGTCGTCGCCCTGGCCGGCATGCTCGGCGAGGGCTACGAGCGCCTCTACGGCCACGGCATCGATGCCGCCTTCAGCCTGGCGCCGGGGCCGATCAGCCTGGCCGCCGCCCTCGCCGACGCCCCCGTCCTGCTGCGCCAGCGCGCCGCCGACATCGCCCGGCTCTGGCAGCTGGCGCGGGGCTGAGCGCCGCCGCGCCGGGGCGTCGCCGGGCTTGTCAGGGCCGGCAGGAGACGCCCTCGCCGGCATCGCGGCGGCTCCGCTGTCGGTCTCCCACACAGGAGGCACCCGTCCCGGAGGCGGGTCACGGGCCCCGAAATCGGCTACAGTCAGCCACGGCAGCCGGCCAGATAGCCTGGCTGGCCCCGGTGTGGCAGCGGCCCGGGCGGTCTTCGCTGCGCCGGCGAACCGGAAAGACGCTCAACCCTTGAAAGCGGGAGGAAGTAGATGCCCTTACTGGCCGGGATTCTCAGCGCTCTCGCGCTGGCGCTGGCGTTGGCCACCATCGCCGGCGTGATCGCCCCGTCGCTGTTCCGCAACCGAAAGACCGGAGAGGTTCCCAGACGCCTGTCCCTGCTGGTCTGGGGATGCATCGCCGTGCTCGTGGCCATGATTCTCGCCGGCAGCCTGGTACCGCGACCGGCAGCGGCGCCGACGGCCGGGGCCGGGTCGAACGAGGCCGCCTCGGGAAGCGCACCCCGCTGAGGGAACCCGGTTCGCCTGGCGTTCGGCCGGGCGAGGCCTGGTCGTTGGCATGGCCGGCCCGCCACAGCCCATGGACAGGCTCTCAGCGAAATTCCTTGTAGTTCAGGTTGTGCCGGGCCATGCGCAGGCCGAGGATGCGCCGGGTCAGGCCCAGGTGGGCGGCGGCCTCGGTCATGTTGCCCCGGTGCCGCCTGAGCGCCTCGACGATCAGCTCGTACTCCGCCTGCCCCAGGCGGACGTCGAGGATGCCGGCGGCGGACGGGCTCTCGGAGACCGCCGGGGTCTGCAGCGAAGGCGGCAGGTGGTGGGTCTCGATGACCCCGCCTTCGCAGAGGATCACCGCCCGCTCGATGACGTTCTCCAGCTCGCGCACGTTGCCCGGCCAGTGGTAGCACATCAGCATGCTCATCGCCGGCGCGGCGATGCGCTCCACCGCGATGCCCAGCTCGCGGGAAAAGCGCGCGACGAAATGCTCCGCCAGGGTGGCGATGTCGGCGCCGCGCTCGCGCAGCGGCGGCACGGTGATGGGGAAGACGTTGAGCCGGTAGTAGAGATCCTCGCGGAAACGCCCCTGCTCCACCATGCCTCGCAGGTCGCGGTTGGTGGCGGCGAGGATGCGCAGGTCGACCTGGTGGGTGAGGTTGCCGCCGACCCGCTCGAAGCTCTTCTCCTGGAGCACCCGCAGCAGCTTGGCCTGCATGGCCAAAGACAGCTCGCCGACCTCGTCGAGAAAGATGGTGCCGCCGTCGGCCATCTCGAAACGCCCGCGCCGCTGGTTGGCCGCCCCGGTGAAGGCGCCCTTCTCGTGGCCGAACAGCTCGCTCTCGATGACGCTCTCCGGCAGGGCGGCGCAGTTGAACTTGACGAAGGGGCCGTCGGCATTGCTGCTGTTGTAGTGGATGGCGCTGGCCACCAGCTCCTTGCCCACCCCGTTTTCACCGAGGATCAGCACCGTGGTTCGCGAACGGGTCACCTTCTCGATCAGCGCGTAGACCTCCTGCAGCGGCCGCGAGCTGCCGATGATGTTGCTGGGCCTGAAACGGCTCTGCAAAGCCGAGCGCAGGCGGCGGTTCTCGTCCTCCAGGGCGGCCTTGCGGACGTGCTCCTGCAGGTGCAGCTCCACCGCCTGGGCGGTGGTGGCGGCGAGGATGGCGAGGATCTCCGCGTCCAGCTCGAGCATCTGCCGGTTGGCGTAATGGCGCTCGGCGACGATGGCGCCGAGCACCTTGCGGTCGCGTCGGATCGGCACGCAGAGGAAGGACTGGCTGCCCGCCTCGCCGGGCAGCACCACCGCCTGGCCGCTGTCCACCACCTGGGCGACGATGCCCTCGCCGCGGGCGAGGCAGCCCGAGACCTCCTCCTCGTCGCTCAGGCCGCAGCCCTGCTGGATGAAGATCCGCCCAGACTCCGGCTCGCGCAGGTTGACCATGCCGCGCGTCACCTTCAGATGGCGCTGCATCAGCTCCAGCAAGACGCGCAGGATACCGGCCAGATCGCCGCCCTCACTGGCGATGCGCCCCAGCTCGCCGAGCAGCGGCAGCAGCTCGGTGCGGCATTCGCCCATGTCCCACTCGCAGGGCTTGTCCTGCACCGGCAGCTCCCGGCCGGAAAGCGCGTCCGCCGACGCCTGGGAACGCCGGCTCATGGGCGCCTCCCGGCCCATGCGCACAGGCTCCGCCAGGACAACGGCAGCCCGTGGCGGAGCCGCAGAGGTTGCTTGAGTCGTTCCAACGCCGTCCGGGATTCGCCGGGCAGCAGTCCGTATCCGAGGGCTTTCATGGCTGGCTGAAAAGGGTCTCCGGGTAGGGTTTGCGCCGCCGGGGCGGCATCCGCGGGAGATACAGCAAGCTTCGTTCCACACGCCAGGCCCCCGCAAATCCCGCCCCAGCCCGCACAAACGTACGCATGCGAACGAAAGGTCGGCCGGTTGCGCACGCGCCGGTACATCCCGGCCCCGGCAGCACAGGGCAACGGCGCTGCCGGGCAAGCCCGGCCAGCGCGGCGAACGCCCGCCGGGCGCCGCACAGCGCCAGGCGCCGACAAGGACAGGCCGGCACTGGCGTCGATCTTGCGAGGGGCGGTCCGTCACCCTCCCCAGGAGCCCCGCCATGTCCGAATCCATCCCGTCGCAGCCCGCCAGCGCCCGCATCTACCGTTTCGAGCCCTATCACTTCAGCCACCACCTGCCGCCGGACACCCGCGCCAGGCTGAAGGAAATCTTCGCCCACTGGAACGAGACGGAAAAAGCCGAGGCGCTGGTCCGCGACATCATCGACCAGGCCCCGGACACCCTTGGCGTGCGCATCGTCGCCTACCGCTTCTACTTCTACCGGCGGCGTTCGCTGGAAGCCGCGCACTGGGCGCTGTCCTGCATCGAATGGCTGTCCCGGCGCCTCGGCCTGCCGGCCGACTGGCGCGCGGTTCGTGCGGAGATGGCCGACTTCGTCCACTGGCACGCCTTCACCCGCCTCTGGCTGCAGTCCCTCACCGCCTATGCCTACAACCTCGCCCGTCTGGGCCGCGAGGCCGAATCCCTGGAGGCGCTGGACAAGGTGGAAGAGCTGGATCCCAGCGGCAAGCTGGGCGCACCACGCCTGCGCCAGGTCTTCGGCGGCCCGCGCAGCGACGCCGGCATGCTCTTTCCCAAGGCGTTCGAGAACTGGCGCTTTCCCCGGCGCCAGGACGAGTGCTGACCCTCCGGCCCCAACTGGCCTGTCGGCATTCGCCAGATGCACTTCAGGAACGGGAGTTTTCTATTCCCATGGTCCCACTTGATAGAAGCAAGCCACCGACCGGGCCAAGGCCCTGCCTGCTGAAGGCCAGTACTCCGGCCTCGCCCATCGGCATGCGCCCAGCCACACACCGTTATATTTACCAATATATAAATAATATCCTACACTGCCGTCCGGCCCCGTCAGCCAGGCACCCAGGCCCCGGGCGGGAGAAGGATCTGTCAGCCCCCTGTCCGGCCTGTCCGGGCAAGTCGTGCATTCGCCTGAATGCCCCCAGCGGCATCCTCCGGATGGAGGATCGCCTATTCGACAATCCGCCCGCCGTCCGCAGCGCATCGCGCTCCGGCGCGGTCCCGCGCACGACTGCCGGCCGGTCGCGGCGGGCACAGCCTGAGGAGGCAAGCCATGTCCAACCTGCCACTGGATAGCGAAGCCGGCGAAAGCGCCGAACTTCCCCGGATCGACCCCATCCCCGCCGAATCCCTGCCGCTGGTGCGCGACACCATCGAGCGCCTGCGCCCGGGGGTGCAGCGCGACGGCGGCGACCTGGAGCTGGTCGCCGTGCAGGAGAACATCGTCCGCCTGCGCCTCAAGGGCGCCTGCGTCGGCTGCGCCATGTCCGCCCAGACCCTCGGTGGCGTGCGCCGCGCGCTGGTCGAGGCGCTCGGCAACCCCTCGGTGCGCGTGCTGCCGGCCCCCTGAGCAACGCCCCATGCGCCAGACAGAACGCCAGACAGGAGCGGCCATCCCCATGTCCAGTCTTCCTCACTACTGCGAATGCGACCTCGGCGAGTGCCGCACGGACCTGCTGCCGCTGCTCTATGAAATGAGCCAGATCGCCACGGAGAGCGGCGATCTGTCGAGCATCATCAACATCCTGCTGCGCCTGATGCAGCGCCACATGAAGGTGGTGCGCGGCATGGTCACCCTCTACGACCGGGACTCCGGCAGCATCGTCCTGCACGAGAGCTTCGGCCTCAGCCCCGAAGAGGCCGGCAAGGGCGTCTACCTGCTTGGCGAGGGCATCATCGGCAAGGTAGTAGCAACCGGCCAGAGCATCGTCGTGCCCTGCATCCGCGACGAGCCGGCGTTCCTCAACCGCACCGGCAGCCGCGACTGCGCAAGCGACGACGCCAACCTGTCGTTCATCTGCGTGCCGATCATGCGCGGCCGCCAGGTGATGGGCACGATCAGCGCCGAGCGCCTCTACGACAACGCCGAACTGCTCAAGCTCGACGTCGAGGTGCTGTCGATCCTGGCCACCACCACCGCCCAGGCGGTCGAGCTGTATTTGGTGGAAAACGTCGAGAACGTCGCCCTGGAGGCAGAGAACCGCCGGCTGCGCAGCGCGCTGGGGGAACGCTTCAAGCCCGCCAACATCATCGGCAATTCCAAGCCGATGCTCGAGGTCTACCAGCTGATCGAGCGCGTGGTGCGCACCCGGACCACGGTGCTGATCCTCGGCGAGAGCGGCGTCGGCAAGGAGCTGGTGGCCGGCGCCATCCATCACAACAGCCCGGCGGCCAAGGGGCCGTTCGTCAAGTTCAACTGCGCCTCGCTGCCCGAATCGGTCATCGAGAGCGAGCTGTTCGGCCACGAGAAGGGCTCCTTCACCGGCGCCATCGGCCTGCGCAAGGGCCGCTTCGAGGAAGCCGCCGGCGGCACCATTTTCCTCGACGAGGTCGGCGAGATGTCGCTGACCACCCAGGCCAAGCTGCTGCGCGTGCTGCAGGAGCGCAGCTTCGAGCGAGTCGGCGGCAACACCACCCTCCATGTCGATCTGCGGGTGGTTGCCGCGACCAACCGCAACCTCGCCGAGATGGTCGCCGACGGCAGCTTCCGCGAGGATCTCTACTACCGCCTCAACGTCTTCCCCATCACCATCCCGCCGCTGCGCGAACGCGGCAGCGACATCATCACCCTGGCCGACCACTTCGTCTCGCGCTTCTCCAGGGAGATGGGCATCGAGGTCAAGCGCATCTCCACCCCGGCGCTGAACATGCTGCAGAGCTACCACTGGCCGGGCAACGTGCGCGAGCTGGAGAACGTCATCGAACGCGCCATGCTGCTCAGCGAGGACGGCGTGATCCATGGCTACCACCTGCCGCCGTCGCTGCAGGCGCCGGTGGTCGGCGACAGCGAGGCGCCGGCGGACGGCCTCGAAGCGCGCCTCGGCGCCATCGAGTACGAGCTCATCGTCGAGGCCCTCAAGCTGCACCACGGCAACATGACCGAGGCAGCGGCCCACCTGGGGCTGACCCGCCGCGTGCTCGGCCTGCGCATGGGCAAGTACCACCTCAACTACAAGGACTACCGCTGATCGCGGCGGCGTGCCGTCTGCCCGCGCGAAAGTACCGCCGCGTACAGGGATCGTTCGCCGCGGTACATACCCGCCCCCGAAATTCTGCCGAAACCCCTCAAGGACGCGGCTTTGCGCGGTTGGCGCGGCCTTTGCTGCAGCACCCGCAGGCGTTCGCGGCAGAGTGCTCCTGCCAACGCGCTCCGTCTGCCGGACAGCACTTTTCCATCCACCGCACGCGACGGTAGCGACCGTCCGGAGAGGTACGATGAACCAGACCGATATCCAGAACCTGCTCGACGAGCCGGCCTGCACCCACAACACGGCGGGCAAGAGCGGCTGCTCGCGCTCGCGCCCCGGCGCCACCCAGGGCGGCTGCGCCTTCGATGGCGCGCAGATCGCCATCCTGCCGATCGCCGATGCCGCGCACATCGTCCACGGCCCGATCGGCTGCGCCGGCAGCTCCTGGGACCTGCGCGGCAGCAGCTCCTCCGGCCCGCAGCTGTACCGCCTGGGCATGACTACCGAACTGTCCGACGTCGACGTGATCATGGGCCGCGGCGAGAAGAAGCTGTTCCACGCCATCCGCCGCGCGGTCGAGCGCTACAACCCGCAGGCGGTGTTCGTCTACGGCACCTGCGTGCCGGCGATGCAGGGCGACGACATCGAGGCGGTGGCCCGCGACGCCAGCCAGCGCTGGGGCGTGCCGGTTATCCCGGTGGACGGCGCCGGCTTCTACGGCACCAAGAGCCTGGGCAACCGCATTGCCGGCGAGACCCTCTACCGCCACGTCATCGGCAGCCGCGAGCCGGCGCCGCTGCCGGAAGACGCCGTCGACCGCGGCATCAGGGTGCACGACGTCAACCTGATCGGCGAGTACAACATCGCCGGCGAGTTCTGGCGCGTCGCGCCGCTGTTCGACGAACTCGGCCTGCGCATCCTCTGCACCCTCTCGGGCGACGCGCGCTTTCGCGAGGTCCAGACCATGCACCGCGCCGAGGCCAACATGGTGGTCTGCTCCAAGGCCATGCTCAACGTCGCCCGCCACCTGCGCGAGGACCATGGCACGCCGTTCTTCGAGGGCAGCTTCTACGGCATCGCCGACACCTCCCAGGCGCTGCGCGACTTCGCCAGGGCGATCGACGACCCGTCGCTGTCGGTGCGCACCGAGCTGTTGATCCTGCGCGAGGAGAACAGGGCCCGGGCGGCGCTCGAACCCTGGCGCGAGCGCCTCGCCGGCAAGCGCGCGCTGATCTTCTCCGGCGGGGTGAAGTCCTGGTCGGTGGTCTCGGCGCTGCAGGATCTGGGCGTCGAGGTGATCGCCACCGGCACCGAGAAATCCACCGAGGAGGACCGCGCGCGCATCCGCGAACTGATGGGCCCGAACGCCCGGATGATCGACGACAACGACCAGGGCGCGCTGATCGCCACCTGCATCGAGAGCGGCGCCGACATCCTGATCGCCGGCGGCCGCTACCTGTACGCCGCGCTCAAGGCGCGCCTGGCGTTCCTCGACATCAACCACGAACGCGACTTCGGCTACGCCGGCTACGCAGGCTTCGTCGAACTGGCCCGCCAGCTCGCGCTGGCCGTGCACAGCCCGGTGTGGCAGCGCGTGCGCCAGGAGCCGGGCTGGGTGCGCGCGAGCGTCGATGCGGCCCTGCTGGAGGAAGCCTGACATGGCCCGGATCGTCCAGACCAACAAGCCGCTGAGCGTCAACCCGCTGCGCGTCAGCCAGCCGATGGGCGCCGTGCTGGCCTTCCTCGGCCTGGCCCGCAGCCTGCCGCTGGAGCACGGCGCCCAGGGCTGCACGGCATTCAGCAAGGTGTTCTTCACCCGCCACTTCCGCGAGCCCATCCCGCTGCAGACCACCGCGCTCGACATGTTCAGCAGCGTACTCGGCGGCGACGAGCGGCTGCACGAGGGCCTTGCCACGGTGATCGACGAGCATCGCCCGGAAGTGGTCGGCCTGATCACCACCGGCCTGGTGGAAATGCAGGGCGCCGACATCCGCCGCGTGCTGCGCAGCTTCCACGCCGGCCGCTGCGAAACCGCCAGCGTCGTCGCGGTGAACACCCCGGACACCCTCGGCGGACTGGAGAGCGGCTACGCCCTGGCGGTGGAGGCGATCATCCAGGCGCTGGTGCCGGACGCCGTGGTGCCGGTTGCGCAGCGCGCCCGCCAGGTCAACCTGCTGGCCGGGTCGATGCTGACCCCGGCCGACGTCGAGGCGATCCGCGAATGGATCGAGAGCTTCGGCCTGCAGGCGGTGATCCTCCCCGACCTCGCCGACTCCCTCGACGGCCACCTGACGCCCCAGGGCTACACCACCCTGACCACCGGCGGCACCAGCCGCCAGGCGATCGCCGCCATGGGCCGCTCGGCGCTGACCCTGGTCATCGGCGACTCCCTCGGCCGCGCCGCCGACCTGCTCAAGGCGCGCACCGGAATTCCGGACCTGCGCCTGTCCGGCCTGACCGCGCTGGCCGACTGCGACGCCTTCGTCCAGGCGCTCGCCGACGTCTCCGGCCGCCCGGTGCCGGCGCGCATCCTCCGCCAGCGCGAGCAGTTGCTCGACGCCCTGGTCGACAGCTACGTCCCGGTCGGCGGCGCGCGCATCGCCATCGGCGCCGACGCCGACCAGCTGGTGGCCCTCGGGCGCTTTCTCGACGACATCGGCGCCCGCCTGGTCGCCGCGGTCAGCCCGTGCCGCAGTGCGGCGCTGGAGACGCTGAACGTCGAGGAAGTGCTGGTCGGCGATTTCGAGGACCTGGAGGAGCGCGCCCGTACAGCCTCCGCGCAGCTGCTGATCGGCAACTCCCACGCCTTGCAGAGCGCCGAGCGCCTCGGCATCCCGCTGCTGCGCGCGGGCTTCCCGCAGTACGACCACTACGGCGCGGCGGCGCGCCTGTGGGTCGGCTACCGCGGCGCGCGCCAGCTGCTCTTCGAGCTGGCCAACCTGTTCGCCCCCCGGGGCACCGGCATCGCCCCCTACCACTCGCCGCTGCGCCAGGACTTCGACGGCGCCGCCGCACCTTCCGCGAGGAGCATTTCCGCATGATCAAAGTCGCTTTCGCGTCCAACGACCGCGTCAACGTCAACCTGCACTTCGGCGCCGCCGACACCCTGGTGGTCTACGACGTCTCGCCGGGCTACGCCGAACTGCTCGGCGTCGGCGAGTTCGTCAAGGTCAACATGAAGGGCGAGAACCGCTTCAAGGCGCTGTCCACCGACGAGCAAACGGCCAACGTCATCGACCTGCAGCTCAGCACCGAGGAGCTGGAGCGCCTGGCTGCCAAGCCGCCGGAGGACAAGGTGATCGCCAAGCTGGACTTCCTCGACGGCTGCTCGGCGATCTACGCCGCCTCGATCGGCACCTCGTCGATCAAGCGGCTGATCGCCGCCGGCATCCAGCCGATCATCGTCGGCACCGGCCAGACCATCGAGGATTTGCTCAACGAGGTCAGCCTGGCCCTGCACTGCGGCGGCCTGAGCTGGGTCGAGCGCGCCAAGGCCAAGGCCGAACGCGCGGCCCCGGCTCCCGCCGTGCCCCGCGAATCCGCCGGCGGGCTGCGCCTGATCACCTCCATCGAAGAGCTGGAATAACCCGGCTCCGCCCTGCCCGCCGTTCCCGCCACCGGGAACGGCGGGCGGGGAATCCCAATAGCGAGAAACCAATCTCGCCCTTTCCCCACGACCGTTCTCCCGGCCGCCTCCCGCTTCGGGCGACTTTGCGCGCCCAAGCGCCCGAATTCGTCAATCGATCGGTGATAGCATGAAGCCATCTACGGCATGGGCTTCGGCCGGAAGCATTCGGAGCGATGCCGAAAACCTCTGCCCGGCAGCCTCGGTGCGGACCGAGTGGCGACGATACGGGCTTGCCCGCACGCGAAAACCACAGTCAGACCGGGGGAGCGAGAATGGCAGGGAATGTTATGCAATAAGTGGGGGGTATTTACTTACATCATTTGGTGTCGAATGGTAGTTAGGCCCTGACCGAATCTATTCACACCCGTAAGGAAATTTCCCACAGTGGACATCCCACGGATATTCAACATCACTGAAAGTGCTCACCGCATCCATAACCCGATCACACCTGAAAAGCTTGCCACTCTCGGCGCGGCGCTGCGTCTGGAATCGGGGGCCCGAGTGCTCGACCTCGGCAGCGGTTCGGGGGAGATGCTGTGCACCTGGGCACGCGATCACGGCGTCATCGGCACCGGCATCGACATGAGCCAGTTGTTCACCGAGCAAGCGAAACTCCGTGCTGTAGAACTCGACGTCGCCCATCAAGTCAAGTTCATCCATGGCGATGCTGCCGGCTATGTCTCTGACGAGAAGGTCAGTGTGGCAGCCTGCGTCGGTGCCACTTGGATCGCCGGTGGAGTCGCCGGCACTATCGAGCTTCTGGCGCGGAGCCTGCGCACCGGAGGGATCATCCTCATCGGCGAGCCCTACTGGCGGCAGTTACCGCCAACGGAAGATGTTGCCAAGGGGTGTCTTGCCAACTCAATCTCCGACTTTCTCATGCTTCCAGAACTTCTCGCGTCTTTCGGCCACCTTGGCTACGACGTCGTTGAAATGGTTCTGGCTGACCAAGACGGCTGGGATAGATACGAGGCGGCCAAATGGCTCACCATGCGCCGATGGCTTGAAGCCAATCCCGACGACGAGTTCGCGAAAGATGTTCGAGCCCAACTGACCTCGGAACCCGAGCGCTACGCCGCTTACACGCGTGAATACCTGGGCTGGGGTGTGTTCGCGCTGATGCCGCGGTGATGCGTTGGCGCATCCAGCGGATCGTCAACGGCTGTGCCGCGCAACAGCTGGTGGCTCGTCAAGATGTGATTGCGCCTGAATTCATTTCTTATGGTCTAGTTATCCGTGCAATCAACAGAAAGGTCTGTCTCGGGCAGGTCTAACAATTCATATATGGACTCTCCCCCACAAGTGGTGAGCAATGCTGCTCCAACCCTGCCGTCAGCACGGTTGCATTCCTATATCCGGCCTGTTCACGGGTATGCCGCCCAGGCCACTCTGTATTCGCGCAGCGGGGGCCAAGCGCTTCATCGATCACCAGGATCAGCATTGTTATCGGCCTTGCTCCGCTGCAGGACTCGCCTGTTCCGACAGTGTCGCTGTTCATCGCAACCATGGGGAAAACCTGGTTCCGATCAGGTCTGCCATCAGGCGGGTCGGCTGCTCCGCTAGTGGCCTGTGCGGTTAGTTTGTTAACTCAAGTTCGGATGACCATGGTTCCGAAACAAGGCGCCGCGACGAGTCATAGCAGGGCTATGGCGAGGAGTGGCAACGCAGTATCGGGGCCATGGGCGCCGAAATTGACTAACTGAACTAACCAAACAGGCCACTAGCCCCCGCTGTTCCAACCCACTTTCTTTTAGCGCCCCCAGCTCTGGAGATCACCATGCCCACCTGGCTCCGATGGCTGCTCACCGTCCCCTCCGCCTACCTTGCCTGGGTCGCCACGGCGTTCACGGGCATGGCGCTGCATGCCCATGCCGAGCGCGCCTGGTGTCCGGCGGAGGACTTCATTTCCGGCTATTGCATGAACAAGGCGGTCCAGGACCGCCTTGACCTGCTGATCACGGTCTTCGCCGGGCTGTCCGCCGTCGCGGTCATCGGCGCCGCGGTGGCCATGGCGCCGGCCCGAAAGCAGGCCGTTGCCTGGTGCGCCCTCGCGGTCGGCGGTGCGTTCGCGGCGCTGCTGGGGTTTGGCTCTTCGGAGTTCCATGCGGCGGTTTCGCTGGGTGCGCTGGCCTGCATCGGACTGTCACTGCGCGGGCGCCGCCGGGCCGTCAGTCGAACCTGACCAGATTGAGCGCCGGCAGCGGGCCGCCGGGGAACTGCACCAGGCGGGCGCCGATGGCGAGCGGGCCGAGATCGATGGCGAAGAAGCCCAGTTGCTCGATCAGCGCGCCCACCGCCGCCCTGGCGCGGGCGTCGTCGCCGGAGAGGAACAACACCCGCCGACCGCCCTCCGCCCCCGGCGCGCCGGAGACCAGCTGCGGTTGAAGGTGGTTGAAGGCCTTGACCACCCGGGCGCCCGGCACGAGTTCGACAAAAACCTCGCTGGAGACGCGGCCGTGCAGCTCGACCGGCTTGAACAGCGCTGCCTCGATCGGGTTGTTGGCGTCGATCACGATGCGTCCGCCGAAGTCCGGCAGGCCGGCGAGCGCCGCCGGCAGCTTGGACCAGTTGACCGCGACCAGGACGATGTCCTGCGCCGCCGCCTCTTCGCGGGTTCCGGCCCTGATCGAGGGGCCGAGTTCGCGGACCAGATCCTGCAGCGACTCCGGGCCGCGGCTGTTGGCGATGACGGCGGGGATGCCCTGCCGGGCGAGCGCCCGGGCGAATGCCGAACCGATGGCGCCGGCGCCGAGGATACCGATGGTGTTCATGCTGCTGCTCCTGCAGTCGGGATGGGCTGGATCAGGCGGTGAAGCCGCCGTCGGCGACGATCTCGGCGCCGGTGACGAAGGCCGCTTGCGGGCCGGCGAGGAAGGCGACGACGCTGGCGATCTCATGCGGCTGGCCGTAGCGGCTGAGGGCGATGCCGGGGCCGACGATCCGGCTGACCGGGCCGCCGTCGGGGTTCATGTCGGTGTCGGTCGGGCCGGGATGGACGGTGTTGACTGTGATGCCGCGCGGCCCCAGGTCGCGCACCAGGCTGCGGTTGAAGCCGGCGACTGCGCCCTTGGTCAGGGTGTACAGCGAGGCGGTCGGAAAGGCCGCGTAGCGCGTCATCGACGAGCCGATATGAACGATGCGCCCGCCGGCCCTCATGTGGCGCACGGCCTCCTGGGTGGCGACGAACACGCCGGTGACGTTGACCGCGATCATCCGCTCGTAGGTCTCGAAGGCGATCTCCTCGATCGCCCCGCCGAGGCCCAGGCCGGCGTTGTTGACCAGGATGTCAAGGCCGCCGAAGGCTTCGACGGTCGCCGCGACAGCGGCGCGCACGGCAGCCGGATCGCCCGCGTCGGCGGCAATGGCGAGCGCCCGGCCGCCGGAGGCCTCTATGGCCCGGACGACCTCGGCGGCCTTTTCCGGCGAGGCGCTGTAGGTGATGGCGACTGCCGCGCCGTCGGCGGCCAGACGCCTGGCGATGGCCGCGCCGATCGAGCGCGAGCCGCCGGTGACGAGGGCCGCCTTGCCGTTCAGGAGGGTGGTGCCGATGAGGGAGGTGGACATGGTTTTCACTCCGGGGTCGTTGTAGGTGGAGTGAATGGTGGCCCAGTCATTACCTCTTGATTAGCCGGTAATGGCTTGAATCATTTTCAATCATCCGTATAAAGTTCGCCCATGGAAACCCTCGCCAACCTCGAATCCTTCGTCCGCAGCGCCGAGACCGGCAGCTTCTCCGCCGCCGCGCGCCGCCTCGCCCTGACCCCGGCGGCGGTCAGCCGCAACATCGGCATGCTGGAGCGGAACCTCGGCGTGCGGCTGTTCCAGCGCTCGACGCGCAAGCTCACCCTGACCGAGGCCGGCGAGCGCTTTCTGGAAGCCATCGGCGGCAATCTCGACGCGCTGCAGGCGGCGATCGCCACGCTGGCGATGGAGCGGGACGAGCCGGCCGGCGTGCTCAAGGTCAGCATGCCGCCGACCTTCGGCATCACCCATGTCCTGCCGCTGCTGCCGGACTTTCTCGCCCGCCATCCGCTGATCCGCCCGGACTGGCATTTCGAGAACCGTCCGGTGGATCTGATCGCCGAAGGCTACGACGCGGCGATCGGCGGCGGTTTCGAACTCGCCCCGGGCGTGGTGTCGCGCACGCTCGCCCCCGCCCATATCGTCGCGGTCGCCTCGAAGGCCTACATGGTCGAACGCACACCGCCGGCGGATCCCGCCGGCCTGGCCGGATTCGCCGGCATCGTCATGCGCTCCAGCCGTACCGGCCGGGTGCGCCAGTGGATGATGCGCGACGCCGCCGGGGCCGAGATGCCGGCAAGGCTCGCCGAGACGATCACCCTCAACGACCCCGCCGCCATGCGCGAGGCGGCGCTGCTCGGTCTCGGCGTCACGCTGCTCGCCGTGCCGGACGTACTGCCGTGGATCGAGCGGGGCGAACTGGTGAGGCTGCTGCCCCGCTGGTACGCCGACGCCGGCGCGATCTCGCTCTACTACGCGAACCGCACCCTCATGCCGGCCAAGACCCGCGCCTTCATCGACTTCGTCGTCGAGGCGTTCCAGCACGGGCGCCTCGCCGAGCGGTTCGCCGGCAGCCTGGGCTGAGCCCGTCCCGGCGCCACGCAGTCGCTACCAGAAACCCGTCCAGAAACAGCATCCACGTTGAACAGCACCGTCCGAAAGGGGCAGCGCTCGTCCTGTTCATCGCGAGCCAAAGGATGCATCACGGCGTCCCGAGACCGAACCTCCAGGCATTCCGCCGTCAGGCACGCGTACGCTGCCCAGCCAAGGCATCTTGGTCCTGGCCAATATTCATCCCCTCTGGCCGCTTGTTGGGCTGCTGCGAAGAGGCGGCGGGAACAACCTCGGAAACACGGGGTCGTTACGCCGTTCGCCTCTGTCGAACCCGTGGATGGCGAGCAGACAACCAGGTGCCTTCACAAAACGTGGAAACCAGTGCAAAACCCTGGTTTCCGAACACGAACAGATCCCCCAAGGCGGCCCATTTGCCATGGCCGTTCGGGGTCAGCACGACAAGGACCCTTTTGCCTATGCTGGTATCGATCCAGGCACTGCGAGCCTTTGCCGCGTGGCTCGTGGTCTTCCACCACTTCATGCAGGTGTTTTTCGACTTCAAGGCCGACACCCTTGCCGGACACCTGCTTTCCACCCGCGGCCAGGTCGGCGTCGACATCTTCTTCGTCATCAGCGGCTTCGTCATCTACCTCGCCAGCGCCGGCAAGCCGATCGCCTCGAAACGCTTCATACTCGATCGCCTGATCCGCATCGTGCCTGCCTACTGGGTATTCACCCTGCTCACCGCCTCGATCATCTATTTCGACGCGCGCGTCATGCCGGTCTACGCGGTCGATCCGATCACGCTGCTCAAGTCGCTATTGTTCATTCCGGCCCAGAATCCCGGCGGCTTCGGCTTCTACCCGGTCCTGCCGGTGGGCTGGACACTGAACTTCGAGATGATGTTCTACATCCTGTTCGCGCTGGCGCTGTGCGCCGGTCGACGTCATCGGGCCTGGGTCACCGCCCTGCTGGTGCTCGCACTGAGCGGCTGGCTGGCCCATCAATCGTGGGTGTCGAGCTTCTACACCAATCCGGTGATCTACGAGTTCCTCCTCGGCATCGGCCTGGCGGTGATTTACCGCCGCGGCCGGCTACCGGCGCTGTCGGGCCGGATGCTGCTGGCACCCGCGCTGATCGCAGCGAGCGCGACCGCCATGATTCTCTGGTTCGACGACCAGCATCCCTATCGCTGGCTCACCTGGGGTGTCCCCGGCGCGGCGCTGGTCGCCGCCATGATCAGCATGGAACGACTGTTCAACGGCAGTCAGGTGCTCAGGAAGCTCGGCGACTGGTCCTATTCGGTCTACCTGGTGCACATCATCGTGCTGTGGTGCGGCGCCTACCTGCTCGGCCAGCACCTCGACCCCTACCTGATCCTGACGCTCTGCGTGCCGGTGATCACGCTCGGCGCCTGGCTCAGCTTCACCTACATCGAGATGGGCCTTTCCCGCCGCCTCAAACACCGCTTCGGCCTTTCCCGGCCAGTGGCGGCGAACACCGAAGCCATCCCCCCGCGTCTCCCCAACAATGCGGACGAGGACAGCGGAAGCAGCCGGGCCCGGTGACATGCCTGCCATGGAGCGTGCTGGCTCACTCGCCGCACGCCACTTCCCGCGCCAGCCGGCATGAACTCCGGTACCGCACGGAACGGATCGCCGGCCGGCTGTACCTGCAGGTACGCCGCCGGCCGGGGCGACGCAAAATCGCTGCCGGCCGACTTCCAATACACCCCTATTATTCGGCACAGAATCTCGCAAATAACGTTAATACTGGTTTTTTACACTAAAAAACTGGCCATACATGACTTTTAAATCGTGATGGCATCGCCCTTGCTAAATCCTCTGCGACACCAGTCAAACGCCACGAATCAACGGAGGTTCCAAGATGGCATTGCGTCAGTGTGCAATTTACGGCAAGGGTGGCATCGGCAAGTCCACCACCACCCAGAACTTGGTCGCCGCCCTCGCCGAGGCCGGCAAGAAGGTGATGATCGTCGGTTGCGACCCGAAAGCCGACTCCACCCGCCTGATCCTGCATTCCAAGGCCCAGAACACCGTCATGGAGATGGCCGCATCCGCCGGCTCGGTGGAGGACCTCGAGCTGGAAGACGTGCTGCAGATCGGCTACGGCGGCGTCAAGTGCGTCGAGTCCGGCGGTCCTGAGCCGGGCGTCGGCTGTGCCGGCCGCGGCGTGATCACCGCGATCAACTTCCTGGAAGAGGAAGGCGCCTACAGCGACGACCTGGACTTCGTGTTCTACGACGTGCTGGGCGACGTGGTGTGCGGCGGCTTCGCCATGCCGATCCGCGAGAACAAGGCCCAGGAAATCTATATCGTCTGCTCCGGCGAGATGATGGCCATGTATGCCGCCAACAACATCGCCAAGGGCATCGTGAAATACGCCCACTCCGGCAGCGTGCGTCTGGGCGGGCTGATCTGCAACAGCCGCAAGACCGACCGCGAAGACGAGCTGATCATGGCTCTGGCCGCGAAGATCGGCACCCAGATGATCCACTTCGTGCCGCGCGACAACGTCGTGCAGCACGCCGAAATCCGCCGCATGACCGTGATCGAATACGATCCGAAAGCCAAGCAGGCCGACGAGTACCGCGCCCTGGCCCAGAAGATCCTCAACAACAAGCTGCTGGTCATCCCGAACCCGGCGAGCATGGAAGATCTCGAAGAGCTGCTGATGGAGTTCGGCATCATGGAAGCCGAAGACGAGTCCATCGTCGGCAAGGCCGCCGCCGAAGGCTGATCCAGCCGGCGCAGTGTTTGCGGAGGAGCGTGCGTCGCGGGCTGTCCGGAATGGCTTCTCGCGGCCGGCGGCGCACGCCGCCCTCCCTTTTGAATCGCCCCGAATTCTCCAACCTCAGGAGCTGACCCTATGGCCATGGCCATCGACGGCTACGAATGCACCGTCTGCGGCGACTGCAAGCCGGTCTGCCCGACCGGCTCGATCGCGCTCCAGAACGGTAGCTACGTGATCGACGCCGACAGCTGCAACGAGTGCGCCGATGCAGGCGAGCCGCGCTGCCTCGGTGTCTGTCCCGTGGATTTCTGCATCCGGCCGCTCGATGACTGAAGACTGAACGAGCCCGCACCCGCTTGCCGGCGACAGAGCATCCCGCGCCGCTCTGCCACCGGGTCCCAAACGGCGATCGCTTTCCTCAGGGGCGATCGCCGTTTTTTCTCTTCGATGACGCACCCTTTCGGGCGGCTACAATCGCAGCACACCCCACCACGGTACTGCCTGCCCATGTCCCGCAAGAAGCTGCCCATCGGCATCCAGACCTTCGCCAAGATCCGCGAAGACGACGACTACTACTACGTCGACAAGACCGGCTTCGCCCTGCAACTGATCGAGCAGGGCACGCACTACTTCCTCTCCCGGCCGCGGCGCTTCGGCAAGAGCCTGTTCCTCGACACCCTGGCCGAGCTGTTCGCCGGCAACGAGCCGCTGTTCCGCGGGCTGCAGGTGCATGACCGCTGGGACTGGAGCCGGCGCCATCCGGTGCTGCGGATCAGCTTCGGCGGCGGGGTGATTCGCGATGCGCAGGACCTGGAGGGCAAGATCGCCGAGCTGCTGACGATCAACGAGCAGGCCCTGGGCATCGCCTGTACGCAGCGCGAGAACCGTGCCCGCTTCGGCGAGCTGATCCGTCAGGCGCATGCCGCCGGCGGCGAGCGGGTGGTGGTGCTGGTCGACGAGTACGACAAGCCGATCCTCGACAACCTCACCCGCCCGGAGATCGCCCGCGAGATCCGCGACGGGCTGCGCAACCTGTACTCGGTGATCAAGGATTCCGACGCGCACATCCACTTCGCCATGCTCACCGGGGTGTCGAAGTTCAGCAAGGTCAGCCTGTTCTCCGGGCTGAACAACCTCGACGACATCAGCGTCGACGGCCGCTATTCGGCGCTCTGCGGCTACACCGAGACGGACGTGGATACGGTGTTCGCCCCCGAGCTGCCGGGCCTCGACCGCGACGAGATCCGTGCCTGGTACAACGGCTACAACTGGACCGGCGAGGCGGTCTACAACCCTTTCGACCTGCTGCTGCTATTCCAGAAGCGCGAGTTCCGCCCCTACTGGTTCGAGACGGGCACGCCGACCTTCCTGGTTGACCTGCTCATCGAGCGGCGGGCCTTCGCCCCGGCCCTCGAACAGGTCATGGCCACCGACGCGCTGCTCTCGGCCTTCGAGGTCGGCGATATTTCCACCGAGGCACTGATGTTCCAAGCCGGCTACCTGACCATCGGCCAGGTGCAGCGCATCGGCGCGCAACCGCGCTACCGGCTGCGCTATCCGAACCTCGAAGTGAAGGCCAGCCTCAACGAGGCGCTGCTGCTGCGCTACCTGCCGGAGCCCGCCAGCGTGATGCGCCAGACCGGGCAGCTCTACGACCTGCTGCTGGCCAACGACTTTCCCAGCCTGCAGGCACTGTTCACCGCCTTCTTCGCCAGCATTCCCCACGACTGGTACCGCAACAATCCCATCGCCCGGTACGAAGGCTATTACGCCAGCGTGTTCTACAGCCACTTCGCCGCGCTGGGCCTGGATGTCCGCCTGGAAGACGCGACCAGCCATGGCCGCATCGACATGGCGGTGCTGTTCAACGGTCATGTCTACCTGTTCGAATTCAAGGTGGTCGAGCTGGCGCCCGCCGGACAGGCACTGCAACAGCTCAAGGACCGGGGCTACGCCGACAAGTACCGCGCCCGCGGCGAGCCCATCCATCTGCTCGGCGTGGAGTTCAGCCGCGACAGCCGCAGCGTGGTGGGGTTCGTGGTGGAGAGCCTGGACTGATTTGCCGGGTGAGATGATCGCTCTCAAACTCCTGCGTGGGAGCGTCCCTCCCCGAGCTCCCACGCGGGAGCCCGAGAACCATCCCTCGCTTTCCAACCCCCCACGCACCTCGACGTACAGACCCCGAACGCTCCGTACTTGGCCGAACGAAAAACCTTTCGCGCATTCCGCCTGCCGTCCGCGCAAGTGCTGCAAACGCGGAAAAAATGCCCGAAAAGCCCCCGCGCAGCACCTTTCGGCCGTGCCGAAATAAATCCACAAGTCATTGATTAAAAAGAACTAATCAGGGCGCTCGGCGGGCGAACGGAAAATTCCCGCAAGCACAGCAAGGGCATCTGGCACGCATCCTGCCATTACCTCCTCGCCAACCGGTTTTTCCGGTCCCGATCGGGCACCGCTCAGGGTGCTCGATCCCTGCATTGAGCCGAGGAGACTTCAACCATGCCAATGGTATTGCTGGAATGTGACAAGGACATACCCGAGCGCCAGAAACACATCTATCTGAAGGCGCCCAACGAGGACACCCGCGAGTTCCTGCCGATCGCCAACGCGGCGACCATCCCCGGCACCCTGTCCGAACGCGGCTGCGCCTTCTGCGGCGCCAAGCTGGTGATCGGCGGCGTGCTCAAAGACACCATCCAGATGATTCACGGCCCGCTCGGCTGTGCCTACGACACCTGGCACACCAAGCGCTACCCGACCGACAACGGCCACTTCAACATGAAGTACGTCTGGTCGACCGACATGAAGGAAAGCCACGTGGTCTTCGGCGGCGAGAAGCGCCTCGAGAAGAGCATGCACGAAGCCTTCGACGAGATGCCGGACATCAAGCGGATGATCGTCTACACGACCTGCCCGACCGCGCTGATCGGCGACGACATCAAGGCGGTGGCCAAGAAGGTGATGAAGGACCGTCCCGACGTGGACGTCTTCACCGTCGAGTGCCCCGGCTTCTCCGGCGTGTCCCAGTCCAAGGGCCACCACGTTTTGAACATCGGCTGGATCAACGAGAAGGTCGAGACGATGGAGAAGGAGATCACCAGCGAATACACCATGAACTTCATCGGTGACTTCAACATTCAAGGTGATACCCAGCTGCTGCAGACCTACTGGGACCGCCTGGGCATCCAGGTCGTCGCCCACTTCACCGGCAACGGCACCTACGACGACCTGCGCTGCATGCACCAGGCCCAGCTCAACGTGGTGAACTGCGCGCGCTCCTCCGGCTACATCGCCAACGAGCTGAAGAAGCGCTACGGCATCCCGCGCCTGGACATCGACTCCTGGGGCTTCAACTACATGGCCGAGGGCATCCGCAAGATCTGCGCCTTCTTCGGCATCGAGGAGAAGGGCGAGGCGCTGATCGCCGAGGAATACGCCAAGTGGAAGCCGAAGCTCGACTGGTACAAGGAGCGCCTGCAGGGCAAGAAAATGGCGATCTGGACCGGCGGCCCGCGCCTGTGGCACTGGACCAAGTCGGTCGAGGACGACTTGGGCGTGCAGGTGGTGGCCATGTCCTCCAAGTTCGGCCATGAGGAAGACTTCGAGAAGGTCATCGCCCGCGGCAAGGAAGGCACCTACTACATCGACGACGGCAACGAGCTGGAATTCTTCGAGATCATCGACCTGGTCAAGCCGGACGTGATCTTCACAGGTCCCCGCGTCGGCGAATTGGTCAAGAAGCTGCACATCCCCTACGTCAACGGCCACGGCTACCACAACGGCCCGTATATGGGCTTCGAGGGCTTCGTCAACCTGGCCCGCGACATGTACAACGCCGTGCACAACCCGCTGCGCCACCTGGCCGCCGTGGACATCCGCGACAAGTCGCAGACCACGCCGATCATCGTGCGGGGGGCCGCCTGATGAGCCAGTCCCGTCTCGACGATCTGTTCGCCTATGTCGAGGAGCGCTGCCTGTGGCAGTTCTTCTCGCGCACCTGGGACCGCGAGGAAAACATCGAGGGCGTGCTCAACCAGGTCTGCCGCCTGCTGACCGGCCAGGAGCCGCTGCGCGGCACCCCGCAGGAGCGCCTGTTCTACGCCGACGCCCTGGCCATGGCCAACGACGTGCGCGAGCGCTTCCCCTGGGCTTCGCAGGTCAACAAGGAAGAGATCGCCTTTCTGATCGACGGCCTCAAGTCCCGTCTGGTCGACGTGACCATCACCCGCTCGACCAACCGCGAACTCAACCACCACCTCTACTGAGTCACCGGCGCACAGACGGCCGGACGGCCGTCTGCGCGCACGAAGGAGCCATTTCATGAGCAATTGCGAGCTGACCGTCCTCAAGCCGGCGGAAGTCAAGCTGTCCCCGCGCGACCGCGAGGGCATCATCAACCCGATGTACGACTGCCAGCCCGCTGGCGCCCAGTACGCCGGCATCGGCATCAAGGACTGCATCCCGCTGGTCCACGGCGGCCAGGGCTGCACGATGTTCGTCCGCCTGCTGTTCGCCCAGCACTTCAAGGAAAACTTCGACGTCGCCTCCACCTCGCTGCACGAGGAGTCGGCGGTGTTCGGCGGCGCCAAGCGCGTCGAGGAAGGCGTGCTGGTCCTGGCCCGCCGCTACCCGAACCTGCGGGTGATCCCGATCATCACCACCTGTTCCACCGAGGTCATCGGCGACGACATCGAGGGCACCATCAACGTCTGCAACCGGGCGCTCGCCACCGAGTTCCCGGAGCGCAAGATCCATCTGGCGCCGGTGCACACCCCGAGCTTCAAGGGCAGCCACGTCACCGGCTACGCCGAGTGCGTGAAGTCGGTGTTCAAGACCATCACCGACGCGCACGGCAAGGGCCAGCCGAGCGGCAAGCTCAACGTCTTCCCGGGCTGGGTCAACCCCGGCGACGTGGTGCTGCTCAAGCGCTACTTCAAGGAAATGGGCGTCGACGCCAACATCTACATGGACACCGAGGACTTCGACTCGCCGATGCTGCCGAACAAGAGCATCGAGACCCATGGCCGCACCACCGTCGAGGACATCGCCGACAGCGCCAACGCCCTGGGCACCCTGGCCCTGGCCCGCTACGAAGGCGCCACCACCGGCGACCTGCTGCAGAAGACCTTCCAGGTGCCGAACCACCTGGTGAACACCCCGTACGGCATCAAGAACACCGACGACATGCTGCGCAAGATCGCCGAGGTCACCGGCAAGGAGATCCCCGAGTCGCTGGTCAAGGAGCGCGGCATCGCCCTCGACGCCCTGGCCGACCTGGCGCACATGTTCTTCGCCAACAAGAAGGTGGCGATCTTCGGCCATCCGGACCTGGTGCTCGGCCTGGCCCAGTTCTGCATGGAAGTGGAGCTGGAACCGGTGCTGCTGCTGATCGGCGACGACCAGGGCAACAAGTACAAGAAGGACCCGCGCATCGAGGAGCTGAAGAACACCGCGCACTTCGACATCGAGATCGTCCACAACGCCGACCTCTGGGAGCTGGAAAAGCGCATCAACAGCGGCCTGCAGCTCGACCTGATCATGGGCCACTCGAAGGGCCGCTACGTCGCCATCGAAGCCAACATCCCGATGGTCCGCGTCGGCTTCCCGACCTTCGACCGCGCCGGCCTCTACCGCAAGCCGACCATCGGCTACCAGGGCGCCATGGAGCTCGGCGAGATGATCGCCAACGCCATGTTCGCCCACATGGAATACACCCGTAACAAGGAGTGGATCCTCAACACCTGGTGAGTTGCCAGCCCCGCGGCGGCCCCCTGCTTCGGCAGGGGCCTCCGCCCCGTATTCCACTCCGGCCGCCATGCCGCCTTCGGGAGAGAGCCATGAAACAGCGACAGGAAATGGTCGCCCACTACCGCGCGTGCTTCGGCGAGCTGTGCGCCCGACCGGAACACCGCCCCATCGAACCCTACACCCGCCCGCGGCGCCTGAACTTCGCCGAGCCGGAAAGCGAAACCGCCCGCCGCGTGCCGGCCCGCCTGATCCTGGCCCTGACCAGCGCCTACGCCCTGCTCGCCGACTGGCAGGAATCCCGCGACCCGTCGCTCGCCGGCCTCGGCAGCTGGCAACGCTACCTCGCCCTGCCCCGCCGCACCCCGGCGGAGAAGCTGATGGCCGAGGTCTTCCGCATCCTGCGCGTGTTCCGCGCCGCGGCGATCCAGCAGAACGGCGCCATCGAGATCCGCGACGACGGCCTGATCCGCGCCAGCTGCACCTACAACCGCTGCGCGCTGAGCCTTTTGATCAGCCAGACCGGCCTCGAACTGCTCGCCGCCTGCGTCGCCTGCTACCTCGAATCCTTCGACCAGCCCTACAGCGACGCCTACGAGGAACTGCTGCTCGGCCAGTACTACGCCGACATCGTCGCCGAGATCCGCGCCTTCGCCGACGACGACCGGGTGCTGTTCCAGTTCCGCCACACATGCTGGTTCAACCGCCATGTCCGCCTGGACTGCGACAACCCGCGCCTGCAGCTCGAAGAGGACCGCCACTACCGCATCGACCTGGGCAAGTACGGCGAGAACGCCGCCCGCCACCCGATCGACTTCTACATCACCCTCGACGACCGCCTGTACATCGTGCCGGTCGAGGCCCTGAAAGCCGGCTGCATCGCCGTCGCCGAGCTGCCCCGCTGGCTGGCGCGCACCGACGGCGGGACGAAGCTGCCGGACGCCTTTCGCCTGCGCTTCGCCCACGAAAAGAACGTCGTCGGCCTGCCGATGACCTGAACCCCGCGCGCCGGGCCGCGCCCGGCGCCCGCCCGAGCCACCCGGAGGACACGGACATGAACGAGATCGGCCATCTGAAGATCGCCATCACCAGCAACGACCTGCTGCAGGTCGACGCCAACTTCGCCACCGCCAGGCAGATCGTCATCTACGACGTCACCTACGACGAGGCCAACTTCCTCGACGTCGTGCAGTTCAAGGGCGGTGGCAAGGGCGGCGACGGCAAGCGCGGCCCCGGCGGCGGCGGCGGTTGCTCCATGGGCGACCCGACCGGCGGCGCCTCGGTCGACCAGATCCAGCTGCGCGTCGACGCCATGCAAGGCTGCGCCGTGCTCTTCACCCTCGCCCTCAGCGACTTCGCCGCGGTCAAGGTGAAGAACGCCGGGGTCTTCCCGGTGAAGATGCAGCACCCCCGCGAGATCGACGAGGTGGTCGCGCACCTGCAGCGGATGATGCAGAACAATCCGCCGCTGTGGCTGCGCAAGGCGCTGGGCTACGGGGTGCGCAATCCCGACTACCTGATCGAGCGCGAAGCATGAGCGGCATCTACCAGTTGCCTCTCGAGCGCGCCCTGGCCCCGGCCTCCGACGCCGGGCGCAGCACGCCGGCGGCGTCCACAGATGGCTCGCCGGTGCTGCTGCGGCTCGACCGGGTGTCGATCGAGCGCAGCGGCAAGCGCATCCTCGAAGGCCTCGATCTCGACATCCGCCGCGGCAGCATCACCGCCATCGTCGGCCCCTCGGGGATCGGCAAGAGCACCCTGCTGGCCACCCTCAACGGCCTGCTGCCGCCCGCTTCCGGCACCCTCAGCGTGGACGGCATCGGCCGCCTGCAGACCCCGGCCAGCCTGCTCGCCCACCGGCGCAGCAGCGCCACGGTGTTCCAGGAACATGCGCTGATCGCCCGCCTGTCGGCGCTCGACAACGTGCTGCTCGGCCTCGCCGACCGCCGCCATCCGTTGTCGCCGCTGCCCTGGCCGCGGGCGATGCGCGAGCAGGCCCTCGCCGCCCTCGCCGAGGTCGGCCTGCTCGGCAAGGCCCTCGACCCGGTCGCCCGGCTCAGCGGCGGCGAGCGCCAGCGCGTCGGCATCGCCCGCGCCCTGGTGCGCAAGCCGCGCCTGCTGCTCGCCGACGAGCCGTTCGCCTCGGTCGATCCGGCCCTCGCCGAACGCCTGGCCGGCGAATTCCGCCGGCTGGTGCGCGACCACGCGCTGACCCTGGTGATCGTCCTGCACCAGCTCGACCTGGCCCGCCGGCTGGCCGAGCGCATCGTTGGCCTGGCCGACGGCCGCATCGCCTTCGACGGCCCGCCGTCGCGCTTCGACGCCGCCGCCCAGGCGCGCCTGTTCCCCCTGCATCCGGCCCCGGAGCCCACCCGCCCCCAGTAGAAGGAAACGCCCCATGACCCGACTGCTCGAACGCCTGCGCCCGCTGTTCGCCGCGCTGCTCCTGCCGGCCGCCCTCGCCGCCCACGCCGACGATGCGGCCCTGCCGAAGAAGCTGACCATCGGCCTGCTGCCCGGCGAGTCCGCGCCCACCGTGATGCGCCTCAACGAACCGCTGCGCGCGCACCTGGAAAAGACCCTCGGCATGCCCGTCGACCTGACCGTCGGCGCCAACTACGCGGCGACCGGCGAGGCGCTGCGCTTCGGGCGCATCGACATCGCCTACCTCGGCCCGGTGACCTACATCCTGCAGAACCAGCGCGCCAGGCTCGAACCCTTCGCCCGCCCGAGCCACGCCCAGGTCGGCCCGACCTTCCAGGCGGTGCTGATCGTTCCGGCCGACAGCCCGGCGCGCAGCGTCCAGGACCTGCGCGGCCAGGACGTCGCCTTCGGCGATCCGGCCTCCACCTCGGGCACCTGGGTGCCGCGCTGGATGCTGGCCGACGCCGGCCTGGTCTCCGGACGCGATTACAGCCTGCGCGTGCTCGGCGCCCACGATGCGGTCGCGCTGGCCGTCGCCGGCAAGAAGGTCGCCGCCGGCGGCCTGTCCAAACCGATCTACGAACGCCTGATCAGGGAAGGCAAGCTCGACGCCGCCAAGGTGCGCGTGCTGGCCGACTCGCCGGCGATCCCCGAATACATGTGGATCTTCCGCGAGGGCCTGGCCCCGGAGTTGAAGGAGAAGATCCGCCGCGCTTTCTTCACCCTCGACGATCCGGCCGCATTGGGCGTGTTCCGCGCCGAGGCCTTCATTCCGGCTGCCAACGCCGATGTCGACCCGGTGCGCGAGTGGATCTCGGTGGTCGAGCGCGAGCATCCCGAAGCCGTGACGGTGAAGCCATGAATGCCGCGTTCGCAGAGCGCCAGGCCCTGCTGAAGGCGACGGCGCAGCGCGCCTGGCTGTCGCGCCTGCTGCTCATCCTCGGCCTGGGCGTGGTGCTGCTGGCCACCCGCTACACCGGCGCGCTCGATGCCGAGCGCTACCGCGAGCTGCTGCCGACCCTCTGGACGCTGGCCGGCGACGCCTGGCCGCCGGCGTTCGAGCGCTGGGAGCACTGGAGCAAGCCGCTGCTCGACACCCTGACCATGAGCGTCGCCGGCACCGTCGGCGGCATCCTCGCCGCCCTGCCGCTCGGCGCCCTGGCGGCCGGCGGCCAGGCGCCCGCGCCGCTGCGCCAGCTGGTCCTGCTGCTGCTCAACGCCATCCGCTCGATCCCCAGCCTGGTGTGGGGCATCCTGTTCGTCGCCGCGGTGGGCTTCGGCCCGCTGCCCGGCGTGCTGGCGCTGGCCACCCACTCCACCGGCATGCTCGGCAAGTTCTTCGCCGAGACCTTCGAGCACGTCGACCGCGCCCCGGTGGACGCGCTGCGCAGTCAGGGCGTCCCGGTGCTCGGCGTGCTGCGCTTCGGCGTGCTGCCGCAGGTGCTGCCGCGGCTGGTCGATGTCGCCCTCTACCGCTGGGAACACAACATCCGCGCCGCCACCACCCTGGGCGCGATCGGCGCCGGCGGCCTGGGGCTGGAGATCGTCACCGCCTTCCACCTCTTCGAATACCGCGAGGCCCTGGCCCTGATCGCCGTCCTGCTGGCACTGGTCAGCCTCGTCAACCTGCTCGGCGCGCAGATCCGCCGCCGTTTCCTCGACTCCACCACCGCTTAAGGAGGCATTTCCGATGAGTGTCGAATCCGCCAAGGCCTACATCAACCGCATGCGCAGCGACGAAGCGTTCAAGAACCTGGTCAACGAAGGCGCGGAAGACGAACAGGCGAGCTGGGCGCTGCTCAAGGAGCACGGCTTCGCGTTCAGCATGAACGAGTTCCGCCAGGCCCAGGACGAGATCTACGCCGAGCACGGCATCACTCCCCTCTGAGTTACCAACCCTGCGACTGCAACTTTGCGTCGACCGGGCTCCCTGCCGGTCGGCGCCTTTTTCCATTCAGCGGTACATCCCTCGAGCTCGACGCCCTGCGCAAGGCGCCGCCGGTCGATCCGATCCGGCAGCGGCAAGGCCCTCCGGGCGCGCTTTCAGACGCTCCCGCCTCAAGCGCGGATGCCCCCCTCCAGCAGCACGCGCTCCAGATCCCCGGCCGCCTCGACGATGGTCCGGAAGTTCTGCTGCGCCTCCTCGTCCCGGGGGTTGGCCCGCTCGATCCAGGCGCGCGCCTGGGTCAGGGCGTGGCGGGCCTCCTCCTCGGCCTTGCCCAGCAGGGTCGCGCTGCCCAGCTTGCGCGCGCCGACCAGGCGGCGGGTGGCGTTGACGATGCCGCGTGACTTCATGGTGTATTCCTCATGGCGGATGGATGCGCCGGGGACGATGCCAGCGCCGTGCCAGAAGCCCTTGGCCGCCGCCGGCCGGGCCGCGGCTGCCGGCGGCGCCTGCCCAAGGGTTCGCGCCGGTACGTCTGCCACGGCGAAATGTTCGGCGGCGAACACTTCCCATGCCACCCCTTCCCGACCCGAACGCCCGCAGCCCCGATACGGCGCGGCCTCGGCCACGCCCGTGCCGGCTGGCCCGAATCTCGCTAAAGCCAGTCCGTGGGATGGAAAACCCGTACAGCGACTCTCCGCCGGTCAGCGCCACTGGTGGGAAAGACCTGCGGTCGTTTCCCACCCGGACCAAGCCCGCCGTAGGGTGGGAAACTCGCGCAGCGATTTTCCACCGACCGGAGCACCACCGGTGGGAAAGGCCTGCGGCCGTTTCCCACCCTACGGATCGCCCAGCCGTAGGGTGAAAACGCGCAAAGCGATTTTCCACCGACCGGGGCACCCACGGACCAGACGACCCGCCGGAGCAAGGAGATCAGCGTGACGACACCGCAGCACATCACCGCCAATGCCGGCCAGTTGGACCTGCTCGGGCGCATGCCGATTCCGCTGCGTCGGGCCTTCAAGGCCGGTATCGACCGAACCCTGGCGGCGCAGCGCGCAGCCGGAGGCCCGGCCCTGAACTGCTGCTGCCTGGGCGGCGGCGAGTGGTACAGCCCGTTCGACACCCTGGCCAGCGAGCGCGATCCGGCGCGCCTGCCGGGCCTGCTGGTCTCGACCATCTACCAGGACATCCTCGCTCCGGGCCTGCTCGCCCGCTACGCCCCCGGCCCCGACGCCCGGCCCCTGCCCGCACTGCATCCGGCCTGCGCGGCGGCCGGCCTCGCCGACCCGCAGGAAGCCTTCCGGGTGTTCTCGGTGATTCCCTTCGTCTGGCTGATCGACCAGCGCCGGCTCAAGGGCCGCCGGCCGCCGCGTGTCTGGAGCGATCTGCTCGATCCGCAATGGGCCGGGGAGATCGTCTTCGGCGGCTGGCGGCCGAATCCGCAGGTGCCCTATCAGGACTACAACGCCTACCTGTTGCTGGCGCTGTATCTGGAGTTCGGCCAGAGCGGCCTCGCCGCCTTCGCCGGCAACGTGCGCCGCCTGCAGCACAACGTGCGCACCGCGACCCAGGCCGGCTCGAACAGTCCGGACGTCGGCGCCATCGCCGTGCTGCCCTGGCTGCAGGCCGAGCTCTGCCCGCGCCGCGAGCGCACCGCGGTGCTCTGGCCGGAGGACGGCGCGCTGGCCATGCCGATCGGCTACCTGCTCAAGCCCGGCTGCGAGGAACGCCTCGCCCCGCTCATCGACTACCTGCACGGCGCGGAGCTCGGCGCCGTGCTCGCCCACAACTGCTATCCACCGACCGGCACGGCGCCGGCCAATGCCTTTCCGCCGGGCGCGCGGCTGAAGTGGCCGGGCTGGGAGTTCTTCCGCAACCACGACTTCGCCGCCGAACAGCGCCGCGCCGCCGAGCTGTTCTTCGCCGCCCAAGGAGGCCTGCGCCCATGCAACTGATCACCGTGGCCGGCTCGCCGTCGGTCGGCAAGACCTCGGTCATCCTCCAGGTCGCCAGACTGCTCAGGGAGGACGGCCTCGCCGTCGGGGTGGCCAAGTTCGACGCCCTGTCCAGCGACGACGGGCGCCTCTACGCCAGGCACGGCATCCCGGTGGCGGTCGGCCTGGCCGGCGCCCTCTGCCCGGACCACTACTTCGTCTCCAACATCGCCGACTGCCAGGCCTGGGGCCGGCGCCAGGGCCTCGACGTGCTGATCGGCGAGAGCGCCGGGCTGTGCAACCGCTGCTCGCCGCACATCGACGGCGTGCTGGCGATCTGCGTGGTCGACGCCCTGGCCGGGGTGCACACGCCGAAGAAGATCGGCCCGATGCTGCGCCTGGCCGACCTGGTGGCGATCACCAAGGGCGACATCGTCTCCCAGGTCGAGCGCGAGGTGTTCGCCTTCCACGTGCGCCTGGCCAACCCCGGTGCGCCGGCGCTGTTCTGCAACGGCCTCACCGGCCAGGGCGCCGCCGACCTGGCCCGGCACATCCGCGCCGCCGCGCCGACGCCGGACCTGAACGGCAGCCGCCTGCGCTTCTCGATGCCGGCGGCGGTCTGCCCCTACTGCGTCGGCGAGACCGCCATCGGCGAGACCCACCAGCGCGGCAACGTGAAGAAGATGCGCTTCGCCGACCGGGAGGAGCCCCGATGAGCCTCGCCGAGCTGCCCTTCGCCCTGCTGTTGGAGCGCCATCCGGCGCTGGCCGAATTCGTCGCCGCCCTCGCCCTGCCGCCCGCCACGCCCGGCGCCAGCCTTGCCCAGTGGCTAACCGGACTGCCCGACGAGGCGCTGTTCGACGCCGGCATGCAGCGCGCCCAGTTGCTCGATCACCTGGAGCGGCTGGTCGCCGAGGTGCGCGCCCTGGCCGAGGCGCCGGACGCGCGGGTCGACAGCCTCACGCTGCTCGGCGGGCGCGACAAGCACGGCCGCGCCGAGAACCGCGAGCTGGTCTTTCGCGCCGGCGAGATCGTCTGCATCGTCGGCCCGACCGGCTCGGGCAAGAGCCGCCTGCTTGCCGACATCGAGTGCCTGGCCCAGGGCGATACGCCGACCGGCCGCCGGGTGCTGGTCAACGGTGCCGCACCGCCGGCCGAGCGGCGCTACGCGCCGGACCGCAAGCTGGTCGCGCAGTTGTCGCAGAACATGAATTTCGTCGTCGACCTCAGCGTGCGCGAGCTGATCGAGATGCACGCGCGCTGCCGGATGATCGCCGACCCGGAAGGCATGGCGCGCACGGTGATCGCCTGCGCCAATGCCCTGACCGGCGAGAAGTTCGCCGCCGACAGCGCCGTCACCCAGCTCTCCGGCGGCCAGACGCGCGCCCTGATGATCGCCGACGCGGCGCTGCTGTCGGCCTCGCCGGTGGTGCTGATCGACGAGATCGAGAACGCCGGGGTCGACCGCAAGCGCGCCCTCGACCTCTTGGTCGGCGGCGCCAAGATCGTGCTGATCTCCACCCACGACCCGCTGCTCGCCCTGCGCGGCGCGCGTCGGCTGGTGATCCGCAACGGCGGCATCGCCGAGGTGCTCGACACCAGCCCGGCCGAGCGCCGCACCCTGGAATGCATCGAGCGCCTCGACGCCGCCCTGATGGGCATCCGCGAACGGCTGCGCGCCGGCCTGCGCATCGAGGAGGAACTGCCATGGGCGGAATGACCCCGATTCCCGCCCCGGACTCCGCCCTGGGCCTGCTGCTCAACCGCCGCTCCTGCCACCGCGTGCGCGCGCCCGGGCCGAGCGACGCGGAGCTCGCGCTGATCCTGCGCGCCGCGCTGCGCGTGCCAGACTTTCAACACCTGCGCCCCTACCGCTTTCTCGCCGCCCGCGACGCGGGCCTGGATCGCCTGGGCCGGGCCATGCAGCGCGCCGCCGTGGCCGCCGGGCGCAGCGAGGCGGAGATCGCCCGCACCCCGCGCATGCCGCACCGCGCGCCGCTGGTGATCACCGTGGTGGCCAGCCCGCGGCCGAGCGAGGTGGTGCCGCTGTTCGACCAGCAGCTGTGCGCCGCCTGCAGCGTGCTGACCCTGCAACTGGCTGCCCGCGCCCTGGGCTACGGCGGCCTGTGGCGCTCGGGCTGGCTGATGTACGACCGCGGCTTCCACCGCGAGCTGGGACTGGGCGAAGACGAACAGATCGTCGGCTTCCTCTATCTGGGAACGCCGCAACACGCCGAGGAGACAACCCATGAGGCTGTGCCAGACCCCTACGACGTCCTCCGCTGGATCTAGGTCGATGCCGGCCGTGGACTACGGCATCGAATTCGAATACCTGCTGATCGATATCCGCGGCCCGCAGGCCGGACGCCTGCGCGACATCCACGCCCTGGACGTCGCCCGGCTCGCCGAGCTGCTGGCCGACAAGCCCGGCCTCGGCGATCCGGCGCTGGCCGAGGGCGACCAGGGCATCCGCAGCGGCTATTGGTACCTGGAAGGCGACGAGCGCTTCGACCCGGAGGGGCGCTTCTGCGGCTTCGTCGCCAAGGGCGTGGAGATCCGCACCCCGCCCTTGCCCGGCGTCGCGCCCGCCATCGACAGCCTGCTCGACATCGAGCGCCAGCTCGCCGCGCGCCTCGAGCGCGGCGGCCTGGGCCTGGCCATCGCCGGCTTCGACCCGCTGCGCACCCAGTACGGCTACAACCCGCCGCTCAACGCCTTCGAGCAGCGCCTGCGCGCCGGGGACCGCGAGTACCAGGGCATGGAGCTGTCGATGCTGACCTACGGCCCGGACATCAACCTGTCGCTGCCCGCCTGGAACACCCGGCGCAACCTCGACGCCGCGCGCAAGCTCAACCACTACGCGCCCTACATCGTGCCCTTCAGCTTCAGCTCGCCGTACTGCGCCGGGCGGCCCTGGCACGGCTGGTCGCGGCGCACCTGGCTGCGCTGCGACCGGCGCCCGGCGGTCAAGCTGTTCCTGGGGCTCGAGGAGTACGCCGAGCAGGCCGAGCGCTCGCCGCTGCTGCGTCCGGCGCGGCTGGCGCGGGAAGCCGGGCGCATCGAGTTCAAGGCCTTCGATGCGATGCCCTCGGTGGAGCTGCTCGCCGCCTGCTGCCACCTGCTGACCGGCATCTGCCTGGCGAGCAACCTGCGCGGGCGCAGCGAAACCCCGGACGTGGCGCTGTACCGTCGCGCCGCGCTGCATGCCTTCGACGACGCAAAGATCCGCAACGGCGCCCGCGCCGCCCTGTACGCCGCCGCCGAGGCCCTCGACCGCGCTGGCAACGCCACCGCCGTCGCCGGCCTCGCGCCCCTGGCCCGGCTGCTGTCGAGCCGCAGCACCCCGGCTCACGGTCTGCGCGCCAGCGGCCGGCTGTTCCATCCGGGCGGGCTGGTCGACAGCCTGGCGCCGGCGGCGGCCTGCTGAGCGGTCCGCGGGGCATCCGTTCACTGGCGGGGGCTACGGCCGGTGCAAAAAGCGCGGTTGTCGACCTATCCACCCCGCCCGATATTTTGCATCGCAAAAAAATCTGAGCACACCTTTAGGATTCCCGTCTATCCTGATCAAGTGTGTCTCGCATGAGTACCATTTGCCCTCCTCCCGGAGGGCTTTTTTTGCTTCGCACAAACACGTAAGCCTTCGCCTACAAAAGATTGAGCGCTTTCCCGATTTGCTCGAGGCGGCGGCCTCGGTAGATTGAATTCCACAGCGACGTCGAAGGATCGATACAGCTGCCAAGGATGGAAGCAACAGGGAACAGTCGCAGGATGCGACCTCCATCAGGAAGATGGGCAGACGGAAGAGAAGAGTCGGGAAGCGGCGAGGCCAACCCCTCGCCGCTTTCTTTTGCGCGAAGAAAAAGCGGCTCGGCAATTTCCATCATCAGGGGGCTGCCGGCTTCGTCGACGACGCCAAGGGCACCCTGACCCTGCGCAACTTCTTCATCAACCGCGACTTCAAGGGCGACAACGCCACCCGCGGCAAGGCCGAGGAGTGGACCCAGAACTTCATCCTCGATTTCAGGTCCGGCTACACCGAGGGCCCGCTCGGCTTCGGCGTCGACGTGCTCGGTCTCTATTCGCAGAAGCTCGACGGCGGCAAGGGCACCGGCGGCACCCAGCTGCTGCCGCTCGGCCGCGACGGTAAGCCGGCCGACCACTCCGGCAAGATGAAGCTCTCCGAAACCGAGCTGCGCGTCGGCGAGTGGTACCTGGTACTGCCGATCCTGCGCGCCGACAATGGCCGCTCGCTGCCGCAGACCTTCCAGGGCTCGATGCTCACCTCGCAGGACATCAGGAACCTGACTCTCTACGCCGGCCATATCACCGGCAACAGCCCGCGTGACGACCGCAGCATGGAGGACATGACGCTGTTCGGCACCAGCCCCTACACCAGCGATCGCAAGTCCGACGACTACAACTTCGCCGCCATCGGCGTGTCGGGGCTGACCTTCATGACCCGCTACATCAGCGGCCACAACATCCACGTCGGCGCCGTTTGATGGCTCCCACGCTCCAGCGTGGGAGCCTAGGGCCAGGCGCTCCGGCGCCGCCTCACATTCACTTTTAGCATATTAGAATATGCAAAAAATGAATTTCCATCATCTAAATCAGCTCTGTAGCCTTCTAAGTAACCAGCCGGACAAGATCCTTTTCTTATAAGAGACGAACAGGCTCTTGTCCTATCCAACCCTCGCACAGGCAGGAGCCCGGCACATGAGCGTTCAGATTCTCGGCATGATCGGCCATCGACTTTCCTCGGAAACCATCGCCCCGGTGGGTCCGGTGTTCGACAAGAACTACATCCGCAACTTCGCCCAGGCCCACGAGAACGCCGGCTTCGACCGCATCCTGGTCGGCTACTGGTCCGATCAGCCCGACGGCTTCCTGGTCACCGCCCTAGCCGGCCTGTCCACCAGCCGCATCGGCCTGCTGCTGGCGCACCGCCCGGGCTTCGTCGCGCCGACCCTGGCCGCGCGCAAGCTGGCGACCCTCGACCAGCTGCTCGACGGCCGCCTGGCGCTGAACGTGATCAGCGGCGGCAGCGACACCGAGCAGCGCAAGGACGGCGACTTTCTCGACCACGACCGGCGCTATGCACGCACCGACGAGTTCCTCGAGGTGGTGCGCAAGACCTGGACCGCCGGGCAGCCGTTCGACCACCAGGGCGAGTTCTATCAGGTCGAGCAGGCGTTCTCGGCGGTCAAGAGCGAGCAGAAGCCGCACCTGCCGGTGTATTTCAGCGGCGCCTCGGAGGCGGCGATCCGCGTCGCCGGCAAGCACGCCGACGTCTACATGCTGTGGGGCGAATCCCTGCAGCAGACCCGCGAACTGGTCGAGAGGGTGCGCGCCGAAGCCGCCAAACACGGCCGCCACATCGAGTTCAGTGTGTCCTTCCGGCCGATCGTCGCCGCCACCGAGGACGCCGCCTGGGCCAAGGCCGAGGTCATCCTGAGCCGCGCCCGCGCGCGCCATGAAGTGGCCCGCCCGGAACTCTCCCTCAAGCCGGAAAGCATCGGCGCCCAGCGCCTGCGCGCCACCGTGGCCCAGGGCGAGCGGGTCGACAAGCGCCTGTGGACCGGCATCGCCGGACTGGTCGGCGGCGGGCACAACTCCACCGCGCTGGTCGGCACCCCCGAACAGGTCGCCGACGCCCTGATCGACTACTACGACCTGGGCATCCGCAACATCCTGATCCGCGGCTTCGACCCGCTCAACGACGCCGTCGACTACGGCCGCGAGCTGATCCCGCTGATCCGCGCCAAGGCGGCCGAACGCGACCTGCAAAACAGCGCCCGCCGCGCCTGACCCTCTCCCACGCCGCACCATCCGGCGCGACCGCACCAGCGGAGCGCTCCACACCCTTTTGTGGAGACCGCTTGATGACCGATCCGCTGCTCGCCCCGGCGAGCCTCCTTCCCCTGCCCGACCGCGAGACCGACCGATGAGCCGCCAGATCCACCTGGCCGGCTTCCTGCTCGCCGGCCCCGTCGTCCACAGCCATGCCGTCTGGCGCCACCCGGACACCCTCGGCGACTACCTCGATCCCGAGTACTACGCGCGCAGCGCCCGGGTGCTGGAGGAAGGCCTGTTCGACCTGCTGTTCTTCGCCGACCGCTTCGCCATCGGCGACCAGCTGGGCGGCTCCCGCGAACTCGCGCTGCGCTACGGCGCCCAGGACGCCACCCGCCTCGACCCGCTGCCGATCCTCTCCTACCTGGTCGGCCAGACGCGCCGGCTCGGCCTCGGCGTCACCCGCTCCACCACCTACTACGAGCCGGCCCACGTGGCCCGCTCGCTGGCCACCCTCGACCACCTGTCGCGCGGACGCGCCGCCTGGAACATCGTCACCTCGATGAACGACAACGAGGGCCGGCTGTTCGGCAAGGACCGCCACCTGGAGCACGACCTGCGCTACGACCGCGCCGACGAGTTCGTCGAGGTCGCCCTGAAGCTGTGGAGCAGCTGGGCGCCGGGCGCGCTCAAGCTCGACCGCGAACGGGGCATCCTCGCCGATCCGGCCGGGGTCCGCGACGTCGCCCACCGGGGCGAGTGGTTCAAGGTCGAAGGTCCGCTGAACATCCCGCGCAGCCCGCAGGGCCGCCCGCTGCTGATCCAGGCCGGCTCCAGCGGCCGCGGCCGGCGTTTCGGCGCGCGCTGGGCCGAGGCGATCTTCAGCATCCATGGCAACCTGCCCGCCATGCGCGCCTTCCGCGACGACGTGCGCCGGCAGGTGGTCGCCCAGGGCCGGGCGGCGGACCAGTGCAAGGTGCTCACCGCGGTGATGCCCTTCATCGGCGGCAGCGAGGCCGAGGCGCGCGCCAGGCGCGACCGTCACAACGCCCTGGCGCGTCCGGAGATCGGTCTGGCGACCCTGGCCGCCCAGCTCAACTTCGACTTTTCCGCCTACCACCTCGATACCCGCCTGGAAGCGATCGCCGCACAGCCCGGAACGCCGCCGGCGGTGGCCGAGAAGCTGCGCTCGCTGGGTGCCTCGCTGAGCCTCGGCGAACTCGCGCAAAGCTTCGCCAGCAGCGTGCGCGTGCCGCAGCTGGTGGGTACCGGCGTGCAGATCGCCGAACAGCTGGCGGAGATCTTCAACGCCGGCGGCTGCGACGGCTTCGTGATCTCCCCCGGCTACCTGCCGGGCTCCTTCGCCGAATTCGCCGAGAGCGTGGTGCCGCACCTGCAGCGCCTGGGTCTCTACCGCCGCGCCTACGAGGGCGCGACCCTGCGCGAACACCTGGGCCTCGGCCCCCTGGAGGCCTGAATGGGCACCCCCAAAACTTCCGAGGACTGGCTGGCGCTGGCCCGCGAGATCGGCGAGGAATTCACCCGCGACATCGCCCGCCGCACCCGCACCCGCGAACGCCCCGACACCCAGCTGCGGCGCCTCAAGGACAGCGGCCTGACCAACCTGGCGATCCCCCGCGAGCTGGGCGGCGCCGGCCAGCGCTGGTCGCTGATCGTCCGCACCATCCGCGAACTGGCCGCCGGCGACGGCTCGGTCGGCATGCTCTACGGCTACCACCAGCTCAACGTGGTCAACCTGCGCCGCGAGCCGCAGCCGCGCCGCGACCGCCTGCTGGCGGAAATCGCCGAACGCCGGCTGTGGCTGGCCGGGGTGGTCAACCCGCGCGACGACGACATCCTCGCCACGCCGGACGGCGAGGGTTTCCGCCTCGACGGCCGCAAGGGCTTCTGCAGCGGCGCGGCCTTCGCCGACCTGCTCAGCGTCAGCGCGCGGCATGCCCGCGACGGCCAGCGGCTGATGGCGCTGATCCCCGCCGATCGTCCCGGCCTGCACTACGCCGACGACTGGGACCACTTCGGCGTGGAGCGCAGCGACAGCGGCAGTTTCGTCCTCAGCGAGGTGCGCGCCGAGCCCGGCGAAGTCATCGCCAACGACCTGGAGGACGGCGACGACTTCTCCGCGGTGATCCGCACCCCGGTCAACCAGTCCGCCTTCACCCAGTTCTACCTCGGCAACGCCCTCGGCGCGCTGCGCGCGGCGCGCGCCTACGTGCACAGCGAGGGCCGCGCCTGGCTGCACGCCAGGGTCGACAAGGCCCATCAGGACCCACTGCTGGTCAGCCAGTTCGGCGAGCTGTGGATCGCCCTGCAGGGCGCCATCGCCCTGGCCGACCGCGCTGCGCTCAAGGTCGACGAACTGCTCGCCGCGGACGAGGCCTTCAGCGCCGAGCTGCGCGGCGAGGCCGCCGTCGAGGTGGCCAGCGCCAAGGTGCTCGCCGCCCGCACCGCGCTCGACGTCACCAGCCGGGTGTTCGAGGTGATGGGCGCGCGCGCCACCCACAACCGCTACGCCTTCGACCGCTTCTGGCGCGACACGCGCACCCACAGCCTGCACGATCCGCTCGCCCACAAGCTGCTGGAAGTCGGCGAATACGCCCTGAACGGCCAGTACCCGCCGGTGCGGGCCTACACCTGAAGACAAGGAGAGAACTTCATGAACGCCATCACCCGGATCGCCTCCGTCAAGGAGCGCGTCGGCGCCGCCGAATGGGAGGCCCGCGTCAAGCTGGCCGCCACCTACCGCCTGGCCGCTCGGTTGCGCTGGACCGACCACATCTACACCCACTTCTCGGTGCGGGTGCCGGGGCCGGACCGGCATTTCCTGATCAACCCCTACGGCCTGGCCTTCGACGAGATCACCGCCTCCAGCCTGGTCAAGGTGGACATCGACGGCACCCTGCTCGACGACCCCACGGGCCTCGGCATCAACCGCGCCGGCTATGTGATCCACAGCGCCATCCACGGCGCCCGCGAGCACACCCACGCGGTGCTGCACACCCACACCACGGCCGGCATCGGCGTATCGGCACAGCAGGACGGCCTGCTGATGATTTCCCAGCACGCCATGCGCTTCCACAAGCGCCTGGCCTACCACGAGTACGAAGGCATCGCCCTGGACCTGGACGAGCAGCAGCGGCTGATCGCCGACCTCGGCGAGCACGACGCTCTGATCCTGCGCAACCATGGCCTGCTCACCAGCGGCCGGACCATCGAGGAAGCCTTCTACAACCTCTATTTTCTGGAGCGCGCCTGCGCCGCCCAACTGGCCGCGCAATCCGGCGGCGCGGCACTGCGCTTCCCCTCCGAGGCGGTGGCGGAAAAGGCCGCGCGGGGGTTCGAGCTCGCCATCGCCCAGGGCCGCCCGCAATCCCACTGGGACGCCTACCTGCGCCAGCTCGAGCGCGACGATCCGGGTTTCGCTCTCTGATGCAAGGAGGCTTGCGATGAAAAGCACCGCCCTGGCCACGCTGGCCGCCGCCCTCTTCCTGCATGCCTTTCAGGCACAGGCCGCCGAACCGCTGACCCTGCGCATCGCCGACCAGAAAGGCAACATGCGCGCCCAGCTGGAGGCGGCCGATGCGCTGAAGGATCTGCCCTACGTCATCCAGTGGTCGGAATTCCCCGCCGCCGCGCCGCTGGCCGAAGCCCTCAACGCCGGCGCGGTGGACGCCGGGATCATCGGCGATGCGCCGCTGCTGTTCAGCCTGGCCGCCGGCGCCCAGGTCAAGGCCATCGCGGTGAACAAGTCCAACCCCTACGGCACCGCGCTGCTGGTGCCCAAAGACAGTCCGCTGAAAACCGCCGCCGACCTCAAGGGCAAGCGCATCGCCACCGGGCGCGGCTCGATCGGCCACTTCGTCGCCCTCAAGGCGCTGGAAAAGGCCGGGCTCGCCGAGCGGGACGTGGAGTTCCGCTTCCTCGGCCCGGTGGACGCGAAGATCGCCCTGGCCAACGGCTCGGTGGACGCCTGGGCGACCTGGGAACCCTACACCGCCCTGACCGAAAGCAGCGGCCAGGGCCGGGTGCTGGTCGACGGCCGCGGCCTGCGGGCCGGCAACAGCTACCTCGCCGCCACCGACCAGACACTGGCCGATCCAGCCCGTCGCGAGGCCCTGCAGGACTATCTGCAGCGCCTGGACGGCGCCCAGCACTGGGCCTATGCGCACCTCGACGACTACGCCAGGACCCTGGCGCGGATCATCGGTTTTCCCGAGGACGCGGCCCGGCTGTCCTTCGCCCGCCGCGACCTGCGCTGGCAGGCGGTGGACGCGGCGACCGTCGCCCAGCAACAGGCGACCGCCGACTTCTACCAGGCCCATGCCCTGCTGCCCAAGCGCCTGGACGTGGCGCCGACCTTCGACCACGGCTTCCGGATCGGCCCGCCCGCGCAGGTCCCGCAGCCGGCCAGGCCCTGAACCGGGGACACTAGGTTCTGTTGACGTATCAGCGCAGCCATAGCAAAACAGCCGCAAAAGCCAGCATTCCCTTGAAATGGCTGGCCCTCTTCTCATAGCGAGTGGTGATCCGCCGGTAGTGCTTCAGCTTGCCGAACAGGCACTCGATCACGTGCCGCTCCTTGTAGAGATGCCAGTCGCAGGAGCGTTGCTCGATGCGGTTCCGTCTGGCGGGAATGACGGCCTGGATCTGGCGCTCCTTCAGCCAGGCCAGAAGCTGGTTGGCGTCATAGCCCTTGTCGGCCAGCAGTGCCGACGTGGCGATCCCCGCCATGAGTGGGATCGCCTGGCTGATATCGGCCGCTTGGCCTTCCGTCAGGATGAAGCGAATCGGTAACCCCAGCGCATCGGTCAACACATGGATCTTGCTGCTGAAGCCTCCTCGCGAATGCCCCAGTGCCTCCTGGGCCGCAGTACTGCTGGCCGCCCCGGCTGCACAGGCATGGGCACGCACGACGGAGCTGTCGATGCAGACGTGCTGAAGGTCAGCGTCCCGAGCCAGTACCGAGTGAAGCCGGTCCCAGACGCCGAGCCGGCACCAGCGGGTGAAGCGTTTGAAAACGCTGTTCCATGAGCCGAGGCAACGAGGCAGCATCCGCCATTGAGCGCCGCTGCGTAGTATCCAGAGCACCGCCTCGACAAAGCGGCGACAGCCGAGAGTACGGGTCAGCCGGATCCCCTTCGTGGCGCTCAGCAGACTTTGGATACGGGACCAGTCGGTATCGCTCAGACGGCTTCTGTCAGTCATGGCAAAAGCCCAGTTTTAGCACTGGGCTTGCGTCAACAGAACCTAGGGTCTGTTGACGTTTTGGCGTAGGCCGCGACGGAGGCCCGTTTGGCGCAGAACAAGGAACGAGGAGAGAGGTTTGGTCATTCCAAATGAACGACGAGCGACGCCGTGCTGCGCCAAACGGGCCCCGTCCCTTCGGGTGGGGCCGCCGAGGCTGCGCGGCAAATGCCGCCATGCGGCGTTGCGGGGCTTGGCAAGGGAATGACCATTGCCGGCGCCCCGCGCCTTGCCGAACGCGGCCCGGCCTGGCGGCATTTGACGCGGCAACGCGGCTCACGCCAAAACATCAACAGACCCTAAGGAGTACCCATGAAGCTTTCGCGTTTTCTGCGTAACGGCCTCGCCACCCTGCTGCTGGCCGCACCCCTGAGCCAGGCTGCCGACACCGTGCTGCGCATCGGAGATCAAAACTACTACAACGTGCGCGCCTCGCTGGAGGCCTCCGGCGCGCTGGAGGGCGCGCCCTATCGGGTCGAGTGGAAACACTTCCAGTCCGCCGCGCCGCTGGCCGAAGGCCTGGATGCCGGGGCGCTGGACCTCGGTTTTCTCGGCGATTCGGGATTCATCTTCCTCGCCGCCAAGGGTGCGCCGGTCAAACTGATCGGCGTCTCCCGGCAGAACCCGGACACCATCGCCCTGCTGGTGCCCAAGGACTCGCCGGCCAAAAGCATCGAGGACCTCAAGGGCAAGAAGGTCGCCTACTGGCCGGGACCGGGGCCTGCCATCAATTATTTCCGCGTTGCGACGGAGCCCGATTTGGCGCAGGGCAAGGCGTGAGGAGAGAGGTTTGGTCATTCCAAATGAACGACGAGCAACGCAGCACTGCGCCAAATCGGGCCCGTCCCCTCGGGTTGCGCCTGAAATCGGCCCATGCGGCGTTGCAGCCCTTGGCAAGGGAGTGACCATTGCCTGCAGGCTGCGCCTTGCCTGGGCCGATTTCAGGCGGCAACGCAATCGTGGAAATAATTGATGGCAGGCCCCAGAGCCAGCAGCTGACCCTGCGCGCCCTGCAGAAGGCCGGCCTGCCCGGCGACTACGTCGAGTTCGTCAAGCTGATGCCGATCGACGCCGCCGCCGCGCTGCCACGGGGCAGCATCGATGCCTTCCCGGTGTGGGAGCCGTACATTTCCCAGCAGATCCTCTTCTCCGGCGCGCGGCCGCTGCTCACCGCCAGGGGCCTGATGCCGGGACTTTCCAGCATCGCCGCCAACGCCTCCTCCATCGAGCCCAAGCGCGCCGCCATCGCCGACTTCCTCGGCCGCCTCAAGCGGGCGCGCGCCTGGGTCGAGGCGCACAAGAGCGAGTACGCCGAGCTCTGGGCGCAGAAGGCCAATCTCGACCCGACGGTGTCCCGCCACTGGATCGGCCAGGCCGGCATGACCGTCGCCCCGGTCGACGCGCAGGCCGCCCGCGACTACCAGGAGACCGCCGACTTCCTCAAGGAAACCGGCGCCCTGCCCAAGGCCTTCAAGGTCGACGAGGTGATCGACGGCTCCTTCGCCGAGGCGCTGCAACCCTGAGTCGCCGCCTGCCCCTCGGCGGGCCCTCTCCGGTGCGGAAAGCCATGCGGGAGCGCCCCTCGCCGGGACGCTCCCGCAACCTTCATGACCTCTGCGAGCCCGCCCGTCGGGCGAGCAAGTGCGCACTCCCAGAGGCCGATCTCAGTGGTGGTAGCGCTCCAGCCAGTGGGCATAGGGCGCCGGCAGCGTCCAGGACGAGCGCTCGATGCCCAGCTCGCGGGCCGCGGCATACGGCCAGTGCGGGTCGGCCAGGTGGGCGCGGCCGATCATGGCGAGATCCAGCTGGCCTTCCCTGACGGCCCGCTCGGCAACCTGCGGGGTGCCGAAGCCCCAGGCCGACGCCACCGGGATGCCCACCTCGCGGCGTACCCGCTCGGCGATCGGCCCCATGAAGCCGGGTGCCCAGGGAATATCGGTGTCCGCGATGGTGAAGCCGATGCTGACGCTCAGCAGGTCCAGGCCGGTCTGCTTGAAGCGCCGGGCCAGCTCGATGGATTCGGCGAAGGTCTGCTCGTCCCGGCCGTCGAACTCGATCACCCCGAAGCGGGCGGTCAGCGGCAGATGCTCCGGCCATACCTCGCGGACCGCCGCCAGGGTTTCCAGCAGGAAGCGGCAGCGCTTGTCGAAGCTGCCGCCGTAGGCATCGGTGCGCCGGTTGGAATGCTCGGAGAAGAAGCTCTGGGCCAGGTAGCCGTGGGCGAAATGCAGCTCCAGCCACTCGAAGCCGGCATCACGCGCCCGGCACGCCGCGGCGACGAAATCGTCCCGCACCCGGGCGATGTCCTCCAGGGTCATGGCCTTGGGCACTTTCGGCAGGTGGTGGCCGAAGGGAATGGCCGAGGGGGCGATGGTCTGCCAGCCGCGGGCATCGCCCTCGGCGATGTGGTCGTCGCCTTCCCAGGGGCGGTTGGCGCTGGCCTTGCGGCCGGCATGGGCGATCTGGATGCCGGGCACCGCTCCCTCGGCCTTGATGGCCTGGACCACCGGCACGAAGGCCTGGGCCAACTGGTCGTTCCAGATCCCGGGGCAGCCGGGGGTGATGCGCCCTTCCGGCGAGACGGCGGTGGCCTCGACGATCACCAGCCCCGCACCACCCCTGGCGATGCTGGCGTAATGCACCTTGTGCCAGTCGTTGATCAGGCCGTCGTTGGCCATGTACACGCACATGGGCGGAACGGCGATGCGGTTGCGCAGGGTGACATCCTTCAGCGTGTACGGCTGGAACAGAGCGGACATGGAGCTTCCTCGTGCGGTGAGATTGAATTCTCTAGTTCGATAATATTCGAACAATGGATGACGAACAATCCCTCCGGTATGATTCCGCCATGCGCCCCTTCAAACACCCCGCCGCCAGCGAATTCGTCCTCGAGCGCGTTCTCTACGCCCTGAGCGATCCGGTGCGCCTGGAGATCGTCCGGCGCCTCGCCGCGCTGGGCGAGGCCAGTTGCAGCGAGCTCGACGGCGGCCGGCCGAAGTCGAGCGTTTCCCACCATTTCCGGGTGCTGCGCGATGCGGGCCTGGTCTGCACCCGCAGCGTCGGGACCACCCACATCAACTCGCTGCGCAGCGAGGAGATGAACGCACGCTTCCCGGGCTTGCTCGCGGCGATCCTGTCGCAGCGCGAGTGACAGGAATCCTTCCCCTGCAGGTGCGGCGGCGAAACAGCGGACGGAGTCTCGAAGGCCTCATCTGATCCGCTTTTTTAGAAAGAACCTGAGCCTGTCATCGGAGCAGCGCCAGCCCGATGATTGCCCCCGTCCACCCAAGCCTGACGGGGCGAACCGCCATGACCGACCGCATACCCGCCCGGATCGTCGAGTCCTTCGACCCGGCCAGACCGATCCGCCTGCCCCCGGCCCGCAACGGCAGCCCCATCCATACCCGCAGCTTCAGCGGGCGCTTTCGCAACCTGCGCCGGTATGGCGCCGGGCTGTTGCTCCTGCTGTTCTTCGGCCTCCCCTGGCTGAGCTGGAACGGCCGCCAGGCCGTGCTCTGGGATCTGGCGGGGCGCAAGTTCCACATCTTCGGCGCCACCTACTGGCCGCAGGACTTCATCCTGCTGTCGGCCCTGCTGATCATCGCCGCCTTCGGACTGTTCTTCGTCACCGTGCTCGCCGGCCGCGTCTGGTGCGGCTATGCCTGCCCGCAGAGCCTGTGGAGCTGGATCTTCATGTGGTGCGAGAAGGTCACCGAAGGCGAGCGCAACCAGCGCATCAGGCTGGATGCCGCCCCCTGGTCGGCGCACAAGCTGCTGCGCCGCACGGCTAAACATGGCCTGTGGCTGGCGGTGAGCCTGGCGACCGCGTTGGCCTTCGTCGGCTACTTCACGCCGGTCCGCGACCTGTTGCAGGACCTGCTCACCTTCGAAACGGGTGCGACCACCGGCTTCTGGCTGTGCTTTTTCACTGTCGCCACCTATGCCAAGGCCGGCTGGCTGCGCGAGAAGGTCTGCCTGCACATGTGCCCCTATTCGCGCTTCCAGAGCGTGATGTTCGACAGCGATACCCTGATCGTCTCCTACGATGCCGGGCGCGGCGAAAACCGCGGGGCGCGCCGGAAGGGGGCCGCCCCGCGGGCCGAAGGGCTGGGCGACTGCATCGACTGCACCCTGTGCGTCCAGGTCTGCCCCACCGGGATCGACATCCGCGACGGCCTGCAACTGGACTGCATCGGCTGCGCGGCCTGCATCGACGCCTGCGACAGCGTCATGGACAAGCTGGGCTATGCCCGCGGCCTGGTGCGCTACAGCTCCGAACGCGCCCTGGCCGGCGGCCGGACACGCCTGCTGCGCCCGCGCCTGGTCGGCTACGCCGCCATGCTGCTGGTCATGCTCGGCGCCTTCGCCTGGGGCATGGCCTCACGCCCCCTGATGTCGCTGGACGTGAACAAGGATCGCGGCCTGTTCCGCGAGAACGACCAGGGACAGATCGAGAACGTCTACACCCTCAAGGTCATCAACAAGTCCCAGCAGCCGCGCCAGTACGTCCTGTCGCTGGCCGACAGCGGCCCCTTCGCGCTGCACGGCCGGCGCGAACTGTCCCTGGCGCCGGGCGAGATCCTCGATCTGCCGGTCAGCGTCACCCTGACCGACGCGCGTGCAGCCAAACCCACCCGGACGCTACGCTTTGCGTTGACGGAGCGGGACAACCCCACGCACCGGATCGCTACCGACAGCGTTTTCCTTGCCCCCGCCAACCGCTGATTGCAGGCCCCTCCCCCGCAGGGGCCCTGTCCGGCACACCAGCAGAGAGTTCGCATGCACGCATCGCCGCCCGCAGAGTCTCCCGCTACGCCCTGTGCGCCGCTGAACCGGGACAAGATGAAACGCTACGAGAAGTTCGCCGATGAAATCGCCGCCCTGATCCGCAGCGGCGTGCTGGCGCCCGGCGAAAAGGTGCCCTCGGTACGCCACGCCAGCCGTACCTACGGGGTCAGCCCGTCCACCGTGTTCCAGGCCTACTACCTGCTGGAGGACCGCGGGCTGATCCAGGCGCGGGCCCGTTCCGGCTATTTCGTCCGCGAGCATTCCCGGCATCCGCTGCACGAGCCCGAGATCGGCGCCCGCCAGGCGCAGACCACCGAGGTTGGCGTCAGCGAGCTGGTGTTTTCCGTGCTCGGCTCGCTGAAGGACCCCGATACCGTGCCCTTCGGCTCGGCCTTTCCCAGCCCGGACCTGTTCCCCCTGGCGCGCCTTGCCCGCTCCATGAGCCACGGCTTGCGGATGCTGTCGCCCCACGAGGTGATCGCCGACATGACCGCGGGCAATCCCGACCTGCGTCGGCAGATCGCCCTGCGCTACATGGTCAGCGGGGTGAGGCTGCCGCTCGAGGAGCTGGTGATCACCAACGGCGCCATGGAGGCGCTCAACCTGTGCCTGCAGTGCATCGCCAGTCCGGGCGACTTGGTGGCCATCGAGTCGCCGGCCTTCTACGCCTGCCTGCAGGTGCTGGAGCGGCTCAAGCTCAAGGCGGTGGAGATTCCCGTGCACCCGCGCGAGGGCATCGACCTGGAAACCCTGGCCGACAGCCTGGCGCGACTGCCGATCAAGGCCTGCTGGTTCATGAGCGGCCTGCAGAACCCACTGGGCGCCAGCATGAGCGAAGCGAAGAAGCGCGCCCTCTACGAGCTGCTGCGGCGCCACCAGGTACCGCTGATCGAGGACGACGTCTATGCCGAGCTGTACTTCGGCAACCAGCCGCCCAGGCCGGTGAAGAGCTTCGACCGTGAGGGGCTGGTGCTGCATTGCGGTTCCTTTTCCAAGAGCCTGGCGCCGGGCTACCGGGTCGGCTGGGTAGCCGGCGGGCGTCATGCGGAGCAGATCGGCCGGCTGAAACTGATGACCACCATCTCGCCCAGTGTGCCGGCCCAGGCGGCCATCGCCGACTACCTGCAGCACGGCGGCTACGACCGCCATTTGCGCAAGCTGCGCCACGCTCTGGAAATGCAGCAGGCCGCCATGCTCGCCTCTGCCGCCCGGCATTTCCCCGCCAGCACCCGGGTGACCCGCCCCAGCGGCGGCTATTTCCTCTGGTTCGAGTTCCCCGAAACGGTCGACTCGCTGCAGCTGTTCCGTCTCGCCCTGGCCCAGGGCATCAGCCTGGCACCGGGGCCGATCTTCTCGGCGACCCGCCGCTTTCGCAATTGCGCCCGGCTCAACCATGGCCATCCCTGGAGCGCCCGGAGCGAGCAGGCCATGGAAGTGCTCGGACGCATCCTGCAGTCGTTCTGAGAGGCCGCATGCGCACGTCTCCCGGCTAATCGGCCCGGCACAGCCCGCGCTTCGCGCCCGTCGCGGCCTGCGCCCAGCCGAAGGCGATCAGCGCGACCAGCGAAAGGGCGCTGCCGAATACCACGATCCCCAACCACCCCGCGTGTTCGTAGAGCACGCCGGCCACCGAGGAGCCCGTGGCGCCGCCGATGAAGATGCTGGTCATGTACAGCGCATTGAGGCGCCCGCGGCTGGCCGGATCGAGGCTGTAGACCGCGCGCTGGCCGAGCACCATGTTCATCTGCACGGCGAAGTCGAGGACGATCCCGGTGATCGCCAGCCCGACGACCCCGCTCGGCAGCGGAACGACGCCCGGCAGAAAGCTGAGGACACCGAGCGCCATGGCTAGCGCGGACATGGCGCGGGTATGGCCGGCGTCCGCCAGCCGCCCGGCGATGGGCGCGGCGATCGCACCGATCGCGCCGACCAGGGCGAAGAGCGCGATCTGCGACTGGGACAGGCCGTACTCGCGCGACAGCGCCAGCGGAGCCGCCGTCCAGAACAGGCTGAACGCGGCGAACATCAGCCCTTGGTACAGGGCGCGCTGGCGCAGCACCGGCTCGCGCCGGAACAGTTGCCCGAGCGAGCGGAGCAACCGGGCATAGCTCGCCCGGTGCTCGGGCCGGCGGCCGGGCAGCGTGGTGGCGACGACCAGGGCGATGAGCAGCATCGCCGCCGCCGCGCCGAAGAACACCGCCCGCCACTGGAAGTGGTCGGCGATCAGGCTGGAGACCGGGCGGGCCAGCAGGATGCCCAGCAGCAAACCGCCCATGATCGCGCCGACTACCCGGCCGCGGGTTTCCTCGGGTGCCAGGTGCGCGGCCAGGGGAATCAGCATCTGCACCGACACCGAGCCGAAACCGATCAGCAGCGAGGTCGCCAGCAGGACGCCCGGCCCTTCGCTCAGCCCCGCGCCGATCAGGCCGACGACGGTGAGCGCGAGGGTGGCCAGCATCAGCCGGCGATTCTCGAGCAGGTCGGCGAGCGGCACCAGGAAGAACAGCCCCAGCGCGTAGCCGACCTGGGTCAGCGAGACGATGAGGCTCGCGCCGCCGGCGGAAAGGCCGATGTCGGGGGCGATCAGCTCGATGATCGGCTGGGCGTAGTAGATGTTCGCCACGATGACGCCGCAGCAGAAGGCGAACAGCAGGACCAGTCCCCGGCCCATGATCCCGGCGCCCTGCGCGGGGACTGTCGTTGCCGGGCGGCTCATGGGCGCGACTCCTCTGCAAGGGTCCGGGCGAGGCGCGACTCAAGGCGGAAAGGGACAGGCGGGATGGCGGGAAAGAGTGGCGGGGGCATGGCGGTTCTCCACGGCAGGTTGTCTGGCTGCCACCTTAGGCGCTGCCGGCAAGCGGGAGAATCCGCCGGCACGGCAACGCGGCGTTGCGCCCGGCGCAATGGCGCGCGGGCGCCTCAGAGAATCCGCGCCATGAACGCCAGGAAGGCGTCGATCCGCGTCGAGCCGCGGTGGTTGGGCAGATACAGTGCGCTGATCAGCGGACGGGTGTTGTCGGGATCGACCGAGAAGGCGTCGAACAGGCCCATCAGCTGGCCGTTCGCCAGGTCCCGGTCGACGACCCAGTCCGGCAGGAGCGCCACGCCGAGACCGGCGCGCGCCACCGCGTGCAGGGCTTCGACATTGTCGCTCCTGAACCGCCCGTGGACCGGCACGCGGATGACTTCGTCCTGCGCCTGGAAGGTCCACACCTGCCGGGCGCTGCCGTAATTGAAACGCAGGCAGTCGTGCGCGAGCAGATCCATCGGCCGCTCCGGCACGCCCCTGTCCCGCAGGTAATCCGGACTGGCCACCACGCGCCGCCGGAATTGTCCGAGGGGGCGACTGACCACGCCGTCCATCGGCGCCGCCGCGCCGAGCCGGATCGACAGATCCACCCGCTCGGCCAGCAGATCGACGATGTCGTCGGTCAGGGAGACGTCCAGTTCCAGCCGGGGATAGCGGCGCAGCAGATCCCCCAGGTGCGGGCAGATGCGCGCACGCCCGAAGGCCATCGGCAGCGAGACGCGCAGGGGGCCGGCCGGCTCGTCGCCGCGGTCCCGGATCGACGCGTCGGCCTCCTCCAGCGCCTCCAGAATGCGCCGTGCGCTCAGGTAGTAGGCGGCGCCGGCCTCGGAGACCGTGACCTGGCGGGTCGAGCGGTTGAGCAGGACGCTGCCGAGCTCCTGCTCCAGCGCATCGACCATCCGCGTGACCGTGGAGGTCGCGACTTCCAGCCGGCGGGCGGCCGCGGAAAATCCCCCGGCGTCCACCGTGGCGACGAACATCTTCAGAGCGAGCAGCTTGTCCACGCGATCTCCCGCACTCCATGCAGCCATACAGGCCGGGTGGGCCCTATGGTCTCACGACTTCGCCGCGAATCTCGCCCGGCGGCAGACGGCGGATCAGCCCTGGCCGGCGGCGTAGCTCTGCATCAGGTTGGCATAGGCCGGCAAATGGCTGCCAAGCAGCCCGCCGAACCCCTCGATGTCGTTGCGCCAGTCGCGGTGCAGCTCGCAGCCCACGGCGAACCAGTTCATCAGTTGCGCGCCGGCCTGGCTCATGCGGTTCAGAGCGGCCTCGCGCACCACCGGGTTGAAGGTGCCGGACGCATCGGTCACCACGAACACCTCGAAGCCCTCCGCCAGCGCGGAAAGCGTCGGAAAGGCCACGCACACGTCGGTCACCACCCCGGCGATGATCAGCTGCCGGCGCCCGGTGGCCTTGATCGCATCGACGAAGTCGGCGTTGTCCCAGGCGTTGATCTGGCCCGGCCGCGGAATGTACGGCGCCTCCGGGAACATGGCCTTGAGCTCGGGCACCAGGGGACCGTTGGGGCCCTTCTCGAAACTGGTGGTGAGGATGGTCGGCAGCTGGAAGAACCTGGCGATGTCGGCCAGCGCCAGCACGTTGTTCTTGAACTCGTCGGGCGTGAAGTCACGTACCAGCGACAGAAGGCCGGCCTGATGATCCACGAGCAGCACTACGGCGTTGTCCTTGTCCAGGCGGTTGTATGGGCGGGCCATGGCGGTTCCTCTCGGGTGAGTGGGTAGCGGTGCGGCTACGGTCCCGGCAGGTGTCCAGGCGAACGGAAGAGTGCTGCCGCCTCGCTACGCCGCGCGGCGCGGGCTCTCGCTGTCCTGAACCGGAAGCGGGGAAAAGAGCCCCGTGCGCCGGTCCGTGGCACGCCCATCGAGCATAGCCCGCGGGAAAGCCGCAGCCTTCGCGCGGGCGATCAGGGGTATGGACGGTACGAGACGGCAATGGCCGGGAACGGCGGAGGCGCTGCGGGCTGAGCCTGGAAACGAAAAGGCCCGGCGCAAGGGCCGGGCCTGGGATTGCTGCGCTGTACGCGGGATCAGTCGCGGTAGCTGTAGGCGCCGCCGTAGGTGCGGTCGTCGGCCAGGGCGGCGGCGTCGTAGACGCGGTTGCCGCGGGTCTCGACCTTGTCGCCGACGGCGAACTCGTTGTTCGGCGAACGCAGCACTTTCACGTCGCCCTCGGCGGTGCGGACCTTGTAGGCGCGGTCGCTGAGGCCGGCGGCGTCCTGGGCCTCGCCACCGAACAGGGTGCCGATGCCGGCACCGATCAAGGCGCCGATCGGGCCGCCGACGGCACCGATCATCATGCCGGTCATGCCGCCGGTGGCCTTGCCGGTGGTTTGATCCTTGGTTTCCTCGAGAACTTCGGCGGCGTTTACGCTACCGGCGGCCAGCAGGGTGAGGGTCAGGGCCAGGGTGCCGAGCTTTTTCATGGCAGTTCTCCGAGGAAGCATTCCAGCGATTTTGGTCGAATCGGTCATGCGGAACGGGCGCTGTGCTTTTGGCAGGTTTCCGTCTCCGCTGGGGCGGAAATTACCCACTCCATTGACATGGATCAAGAAAAGAATGGCCTTATTATGCTTAAGGATTGGGTATGCCTGGCAGCACGCCTGGCAGGCATGCAGCCGCTTGCCAAGCAGGCTCCAGACAATCGCTTGATTCTCAAGGAAAAGCCCTCCTCCCCACGCTCCCGGGCGTTTGCGCTGCCGCCCTCTTCCATGCGCGGCAGAGGGCCAGCGCCAGGCAATACCTCTTTCCTGAACCTCTTCCGCAAACGGGAGAAGGCTCTCGATACTGCGCGGTCCTCCCGTTCCGACGCCGGTCCGCGGAGCCGATCTCGCCGGGGAAAGCCCCGTTCCTGACGCGCCGCACGTCCTGCCGAATGCCTATTTGCTTATTCCAAATAAGAATTTAATTTTTTCATTTTCTCGAATCAAGATATAAAAACCGGACCACCGGAGCATCGCTTTCCAGCGCCGATCTCCAGTGCCTCCTCTTCCGGGGCCCCGTGCGGCGCTCCCCTGAAGACGAGGTAAGGCATGACCAGTCCGTTACTTTCCCAAACCCGGGACGCTCAACGTCCGGTATTCGAGGCCACGTCCAGCGACCTGGACAGCCGTCCCCCCTTCACGCCCGCCAGGCTGCTGCACAGCGACGGCGAAGCCCTCGAAGCGGCCCGCGCCGTGGCGCGCCAGGCTGCGGCCGGCGCCGCCCAGCGCGACCGCCTGCGCCAGCTGCCGTGGGACGAGGTCGACCTGTTCAGCGCCAGCGGCCTGGGCGGCATCGGCATTCCCCGCGCCTACGGCGGGCCGGGCCTGTCCTTCGTCACCATCGCCGAGGTGTTCCGCCTGATCTCCGCCGCCGATCCCTCGGTCGGGCAGATCCCGCAGAACCAGTTCGGCATCCTCGGCCTGCTCGAAGGCAGCGCCACCCGCGAGCAGAAGGAGCGCTTCTACAAGGCCGTGCTGAGCGGCGAGCGCATCGCCAACTCCGGCCCCGAGCGCGACACCCGCCACATTCTGGACGTCCGGGCGCACCTGGTGCGCGACGGCGACGGCTACCGCCTGAGTGGCGAGAAGTTCTATTCCACCGGCGCGCTGTTCGCCCACTGGATCACCGCCAAGGCCATCGACGACAAGGGCCGCCTGGTGATGGCGCTGATCCCGCGCGGCACGCCGGGGCTGCGCATCCTCAACGACTGGTCGGGCTTCGGCCAGCGCACCACCGCCAGTGGCAGCGTGCTGCTCGACCGGGTGCCGGTGGCCGCGGAGAACCTGGTGGAGATCTGGCGCCTTGCCGAGAAGCCCAATATCCAGGGCGCCGCCTCGCAGCTGATCCAGGCCGCCATCGACGCCGGCATCGCCCGCGCCGCGCTGGACGACGCCATCGCCTTCGTGCGCCAGCGCGCCCGGCCGTGGATCGACGCCAACGTCGAGCGCGCCGCGGACGATCCCTACGTGATCGCCGAGGTCGGCCGCCTGCAGATCGACCTGCACGCCGCCGAGGCGCTGCTGCGCCGGGCCGGCCGGGTGCTCGACGAGGTCGCCGCCGCGCCGGTCGACGCCGACTCCGCCGCCCGTGCCTCGATCGCCGTGGCCGAGGCCAAGGTGCTGACCACCGAGATCTCCGTGCTGGCCGGCGAGAACCTGCTGGAGCTGGCCGGCAGCCGCGCCACCCTGGCCGAGTTCGACCTCGACCGCCACTGGCGCAACGCGCGCACCCACACCCTGCACGACCCGGTGCGCTGGAAGTACCACGCGATCGGCAACTACCACCTGAACGGCGCCAAACCGGCGCGCCACTCCTGGATCTGAGGTCGCCATGCCCGTCCACCAAGACTTCCCGCGCGGCCAGGCCGCACTGATCGAAAACGACGCCCAGGCCCTGCGGGTCGCCGACGAGTTGGCCGCGGAGTTCGTCCGCGACGCCTCGGTACGCGACCGCGAACGGCGCCTGCCGCATGCCGAACTGGAGCTGTTCTCCCGCGCCGGCCTCGGCGGCATCACCGTGCCGCGCGCCTACGGCGGCGCCGGGGTGTCCAGCGTCACCCTGGCCCAGGTGATCGCACGCATCGCCCGCGCCGACGCCTCCCTCGGGCATATCCCGCAGAACCACTTCTACGCCCTGGAAGTGCTGCGCGTGAACGGCAGCCCCGAGCAGCGCCGCCACCTCTACGCCGAGGTGCTGGCCGGGGCGCGCTTCGGCAACGCCCTGGCCGAAATCGGCACGCGCACCGCCCAGGAGCGCAGCACGCGGCTGCGCCGCGAGGGCGACGGCTACCGCATCCAGGGGCGCAAGTTCTACGCCACCGGCGCGCTCTACGCCCAGCGCGTGCCGACCCTGGCGATCGACGACGACGGCGTCCAGCAACTGGCCTTCGTCGACCGCCGCGCGCCGGGGCTGGAGGTCATCGACGACTGGGACGGCTTCGGCCAGCGCACCTCGGCCAGCGGCACGGTGAACTTCAACGACGTGCCGGTCGCCGCCGGGGACGTGGTGCCCTTCCAGAGCGCCTTCGCCCGGCCGACCACCGTCGGCCCGCTCGCCCAACTGCTGCACGCCGCCATCGACGCCGGCATCGCCCGCGCCGCCTGGGAGGACGCCCTGGCCTTCGTCGCCCGCCGCGCCCGTCCCTGGATCGACGCGGGGGTGAACCGCGCCGCCGAGGACCCGCTGGCCCTGCAGATCCTCGGCCGCCTGACCAGCCGCCTGCATGGAGCCGAGGCGCTGCTCGAACGCGCCGGCGAGTTCGTCGACCGCGCCCAGGCCGCGCCCGATGCGGAAAGCGTGGCGGCGGCCTCGATCGCCGTCGCCGAGGCCCGCGCGGCGACCACCGAGGTCGCCCTGGACGCCGCCAACCGCCTGCTCGAACTGGGCGGCAGCCGCGCCACCCTGGCCGAGTACAACCTCGACCGCCACTGGCGCAACGCGCGCACCCACACCCTGCACGATCCGGTGCGCTGGAAGTACCACGCGGTGGGCAACTACTACCTGAACGACGCCCTGCCGCCGCGCCGGGGGACCATCTGATGAGCCGCAAGCAGATTCTGCTCAATGCCTTCAACATGAACTGCGTGGGGCACATCAACCACGGCCTGTGGACCCACCCGCGCGACCGCTCGACCGAGTTCAACAGCCTGGAATACTGGACCGATCTGGCCCGGCTGCTCGAGCGCGGGCTGTTCGACGGACTGTTCATCGCCGACATCGCCGGGGTCTACGACGTCTACCGCCAGTCGGTCGAGCTGACCCTGCGCGAGGCCATCCAGCTGCCGGTCAACGACCCGCTGATGCTGGTCTCGGCGATGGCCGGGGCAACCCGCCACCTGGGCTTCGGCGTCACCGCCAGCCTCAGCTACGAGCCGCCCTACCTGCTCGCCCGGCGCCTGTCGACCCTCGACCACCTGAGCCGCGGGCGGGTCGGCTGGAACATTGTCACCGGCTACCTGGACAGCGCCGCCCGCGCCCTGGGCCTGGAACATCAGGTGGAACACGACCGCCGCTACGACCAGGCCGACGAGTACCTGGAGGTGCTCTACAAGCTCTTCGAGGGCAGCTGGGAGGACGGCGCCGTGCTCGAGGACCGCGCCGGCCGCCGCTACGCCGACCCGGCGCGGGTGCACAAGGTCGAGCATCACGGCGAGTTCTACCGGGTCGAGGGCTACCACCTGTGCTCGCCCTCACCGCAGCGCACTCCGCTGCTGTTCCAGGCCGGCACCTCGGAACGCGGCCGGCGCTTCGCCGGGCGCCACGCCGAGGGCGTGTTCATCACCGGGCAGCATCCCCGGGCGGTCGCCGAACAGGTGCGCCAGGTGCGTGCCGAGGCGCTCGCCGCCGGCCGCCCGGCCGATGCCATCAAGCTGTTCATGGGCCTCACCGTGATCGTCGCGCCGAGCGAGGCCGAGGCCCGCGACAAGCACGCCGAATACCTGCGCTACGCCAGCCCCGAGGCGGGCCTGGCGCACCTGTCCAGCTCGATCGGCATCGACCTGGCCGCCTACGGCCTCGACGAGCCGATCCGCTACCGGAAGACCAACGCCATCGAGTCGGTGGCCAGGACCTTCACCGCCGCCGGCAGCGGCTGGACCAAACGCAAGCTGCTGGAGCAGCACGCCCTGGGCGGCCGCTACCCGACCCTGGTCGGCTCGCCGCAGCAGGTCGCCGACGCCATCGCCGACTGGGTCGGGCAAACCGACCTGGACGGCTTCAACCTGACCCGCACGGTGACCCCGGAAAGCTACGCCGACTTCATCGACCTGGTGGTGCCCGAGCTGCAGGACCGCGGCCTGTACAAGACCGCCTACGCCGAGGGCAGCCTGCGGGAAAAGCTCTTCGCCGCCGGTCCGCGCCTGCCCGCCAGCCATCCCGGCGCGGCCTGGCGCGACCTGGGCCGTAGCGACGCACGCGCCAGACGCGCCTGACCCCGATCCCGATCCGACTTCCCTCAACACAAGGAAACCGTTCATGCCGCTCACGTCCCTCTCCCGCCGCCGCTGGTTCAAGACCCTCGCCTGCAGCGCCCTGCTCGGCTTCTCCGGCCTGAGCCTGGGCAGCGACGCCCCCCTGAAGATCGGCACCACCGCGGCCTTCGCCCCGCCGCTGGAAGTGGCGGTCGCCGAGGCCGCCAAGGAAGGCCTCAAGGTCGATCTGGTCGAGTTCAGCGACTGGATCTCGCCGAACGCCACCCTGGCCCACGGCGACATCGACGCCAACTACTTCCAGCACATCCCTTTCCTGGAGAACGCCAGGCAGGAAGGCGGCTACGAGCTGGTGCCGGTGGCCCCCGGCGTGCTGAACAACGTCGGCCTCTATTCGAAGAAGCACAAGAGCATCAATGCGCTGCCCGAGGGCGCCAAGGTCGCCATCGCCAACGATCCGGTCAACGGCGGGCGCGGCCTGCAGCTCCTGAAGAAAGCCGGGCTGATCACCCTCAAGCCGGGCGTCGGCTACAAGGCCACCCTGGAGGACATCACCGCCAACCCGAAGAAGCTCGAGATCATCGAACTGGAGGCGGTGCAGCTGGTGCGCGCCCTGGACGACGTCGACCTGGCCCAGGGCTACCCCCACTACATCCGCCTGGCCGGCACCCTCGATCCGCATTCGGCGCTGCTGTTCGACGGCCTGGACCACCCGGAATACGTGATCCAGTTCGTCGCCCGCCCGCAGGGCAAGGACGACCCGCGCCTGCGCCGCTTCATCGACATCTATCAGCATTCGCCGCTGGTGCGCGCCGCCCTCGACAAGGCCCACGGCGGTCTCTACCTGCCCGGCTGGGAGCAATGACATGAGCAGCCTGACCTCCGACTATCGCTATTTCGACGACGGCTCGCCGGAGCGGGATGCCCGGGCCCCGTCCGCCGCGCGGATCCAGGCCGGCGTCGAGCCGCAGCACGCCCACCTGCGCTTTTCCGGCCTCGGCAAGCGCTACGACGGCGCCCAGGGCCCGGTGCACGCCCTGCAAGGCATCGACCTGACGGTCCGCCGCGGCGAGATCTTCGGCATCATCGGCCGCAGCGGCGCCGGCAAGTCGTCCCTGCTGCGCACCATCAACCGCCTGGAGCGGCCCAGCGAGGGCCGCGTGCTGATCGACGGCGAGGACATCGGCGGCTACGACACGGATCGCCTGGTCGCCCTGCGCCGGCGCATCGGGATGATCTTCCAGCATTTCAACCTGCTGGCCTCGAAGACCGTCGGCGAGAACGTCGAGCTGCCGCTGCGGGTCGCCGGGGTGCCGCGCGAGCGGCGCCAGCGCAAGGTCGAGGAGGTGCTGCGCCTGGTCGGCCTGGAGAGCAAGCGCGACGCCTATCCGGCGCAGCTCTCCGGCGGCCAGAAGCAGCGTGTGGGCATCGCCCGCGCGCTGGTCCACGACCCGGAGATCCTGCTCTGCGACGAGGCTACCTCGGCGCTCGACCCGGAGACCACCCAGTCGATCCTCGCCCTGCTGCGCGAGATCAACCGCCGGCTGCGGCTGACCATAGTGCTGATCACCCACGAGATGGAGGTGATCCGCGAGATCTGCGACCGCGTGGCGGTACTGGAGCGCGGCGAGCTGGTGGAACAGGGACCGGTCTGGCAGGTGTTCGGCGCGCCCCGCCATCCGGCCACCCGCACGCTCTTGGCGCCGTTGCAGCAGAAACTGCCCGAGGACCTGCTGGCGCAGCTGCAGAACGGCCGCCGGCAGGCGAACGACCGCCTGCTGCTGGAGCTGCGCTACACCGGGGCGAGCAACCGCGAGCCAGACCTGATGGGTCTAGGCGCATACTTCGGCGGCCGGGTGAGCCTGCTGCAGGGCGGCGTCGAGCGCATCCAGGGCCGCACCCTGGGACAGCTGCTGCTGGCCGTGGCGGACACGCCCCTGGCCGCGGAGGCGCTGCGCCGGCAGGCGCTGGAACTGGCCGATTCGGTGGAGGTGCTGGGTTATGTCGCCGCTGCTTGATCGCCTCTGGCAGGCCCTGCTCGACACCCTGCTGATGGTCGGCGCCTCCGCCCTGCTCGCCCTGCTGCTGGGCATCCCGCTGGCGGTGCTGCTGGTCACCAGCTCGCGCGGCGGCCTGTTCGAGGCGCCGCTGCTGAACCGGGTAGTCGGCTGGCTGGTCAACCTGTTCCGCTCGGTGCCCTTCCTGATCCTGATGGTCGCGCTGATCCCCTTCACCCGCCTGCTGGTCGGCACCAGCTACGGCGTCTGGGCCGCGGTGGTGCCGCTGACCATCGCCGCCACGCCGTTCTTCGCGCGGATCGCCGAGGTCAGCCTGCGCGAGGTCGACCCCGGGCTGATCGAGGCTGCCCAGGCGATGGGCTGCCGGCGCCGGCACATCGTCTGGCACGTGCTGCTGGCGGAGGCCCGTCCGGGGCTGGTCGGCGGCTTCACCATCACCCTGGTGACGCTGATCAACGCCTCGGCGATGGCCGGCGCCATCGGCGCCGGCGGCCTCGGCGACCTGGCCTACCGCTACGGCTACCAGCGCTTCGACAGCCAGACCATGCTCACCGTGATCGTCGTGCTGGTCGCCCTGGTCTGCCTGCTGCAGTACGGCGGCGACCGCCTGGCCAGGGGGCTGAACCGGCGAGGCTGAGCGTCGTCGCCGCGGGGCGGTCCCGACCGGTCCGCTCCCGCAGGCTCATCCATTCCTCAGGGGTTGCCGGCGAGCATCTCGCCCTTCGTCAACTCGCCGCTGTTGAAAAACGGCACCTTGCGTCCGAACAGACGTCCCGTCTTGACTTCCCCGCTCACCCTGTAAGGGATGGGGTCTTCGGCTTTCTTCAACAGCTTGACGAGAGGCTTCATGCGCCGCCAGAGGTTCGTCGTGACCGGCACCTCGAATTCCTGGTAGCTACGGGCAGGAACGGTGAACGATTGTCTCGACTCGCCATCGCTCACCAGCTCGATATCGTCCAGATGCACCTTGTAGGCCAGACCGCGGACCGACAGCTTGCTCTCGTTAGGATTGCTGATCCGGAAATGCAGGACGAAATCCTGCTCCAACAGACCGGCCTTGCTGATGTTCACTTGAGTCAGCTCGAGAACAGGAGACTGAAATGCTTCATCTGCCCAGCTTGTGGAGGCAGTCGTGCCGGCAAGGAGAGTCATGAGCCAGAAGCCGAAAAACTTTGCTGTAGGTGCCCGTAAATGCATGGGTCTGCTCCCTGGTTGCCTATGAGCGTAGCAACCCCTTGCCCTTCGGCAAGTCAAATAATAATAATTCTTATTTAGCCACTACTGGATCAGCTTGGCAAGAGTGCGTCAGCCGGCCAATGACCGGCGTCATACTTTGCGCGATTATTGCGACAACGACGTGTCATGGCCTTCGCTCCGAGCGATCGGGAACCATTCTGCCGGTAGTTGCCCCCCCGTTGATCGGGGGTTGATCTGTCTGGCGACTGCCAATTTGCCTGCCTGTCAATCCTCTTTCCCGGGATCGCGCCAGGAACCAAAAAAGGCCGGCCCTTGCGGGACCGGCCAAGAGGTCGAGATGACCCAGCCTTTTGGTATTCGGGTTGCGCCTGCGACGGACCCAGGCCCGCTTAGAGCAGCGGCAGGCTGTAGGTGACGTACAGGCGGTTCTCGTCGATGCTGCGCTGCGAGGCCACGTCGCTGCGCAGCGAGGCATGCCGGTAGGAGAGGCCGACGCCCTTGAACAGGCCGCCCTGCACGACGTAGTCCAGGCGCAGGTCGCGCTCCCACTCGCTGGCGTCGCTGCCGTTGGTGTCGATGTTGTCGCCGTGCAGGTAGACCGCCGAGGCCTTCAGGCCCGGCACGCCGAGCTTGGCGAAGTCGTAGGCGTAGCTGGCCCGCCAGGTGCGCTCGCCGGCGCGCAGGAACTTGTTGATCTGGCTGTCGGTGATCAGGTAGGCGGTGTAGCCGTCGCCCTGGTTGAGCACCGGGAAGTCGCTGTTGCCGGACAGCCGCTGCACGCCAAAGCTCAGCTCGTGGGCGTCCAGCAGGTAGGTGAACTTGGCGCTCCAGGTGCGGTTGTCGACCTCGCCGCGGTCGCGGTCGCCGGCCGACCAGTAGCCGCTGCTGCGATAGCCTTCGGCGCGTCCGGAGGCGCTGGCGTTCTTGCCGTCGGAGTCGCTGTTGAAATAGCGCAGGTCGGTCTTCAAAAGGCCCACCGGCAGCTTCCAGTCGTGCTGCAGGCCGACGAAGTGCTGCACGTAGAAGTCTTCCAGGTTGCCGTAGTAGTACTGCAGCAGGAGGTTCTTGCCGAGCTTGTAGTCGGCGCCGGCGAAGTAGAACTGGTTGCTGAACTGGCCGGTCTTGGCATTGTTGGCGCCGGCGATGGACAGGCTGTCGCTGTTGGTCGAGCTGCGGCCCTTGGCACGCTCGAACTTGCCGCCGGTCAGGGTCAGGTTGGAAATCTCGTTGCTGGTCAGCTGCGCGCCCTCGAAGGTCTGCGGCAGCAGGCGGCCGTCGTTGTGGGTCACCACCGGCAGCTTGGGCAGGAAGGTGCCCAGACGCGCCTCGGTTTTGGAGAAGCGCACCTTGGCGGTCAGCCCCAGGCTGCCGTATTCGTGCACGGCGCGGCCGTCGCTTTCGGTGGGGAACAGCTGGCCGCTGTTGTTGGCGCTGGTCGGGTTGTAGTGGGTGCCCTTGCCGGAGTCGAGGCGGACGCCGACTAGGCCGAGGGCATCGACGCCGAAGCCGACCGGGCCCTGGGTGTAGCCGGACTTGTAGTCGAGGATGAAGCCCTGGCCCCATTCCTCCTGCTTGGACGGGGCGGCGGCGCCGTCGCGGTTGTCCTGGTTGAAGTAGAAATTGCGCAGCCCCAGGGTGGCCTTGCTGTCCTCGAAGAACCCGGCAGCGCCCGCGTGCTGCGCGGCCCCGCCGAGGACGACCGCCAGGGCCAGGTAAGACTTGTTCATGCTCGATGCTCCAGATGCCTGTTCGAAATTCTTGGAATGCATGGCTGGGGCTCGGGCCGGCGAACGCTGCGAGGAGGTTGCTGGTGGGAGGGGGAGCCCCATGATCGGGCTCGGTGCGGTGATCCGCTGTCGGCTGGGGGTGCAATCTAAGGGAAATCCTTTATCCCTAAAAAGAATTATTTTTTACTTTAATATAACTAAAATATCAAAGGTTGCCGCGCAGCCTTGTTCCCTCTCGAACGGGTGGCCGGGCATATCCTTATCGCCTTAAATTATTGGCTTGCCAGTTTTTAGATAATCTAGTTTGCAACGACCGGACCACCGGACTTCCCGCATTTTCTTTCGAAGTTCCGTCGTTCCGGTCCCTCGTAGTGGCCGGGACCGCATCCACGAGGTCTTTCATGCCCCCGTTCATTTCCCTCAGCCGCCGCGCCCTGCTCGGTCTCGGCCTCGCCCTGGGGCTGTGCGCCGCCCTGCCCGTCCAGGCGGAAACCGAGCTGCGCATCGGCTACCAGAAGTCCTCCACCCTGATCGCCCTGCTGAAGGCCCGCGGCACCCTGGAGAAGGCCCTGGCCGCCCAGGACATCCGCCTCAGCTGGCACGAGTTCGCCAGCGGCCAGCCGCTGCTGGAGGCGCTCAACGTCGGCAATCTCGACCTGTCCGCCGACGTCGCCGACACCGTGCCGGTGTTCGCCCAGGCCGCCGGCGCCCAGCTCGCCTATTTCGCCCAGGAGGCGCCGTCGCCGGCCGCCCAGGCGATCCTGGTGCGCGCCGACTCGCCGCTGCGCGGCCTGGCCGATCTCAAGGGCAAAAAGGTGGCGGTGACCAAGGCCGCCGGCAGCCACTACCTGCTGCTCGCCGCGCTGGCCAGGGCCGGTCTGAAGTTCTCCGACATCCAGCCGGCCTACCTGACCCCGGCCGACGGCCGCGCCGCCTTCGAGAACGGCAAGGTGGACGCCTGGGTGACCTGGGAACCCTTCCTCAGCAGCGCCCAGCGCCAGCTGTCGACCCGCACCCTGGCCGACGGCGAGCAGCTGGCCGCCTATCAGCGCTATTACCTGACCAGCCAGCGCTTCGCCAGGGAACACCCGCAGGTGCTGGAAGTGGTGTTCGCCGAGCTGGTCAAGGCCGGCGACTGGCTGCGCGCCAATCCCCGGGAGGCGGCACGGATTCTCGCGCCGCTGTGGGGCAACCTGGCGCCAGAAATTGTCGAGCAGGCCAACGCCCGGCGCAGCTACCGGGTGCGCCCGGTGCAGGTGGAGAGCCTGGCCGAGCAGCAGAAGATCGCCGACGCCTTCTTCGCCGAAGGGCTGCTGCCCAGGCGCGTCGATGCCCGCGACCTGTCGATCTGGCAGCCGCAGACGGCCGCCCGCTGAACCCCTCTTCCCCGGCCGCATCCACTCGCCGGGGATTTTCGTCTGTGCCTTCAGATACCCGGCTGGGCCAGCAAGGCGCGCAGGTGCGCCCGCTCCCGGGCGTCGAGCCGGGCCAGTTGCTCCTCGATGATGGTCAACGGCGTGTGCGACGGCGCTGGGGTGCCCGGCAGATTGAGGTGGGCCGGGAGGATCTCGTCGCCGCTGCAGACCAGCAGGGCGAAATGGATGACGCTCTCCAGCTCGCGGGTGTTGCCCGGCCAGGGATGGCGCTCCAGGGCGAGCTGGGCCTGCGCGCCGAGCTGAGGGAGAGCCAGGCCCAGGCGCTGGGCGTAGACGCCGAGAAAGTACTCGGCGAGCGGCAGGATATCCCCGGGCCGCTCGCGCAGCGCCGGTAGCTCCAGACGGCCCTCGTCAAGGTAGCGGTACAGCCGCTCGCTGAACTTGCCGGCAGCCACCGCCTGGGCCAGGTCGACGCTGCTGGCCGCCACCAGATGCACATCCACCGGCGCCGGCTGCTGCGCACCGACGCGCAGCACCTCGCGGGTTTCCAGGGCAGCGAGCAGCTTGCCCTGCAGGCCCAGCGGCAGATCGCCGATCTCGTCCAGATAAAGGGTGCCGCCGTTGGCCGAGCCGAACCAGCCGGCGCGGCTGCAGGCGGCACCGGCATAGGCGCCGGCGGCGTGGCCGAACAGCTCGGCCTCGGCCCAGGTCGGGCTGAGCGCCCCGCAGCTGACCGCGACGAACAGGCCGCCGCGTCCGCTTTCGCGGTGGATCTGCCGGGCCAACAGCTCCTTGCCGGTCCCGCTCTCGCCGCGGATCAGCACCGGCAGGCCGGTCGGCGCGAGGCGCTCCACCTCGTCGCGCAGCCGGCGCGAACGGGGATCGACGAACACCAGCGCCTTGGCACGGATGCTCAGCGGGCTCTTGTCGGCATCGGGGAAAGTCAGCAGCGGCTGACCGGGCGGAAGATGGCGATTCATGGGGAACTCTCCTGGCTGGGCCGCCGGGCCGGCCAGGTCCGGGGCTATCGGCGATTGTCGGGTGGGAAACGGCTGCACCCCGGCATCTGCCGGTTCTCGCGGGCGCCCGGGCGCCTCATACGCAGCGCCGCTCCAGTCGTTCGATCTGTTGCTGCAGGCGGTAGAGGTGGGCAAAACCCTGCTCCCAGCGCCGGTGTCCGGAATCGACATTGATATGGCCGGCGCCGGGCAGGATGGTCGGCAGCGCGCCCCAGTCGCGGGCCAGCTCCAGGGCGCGGACCGCCGTGGCGGTCGGGTCGTTGTCCGAGCCGACCAGTTGGCTGGGAAACGGCAGGCGCTCGCGGACGATGGGGGCGAAACATCGCAGGGGTTGGTGACAGCCGGGACGCTCGACATCCGCCGGCGCCACCAGCAGCGCCCCGCGCACCCGGCGCAGCGAGGCGGACGGGGCCTGGGCGGCCCAGCGCGCCACGGTGACGCAACCGAGGCTGTGGGCGATGAGGATCGCCGGCGTGCGCTCGGCGGCGACCGCACGCTCCAGCGCGGCGACCCAGCTGAACGGGTCGGGATTGTCCCAATCGGCCTGCTCGACCCGCACCGCATTCGGCAGCGTGCGCTGCCAGTGGCTCTGCCAGTGCTCGTCGGGCGAGCCGTGCCAGCCCGGCAGGATCAGGTAGCGAAGTGTCTGGCTGGGCATTGCGGGCCTCCTCGTGTGGCAATGGAGACCAGTCTAGGCATACCTTTTAAATTCTAAAAAAGAATAAAAAATTATTTATTTATTCAAATTTTCTTATGCTGCAGACCGTTATCTGATAGCAATTAATTATATAAAAATCACAAAACAGTATTTTTAAGAATAAATGCTTTTCCCTACTATCCGCTCCACGCCGCCGAACCACCGACCCGACGGCATATTCATCCAAGGAGAGCACAGCCATGAGCGCCCCCCTCAGAAGCCTCGAAGGCCAGGACGAGTCCAGCATCCTGCGCGAGATCCACAGCGCCCTGAAGAACCTGCGTTTCGGCGCGGTGGAGATCACCGTGCACAACGGCCAGGTGGTGCAGATCGAGCGCAAGGAGAAGTTCCGCCTGCAGGCACAGCAGACCGGCAAGACCCCCTGATTTCCCGGGGCGAACGACCCGACTGGACAACCGGAGGGTACGCATGAACGAAGAACACACCGGGCACCGAGCCCCTCGGTGCAGACAGGGCTCGAGCCACCTGCACCGGCACATGCCAACGTCGACCGTACCCCACAACCAGAACGCATCGCCGATACATTCAGGAGTCGTATCCATGTCCATCCGTCGTTTCGCCCTCGCCGCCCTGGCCGGCCTGAGCCTCTGCGCCGCCGCCCAGGCACAGACCCTGCTGCTCAACGTGTCCTACGATCCGACCCGCGAGCTGTACCGGGAGTACAACGCCGCCTTCAACAAGCACTGGCAGGCCGAGGGCCATGACCCGGTGACCATCCAGCAGTCCCACGGCGGTTCGGGCAAGCAGGCGCGCGCGGTGATCGACGGGCTCAAGGCCGACGTGGTGACCCTGGCCCTGGCCGGCGACATCGACGAGCTGTACAAGCTCGGCAAGCTGATTCCCGAGGACTGGCAGAGCCGCCTGCCGCAGTCCAGTACGCCCTACACCTCGACCATCGTCTTCCTGGTGCGCAAGGGCAACCCGAAAGGCATCAAGGACTGGGGCGATCTGGTCAAGCCGGGCGTGGAAGTGATCACCCCGAACCCCAAGACCTCCGGCGGCGCACGCTGGAACTTCCTCGCCGCCTGGGCCTGGGCGCAGAAGCAATACGGCAGCGAGGACAAGGCCCGCGTCTACGTCGAGCAGCTCTACAAGCAGGTGCCGGTGCTGGATACCGGCGCGCGCGGCTCGACCATCACCTTCGTCAACAATAACATTGGCGACGTTCTGCTGGCCTGGGAGAACGAAGCCTTCCTGGCGCTGAAGGAACAGGGTGGAGAAAACTTCGAGATCGTCGTGCCTTCGGTGTCGATCCTTGCCGAACCGCCGGTGGCGGTAGTGGACAAGAACGTCGACCGCAAGGGTAGCCGCGAAGTGGCCACCGCCTATCTCAACTACCTGTACAGCGAGGAAGGTCAGCGCATCGCCGCGAGGAACTTCTACCGGCCGCGCAACGAGAAGGTCGCCGCCGAGTTCGCCAAGCAGTTTCCCAGCCTCGAGCTCGTGACCATCGATACGGAATTCGGTGGCTGGAAAACCGCCCAGCCGAAGCTCTTCAAGGACGGCGGGGTATTCGACCAGATCTACAAGGTGCGCTGAACCCATAACCACGCAGACAAGGCCACGAGCCGGAAGTCCTGGACTCCGCTTGTGGCTTGTTGCTTTCCGTCATTCGAGAGATGTCCATGTCCCGCCGCATATCCCCCGTCATACCCGGCTTCGGGCTGACGCTGGGCTACACCCTGGTGTATCTCAGTCTGTTGGTGTTGATTCCCCTGGGTGCCATGTTCGTCCACGCCTCCCAGCTCACCTGGTTGCAGTTCTGGGAGGTTGTCTCCGCCCCGCGGGTGCTGGCCGCACTCAAGCTCAGCTTCGGCACCGCGCTGGCCGCCGCACTGCTCAACGGCGTGATCGGTACCCTGCTGGCCTGGGTGCTGGTGCGCTACCCCTTCCCCGGCCGCAAGGTCATCGACGCCATGATCGACCTGCCGTTCGCCCTGCCCACCGCGGTGGCCGGCATCGCCCTGACCGCGCTCTACGCGCCGGCCGGAGCGGTCGGCCAGCTCGCCGGCGAGTTCGGCCTGAAGATCGCCTACACCCCGCTGGGCATCGCCCTGGCGCTGACCTTCGTCACCCTGCCCTTCGTGGTGCGCACCCTGCAGCCGGTGCTGGCGGACATTCCCCGCGAGGTCGAGGAGGCGGCCGCCTGCCTCGGCGCCAGCCCCTGGCAGACCTTCCGCCACGTGCTGCTGCCGGCGCTGCTGCCGGCCTGGCTGACCGGCTTCGGCCTGGCCTTCGCCCGCGGCATCGGCGAGTACGGCTCGGTGATCTTCATCGCCGGCAACATGCCGGGCAAGACCGAGATCCTGCCGCTGCTGATCATGGTCAAGCTGGACCAGTACGACTATACCGGCGCCACCAGCATCGGCGTGATGATGCTGGTGGTGTCCTTCGCCCTGCTGCTGCCGCTCAACCTGCTGCAGCGCCGCATCGCCACGCCGTAAGGAGGCCGCCATGTCATCCACAACCCTGAGCGCGGCCGCCTCCGCCAATGCCGCCCGCCGCGGCAACGCCCTCGGCCGCCGCCTGCTGATCGCCACCGCCTGGCTGGCGTTCGCCGTATTCCTCCTGCTGCCGCTCTACGTGGTGCTGAGCGAGGCGCTCAAGCTCGGCTTCGGGACCTTCTTCGAGGCCCTGCTGGAGCCGGACGCCATCTCCGCCCTCAAGCTGACCCTGCTCGCCGTGGGCATCTCGGTGCCGCTCAACCTGGTGTTCGGCCTGGCTGCCGCCTGGTGCGTGAGCAAGTACGAGTTTCCCGGCAAGAGCCTGCTGGTGACCCTGATCGACCTGCCGTTCTCGGTCTCGCCGGTGATCGCCGGCCTGATCTACATGCTGCTGTTCGGCGCCCAGGGCCTGTTCGGCGAGTGGCTGAGCGAGCGCGACATCCAGATCGTCTTCGCCCTGCCCGGCATCGTCCTGGCGACCATCTTCGTCACCCTGCCCTTCGTCGCACGCGAGCTGATCCCGCTGATGCAGGAACAGGGCACCCAGGAAGAGGAAGCCGCGCGCCTGCTCGGCGCCAACGGCTGGCAGATGTTCTGGCACGTCACCCTGCCCAACATCAAGTGGGGCCTGATCTACGGCGTGGTGCTCTGCACCGCCCGCGCCATGGGCGAGTTCGGCGCGGTGTCGGTGGTCTCCGGACACATCCGCGGCTTCACCAACACCCTGCCGCTGCACGTCGAGATTCTCTACAACGAGTACAACCACGTCGCCGCCTTCAGCGTCGCCAGCCTGCTGCTGGTCCTGGCGCTGATCATCCTGCTGCTCAAGCAGTGGAGCGAAGCCCGTCTGTCCCGCCTCAAGTCCAATGCTGCCGAGGAGTAAGCCATGTCCATCGAAATCCGCAACGTCAGCAAGCGCTTCGGCGCCTTCCAGGCCCTCAACGACATCAATCTGGACATCCACAGCGGCGAGCTGGTCGCCCTGCTCGGCCCCTCCGGCTGCGGCAAGACCACCCTGCTACGGATCATCGCCGGCCTGGAGACCCCGGATGCCGGCAGCATCTCTTTTCACGGCGAGGACGTCTCCGGCCACGACGTGCGCGACCGCAACGTCGGCTTCGTATTCCAGCACTACGCGCTGTTCCGCCACATGACGGTGTTCGACAACGTCGCCTTCGGCCTGCGCATGAAGCCCAGGCGCGAGCGGCCGAGCGAGCAGGTCATCGCCCAGAAGGTCCATGAACTGCTGGGCATGGTGCAACTCGACTGGCTGGCCGACCGCTATCCGGAGCAGTTGTCCGGCGGCCAGCGCCAGCGCATCGCCCTGGCCCGCGCGCTGGCGGTGGAGCCGAAGATCCTGCTGCTCGACGAACCCTTCGGGGCGCTGGATGCCAAGGTGCGCAAGGAGCTGCGCCGCTGGCTGGCGCGCCTGCACGAGGAGATCAACCTGACCTCGGTGTTCGTCACCCACGACCAGGAGGAAGCCATGGAGGTGGCCGACCGCATCGTGGTGATGAACAAGGGGGTGATCGAGCAGATCGGCGCGCCGGGCGAGGTCTACGAGCAGCCGGCCAGCGACTTCGTCTACCACTTCCTCGGCGACTCCAACCGCCTGCATCTGGACGACGGGCACATCCTGTTCCGCCCCCATGAGGTTCTGCTGTCCCGCGAGGCGGTGGCCGAGTACCACGGCGCCGAAGTGCGCGACATCCGTCCGCTCGGCGCCATCACCCGGGTGACCCTCAAGGTCGACGGCCAGAACGAGCTGGTCGAGGCGGAGGTGGTCAAGGACCACGACACCCTGGTCGGTCTGGCGCGCGGGGAGCGGTTGTTCATCAAGCCGAAGGCGAGCGCCTGAAACGCCCCGCCCGGCCCGATATCATGCGGGCCGGGCGGAACATTCTTCGAACTGAAAACACGACGGGCGGGGTAAAACCCCGCCCGTTCCTTTCATGCCGCAGCGAATCGCCCTCCACGGTCCGGCAAGCGGACGACGTCAGAGGCGCTTCAGCTCGCCGCCCAGCGGAACCAGCTCGGGCGAGCGCTCCGCGGTGGCGTCGCGCAGCATCGACTCCAGGTTGCGCTCGATGTTCTGGCACAGGGCCTCGGTCTGGATCCGGTGCTCGCTGTTGCGGAAGGGGCTCTGCAGGTCGGTGCCGACCCGCTCGATGGCCAGCAGCATGAAGCCCGCCACCGTCGAAGCCAGCGGCGTGTACCAACCGAGGGTTTCCACCAGGCCGATCGGCATGATCAGACAGAACAGGGTGATGAACAGCCGCGGGAAGTACACGTAGGGATACGGCAGTGGCGTGTTGGCGATCCGCTCCATGCCGCCCTGGCAGTCGGAAAGCACCACCATGGTCGACTCCAGGCGGGACAGACGCATGCTGTCCAGCCGTCCGGCCTTGTATTCCTTGGCCAGCAGGGCCGCCGAGCCGTTCAGGATGTCGTTGGGGAAGTTGTTGGTGTGGTGGCGACGGTCGAACTCCTCGGCCGGGATCAGCGCCTGGACCTCCTCGCCACAGGGAGCGCCCTTCAGGTGCGCCGACAGGGCCTTCACGTAGGCCACGTGGCGACGCAGCAGCACGGCCTTGACCGGGTTCATGCCGTAGGCGTCGTCGATCAGGGTGAGCACCTGGCGCGCGAAGCTGCGCGAGTTGTTGGTCATGGTGCCCCACAGGGTGCGCGCTTCCCACCAGCGATTGTAGGCGCTGGAGTTGCGGAAGCTGGTCAGCACCACCAGCGCCGAACCGAGCAGCGTCAGGGGCATCGGAGGGAGATTCCAGCGTGGACTCACCAGAAGCATGTAATCCACGGTGATGAAGATATCCCAGAGCAACAGCCAGAATAGCGACCAGCCGACATAGGTAAGCGTTTTGATCAGGTATCGGCTTTTTCGGATAAAGGCGTTCGACACAGGCGCATCTCGACTAGGGGAGTAACGGGGATTCGACCACCGAACAATAGTTCGATCGCACTGCAATCCCATGATTCTCGGGTTATCCGATGGGTGGAACTATTAATGATTAACGAATTGACGCGCGTCAAGGACACCAAGTGCGCGCCCATGCGTCAGTTCATATCGTGGCAATCCAGGCGATGGCAAGCGGGCACGCCCTGCAAATCGGTTCGACTTCGAAGCAGTGCACTTTGGAAACTCGCCTGCAGCCGGCCAGATACAAGGCGGTCCCGGCTTTCGCCAGTACTGCAATCGCAATCTTGCAGTGACATTGTTCGGCCGAAAACTACGACCAGAGAACCGGCGATGCAGAACCCGCCGGAAACATCTGCAAACAATCTCATTTCCCGCAGATCACGCCACGAATCGAGCTGGAAAGCCCAAAACCTTGAAATAGAGGGTTGCGAGCCCCTGAGCGAACCTCCCTTCGACCTACCTGTCCGCATCTGGGGCATCGAAACAGGCAGGAAACAATGTTGCTATCGGAAACAGACGCCGCCTCTGCAACACGTCAATCAAGATCCAGCAAAGATGATGCACAGCCTGTCCAGCAAGTTGCAGACACTGCGGTACATCCTCATCCGAGTAATATCAAATCGATATCATTACGTGGGCCGTAAATATTTTGTAAATCTTTACCTGCGATTCCGGGGTAGCCCTGCTCCTCTTTCCATCATTGAAGCCAATCAATCCCGCACCCTCTTTGCCACGGCAGCAACCGCCCGCCGAAGTTCTGAGGGGCTCCTTCGAGAAAAACGATGGCTGTTTCAAAAAGGAATAGCCGAATACGGGCGAATGCCGAAACGGGAACTTTGCACAGGCTTGGCGAGAGTATTTGGAAACTGCTTGCGCACCCTTTTCCTGACGGTACTCAAGAACTGCAAATCCCGCAGGCTGGGCCGGGGCCTTTCTCTTTCCGGCCAATGATCGTCGAACATGAGGACAAGTAAAGGTGAGGAACTCGCATCACGGAATGCGCCCTGACAGGCGACAGGACACGAATAGAAAAATCCTGTGGAGCAGGAGACCGGCAATGACCAGCCTCGGCAGCCAGTGCATTCAAGGTGCGGGCCTGGCATCGGCAATAGCGCCGGCCTCATTGCTTCGGCACTACCGAGCCAGGCCCTGGACAGCAGGAGAGCCCCCTCCCGCCCTTGAGGGCTATTCGCTACGCAGGCATGTCCCGCATCAGGGCATCATGCTCGCAGCTGAAGGAGGTAACGAGAGAAAATACCAGCCGTCAATGCCGGGCCAGCCTGTCGATGAGCGCGCGGCAATGCCGGAAGCCGGCCTCGCGGGCCGCTTCGATGCCGTCCCAGGAACAATCGACATCGGTTTTCCGGGAGGTGAACATTTCCCTATCCCGACGTACGCTGGCCCGGATGGTCCACTTCCGTCCCAGCCCGGAGCGGTATGGCTCGACAGCCATATCGAACCCCTTGTATTTCTGCACATAAACAGCAACATCGGCACCCTTATTATTCATATTATCTCCGTGATAGTGATGTTGGCCTGTCGAAACAGGCAGATAGGCACTTACAGCGCAAAAAATCCTGCCCCAACTAAAGTTGCGTGGCAAGCGCACCGTAACAGGGCAACATGCCAGCAAGCGGCCAGCCTTGGCCCGCCGATCAGAGAACATGAACACCACCTGTGTTCGCCAGTCGCCTGGCCCAGGCGAAACCGCTTGCTTCCCATTCAAGATCCGGCTTTTCTGATAGGCCGATCTGTCCCCACATTCGGTCCGATCCGCGCAACATGCCCATTGCCATCATTTTTATGACGCAAGGAGATGGCATTGGTGCAACAGGGTGCTGCGAGAACCGCCCCATCTCATCCCTTACCCGCCTCCTGAGACTGGCCGCTGGGAGCGAAGCGGATGGCATCGCGGATAAGGCGTGGCGGCACAGCCAGGTCGCGGGTGCCGCTGGGGAAAAATGTGCGACTCGGAACATGTCAGACCGTCGCCGGGATCGGTGACGGTGGGCAACCCAAGCGTTGCCCACCCTGACCTGCCAGCTGACGCCATTAGCCGTTATAGGGAAAGGACTTGGCGGTTTCGGGCGTCCAGCCAAGCGGGCGCGGGCGGTTGCCGTGGATCATGACCTTGTCGCCGGGGGCAAAGACATAGTTCGGCGAGCGGTACGTCTTCAGTTCGCCGCTGTCGGTGCGCACGATGTAGGCGCGGTCGCTGCCGCCGACAGCCTTCTGACCGGAACCGCCGAACACCGCGCCGAGGCCTGCACCGATCACCGCACCGATCGGACCGCCCACGGAACCGGCCATCATGCCCGTCATGCCGCCCGTAGCCTGCCCGGAGGTCTCGTCGCCCACTTCGCTGACGATTTCAGCGGCGTAAACGTTGCTGACGGCGAGCATGCCGATGGTCAGAGCCAGAATGCCGAACTTTTTCATGGCGGTTCCCCCGAGGACGATATCTGTGGTCGTTGCCAGTGATTCCTGTTACTGGGGCGCTGTCTGCGCCGTTTCGCTTTCCTTGGTGAGGAAACTAACCATTTGGCTGACATAGATCAATAAAACAATCATCGCATCATGCTTAAGGAGGGGGTGTCCCTGGCAGTCTGCCAGGCAGAACTTTCCCACCGTCGAATGCCAAGTGACTGATTTTAAAGAAAAAATTACCAGCGCGAGAGTTGCAGCCGGTCTTCAGGCCTGGAGGAAGTTCGTTCGTCGCCCTTATCCGAGGGAGCCGGAGATGATGAGTTCGGCAGGCATGCCGGCGCCCGCTGGCCATGAACAACACCGCCAGCGATCAGCTCCCGGGGAGAAGTGCCCCCTACTTTGCGTCTTGCCGGATATCTGCCTGTGAGGTCGAGAGGTTCAGCGTCGGTAGCCTGGGCGGCGAGGCTGTGGATTCGCGGTCGCCGCCGGCCAGGAGAGGTAATTCAGGTCATCGGCTCTTGGCCAGATGCCTGTCGATCAGCGGCGCCACCTCGGCGGCGAGGATTTTGGCCAGGCGGTGATCGCCGCCGGGGAGAACGTGCAGCTCGGCGCGGGGCAGCAGCGTGGCGAGGCGCTGGCCGACACTGACGGGACTGACCGGGTCGTCATCGCCCCACAGCAGCAACGTCGGCATCTCCAGCTCCGCCAGCCGGGGCGTCAGGTCCTCGCGATAGTCGATGAACCACTGCGGCACGACCAGGTTTGCCTCCGCGAACAAGGGGCGCCAGTCCTGCGCGCCCAGGCTCTCCATATCCATCCCGCCCGAGGTCGCGGTCAGTACCAGGTGGGTGACCAGCTCGGGCTGCTCAAGCGCTGCCAGCATGGCAATCACCCCGCCCATCGACTGCGCCACCAACGCCGTCGGCTGGTCGATCTCGGCTACGACGCGTGCCACCAGATCGGCAAAACGGGTCACGCCCGGATCGGCCGGCGTCGAACCCAGGCCGGGCCAGCCGATATGGACTTTCTGTGCCGGGTGAGCGAGCAGGTCGGCAGCCGGCCGCCAGAATCGCGTGCTGCCGGAGGCGCCGGGGAGGAACAGGAGTTTGGAGGGAGAGGAATACACAGGGTCAGCCCTTGAAAGTATTGTTTGAGGGGAGCGACGCCATAGTAATGCTGGACAGGCAAAGCGCTGTCTACCCTACTTGCTGTCAATCCGCATAAAAAGCTCAGACTGAAAAAAGCCAGAAACTCCAATAAATACAAGGGATTCGGGCTTTTCCGTTTAAGTCGCCGCTAGCCGTGGCCGCGCGCTCCCTGGTCGAGGCGAGTCTGCCAGCCGATGCCGCCAGCCTTGAAGCAGGCGATCGCCTCGGGGAAAGACGCAGAGAAACCTGCTCCTTGGTAAGAGTCTTCTCCGAGCCATGGGCCTGGTGTGTTTGGCGACTACCAATTTACCTGCTTCCCTACCTGTAGATCCTCGCTTCCCCAGGACTCTGCGAAGAATCGAAAAAACCCTGCCAGTGTGGCAGGGGCTCGTTGGTCGGACTTGCCGGCCCGACAGCAGCCAGGCTGCTAGACTGCCAGGGATGTCTCTTCCTCCTCGCCTGTCGCGCAGCGTCCTCTACCCAACATGGCTTTCCCAGCACAGTGCCTTCCGTCGCATTGCACCGCGCACTGCGGTCAATGTTGGCTCAAGTCAAGAATGCCGCTGCCTTGGTGCCCTAGGGTGCCGGCTTGGGCGGCCGTCCTGTATGTGTCCAGACCTTTGCCGGTCCGTGGTAGCGCAATGAAACGAAGTGTTAGCCGCCCCCCCTTGCTCGCCATGCCATCCCATCAAGCCAGGCTGGAGGCACACCCGATGAATGGAGTTTTGATACTCACGATTGCCGCCATGGTCTACCTGATCCTGGCCGCTGCGGTGATGGATCTTCTCATAGAGCTGATATGCCATCTCCTGCAAAGCCAGGACAACCCCGATCTGGAAGAGGTTTCGGACAGCCTCCAGGTCGTCTCGTCGCAAGACGAGCAGGTGCGGAAAATCCCCTCCGCGTGCGCACCCGGCACGCAGCAGGGCAATAGCCCCTGCCCTCCCTCACCCTCCGAGCCTTTACAGCGGATCCCCCTATCCCCCTGGCTCCTCACGAGGGTTGGGGCGTAACCACACGCCTCCAGCGATCAGCCGTCCGCTGCTGGATTGCAGGCACAAAAAGAGCCCCTGCCAGAGTCGCAGGAGCTCTGATGTGGAACCGGTTGGCCGAGCTTGTGACTTTCCCTGCCTTCGCACGGGAAGGTCATCCGGCGGATCCTCGAACACGGACCAATGCTCCCGGATTTTGTCGGTGGCGTTCCTGACTTTCCGCCTGCTGCGCGACTTCGGACGCCTCAGTCCTGTCGCTGTGCGTCATGTTCAGCGAATAGAAGGTGGCTCTCCCGGCCCCCGTTCCGCCTATCTCCTGCTGGCTGTACATGCCGGCCTTGGCATACCACCTGTCGCTCCGGTACGAGGCCACGTCGAACCGGTATCTCCTGACTTCGCCGTTGACCGTGACGGTCAGTTCCCCATCGCTGGTCACTGCCGCCGAGTAAGCCAGCCTGTTGCCAAGCCTGTAGCCCTTGAGGATGGGATCTTTCCTTTCCTCGCCGTTGTACTGCGGGCGATATTGCACGTAGATGGTGCTGCCGGTGATCTGCAATTTGAACGGCGGTTTCGTGCTCGTGCCATGGAACTGGCCGATGATCGCCTTTTGGCTGGCTGCCAGGGAGTCGACCGTAAGCGTTGCGCTCAAACGGTGGACCCTGGCGCTGCCGAGGCGCCAGTTGGCCTCCTTGTCGGCGCCGTTGGGCAGCGTTTCCCGGAGTTCGGAGCGTGGGTAAACGCTGTTCGGCGTGCTTCGGATGCCTGCCCCGGAGGAAGGCGCATAGAAGGTGATGGAGCCATCGGTGTTGCGGACAAACCACTTCGACTCATAGGTCTGAAGCTGCCTGGTCTGAATGATCGCGGCCCCAACGGGAATGGTGAGATTCCAGTGCGAAAGATCAATCACTTCACGGTTCCTAGCACGACAGGTTCATGATGGCATTATTTTGCCTTCATATTGATATTACCTGTGTGCCATCGCACGCATCCTCCTCAATCGATCGGCCGCTCGCGCAGAGCCATTGCCCGCAATCGCCTTCGGTCACATTGCCTCGCTGACACTGATCAATGTAAGCGGCTGGGGATTACACCTTGCTGGCAGGCATCCAGTTGTGCGGCAGCAGCTCGGTGAGCCCACTGGCCTTCTGCGTTGGCAGCCGGGTCAGCACATCTTTCAGATAGGCATACGGATCATGGCCGTTCAACCGCGCTGACTGGATCAGTGTCATCAGCGCAGCCGCACGTTTGCCGCTGCGCAGCGAGCCGGCGAACAGCCAGTTCGCACGGCCGATGGCCCACGGGCGGATCTGGTTTTCACACCCGTTGTTGTCGATGGCGAGCATGCCGTCATCGAGATAGCGCACCAGGGCCGCCCAGCGCTTGAGGCTGTAGTCGAGTGCCTTGGCGATGGCCGTGCCTTCATGCACCAACCGGCGCTGGGCGAGCATCCAGCCGTGCAGGGCATCGGCGATGGGCTTGGCTTTTTCCTGGCGTATTCGCTGTCGCTCATCGGGCAGCAAGTCGTGTACCTCGCGCTCGACGTCATACAGCTGACCGATGTGGCGCAGGGCCTGTTCAGCCAGTTGGCTCTGGTTCGCGACATGCAGGTCGTAGAACTTGCGTCGGGCATGGGCCATGCAGCCGATCTCGGTCACGCCCTGCTCGAAGCAGGCCTTGTAACCGGCGAAGTCGTCGCAGACCAGCTTGCCTTTCCAGTCGCCCAGGAAGGTGCGGACATGCTCGCCGGCACGGCTGGGGCTGAAGTCGTAGACGGCTGCGCGCAGCTCGGCGAACGGGCTGGGAACGTAGGCCCAGACGTAGGCGCGCTGGGTCTTCTTCATGCCCGGCGCGAGCATCTGCACCGGGGTCTCGTCGGCATGGACGACGTTCTGCTCCAGGACTGTGTCCCGCAGCGCATCGACCAGCGGTTGCAGCTGTACGCCGCAGCGGCCGACCCACTGCGCCAGGGTCGAGCGCGGGATGGCCAGGCCGGCCCGGGCGAAGATCCTTTCCTGCCGGTACAGGGGCAGATGATCGGCAAACTTGGCCACCATGACCTGGGCCAGCAGCCCGGCGGTCGGGATGCCCTTGTCGATCACCTGGGCCGGAACCGGCGCCTGGATCAGGGTTTCGCACCGCTCGCAGACCCACTTGCCGCGGATATGCCGCTCCACCGTGAAGACGCCCGGGGTGTAGTCGAGCTTTTCGCTGACATCCTCGCCGATGCGCTTGAGCTGGCAGCCGCAGGAGCACTGCGTGTTGTCCGGCTCGTGATGGATCAGCGTGCGGGGGAACTGCGGCGGCAAGGCCGTGCGCCTGGGCTGCCGGCGTGGCCCGGCAGCGGCGGGAGCTGGAGCCAGTTCCTCGAGCTCGGCTTCGATGGCCGCGATATCGGTATCGAGCAGATCGTCCAGCAGGCTGAGCTGGGCAGCACCGAGCTGCTCGCTGCGCCGGGCAAACCGATGCCGCTTGAGGACGGCAATTTCGTGAGCCAGCTGCTCGCCGCGGGTTTTGTAGTAATGGACTTGCTGCGTCAACTGCGCCGCCAGTTCGCGCAGTTGCTCGGGAGTCAGATGGTCGAAGCAAGCAGAAGTCATGGCGCCGAGTGTGCCTGCCTTGATCGCTCCCGGCGATAGGCCGTTCGGTCAATTGCGCGGCATGGGGCACCTGACGGTCAACTATAAAAGGCGGATTTCGGCCCCCGATCCGACCCGCTGCCAGGGCAGCCCGACCACCAGGGCCTGAAGCTGCTCGGCGCTCAGTTCAAACTGGGCACCCTGCCAGCTGCCCGGCCAGACGAAGCGGCCCCGGTTCAGCCGGCGCGAGGCCAGCCAGACACCGAAACCATCGTGAACCAGCACTTTCATGCGGTTGGCCCGCTTGTTGGCGAACAGGTAGGCGTTGTGCGGCTTCGCCGCACCGAAGACCGCCACCACGTTTCCGTTCCGGCCCGCATATCCAGCGGCGCGGTGGCGAGCCAGATGGCATCGATGCGGATCATTGCAGGAGCTCGCGGACGAACCGGGCACAGCCTTCGGCATCGCCCGCCGGCCAGTGCACGGTCAAGCTTGTACGGCGATGGGGAATCTCGATGCGGATCTCCGCCTGGTCGGAAGTCGCCGACTGAACCAGCGGCTCCAGCGTCACCGGAAGAAAGGCGGGCAGTGTCCCGGTCGACGGGGAGCATGCGGCCAATCTTCTCCAGCGATGAACCACATTGGTATTGATGCCGTGGCTCAGGGCCACGCTGGCAACCGAGTTGCCGGGCAGGCTGCACTCCTGCACGACCTGCGCCTTGAAGGCCTTGGAATAAGAACGTCGCTGCATGATTCCCCGCTTGAAAGCCTTGAAATGGTGTCCACGATAAATAGGTGGACACCATCTCTTAGCCTGGCGGGTTCAAGCCAGATGACTTGGCCGGACGGTTACTGATCAATGTTGGCTCAAGCCAAAATGCCGCTGTGCAAGTGTCATAGGACGCCAGCTCGGGCTGGCCTTATCCCGAATGTGTCTGGCCTTTGCCGACCCGTGGTGGCGCAACGAGCGAAGTATCAGCCGCCTTTCTTGCTCGCCTGGCACTGGTCTTCGGCGGGGCATCGCTGGCGGCGAAGCTGCACGTTTCGGCACCGATCGTGATGGCGGTTGCCGGCCTGATCATCGGCAATCATGGCCGCCGCCATGCCATGTCCGATGAACCCCGCCGTTACGTCGATGGCTTCTGGGTCCTGATCGACGAGACTCTCAACGCCCTGCTGTTTGCCCTGATCGGCCTCGAGCTGCTGGCGCTGCCTCTCGCCTGGCTGCATGTGGCTGCAGCGATCCTGCTCGGCGGAGCCGTGCTGGTAGCCCGGGTGCTGACCATCGGCCCCGGTATCGTCCTGATCCGCCAGTCGAAATCCGCCCAGCTCCAGGTGCCCCCCGGAACCGTCCGCATCCTGTCCTGGGGCGACCTGCGCGGCGGGGTTTCGGTGGCACTGGCCCTGGCGCTGCCCCAAGGCCCGGAGCGCGACCTGCTGCTGGCCCTCACCTATATCGTGGTGCTGGTCTCGATCCTGGTGCAGGGGCTGACCATCGAGCCACTGGTACGGCCGCTGTATGGCAGCAATCCTGTCGAGGCCGGGGAAGCCCACTGAGCGCCACGTCCGACAGCGCCCTAGGCAGAGCCTGCCGGTCCAGGCGCGCCACTAGGCGGCGATGACTCACGCCAGGTGATCTTCGGGAAGCAGCTCATCGAGGCTGATGGGGAACAGACTGCCTTGGCCGGAGGAATGACCGCGGATGCAAGCCATAAATGACAATGCCTCACCGACTGCCAGATTTTCACACAGTCTGTGAGGCGCGGCTCCAGTGTTCGGGATGTCGTCATCCGCTCGGTAGTCGGGCTTTCGAGCCAGCCCTGCATCGACTCGCTCTTGCTTGCCGAGCAAAGAGTCTCAGCGAGATGTACCTGCTATTTACTCTTGCCCTTGCCTTCCCCGATCACGCCTGAAAGGCCACGAAGCGTCGCTTGTCGGTAGCCTCCGTCCAGAAGCGGCTGGCTCACGTCCTGAATCTGGCAGGCTTTCTGTCCGGCGGTCGTCAAGTGATGGCCGACTTCTTCAGCCTGCTGTGGAGTCAGCCGGATCTCGACCGGCCCCAGCCAGAAAACGACGACATTTTCCTCGACACAGACCCGGACGCTGTAGTCTGCGATCATGCCTCCACTGAACAGCCCAGCTGCTTGATAGTTGTCCGTCCCACTCAGCAGGTGCAGCTTGTTCATCGCTCTCCTCCTCGGAACCCCTTCAAAATTCCGTCACGAACCATAACGGAAGTGAGGGTCCTGAAGCACGGTAATCGCGCACTTTGGCGACTATCGGTTGGAGAGCCCACTATTCGACGCAGAAAGCCGAAGCGACATCGGCCTTGGCTTATCTTATAGGGCCTCGGCTTTTTGGGTAGTCTTGACGGTTTGCTGTACTGTCCCGCTCCTCGCGCCTCAAGGCCACCCCCGGCCTGTCCCGTCACGCCACCTTCTTCACCAGCTGCATCTCGCAGAACCTGGAGATGCCGGTCTCGGTGACCTGGCCGTCGGCCAGAAGCTCGGTTGGCGCTTCCAGGCGCAGATGCCCGGTACCGAATACCGGCAGTTTGCCGACAAGACCGAATTCAACCCCGCGCGGGCGCATATTGCTGCACAGAAACTGGTCGTTCAGAAAGCGATCCGAGGCGTCGGTGGTGGACTTGTGGTCGGCGAAGGCGTTCCGGAAGCCGCGCCCGCACATGGCCAGCCAGCCGCTGATGATGCCGCTGTCGGCGATGGCATCCTCGGCCTTGCACTCGGTCTCGACGATCCTGACGAGCGCTCCGGTAGCATCGATGTCAGTGCCATGGCGTGGCTTTGCTGCTCGATGCCGAACTGCTGATGCAGACGCAGCCATGGGAAAAGCCAGTCCGAAAATGCAGAAGGGATGCTTTCGCACCCCTTCCATTCACGCTGCCGTGACTCTAGATCAGTTCAACAAGGCCGGCTTGTCGCCCTGGCTGATCGCAATGCGCCTGGGCTTGGCTTCTTCCGGGATGACCCGTTCCAGCTCGATGCTCAGCAAGCCATTGGCCAGGTTGGCGCTCTTCACTTCGATATGGTCGGCCAGGTTGAACGACAGTTTGAAGCTGCGCTGGGCAATACCTTGATGCAGATAGATTACCGTTGGCGCTTCTTCGCCTTTCTCCGATACGTGTTTGGCACCGGACACGGTCAGTACACCCTGCTCGACTTGCACATCCAAGTCGGCTTCTTCGAAGCCTGCGATTGCAACTACGATGCGGTAGTTGTTTTCGCCATGCTTCTCGATGTTGTAGGGCGGATAAGTATTGCCGCTTTCATTGTGCAGTGCCGCCTCAAACAGATCATTGAAGCGATCGAACCCGACGGATTGGCGAAACAGGGGGGCCATGGCGAAAGTAGCCATATTCAATCTCCTGAAGATCAGCGAGTTTGACGAATCCGGGATCCGACTTCGGCATCCCGTACTTCCTAAATAGGGATCTGCAGATATGCTTCAAGGGCTGTGATCGAAAAATTCATTGAGTCTTTTGCGGACGGAGTTCCGCTCGGTACCCGGCACAGCCAGCTCGGCCTCCCGTCGCTTGATCCCGTTCCGGGCTAATGCTTCCGGTCGACGGTCGGGCTTTCTCGATAGACGACTTCGCGCCTGATCCTGATCTGTGCGGTATACCCAGTGCCGCCACCACTTGCGTTACGTGGCCGCGCCGTAATCGTCCCTCATTCCGGCTTCGGCGCTACAGCGGTTTTTCGAGCCTACAGTAGCATCGGATATTGAAAAGCCAGGCAAGAATGGGCCGAAACGACAGGAAATTCCCCAAAATGCCTGAAAAATCACACTCAAACCCAGCAACCACGCGCTCCGAGCCATCCCGCCGCTTCTGCGTTGCGCCGATGATGGATCGGCAGCATCGATCAAAAAATGGCTTTTAAAACAAGTAGTTAAAACAAGGGAAAATTTTCGCGTAGCAAAAATGTAGCACTGGCCCTGCAGGGCAGATGGAATCGGTGCAACAGGTGCTACAAGAACCGCCTCATCTTATCCCCTACTCGCACAACGGCGACTGGCTGTCGGGAGCGAGGTGGATGGCGTCTGGGGAGAAGGCAGGCGGCACAGCGAGGGCGTGGTTGCCGCGGGGAGAAGATGTGCAACAGGGACGTGCGGGGCGTCGCGGGGATCGGTGATGGTGGACAACCGGCGTTGTCCACCCTGCTCGTCAGCGGCCGTTGTAGGCGAAGGCTTCGGCAGTTTCGGGGGTCCAGCCGTAGGGACGCGGGCGGTTGCCGTAGATCACGACCTTGTCGCCTTCGGCGAAGACGTAGTTCGGCGAGCGGTATTCCTTCAGTTCGCCGCTGTCGGTGCGCACCAGGTAGATACGCTCGCTGGCGCCCAGGGCCTTCTGACCGGAGCCGCCGAACAGCACGCCGAGGCCTGCGCCGAGCACCGCACCGATCGGACCGCCGACGGAGCCGGCCATCATGCCGCTCATGCCGCCGGTGGCCTGCCCGGAGGTCTCGCTCGTTACTTCCCGGACGATTTCGGCAGCGTTAACAGTGCCGACAGTGAGCATGCCGATGGTCAGAGCCAGAATGCCGAACTTTTTCATGGCGGTTCCCCCAGAGCGAGACGAGCGGTCGTTACCAGTCGATTCAATCGAGACGAGGTGTGGCGCTGTTATCGCCGTTGTTTCGTCTCCCTTGGAGCAGAAATTACCGCTTCGACTGACATGGATCAATAAAATAATAGCCTTCTTATGCTTAAGGAGGGGGTCTCCTGAGGGCCGGCAAGACAGCGCCTCCAGCCGCGCGCTTTGCAAAAGATAGCCAACTAACTGATTTACAAAGAAAAGCCGGCCATATGGGACTTGCGTCCAACTCTTGAGAAACAGCTGGAATTTATGCGCCCTCTATTCCCCATGTCGAGAATAGCGATTCGGCAGGCGCGCCGACGCCCTCCTCTCATGCACGGCATCGCCAGCGACCGACTCCCCGGATCAAGCGGCGAGGCGGCTGGTGGGCAGGCACCTGGACTGGGAGTTGCCGGAGCACCGAGGTGGAAAAAGCTCGTTGAAACGGGCCTTGAGGTGGCGGAAGGTGCTGCAAGGTGGACAGGCGGAGCGTTGTCCACCCTTGCTGCCGGCTGGCAGAAGCTTTCGCCAGGGGCCAGGCGTCAGGGTCGCGCAACGCCTCGGGGGTGCTGGGCGACCACGCGCAGAAGGGTCCGTGCAGCGCCGGTAGGCTGCCGGCGGCCCTGCTCCCAGTCCTGCACGATATGCAGGCTGATGCCGAGCAATTCGGCGAAGGCATTCTGCGACAGACCGACCTTCGCGCGCGCCTCGGCAGCCGGAGTGAGCCTCACCTGAGTAGTGTGCGCCGCCTTGCCGGCCTTCATCTGGCAGACGGACTGGAGCAGGTCCGCCTGGAATTGCTCGAACTCTTTATCCATCGCCGATCGCCTCTTTCAGTTGCTTGCACATGGCCACGACATCAATGCCCAAGAACCGCCACAGCCATGGCTACGAGTGGGTCGCGCGTTCGAATACCTCGTCAGCCCACTGGTTAAGGGCCGGCCGCTTGTGCCGCGATGGTCGCGGCGGCATGCACCTCCGGGCGGATGCGCAGCATGATCTTGCCGGACGCCGGCTTGTCCGGGCTGATGCCCTGCTCGGCGCAGTCAGCCAGGTAATCGTCCACGGCCAGATGAAACTCGGTACGCAGCTCCGCAACCGAAGCGCCCTGGAAACTGATGATGTCACTCACGCCCAGCACACGACCGACGAAGATATCGTCTCGCTCGTCAAACTCGATGCGGGCGATGTAGCCCTTGTAGCTCATGCTGCTCATAGCTCGTCTCCCGTCCGCCGCAAGAGCTCGCGGAACGGCTGGCGTTCGCCGCGAACGATTTCGTCCATTTGCACGACGCTTTCCAGGAAGTCATCGAAAAACCTGCTCATGACGGTTACCTTGCCGCGCAGTGCCGAGCCACTCAACCCGACAGCACATCCCGGAATACGTCGGGGCGCTTGGCGGCTATATGCAGTAGCGAGCGCTCGGCGCCGGATGGAGTACGACGCCCCTGCTCCCACTCCTGCAGGGTGCGTACCGACACGCCCAGCAGCTCGGCGAACTTCGGCTGAGACAGCCCGGTTTTACTGCGTGCCTCGGCGGCTTCGGTCATGGCCACACGATGCACGGCACCATGGCGCCCGGCTTGACGTTAACGATGGCGGCCAGCAGTTCCTCGCCGATATTGCGCTTGCTTGGCGTCACGTTCGAGCAGCTCTTTCTCGGTCAGGGACATGGCTATGACCCTTAGTCCGCCAGCGCTCGAATGACGTGCTCCGGGTCATTGTGGATGGCGCGCAGCAGAGCCTTGGCCGGGCCGGTCGGTTCGCGACGGCCTTGCTCCCAGTTGCGCAGAGTGCCCAACTGCACATCGATCATCGCGGCAAACTTGGCCTGCGAAAGACCGGTGGCCTTGCGGATCTGCTTCACCTGCAAGGCATCCACGGTGAACTCGCGGGACGGCTGGCGTTCGCCGCGAACGATTTCGTCCATTTGCACGACGCTTTCCATGAGGTCGTCGGAAAACTTACTCATGATGGTTACCTCCACGTCTCGATGATGCATTTGAGCGCTTTGCGCTCGTCGGCAGTCAGGTCATCCTTCTCGTTCTTCGGATAGATCAGCAGCAGGGCGATCTGCGATTCCGAGACGAAGTGATAGTAGATAGCCTGGGAGCCATCCCGTTTTCCATGCCCCTTCGAGGCGACACGCACCTTTCGAATGCCTCCAGTGCCCTCGATGATATCGCCGACATCGGGGCGCTCGGCCAGCGCCTTCTGGAAGGCTGCGTAGCTGTCGTCATCCAGCAGCTCGCGCAGGCGCCTGGTAAATATGGGGGGTTTCGATGAATATCATGCGCGCAATGTACGCCATTGGCGCATACCGTACAGTATCACTGTACCAGTGGCGCCTCTACCTGCCAGCCTCCCGCGCGCCCCCGCCCTTCGGCAGCACGCCGCCCCAGCGCATCCGGGACATACCAAGTCCTGGGCGTTTCTGCCATCGGCTACACGATGCCACAGCACTGTACCGTTGACGCGGCACAGGCTCTGTCAAAACGCATCCAAACCGGGGCCAGCCCAGCCAGGATATCGCCTACTGCAAGAAGAAATTCCCCGACCTGATATGCCACGCCGTGCGGGTTGGTAAATGACGTGAGCAGACCTTGCTCTCTTGAAACACCGGCGACCGGTGGTGGATAGTGGCCGCTTTCTTACACTCGGCGAAAACATTCCCATGCAATTGATCAGAAGCATTCCCCTGCTGTTGTTCGTTTTCCTGGCTTACAACGCGGTCATGATGACCGGCACCGGCAACCTCGATGGCGTGCTGTTTCAAGGGACTTTGCTGTCCGGCGCACAATGGCTTTTCACCACTTCGGACTTGTTGTTGACGCTGGCCCTGGTCGCTCTGGGCGGCGAAGTAGTCAAGTCCACCCGCTCCGGCAATGCTTCGGTCATAGACCATGCCCTGTCCATGCTGCTGTTCGTGGCCTTCCTGGTGGAATTCATAGGCTATAGCGCGGCGGGGACTTCGACGTTCTTCCTCATGACCCTCATGTCTTTCATCGACGTGCTGGCTGGATTTACCGTCACCATTTCCTCCGCCCGGCGTGACGTAGGGTACAACTGACGGAAACCTGCTCCTGCCAGCGCCACCGTCCCCCGCTGCCGCCAAGCCGGCAACCTGGGGAAGCGCCAAGGCGAATACATAGCGTCCCCGAACATCCCCGAGAGCGGTTCCCACGCAGGAGCGTGGGAACCATCAAACCGCTGAATCGCGGGCACAAAAAAAGAGCCCCCGCCGGTGTGGTGGGGGCTCGGTGTTTCGACGCGTCGGCCGCTGCGGGGATCAGTGGCTGTTGTAGGCGAAGTCTTCGGCAGTCTCGGGGGTCCAGCCGTACGGACGAGGGCGGTTGCCGTGGATCACGACCTTGTCGCCTGCGGAGAAGACGTAGTTCGGCGAGCGGTATTCCTTGAGTTCGCCGCTGTCGGTGCGCACCAGGTAGATGCGCTCGCTGGCACCCACGGCCTTCTGACCGGAAGCGCCGAACAGTGCGCCAAAGCCTGCACCGAGCACCGCACCGATCGGACCGCCGATAGCGCCGGCCATCATGCCGTTCATACCGCCCGTGGCCTGGCCGGAGGTCTCGTCCGTCACTTCCCGGACGATTTCGGCGGCATTGACGGTGCCGACGGTGAGCATGCCGATGGCCAGAGCCAGAATTCCGAATTTTTTCATGGCGGTTCCCCCAGAGCGAGACGAGCGGTCGTTACCGGTCGATTCAATCGAGACGGGCTGTGGCGCCGTTATCGCCGTTTGTTCCGTCTTCCTTGAAACAAAAGCTAACAACTCCATTGACATGGATCAATAAAATAATCGCCTTCTTATGCTTAAGGAGGGGGTGCTTTCGAGAGGCGGCAAGACAGGCCCTCCGCCGCACCCTCCACAGGTGGCGGACAAGCGACTGATCTACAAGGAAAAGTCGGCAAAACTAGAACTTGCGTTCTATTCCTGATGCTTCGGCTCAACATCTTCACTTCGATGCGATCGTGCTCACCCGCTTCCAGCGATCGGCCGTGCGCAGCGTGCCGAGGCCGAGCATCCCGCACACCAGCTCGAACAGCACCTCGTCGAGCGAGGGCAGCGGCGGCACATCGGCGGCGCCGGCCACGGTCAGCAGCCACGGCAGCAGCGGCCTGACCAGGAACTCGTAGGCCAGGCCCGCCACGCAGACGTAGCCCGCCAGTGGCCTCCAGCCAGCCTGAAAGCCCGATTGGCTCGCCGCCTCCACCTCGTTGATCTTCGCCTGGGCCAGGCTGAGCTGCAGTTGAGCGTCCAGCTCTCTGAAAGCGCCCTCCTGCTGGAGCCTGAGCAGTTCGAGCTGGGCCTTGGCCTTCTGCTCGGGGTCGTGGATCAGCTTGTCGAGCAGGCCGGCGACGGTCGGCAGCAGTGCCGTGGCCGTAGACAGCAGGCTCATGCCAGCACCCCGCCCGCGGCGATGAACTGGGCGAGCAGGTCCAGGAAGGCGAGCACGTTGGCACCGCCAGCGACGGCGGCAGAGAGTCGGGCCATGGGTTTCCTCCAGGCAAAAAGAAGCCCGCGCGGGGCGGGCTCGGGATGGGATGAGGCGGCGCTCAGACTTCGATGTCGTACTGCGGCAGCTCCGGCGCCGGGCCGGTGATCTGGCCGTCGACGACGAAGGCCTTGCTGTCCACCGCCACGCCGGTGCCGCGGGCGGCGATCGGCACGCCGTTGCGCAGCTCGACGGTGCTGGTGCCGCTGGCGGTGTTCACCGCAGTAACGGTGCCGACGGCGCGCACGCCGCCGGGCAGCAGGCCGATGAATTTCTTCCAGGGGTTGACGGTGGCCATGGGGGTTCCGTTTTTTCGACATGAATCGAGAGGGCGTCAGTGGTACCGCTCGAGGCGCATGGTCTGGGTGACGCGGGCGGCCCCTACCTATCGCTGCGGCCGGCCCGGGTTCAGGTCGACAGCGCCGGCAGGATGACCAGCACGGCGCTGACGACGATGAGCAGCAGCCCGAGTTTTTCCCGGTGGGAGACCTGCTCCTTGAGCCAGTGATGCGACAGCAGGAGGGTGAAGAACACCTCGATCTGGCCCAGGGTCTTCACCAGTCCGACGTCTTCCAGGTTGACCGCGGTGAACCAGCACAGGGAGGCGATGGAGCTGGACAGGCTGATGCGGAAGACCAGCGAGGGACGTTTCCACAGCTTCCCCAGCGTCTGCGGGTCGCGCAGGGCCAGCCAGCCGGTCAGCGCCGCGACCTGGATGCTGATGGTCCACACCAACGCCCAGGCGGCGGTGTGCATGAAGGGCAGCTGCAACTGGTGGCAGGCATCGCGTACCCACAGGGTGGTCAGGGCGAAGCACAAGCCGCTCGCCAGGCCCAGCAGTAGGGTCGCGAGGTCCAGCGTGCCGGGTTCGCTGCGCCCTTTCATCAGCCAGACAGCCACCGAGCCGACCATGACGCCCAGCCAGCCGACCGGGCCGAGCAGGGCGCCGAAGAAGATCGAGCCCAGTACCGCCGCCAGCAGGGCTTCGCTCTTGGCCAGGCCAACGCCCGTGGCATAGCTGCGGCGCTGGAACAGCAGCACCATGAAGGCGGTGGCGAAGATCTGCGCGAAGGCGGCGGCCGCTACGTCGAAGACGAAACGGCCGCTGAACTGCGGCAGTTCGGCGGGGGCGCTGGCGTACAGCAGCACCAGGTAGAGCACGGCCAGCGGCAAGGCCCAGATGAAGCGCGCCAGGGTCACGCCCAGCGCATTCACTTCGCGGCTGAGCTGTTTCTGCTGGGCGTTGCGCAGTGCCTGGGTGAAGGCGGCGGCCAGGGTGAAGGGGATCCAGAGCATAGAGAGACCCGCGTGCAAAAACGGCACAGGGTCTGGCCCATTCGCTCGGGCGTCAAGTCCACTGGCCGGCTGGCCAGGGCAGGTGCCCATGTGGCCGACCATTGGGCCTTTGTCCCTGCTTCTGCGGGGTTTTCCCTTTCCGTCTGACCGGCAAGGAGCACTGATGTCGACCGAGCAGCACACGCTGGCGGACATGCCATTCTGGATGCTGGTTCCGGTCTCGATGTCGATGGCCGGGCTGTTCGACCCGCGCGAACGCTTGGTGGTCGGAACGATCACGCCCCGGTTGTCGATCAGGGTGCCGATGGTGCAGCGAACGTTGCCGGGGCCGGGGAAGGACTCGCGGATGGCCTGCTGCTTGGCCCAGGCGTGCAGCAGCTCGTCGATCTCCTTGATCAAAACGCCGTCTCCCTGGCCTTGGCCGCCGCTTCGGCCGCCTCGGCAGCGGCCGCCACCTTCCAGCTTTCCGGCCGCCGGTAGCCCCAGGGACGGATGCCGCTCTTGCGCGAGGCCGCCAGCCGCTCCCGTCGCCAGCCGAGGCGCTGCATGATGTGGCCGACGCGGATCTGCTCCGGCCGCCCCCAGTGGCCATAGTCCAGCTTCAGGGCATCCTGCAGGATGCGATCGGACGTGACGGTCTCGCCCGAGGCCGGGTCTTCGAGCCATTGGCGGATCGGGTACTCCCAGGCATCTACCGTGTAGCGGGCATCCTGCTGCTCGGCGAACTGCTCGGCCTCCTCCCGTGCCACCCACCAGCCCTCGCCGGCCTGGAAGCGGAACACCGCCTCGGCCCACAACTGGTCGCGCAGCTCGCGCAAGGCCTCCAGCTCCACCTTCTGGCAGGTCACCGGCCAGTAGCGGCGGTTGCCGGTGGTGTCCTTCAGGTATTCCTCCTGGTTGGTCGTGCCGGCGAAAACACACTGGCGTGGCACGTCCAGCACCCGGCGGCCGTAGCTCTCCCGGTAGGTATCGACGGACGCCGAGAAGAACTGCTTGGCCCGGGTCGACTCGGCCTTGTTGAAGCTGTCCAGCTCGCCCAGCTCGACGATCCACTTGCCGCGGATCACCTGGAAGCCGTCCTTGTCGCCCAGGTTGAACGGCGTATCCATGAACCACTCGCCGCCCAGGACCGACAGCGCCGTGGACTTGCCGGCGCCCTGCGCGCCTTCGAGGATCAGCACCGCATCCGCCTTGCAGCCCGGCCTCATCACCCGCGCCACCGCCGAGATCAGCCAGCGCTTGCCCACCTTCATGCTGTAGGGCGACAGCGGCACCCCGAAGATCAGATGCAGCCAGCTCTCCAGGCGCGCCACCCGGTCCCACTCCAGCCCCTGCAGATACTCCCGCACCGGGTGGAAGGCATGGTCGTTGGCGACCACGCTGACCGCCTCGACCACGCTGGCCGCCTTCACGCGCAGGTTGTACTGCTCGGCCAGCCACATCACCACCCGCGCATCGTCCAGACCGCTCCACTCCCCCCTCTCGCCGCCGCAGTTCGGCGCACGCAGCTTGACAAGCTTCAAGCTGAAGGCGTTGTAGCCGATCATCCCAGTCCAGCGCTCGTCGTTGCCCAGGATCAACGCCACATAGCGCGCCGGTCTCGCTGCGCTGCAGCGTCTTGCCCACCGGCAGCAGGTTGCCGGCGTCGAAGGTGATCGCCACCGCACAGCCGGTCGCCATGTGCAGGCTTGCGCCAGTGGCGTAACCCTCGCACACCAGCAGCGGCTCGCCCGGCTCCGGGTGCGGACCGATCAGATGGAGCGCCCCTCCTTCGTCATGCCGGCCGGCCAGTAGGTCTTGACTTGACGAGACGCTGCGCGCCATGTTCTTCCCAGTCGGCACCAGGCGCCCGCAGAGCCACCGGCTGACCGTACACATGGCCGGCAACGCCGTCCCACCGGTCGCGGGAACGGAGATCGTCAAGGCGCTGAAGGAGGCCGCATGAACACGATGTTTCTTCTGATGGCCCAGTACAACGGCCAGGCGATCATTCCGCTCGAACGGGTCTGCGAGGACTACTTCCGCCACCTGACCCCCGAGAAGTTTCTACGGAAAGCCATGGCCGGCGAGATCGACCTGCCGATCGTGAGGATGGAGGGGAGCCAGAAGGCGGCGCGGGGCGTGCATCTGGCCGATCTCGCGCGCTACTTGGATGCGCAGCACCAGAAGGCTGTGCTGGAGAACGACAAGTTGCAGGGGAGAGCCGTTCGAAAAGCCAGTTGACTCACGGGACTGTCAGGTCCCATTTCTGGAGCGGATCGATACGAATGCAGATCGGCGACTGCATGCTCTTCGCTACGCTGGCCTTGCTATAGTGAAGCCGTTCACAAAGTGCGCCAGAGGTATGCAAAGCATGTCCACGACTACGACCAGGCACAGCCCCCGACAGTCGCCGACAGCCTCTGGAACGCGCAATAGCGGATGGGGGCGCCCAGAAATTGCCGACAGCCCGGCTCCGCTGTCGACCATCATGACCATCACCCAGTTCAAGACACGCCTGGACAACATCATCCAGGACGCCAGGAGGGTGCTGGACGATCTCCATGCACGGCAATGGGGACGCTACAAACATCCGGAGAAGATTGTCGAGCGGCTGGATGCCCAGCTCAAACGTTGCATCGTGATGCGCAGCCTGCTGGAGCTCGGCATGTCCGACAGCGAGCTTTGCCAGTTCCAGCAGAATGAAATTGACTTCGTGCGCGGCGTCGAACTCTTTCTCGAACAGCTTGGTGCCCAACAGTTACGGGAAACACCAAATTCGAGGCTGACCGGTCTGATCTGAATTTCCGCCTGTATGCGGTGAACGGCAAGGCCCGACAGCGCCAGGGCCGGACTTTCCCCAAGCCCGGACAATCACGCTTCCGCTCTCGCCCCCAACGCTACCGGCGCCGCCATAATCCTCTCCAGCCACTTCCAGTCCCGATACGGATCACCGCGCCCATGCAGGTGCGTGTAGCGCCGCAGCGAATTCCAGTTGCGATGCCCGGATACGCTGGCGACCCGCGGAATGTCCCAGTCCATCTCGAACAGCCGACTGACGCCCTCGTGGCGGAGGTCGTGGAAGTGCAGGTCCTCGACCTGCAGGAACTTGCAGGCCCGCGTCCAGGATGCGGAGATCGAGTCCCCGTTGTACGGAAATATCTCCGGACAGCTGCGTGGCATGCTCTGCAGGATCGCCCAGGCCTCGTCCGGCAGATGGCACCGGACGTCGTTGCCGATCTTCTGCCCCGGGTTCTTCATGTCGCGGACCAGCACGGCCTGCCGGCGCTCGTCCAAGCCATCCCAGCGGATCCGCGTGATCTCCTCCTGCCGGCGCGTGGAGAACAGCGCGAAGGCCAGCACCTTCGGCATGTTGATCGAACTCGGCCGGCGCTGCTGCATCTCGAAGAAGTGCTCGAGCAGCCGGTCCAGTTCGTCTCCGGTCGGGCGCCGGTCGCGCTCGCTGCTGCGGCTCACCATGCCGAGCCTGCACAGCAGGCTTGCGCGCATCGCCCAGGGCATGCGGGTCCACCTCGTAGCCCCAGGCCGGCCTGGCCACCGAAAGGGCCGCGCCAAGATGGGCCAGGTCGTTGCTCAAGGTCTGCGGCTTGATGCCCCCGCCGGCCGGCTCCATGCACCACTGGGCATACTCGACCAGCCGCTGACTGGTCAGGTCCTAATCCATCGTCTCGCCCAGCCAGGTTTCCGAGATCGCTCGCAGCGTGGCCCGCTTGGTCTTGCCCAGCGGTCGGGTCTTCTCGTGCTCGTCCAGGTAGCGCTCGATCATTTTCCTGACCGTGGCGCCCTTGCGCCCGGCCCGCTCCAGCGCCCCCGGCACGGCCAGCTCGGTCTCCCGTCGCTTGATCCAGGCCTGCGCCGCCTGCTTTCGGTCGAAGGTCTGGCTTTCTTGGTAGACTCGCTCGCCAGCACGCATGATCCGAATCTGCGCCGTATATCCGTTGGTACCGTTCTTGCGGCGCCGCGCTTAATCGTGCCCATTCGATTTGCTACATGAGGTTTCTGGTTTGCGACGTTGTAGCAACGACACCTCAGAAATAAGCAAAACAGGCCAAAACGGCAGGAAACCAGACCTCTTAAAATGCCCGAAAAATCAAGCTCAAACCCAGCAACCACGCGCCCCGAGCCGTCCCGCCGCTTCTGCGTGGCGCCGATGATGGATTGGACGTATTTTTATTGAAAGCCTCTATATTCAAGGGCTACAGAGCGTTTGCACAAACTGCTTACCACTTTTTTACCACCAAGCTTTTCTAAGTCAGCGCGAAAGTAACGGCGAGCGAGATCGTTACCCTGTGCACATGGGAACAGGACAAGGCCAAGCCGAACGCCCAGGCCGCCGTTCTTATCAAGCTGGTCGAGCAGTACCCCGACATGGCCGAAAGACTGGCCGCGATCTGAGGCGCAATCCGGTAGGGTGGCAACTCGCGCAGCGATTGCCCACCGTTTGCATCGGCAGACGAGGCTGCACCGTTGTCTACCCTACGCGCTCGCTCTCTTGATACACCGGCGACCGCGCAGCGAAAAGCCTGAACCAATGGGTTGTCGATGCGCTGGACAGGGAGGTGCATGCCTGAGTCAAGCAGCGGCATGTTAATTACGTAGAGCGCCCTTCTTTCGTTAAATCAACACCGCCAATTCCGTATAAGCCGCTACCTTGCTGTCCGCCGTGAGTAGCTTCATGGGTTCGGCCTTGGCCACGGCTACCAACAGCCGATCAAAGGGGTCTTTGTGCAGGGGTTCAAGGCCCAGTAAGGCAAGGGTGTGTTCTGCGGTCACGGGTAATTCCTGGATGCCCAGGTTTTGGCATTCTTCAATGACCTGTTCGAGCTGAAGATCCAGTTTGCCGAGATTCTGCTTGATGGCCATCTCCCAGAAGGAGGCGGTGCTGATGTAAATCTCGCTGGCTTTGTCCAGTAGCTTACGGGCTTTGGGGGTCAGTCTGGGGTCGTCGATCAGTATCCAGATCAGGATATGGGTGTCGATTAACAGCCTCACGCCGAACCCTTGCCTTCAAAACCGGCCAAGGCTTCGCTGGGCAGTTCGGCATCGAAATCATCGGCTACGCGAATCTGACCTTTCAGGGTGCCGTAGCGCAGCCGGGCAGGCTTGCCAGCGGCCACAAGGCGGGCCATAGGGCGACCGTGCTTGGCAATGATGATTTCTTGTCCATCGCTGGCGGCATCCACAAGGCGGGATAGGTTGTTTTTGGCATCGGCCAGCGGGATGATTTCCATCATGCGCCCTATATTTGGCTAGATTTAGCCAAATATCATAGGAAGTCAGCGGATGGTTCGCAAGGCTCTGTTGCTGGTGCAGCGATTGGCGAAGGCCGATTCGAATTCGGGGCGCAGATCGGCGGTGTCGAGCAGAGCTATTAATCCGGCAATACGAAAGCACAAATAAGGCTCATACCAGTATCGGCATATATCCTTGATTTTCAAGGAGAAACCAAAATACAGAAAGTGCCCTATTGTATTGCCGGATTAATACGTAGCCGTAAGGTAGGTAACTCGCACAGCGACTACCCACCGTTTGCATCGGTAGACAAGGCTGCGCCGTTGTCTACCCTACTTGCTGCGTGCCCTGGCGGCTTCGGTCAGGGCCACACGATGCACGGCCCCTGGCGCCCGGCTTTGACGTCGACGATGGCGGCCAGCAATTCCTCGCCGATCTTGCGCTTGGCGTCACGCTCGAGCAGTTCCTTCTCGGTCAGGGACATGGTTATGCCCCTTAGCCCGCCAGTGCTCGAATGACGTGCTCCGGGTCATTGTGGATGGCGCGCAGCAGAGCCTTGGCCGGGCCGGTCGGTTCGCGGCGGCCTTGTTCCCAATTGCGCAGAGTGCCCACCTGCACATCGATCATCGCGGCAAACTTGGTCTGCGAAAGACCGGTGGCCTTGCGGATCTGCTTCACCTGCAAGGCGTCCACTGTGAACTCGCGGGACGGTTGGCGTTCGCCGCGAACGATTTCGTCCATTTGCACGACGCTTTCCATGAGGTCGTCGAAAAACTTACTCATGATGGTTACCTCCACGTCTCGATGATGCGTTTGAGCGCTTTGCGCTCGTCGGCAGTCAGGTCATCCTTCTCGTTCTTCGGATAGATCAGCAGCAGGGCGATCTGCGATTCCGAGATGAAGTGATAGTAGATAACCCGGGGCCACCCCGTTTTCCATGCCCCTTCGAGGCGACACGCACCTTCCGAATGCCTCCAGTGCCCTCGATGACATCGCCGACATCGGGGCGCTCGGCCAGCGCCTTCTGGAAGGCTGCGTAGCTGTCGTCATCCAGCAACTCGCGCAGACGCCTGGCAAGAAGAAATTCCCCGACCTGGTCTGCCGTGCCGTTTCCGCGCAGTTCATGAGCGACGACCGGATCGCCATGTTCGAACTCACCGTGCAGGACGGCGAAGTCAAGGCCCAAGCAAAAGCAGTGAAGCAGGCCATAGGACATATAGCCATCTGGACGTCCTAATAGCCACTCACCTATCCTTACACACCATGAGCCAGGCACTGATAAACCCCCAGATCCTGACTTGGTCTCGCCTCAGAGCGGGGCTGAGCGAAATGGACGTCGCCAGCAAGCTTCCCGTGAAAGCCGAAAAGGTTTCTGAATGGGAGGCCGGCGAGAGTCGCCCTACATTCAAGCAAGCCCAGAAGTGGGCCACCCTCGCGCACATTCCGTTCGGATTCCTCTTCCTTCGCGAACCACCCGTTGAGAAATTGCCGCTGCCGGACCTGCGAACCGTAGAAGGAATGGCCTCCAGCGAGCCCAGTCTCGACCTGCTGGACACCGTCAAGGACGTACTGCGCAAGCAGGACTGGTATATCGAATACCTGCAGGATCACGAGCGTGAGCGTCTGCCCTTCGTCGGTCGCTACAGCACCCGTGCCCCCGCGAAAGAAGTGGTGGCCGACATCCGCCAGACCCTTGGTGTAAATGCCGACGCCAGGCGCCTCGACTACGAGAACTACATGCGCACGCTGATCGAGGCGGCCGAAGCAGCCGGTATCCTCGTCATGCGCAGTGGTATCGCTGTGGGCAACACCCATCGCAAGCTGAACGTCGGCGAATTCCGAGGCTTCGCAATCAGCAACGCACTGGCTCCAGTCGTCTTCATCAACAGTGCCGACGCCCCCAGTGCCCGCCTCTTCACCCTCATGCACGAGCTGGCCCATATCTGGATCGGCAGCAGCGGCATCTCCGATGGCAACACCACCGGCGGCCGGCGGGAAGAGACTTTCTGCAACGCCGTGGCTGGCGAATTCCTCGTGCCGGAAGACAGCTTCCGCGCCCTGTGGAACAGCGACATTCCATGGGAAGACAACCTCGCCCCACTGGCCAGCCACTACCATGTCAGCCCCTTGGTGATTGGTCGGCGCGCCCGCGACCTCGGCTATATCGGCAACGACCAGTATGGCGCCTACTACCGCCGCATACTCAAGGCCTTCCAGAACAAGGAAGGTGGCGGCGGTGATTACTACCGCACCGCCACAGCCAAAAACAGCACTCGCTTCAGCAACGCCGTAATTGCCGAGGCCCGTAGCGGGCGCTTACTGCTGCGCGATGCCGGAAAATTGCTCGGAGTGCAACCCGCCAAACTCAGGACCTACGCCAGCAAACTCACGGAATGAAGCATTTACTCGACGCCAATACCCTCATCGAAGCCAAAAACCGTTATTACGGCATGAGCATCTGCCCCGGCTTCTGGGAATGGCTAAAACTCCAGCACCAAGCGCATGAACTGGCCAGCATTTCCTTGGTGGGCGACGAGCTAAAGAAAGGCAATGATGAGCTGGCCGAATGGGCAAAGAATTACCCTACCCTCTTTCATGACGTGACTGACGAGAATACCCAGGAAGCTTTCGGGATGATCGTCACTGCGCTGGCCGAACAGGCATCAATGATGAAAACTGGGGCACTGGATGACTTTTTGGAGGGCGCCGATCCATGGCTGATTGCCAAGGCCATGACCACTGGTGCATCTGTGGTGACGCACGAAGTCTACAACCCTGACATTAAGCGCAAGTTCAGCATCCGAACGTGTGCAAGCAGTTCAATGTGCCCTTCATGAATACCTTCGAGCTGTTACATAAGCTCGAAGCGCAGTTCGTCCTGCCGGGCTAAGCTCTGCCACCAAGAGGTTGGAGCAAATCGTCCTATCGCTGGTGGACCTAGTGGGGCTGGTGGACAAGCAAAGCGTTGTCCACCCTCGCTGACCGACAAGGACTATGATAGCCATCCTAATAGCCACCCTGCCGAACGGTAGGCGGGCCGGTTAAGTTGACACAACCTCATCCGTAACTGCCCGCCGGCCCAGCGATACCCGACCTTCCCTCCATTGACTCCCACCACCTCCCCCGCTACCTTTCCTCCGTCGCTGTAAATCCAGCGACCTGGGCTTGGCGGCCCGGAACTCCGAGGCGGTCACGAAACCGCTGCTTACAAGCGGTTTTTTTGTGCCCGCGACATGGCTGCACCCGTTATGGGCGGGCCGTGTGTGGGGAGCCTTCGGGCTCCGCCGGTCCTAGCCCGGTCCGCCAACCCGCACGGTTCCGCTCACCCATCTTGGCGGATGGGGAGCGGTTCATCAGAACTGCTAGGACAATCCCATGCCGAATATCATCACCCAGCCCGCCAGCATTGACTTCCACGGGCAAGCACTTACCGTCATCACGGGTCCAGCAGGCGAACATCTTGTCGCCATGCGCCCTATCTGCGAAGCCATCGGCCTGAGCTGGCAATCACAGTACAACCGTATTCAGCGCCACCCTGTACTTTCGACCTGCGTAGTCATGATGAATACGCAGGTACCCGGCGACGACCAGCACCGCGAACTCGTCTGCCTCCCCCTCGACTACCTCAACGGCTGGCTGTTCGGCGTGGATGCCTCCCGCGTCAAACCCGAGATCCGCGAGCGTCTGGTGCAGTACCAGCGCGAATGCTTCGCTGCCCTCGCCGCCTACTGGCAGCAGGGCGAGGCCGTCCGGCCGCGCGCGGCCCTGCCGGCCGGCGGCACCGCCGCGCCACTGCGCCTGACCTACAACGACCGCCACTTCCGCATCGTGCCCGTCGGCACCGAGGTCTGGTTCGTCGCTGCCGACGTGGCCAGCGCCGTCGGCCTGCGCGACTCCTATGCCGCCACCCGCCACCTGCGGCCCGAGCACAAGGCCGCTCTCCCGGTCGGTCGGCAGACGCTCAACGTCATCAGCCGGGCCGGGCTGGAACTCGCCCTGCTGCACACCAACCCCGAGCGGGTGGTGCCCTTTCGCGCCTGGCTGGCCGAGGCGCTGAATCTGCTGCCCACCACCATCGCGGCACCCGAACCGGAGCGCCCGCCCGTGGCCAGCCTGAGCCAGGAGGTGCGCGACTTCACCTTCGACTACCTGGACCGCTGCCGTCAGGCCGTGCTCGATGCCGGCGGCAGCCTGCCGGAATGGGACCGCGAGACCGACCAGCGCATCTCCGACAACATGGCCGCCCTGCTCATCCGCGACAAACGCTGGGTGCTGACCTTCGACGACAGGGGCGAGCCGCAGCTCCGGGCCATCCCCAGCGGGGCCGACGTCTTCACCCCCGAATCACTGCTGAACTGGATCCGCAACCCCTTCGGCGCCCACCGCGATTTCCTGCCGACCATGCTGCAGGCCATCGGCGAACGCCTCTCCAGCTCCCACCGCTGAGTCGCAGTCCTGTAGGGCGGGCGCTGCCCGCCCCCGTTCGCAGGTCAGCGCTGCCGCCGGCTCTCCCACCGGCAGGCATTGCTGGGTCTTGGGCGGTATCACAAACTGATACCATGAACAGCGAGCAACGCAGCACACTCGAAGCCATCTTCTCGAAGCCGGCTCCGGCCTCCCTGGAGTGGGCGCGGATCGAGTCCCTATTCGTGGCGGCTGGTGCCAAGGTCGTCGAAGGAAACGGATCGAGAGTCCGTTTCGAGCTGAATGGCGTGATCGCCACCTTTCATCGACCGCACCCGGACACGGAGGCCAAGCCATACCAGGTGCGCGACGCAAGAGCCTTCCTCGAGAAAGCAGGGATAACGCCATGAACGTGATGAACTACAAGGGCTATTCGGCCCGCATCGAATACAGCGACGAAGATAAACTGCTTGTCGGACATATCGTCGGGATCAACGATGTCGTCGGCTTTCACGGCGAGTCCATCCCCGAGCTTCGCGGCGCATTCGAGGAAGCGGTAGACGACTACCTTGAAACCTGCGCCAAGCTGGGTCGTGCCCCGCAAAAGCCATACTCCGGCAAATTAAGCCTGCGCATGGCCCCCGAGTTGCACGCCTCCATCTCCGCCAAAGCCATGCTCTCGAACAAAAGCATCAACCAGTGGGTTGTCGACGTACTGAATCGAGAGGCGCACGCGTGAATACCAGCCATCGAGGGGCCGACGTCTTCACCCCGAGTCGCTGCTGAACTGGATCCGCAACCCCTTCGGCATCCACCGCGATTTCCTGCCGCCCATGCTGCAGGCCATCGGCGAACGCCTCTCCAGCTCCCACCGCTGAATCGCAGGCACAAAAAAAGAGCCCCTGCCGGGATGGCAGGGGCTCGGCATCTTGACCCGATATCGTTCACTTCGGCGCGATCGCGCTCACCCGCTGCCGCCGCTCCAGCGTTCGCAGCGTCCCGAGGCCGAGCATTCCGAACAGCAGCTCGAAGAGCACGTCGTCGAGCGACGGCAGCGGCGGCACGTTTTGCACGCCGGCCACCGTCAGCACCCAGGGCAGCAGCGGGCGCAGCAGAAACTCATAGGCCAGTCCGCCGACGCAGACATAGCCGGCCAGAGGCCGCCAGCCCGACTTGAATGCGGACTGGCTCTGCGCCTCGATCTCGTTGATCTTCGCCTGGGCAAGCCCGTTCTGGAGCGCCGCATCCAGCTCCCGGAACGCCCCGTCCTGCTGCAGCCTGAGCAGTTCCAGCTGCGCCTGGACCTTGGCCTGCGGGTCTGGGATGACGCGGTCGAGCAAGCCGGCGACGGTCGGCAGCAGCGCCGTGGCAGCAGCGAGCAGGGTCATGCCGGCACCCCGCCGGCCAGCGCATCCATGGCCTGCGCGTAGCAGGCATCCCAGCGGTTACGGTGGGGCTTGCCGGGCCTCCAGGTGCGCAGGTACAGGTCCCACGATTTCCCCACCTCGCCCACCGCCGGCAGCGGCGCCGGATCGGTCCACAGCAGCAGGCGGGCGAAGGCGGCGGCGAGGATGTCGTCGTGCTCGAGCGCGGCATAAACGACAGCAGACGACGGCGCAACGCCGCGCGCCTCGCAGACCGCCAACGCATGCTGCCGACTCAGCGGGTGCAACAACACGCCGCGCACGCCGCCGCCCTGCTCGAACTGCCAGAGGCCACGGGCCGGCCCGCCGACCTGCCGGCGATGGGCAAGGCCGGACTCCTGCAGCCCGATCGCCAGCAGCATGGCCTCGGCCTGGGGGCTGTTCATGCGCGCAGGCAGCAGCGCGAGCGCCGGGGCGATGGCCGCGGCGCGGATCTCGGATAGCAGCATGGGATCTCCAGAAATGAAAAAGCCCGCACGCGGCGGGCTCGGGTTGGGATGGGGTTACGCTCAGACTTCGATGTCGTACTGCGGCAGCTCCGGCGCCGGGCCGACGAGTTGGCCGTCGACGACGAAGGCCTTGCCGCCTATTGCCACGCCGGTGCCGCGGGCGGCGATCGACACGCCGTTGCGCAGCTCGACGGTGCTGGTGCCGCTGGCGGTGTCGACGGCGGTCACGGTGCCGACGGCGCGCACGCCGCCGGGCAGCAGGCCGATGAATTTCTTCCAGGGGTTGACGGTGGCCATTTCGGTTCCTGCGATTGGCGGGTTGCACCTGCCCTACAGGGCGGGTGCAACCCGCCGGTCAATGGTGGAGCTCGAGGCGCACGGTCTGGGTGATGCGGACCACATCGGTGCTACTGAACAGGTCGTCGTAGACGTCCGGTGCGGACTCTCGCCAACGGTGCTTACCAGAACAGGAAAGCACCGTTCAAAACTCCCCAAAATAGAAAATTAACTATGATTCTCTTGGAAGGTTGGGCAGTAAAACAATCGAAAATCATGCAGTAAACAAGGAACATGCCACCTCACACAGGGAACCACAATGAAAAAACAAGCAATAACACTCAGCACCTTACTATTGCTGCACGGATGCTCGGGGAATGAAGTAAAGCCATCACCTCCCCCAGCCAGAGCGATGAGTGATTACGACATAAACACCATCTACCCGCCACGCGAGGATCTTTTCATAGGCGATATATACGCAAACATTTACACTCCAAACTGCAATGCAACTCTGGATAACAATGAATGCACCTTTACGTCAATAAGAATCGCCAGGATACCTATCGAAAACATCAGTAAAATGACCCCCAACCAGCACGACAATACCCAGCCACTTGCCCCAGAAGAAAATGGATGCCAGCTCAAGGAGATAAAAGAAACAGACCAGAAAGACAACACAAAAAAATATCTACCATCAAAAGAGTGCTTCACAAGAGACACTATCGACCCATCAGACTCATATCAACACTTAAAGCAAATAGCCTTCCCTAACTTCTATAAGCACACGGGGAACTCGTCACAAGCCTCAACTGCAATCCTGGCCAAAATTCTCCCCAAGGCAGGCATAGGCATAAACAACATAAAAGAATATAGCGTAGCGATCCCCACCGCACGGTACTATTCGGTCAACCCATTTGAAATACTTGATGCACTACAAAACCTTCCACCCGAGCAAAGTCAAAAACTGCAACAAGTAAAAGACTACAAGGAAATGGTCTGCAGCCAGTGCAAGACAAAAATATTCATCCCATATCAAATATATTACACAAGAGAGCTTGACATCACCTACAAGGGAGAGTTCTTTGCCAATAGAAAATATAGCCAAACAATAACCCCCAACAAACCCAGGGTATTATACACACCGCCAACAGACACCAATGACAGCACGAACACATCAAGCGCAGCACTTATCGAAGAGAATAGCTTTGGCGTAACAACAACCCTAAGCCACGCCTCAACGGGAGACATAGGCGTAAGGCAAGTTTTCGATACTCCAATGGCGATTGGTTACAAAGGATTTGTCTACGACGATCATGAGGAAATAAAAAATAGACTGGCTGCCCATCACAAAAACTCCTACGAGCAACCTACTGTAACCGCACCCGAAAAATCCCCCCCATCCAGCGTTGTTGAAGAACGCTCGGATGAATCATTCAAAGCCGCTGACGATGTCTACTTCGCTGACAGTGGCGACGGTACGGACACCGCCGAACAGGAAACGGCTAACGCAGATCACTCGGAATCCGTTACCGACGGCGCGGACACCACCGAACAGGAAGCGGCTGACGCAGATCACTCGGAATCCGTTACCGACGGCGCGGACACCACCGAACAGGAAACGGCTGACGCAGATCACTCGGAATCCGTTACCGACGGCGCAGATATTAATCCGGCAATACAATAGGGCACTTTCTGTATTTTGGTTTCTCCTTGAAAATCAAGGATATATGCCGATACTAGTATGAGCCTTATTTGTGCTTTCGTATTGCCGGATTAATACCGCCAAGCAGCAGACCGATAAACTCCTTTCGGAGGCTGGTGATGTCCATGCCGCTTCTCAGTGGTGCCGCTCCAGGCGCACGGTCTGGGTGACGCGGGCCGCGCCGATGCCTTCGGCGGAAATCTCGGTAGCCAGGCACAGGCCGCGCCAGGTGCCGTCGATGTCGCGCACCTCGCAGAGCATGGCCGGCTCGATCAGGGCCGGGGCGGTGGCCTCGGGGAACAGCGGCAGGGCGAGGGTGACGATCTCCTGGTTGCCGCCCTTGGCCAGCTCGGCGATGCCCCTTGAGCGGGCCGCGTCGGTGGATGTGATCAGCTCGTCGTAGACGTCCGGCGCCGGCGCATCCCCGGCGGTCCCGGCGCGGCGCACGTCCACCGCCACGCCATGGGTGGTGCCGCTGACGTAGCAGCTGTTCCACACCGGCTGCGGGCTCCATTCGCTGCCCCATTCACCGACGATCTCGGCCGGGATGATCCGCTCCATCACCTCGCCGGCCCAGGCCCAGGGCGCGGTCCGGTAGCGCGGGATCACGCTCAGGGCGTCGCTGTCGCGGGCCGGCTTGACCACCGCGCCGATGGCCTCGGCGAGGCGGGCGATCACCTGCAGGGCGGTCCGGTCCTGGTAGCTGAAGGCGCCGGCCGGAAGGGTCCAGTCCGGCGGGTACTGGTTGGCGCTGTCCCAACTCAGGGTGAAGCCGGTGTCAGTCAGCTGGTCGGCCGCCGCCTGCCGGGCATTGATGGCCACGGCGTTGACCGCCGAGCGCCTGGGCGCGTAGGGCTCGGCCAGCAGCTGGGTGCGGGATACCCCGCCGATGGTGAAGCGCTCGGCCGGGAACCTGCCCTGGCCGCTGTAGCGCTCGACCAGGAACACCCAGACGTGGCCGTTGATGGTCAGCTCCACGGCTTTCGGGCCGTTGCTGTCGGGGCGCACCAGATTGAGCGAGGTTCGGCCGAGCAGCTGGGCGCTGAACTGCCAGGCGAAGGCGTCGATATCGCGGCTGACGCTGAGGCCGGTAGCTTCCAGCGGGGTGCGCTCGGGCAGCACCACCAGCTGTACGCTGTTGGCGATCATGTAGGTCTCCAGAATGTCGGGCTCGACGGCCGGCTCGATGGCGACTACCGGGCCGTCGTAGTCCGGGTAGGCGATGCCGACGCCGGCCGGGTCCATCGGACGGCCCGGCCCCCAGCGCAGGGCGCGGCGCAGGTCGAGCCGCCGGGCCGACTGCCAGCGCGGGGCGCTGCCGCTGTCCACCGGCTGGATGGCGCGGGTCGGCGCGATATAACGGAAGTCGAAGAACACTTCGGGCGTGGTGCCCGGGCTGTAGCGCTCGCCGGCGAAGTCGAAGGCCAGCGGCCGCGTGCCGGGCAGGTAGACGCTGCGGCGCAGGGCCTCGGCCGCATCGATGCGCGGGCCGAACTCGTCGCAGCGCTGGAAGGCCTGGGCCGTGCCGGCATCCTTGCGCGCCGGCTTCGGGTTGTAGAGCAGGCGCAGGCGCACCTCGCGCGGGCGGATGCTGCGGTCCCAGCCGCTGGCATTGGCGTGGTCGCAGGGCGGTACGACATCCCAGGCTGCGGCCTTCTCGGCGGCACTGACCGGGACCGCAGTGCTCCAAGGTTGCACTCCGGAGCGGTCGCGGGCGGGGACACCACTCCAGAGACTGCTGCCGGCCCGCTCGCGGGGCTGCCCGTGTTGCCAGGCGCCGGCCAGCGCCCGGTTGCGCGGCGGCGGGCGGTTCCAGGGCGCGGCGGCCTCGGGATCGCCGGACGTGCGGGCGCGGCGCCATCCGGCGCCGATATCGGCGGTCAGCATCAGATCGTCTCGACGGGTACGGGGCCATGGGCCAGGGGACGGTGGTAGCGCACCACCTCGGCGCGGGCGCTGCCGAGGTCCTGCGGGCCGGCGAGGTTGCCGTCCCACCAGGCGGGCTCGCTGGCCGGCAGGCTGCCGGCTTCGGTGATGCGGTAGAGCCAGCCCTTGAAGACGCTCGGGCGGATCACGTCGCCCACTGCCACGGCGCGGTTCGGCTGGTAGAGGGTGCCGTAGTCGTCGAGGGCCAGGGCGTAGACGGCGCCACCAGTGACGCGCAGGTCCAGCGAACCGTCTTCGGTGCGCAGGCTGCCGGCGATGCGCCAGGCGCCGTCGGTCTGCCGCTCCACGGCGAGCACTTCGCGGGCGGCATCGAGCCCGTCGACCCGCACGCGGGCGGCAAGCGTTGCCGGGGAGCCGCCCGCTGCACCGCTACCGTCGTTGAGGTCGAGGCTCAGGGTGACGTCCTCACTGATCGTCGGGTAGCGAGCGGCAGCGCGCTTGGGTGGGGCCTCATCGGTGGCGAGCAGCAGATAAGGGCCGTCGACCGCCGAGGCGAGAAACAGCTGGCTGTCGCTGTAGCCATCGCGGGCGACGAAGGCGACCTGCAGGACCAGGCTTCCGGGCGTCAACAGCTGGGCGATTTTCTGATTGCCGGTCTGTTCGCCATCCCGGGTGATCTGAACGGTGATGCGCCGCAGGGCAAGGCCCAGGGCCAGCGGGATCGTGACGGGGGGCATGACGACCATGGTTCACTCCCAGTCCGCCGCATCCAGGCTGACGAAAAACCCCTGATCGAGCGTGCTCGGGAACAGCGGCATCAGTTGCTTGCCGTTGGCCAGCGTGACCACCGTCACCCGGGCCTGCCAGGTATTGCTCGAGCCCAGCAGCGGCAACACCTGCGAGGCCGGCGCCCCGCTCAGCACCGGCTCGCTGAGGATGCCCCGCAACTGCCCGCAGAATACGGCCGCGGCAGAACTGGCTCCGCCGGAAATCCCTGCCCCGTACCCCAGCAATCCGGCGCGGATCGGAACCAGCCGATCCGGCTGCAGCGGACTGCGGCTCGTACCGGCCCCCGACTGGTAGGCCGCCCCCAGGCAGGCGTACAGGGGGCCTGTCCCCTGATCCGCCAGTCCCGTGAACGGATTGCGCAAAACGGCGCCGCTGAATCCGATCAGTGATCCAGTGCCCGAACTTGAGGAAGATGCAACCCCTCCGAGCGAGCAAAAACCGCCGAGCCCAGCGGCATTGAGGTAGCGCCCGAACACCTGCGCGAAACAGGACCCACTACCGTCCGCCGTGCTTGTACCGTAGCCGAGCTGCAGAATGCACGTCTTGTCGTCCGCCACCACCGCCCAATGCGGGTTTGCTCCCGCCGTGAAGTTCGCCGAGTAGAAGACCTGCCGCCTGTTTTCCGTGGAGCCGTCGTACCAGGGCCCGCTGCGCCGGTTGACGCCGCCCGCCAGCGCCGTGGAGCCGTCGGTGATGGCCTCCATGATGTACGCGGCGTAGGAGGAGTTTCCCAGACTCACGAGGTTGACGAAGCCCTCGCCGTTGCCCAGCGAGAAGCCGTCGGCATGCTCGTGGCCGACCGCCCAGCCGGCTGCCGGCTTGCTGCCGTAGCCGTTGACCAGGCAGGCCAGCAGGATCTGCTTGACGCGATCAATGATCCGGCTGCCGCTCAGCGCGGGTGCCCCGGTATCCAGGCTCGAATAGAAACGCACGGTCATCAGTCCGCATCCCCCCTGATCTGAATCCGAAATTGGTCATCCTCGACCGTGCCCTGTCCGCTCAGCACGGTGCGCACGATCCACAGCGGGCCGAGGCAGCTGTCGGTGTTGAAGCGCATGGCGTTGCCGGCCGCCCAGCCCGAACCCCAGCCGGCGGCGAGGATGGTGAAGTACGGCACCCCGGTCGCCGGGTTGGTCGGTGCGCAGTCGCTGGCGGTGTTGCCGGTGGTGATCACCCCGAGCTTTTCCTCGACCACGTTGAATGCCGTGGCCGAGGTGAAGACGATGGCCCACTTGCCGGCGATGGCGCCCTTGTTGGTCACCACCGGCGGATAGTTGAGGCTGTTGTAGTTGCTGGTGGTGCTGTCGCCGCTGGGACTGTCGGTCCAATTGGGCGCGCCGCTGTTCCAGGTCTTCTGGGTGTACCAGGTGTGCAGGCGGGCCTGCAGGTCGCCCCAGGCCACCGCGCTGGACACCTGGGTTTCGCCGGCCGGCAGGTCCCAGGGCAGCGGCGCGCCGACGCCGAGGGCGCCGGAAATCTGCACCTCGCTGCATACCGCCATGTGCTCGACCCGGTCGCGGATGGTCAGCGGCAGGACCAGCGGGTTGCCGCCGGCATCCTGCACCACCAGCGGGTTGGCCCAGGTGACGCTGCCCAGCTCGCGGTCGGCGGTGTACTGCGCCGGGTCCAGGGCGAGGCCGGCGGCATCCACCACCTCGATGGCGGCCTGCTGCGCGCGGGCCAGGGTTTCCGTGGTGCCGGCCAGCGGGCTGGCGACCGTCGTCTCGGCCGTGTGGTGGATCACCAGCACATCGCCCTCGCGGTAGATCGGCACCCGGCCGTCGGCGGGCAGGCGCACCGGGTCGAGGCCGATCAGCTCGGCATTCAGCGGCAGGCTGCTGTAGAGGACGGCGTTGTAGCGCAGCAGCGCCGGAATCACCGGGATGTCGCTCGCCCCGCTGGTGTCGTCCGGGTCGCTGGTGAACTTCAGGCGGACGATGCCGGTTTCCACGTCCACCGTGCCCCAGATCACCGGGCCGCCGAAGGTCCCGTTGGTGTCTGCCGTGGCGGTGACCACCTCGGCGGTGTCGGTACGCACGGCGGTCAGCTGCAGGCTGGCCGGGCGCAGCGGCGCGCCGGGCGTGCGAAAGGTGACGTCGACCACGGCAAAACCGCTGTTGCTGGTCAGGCAGCCCTGCACGTCGATGCTCGCCGTCTTGCCGCTCGGGTAGCTGCTCAGGGTGGCGGTGCCGCCGGCGTAGTCGACGGCGCCGACCGCGCTGCCGGCGTTGGTGCTGCTGCTGATGCCCTTGTAGAGCACGCCGTCGCGGTCGACGTAGGTGTCGCCGCCCCAGGCCAGGATCAAGGAGCCGGGCACGATGGGCTCGGCGACGTTGGGCAGCAGGTCGAAGGCCAGCGGCGGCGCGGTCTGGCTGTCGGTCTGCGCGCCGTAGCTGACCCCGGCCGGCTGGGCGCGGGCGACCAGGGTGCCGCCGTACTGCTCCTGCAGGCTGGTGGTGGTGCTCTTCAGCTCGGTCGAGGTGAAGGGCCAGCCGCCGGTCTGCTTGTAGGTGTACTCCTTGTAGGCGTAGCTCTCCTCGACGCGCAGGGTGAAGGCGCCGGTGGCGTAGTCGAGGGTGCCGCTGACGCCGACCCAGCCGCCGCTGCCGTTGTCGGCCACCGCGCGGTCGAGGACGAGGGTTTGCTCGTAGGTCGACTCGGTCGCCGACGAGGGCACGGCCTGGCGCTGCAGCACCGACCAGCTCATCCGCACGCTGCCCGGCTGCAGCGGCGCGCCGGGAATGGTGCCGGACACGGTGCCCGCGGCATCCGGGGTCACGCTGAGCACGCTGTCGGCGACGCTGCCCTGCTGGTAGCTGTAGCTGATGGCGCTGCCGCTGTCCGGGGTGGCGGTCAGCTCCATGTCTAGCTCGCCGGTGGCGTAGACGATGGTGCCGCTGGCCTGCCCGCTCAGGGTGCCGGCGCCGGTGTCGGTGATGGTTTTGGTCACCCCGCCGACCAGATAGGTGGCGGTCAGGCTGCCCGGCTGGATACCGTCGTGGGGCAGGCGGTGACTGATGCGCGCCTTGGCCGCGACGCTCGCCCCGGTGCGCTGGGTGTAGGCCGCGGCGTTGTCGCCGACGTAGCTGTAGATGAGCGATGAACCGACATCCGGCAGCGCCGCCAGGGTGACGGAGACGCTGCCGGTGGCGAAGTCGATGCTGCCGCTGCCCTGCCCGCCCAGTTCGCCGTTGCCGGCGTCGCTCAGCTCCTGCCAGTTGCCGAGGGCCAGGTAACTGACCGTGAGGGTGCCGGGCTTGGGCTTGGCGTTGGCCAGGTTCAGGGTGTAGACGTAGCCGCGGCTGGCCAGGTCGACGGGGATCTCGCCGGTCACCGTTTCGCCGGTCACCGCGGCGGCCGGGGTGTAGGTCACGCTGGCCGCGCCAGTGAAGGTCGTGGCCTTGTAGGCGTCGATCTGCCCGGTGACGTAGTCGACGGTGAGCTTGCTGAAGGTGTTGCTGCCGCTGACGAAATTCAGGTTGCCCTTGCGGTCGTCGGCATAGACCCCGCCGTTGACGGTCAGGGTGATCGAGCCGGGCAGCGCGCCGGTGCCGAGGAAGGACCGCGACTGGCCGCTGACCACCTGGGCGAAGGTCAGCGCCGGCGAGCGGGCGGCGCCGCAGGCCAGATATTGGCGGCGGCTGTAGCCGGCCAGCTGGTCGAGCAGCGCGGTTTCCTTGTTGGTGCTGGGCACCAGGGCGGCATAGACCGACTCGACCTTGAGGGTCAGGTCGCCCTGGGCCACGGCCTCGGCCAGCGGGCTGATGCCGTAGTACTTCGCCGCATCGGCCACCTGGGTGGACAGCACCGAGGCCTTGGCCTGGCTGGCGGCGTTGGTGGCGGTGGTGCCGGCCGGGTTGACGCTGCCGCCCGGGTAGGTGGCCAGCAGCGCGGCGCTGATCCCCAGCTGCAGGCGCCGGCGCGGCAGGGTCAGGAACTGGCCGGAGGCGTATTCGTAGATGAAGTTCTCCAGCGTGGCCTCGACGCTGGTGATGCGCACGTACTGGCTGGTGGTGCCGTTGACCAGCTGGTAGACCTCGCCGATTTCGGGAATGCGGTGTTCCTCGCGCTGCACGCCGGCGATCGAGCGCTGGCCGGCCAACTGGTTGCCGAGCAGCTCGAAGGGCGCGGCGGTGGCCGGCACCACGTAGTTCTCGATGGCGCTCCGGGCGTCGTCGCGCTCGTCGGTCTGGCTGCCGGAATTGAACAGCAGCACCGAGACGCGCGGATCGGCCGGGGCCTGGGTAAGGATGCAGTGGGCGCCCAGATAGGCGTCGGCGTTGTCGGTGAGCACGCCGGCGAAGCCCTTGCGCAGGTTGATGCGGCCCAGGGTGCGGTCGAGGCGGCTGATGTCGGGGAACAGGTTGTTGACCTCGCCGTCGACCACGGCGGTGCCGGTGGCGCGCCCGCCGCCGTCGGCCTCGTCGGTCAGGCGCTGGGATTTGAGCAACTTCACGTCGCTGGCGTTGATGGTCATGCGGAACTCCGGGCATGAAAAAGCCCGCACGGGGCGGGCTTGGGAATTGGCGTTACCCTCGGGCCACCGGCTTGAGCAAACCGCCCAGTTCCGTGGCCGCCTTGCGCAGCTCGTCCAGCAGCGATTCTTTCCAGCGCAGGACCCGCACCGGCGCGCCGTCGTTGTGCTGCCGGCCGGTATCCTCGTAGGCGCAATGCGGCTCGCCTTTCGGCGTGGGCCGCCAGGCCGGGCTTTCCCCCGCCGGGGCCTTGAACTGGAAGCCGCAGCGCATCAGCAGGCTGTTGAAGGTTCGCGCCGACATGTTGAAGCGGGCGCCCAGTTGTTGCGGGGAGAAGGTCAGATCGGCCTCCGCCGCCGTCAGCGAGGGCAGCCCCAGCAACTCGATCGGGCCGATGCCGATCTGGCGCCTGACCAGCTTGTCGGCGTAGAAGCGGCCCTGGTTGTCCCGCAGGCCCAGCAGGTTGGCCAGCCGCAGGGAATGCTCGGTCATGTCCGCCACGGTCTTGACCAGCTCCAGGCGGGTGAACTGGAACTCCCTGAAAACGCCCTGGCTGAACTCGCCGCCGACCGCCTGTTTGTGGCCGGTGACCACGGCGTCGAAGGTGCGGATAACCTTGACGTGGAACGCGGGGCTGATTCGCATGGCGTAGGCGTACACCAACTCCTTGCAGACGTAGGTACCGCCGTTACGACCCTCCAGGGTAACTACCGGATTTCCGGTAGTTTCCAATTCGGAAACAAGCTCTTTGGTCTGCTGGTTTGCCAGCCAGTAGCTTGGGCCATGGCGTTTCTCCCCGCCGCTCGCCCGGTGCAAATCGTTCAGGCAGTAGCGGCCTTCGGCATCCTGACGGATGGTGGTGTTGGCGATTACCAGATCGTTCATTTCGCATTCTCCTTAAAAGTCAGCGGGTATAGCTGCCCGTGCCGCTGGGGTTGCCCAGCAGCAGGGTCGGTTCGGAACAGGCGGTGTCGAGGGACGCCCGAGGGGCGCCCCGCTCAGGGGATGGCGCAGGCCGGGCCGGGCGTCAGGCCCGGTGGCCCTTCACGCCAACGAATTTCTGGAGGCGCCGACGATCCTGCTCGAAGCCTTCTATTGCCTGGCGCGCATTGCCGACCATCAGCCGGATGGCCATGTCCATCTGGAGCATCAGGTTCTGATAGGAGCGCAGCTCGTAGAAGGCGCCATCGACGCGGTAACCGGCGTTGTGCAGCTTGTCCAGCAGGTCGCAGCAGGGGGAATAGCCGCTCGACAGCAGATCCCCATAGCCGACCACCAGATCCGGGCTGTTCGGGTTGTCGTGGCGGAACTGCTGGGGGTTGCGGGCCTTCCAGTCCTCGATGGGGTAGTCGATGTCGAGGCGGCCCACCCCCTTCGGCGCCTCCGGCTCCAGCAGCTCGCCCTCCAGCACGATGCGCGCCACCAGACTCACCGCCTCGGTGAACCGCTCCGGGGCGATCTCCTTGTAACCGCAGCCGAACTTGGACTTGAGCGCCGACCAGCAGCGCGTCGCCGCCCTGCCCCGTTCCAGCTCGGGCAACGCCTCGATGCGTGCGGCCACCAGCGCCTTGAGCGCGCCCTGCTGCTCGCCGGACAGCCCGCCCGGCAGCGCACGTGGCGCCGCGACGGGCATGAACTGCTCCAGGGCGGCTTCAAGCCACAGACGCAGCGGTTCGGCCCGCGCCGGGCTGGCGTGATGCAGGGCCAGCTCCAGCCCGGGCCGGTCGATCAGGCTCAGTCGCTTGTGGCCGACCTGCCGCAGCGCCTTGTGCTCGCTGCGCAGATGGCGGGTGAGGCAATGGCCGTCGCGCATGTCCAGGGCGCGAGCCACATCGACGGCGACGAACCACAGCGCCGCGCCCTCGGGGACGATGCGGAACGGGCGGTCGTTGTAGGTGAGGTGGATGGGTTCGGCGGTGGCTGGAGCCACCGTGCGCGGATTAACCGCCTCGCCCTGCTGCCAGTAGGCGGCCAGCGCGGCGAAGCATTCGCGCTGATACTGCACCAGTCGCTCGCGGATTTCGGGTTTGACGCGGGAGGCATCCACGCCGAACAGCCAGCCGTTGAGGTAGTCGAGGGGGAGGCAGATCGTTTCCTGTTCGCCACCAGTGGAAGGGGTGCGTATTACACGCATACCTTCCTTGAGGACTTCGTGACGCTGGATGCGCTCGTTCTGACCACGCCAAGAAAGGCCGATGGCTTCGCAGATAGGTTTCATCGCTACGAGGTGTTCGCCTGCGGGCGTGGTGATGACGGTGAGATCGTGTCCGTGAAAGCTGACAGTGTCGAGCTGGCTGATGATGGCCGACATGGTGTTTTTTCCTTTGCAGTCCGTTGACCGCTTCCCAAACGCCAATTTGGGTGAGCGGAACCGTGCGGGTTGGCGTACCGGGCAAAGGGACCGGCGGGTCCGAAGACCCCCACACACGGCCCGCCCATAACGGGTGCAGCCATGTCGCGGGCACAAAAAAACCGCATATGAGCGGTTTCGTGACCGCCTTTGCTACCGGGACGCCAATCCCAGGCTGCCGATTTGGCGACAGCGGGCAAACCTTAGTCATAAGGACGTAAGGAGTCAATCACGGCTTCAGCCGGGATTGCTGGAGTGATGGCACACTGGACTTGCCTGAACCTGCTGCCCATGGTGTATAACGGTCCTACAGAGTCACCATTGCCGCGAAACCAGCGAGCTAGACAGTGAGGACGGGAGTGGTCAGGAATGTTATTAATCCGGCAATCCAATACCCCAAATCATGCCGCATAGGCTATTTTGGGGTGCCTGAAGTACGAGCGAATTCGCTCGGGCTTTGATTGCAGGCGGCGCATGACCGAACGAACACGTCCTTCCAGAGCCTCCCGGCTTCTCGCGCTCGGCCCGCTGCGCACCTGCTGCTTGAGGTCGCCATTGAGGTACTCGTCCGGGTTGAGCTCCGGGGCGTACGCAGGCAGAAAGAACACCTCGATCCGCTCTCGTCGCTCGCCCAGCCAGGCTTTCACTGTCTTGCAGTGATGCACGCGCAGGTTGTCCAGGATCAGGAACACCTTGCGCCCTTGGGTGTCCCGGATCAGCCGCCCCAGGAAGCGGATCAACACAGTCGCCGTCATGGTTTCCCGGTACAGCATGAAGCGCAGCTTGCCCCGGTTGGTCACCGTCGAAATCATGTTCGTGGCAAAGCGGCTTCCACTGACCTCGCGTACCGGCGTTCGCCCTGTCGGGGCGTAGCTGCGCCCCGCGTGGCTATCGCTGCGCAAGCCGGTTTCATCGCCCCAGTGAATCTCGCCGCTCTCGGCCTTGGCACGCTGTTCGATCTTCGGGTACTCGGTCTTCAACCAGCGCTGTATCGCCTCGGGCTGCTGCTGATAGGCGCGCTTCAACGGCCGCTGCGGGGTATAGCCCCAACGCTTGAGGTATTCGCCGACCGTCCGGATCGGCATCTGAAAACCACAGTGCAGGGCGATCAGGGCCTGTACCGCCTCCCGAGTCCAGAGCGCGAAAGCGAGCTTCAGCTGGTCTGGCATGGTATCGAGCAGCAACGTGCGAATCAGCGCCTCCTGCTCCGGGCTGAGGCTGCGGCGCTCTCCTGGCAGTGACCCGCGCTGGCCACCCTCGATGGCAGCCGCCTTGCCCTGGCGCTGCGCCACCTCAACCCAGTGCGCCACGGTGCGCAGATGAACGCCAACGGCTTCGCCGATGGCTCGGTAGGTATACCCCTGCTCGCGCATGCGAAGGGCGATGGCGCGTTTTTCGCGCTGTTCCAGGGGGCTGAGGCTTCGGGCGTCACGGGTCATCGGGAAAATGCTGATTATGCCCTATTTTATTGCCGGATTAATATACACCATGCCCGTTCAGGTAGTTATGCACCACTTGGTGTCTAATAATAGTTAGAGCTCTCATGACTGCGCACCGCCTCCGCTCTCTCATTCTTGCCGCATGCATAGCGCTGACCGTTGCCAGTGGCGTATTCTTTGGCCTTTTCTCGTGTGGCGGCTATTACTGGCATTGGCAGTTTCACGATCTTCTTGAGCTATCCACATCTACTGCGTGGGTTGTTGCCACCATCTACATTTATCGAAAGACTCCAAAAGCTGATCGCAGGCTTTTCCCCACCATCGGCTTGTGCCTCGGTTTCTATTTCGCCATCCATATTCTGTTCTTCACCATCATGGCATCAGTTGCCCCGTTTTATCCGGCACCGCCAAAGTCGCTTGGTGAGTGGTGGCAGGGCTTTTTGTTCACATGGCAAGAGGGTGTGCCGTGCTAAATCCGAGCTCTAACATGGCGCTCAACCTCGCTCCCTTCGGTCGCTGGACGCTGCGCGATAAAGCCGCGCAGCGCCGGTTAGCTCTACGTTATGTGCAAGGAGTGCATTTAGGCCGATAGGGGTAATAGGTGGGGGACTGGCAATCCCTATGGCGCTTGTTGGCTCCGTAGCCCTTCTGCTGCTTTTGTTGCGTTACGCAAGTATCAATTTGATTCCATCGGATCAAAACAACATTAAGGAGGTGTCTATGGTAAAAACATTAACTGCTCGTACTCGTGTGTTCTTCAGCTCAGTCTTTGAAACAACATGGGCTATCGGAGTCGGCGGCGTTGTTGCACACCTATCGACCTAAGGAAATCCTGAAAAAGACTTCCCGATTCTGGTGAAATACACCCGCTCCCTTGTCCGAGTTTCCCGATGAAGCAACTGTCCTTCGCCGATGCCGAGTATGCCGGCAAGCGCAAGCAGACCCGCCGCGAGCGCTTCCTGCTCGAGATGGACCAGGTGGTGCCGTGGCAGGGGCTGATCGCCCTGATCGAGCCCTACTATCCCAAGGGCGAAGGCGGTCGGCCCGCCTACCCGCTGGCAGCCATGCTGCGCGTGCACCTGATGCAGAACTGGTTCGGCTACAGCGATCCGGCGATGGAGGAAGCGCTGTACGAAACCACTCTCCTGCGCCAGTTCGCCGGCCTGAGCCTGGAGCGCATCCCGGACGAAACGACCCTCCTCAACTTCCGTCGCCTGCTGGAGAAGCACGAACTGGCCGGGGGAATACTGGAGGTGATCAACGGCTATCTGGGCGAGCGCGGACTGTCGCTGCGCCAGGGCACCATTGTCGACGCCACCCTGATCCATGCGCCGAGCTCGACGAAGAACAAGGACGGCAAGCGCGACCCGGAAATGCACTCGACGAAGAAGGGCAACCAGTACTACTTCGGCGCAAAAGCTCACATTGGTGCCGACGCTGAGTCGGGTCTGGTGCACAGCGTGGTGGTCACGGCAGCCAACGTGGCAGATGTCACCCAAGTCGACCAACTGCTGCATGGCGAGGAAAACGTAGTGAGTGCCGATGCGGGCTATACCGGCGTAGAGAAGCGCCCCGAGCATGAAGGTCGGCAGGTCATCTGGCAGGTCGCGGCCCGGCGCAGTACCTACAAGAAGCATGGCAAGCGTAGCGCCTTATACAAAGCGATCCGCAAGATCGAGAAGGCCAAGGCCCAGGTACGAGCCAAGGTCGAACATCCGTTCCGCGTGATCAAGCGCCAGTTTGGCTACACCAAGGTGCGCTTCCGGGGATTGGCCAAAAACACGTCACAGTTGGTGACGCTGTTCGCCTTGTCGAATCTGTGGATGGCGCGCCGATATTTACTGGCGAATGCAGGAGAGGTGCGCCTGTAATGCGGGAAACGGTTGCTGCGACGTGCTCGCGGCAGCTAAAAAACGCAGAAACGAGCGGGTGATCTGATCGTTTTTGATCGATTCTCCGCTTTCAAAGTCGGCGGGGGGCTGAAGTCAGCCAGAAATACATGACTACTTCAGACCATCCCTAAGTGCGCTCATAAATTCAGGAGTTACTTCTATGAAAGGTACAAAAATCTGGGCGGTGACTCTGGTGTTGCCTATTATGAAATTGGGGGTGAATCGATAACCGTGCAATTTACAACTGGCGCGACATACATATATAACTACCAGAGTGCAGGTCGACATCATATAGAGCAAATGAAAGCCCTGGCCATCGCCGGCCACGGGCTCAATAGCTATATCAAAAGGTATGTCAACAGAGGCTACGCGGGAAAACTGCGCTAGCACATAACAACTGGTTCAAGTCGCTCGCTTTGCTCGCTGGGACGGGCTAAAGCCCGCCCCTTAACCAAACGTTGAGGCTGTAGAAAAACCTGCTATCGGTCCGTGTCGGGCCTGATACCCTTCGACCCATCCATTCGCAGGGAGGCGCGAGGCGATGCCTCGGTTCAAGTCCGTTCACAAGGGGTTAAAGCTGCTCCCCGTGGATTTCGACAAGCAGTTGCTGCCCGGCAGCTTCGAGCATGCCCTGTGTTACCTGGTCGACCACGAACTGGATCTCTCCGGCTTCCACGCCCGCTACCGCAACGACGTCGAAGGCGCTCCGGCCTTCGATCCGGCCGTGCTGCTGAAGATCGTTCTGCTGGCCTACAGCCGCGGCATCGTCAGCAGCCGCAAGATGGAAGCCGCCTGCCGCGAGCATGTGCTGTTCATGGCCGTATCCGGCGACAGCCAGCCGCACTTCACCACCCTGGCCGCGTTCGTCTCCAACATGGGCGACCTGGCCGCCAAGCTGTTCGCCCAGGTGCTCGCCGTCTGTGACCGCCAGGGCCTGATTGGCCGCGAGATGTTCGCCATCGATGGCGTGAAGCTGCCGAGCAACGCCAGCAAGGCCCGCAGCGGCACCCGTGCCGACTTCCTGCGTCAAGCCGAGAAAATGGAAAAGGCCGCCCGGGCGATGATCGAGCGGCAGCGTCAGAGCGACCATAGTCCGGAGGGCGAGGATCAGCGTGCTGCACGCCAGCTCGAGCGCCTGCAAGCCAGTGCCCGGCAACTGCGTGCCTGGCTGAATGACAATCCGGAGGACCACAAGGGCGTGACCGGACGGGTCAACCTGTCCAATCGCACCGACAACGAGTCGGCCAAGATGGCCACCGGCAAGGGCGTGATCCAGGGCTACACCGGGGTCGCGGCGGTGGACGAGAAGGCACAGATCATCGTCGAAGCCCAGGCCCATGGCACCGGCGCAGAGCAGGCGTTGCTCGGCCCGGCGGTCGAGGCTACGGCCCATGTCCGCTCCCCCGACACCTGCTACACCGCCGATGCCGGCTACCACAGCCGAGCCGGACTCGAACAACTGAGCGCAGCCGGCATCCCGGCCTATATCCCCGACAACGGCTATCGTCAGCGCGACCCGCGCTATGCCGGGCAGGAGCTGCACCTGAGCAAGCCCGACCCGCTCTGGGACAAAAACCCCAAGCCACGTGCTTCCAAACTGTATACGCCCGCCGATTTCCGCTTCGATCCGGAGCAGAAAACTTGCGTGTGTCCGGCCGGTAAGTCGCTGTACGGCAACGGCAGCCACTGTTTGATCAAGGGCCTGCGGGCCATCAAGTTCCAGGGCGCCATGCGCGACTGCCTGGCCTGCCTGCAGCGCGCGAAATGCCTGCGTAACCCGGAGAAAACCGCGGCACGGCAGGTGGCGTTTTTCCTGCCCAGGGCTCAGCGGGAGGACGATGTGCTGGAGCAGATGCGTCAGCGCATCGACAGCCCGCAGGGGCGCGAGATGATCGGCCGGCGCTTCGCCACGGTGGAACCGGTGTTCGGCAACCTGCGCTACAACAAGCGCCTGGACCGCTTCACCCTGCGGGGCCGGGAGCGCGTGGACGGGCAGTGGAAGCTCTATTGCCTGATTCACAACATCGAGAAACTGGCGACCCACGGGGCCTGGCAATGAGTGCCGGCCCCTGCAGCCGCCCCAACCGGGCGCCTCGTCAGGGCTTGCCTGTCCGACATGGACGCCCACCGGGCGGGTATCCGCTCAAAACATCCTCGAATGCCCTGCTGACCATGTAATCCGGCCGTGCGCAAAAAACGCGGCGCTGGGGCGTGCGTGGCGGCAGTGTTTTTGGGGTTTTTCTACAGCTTCGTTAGGTCGCCACAGCAAGTAGGGTAGACAACGGCGCAGCCTTGTCTACCAATGCCAACGGTGGGTAATCGATACGCGAGTCACCCACCCTACGACTGCCAATTGCCGCATGAATCTTACCCAAAAAATCTTCACTACCCCTAGCAACTCAAGAACAACATGACTGCCAAAAATGAAATAAATCTTGACCTCAGCGCCATTGACGACCTAACGATCCAGCGAATTATATGGTTCGGGGCAAATTACGGGCCGCCCATTTCCTCTGGAGTATTGACTATTGGCAAAAAGAGCTACTTAGGCTCAAAAGCAGAGGGGCGATACTGCCGTTTTTGCAAAAAAGGCGAACCAGAAGTCAGCTTCTCAATGGAAGCCCACGCATTCCCTGAGATGATTGGAAACAAATCTCTAATAGATCTTCAAGAGTGCGACAAATGTAATAAATTTTTCGCCGACACCATCGAGGATGCTTTTGGGAAGTGGACCATGCCCTGGCGCTCACCGCATATGGTTCCGGGAAAAAATGGAGTCCCAACATCAAAATCAAAAGACAAAAAATTAAGAATAGAATCAAATAGACCAAAGCATTTAGTGATCAGCATTGAATCTGGAGATGAGCGCTGCACCGTTGATCCGGACACTGGGAAAGTTACCATAACGCTAACTAGAGACCCATTTCTACCGATGGCCGCCTACAAATGTCTAGTCAAGATGGCGCTTTCGGTTATGCCGGAAGACCTCAGAGAAGAATGCTCTCATCTTTACAAGTGGGTATTAGAAGAAAGGCAGAGCTTTGAATCCTTTCCCTATAAGCCTCTGAGCGTATTGGTAACCAAAATTTCCGGACCACTGCCAAGAGACAGAATTGACTACTACCTATACAAAAGACTTGAAGAGAACAACTCCGCCCCATACCTTCAATTCGTAGTGCTATTTGGAAATAATCAATATCAGATATTTCTACCAATGCCGAATCAAGATAAAGAATTAATCTCTAAAGGCACGGTAAGCATCTTGCCGCACCCTCACAGATTCGGACTAAGAAAACATATAGACCAATACGGCGGCGATTCCATCACGAGTTACGACCTGAGCAGCCCAGACCGATGCGAGGGCTCAGCAGAGAAGTTGACATTCTTAGCTGAATCAATAAAACCCATACCTCCGGAAGAAATACCACCTGAAGATATGCCGAAAAATAAGTAGGTGTGCGCGTAAGCGCGCAGGGCAGACAGCCGCACTGCCTTTTCTACCGAGGCCAACGGTGGGTAATCGCTACGCGAGTTACCCACCCTACAACTGACCAACACGCAGCCCCACCCCACCGTAGTCGGAGAATCTGAAATTGGATTTCACACCCATCATCGCCCAGGTCTGGAAAGCGGCCATCTGGCTCGTGCCGCTGATGTTCCTGCTCGGCCTCCTGAAGTCGCCCTGGGCAAAGGGGCATATCGGCGAACTGCGGGTTCGCCTGTTCGCGCACTGGCGACTGGACAAGCAGCGCGTAGGGTAGACAACGGCGCAGCCTTGTCTACCGATGCCAACGGTGGGTAATCGCTGCGCGAGTTACCCACCCTACGGCTGACAACTACCCAGCTGTCCTATCCGCCATCTGCAGGCGTTTCTCCAGTCGCTCCGCCACAGCCCGGTGCAGGCCATCGGCCAGACCAGCGACTCCTTCCTACCTTGCCAGCTCCGATCAAAAAAGACCAGAATAAAGACCTGAAAAGGAGTCTTTCCCATGCAAAACGTACTGGCCAACAAGGCCGTCAGCGTGTCAGAGCTGAAGAAGAACCCGTCTGCAGTGATCGGCAGCGCCAATGGCGGGCCGGTGGCGGTGCTGAATCACAACCGGGTGATGGGTTACATGGTGCCGGCTGCGGAATTCGAGGCAATGGTCGAGCGGCTGGAAGACCTGGAGCTGGCCGAACTCGCCCGCTCTCGCGCCGGCGAAACACCCGTGCCGGTGAATCTGGATGACCTATAGCCTGGAGTTCCTCCCGTCCGCGCTGAAGGAATGGGAGAAGCTCGGGCACACGGTGCGCGAGCAGTTGAAGAAGAAACTGCGCGAGCGTCTGGAGCTGCCCAGAGTGCCACCCGACGCTCTGCGAGAAATGCCGAACCACTACAAGATCAAGCTACGCGCCTCGGGCTATCGGTTGGTGTACCGGGTGGAAGATGAGCGCGTGGTGGTGGTCGTGGTCGCCGTGGGCAAGCGCGAGCACAGCGCGGCCTATGAGAAGGCAAAGGGGCGGTAAAGGCTGCGCAGCCTTGTCTACCGATCCCAACGGGGGTAATCGCTACGCGAGTTACCCACCCTACAGCTGACCACCGCGCAGCTGCGCTGCCGGACCGAACGTCCGACAGGCCGCGACTCCGGCTTGCCCGATATTTTTTTGTCTATACGATAAGACCATGATCATCTACGACGAAGCCAAGCGCGCAAGCAATCTGGCCAAGCACGGCCTCGATCTGGCCGACGCGGGGCTGGTGTACGACGCGCCGAACAAGATCACCCTGAGTTCGCCGCGTCAGGACGAGGAACGCCTGATGGATGTCGCGATGGTCGAGGTGATGGGTGTGGTCCTGGTGCTGGTGTACGTCGAGCGTGGCGAGGATATCCGCGCCATCTCGCTGCGCCGTGCCTCGAAACAGGAGAGGAAACGCTATGCAGCACTCCAGCAAGACTGACTGGCAGCGCGTCAAGGCCGAGGCAGCCGCCGACGAGCCAGTGGCGCGCGATGCCGACGATCTCTATGACCCGAACGACCCTGCGGCCGTGGATGCCTTCTGGGATGCCGCCACCGTACGCCGCCGCGGCGAGCGCGGCCCGCAGAAGGCGCCGACCAAGCAGCAGGTATCCCTGCGCCTGTCTCCCGAGGTGCTGGCCTACTTCAAGGCCGGCGGCAGCGGCTGGCAAACCCGTCTCGACCAGGCGCTCAAGGATTACGTGCGAGAGCACAGCCACGACTAGCCGGCAGGCGGCCACCGCCTGCCAACTGCTCCAGCTTCCACGAAACGCCCGTGCCGGTGAATCTGGATGACCTGTAGTGCGTAGGGTAGACAACGGCACAACCTTGTCTGCTGCTACAAACGGCGGGCAATCGCTGCGCGAGTTGACCGCCCTACCCGAGGCGGATCACTCCACCGGCGGAGCAACGGTGATCAGGCGCAGGTTCACGTCGTAGGGCCAGTCCTCGGGCGGGGCGACCCGCCGTTCGAGCGGCACGGCTTCCAGCGCGGCGCCGTCGGCGCGGTTGAAGATCACGCTGAAGCTGCGCCCGTCCGGCAGGGTCAGGGCCATGACCTTGTTCGGGATGTCGCGCAGCACTTCCAGCGAGCGCACCACCGACAGCGGGGTCCAGACCCCGCCGTTGCTTTTCAGGGTGATCGGGCGGCCGTACAGCTTGACCCCTTCCTGAATCAGCAGCGCGCCGCTGACCGAGCGCTCCTGCTCCTGGGCTACGGCATCCCATTCGAACTCGTCCACCCATTCGAACTGGTCGTCCAGTTCCACCGAGTCGAGCATCATTCACAGCGTCCTCAGGCCGGCGTCGGCCAGTATGTCGAGCAGTTGGGTCTGCTGGCCCGCCGGCACCTGCACGTCGACCCGCCGCCCGCGGGGGCTTTCCAGGCGGATGACGGTGGCGGGCCGGGCCTCGGTCGTGGCCGGCGCCGGTGCGGCCTGCTGCTGCGCCTGGGCCCGGGCTTGCTGCTGCTCGCGCCGGCGCCGGTTGGCGGTTTCCGCCTCGATCTCGCGCAGGGTGGCGATGGCCCGGTTGAGGTCCGCCACCGCCTGGCCGTTGCCGGCGGCCGTGGCCTCGGCGCGCTGGGCCTCCAGCTCGCGGCGGCGGCTGGCGAAGGCGCGCCGATCGACTTCCTCCTGGTCGCCGCGCAGCTGGGCCAGCTCGCTCTGCAGGCTGTCCAGAGTGTTGCGACTGGAGTCGCCGAGGGCGTCCATCTGCTGCCGGGCACTCTCCAGGGCGCTTTTCAGGCTGGATAGGTCGGAGCTGTCGAGCAGGCTCAGCCCGTGCTGGGCGCGCTCGGCGCGGCGGATGAAGGCCTCCAGGCTGATCGAGCCGTCTTCGTAGCCTTCCATCAGCGATTGCAGGGCCTTTTTCTGGCCCAGGTACGACACCTGCAGCTCGTGGCTGCGGATCAGGGTTTCCATGGCCCAGATGCCGGCGTTGGTGTGCGGCAGGGGCTTGGCCAGCTCGGTCTTGAGGAAGGCCAGCTGCTCCTGGGCGCCGCGCAGGGATGCCTCGGTGGCCTCGAGGTTGCCGGTGTCGATGCCCCAGTCCACGTTGTTGATGCCCTGCAGGGCGTCGAAGGCCTTGAGCGCCGCATCGCTCATGCCGGCCAGCGGTTCGCGGGCCTGGCTGAGGATGCTGCCGAAGAAATCCACGCCCGCTCCGGCGTCCTCGGCGGCGCCGCCAATTTGGCGCAACGAGCCTTCCGTTTCGGCGGAGGCGTCGGCCATGTCGGCGGAGGCTTTCTCGACGCTGCGGCCGGTCGAGGCAGCGGCTTTCTTCACCTCGTCCATCCGTTCGGCCAGGGCAGCCTGGGCCCTGGCGAAGTCCTCGGCACTGATCGCCCCGTCGCCGTAGGCCTTGCGCAGGCCCGTGCGGATCTGGCTGAAATCCACCTCGTTGGCCACGCGGCCGATCTGCCCCATGATCGACTCGAGGCTGGCGAACTTGTCCTCGAGGCCGGCGAACTCGCCGGCCGTGGCACCGGCCCCGCGCTGGAGCTGCCGCAACTTCTCGCTGAGCACGCCGGAGGCGCGGGCGTAATCCTGCTGGCCGATGGCCCCGGACTGGTAGGCCTCGCGCAAGGCATCGCGCAGCCCGTCGATCTGGGCGGTCGTGCGGCTGGCGTCGATCAGCTTGAGCGCTTCGGCCATGTTGCCAATGGCGGCCGAGCCCTCGGCTGCGGCGGCCACGGCAGCATCCTTGGCCTTCTTCTGGTTGGCGATCAGCTCGTCGGCATAAGCCTGGTCGAGCATGCGCTGCTGATCGATCTTGGACTTGACGGCGGCGGTCTGGGCGGCGGCGCTCTCGGCAGCATGCCGGGTGGTCACGTCCCAGGCCGCCCGGATGTCCTTGCCGTCCTGCTCGATCTGCCTGGCAAAATCGGCACTCAGGCTGTTGAGCAGGTCCTGGGCGGAGCTTACCGAGGCGCGCAGCTTGTCGCCCCCCAGCATGTCGGGGACGGATTTTGCTACCAGAGCAAGCGCGTCCATGGCCATGCGCAAAGGTTTCAACAGCGAACCGGCCACCAGAGAAAAGCCTGCCGTCAAACCGTTGAACAGGGTGCGGAATGGCGCCACGAACAGCTGGACGCTGGTCGTGGTCTGGTCGAGTTTGGCGCCGAAGTCGTTCAGCCATTTCGTGCTGTCGTCGGACAGTTTCTTGAAGTCGGTCCCGGCCAGTTGCTTGGCGAACGCCTCGACCCGCCTGGCCCCGTCGATGAACGCCGTGCTGAGCGACTTGGCCAGCCTGTCCAGCCGGCCGTCCTTATCCATCCCGTCGATGGTTTCGAGCAGTTCCTTGAGCTTGCCCTTGACGTAGTCGAGCGCGCCGGCCTTGGCGATGCGGTTGTAGAAGTCCTGGGCCACATCGCCCAGCTGGCTGAGCTGGCCGGACAGGCGCGACATGCCGGCCTCGGCCGCGCCTTCGGCGGTCTTGCCCAGCTCGGCGACCAGCGCGGCGATCACGTCGCGGCCGAGCTTGCCCGCGGAAGCCAGCTCTTCCAACTGGCCGGCGTTCTTGCCGGTGATCCTGGCCAGCATGTCCCAGGCCGGCACGCCGCGCTCGACCAGTTGCAGGATCTCCTCGGTCTGCAGCTTGCTCTTGGCCCAGGCCTGGCCGACGGCCATGACGATGCCTTCGAGGCGATCCATGCCGCCGCCCAGCTGTTCGTTCTTGTCGACCAGCGCCTGCAGGGTGCCGTTCATGGGGTCGAGGCCGTAGGCCTTGAGCAGCATGAAGGCATCGGCCACTTCGGCCGCCGCCATCGGCGTGCGCTTGGCGAAGTCGCCGATCCAGTCGACCGCCTCCTTGCCGGCCTCCACCGAGCCCATCAGCGAGGTCATGCGCTGCTCCAGGCCTTCGGCAGAGTCGCCGGCCTTGAGCATGTCGACGATGCCGGTGCGGATCGCGCCGGCCAGACGGTCGACCACGGAGACGGCCGCATCGACCCCGACGAAGGCGCCCGCAAAGGCCAGCACCCGGCGGGTCGCGCCGTTCAGCGCTTCGCGCACGGCAGCCAGGCGGGAAGCGTGCTCGGCGGCGCCGCGGGCCGCCGCCGCCTCCTGCTGCTCCAGTTCGCGCAGCTGCTGGGTGTGTCGAGCCAGGGCCTGCTGGCCGTCGTCCGCCGCCTGGGCGAGACGGCGCTGTTCGTCGGCCAGGTTGTTCGTGTCGATGCCGGCAGCCCTGGCGGCCTGCTCCAGCTCGCCCAACTGAGCGGTGGCCCGGTTCAGCTCGCGATTGGCACGGGCGGCCTCCCGCTCCGCTTCGCGCAGGGCGACGGCCAGGCCCTCGCTTTCCGGGTCCTTGTCCAGCGCCTTGCGCAGGTCGTCCGCACGCTGCTCGGCCCGCTGCAGGACACTGCGCGCCTGCTCGGCGGCACGACCGGCGGCGGCAAGGCTTGCCGCCAGGCCGCGGGTCTCCCTGGCTTTGCCCAGCGCTGCGCCGAGCCGCTCGCCTTCCCGGCGCAGCGCTTCCAGGGCGTCGGCGCCCTGCTCCGCCGCCGGCGAGAGCTCGTCGCGCCCGCGCAGGACGAACTGGATCAGGCGGTCTTTGATGCCGGCCATTCAGGTTTCTCCTGACATGGAAAGCCCAGCAGGAGCTGGGCTGTCGAAAAGCATATTCGGCCATCCCTGGCCTCCCCGTCATGCCACCTTCTTCAGCAGCTGCATCTCGCAGAACTTGGAGATGCCGGTCGCGGTGACCAGGTCGTCGGCCAGCAGCTCGGCCGGTGCCTCCAGGCGCAGGTATTCGGTGCCGAACACCGGCAGCTCCGAGGCGATACCGAACTTCACCCGGCGCGGGCGCAGGGCGAACGGCTCGCTGGACTGCGCGTCGTTGAGGCCAGCGATGTAGAGCTCCAGCTCGACCTGGGCGCCGGCGAGCATCTGCACGGCGCTGGACTCCAGCCTGGTGTAGGTGGCCTTGATTCCGGCAGAGGTGATCAGGCTATCGGCCAGGACGACGATGCCATGCGGGGTCAGCAGGTAGTCAGTACCGGCGGCCAGCGCGGCATCGGCGGCGGTGACAACGGTGACCGACTGGCTCATGTCCGGCAGGTTCTTGAACGGGACCAGTTCGCCCTCGACCCCGGCGCAGCCCAGCACCTCGGCGGTCACGGTGCCGGCAGCGATCTCGGTGATCGTCGCCTTGGTGACGCGGGCCAGGTTGGTGGCGGTGATGTCGAACATGCCAATGGTGGCGGTAACGTCGGTCACCTGCTCGCGCACGTTGCGGTTGCCACCGCCGCCGCGGTAGTTGGGCAGCGTGGTGCGGTTGGTGGCGAACGACAGGTTGAAGGTGTCGCAGTTGCCGATGTCCAGCAGCGGGTCGGCGGACTGGTAGGCACGGGCGTAGACGATGCCCTCGCCCACGAAGGAGCGGTCGATCTGGGTCATGAATGGCTCCTGTGATTACTTGAGCGGTTGGATGTAGGTGATCTGCAGCGGCATGACGTGAGCGGCCCAGCGCCGGCCCTCACCGGGCGGCATGGGGCTTTCCGGCTGGAAGGCGGCCTGCTGCACGCCAGCGACGGTCAGGCCGGCCCTGGTGCCGGGCAGCGCGACCTTGACGGCCAGCCGCGCCGCACGCAGGGCCGGGGCGAACTGCCGGCGGCGGGTCATGGCGGTGAGGTTGAGGGTGACGCGCTCGCGCACGCTGCCCTGGCCGATGCGCTCGACTTCCTCGGTCTGGCCCGGCTGAACGACGATGAGGTCAGCCGGCAGGGTTTCGTCCTCGGCGTCGAGGATGCGCAGCACGCTGTCCTCAAGGACCAGGGCGCCGAATTCGGGCACGTCGGCCAGGCGCGCGATCAGCTCCGCGACGATGGCGGATTGCAGGTCGATGGGCATGTCAGGGCACCACGAAGAAGCTGATGAGGTGGCCGTCATCGCTGGCGATGGCGTCGATGTGCCAGAGCTGGCCGTCGAGCAGGAAGGCGCCGCGGCGGTCGAGCGGCTGCAGCAGGGCCTTGCGGGCAGTGATGGTCGCCGCCCGCTCCATGGCGCCACTGACGCTGTCGATTGCGAAGCGCTCGACGTCGCGGTCGAGGATCAGTTCCAGTCCGGCCGCCAGGACGGTGCCGGCCGCGGACAGGTAGTCGCCCTGGCCGTCGTTGAGCGACGCCATGATGGCTGCGTCTATGTCGGCGCCGAACATCTCAGGCCCTGGTCAGCCGGATGATCGCCCGCGGACGGGTGCAGATGGACAGCGGGTTGGACTGCGCTTCCAGGTCGATGCCCTTGTTGTGGGGCAGCGGCTCCTGGCTGGCGTAGAACTTCTGCCCCATGGTGTTGACCGTGTCCATGTAGTCCGCCGGGGCGTACTTGGTGACCAGGAGGCCGTCGACGCCGAGCGGGATCAGGTAGGCGTCGTCGCTGCCGATGAACTCCACGCCGCCGACCTTGCCGTAGAACTCCTGCCACTCGACACCGCCGAACTGGAAGCCGGTCTGACGCAGGTCGTTGCGCAGAAACTGGCCGTCCTGGAAGCGATCCCAGGCGTCGGTGGTGGACGTGTGGCCGGTGAAGGCATCCCAGAAGCCTCGGCCGCACACGGCCAGCCAGCCGCCGATGATGCCGCTGTCGGCGATGGCGTCCTCGGCCTTGCGCTTGGCCTCGACGATCTTGGCGAGCACCTTGGTGGCGTCGTTGCCGAGCGCCATGGCGTGGCTTTGCTGCTCGATGCCGAACTGCTGATGCAGGTCGAGCAACAGGCGCTGGCCGTCGGCATCGTAGATCTTGCCGGTGACGGCGCCGGCCCGCTGGAAACGGATGGTCGCCTCGAGACGGCGGCGCTGCTTCAGCAGGCGCTTGCCGACCAGCTCCATGACGGTTTCCAGCTCGCTCTCCGAGCCGAAGGCGCGGACGCCCTGCACCTCGTCGGCGCGGATGGTGGAGCGGGTCGGCAGGTGCAGGGTCCTGAACGGGACGATGTCGCGCTGCGCGCCGGTGGTGACCCCGGCGGGCGCGCCACGCTCGCCGGCCGGCACCAGGGCTAGGCTGTCGTTCTCGCGCTCGATGAACACGGAGGTGGTGTTGACCCCCTCCTCCTCGAACAGGGAATCCAGCAGCGCCGGCACGCGCTGGCCCTCCGGGCTGGTGTTGATGGCGTTGGTCAGGCTGACGGCGCCGAAGGCGTCGCCGTTGAAGATGTCGAGGCTGGGCATGTGGCTCTCCTGAAACGAAAAAACCGCCACGCGGGCGGTTTCGGAATGGGTGCTGGGGTTAGCGGACGACGATGCCCAGGGCGAGCAGGTCGGCGGTGGCGTCGGTATCCAGTCCGGTGAGCTTGGCGCCGACCACTTCGGCATCGCGCATCACGACTGCGGCCGGCTGGGCTGCGGCAGACACCGGCACAGCCGCGTAGAGGATGGCAACAGCGGTTTCGGTGCCGTCGGTGGCAGCGGCGCTGTAGGGCGCATATTCGCCGCTGGCGGTGACCTTGCCCAGCAGCTGGCCGGCGGGCAGAGCCACGGCGGTGATGGCGAGGGTGACCTCTTCGCGGGAGCGCTGGCCGTTGGACTCGCTCAGCAGGAACTCCGCGGTGCGCTTTGCCTGGGTCAGGATGGTCATGGCTTAGCCTCCGATCTTCTTCATGGTGCGGCTCCAGGCGGCCGCGGTGTTGGCTGTGCTGGCGGCGCCGGTAGCCGGCGGTGTGGCCGGAGCGGCGGCGGTGGCGTCGCGCTTGATGGCGGCGATGCTGATGCCGCGGTCCTGGGCGGCCTTGAACAGGGTCAGGGCGGTGGCCTCGACGGAGGCACCGCTGTCGATGGCAGCGGCGACCTCCTCGTCGAAGCCGGCGGCGGCCAGGGCGTGGATGCCCTTGATACGCTCGCGCTCGGTGGCGACGGCCTTTGCCTCGATGGCGTCGACGTCGACCGGCTCGGCGGCGGCGATCTGGAGGGTCTGCGGATCGGTGCCGGCGGCGATGGCCGCCTGCAGCTCGGCCGTGGTGCGGACGATGGTCATGCTGGGTTTCCTCGGGTAGGCGGCCGGGCTGGCCAGTTCGGTGAGCAGGGATTCGAGCGAGCCGAGGCGATGGGCCAGGCCGGCGGCGACGGCGGCAGCGCCGACCTTGAGGCCGCCGAAATCGCCCATGGCGGGCACGTCTTCGGGGTCGACTGCGAGGTTGCGGGCGACCTTGGCGACGAACACCCCGGCCAGGGCGTCGATGCTCTTGGCGACCTCGGCGCGGCCCTCCTCGGTTTCGAGATCCGGGCGCTTGTTGGGCGCGTTGCTGCTGGTGATCGTGTAGCGCTTGATGCCGTCGGCTTCCTTGCGGATGGCCACCTCCACCACCACGCCGATGGAGCCGAGCAAGGCGGTGTCGTCGACCACCACTTCGTCGGCCGCGCTGGCGATCCAGTAGGCGGCGCTGGCTCCGGTGCCGCCGACGTAGGCCTTGATCGGCTTCCTGCCGCGGGCGGCGTGGATCATGTCGGCCAGCTCGTTGATGCCGGTCGCCTCGCCGCCGGGGCTGTCGACGTTGAGGACGATGGCCCGGACCTTGGGGTCGTCGAGGGCGGCCTGCAGGTCGGTGGCCAGCTCCTGGGTGCTGGTCGCCCCGCTGATGCGGGTGAACAGGTTGGCGTAGCGCATGATCGGCCCGGTGACCGGGATCACCGCCACGCCGTCGCGCAGGCTGACGGCGCGGGTGTTGCCCAGCGGCTTGCCGAGCCGGGCCTCCAGGGCTTCGGGATCACCCTGGCGATCGGCGATGGCCATCAGGGTATCGAGGGCGTCGGGCAGCATCAGCCAGGGCCGCGAGGCGGCCAGCTCGAAGGCGCGGGGCATGGTCATTCCTCGGCGGGTTGCGGGGGTTCTTCGGGTTGCGGCGGCGCGTTGCCGAGGCCGTCGCGCCGGCGCTGGTCGAGCTCGCGCTTGCGCTGGCGATAGATCTGCTGCCAGGTCTCGCCGGTCATGGCGGCGGCCTCGATGGTTTCGTTGCTGACGCCGATCTCGATGCGCTTGCCGGCGGCGTTGGCCTCCTTCAGCTCGTCGATGGCGCCCCTGGCCGGGCCGATCCAGATCGCCCGGGTGTAGGCGCGGCGAAGGGCCGGGTCGGCGTAGCCGGGCGCCCGGATGCGGCCACGGGCGACGGCCTCGTCGATCAGCAGCTCATAGCAGGGCTGGCAGAAGTCGCAGACCAGCCACCAGCGGCGCATCTGGTAGGCGCGCCAGGCCTGCAGCATGCCGGCCCGGGCGGCGCTGTAGGAGCTGCTGTAGTAGAGCATCAGCTCTTCCATGGGCAGTTCCAGGGCGGCGCCGATCTCCTTGACGATGCTGGTGAAGAACGGGTCGAACTGGGCGTTGGGCCGCGCCGGGTTGGCGATCACCGGCTCCTCGCCGGGCGCCAGGTCGACCACGGCGCCCTCGCCCAGCTCCACGGGCGGCTGGTCGAGGGCGTCGTGACCGCCCATGCCGTCGCCCAGGGCCGAGAGCGGCAAGTTGCTCTGCTCGAAAGCCTCCCCCTTCTTGAGAAAGACGGTGAACATGGCCGAGACGATGGCCGCCATCAGTTCGGCGCTGCTGTAGCGCTCCAGCTTCTGCAGCGGCTCGAGCACCGGCGCGAGGTACGGGGCGCCGCGCTTCTGGCCGGGACGGTCCTTGTCGCACCAGATCTGCAGCACCCGGCGGCGGCCCGTCTCGGCGCCGAAGACCGGGACGCGCTGCCATTCCAGCGGCTGGCCGGCGACGGGCTCGCCCGGATAGCCGGTGCAGATGTGGAAGGCGACCGGAGCGCCGTATGCGTCGAACTCGACGCCGTTGACCAGGCTCGCGCCGTCGGGCATGCCGTGCGGGTTGCCGACCCGGTCGGTTTCGATCAGCTGGATGCGCGTGCTGTAGAGGGTTCCGGGGCGCTCGATGTCCGGGGTGGTGGCGAAGGCATCGCCGCCGACCAGGGCGGAGACCAGGGCCAGCGCCTGCAACTGGTAGTGGTTGAGGGTGGCCTCGGCATCGCACTCCAGCGGGTTCTCGGCCCACAGGGTCCATTCGCGCTCCAGCCGGGCGTTGAGCCGCTCGCCCTCCTCCTCGCCGATACCCAGCGCTTCCCAGTCCACCTGCGGCCGGCAGATGAGGCCGGTGCCGACCACGCTGGTCCGATTGCGGACGATGGCGGCGCGGGCGATCAGGTGGTTGCGCATGGCATCCCGCGAGCGGGCCACCAGGGTGGCGCGCTCGGGGGTGTTGAGGTCGCGGCGCGGGCTGCCGAGGCCGGGCACCCAGCTGGCCATCGAGCGCAGCACGCGGGAAGCGCCCCGCCAGCGGGTTTCCACCCCGCCACCGCCGCCCTGGGCGCTCGGGCGCAACTGCCGGCCGGAGAGCTTGACGGCCTCGGCCAGCAGGCGCTCTTCGGGAGACTTGCGGAACAGGCCCATGGTCAGATCTTCACGTAGCCGATGCGGTTGCGGGCGCCACGCCGGGCGAGTTGCTCGGCGGCGACGTCCCGGGTGTATTGGGCCTCCAGCGTGCGCAGGCTGCCCAGGTCGGCCCGGCGCAGCTCGCGGCCGTCCTTGCGGACCGACTGGCCCTTTTCGAGGATGTCCTTGATCGCCGCCCGGACGTCGGCCAGGCGCTGTTGTGCTTCGGTCATGGGTGGGCCTCAGTAGGTGGTGCGGCTGCGGGTGCCGCGTCCCCGGGCACGCAGGAGCACCGGGGCGACGGGTTGTGCGGTGTCGGCGAACAGGGCCGGCTGCAGGAGCTGCTGCTCGAGCAGGTCCCACTCGCGGTCCTTGAGCAGGTGGGTCTTCAGGCTGCGGGCGGCGTGCAGGGCGTACACCTCGCAGTCGAGGGCTTCGTTGCGCCGGCCGGCCTTCTTCTGCCAGACCATCTTGCTGGGATTGCGCGGGTGCGGTGCCAGCACTTCGTTGGTCAACTGCTCGTAGTAATCGGCACGGATTTCCCCGTACCAGTGCATGCGGCCGGGACCGCGGCCCTTGAGGCGCAGGCGCTGGTCGATCAGGGTCTTGGCCTTGTGGGTGCCGACCATGTGGACGCGCAGGCCATACTTGGCGGCCTTGGTGTTGTCCTGGCTGGTGTCGGCCGACTGCGCCGGCTTGGTGAAGATCTCCTTGTCGCGGTTGTCGATCGATGCGCCCTTGATCGCCATGATGTTGTAGCGCTGGCGGTTGCGGACGTAGGTGTAGACGGCGTGGTTGGTGTTGCCGTCGGAGCTGTCGATGCTCGCCGCGGAGATGACCAGCTGGCCGCCACCGACGGTCGGGACGGGCTGCGACAGCAGCTTGTCCAGCTCGCTCCAGACCAGGTCGTTGACGTCGACCGGGTTGCCTTCCAGCTCGCCCCAGTACAGCCGCCAGGACTCCTCGCCGCGCCCCCAGCCGGTAATGACCACGGCCAGGCGGTCGCCCTGGACGTCGATGCCGGCGGTGATCAGCAGCACGCCGTGGGGCGCGGTCAGCTCGGGATAGTCCTCGGCGCGCCCGGCCAGTTCGTCGGTCTTGGGCGCGTCGCTCTTGTACTCGTAGGACTCGCCCACCGAACTGTTGACGAAGGCGATCATCGGGCCGATGTTGCCGAGGCTGGCGGCATGCTCGGCCTGCAGCTTCTTCTCCATCAGCACCTGGAAGCGCGAGCCCCAGAAGGTGGCGTACAGCTCGTTGAGCTGGTAGCCGGCGATGCCGCGGAATTCGGCGGTGGCCTGCCAGCGGCCGCGCTTGAGGTTCTGGTTTTTCTGGTTGTCGTTCCAGATCGAGCCGCAGTGCGGGCAGACGTAGTAGCTCGTCTCCGGGCGCTTGCTGCCGTAGACCGGGTGGTTGTAGGCCGGGGCCTCGTCGCAGTGCAGGTTGTCGAAGGACAGTGCGTGCTCCTGGCCGCACTCATGGCACGGCACCAGGCCGATGCGCTTGTCGGAGATCTCCATTTCCGCATCGATGGCGGACAGCCCTTTGATGGTCGGGGTGCCGCCGATGATGATCTTGGGCCGGCGGAAGGTCTTCAGACGCTCCTTGGCCAGCTTGATGCTGTCGCCCTGGCCGCGCAGGTTGAGGTTGCAGTCGTCGGGCTCCTCCACCGCCACCCGCGGCACCGGCGTGGACTTCACGCTGGCCGGGCTGTTGGAGCCGACCATCTTCAGGAAGCCGCCGGGGAATTTCTTGAAATCCTGCCGCTGCTGCAGCTTGCGACTGCGCAGGTCGACCTTGCGGGCCAGCCGCGGCGTGGCCTCGATCATCGGCTCGAGCTTCTCGGCGACGTACTGCTTGACCGCCTCGGCCTTGGGGAACAGGACGAGGATCGGCGAGGGATCGATGTCGATCCACTTGCCGATGGCATTGCCGAGCACGCCGGAGGTCCAGGCCACCTGGGCGGACTTGCGGCAGACGATCTCGGTGACGTCGGGGTCGTCGAGCGCCTCCAGCGGGCCGCCGGGCCAGGTCAGGTGCGGGGTGACAGCGAAGCTGTACTTGCCCGGCCGGGCCGCCTCCACCGGCGACAGCCAGCGGAACTTGTCGGCCCACTGGACGATGGTCATCCGCGGCGGTGGCGACCAGCGGCGGGCGGCGCGAGCGAGCGTCTTAGTCGCCGTCCTCTTCAGTTGCCGGCGGATCGTCCGGTTCGTCAGGATCTCCGTCTGGCTCGATATCGTCGTCAGGGTCATAGTCGGCCATCTTTCTCAGAATCGCCTCGATGGGCTCGCGGATGAGCTGGTCGTCGACCTCGACGCCGTAGCGGGCGGACAGTTCGCTGGCCAGGTTGTCCGGCAGCGTGTTGAGCAGCTCGACCTTGGCGGCGGTGATCATCGCCTCGAAGCCTTCGATCAGATCGGCGGCCACCACCACCTCGCCAAGCTCCTTGGCAAAGGCCAGCTCCTCGCGGTTGGCCCTGATCCGGTCGAGACGGTCGCGGGCGCTTTCCTTGGCGCCGCCCGCTCTCGCCCTCTCGACCATCCAGGTGACGACCGCAGCCGTGTCGTACTGGTTCGAGCTTCCCCGCCCGGCGCTCACCTCGATAGGCATGCCCTGGGCTTGCCACTCCGTCAGCGAGCGCTCGGAAACATCAAGGATTTCGGCCAGCTCGCGCTTGTTGACCTTCTGCCCCATATCCGCCTCGAAAAAGTAAGGAAGTCCCTAGCAACATGTCAGCTAGAGAGAAAACGCGGTTCGAATTACCCGTGTAGGGGCCGGCCGGGGGAAGGACCCGCCCTCACCGGGGCCAGGCCTGCGGCCTTCGCCTGAAATTGGTCGGCAGCCTGCCGGCCAGAGCATCGGTGACGGCCTTGTCGACGTTGACCGCCAGCCGCTCGTCCGCCACGCGCCGGACGATGCCATGGAAGTCCAGCCGCGGCCGGTAGCTGGGCTGCCCGACGAAGGCCAGGACCATCTGCAGCGTCCTGCCCCGGCGCTCCGCAATGCCGATGGGCACCTTGCCGCGGCGCATGACGAAGAACGCCCTGGCGTGCCCCTTGCGGAACGAGCGCCAGTTGTTCGAGGCATCGCCCGTATAGCCCGGCCGATTCAGCAGCCGCAGCCCCGACAGGATCTGCATCATGTGCGCCCGGCTCATGTTGCCGTAGGCATCCAGACGCGCCCCTTCGGCCAGAACGACGAACCGCCCGGCCGGCAGGATGCCCCGCCGCCTAAGCAGCAGCTCGCTCTTCTTGTCGACGCGCGGCCCGCCGAACACCTGCGGCGCGACCCAGTCCTCGGGCGCCTGGCCCTTGGCGTTGTTGTCCTTGTCGTCCTTTACCCAGATCGCCGCCTCCAGCGAATCCGGCCTGGCGTTGAGAATGCGCAGCGCATTCAGGGTGAACGGCGTCGGCCGGTCGAACACGCTCTCCATCTCGGCCCGCAGCACGATCCGCGCCTGGTTGGCCGTGTGGTTCAGCGCATCGGCCAGCGCCCGCTTCGGCAGATCGCCGGCCAGTCGATCCAGCGCGGCGAACGCCTCATCGAGGCCGGAACGCCTAATCGAGAACACCGCTCACGCCTCCCGATCCGCACGCGGCAAGTCGCCCAGCCCCGCCCGCTTCGCCAGCCAGCGTGCATACAGCCCGCCAGCCACATCCGCGCCGATCACCCCGACCACGATGCCGATCCCGCCGGCGATCAGGTGGTTGCCCCACAAGGCCACGGCGAACAGCATCGAGGCGATGCCGAGCAGCGCCGAGGCGGAGAAGCGCAGCACCACCCGCAGCAGGATCTGGCCCAGGGTCAGGTTGCCCTTGGATGCCCGCAGCATCTCGCCGGACAGCCCGGCCATCGAGATCAGGACCAGCATCCAGAAAGGCATGTCCGCCAGCGTGTGCTGCTCGGTCGACATCGACATCCCTCGAACGAAGACGCCCGCACCGCGGCGGGCTGGAACGGCCAGGCCGGCCGCAGCGATAGGTGCCGGCTTGCGCCGGCGTGGTGCTGGTGACCAGGGCGGGGAACCCCACAGCACCGGGGAAAATGAAAAACCCGGCGCGGTGGCCGGGTTTGCTGGATCGGGTGAGGCGCTTGCCGCGCCCGCACCTCTTTGAAATTAGCGACTTTCTACCCCTCGATTCCCATGGCAGCAAGCCCTTTTCACTGCCATACCTTCAATATCCCTGTTATGTCCGGCGAACGTCCCCTGTACGTCGGTAATTCTCCCTATCTGGATTTCGCTTTTTCCTTCCCACCCCATTCGTCCTATTCGAGAAAATCAGATAGGGCACTACAACTTATTGATTTATATAGAAATGTCTCATGTCCCATTGATATCTGAAGTCTATATATAGGGGGGTGGTGGGAAATACACGCTGCGCGCCTGCTCGCATTTGCTCGGGCGCATACATGCGCGGGCGTGTATGCGATGGGACACGGGACAGGCCCACTAACGGCGTGCCTTGGACTTGTCCCATTGCCTTTGGCGCAATGGGACAGACGGGACAGGCAGAGGCGCACCACTGCATCGGTGTAGTGATATTCCACTGTGTATCCGGTGGCACCACATCGACCGGATTTGCTCCGCTTACCCCATGGCTATAGACTATTTTTGTAGTTACAGAAAATAAGCCATGGAAATCGAATTCGACCCCGCCAAAGCGGCCAAAACCATGGAAGAGCGCGGGCTCGACTTCGCCGATGCAGCCATCGTTTTTTCCGGCCATCACTTCACGATTGAAGACACCCGAAATGACTACGGCGAACCCCGCTTCATTACAGTGGGATTCCTGGCTGAGCGGATGATCGTCCTTGTCTGGACACCCCGCGACGGGGCTCGTCGCATCATCTCCATGAGGAAAGCCAATGAGCGAGAACAAGCCTACTACCGGGAGTACTTGGATCGACCCTGACGATGCCCCGGAAATCACTGCCGACTTCTTCGAGCAGGCCGACGAATACATCGGCGACAAACTGATCCGCCGCGGCCGGCCGCGCAAACCCAACCCGAAAACCCAGGTGACACTCCGCTTGAACCCTGAGGTAGTGGAGTTCTTCAAGAGCACCGGGGACGGCTGGCAGACCCGGATGAACGACATACTGGAGGCTTTCGTCTCCGATGCGCGAGCGGGACACTCCAAGCCACCAGCCAAAGTCGATAAAAACGACGTGCGCGGGGACGGAAAACGGGCGTGATTCGAGGCCCCGCCCCTCACGCCGCCCTCCTCTTCACCAGCGCCGCCCGCACGTGCTCGTGCGCCGTCCCCAGCGCCCGGTAGTAGGCACTGGTGCCGGAATAGCCCAGCGCCCGCGCCTTCTGGGCGGGCGTGCTGAGCGGGTTGCGCAGGTAGTGCTCGTAGACCAGCAGGTTCAGGTCGTGCCGCAGGGCGTTGACGATCAGCTCGGTCACCGGGAAGCGCGGATCGTCCAGACCGCGCGAACGCTTGGTGGCCGGAATCACCACCCCCTGGCTGTCGATCAGGGTGCCGATGGTGCAGCGGACATTGCCGGGGCCGGGGAAGGCCTCGCGGATGGCCCGCTGCTTGGCCCAAGCGTGCAGCAGCTCGTCGATCTCCTTGATCAAAACGCCGTCTCCCTGGCCTTGGCCGCCGCTTCGGCCGCCTCGGCGGCGGCCGCCACCTTCCAGCTTTCCGGCCGCCGGTAGCCCCAGGGGCGGATGCCGCTCTTGCGCGAGGCCGCCAGCCGCTCCCGTCGCCAGCCGAGGCGCTGCATGATGTGGCCGATGCGGATCTGCTCCGGCCGGCCCCAATGGCCATAGTCCAGCTTCAGGGCATCCTGCAGGATGCGGTCGGAGGTGACGGTCTCGCCCGAAGCCGGGTCTTCGAGCCATTGGCGGATGGGGTACTCCCAAGCGTCCACGGTATAGCGGGCATCCTGCTGCTCCGCGAACTGCTCGGCCTCCTCCCGTGCCACCCACCAGCCCTCGCCGGCCTGGAAGCGGAACACCGCCTCGGCCCACAACTGGTCGCGCAGCTCCCGCAGCGCCTCCAGCTCCACCTTCTGGCAGGTCACCGGCCAGTAGCGGCGGTTGCCGGTGGTGTCCTTCAGGTACTCCTCCTGGTTGGTCGTGCCGGCGAAAACACACTGGCGTGGTACGTCCAGCACCCGGCGGCCGTAGCTCTCCCGGTAGGTATCGACGGACGCCGAGAAGAACTGCTTGGCCCGGGTCGACTCGGCCTTGTTGAAGCTGTCCAGCTCGCCCAGCTCGACGATCCACTTGCCGCGGATCACCTGGAAGCCGTCCTTGTCGCCCAGGTTGAACGGCGTATCCATGAACCACTCGCCGCCCAGAATCGACAGCGCCGTGGACTTGCCCGCGCCCTGCGCGCCCTCGAGGATCAGCACCGCATCCGCCTTGCAGCCCGGCCTCATCACCCGCGCCACCGCCGAGATCAGCCAGCGCTTGCCCACCTTCATGCTGTAGGGCGACAGCGGCACGCCGAAGATCAGATGCAGCCAGCTCTCCAGGCGCGCCACCCGGTCCCATTCCAGCCCCTGCAGATACTCCCGCACCGGGTGGAAGGCATGGTCGTTGGCGACCACGCTGACCGCCTCGACCACGCTGGGCGCCTTCACCCGCAGGTTGTACTGCTCGGCCAGCCACATCACCACCCGCGCATCGTCCAGATCGCTCCACTCCCCCGTTTCGCTGCCATAGGGCGGCGAACGGCGCTTCACGATCTTCGAGCTGAAGGCGTTGTAGCCGATCACCCCGGCCCAGCGCTCGTCGTTCCCCAGGATCAGCGCCACATTGAAGGCATGGGCGATCAGCGCGCCGGATTCGCTGCGCTGCAGCTTGTCCTTCCAGCCCCCGGCCGCCGGCGGGCGAACCACCGCCAGCACCTGCCGGCGCACCGCATCCAGCCCCTCGGCGACGTGCAGATCGTTGAAGTCGGTCCACTTCTCCTCGCGCCCGGCGCCGAACACCGGCACCACCATCTGGCCGCCGAGGATGGTGGCGGCGTTCGTGGCCTTCTCCACGCCCGGATTCCACGGCTCGCCGTTCGGGCGGGTGGTCTTCCAGTCGTCGTCGGCGCAGAAGATCAGCGGCCGGCCGGGGAACTGCTCCCGCAGCGTCTTGCCCACCGGCAGCAGGTTGCCGGCGTCGAAGGTGATCGCCACGGCATTGCCGGTCGCCATGTGCAGGCTTGCGCCGGTGGCGTAACCCTCGCACACCAGCAGCGGCTCGCCCGGCTCGGGGTGCGGGCCGATCAGATGGAACGCCCCCTCCTTCGCCATGCCGGCCGGCCAGTAGGTCTTGTCGCGGCCCAGCTGCTCCTGCTTCTGCGGATAGATCACCTGCAGGCCGGCCAGCTCGCCGCGGGCGGTACGCATCGGCACCAGGACGGCCCCGCTCCTCGGCGCATAGCGCACCCCGAAGCCGACCACCTGCTTGCGTTGCAGATAGGCGCTCGCGCCCTTCTCCGCCATCCTTGGCCACAAGGCCGCCGCCCGCCTGGCCGCGCGCCGCGCAGCGTGCTGTTGCGCCTCCGCGGCCCGACGCCTGGCCTCCTCCTGGCGGGCGCGCATCAGCGCGCGCTCCTCGTCGGTCAGCCGCACGCCCTTGACCCTGATCTTCTCCGAAGCACCCAGACGCCAGTTGCCGTAGGCGCCGAAGATCAGCGTCTCGCCCTGCTCGGTCCGGTACTCGTGGGCGATGTACCAGCCCGTGCGGGCCCTGCTCTTGTCGCCCTCGGCCCTCACCCGGGTCAGCTTGCCGAAACAAAGCGGCAGCTCGACCTCCAGGCCGAACTGCCGGAACTGCTCCAGAACGTCGTCCATGCGTTCAGCCATGGAATCCCTCCACCGCCCGCTCCAACATGCGCTCCAACGCCAGCAGCGCGCCCTGGGTGCGGCGCAGGTGCAGCTTGCACTCGGCGAGCTCCTCCCGGTCGATGCGGCCGTCGTCGGCCAGGTGGCGGGCGACCGAGTCGGTCAGCGCCGACTGGCGTTGCAGGGTTTCCCCCACCGCCTTCAGCACGCCCGGCAGGGCCTTGTCGTGGTCGAAGCCCTGCAGCAGCTCGCGCAGGTCCACCCAGGTCGCGTCGCCATAGGCCTCCATGATCGAATCCACGATGCGCGGGTCGCGCGTGGCGGCGATCACCTCCTCGATCTCGTCCGGGTTCGGCGAGTGGGTCGGCTGGGTCGGGCTCATCTTGTGCTGGAGGGTGGTCGGGTTGCGACCGTAGATGGCGGCAATCGCCGCGGCACCGCCGGGGAAATCCCGGCAGGCGTGGTACAGCGAAAAGCGCAGCGCCAGAATCTCGCGCTGTGCCCGCTCGGAGCGGCCCGAATCGGCTCGGCTCATGGCAGTAATCCCCGAAGTCTGCCAGTGCCGCGGCGCAGGGGCTCTGGTAAAGTCGCGCCGTGGTCACTGAAAGGTGGTCATAGGCAGGCGGCGGCTCTGTGGTAGGAATGCCGCCTGCTCCCCCGATGGCGAGGCGCCCGCTCCGCGAACGCCCCGCCGTTACAGCCAGCGGCTCTGTGGTGGAAAGGCTGGCAACCCAGGGCATCCGTGCCCTGGTAGGTGCCCGAACCCGACGTGTGTATTGGTGTGCTCCCGTCAGGCTCGACGCACCGCCCGACGCCCTTGTGGTGAGGGCGCCGGGCAGACCGGGCGGCTGGTTAAAGGCCGCCCGGTTTTTTTATGCAGCAGCGACCGAGTCGGTCGGTACCGGGAAAAGCTCGGGCAGATCGGGGCGCAGCTCGTGGGCCTGAACGGCGCCGTCGGTGGCGCGGACGACGGCAGGGACTCGTTCGGCGGGAACGCCCCGCCTTTTCCATTGAGAGACAGCCATCGGGCTAACCCCCAGCTTGCGGGCCAAGGCACGCCCGCCGCCTGCGGCCCGGATCGCTCTCTCCAAGGCTGAATCACTCATAAACATTCCGATTATCATGGGAACCTACGTACACTTTACGTTTATTTATACGGGGTGTCTACCCCCGTAAACTCGGTGTTTATGAATATTTCAGGAAAACGCCTTCGCGACCTCCTCGACGAGCGAGGCATCGCCTACCGGGACTTCGCCACAGCGATGGGCGTCGAGCCTCAACACGTCAACAACTGGTTCAACCGGGGCATCCCCAAGGCTCGAATCTTCAAGGTCGCCGACTTTCTTCAGGTCAACGCACGGTGGTTGGCCGATGGCGAAGGAGACAGCTCCCCCGATCAGCAACAATCTTCGATAATCGTTGATGGCAACGCCAAACGGTTCGAGGAAGCCTTGTCCCTCGCGGGCATTACCGGGGCCGAGCTGGCTCGCCGCCTTGGCTTGGAAAACGAGCAGAACATCACGAACTGGAAGTCCAGAGGGGTTCCCGCAGCCAAGGTTTCGGCGGTTGCCGCTGCGCTGAACATTTCCCGAGACTGGCTGGAGTCCGGCCAAGGCGAGCCACAACCAGCCACGGGCTCACCGGACAATAACGTGACTAGCAGGGACCGGGGAGTCATGCCGTGCCATCTGGAGCCACTTCACCCATGGGATAGCAGTACGCCCCTCGATGACGATGAGGTAGAAATACCCTTGTACAAGGAAGTCGAACTTGCAGCCGGCAGCGGCCGTACAGCCGTGCGGGAAATAGAAGGTCGCAAGCTCAGGTTCTCCCATGCCACCATGCGCGCGGCCGGTGTGTGTCCATCCCAGGCCGTGTGCGCCACCGTCTCGGGCAACAGCATGGAGCCCCTGATTATGAACGGCGCGACCATGGGCCTGGACCGCGGCACCACTCACGTCATCGACGGCGAGATCTATGCCCTGGAGCACGACGGCATGCTGCGGGTGAAGTTCCTCTATCGTTTGCCGGGCGGCGGTATCCGCCTGCGCAGTTTCAACCGGGAAGAGCACAAGGACGAGGACTATAGCCTCCAACAGCAGCAGGACCAGCACATCCGTATCTTGGGGCGGGTGTTCTGGTGGTCGACCGTGCGACCGCTGAAGTCGGCGCCGTTGATTTAGAACTGCTAACAAAACCTATTCAGCCGGCCTGCATGGTAAAGTTATCCGGACAAGACCAACTGCTTGAGGTTTTGTTAGCCGCTCTTAATATAACATGTCGCATAAGAGGCACTTGTATTGCATAGCTGCAGGGCGCGGTGCAATTGACCGCATATTTACCGAGCCTTTAGGAGTACACACGCAACACCCCATTCGCGTGCAAACCTCACCTCAACTATCACTCACCCAACTCAAATCCTAAAAAATTTATCATCCTCAGAAAGCTCAAGTATCACTGAATCCTTTTTAAACACTTCAAACCTACTATCCGAAATCTTGTCACGAAGAAGTGCAACTATATATTGGCCATCTATCTTATTGGCGCATTGAAATATATCGAACACCTGATTTGCATCTACATCTTCAATACCATCATGCACAACAAATGTCGGGCGCTTCAGCTTTGCCTCATTCACAAAATTAATATACGCCAAATCGAACGCACTTAACTCTCCTTTCTTCTTTCCTCCTGTTGAGTTCGGCGTAATACAAGCTATATCAAACTCACAGCGCTCTTTCTCCAAGTCGAAGGCAAGATCAAATATATACCTTTCGTCATAGAACAATTTGCTTAAATCACCAAAATATGAATTAAATAACTCAATATTATGATCAAGCATTTTAGTATTCTTATAAATTTCCTCTACAACATTAGCTTTTGCAGCCTCCAACAAGGCAATATCACCCTTAGCGAGCTCAATTTTTTCAAGAAGCACTTTAACGCTAGCAATTTTCTCCCTGACAGAGGATAGATCATTATACATTTGACCTATAGACTTGAGGGTATCAGGCTCTTTAATACCTCGAAAAACATTGCCCTCCAACTCTTGAAGCCGATGAACCTCTTTTTTCAGGGAAAGATAAGAAGCCTCACACAACGAAAGCTCCTTTTTTATCAACTCAAGCTTATTGGACAATATCTTGTTATGAAAGACAATCAGATCTTCATAGGAACGCTTGAGGCTGCCGCTCACCGAAACTCCAGCATCCGAGTATATATCATAAAGTTCTTTCCCATCTATGCTGGCCGCATCACCCTTCAACTTTTCGATAAATCTCTTTAAATAGTCAATCCGATTAGCCTCCTTTGAATACTCCATAGTTACCCCAGATATCTCTCCCTGTATCCTAACCAACTCCTGAACACTTCCCTCCTGAGCATCCTTAAAGTCAAAGCTTGAAATCCTTGATTTTAAATCTTCTTCCTCATGCACAAGCGGCTTAATCATTTTTTCTAGCGCGCTTTCCTTATAAGGGTTTCTATATGCAGCCAAATGCTTTTTCTTTATCGATATCTGATTGTTTATGTGCGCCTTCTCCTTTAGCAAATCCAAGCCAGCAAACCCAAACAAAAAAAGATAAACCTGATCATAAACATCAGGCTTGGCGAGCAGATGCAAAAACCTTGCAGTATTTTGCATTTTCTCATTGGTGTTACGTATAAATTTATTGCTCAAGTTCCGAATAGACGGCTTTTCGCCAGTCAGCCCAAAAATATTCGCAGCAACAAACTCTGAATAGCTTTTCTTATCCGAAAGCACACCATTCACATAAAACTCAGAATCACTAGGATTCCTCTTAAGACTTCTAGAAATAGACTTAGGCTTATTATCAAAACCAAAAAACTCCAATTCTACCAAAATATCATTGCTATCGATAAAGCTCGAGACCTCAGGAATATCCTTTTTAAATTCCGGCTCAGTATAAATATCACTACCCGCCGACAGGAATAAATAATCCAACAACCTGGACGGAGTGGTTTTCCCGATACTGTTACCACTCTTTACCAACTTGGAGTCAGCATTAATTATTAAATTAAGGCCCTTTTTGAAGACAACCTGCCTCAGCAGCTCCTTATTTTTATAAACATTTAATCTATGCAGCAGCATACTCTATAAGCCCATTTTCATTAAGATCTATTGCACCAGCCACATACAGCCAATCCAATGCACAAACAAACACCTCATATGAAACACCAAGCTCCCTCCTAACCACATCATATAAGTCCTCAACACCGACTTGAGTAAATTCACTAGATGCCATCTCAGTCAAAATCCTAGCACCGATATAGACTGGATTCAGCTTGGGATCAGAATCAATCGTGATCATTTGGATTTTCCAAAACAATGCACTCTATTATTGCATAACTAATTATAAGATGAATACCGAAATTTATATCCTCATCATAGTAGCCCTGCTGTAGATCTGACGAGGACTTCACAAGCTCTGTTGCCAATGCAACCACTTCTTTAACCACGCGATCAGAATTCCTCTTAAGGCCATCCAGATCAAATGGTTTTGTAGATATCTCATATTTAGTCAGAGCTTGACGATAAAAAAGTTTAACCTGTTGTTTTAGTTTTCTACTGCCACTATTTATCACCCTATTCAACTCTACTATCGATTCATCGATCAAGAAACAATTCTCAATATATTCATCAACCAACCATCGATACATACAAAGATCATTAAATTTTATTTTCACCTCCACGTCAGCTGGATCTCTACTGAGATCCAGCCGCTCTGAATCAGCAGCTGCTATTATCTCTACGAGCTTCCCCAAAACAGTTGAGCGAGCAATGCCCCTCTCATTATTGATGTATATATCCCCACGATTATTGTCAAAGTTAACCCCCTGCCCCATATTATCCCCGATTATCAATATTCACCGAACCAGTATTACCATTAAAATACTGAGACCGCTCGCCTTGCGAAACACTATTCTTATTCTCGACCCTATTTATCTCCAGTTTTAATTTATTATTTTCCTCTACCTTCAAGTCCAGCTGCGCACTTAAACTTGACACCTCTTTAATTGCCTTATTTTTCCCACATGCCTGCACAATAGCGATAATTGCCGCAACAGCTGACAGTATATAGCCCACAAAACCAACAATCGGATTTGCAAGAAATAATTTTATACTTTCCATAACACCTTCCATAACTCCAACCCCCTCTCAAACAAAGAACAAATAAAACTTAACATCTACATTTTTCAATGGACGAGCACAAAAAAGACTCGCTATAGCAGGCCTATTACAATCCCCTAAAGGCTTAGAAAAACTGTACACTGAACCAAGGTCAACTCCCGTGCACTACCCACTGTCCCTCTTTGAGACAAGCCCCCTAACAGAGCCACTAACAAAACTTATCGCAGCCAAATTGCATGGCAGAGTTGGCAAGGTGTGTAGGCTAACTTATTGAGGTTTTGTTCGGCGCTCTGAGCTTTCATGCCCTCCCAGAAGTCAAAAGTAAACATTCCACATTGACCCGCCAATAAACACTAGGTTTAATAGCCTCATCTCTCCACCACAGAGCCGAGGCCCACCATGCACACCACCGCCACCCTGCACGTCCACCCGGCGTGCGCCTCCAACCGCCGGCTGATCGAGCAGCTCCAGGCCGACACCAAACGCCTTGTGGTCATCCACGGCGGCAAGCCCAGGCTGGTCAGCCGCGCCAAGGCTGCTGCGCCCTCCTCCGACTACCCGTTCGGCGGAGATGCGGCCTGATGAACACCTTCATCCTCAGCGACCGGACCCTGACCCTGCTCGCCGCCCAGCTCAACCTGAACGGCAGCTTCAACCACACCTGCCGCTCGGCCTTTTCCCGGCACAGCATCATGTTCCGCCTGAAGGTCGAGCGCGGCCCGTCCAGCACCGAGGCCACCGTCGAGCTGGGCGGCCAGCGTCACAGCCTCACCCTGCCCCACGGCGAGCCGCACCCGGCGCACCTGCTGGCCGACTTCGTCGAAGCCATCGCCAACGGCCGCCTGGACTCCGCCGAGCCGGCCCCGGCCCGCGTGGTCGCCGTCCTCCCGCCGGAGGACGAGCCGCTGCTCGACAGCGACCAGGAACGACAACTGCGCCATGTCGTGCAGCGCGGCGGCTTCCTCGAACTGCACCTGGGCCACGCCCACCCGATCCGCGTCGCCATCCACCGTAACCGGCCCCGGCCGGGCGTCACCGGCATCCTGGCCATCGGCGAGTCGCGCCCGCGCACCATCCTGCTCTCCAACTACGAGAACGGCGAGAGCAAGGCCTATGCGCGGATCGTCGAGGCCGTCGAGCACCTCTCCCTCGCCGCCGCGCCGGCGGCCAGCGCCGCCTGAGAGGTCCGCCGATGGCCCACACACTCGCCAACGCCGCCGCGCGTCTCGGCATCAGCCGCCCGCAGCTCATCAAGCGGATGCGCGCCGCCGGCCTGCTCGACACCGGCAACCTGCCGGCCCACCCGGAACGCGACCGCCTGCACCTGAAGGTCCATGAGGGCCACTGGTACCACCCGACGCTGGGCATGCAGTACAGCCGCTCCACGCGGGTGACGCGAGCCGGCCTGCACTGGCTGGCCACGCAACTGGATATCGGCCTGCCACCGCCTCCGCTTGAGCGGGAAGGCCGCAATGTCGCCTAGGCAATACGCCGCGCAGATCCTCGCCCTCCGCACCAAGGAAGAACGCCAGCAGGCGCTCGCCGAGGTGCCGGAGGAACTGCGCGTGCTGGTGAAAGATCACGTCGAGTCAGCCTGGAACCACCCGGCAAGGAAGAAGAAGCCGTGAGCAAACCCAACGACCACCTCCAGCCGCCCCTGCGGCTGACCCTCGCCCCGCCACCGGATGCCATCGAGCGGCTGTTCCGGGTCTTCGGCGACGAGCTGATACCCCTCGAACAGCTGCGCGCGCGGTACTTCCGCAACATGAACGCGGAGACGTTCAAGGCCGCCATCGGCACCGAGCGCATCCCGCTGCCGCTCACCACCGTGGTGACCAGCAACAAACGCCAGCAGTACGTCCACCTCCGCCACCTGGCCGCCTACATCGAAGAGCGCGCCTGGCTGGCCGACGAAGAACTCGCCCGCCGGCTGTCGCCAGCGGACGGCGGCGAGCAGGAATAACCCACGCCAGCCACCACCTGGCCTCGCCACACCCTGGAGCACACCATGGACATGACCACCGCCGCGCTGATCGGCATCACCCTCGGCACCGGCATCACCACCGCCGGCTGCTACCTGACCGGCCACGCCGCCGGCATCCGCCTCGGCCTGCAACGCGGCCACCGCGACGGCCACGACGCCGCCCGCGAGCAATTCGCCGCCGAACTGCTCGAATCCGGCCAGCGCCTGACCAGCGCCGAACGCATCCTCACCGCCACCCAGGCCGAGCTTCGCCAGGTGCAGAACGAACGCGCCCGCGAACGCCGCCAGACAGCCGAAGCCCTGGAGGAAGCCACCCTGCGCCTCGACGAAGCGCAGAGCCTGAACGCCGGGCACACCACCCTGCTGCGCCAGGCCTCCACCAACCTGGAACTGGCCGCCGCCACCTGGGACGCCATGACCGCCACGCGCAAGGCCCGTGACGCCCGTACCGTCGCCCACCAGTTGCGCGAGCTTGCAGACGCCATCGGCCCAAAACAGCAGGAGGCCGCAGCATGACGGCCCAGCCCGAAACCACCTACGTCCGCATCGCCACCGGCCTCCGGCGGCCGGATATCGACCTCGGGCTGGCGAAGGTCATGTGCCTCGATCTGGCTCGCCAGGTCGACAGTCTCCTGTCTGCCCTCTCCAACTCCAACCGCCTGGCCGAAGCGCAAATCGACCAGCTCGCCCGCCTGCGCGCCGACAACACGCGCCTGCGCGAGCAACTGGCCGACCTGCAGCACCTGGCCGACCACCGCGCAAACGCCCTCGCCGGAGTGCTCGAGCAGCAATCGCCCGTCGCCCAGGAGCAGGACGCCGTGACGCTGCCGCGTGATCGGCTGCAACACATCCACGACCTGATCCTGATCGGCTCGCCGTATACCGCGCAGCGAGAGATTCGTGCGCTGCTGGAGGCTGGCCATGATTGACAAACTGCTGCCGGCGAACGGCGTAGAAAACAGAATCCGCGCCATGGCGAAGGCCGGGCACAGCAAGACCATGACCCAGGAGCTGCTCGGCCTGAGCCGCTGGACCTTCGACAAGCTGGTCGCGCATATGCCGGATGTCGAGTTCCCAGGGCGTAACCGCTCCCGCGCCTACCGCGCCTCGGTGGACCGCAAGCGCGGCGTCTACACCGCGGCCATGCGCGAGGCCAGCACCCTGGCCGGCATGACGCACCATGAGCGGGCCAAGCGCACCGTCCGCGGCGTGACCGGCACCGTCGACGAACTGGTGGCACATTTCAAATGCCCACTGTCCCCCTCGCAGGTCCGCCGCCGCATGCGCCAGGGCATGACGCTGGAGGAAGCGCTGTTCACACCGAGGCTCATCCGCAACAACCTCGGCCGCTGGCTTGGCGTCACGGCCGACAGCCGCCGGGCGATTCTCGAGCGGGAGCGAGCGGTGCTGGAGGCTGGCCATGCTTAATCTCAACACCTTCGTCAGCTGGCGAGCCACCGCCCATGACGGGAAGAGGAAAGACAAGAAGGCAGGAAAGAGGCGATGAATACCGCATTTATACTGATGGCCCAGTACAACGGGCAGGCGATCATCCCTCTTGAATGGGTCTGCCGCGACTATTTCAACCTGACCGCCGATCAATTCCAGCGCAAGGCGCTGGCCGGTCAGATCACCCTGCCGATCGTGCGCATGGAGGGAGGGCAGAAAGCTGCGAAAGGGGTCCACTTGACCGACCTGGCTCAGTACATCGACGCCAGGCGCGCCGACGCCGTTCGTGAGTGCGAAACGCTAAACCGCCGCCGCGCCTGACCGCTTGCGCCGATCAACCCACTCCCCGAAGGTCGTCGGCATGGCGATGACCTTCGGCAACCACTCCCAGCCAGCGTACTTGTCGCCCTGCTCGTGCAGGTGCGTGTATCGCCTCAGAGACGTCCAGTTACGGTGCCCGCTCACGCTCGCGGCTCTCGGAATATCCCAGCCCATCTCGAACAGCCGGCTGACGCCTTCGTGGCGAAGATCATGGAAGTGCAGATCCTCGACGCCACAGATCTTGCACGCCCGACTCCACGCGCCCTGAATGGCATCCGCCGTGTACGGGAAAATCTCCGGGTAGGTGCGTGGCATGCTCTGCACGATTGCCCAGGCTTCGTCCGGCAGCGAGCACCACACATCGTTTCCCCACTTGTCGCCTGGGTTCTTCATGTCGCGCACGAGGACCCGCTGCCGTGCTTCGTCCAAGTCATCCCAGCGAATCCTGGTGATCTCTTCCTGACGCCGCGTCGAGAACAGCGCGAATACCACCACCTTGGTCATGGCTAGACTGGTGGGGCGCGATGCTTGCACTGCCACGAACTGCTGCAGCAAGGAGCCCAGCTCGGCGATCGTCGGGCGGCGATCGCGTTCGCGCGACTTGGTGTTGTAGCCAAGCTTCTTGATCACCCGCCGCGCATCGGCCATCGCACTCGCGTCAACCTCATAGCCCCAGGCCGGCCGCGCGATGGTCAGCACAGCGCCTATGTGCGACAAGTCGTTTCCAGCGGTCTGCGGCTTCACACTGCCGCCTTCCGGACTCATGCGCCACAGCGCATAGTCGACCAAGGCCTGACTTGTGAGCTCGCACTCGAGCAGACCTCCCAGGTGGCTAGCAGCCACGGCACGCAAAGTAGCCTCCTTGGTCTTGCCGAGCGGATTTTTAGGGTCGCGTTCACCGATATAGCGGTCGATCATCTCCGCCAGAGTGACCCTGCCACCGCGCTGCTCGCGCTCCAATGCGCCAGGCTCGCTCAGTTCGGTCTCCCGTCGCTTCGCCCAAGCCTCGGCCGCCTTCCGGCGACTGAAGCTCGCGCTCTCCTGATAGACTTGGACGCCATCGCGCTTGATCCTGAGCTGCGCGGTGTACATCACGGAGCCGTCCTTGTTCTTCCGGGTACGGATGGTGGCCATGGTGGAAAACCCTTCGAGGTCGGTGGTAAATCTGATTTACCGGGTGGTAAATTTTACCACCGACCTTTTAGAAACACCCGAAAACACCAGAAAATCCACATAAATGCACACTGCCGAAAGCCCGATGAAAACTAGCCAGAACCCAGCAACCACGCGCCCTGAGCCGTCCCGCCGCTTCTGCGTGGCGCCGATGATGGATTGGACCGATCGGCATTGCCGCTTTTTTCTCCGGCAGCTGTCGCATCACGCCCTCCTCTATACCGAGATGGTTACCACCGGAGCGCTGCTGCATGGCGATGCCCAGCGCTTTCTGCGTCATGACCAGTTGGAGCATCCCCTGGCACTGCAACTGGGTGGCAGCGACCCTGCCGAGCTGGCGGCCTGTGCGAAACTGGCCGAGGAGGCCGGCTACGACGAGGTCAACCTGAACGTCGGCTGTCCGAGCGACCGTGTGCAGAACAACCTGATCGGCGCCTGCCTGATGGGACATCCGGCACGGGTGGCCGATTGCGTGAAGGCGATGCGCGACGCTGTGGCCATTCCGGTCACGGTCAAGCACCGTATCGGCATCGACGGCCGGGATTCCTACGACGAACTTCGCGACTTCGTCGGCCAGGTATGCGAGGCCGGTTGCCGCAGCTTTATCGTGCATGCCCGCATCGCCATCCTCGCCGGGCTGTCGCCCAAGGAGAACCGCGAGATCCCCCCGCTGCGCTATGATGTGGTCGCACAGCTCAAGCAGGACTTTCCCGATCTGGAGATGATCCTCAATGGCGGAATCAAGACCCTCGAGGAATGTCGCCAGCATCTGCAGACCTTCGACGGCGTGATGCTCGGTCGCGAGGCCTATCACAATCCCTACCTGCTCGCCCAAGTCGATCAGGAGTTGTTTGGCAACCCCCTCCCCCCGATTAGTCGGCACGAGGCCCTGGAGTGCCTGCGTCCCTACATCCAGCAGCATCTGGACGAAGGCGGCACCCTGCACCATGTCACTCGCCATGTGCTGGGCCTGGGGCAGGGCTTTCCCGGGGCACGCCGTTTCCGCCAGTTGCTGTCGGCGGACATTCACAAGGCCAGCGATCCACTGGCACTGTTCGACCAGGCGATAGCACTGCTCGAAGGACGCTGAGGGCACGCGCAGGGAACGTTGAGCCATATCCGATATCGAAGCGCTGGCCGCCCCGCGGTCTTCCGCACAGGCCCCGAGCCGCCCGTTGAGTGCACCCCGGCGCTCGGGTAAGGTCAGGCAATCGTAAAAGGACAGAGCCCATGACATCCAAGCTGGAGCAACTCAAGCAATACACCACGGTGGTCGCCGACACTGGCGATCTGGACGCCATTGCCCGCCTGCAGCCGGTCGATGCCACCACCAACCCCTCGCTGCTGCTCAAGGCTGCCGCTCTGCCCCGCTACGCCGGGCTGCTTGAGCATGCAATGACGGGCTGTGGCGGCGACCTCGGACTGGCCTGCGACCGCTTCGCCGTCGCCGTGGGCCAGGAAATTCTCAAGGTCATTCCCGGGCGCATCTCCACCGAGGTGGACGCTCGCCTGTCCTTCGACAGCCAGGCCACCATCGGCCGGGCCGAGCGCCTGATCGACCTTTATGAGCAAGCAGGTATCGCCCGCAAGCGCGTGCTGATCAAGATTGCCGCCACCTGGGAGGGCATCCGCGCGGCCGAACAACTGGAGAAGGCCGGCATCCAGACCAACCTGACCCTGCTGTTCTCCTTCGCCCAGGCCGTCGCCTGTGCCGATGCCGGAGTGTTCCTGATCTCGCCCTTCGTCGGACGCATCTACGACTGGTACAAGAAGGCCGAGGGACACGACTTCACCGGCTCGGAAGACCCCGGCGTGCAATCGGTCACGCGCATCTACAACTATTACAAGGCCAACGGCTACGACACCGTGGTCATGGGCGCGAGCTTCCGCAATCTGGGGCAGATCGAGCAGTTGGCCGGCTGTGATCGCCTGACCATCAGCCCCGAACTGCTGCAGCAACTGGCCGAGGAGCAAGGCCTTCTGGAGCGCCAGCTGGCTCCCGGCAGCAGCGGAGAAGCCCGCCAGGTGCTGGATGAGCGGGCCTTCCGCTGGGCACTCAACGAAGACGCCATGGCGACGGAAAAGCTGGCTGAGGGCATCCGTCAGTTCGCCCGCGACCAGCTCAAGCTGGAGACGCTGCTGAGCGAGAAGATCTGATGCAAAAGACGGGGCGCCCCAAGGGCCGCCCCGCCTGCGCAGATCGCCGATTACTGGCGTTCGAGAGCACTGACCAGATCGTGGAAGGCTTCCCGATTGGATTCATTAAGGCCCATCAGGATACGGTGCGCTTCCAGTACCTTGGCCTTGACCACCTCTTCCGACTGATCTTGGGAAGGCAGCTCGGAAAGACATTCCGGACAAGGAATGGGGCGATCGACGATATTGAATACCTGATCGAAGCCCATCGACTGCAGCAGACGGGTAATGTCCGGATGAGTGGTCACCACCGTCGGCAACATGCCGACCTTCTGCCGGGAGAGGATCGAAAGCTTGGCCAGGAGCCCCAGCGTGGTGCTGTCGATGCTCTGGGTTTCGGTCAGGTCGATGACGATGGCGGAGAAATTGAGGGCAGCGAAAATCCGCTCGATGGTGTCGTCCAAAGCCGAACACAAGGTCAGCCGGATTTCCCCGATGAACTTGAGTACGAAGGTGCCGCTTTGCTCGGCGAACTGGATTTTCCCGATACTCATGCAAGGTTCCTGTTCAACACCAGCAAGGCGATATCATCCGGCATTTCGCCCAACTGGGCCAATCCCAATACCTGGCGCAACCCATCCAGAGTGCCCCCTGCGGTCCTCACGCGGTCCGGCAGGACGGCTTCTCTTTCTTTGAGCGTCTCCCCCGGCAAAAGATCCAGTACTCCGTCCGACACCAAGGTCAGACTGAAGGAAGCCGGCAACTGCAACTCGTAATTCTCGTAGCGAGCATCCTGAAACAGGCCGACCGGCAGACCGCGCCCTTTCAGGTAGGTGGCTTCGCCGTTGCTGTAGAACACGGGCAACGGTAAGTGCCCTCCCACACAATAGGTTAGCCGATCGGCAGCCAGGTCGATCAGACCGCCGAGCATGGTCACATGCTTGCCCAGCTTGCAGTTGATCAGGCCGCGATTGATGTGGGCGAGCACATCGGAAGGCTTGAAGTCGGGAAATGCGCCATTGCGCCGAAACTCGTACAGCAGGCGCGTAGTCATGAACTTGAGCAACACGGTGACGAACGCGGAAGAAGCGCCATGACCGGAGACGTCAGCCAGGTAGAAGCCCAGGCGTCGCTCATCGATCCGAAAATAGTCGACGAAATCACCCGACAGATAGAGGGACGGGATGATTTTGTGGGCAAAGCACAGGCCATCGACCTCCCAAGGGGTTTCCGGCAGCATGTTCAGTTGCACCTGACGCCCGGCGTTCTGGTCCTCCTGCAACAGGCTCAGGCTGGCCTGCAGCTCCCGGTTGGCGACTTCCAGCTTTTCCCGATAGCGGCGGTTTTCCAAACGCAGGCGCGCCCGATCCAGCGCCCGGCGCACCGAGTGCTCGAGCACGGCAAGATCTTCCAGCGGCTTGATCAGGTAGTCGGCGGCCCCGAGACGCAAAGCCTCGACCACATCGCTCATGACTCCCGCACCGGACATGACGATGACAGGGGTCTCGCTCTGTTGCTCGCCTATCCGCCGAATCAGCTCCAGGCCGTCGACCTGAGGCATGCGCAGATCGCAGATGACCAGATCGGGCTCTTCACTCTCGAAGACTTCGAGCCCTTGCAGAGCGTTGCCTGCCTGCAGAACCTGGAAACCACTGTCCTCCAGATAGGCCGCGAGACTGGCACGGACGACCTTGTCGTCATCGATTATCAGCAGCTTAGCACTGGAATTGTGCATGAGGTATCCGGGCTGACTGCGCAGGGGTCGGGCTCGCATACGGCCTGCCCCTGGCCAAAGCGCTAGTAGTGAGTTCGCATCACGGCGCAGACGGTACTCCCATCTGCCGGGTGATTCAAGCGTGCCCTGGTAACCATATTTGCGAGCACAATCGAAATGACGTGCCTCTATAAAAGCACGACTTTTCGCTTTCGACTCGACACCGGGGCAAGAAGCGGCGGAGGGAAAAATGCCAGTCAAAAAGACTGGCATCGCAATGACGCATCCAGGCGAATGCTTTAGAAATCGTCTTCCACATTGCCATCCTGCACCTTGAACTCACGATTCTGCAGGTAGGCGTTGCGGATGAAGACATACTTGTCGCCGGTGATGAGCTTCTCCGCCGACAGCAAACTGGCACGGGTATCCACGACATTGAGACCGAACATGATGTTGCGGGTCCGGATATCGTCATCCATGTACGGGTAGGGTTTGGTGTAGGAGTCCACAACCAGCCCGCCGGCATCGCGCACCGTGCTCGGACCGAAGAACGGCAGCACTACATAGGGACCACTCTGCACGCCCCAGGCCCCCAGAGTCTGCCCGAAGTCTTCGTCGTTTCGGTCGAGCCCCATTTTGGTCGCCACGTCGAAAAATCCCACTACGCCCAGGGTACTGTTGAGCAGCAGCCTGCTGCTGTCGACACCCGCATCGTGAAACTTGGCCTGCAGCAGATCGTTGGCCAAGTTGCCGACGTCACCAATATTGCGATAGACGTTGTGCACGCCATCCTCGAGGAACTGTGGGGTAATCGCCTGATACCCCTTGGCGACTGGCTTCAGAAAATAGGCATCCAGGGTATCGTTGAAACGGAATATCGCCCGGTTGACACCTTCCCACGGGTCTTCCTCGGCAACCGCTGTCATTACGGGCAACAGGGCCAGTCCGGCACAGACTAGCGAACGGCCCAATCGTTTGGTCCGGTCGGCGGCAATCACACGCATTGCTGGTACCTCCTCCGCGAAGAATTATTCAATAGTGGCCGAGTATATAGTCTGCTATGCATTCAGGCAGCAGCAGAACTGCCGTTGCGGATCAAACCAAAGTCATACTCGGTCACAGGCTTTTGCAATCGGACTGGCGCTCAAGCAATGCCGGTCATCTATATGTCACATATCGCCACTATTTTGGCTGCGCTGAAGCCAGTCCCGCACCTTCGGGCTTTCTGGCTGCCGGAAGGACATCGGCTTGACGCAAGGCTTCCCCGCCCTGCGCCCTCTCGGCCGGGACGGGGGAAACAGCCATGCCTTCCAGGAGGTCAAGACTCCGGTTGAGCGGCTGCATATCGGCGCAGATGGCAAAAATCCGAAACCCTCCCCCTCGTTGATCAGGATCAAGCAGGCACTTCCTGCCTGAACTATCCTTTACAAGGAAATTTCATAAGGGGATTTTGTCATGCCCGAAAACCTGCAGCGACATTTACAGGAACTGCGCGATCAGCTGGCCCAGAATCCGCCCATGAGCGCCGAAGAGCGCGCCAGAATGGCCTCTCTCATCCAGGAACTCGAGCTGCAACTGGCCCGCGATGCGGGCGGCGCGCCGGACGACAGCCTGGTGGATGGCATCAACCTCGCCGTGGAGCGCTTCGAGGCCGAGCATCCGACGCTTGCCGTGACTCTGCGCAACATTCTGCAAAGTCTGGCCAACATGGGCATCTGATTCCTACAGCGACAATCAGCGAGCAGAACCCCTCAGCCTGATCATGCCCGAAAGTCGCATGCCTGTCTTTCAACGTATGATTGTAACCATTGCAGCTAAAGCATAAGCTCCTGCGCCATAACAAGCATAAGCTCCAGCAGTAGCAGCAAGGAAGGCTTCTCCCCTCATGAAAGACGTAAGTAGTACTTGCCTAGACGGACTGCCCGCCTCCTCTTACTCGCTGCGCCAATATTACTCGCGCATGCTGGCCTACATCTCAGCTGCCGCGAGCGTCGCCGCAGGCACCTATGTACAGTATTTCAGCTATGACATTCTCTGGCTGGTGCCCTACGCCCTGCTCTACCCCCCTCTTGTCCATCACCTCAGCCAGGGCTATCGGCTCGAACATCCCCAGCAAACCAGCCAGGTTCTGCTGTTCTTCGATGCGATTCATGCCGGATTGGCAGCAGTGCTCCTGGGCTTCTCGATCGTCCCCAGCCTGATGCTCCTGCTGACGCTCTGCTTCAGCGCGCTGATGACAGGCGGTACCCGCAACCTGATACTTGCCGTGCTGGTAGCCCTGAGCACGACGCTGCTGGCCAATATGCTGCTGGCGCCCACCTACCGGGGCTCCACGCCCGATGTCGTCTCCCTGGTGAGCGTCGCCTTCACCATGCTGTACGTCTGCATCACCGCCTGCTTCGTCCATCGGCAGAGCCAGCGGCTGATCCAGATTCGCGCGGAGATCAAGCGGGAACAGGAGAGGTCCGCCCAGTTGGCCAGCAGTCTGGCCAAGTACCTGTCGCCCCAAGTCTGGGAGTCGATCTTCACCGGCAGAAAGAGCGTGCGCCTGGAAACCCAGCGCAAGAAGCTCACCGTGTTCTTCTCCGACATCAAGGGCTTCACCGAACTGTCGGAAGAGCTCGAGGCCGAGGCGCTGACCGATCTGCTCAACAACTACCTGAACGAAATGTCGAAAATCGCCCTGAAATACGGCGGTACCATCGACAAGTTCGTTGGCGACTCCGTGATGGTGTTCTTCGGCGACCCCACCACCGAAGGTGCAAAGAATGACGCGGTCGCGGCGGTGTCCATGGCCATTGCCATGCGCAAGCACATGAAGGTGCTGCGCCAGCACTGGCGCGCCCAGGGTATCACCAAGCCGCTGGAAATCCGCATGGGCATCAATACCGGCTATTGCACGGTCGGCAACTTCGGTGCCGACACGCGGATGGACTACACCATCATCGGCCGCGAGGTGAATCTCGCCAGCCGCCTGGAAAGCGCCTCGGAAGCCGGCGAGATCCTCATCTCCCACGAAACCTACTCCCTGGTGAAGGATGTGATCATGTGCCGCGACAAGGGCCAGATCACGGTCAAGGGCTTCAGCCGGCCGGTGCAGATCTACCAGATCGTCGACTTCCGCCGCGATCTGGGCGCCGTCTCCAGCTTCATCGAGCACGAAATGCCCGGCTTCTCCATGTATCTGGATACCAATGACATCCAGAACTTCGACAAGGAGCGTGTCATCCTGGCCCTGCGCCAGGCTGCAGAGAAGCTCAGGGACAAGGTAACCGTCTAGTCACAAGCAGCACGCCGCGCAAATCAGCGGATCTTCCGCTGCCAGGCTGGCCAGGGACGGCCAGCAGACCGGATGCAGCGAATCCGGCTATCCCGCGCAGAGCGCGACAAGCCGCCATAGTGCACTCCCTCGCTGCCCCTCGAGACGGCCGACCATCTGCCAGAGGATCAGCCCCAGCCTGATGTTCTGCCGAGCAAGCCCGAAGCTTTGCAACGGCACGGAAGAGCCCAAGTATGATGGCACAGGCTGTGCTCGCAGAGCCTAGTCGACCAGAACATCCGCCTGCAACCCTGCATACGCCTGAGCCAGGATGCATGGCTCGCCGTCCAGCAGCACCTGGTGAGCCAGAAACTCGAGCGCCGAGGCGCGCCAGGACTGCCGCCCCGCCAGCTCGGCACACTGCTCGCGATCCAGTGACAATGCAGCCAGGCAGGCCTTGCCAAGGTCCTCGTCGAGGACGCCGCTCACGCCCGCCTCCAGCACATCCAGCGGCCCTGGCACCGGAAACGCCGCGACCGGCGTGCCGCAGGCCAGGGCCTCCAGCATCACCAGACCGTAGGTGTCGGTGCGCGAGGGGAATGCCAGCACGCTGGCCTCGGCGTAGGCCACAGCCAGCTCACGGCCGTGACGATAGCCGAGAAAGCGGACTTCGGGATAACGCGCCTCCAACTCCGCCCGCTGCGGCCCGTCGCCGACCACTCGCTTCTCGCCTGGCAGTTCGAGAGCCAGGAAGGCCTCCAGATTCTTCTCCGGAGCGATCCGCCCGACATAGAGAAAGACCGGCCGCTCTGCCACGCGCCGCCCCGGCTGCGGAAAGAACAGACGGGTATCCACGCCCTTGCGCCAGATGACCAGCCGCGGCAGTCGCCAATGGCTGAACTCGTCGCGCAATCGCTCGGTACTCACCAGTACCGCACGGCTCGGCCGATGGAAGGCGCGCAGCAAGGCATAGCCCCAGCTCAGCGGCAGCCATGGCCAACGGGTATGGACGTACTCCGGGAAGCGCGTGTGGATGGCCGAGGAAAACGCCAACCCGTGTTTCAGCAGCCAGCGCCGGGCGGCCCAGCCGAGAGGCCCCTCGGTGGCCAGATGCACGCAATCCGGCCGGAACGCACGGATCGCCGGCCCAACACGCCAGAGATCCCAGACCAGCGGGATCTCCGGATAGGTCGGACAGGGTCGGGAGCGGAAGTCGCCGGGCGACAGCAGCCGTACCTCATGGCCCAGCTCACGCAACTCGCCGATCAGGGACTGCAGGCTGGTGACCACGCCGTTGACCTGGGGCAACCAGGCGTCGCTGATGATCAGGATTCTCATGCGGCGGTCTCGACGACGTTCGCCAGCGCGGCTCCCTGGCTCAGCAGAAGCGCCTGCTCCTCGGCCAGGCGATAGAGCTCGATGGTGCCATCCCAATGCTCGATCAGGGCCGTACAGGACTCCACCCAATCGCCGCAATTGAGGTACTCCACCCCGCCCATACGGCGAATCTCCGCATGATGGATATGCCCGCAGACCACACCACTGAAGCCGCGACGCTGGCATTCGTGAGCGATGGCCTCCTCGAAGTCGCTGATGAAGTTCACCGCCGTCTTCACCTTGTACTTGAGAAAGGCCGACAGCGACCAGTAGCCGTAGCCCCAGCGCTCGCGCCAGTGGTTGAGCCAGCGATTGAGGGTCAGGGTGAAGCCGTAGGCGGAGTCGCCGAGAAAGGCCAGCCACCTGTGACAGCGGGTGACCACGTCGAACTGGTCGCCGTGGATCACCAGCAGCCGCCGCCCGTCGGCCGTGACGTGCTCGGCCTCGTCGACCAGGTGGATGTTGCCCAGCATCAGCGCCGAATAGCGTCGCAGGAACTCGTCATGGTTGCCGGTGACATAGATCACCGTGGTACCGCGCTTGCTCATGGTCAGCAGGCGGCGGATGACATTGGTATGAGCCTGCGGCCAGTAGATGCCGCTGCGCAAGCGCCAGCCGTCGATGATGTCACCGACCAGATACAGGGTATCGGCGTGATAGCGCTTGAGAAAGCTCGCCAGGTGCTCGGCCTTGCAGTCCCGCGTACCGAGGTGCACATCGGAAATCCAGAGGGTGCGGACAGATTGCTTGTCGGTCTGCTGAAAGAGGTGGGCGCTGCTCATCGGCAATCTCCGGCAGGGTTTAACCGATCTTCCGCACCGGGGATGAAGACGCCGTGACGCCGCTGGGTCGATTCGATGACAACGACCCAGGCGCTATCGGGAAACTCAGGGATGGTCGCTGTGGCCGAGATCGCGTTCCGGCGCGATCAGATCGCGCACGCGCTGCTTGAGTACCTTGGCTTCGGGAAAGCCGCCATCGGCCTTGCGCTCCCAGATCTGCACATCGTCGCAGGTGATGCGAAACACCCCGCCGCGACCGGGCTCCAGGCTGACCTTGGCGAGGTCCTCGCCGAAGGTGCTGAGCAGCTCCTGGGCCAGCCAGGCGGCGCGCAGCAGCCACTGACACTGGGTGCAGTAGGTGATGAGGATTTCCGGCTTGGCCGTGGTCATGGCGCCTCCGGGAAACTGTGACGGACTGGTTATCATGATAGCGCCGCAGTCTGACGCATGCTCCGGCCGGCCTGGACTGCCGGCCAGGGCACGGTGCTTCAGCGCTTCTCCAGATTGGCGAGGATTCGCGCATGCACCTGCTGGCAGAGGCGCAACTCTTCCGGATCGATCCCGTCGAAGAGCTCCTGACGCAACTGGGAGGAGATCGCCTCGATCTGCTCGATCAGCGGCACCGCCACCGGATTCAGCACGATCCGCTTGGCCCGGCGGTCCTCGGCCACCGCCTGGCGGCTGACCAGCCCCTGCGCCTCCAGGGTGTCCAGCAGCCGGGCCAGGGTCGGCCCCTCGACGGCCACGCTCTCGGCCAGCTCACGCTGCGTCGGCCACTTCCCGACACGCGCCTCGAAGCGGGCCAGATGCAGCAACACCAGCCAGCGCGCCTGCGACAGGCCCATCCCGGACAACCGACGGTCCAGCTCGGCGCGCCAGGCACGCGACAACTGGGCAAGTTGCATCGCAAAACGATGCTGATTCAAGTAGGACATGGGAAAAGCTCGCGCTAGTACTTGGACTAATTATTAGTAAGCTAACCGTAACTGCAAGCCGAACAATATGCCACGCGACTTTTAGTCAGAAGATGTCAAAAGTCGTTCAGCCCCCACCACCGCTCAGGGGTCGAGCTCGGCCTGCAGGGCCGTGCGCACGCAATGCAGCACCCCCGACGGCACCCGTCCAGCGAATTGCTCGGCGAGCGCCGCGACTGACGGCAGCTCGCCATCGCCATCGAGGAAGGCATCGTGGATCTCGCCCAGCAGCTCCTCGGGCAGGTCGAGCGCTTGCTCGAGGCTGAGCTGGCGACGACCGATGGCCTCTGCCAGCAGGCTGTAGACGTTCTTTTCGGTACAGTCCAGTTGGCAGGCGATCTGCGCTGGCGTCATGCCGGCGCGCGCCAGGCTGATCAGCTCGTGGCGCAGGTCGGTCACCGGCTTCGGCGCGTCTCCGGGCTTGTTCAGCACCTCGAGGAAAGCCTCGCCGTAGCGCTCCAGCTTGCGCGCGCCGACACCACTGACCCGCGCCATCTCGGACAGCGAGCGCGGCCGACTGCGCAGCATTTCCAGCAAGGTGGCGTCGGGGAAGATCACATAGGGCGGCACCGAGTGCTCCTCCGCCAGCCTGCGGCGCAACGTGCGCAGCGCTTCCCACTGCTCGCGCTCGTCATGGCGGACCAGTTGGCTGGCGGCACTGGCCGCAGGCTTCGGCGCCTGCGGCTTGAGATCGCGGCGCAGCTCCAGGGTCATCTCGCCGCGCAGCAGCGCCCGGCAGCTCTGGTTCAGGCGCAGGCCACCGTAGCCGTCCAGATCCACATCGGCCAGCCCGCGGGCGACCAACTGGCGGAACAGGGTGCGCCATTCCCCTTCGCTGTGCGCCTTGCCGACGCCGAACACCGACAGGTGCTGGTGGCCCAGGCCGCGCACCTTGTCGTTGTCGCGGCCGAGCAGAATGTCCACCAGATGCCCCACACCATAGCGCTGACCGCTGCGGTAGATGGCCGACAGCGCCTGGCGGGCCGCCTCGGTGGCATCCCAGGTCTGCACGCCGTCGACACAGTTGTCGCAGTGGCCACAGGGCTCGGCCAGTTCCTCGTCGAAATAGGCCAGCAGTGCCTGGCGGCGGCAGCGGGTTTCCTCGCACAGCGCCAGCATGGCGTCGAGCTTGTGCTGCTCGATGCGCTTGTGCCGCTCGTCGCCCTCGGAATTGTTGAGCATCTGCTTGAGAAAGATGACGTCCTGCAGGCCGTAGGCCATCCAGGCATCCGCCGGCAGGCCGTCGCGCCCGGCCCGGCCGGTTTCCTGATAATAGGCTTCCAGCGACTTGGGCAGGTCGAGGTGGGCGACGAAGCGCACGTTGGGCTTGTCGATGCCCATGCCGAAGGCGATGGTCGCCACCATGATCAGCCCCTCCTCGTTGAGAAAGCGCTTCTGGTGGTACGCACGCAGCTCGTTGGACAGCCCGGCGTGGTATGGCAGGGCCGGAAACCCCTGCTCGGTGAGGAAGGTCGCGGTTTCCTCGACCTTCTTGCGCGACATGCAGTAGACGATCCCGGCGTCGCCGCGGCGCTCGGCGAGAAAGCCGAGCAACTGCTTGCGCGGCTGGTCCTTGGCGACGATGCGGTAGAAGATGTTCGGCCGGTCGAAGCTGGAGAGAAAGCGCTCGGCATTCTCCAGATGCAGGCGCTGGACGATTTCCTCACGGGTGCGCTTGTCCGCCGTGGCGGTCAGTGCGATGCGCGGCACCTGCGGAAAGAGCTCGGCGAGCTGGCCCAGCTGCAGGTATTCGGGGCGGAAGTCGTGCCCCCACTGGGACACACAGTGCGCCTCGTCGATGGCGAACAGGCCGATCGGCAGGCGCTGCAGGAAGGCCAGCATGCGCGGCTGCACCAGGCGCTCCGGAGCCAGATAGAGCAGTTTGATCTCGCCCTGGCGGATGCGCTCGGCGATCTCGCGTTGTTCGTCGAGGCTCAGCGTGGAATTCAGCGCCACCGCCGGCACGCCCAGCTCGTCGAGGGTGGCGACCTGATCCTCCATCAGCGCGATCAACGGCGAAACCACCACCGTCAGTCCCTCGCGCAGCAGTGCCGGCACCTGATAGCAGAGCGACTTGCCACCGCCGGTCGGCATCAGCACCAAGGCATCGCCGCCGCGGGCGACGCGCTCGATGATCGCCGCCTGGTTGCCACGAAACGCATCGTAGCCGAAGACGTCCTTGAGAATGCGCAGGGCCTGTTCGAGCATGGACACTCCAAGCGGAGCAACGAGGCCGGATGGCCTGTCGGGTTGAATCGACCGCACGGCTCCGGACGGGGCCGTCATGAAGCGACGCATTATACGTGACTGCCCGGCTGTCGGCCCCACTCGGGCACTGGACGGATGCCTGCGGTTGCAGCTTCCCGCGAAAAAAACCGCGCCACGGCAAGCCGCCGGGCGTTATCCGGGCTAAAATCCAGCCTCCCGAACCCTCAAGGTAGTCGCGCCATGTCCTTCGCCGAGCAATTGTCCCGCCTGCAAGCCTTTCTCGACGCCGACGATCTGCATGAAGAGGCGTTGGACTACGTCGCCGCCCATGGCTATCTGACGGCGCTGTCGATCTGTCCGGATCCCGTGCCCGAGCACGAATGGATCGACGCCCTGTTCGCCGAGCCGCCGCACTACCGCAGCGACCTCGAGCGGGAAGAGATCGAGTCCACGCTGGTGCAGCTCAAGGCGCACATCGGTCGTCAGCTGGCCAGCGACGAGGAGCCCGAACTACCCTGCGAACTCGACCTGGGCGACGACCCCGACGACTCCGATCTGCGCGGCTGGTGCATCGGCTTCATGGAGGGAGTATTCCTGCGCGAGGAAGCCTGGTTCGAGGATGCCGAGGAGGAAGTCAGCGAGCTGCTGCTGCCGATCATGATCGCCTCCGGCCTGTTCGAGGATCAGCCGGACTTCGCGGAAGTCGCCCACGACCGCAAGCTGGTGGGCGAGATGATCCAGCAGATCCCGGACCTGCTCACCGCGCTGTTCCTGCTCTGCCACGCCCCCGAGGAAAAGCCAGCGCTGCTCAAGCCGCGTCCCCACTGAGGGGCGCTGGATGGCGCGGACCGTCCGCGAAAGCCGCTCCCGCCTGGTGCGCCATGCCCTGCAGGCGGTCGGCCTGCTCAGCCTGGCGCTGGGAGTGATCGGCATCTTCCTGCCGCTGCTGCCGACCACGCCCTTCCTGCTGCTGGCCGCTGCCTGCTTCATGCGCAGCTCGCGGCGCTTCTATCTCTGGCTGATCGGCCACCCCTACCTGGGCCCCTGGATCCGTGACTATCTGGATGGCGAGGGCATTCCCCTCAAGGGCAAGATCTACGCCGTAGGCCTGATGTGGACGAGCATCCTCATCTCCTGCTATCTGGTCCCGCTGCTCCCCGTACGCCTCTTCATGCTGACCAGCGCCGTGCTGGTCACGATCTACATCCTCAGACAGAAGACTCGGCCGGTACGGAGCGACTGATCCGGGCCGCCGCATCATCGCCGTGATTACGCCGGTAGACTGCCTCCCCCATGGCCGCGATCTGCCCCTCGATCAAGGCTTCGAAGGGCCGCAGCATGGCATCGAAGCGCCCGGAGCCCTCGAGAAGGTTCAGCGCGCAAACGATCGCTTCGATGGTCGACAGCGCTCCCGCCATCGGTGCCTTGCGCAGCCGGTAGCGCGACGACAGGCCCTCCGCCAGGGCGACCCGCGGCAGCGCCGCCAGTTGCGGATCGAGATGAAGCAGCCGGCGGGCCTTGCGCCAGGTGCCGTCCGGCACGATCAACTGCAGGGGCGGCCCGTCCTGCGCCAGCTCGGCCAGCGGCATGGCTCCCGCACCGGGAAACAGCAGACAGCTGCGATGGGCACCGTGTGCCAGCTCCGTCGTCAGTTCAGGGAAGGTCTCGCCGACCCGCAGTTCGCCATTTTCCAGGGCCAGGGCGGCCAGGCGTGCGGTGTTCAGGGCATGGGAAGCCTCGCTGGGATGCTGCAGGATCAGCACCCGGGTACGGCTGGATAAGCGGGGGACGAGTGCGCACAGGCAATGGCTCAAGGGACGCGCGCAACGGGGACAACGTGGACGTGACATGGACTCTCCTTGACAGAGCAGTCTGCCACAGCCCGGACGGGGCGGGAAACGAAACAAGGCGCCCGCGGGCGCCCTGTCGGGTCGGCGATCAGCGGCGGCGTGCGCGCTCCTCGGCCAGACGACGACGTTCATCGCTTTCCAGAGGAATGGGCTGCATGCGCCCGGCACCATCCAGACCGAACAGGGAAGCGAGATCGGCGAGCAAACGATTGAGCCAAGCGTTCATGACCAGTCCTCCAGTTACGACCAAGTGGGCTTTCGGACAACAGTTGCACGGGCAACCCATGCCATCCTTGTTCTCAGGATAGTCCCTGTTTTCGCCTTGCGGCCTGACCCGCATCAAAAAGACACAAACGGACCGCGCGGCACCACCCGCGCACGCAGCGGAAGCGGCTTCCCCGCTCGTCACATCGATGCTTACTGGACCATCTCCTGCTCGCTGAACAGCCCCTCGAACAGCATGCTCGACAGATAGCGCTCGCCGGAGTCGGGCAGGATCACCACGAGGGTCTTGCCCTGCATCGCGGGCTCGTGCTCGGCCAGACGCACGGCGGCGGCCATGGCCGCGCCACCGGAGATCCCGCAGAGGATGCCCTCCTCGCGCATCAGCCGCAGGGCCATGCTCTTGGCCTCGTCGTCGGTGATCCGCTCGACCCGGTCGACCAGCGTCAGGTCCAGATTCTTCGGTACGAAGCCGGCGCCGATACCCTGGATCTTGTGCGGTGCCGGCTTGACCTCCTCGCCGGCCAGGGTCTGGCTGATCACCGGCGAGCCGGCCGGCTCGACGGCTACCGACAGCAGCGGCTTGCCGCAGACATGCTTGATGTAGCGGGACACGCCGGTGATGGTACCGCCGGTGCCGACCCCCGAGATCAGCACGTCCACCGCGCCGTCGGTGTCGTTCCAGATTTCCGGACCGGTGGTCTTCTCATGGATTTCCGGGTTGGCCGGATTGTCGAACTGCTGCGGCATGAAATACAGATCGGGATTCGAGGCGGCGATCTCGGTCGCCTTCTCGATGGCGCCCTTCATGCCCTTGGCCGCCTCGGTGAGCACCAGCTCGGCGCCCAGGGCCTTGAGCACCTTGCGCCGCTCCAGACTCATCGATGCCGGCATGGTGAGGATCAGCTTGTAGCCGCGCGCCGCGGCGACGAAGGCCAGGCCGATGCCGGTATTGCCCGAAGTCGGCTCGACCAGGGTCATGCCGGGCCTCAGGCGCCCACTGGCCTCGGCGTCCCAGACCATGTTGGCGCCGATCCGGCATTTGACCGAATAGGCCGGATTGCGTCCCTCGATCTTGGCCAGGATGGTCACGCCCTGGGGAGCCAGGCGGTTGATCTTGACCAGCGGCGTATTGCCGATGGACTGTGCGTTGTCGGCGTAGATGCGGCTCATGGCGCGTTCCTTGTTGATGTATGCACCGAAAGATGGGAAAGCCTAAGACGCCGGGCAAACGCCGTCCAGACCCCGTCGTTCCGGCATCGACGCGCGCACGTTATAGTCGGCTCCAGGTCCAATCCGGAAAAGGCCGACCACCCCACGCGAGGATTCACGATGAAGTTCCAGGGCACCTCCACCTACGTGGCCAGCGACAGCCTCAGGCTCGCCGTCAACGCCGCCATCACCCTGCAACGCCCCCTGCTGGTCAAGGGCGAGCCGGGCACCGGCAAGACCCTGCTCGCCGAGCAACTGGCGGAATCGCTCGGCACCCGGCTGATCGCCTGGCACATCAAGTCCACCACCAAGGCCCAGCAGGGTCTCTACGAATACGACGCGGTGAGCCGCCTGCGCGACTCGCAGCTGGGCGTGGACAAGGTCCACGACGTGCGCAACTACATCCGCAAGGGCAAGCTGTGGGAAGCCTTCGAGGCCGAAGAACGGGTGGTCCTGCTGATCGACGAGGTCGACAAGGCCGACATCGAGTTCCCCAACGACCTGCTGCAGGAACTCGACCGCATGGAGTTCTTCGTCTACGAAACCGGCGAGACCATCAGGGCCCGCCAGCGGCCGATCGTGGTCATCACCTCGAACAACGAGAAGGAACTACCCGACGCCTTCCTGCGCCGCTGCTTCTTCCACTACATCGCCTTCCCCGACCGCGAGACGCTGCAGAAGATCGTCGATGTGCATTTTCCCGGCCTCGGGAACGAGCTGGTGGCCGAGGCGCTGGACGTGTTCTTCGAGGTGCGGGAGATCCCCGGACTGAAGAAGAAACCCTCCACCTCCGAGCTGGTCGACTGGCTGAAGCTGCTGCTGGCCGACGACATCGACCTCGCGGCGCTGCGCGAGCGCGATCCGACCAAGGCCATCCCGCCGCTGGCCGGCGCCCTGGTGAAGAACGAGCAGGATACGCAGCTGCTGGAGCGCCTGGCCTTCATGACCCGCCGCGCCGGGCGCTAGGGCAACCCTGCGCGGTCACCCGCCCCACGCAATGTCTGACCGGAGCATCCCCATGCTGCTCAACCTGTTCAACGAAATGCGCGCGGCCAAGGTGCCGGTTTCGCTGCGCGAGCTGCTCGACCTGATCGAGGCGCTCGAGCAGCGGCTGGTGTTCGCCGACATGGATGCCTTCTACTTCCTCGCCCGCACCATCCTGGTCAAGGACGAGCGGCACTTCGACAAGTTCGACCGGGCCTTCACCGCCTATTTCCAGGGTCTGGAGAACCTCGACGCCCTGCTCGAGACGCTGATCCCCGAGGAATGGCTGCGCAAGGAGTTCCAGCGCCTGCTGACCGACGAGGAGAAGGCGCAGATTCAGTCCCTGGGCGGCCTCGAGCAGTTGCTCGAGACCTTCAGGAAACGCCTGGAGGAGCAGAAGGAGCGGCATGCCGGCGGCAGCAAGTGGATCGGCACCGGCGGCACCAGTCCCTTCGGCTCGGGCGGCTACCATCCCGAGGGCATCCGCGTCGGCGAGGCCGGCGAGCGCCAGGGCAAGGCGGTCAAGGTCTGGGAGCAGCGCGAATACCGCAACCTCGACGATCAGGTCGAGCTGGGCACGCGCAACCTGAAGATGGCGCTGCGCCGCCTGCGCAGCTTCGCCCGCCAGGGCGCGGCCGAGGAACTCGACCTCGACGCCACCATCGCCCATACCGCGCGCGACGCCGGCCTGCTCAACATCCGGATGCGTCCGGAACGGCACAACAGCGTGAAGCTGCTCCTGCTGCTGGACATCGGCGGCTCGATGGACGCCCACGTGAAGGTCTGCGAGGAGCTTTTCTCCGCCTGCCGCAGCGAGTTCAAGCACCTGGAGCACTACTACTTCCACAACTTCATCTACGAAACCCTGTGGAAGGACAACCGCCGGCGCCACTCCGAGCGCATCGCGACCCACGACCTGCTGCACAAGTACGGGCCGGACTACAAGGTGGTGTTCGTCGGCGACGCCTCCATGTCCCCCTACGAGATCCTCCAGCCCGGCGGCAGCGTCGAGCACTGGAACGAGGAGCCCGGCCTGGTGTGGATGCAGCGCCTCACCGAGACCTACCGCAAGCTCATCTGGATCAACCCGTCCCCGGAGCGTGCCTGGAACTACGGCAGCTCTGTGCAGATCGTCCGCGAACTGGTCGGGCAGCACATGTATCCCCTGACCCTGAGCGGACTGGAGGAAGGCATGCGCTATCTGGCCAAGTGAAACCGGTCGGGCCGGCAGAAGAAGCGGCTCAGGCCGGACCGACCTCGCCGCGGGCGACGCACTCGCCCAGCTGCCACAGCGTCCACTCCCCCGGCCGGTGGGCGAGCCAGGTCTCGTTGGCGGTCAACGGCTCGGTGGCCAGCACCGTCACCACGTCGTTCGGGGTCGTTTCGGCCTGGAAGTCCACGGTCAGGTCGGCGTCCTTCAGCCGCGCCGGACCGAAGGGCGCCCGGCGGGTGATCTCCGCCAGCTTGGTGGTGCAGAAGCTGAACAGCCATTCGCCATTGCCCAGCAGGCAGTTGAATACGCCCCTGGCGCGGTACTCGTTGCAGGCCGCCACTAGGACCGGCAGCAGCGCCTGCGCCTGCGCCGGCTCGGGAAAGGCCTGGCGCACCCGGTTGAGCAGGTCGCAGAAGGCGCGCTCGCTGTCGGTGTCCCCCACCGGCCGGTAGAAGCCCGCCGGCGGCTGGAAATCCGCCAGTTGACCGTTGTGGGCGAAGCACCAGTTGCTCCCCCAGAGCTCGCGCACGAAGGGATGGGTGTTGGCCAGGCAGATGCGCCCGACGTTGGCGTGGCGGATATGGCCGATGACCAGTTCGCTCTTGATCGGGTAGCGCTGCACCAGACGGGCCACCTCGGAGTCGGCGCTCGCCGCCGGATCCTGGAACAGCCGCACGCCGCGCCCCTCGTAGAAGGCGATGCCCCAGCCGTCGCGGTGCGGCCCGGTGCGCCCGCCGCGCTGCATCAGGCCGGTGAAGCTGAAGACGATGTCGGTCGGGACATTGGCACTCATGCCGAGCAATTCGCACATCGCATGGCTCCTCGCAGTCGGCCGGTTCCGGGTTCAGAAGCGCGGGCCGGCACGCATCCCCTGCCGCCGCCCGGCCGGCCCGCCGGCCTCGCCGTGGGCCATCAACTCGCGCATGGTCGGCTCGTACTCGGCCGCCGCCGGATCGTCCGAATCGCTCCGGCGGCGCCAGAACAGCCAGCGCCCCCCGGCCAGCAACAGGTACAGGGCCATGGCGAGCATGCCGTAGAGCGCCAGATCGGCCACCGCACGCCAGGCGTTGTTGCCGACGCCGAACAGCAGGTCGAGAGCGGTGATGGCGATGGCCGGAGCGAACAGCTCCTTGCCCGGATCGACGATGGTCGGAGTCAGCAGCAGCACCGTCACGATCACCCGCAACGGTTCGCCCAGCCAGCGCCACATCCAGCGGGTCAGGCGGAACCAGACCAGCAGGCAGCCAAGCGCGGCGATGCCGTAGGCGGACCAGGCAAGCAGATAGTCGTTCTCGATCATGACGGTGTGAGACTGGAGGAAGGGTGCTTATCATAACGACATTTCCCCGCCGCGGCGCCACTGCCGGAAGTCGCGCCGTCGGACGCCAGCTGTCAGGAGCCGCCATGCCGCAAGCCCCCTTCGCCCGTGTCGAGAGCCATTCCGCCGACCCCTACCGCTGGCTGGAGCAGCGCGACGCCTCGGAGGTGCTCGCCTATCTGGAGGCGGAGAACGCCTACCTGGAGGCCGAACTCGCCGATGTCGGCGCGTTGCGCGAGTCCCTTTTTGAGGAGATCAAGGGCCGCATCCGCGAAACCGACCTGTCCCTGCCGGTCCCCTGGGGTCCCTGGCTCTACTACCAGCGCACCACGGCCGGCGATGAATACCCGCGCCACTACCGCTGCCCGCGCCCGACGGACGGCTCGCTGCGCACGGACGACAGCCGCGAGGAACTGCTGCTCGACCCCAATGCCCTGGCCGACGGTGGCTACCTGTCGCTCGGCGCCTTCGAGATCAGCCCCGACCAGCGGCGCCTGGCCTACAGCCTGGATACCAGCGGCGACGAGATCTACCGGCTGTTCGTCAGGGAACTGGACAGCGGCGCGCTGCACGAACTGCCCTTCGAGGACTGCGACGGCAGCATGACCTGGGCCAACGACAGCGAAACGCTGTTCTTCGCCGAGCTGGACGACACCCAGCGCCCGCACAAGCTGTACCGCTACCGGCTCGGCGCCGAGGAGGCCGAGCTGGTATTCAACGAACCGGACGGACGCTTCTTCATCCACTGCTACCGCGCCAGCTCCGAGCGCCAGTTGATCCTCCTGAGCAACAGCAAGACCACCTGCGAGGCCTGGGCGCTGGACGCCGCGCGTCCGCAGGAGGCCTTCGTCTGCCTGGCGCCGCGTCTGGAGGGTCACGAATACTACCCCGACCACGGGCGCATCGACGGCGACTGGGGCTGGCTGATCCGCACCAACCAGGACGGCATCGAGTTCGCCGTCTACCAGGCCCCCGAGGGCGCACCGAGCCGAGAACACTGGCGGCCGCGGATCGGCCACGACGAAACGCGGATGATCGAGGACCTCAGCCTGAACGCCGCAGGCTTCGTCCTCAGCCTGCGCGAGCAGGGCCTGCCGATCGTCGAGGTGCACCCGGCCGACGCCACGCCCTACCGCGTCGAACTGCCGGATGCCGCCTACAGCCTGGACGTGCAGGACACCCTGGAGTTCGACAGCCCGGTGATCCGCCTGCGCTACGAGGCGCTCAACCGCCCGGCGCAGATCCGCCAGCTGGATCTGGCCGGCGGCGCCCAGCAGGTGCTCAAGGAAACCCCGGTGGAAGGTCCGTTCGATGCCGACGACTACCTCAGCCTGCGGCTCTGGGCCGAAGCGGCCGACGGCGCGCGCATTCCGGTCAGCCTGGTCGCCCGTCGCGACGTCCTCCAGGGCACGGGGGAGAGACGCCCCGCCCCACTCTATCTCTATGGCTACGGCGCCTATGGCGAGAATCTCGACCCCTGGTTCTCCCATGCCCGGCTGAGCCTCCTGGAGCGCGGCTTCGTCTTCGCCATCGCCCACGTGCGCGGCGGCGGCGAACTGGGCGAGGCCTGGTACCGCGCCGGCAAGCTCGAACACAAGGAAAACACCTTCGGCGACTTCATCGCCGTGGCCGAACGGCTGATCGCCGAGGGCTTCACGTGCGCCGACCGGCTGGCGATCAGCGGCGGCAGCGCCGGCGGCCTGCTGATCGGCGCCGTGCTCAACCGGCGTCCGGAGCTGTTCGCCGCGGCGATCGCCGAGGTGCCCTTCGTCGACGTGCTGAACACCATGCACAATCCCGACCTGCCGCTGACCGTCACCGAATACGACGAGTGGGGCGACCCGAACGATCCCGAGGTCCACGCGCGGATCGAAGCCTACGCGCCCTACGAGAACGTGCGCGCCCAGGCCTACCCGGCGATCCTCGCGGTGGCCGGCTACCACGACAGCCGGGTGCAGTACTGGGAGGCGGCGAAGTGGGTGGCCAGGCTGCGCGCCAGCAAGACCGACGGCAACCTGCTGCTGCTGAAGACCGAGTTCGGCGCCGGCCACGGCGGCATGAGCGGACGCTACCAGGCGCTGAAGGACGTGGCGCTGGAATACGCCTTCCTGCTCAAGGTGCTCGGCCGCAGTTGATCACAGCTTCTTCTCGCCGGGGTCCTTGCCCTCGGGATGATGGTGTTCGATCACCGCATTCAGCTCCGCGCCGAACAGCAGCACCGCCGCGGAGATGAAGAAGTACAGCAGCATGACGATGATCGCCCCGACGCTGCCGTAGGTGGCGTCGTAATTGGCGAAATTGCGCACGTAGAAGCCGAAGCCGAGCGAGGCGGCGATCCATACCAGCACCGCCAACACCGAGCCCGGAGTGATGAAGCGGAAGCTCTGCTCGGCGTCCGGCGCCACGTAGTAGATCACGGCCACCGCCAGGATCAGCAGCAGTATCGCCACCGGCCAGCGCAGCCAGGTCCAGAGGGTGACGATCAACTGCTCCAGCCCCACCCAGCCGGCCAGCCAACTCATCACCTCCGGGCCGACGAGCATCAGGGCGGCCGCACTCAGCAGCATCAGGGCGATGCCGACGGTGTAGAGCACCGACAGGGGAATGCGCTTCCAGGCCGGGCGGCCCTCCTTGACGTCGTAGGCCTTGTTCATCGCCTGCATGGTCGAGCGCACGCCGGCCGAGGCCGTCCACAACGCGACCACTATCCCTACCGAGAACAACCCGACCCGCTCCTGCTGGAACTGGGCGATGACCGTGTTGACCGTGTCCATCGCCTGCGGTGGCAGCAGCAGAGCCGCCTGCTGCTGCAGCCAGTCGAAGAATTTCTGCAGGTCGAGAAAGCCGATCAGGGCGATCAGGAACAACAGGAAGGGGAACAGGGAAAAGAGCATCTGGAAGGCCAGCGCCGAGGCATAGGTCGGCATCTCGTCGTCCATGAAATCCTTCACCGTGCACTTGAGGACCTCGACCAGTCCCATTCCCCGCAGATCCCACAGATGCATGCCGTCGCCTCCCGCTGAGCACTCTAGAGATAGACGGGACGGATCCGTATCGGTGCCCGCGGACCGACCAGTGGCAGGGCAGACACCCGGAAATGCGGCCGGAGGAGGCCCGGGCTCAGTCGAAGAACTTGGCCAGCATCCGCGAAACGAAGCTGCCCTCGATGCTTCTCTTCACGTCGCTCACGTAGTGCTTGTCGTCGCGCTTGATGTGGTTGGTCAGCCACAGCCCGATGTCGCTGCGCACCTCCCGAGCCAGACGGATCGGATCTTCGCCGCGCTCGAAGCGCACGCCGTAGGAGTAGGCGCGCTCCTTGAAGCGCTCGTGCACCTGGTGGTGGGCCTCGAGCAGCGGATAGCCGGCCTTCTCCATGAGGCTTTCCTCGAATGTGTTGTGGGAAATGGAGTAGTCGATGATCGCCTTGATCACGCGCTCGATCTCGGGAACCGACTTGTGGGCGATCGCCCGATCGATTTCGTTCAGGTACTCGAAGATACGCTTGTGCTGATCGTCGATGATGTCGATACCGGTCTCGAATTCGGCGGACCAGTTGATGTTGTAAGCCATTTCTACACGCACCTCGGCAAGACAGGAAAGCAGTCAAGTAACGCCTGCCGTGGACGTGCAATTCACATGCCGAATGACATCAAAATGATATCGTGCGACCAATGGCCGCTCTGGAAAGATTTCTTGACACCCGGACCTGCCTCTTGCCGGCTCCAGCTGAAGCAAACGTCACATAAATGCCTATTTGTTGTAATGAACCGCACAATGCAAAGCCCCCCTCTCAGCGCCTGGTCTTGAGGGCCAGCAGAGGCGTATCCAGCACCTTCGACTTGCCGCCCAGGAGGTTCTCGCTGATCGCGACGAAGTCGTCGGTGTTGACCCGCTCCATGCGGATCAGCCCGCGCACCACATCGTCCAGCGAGTGGCGGTTCTCGCTGCGCGTGCGGATCTCCGCGTCGAGCGCCTGCAGCAGGAGCACGGCGCGGGCGGTGGCCGGGCCGCTGACCCGCTCGCCGCGCAGGCTGACGACCTTGCGGCTCCAGCGGGTCAGCTGCTGGCGAATCCGCTCGTAGCGATCCTCGCCGAGGCCGCCGGCACGGCGCAGCAGCTCGATGGCGTAGTACTCGGCCAGCCCCTCGCTGATCCAGTCGCTCTCGTCGGTATCGCGAATCCGCGCGAACACGTGCACCAGCTCGTGCAGCAGGGAGCTGGTGCCGTTCTCGCTGACCAGCGGACGGTCGGCGTGCATGTAGAGGGAGTTCGGCGCCGACAGGCCGCCGCGCCACATCGGACTGCCGGCGCCGACCACCAGCAGCTTGCCGGGCTCGCGCAGGAACACCGCCTGGTATTCGTCCCAAACGAAAGTCAGGAGGGTCAGAATGTCCATCCGCCGCATCCCTTCGCCGAGCGGCGCCGCCACGCTGACCTCGCTGTCGCCCAGGGTCGCCCGCCGGGTACCGAGCTTGCCGGCGAGCAGCCAGCCGGTCGGCCGGTCGAACAGGCGCGCCGGGTTGTCTATGCGAAAGCGGTTCTTGCCGATGCGCGGCCAGCCGGTCTCGACGCCCGTCCAGCCCTCGGGCAGCTCGAACGCCAGGCGCGCCACCAGCTCCACGCCATCCTGCTGATCGAGGTGGGCGCTGGGCACCAGGTCGTCGCCGCGCAGCAGGGCCCAGTGCTCGGTCATCCGCGCATCGAAGCGCCCGGAAGCACGTGCATGGCTGACCTGCACCCGGTAGCTCAGGCTGCTCCTGCCCTCCGCGGGCCGCCAGGTGCCGCTGCCGGGCTCCTCCTGCTGCCACTGCCCGTCGCTCTGGAAATCGCTGTAGCGGCCCTGCTCGCCCAGCTCGAAGCGCAGGCTGCGGACCGCGCTGCCCCGCTCCAGGGTCAGACGGACCTCGGCCTGGTCGCTCTCGGGCAGAAAGCGCACGTGGTAGTCCAGATCGACCTTGTCCGCCGCCCACGCGGGGGCGACGGCAAGCAGCAGGACGGCACGGAACAGCAGCTTCGGGCTGGCAGGCATGGAAAGGACTCCTTGGCAGGACGGACAGGACAAGTGTGCCGACTGGGCGGACACGAGGGGAAGTGCCGGGCCGGCCGGCAGTTCGCGCTTCGGCGCGGTTTCAGCCGGCACGGAAGATCAGATGGTCTTCCCAGTCGTCCTCGGCCACCGAGGTCTCGCTGAGCATGCGTCCGGCCTGGGAAATCCGCTCGCGGTGCACCGCCTCGGGATCGCCGCAGACCAGCGGGTGCCAGAGCGGCAGGTCCTTGCCTTCGGCGAGCAGGCGATAGGCGCAGGTCGGCGGCAGCCACTGGAATTCGCCCGCCTGGGCCGGGGTGAGCTGGATGCAGTCGGGAACCGACTGGCGGCGGTTGGCGTAGTCGCGGCAGCGGCAGGTCTCCAGATCGAGCAGGCGGCAGGCGATGCGCGTGTAGTAGACGCCGCCGTCCTCCTCGTCCTCGAGCTTCTGCAGGCAGCACAGGCCGCAGCCGTCGCACAAGGACTCCCACTCCCCGGCATCGAGCTGGTCGAGGGTCTTGCGCTTCCAGAAGGGTTCGACTTTCGCCGCCATGGGAACTACCGCCACCTGTGCTGAAAAAGGCGCGCAGTCTAGCCAGTGCCGGCCCTCTGGCCAAGACCGGCAACACAGGCCGGAGGCACCGACCGTCGCCCGCCCGAAATGCCGGCCGGACTCACTGCGTGTCGAGCATCTCCCGGTGAGCGCGCAACTCCTCGAGCATCTTCTCCAGATGGGCGATGTGCCGGTCCAGTTGCTCGGGCGTCGGTTCACCCATCATGGCGCCATGACCGCCCGGCATGCCCTGGCCACCGCCCGTCGTGCCCATGCCGCCACCCGGCCGGTCCATGCCCTCGCCATGCATCATCCCCGGCCCCATCATGGGACAGCCGCCGGCCATGCCGGGGCCGGCATGCATGCTCTGCCAGTGCTGCTCCCGCAGTCTGCGGCGCTCTTCCGGAGTCTTGGCCGCCTGCCAGGCCTGGCGGTATTCCTGGACCTTCTGCCAGTGCTGCTGCCAGGCCGCCTCGGAATCGGGCGGCGTCTCCTGTGCGCCAACCAGCGCGGCCGAACTGGCGAACAGGATGCCGAACAACCAGGGAGCGATTTTCATGGAGGCGTTCTCCTCTATCAGGGACAGTCTGAAAGTAGAGACGACATTTGCTGCTCGTGCGCTCGACGGCGGAAAAGAACCGCACTGTCCCGGGGGTCGCCTGCAGGCAGCGCGGGCATGTCCGGGCAGCCGTTCCCGGCCAGGTAGAAGCCGCGTCGCCGGTGCCGGCAGCGGCGACGCGGAAGATGGGGAGCCGGCGGCCTTGCGCCGCCGGCCGTGGCAGTGGCGAGCACCGCCAGTGGGCACGAACGACTTGTCTGCGCCTCGAGCCGAAGATGACTTCAGCTGCTCTAGCGCACCAGACAGGGCTTCTTGTTATCGAAGCGCCAGCCGGGGATCAGGTACTGCATGGCGACGGAGTCGTCGCGCGCGCCGAGGCCCATGCCCTTGTACAGCTCGTGGGCCTTGTTCACCTGGTCCATGTCGATCTCCAGCCCCAGGCCCGGCTTCTGCGGCACCTTGACCTTGCCGCCGACGATCTGCAGCGGCTCCTTGGTCAGACGCTGGCCGTCCTGCCAGATCCAGTGCGTGTCGATGGCGGTGATCCTGCCCGGCGCCGCGGCGGCGACATGGGTGAACATGGCCAGCGAGATGTCGAAGTGGTTGTTCGAGTGCGAACCCCAGGTCAGCCCCCACTCGTGGCACAGCTGCGCCACCCGCACCGAGCCCTGCATGGTCCAGAAGTGCGGGTCGGCCAGCGGGATGTCCACCGATTGCAGCTGGATGGCATGGCCCATCTGCCGCCAGTCGGTGGCGATCATGTTGGTCGCGGTGGGCAGGCCGGTGGCGCGGCGGAACTCGGCCATCACCTCGCGGCCGGAGTAGCCGTCCTCGGCGCCGCAGGGGTCCTCGGCGTAGGCCAGCACACCGTGCATGTCGCGGCACAGGCGGATGGCGTCCTTGAGCAGCCAGCCGCCGTTGGGGTCGAGGGTCACGCGCGCCTCGGGAAAGCGCTCGGCCAGCGCGGTGACCGCCTCGATCTCCTCCTCGCCGCGCAGCACGCCGCCCTTGAGCTTGAAGTCGTGGAAGCCGTAGCGTGCATGCGCCGCCTCGGCCAGACGGACCACGCCTTCCGGGGTCAGGGCCTCCTCGTTGCGCACCCGGAACCAGTCGTTGTCGGCCCCGGGCTCGCCGCGATAAGGCAGGTCGGTCTTCTGGCGGTCGCCGACGTAGAACAGGTAGCCGAGCATCTCCACCTCGTCGCGCTGCTGGCCCTCGCCGAGCAGGGCCGCCACCGGCACCTCGAGGAACTGGCCGAGCAAATCGAGAAGGGCTGCCTCCAGGGCAGTCACCGCGTGGATGGTGATGCGCAGGTCGAAGGTCTGCAGGCCGCGGCCGCCGGCATCGCGCGCGGCGAAGGCCTGGCGCACCTGGTTGAGGATCTTCTGGTACTGGCCGATCGGCTGGCCGATCAGCAGGCTGCGGGCGTCCTCCAGGGTCTGGCGGATGCCTTCGCCGCCGGGGACTTCGCCGACCCCGGTGTGGCCGGCGTTGTCCTGGAGGATGACGATGTTGCGGGTGAAGTAGGGACCGTGGGCGCCGCTCAGGTTGAACAGCATGGAGTCGTAGCCGGCCACCGGGATGACCTGCATGCCGGTGATGACGGGCGCCTTGCCGATGGCTTGGGAAATCTGAGTGCTCATGAGGGATTCCTGCAACTGGATATGGGGGTTCCGTCCCGCGCCATGCCGGGGTCGGCAGGCGCGGGCGGGGTCTGGTTTCAGGCGTGGGACCGGCTCAGCCGCGGCTCGGGCAGCCCCGAGTCGCCACGGGGGCCGGGCTGGGTGCGGGCGAAGAACACCACGATGGCCGCCAGCACCGAGGTCGCGGCCAGCGCGTAGAGGCCGCCCTGGATGGAGCCGGTGTGCTGCTCGAGCAGGCCGAAGGTGGTCGGCGCGACGAAGCCGCCGAGGTTGCCCACCGAGTTGATCAGAGCGATGACGCCGGCGGCGATGCGCGCGTCCAGATAGCCCTGGGGAATCGGCCAGAACAGCGAGGCGGCCGACTTGAAGCCGATGGCGGCGAAGCACACGGCGACGAAGGCGAAGATCGGCCCGCCGGTGGTGGAGGCGAACATTCCCAGGCCGGCGGTCAGCAGCGCCGCGGCGACCCAGGCCTGCTGGAACTTCCAGCGGGCGGCCAGCCAGGCGAAGGCGTACATGGCGATGATCGAGATCAGCCAGGGAATCGAGTTGAAGAAGCCCACCTCGACGCTGCTCAGCTCGCCCATGCGCTTGATGATCGTGGGCAGCCAGAAGGTGGCGGCGTAGATGGTCAGCTGGATGCAGAAGTAGATCAGACAGAACAGGCCGATCTGGGAATCCTCGAGCAGCGTCCAGATCGACGGCTTGACGGTGGTCGCCGTCTCGCGGGCGCGCTGCTCCTCGTCGATGGCCGCGACCAGGGCGTCCTGCTCGGCGCGCTCCAGCCACTTGGCGTCATGGGGCCTGGAGTCCAGCCAGAACCAGACGAAGCCGCAGAGCAGCACCGAGGCCATGCCTTCGATGAAGAACATCCACTGCCAGCCGTGCCAGCCGAGTCCCTCGATCTGCAGCAGCGCGCCGGACAGCGGGCCGGAGATCAGCGAGGCCAGCGCCGAGCTGCTGAGGAAGATGGCGATGGCCTTGCCGTGCTCGGCTCCCGGCAGCCAGCGGGTGAAGTAGTAGATCACTCCGGGGAAGAAGCCCGCTTCGGCGATGCCCAGCAGAAAGCGCAGGATGTAGAAGTGGGTTTCGTTCTGGATGAAGGCCATCGCCGTGGCGACCAGGCCCCAGGTCAGCATGATCCGGGTCAGCCAGGCACGGGCGCCGACCTTCTGCAGCAACAGGTTGGAAGGCACCTCGAAGAGGGCGTAGCCGATGAAGAACAGGCCGGCGCCGAAGCCGAAGGCCGCCGCGCCGATGCCCAGGTCGGTTTCCATCTGGGAGCGGACGAAGCCGATGTTCACCCGGTCGATGTAGTTGACGACGAACAGCGGCAGCACATGGCGCTTGACCTTGGCGACCGCCGACTGCAGCGTCGGATCGGCGGTGGGGCCGGCATGGGATGCGTGATGCATGGTGAGTCTCCCACTGATTGTTTTTATGCGGGGTGCAGACGGGTGCCCGGCCTGCCGGAAGGCGGCCGGGCAGTCGTATCACTGCGGGCCGAGCTTCCTGATCAGCGCGGCGAGGCGTTCGTACTCGTCGGGCAGCAGGTCGGTCAGCGGCGCGCGCACGGGGCCTGCGTCGTGGCCGACGATCTTGACCCCGGCCTTGACCATGCTCACCGCGTAACCGGCGTGGCGGTTGCGGATCTCCAGCAGCGGCAGGAAGAAGTCGTCGATGATCTTGCCCACGGTTTCGTGGTCGTCGGCGGCGATGGCCTTGTAGAACTCCATCGCGGTGCGCGGGATGAAGTTGAACACCGCCGAGGAGTAGACCGGCACGCCCAGGGCCTTGTAGGCCGCGGCGAAGACTTCGGCATCGGCACCTTCGTGCTGGAGCGCAAGCCGCAGGCGCCGCTGGGCCTGAACGTCGAAACGGCGCTGAGCATGCGCGACATCCTGGAACTGCGCCTCGGACTGGAAAGCCAGGCGGTCGCCCTGGCCGCGCGGCGGCGCACGGAGGAACAGCTGGCGGCGATGCGCCAGGCACTGGACGATTATCAGGACGCGCTAGCCGGCGCCCGCAGCTGCGTGGAGGCGGATCGGCGCTTCCACCTGCTGATCGCCGAAGCCACCGGCAACCCCTATTTCGGCGAGATCATGCGCCACCTGGGCGAGGCCCTGATTCCGCGCAACAGGATCGACTCCGGCGCGCGGGGCGGCAAGGACCTGGCCCGCCACGGCTATCTGGCCAACCTGGAGCACGAAGCCATCCTGAAGGCCATCCGCCAGCAGGATCCGGACGCGGCCAGAGCCGCCATGTGGACCCACCTGAGCAACAGCCGCGAGCGCTTCGCACTGGACGAATAGCCGCGGCGCGAAGCCGCGAGGAAGGATCGGAGGCGGAACGGCCGCCGCGCACAGCCGCCCCGCCGGGCCGGCCCGGATCAGACCGGGTCGTTCATCCGCAGCAGCTCCTCCGGCAGGTGCTCGATGTACTCCTCCTCCGGCGGCGGCATCTGCAGGTGATAGCCCTGCTTCCCGAGGTTCTCCAGCACCTTGCGGATGTCCTCGCGGGCCAGCGTGCGTTCGGGCGAGAGCACCAGGTCGAAGGCGTGCTGCGGCGCGCCGAAAGCCGCCAGCAGGCCCTCCGGCACCCGCGACAGGGCATCCTTCTTCGCCACGTAGAGATACATCTCCCGGCGCCGCGGACTCTTGTAGATGGAACAGATGCATTTCATGGTCGTACTCCGCCGAGGCAATCGAGCAGGGCCTGGCCCATCCGCTCGCGGCGCCAGCCGCGCAGCGTATCGGGCAAGCAGTAGGGGCCGTTGGGGAAGCCGCTTTTCAGCAGGGCTTCGAGAATCTTCTTGCGCAGCGCCAGCTCCGGGGCGATCTGCAGGCGCACGGCCTCGGCCTGGCCGACCGCCCGCAGCTTCTTGAGCAGCCCCGAGGCCTCCATCGGCAGCGGTTCGGACAGGGGCTCGGGCCAGCTGTCGGGTGGCGTCGCGCCGCTGTCGCGGATCAGCCGGAGCAGAGTCTCGCCGTCCTGGCGCACCGTGCGCGGGTGCATGTCCTCGATGCGTCCGAGGCCGACCAGATCGGTCGGCTGATAGCGCGCCAGCGGCCACAGGCTGTTCTCGCGCAGGATGCGGTTGCGCGGCTGGTCGCGCCGGCGCGCTTCGCGCTCGCGCCAGGCGTACAGCTCGCGCAGCACGGCCAGTTGCTGGCGGCTCAGCTTCCAGGCCAGCCGGCCCTCGCGGTAGAGCTCCTCGGGCACCACGTCGCGGCGCAGGCCGGCGACCAGCTCGGCGCCGTCCTCCAGGGTCCAGGCGCGCTTCTCCTCGGACAGCTGCGCGGAGAGCGCGACGTAGAGTTCCGCCAGGTGCACGGCATCCTCGGCGGCATAGCGGATCTGCAGCTCGCTCAGCGGGCGCTGCAGCCAGTCGGAGCGGGTCTCGCCCTTGGGCAGCTCGATGCCCAGCACCGTCTGCACCAGCCGGGAGTAGCCCATGGAGAAGCCGAGGTTCAGGTAGGCCGCGGCCAGCTGGGTGTCAAACAGCGGCAGCGGCAGGCTGCCGGTCAGGCGCAGCAGCACCTCCAGGTCCTCGCTGCAGGCATGCAGCACCTTGACCACCGCCGGGTCCTCCAGCAGCTCGGCCAGCGGCCGCCAGTCGCCGATGGTCAGCGGATCGATCAGGTAGGCGCTGCGGCCGTCGCCGATCTGCACCAGCCCGGTCTGCGGATAGAAGGTGTCGACCCGCACGAATTCGGTATCGAGGGCGACGAAGGGCAACTGCCGCCAGCGCGCGCAGTGGCTGGCGAGGCTGGCATCGTCGCGGATCCAATGAATGTCGATGGCCACGAAGGCTCCTTGTTGACTGGCCGCGGCAAGCAGCGCCGCGCCGGGGCGACCGGCGCCGGACGCGGCTGGCACGGCTGCATCCGTACTGCGAAATGCGGCACCGGGCCGCCGGAGGGCATGCAGTATATCCAGCGCCCCGGGTCCCGGCCAAACGGCATCGGCGTCATTTCAACCGGACGGCTTGGCGTTTGCCGCGGCGGGCCGCAGACTCGCACCTTCCGGAAATTCCTCCACCGAACGACAAGGAGCCTTCATGTCCCACGCGCAACTGCTCAGCCCCGCCCAGTTGGCGGAACGCCTCGACCAGCCGGACCTGCGCATCCTCGACTGCCGCTTCGCCCTCGAAGACCCGGCCTACGGCGCGCGCAGCTACGCCGAGGCGCACATCCCCGGCGCCCGCTTTGCCGATCTCGAACGCGACCTCTCCGGCCCGGTGCACAAGGGCGTGACCGGCCGCCACCCGCTGCCCGATCCGGCCCTGCTGATCGAGCGCCTGCGCGCCTGGGGCATCGACAACGACAGCCAGGTGGTGCTCTACGACGACGGCCCCGCCGCCTTCGCCGCCCGCGCCTGGTGGCTGCTCGCCTGGCTCGGCAAGCGCGACGGCGTGTTCCTCCTCGACGGCGGCCTGAACGCCTGGCGCGCCGCCGGCCTGCCGCTGACCGCCGAGCTGCCCGCCCCGGCGACCGGCGCCTTCCGCGGCGCGCCCGACGCCAGCCTGCTGGTGGATGCGCCGCAGCTGCTGGCACGTCTCGGCGACGGACGCCTGACCCTGCTCGATGCCCGCGCCCTGCCCCGCTTCCGCGGCGAGGTGGAGCCCCTCGACCCGGTCGCCGGCCACATCCCCGGCGCCCGCTGCGCGCCCTTCACCGAGAATCTCGGCGCCGACGGCCGCTTCCTGCCGGCCGGAGAACTGCGTGCGCGCTTCGCCGGCCTGCTCGGCGAACGTCCCGTCGAGCAGTTGGTGGCCTATTGCGGCTCGGGCGTCACCGCCTGCCACAACCTGTTCGCCCTGAGCCTCGCCGGCTATCCGCTGGCACCGCTCTACGCCGGCTCCTGGAGCGAATGGCTGACCGACCGCTCCAGGCCGGTCGCCACGGGGGATTGAGGCTCCCCATGGGAGAGCCGGTCGGCGGCTGGTCTAATCACCAGCCGCTATATGGCTGCGAATCCCCCAGCGAAAATAAATTGAAAACAGGAGTTTACAGGCCAAAGATCGCACTACACTTCAAGTCGAGCGGCCAGCGGAGCGCCACAGACTCCGCATTCCCGCTTCCGGCGAGGCGCTGCACCCGGACCGAACTTCCCGCCGGACACCCTTTCCTTGCGAGGCGCCCCATGGGCATTGCAGCCAGCGAACTGAGCAAGCACGTGATCCGGCCGACCCTGCTCTACCTGGGTCGCTCCTCCGCCGCGGCCGAAGCCCTGCTGCTGGGCATCGCGGCGACCCAGTCGGCACTCGGCTCGGCCCTGCACCAGCACCATGGCCACGGCCTCTACGGCATCCGCGAGACCAGCCACCTGCAGCTCTGGGACCGTTATCTGGCCCAGGATCCGGACCTGGCCAGCCATGTCCGCGGCCTGGCCAGCCAGCACGCCTTCCTGATCGCGCCGCACCTGGAACTGACGGTCAACCTGCGCTACGCCACCGCCATCGCCTGGCTGCTGGTGGAAGCGCAGCGCCTGTCCCTGCCCAGCGCCGACGACCTGCCGGGCCTGGCGCAGATCTGGTGGCGCGTGTTCCATCCCGAGGGGCGGCCGGAGGAATTCCTCGACGCCTGGCGGCGCTGCATCGCGGCGCCATCCGGGCTGGCTGAAGCGGGCCAGGGCAACAGTCCCGAGCAGACACTCCCATCCATCCGTCACTTGCCGATGAACCTCACGTCCCGCTCCAGGTCGATCATGAGGTAATCGACGCATCCAACAATAACGCCATGAGCATCATGGCTGGTGCGACCGGTATCCGGGCTCTCGTGCCCGGGCTGCCGCTTTCGACGAATGTGCCCTGCCGCGCGGTCGATGCAAGGCCAGAAGGCCCCCTGCCCCGCCTCCGGCAAGGCCGGTTCGCCCGGGCAGCCGAGTCTGGCGTCCTGCCTGTGCGATTGATCAGTCGATACGCGATGGATGTCCGAAGCGACGCGGTGAAGGAAGTCCGCGCGGCCATGACAGGGAGCGACAACGCATCCTCAGGGGTTCGGGCAGCAGAATCGGCCGGTCACCTCGACCAAGCAGGCCACCGAAGGCTCGCCGTTCGCCTTTTCCCATGCGAGGTCCACCACATATGGGCATTGCAGCAAGCGAACTGAGCAAACACGTGATTCGTCCGACCCTGCTCTACCTCGGGCGTCCTTCCGCGGCCGCCGAAGCCCTGCTGCTGGGCACCGCGGCGATCCAGTCGGCGCTCGGCGAGGCCCTGCACCAGCGGCATGGGCATGGCCTCTACGGCATCAGCGCCGCCAGCCACCTGCAGCTCTGGGACCGTTACCTGGCTCGCAACCCCGACCTGGCCAGCCATGTCCGCGGCCTGGCCAGCCAGCAGGCCTTCCTGATCGCGCCACACCTGGAGCTGACGGTCAACCTGCGCTATGCCACCGCCATCGCCTGGCTGCTGGTGGAGTCGCAACCCCTGCCCCTGCCCAGGGCCGACGACCTGCCGGGACTGGCGCGGGTCTGGTGCCGGGTGTTCCAGCCGGAGGGCAAGCCCCAGGACTTCATCAACGCCTGGCGCCGCTGCATCGACGACTTCAGCCAGGCGGCCTGAACTCGCCTGTGCTGCCGGAACCGGCCGCTGCGCCTGCAGCGATGGAGAGGGCCACCGCCTTGGGAGGAGCATCATGACCATCATGGATTACACGATCGCCATCCAGGCCTGCAGCGCCTGTGCCGTGGCCTGCGACACCTGCGCCGAGGCCTGCCGGCAGGCCGCCGACCCGCAGCCCCTGCGACGCTGCATCGAGCTCAACCGCGACTGCGCCGACCTCTGCCGCCTGACCGCCCTGCTGATGGTGCGGGAAAGCGAATGGGCGGCGACCCTGTGCCGCCTGTGCGCCCGCCTCTGCACCGACTGCGCCGAGGAATGCATCGCGCATCGCCTGCCCCAGTGCCAGGAATGCGCGCAGACCTGCCAGCATTGCGCCGACGAGTGCGAGACGGCAGGCGAGGCGGCGTAACTACCCGCTCCTCAGAGCGCCAGTCCCACCACCACTGCACACTCCACCAGCTCGAGCAGCGCCCCGGCGGTGTCGCCGGTGGTGCCGCCGAGGCGTGCCAGCAGGCAGCGGCGCAGGTAGAGGAACAGCACTGCGGCCAGCAGCAGCGCAAGCAGCCCGGCCCCGCCGAACAGCAGCGGACAGGCCGCCGCCGAGCCCAGCAGTACCCGGCGGGCGGCCTTGCGCGGCAGGTGCTCGGCGAGGGCCTGGCCGAGGCCGCCGGGGCGCACGTAGGGGGTGAGGAGAAACAGCGCCAGCAGCGCGCCGCGCCCGAGCAGCGGCGCCAGCAGCAGCGCCGCGCCCGCGCCCTCCTCCAGCAGCGCCAGGAGCGCGGCGAACTTCAGCAGCAGCACGACGAGCAGTGCCACCACGGCGATCGGGCCGCTGCGCGGATCCTTCATGATCGCCAGGGTGCGTTCGCGGTCGCCGCAGCCGCCGATCCAGGCGTCGGCGCTGTCGGCCAGGCCGTCCAGGTGCAGCGCCCCGCTCAGGCCGACCCAGGCGGCGAGCAGCAGCGCCGCGTGCAGTGGTCCCGGCGCCTCGCCCAGCAGCCCGTGCAGGACCAGCAGCAGCGCGCCGAGCAGCAGCCCCACCAGCGGATACCAGAGCAGCGAGCGGCCCAGTTGCTGCGGCGCCGGCATGCCGGGCAGATGGATCGGCAGGCGGGTGAGGAACTGCAGGGCGATCAGCAAAGGCAGTGGCATCCTCACAGCTCCCGCCAGTCCAGCCCGTCCAGACACAGGCGATGCAGCGCGCCGTGGGCCACCGTCACCTGCAGCAGCGCGCGGCGCGGCAGGCCACGGGCGCGGGCCAGCAGCAGGCGCATCACCCCACCGTGGGTGACCAGCAGCAGGCGGCGGCCGGCGCAGTCGCGGCGCAGCCGCTCGACGGCGCCCAGCACCCGCGCCTCGAAGGCCGCCACCGGCTCGCCGTCCGGTGGGGTGAAGGCGTAGGGATCGTCCCAGAAGCGCCCGAGCCCCTCGGCGTCGTCGTGCATCAGCTCGCTGGCGTTGCGGCCTTCCCAGGCGCCGAAGTGCAGCTCGCGCAGGTCCGCCTCGTGGTGCAGCGACAGCCCCCTTGAAGCGGCCAGCTCGGCGGCGAAATCGGCGCAGCGACGCAGCGGCGAGCTGACCACGAGATCCCAGGGCCCGGCCGCGACGGTCGCCGCGCGCATCTGCGCCCGACCCACGGCGGTCAGCGCATCGTCCAGGCTGCCGCGGAAGCCGCCGCCGCATTCGGTTTCGCCGTGGCGCAACAGGTCGAGATGCAGGGTCATCGGCCGGCGTCCGCCACGGCCGCCTCGGCGAAGGTGGCCATCTCGCCGTGCAGCCGGCAGGCCAGCTGCAGCAGCGGCACCGCCAGCGCCGCGCCGCTGCCCTCGCCCAGGCGCAGGCCGAGCTCCAGCAGCGGCTCGGCGGCCAATGCCTCGAGCACCCGCCGGTGGCCCGGCTCGGCGCCGCAGTGGGCGAACAGCAGCCAGTCGCGGCAGGCGGGATTCAGGCGCACGGCGAGCAGCGCCGCCACGCTGCAGATGAAGCCATCCACCAGCGCCGGCAGGCCCTCCTGGGCGCAGGCCAGGTAGGCGCCGGCCAGCGCGGCGATCTCGAAGCCGCCGAGGCGCAGCAGGAGCTCCAGCGGCTCGCCGGCATGCGCACCGTGCAGCATCAGAGCGCGCTCGACGACCGCGACCTTGCGCGCCACCCCGGTGGCGTCCAGCCCGGTGCCCGGCCCGACCAGCGCCGTCGCCGGACGGCCCAGCAGGGCGCAGGCCAGGGCGCTGGCCGAACTGGTGTTGGCGATGCCCATCTCGCCGCCGATGTACAGGTGTGCGCCGACCGCCTGGGCGCGCCGCACGCTGTCGCGCCCGGCTTCGAGAGCGTCACGGCCCTGCTGCGCGCTCATCGCCGGTCCGAGGAGGAAATTCGCCGTGCCGCGCCCCAGTTGCAGGCGACGCACACCGGCCGGCGACGGCTCCAGCGGCTCGGCGGTGCCGAGGTCGATCAGCTCCAGCTCGGCGCCCAACTGGCGGGCCAGCACGCTGATCGCCGCGCCGCCGGCGGCGAAGTTGCGCAGCATCTGCCCGGTCACCGCCTGCGGATAGGGAGACACGCCCTCCTCCGCCACGCCGTGGTCGCCGGCGAAGATGGCGATCCACAAATGCTCGACGACCGGCCGCTCGCGGCCCTGCAGGGCCGCCAGGTGGATCGCCAGCTGTTCCAGGCGGCCCAGCGCACCGCGCGGCTTGGTCAGTTGCTGCTGGCGGATACCGGCCAGGGCGCGGGCCGTCTCGTCCAGCGGTCGGGCGGCGGCCTGCCACCAGTCGTGGTTCATAGAGGATCTCCCTTGAGGGTCATGGGCAGGCCGGCGACGCAGAACAGCACCCGCCCGCAACGTTCGGCCAGCGCCTGGTGCAGCCAGCCGGCCTCGTCCACGTAGCGCCGGCTCAGCTCGCCCAGCGGCACCACGCCAAGGCCGGTCTCGTTGCTGACCAGGATGAGCCGTCCGGGCAGTTCGGACAGACACTCCAGGAGCGCGTCGCGCTCGCGCGCCAGGCATGCCGGGTCGTCGGCCAGCAGCAGGTTGGTCAGCCACAGGGTCAGGCAGTCGACCAGCAGGCAGCGCTCCGGCCCGGCCTGCTCGCGCAGCACCCGGGCCAGCGCCAGCGGCTCCTCGACCAGTGCCCAGCCGGCCGGCCGCCGCTGGCGGTGATGGGCGATGCGCGCGGCCATCTCGCCGTCCAGCGCCCGGGCGGTGGCGACGTAGGTCACCGCCAGTCCGGACTCCGCGGCCAGGCGCTCGGCCAGGCGGCTCTTGCCGGAACGGGCGCCGCCGAGGATGAGCTCATGCATCGTGATGCCTCTCGATTCGTTGGGGCTTGCGTAGGGTGGAAAACGGCCGCAGACCTTTTCTACCAAGTCGCCCCGGCGTTTTCGGTGGAAAACGCTGCGCGGTTTTACACGGGGTGGCCATCCACCCTGCGATCCCCGGCTGCGGGATCAACCGACAAGGACCGTAGGGTGGGAAACTGCCGCAGGCATTTCCCACCATTGGGGGCGATGCGCTGGAAAACGCGGTACGGTTTTCCAGCCTACGCGGCATCGGAGTCATCCGGACAGCCCGCACAGCTCGCGCAGCCGCGCCGTATCCAGATGCGCCTCGACCAGATCGGCCAGCCGCTCGATGTCGCGCTCGCGCAGGGCGTGGTAGTCGTGGGTGACGACTTCGCCCAGGCCGGCCCAGCGCAGCAGCGCGCTGCAGGCGGCGGGCGACTCGAACAGGCCGTGCAGGTAGGTGCCGAGCACCTGGCCGTCCTCGCTCAGCGCGCCGTCGCTGCGCCCGTCATCGAGCTTGACCGCCGGCCGCTCGAGGCCCGCACCGCGACTGATCCCGGCATGGATCTCGTAGCCCGTGACCTCTGCGCCCTCCAGTGCCAGCCGTCCGCGCACGTTGCGCAGCTGCTTCTCCTCTTCCAGCACGGTATCCAGATCCAGCAGGCCGAGGCCGCGGCTCGTGCCCGGTGCGCCCTCCAGGCCCAGCGGGTCGGCGACCCGCCCGCCGAGCATCTGCAGGCCGCCGCAGATGCCGAGGACCTTGCCGCCGTAGCGCAGATGGCGGCGGATCGCCGCCTCCCAGCCCTGTGCGCGCAGGAAGGCCAGGTCGGCGCGCACGCTCTTCGAGCCGGGCAGCACGATCAGGTCGGAAAGCGGCGACGCCTGGCCGGGACCGACAAAGCTCAGCTCCACCTGCGGATGCAGGCGCAGCGGGTCGAAGTCGGTGTGGTTGCTGATCCGCGGCAGTATTGGCACCGCCACCTTCAGGCGCTCGCCCTCCTTGGCCACCTGACGATTGTCGATGGCGTCCTCGGCCTCCAGATGCAGGTCGTGCAGATAGGGCAAGACGCCCAGCACCGGCTTGCCGGTGTGCGCCTCCAGCCAGTCGAGGCCCGGCTTGAGCAGGGCCAGATCGCCACGGAAGCGGTTGATCACGAAGCCCTTGACCCGCGCCTGCTCGCTCTCGGAGAGCAGCGCCAGGGTGCCGACCAGATGGGCGAACACCCCGCCCCGGTCGATGTCGGCGATCAGGATCACCGGACAGTCGACCGCCTCGGCGAAGCCCATGTTGGCGATGTCGTTGGCGCGCAGGTTGATCTCCGCCGGCGAACCGGCACCCTCGACCATCACCACGGCGTACTGCTCGCTCAGACGCCGGTGCGAGACGAGCACCGCCTCGCGGGCCACGCGCTTGTAGTCGTGGTAGGCGGCGGCGTCCATGCAGGTGACGGCGCGGCCGTGGATGATCACCTGGGCGCCGGTGTCGCTGCTCGGCTTGAGCAGCACCGGGTTCATGTCGGTGTGCGGCACGAGGCCCGCAGCCTGCGCCTGCACCGCCTGGGCACGGCCGATCTCGCCGCCATCCAAGGTGACGGCGCTGTTCAGCGCCATGTTCTGCGGCTTGAACGGCGCCACCGCCACGCCCTGGCGCGCCAGCCAGCGGCACAGCGCAGTCACCAGGGTGCTCTTGCCGGCGTCGGAGGTGGTGCCCTGCACCATCAGGGTGGTCATGTCGTTTCCTTCTGGTAGTCGGCCAGCGCCCGAGCCAGGCGCTGCCAGCCGGTTTCGTCCGCCGGCAGGCCGAAGCGCAGGCTGGCGGGCGTCTCGAACAGGCGCACGAGGATGCCTTGGCGGGCGAGAAAGTCGTGCAGCCGAGCAGCTTCGGGCGTACGCACCCACTGGAACAGCGCGGTGCCGCCGGCTGGCGCCAGCCCCTGCGCGCTCAGCAGTCCGGCCAGCCGCTCTCCTGCCTTCTGCAGCTGGCCGGCACGCTGCGCGCGCGCCGCGCCGCCGGCCGGCCCTAGCGCCTGCAGGCCCAGCGTCCGCGCCGGGCCGCTGACCGCCCAGGGGCCGAGGCGCTCCTGCAGCCGCGCCAGCAGCGCCGTCTCGGCCAGCACGAAGCCCAGGCGGACGCCGGCCAGGCCGAAGAACTTGCCGAACGAGCGCAGCACGACCAGCCCCGGCCGCTGGCTATAGGCCGCCAGGCTGTAGTCGGGCGTGCAGTCCATGAAGGCCTCGTCGACCAGCAGGCAGCCGCCGCGCCGGGCCAGCCGTGCCTGCCAGTCGAGCAGCCGGGATGGCTCGAACCGCTCGCCGGTGGGGTTGTTGGGATTGGCCAGCACCAGCACATCGAGCTCGTCGAGACGCGCCTCGATGTCTCCGGCGAGCAGACGGATCAGCCGGTGACCGGCGCGTTGCCAGGCCTGGGCGTGCTCGGCGTAGCTCGGCGCCAGCACGCCGACCCTTCCGGCCGCGAACAGCGCCGGCAGCGCCTGGATCGCCGCCTGACTGCCGGCCACCGGCAACGCCTGGGCGGCGCCGTAGCAGGCGCAGGCGGCCTCGGCCAGACCGTCATCGTCCTCCGGCAGACGCGCCCAGGCATCGAGCGGGATGGACGGCACGGGCCAGGGCTCGGGGGCGATGCCGGTGGACAGGTCCAGCCAGTCGCCCAATGGGATGCCGTAACGTTGCGCCGCGGCGCGCAGACGGCCGCCGTGCTCAAGCATGCAGCCAGTCTCCCAGCAGAACCAGTGCCAGCCAGAGCAGCACGCCATGCTGGAGCAGGCGCCAGGCCGCGGCGATGGTCCCCGCATCGGCCGGGCCGCCGGCACCGAGGGTCGGGCGCTCGTGCCGCGCGCCGTGGTAGACCGCCGTGCCGCCCAGCTCGACGCCCAGGGCACCGGCGCCGGCGGCCATCACCGGGCCGGCGTTGGGGCTGTCCCACAGCGGCGCCTGACGGCGCCAGCAGGCCAGGGCGAGGCGCGTCTTGCCGAGCAGCGCGTAGGTCAACGCGGCGAGGCGCGCCGGGACATAGTTGAGGAGATCGTCGATCCGCGCCGCAGCCCAGCCGAAGCGCTCGAAGTGTGGCGTGCGGTAGCCCCACATGGCGTCCAGGGTGTTGGCCAGCCGGTGCAGCACCACCCCCGGCGCGCCGGCCACGACGAACCAGAACAGCGTGGCGAACACCGCGTCGCTGCCGTTCTCCAACAGCGACTCGCTGGCTGCGCGGGCCACGCCGCCGGCATCCAGCGTCGAGGTGTCGCGGCTGACCACCCGGCCCACGCCACGGCGGGCCGCCACCAGGTCGCCGCGCTGCAGCGCGTCCAGCACCGGCCGGGCGTGTTCGCCCAGGCTGCGCAGGCCGAGCGCGACGTAGAGGGTAAGGATCGCCAGCAGTTCGCCGACCAGCGGCAATTGCGCCAGCAGACTGGCGAGCAGAGTCAGGGGCAGCACTGCCAGGCTCCAGGCGAGCAGGCCGTCGAGGCGGCGGCCGCGCCCCGCCGCATTGAAGCGCGCCTCCAAGGCACCGGCCAGCCGACCGAAACCGACCAGCGGATGGAAACGCCGCGGCTCGCCGAGGGCCGCATCCAGCGCCACGCCGGCGAGCAGGCTCAATCCCAGGCTCACGGACGCACCCCCCAGCGGTTCTCGAAGACCAGCTCAGCCAGCGGTTTCTCCTCGGCCCAGCCCTGCTCCACCAGCATCGGCCGCGGGTAGAAGCCCTCCACCGGGCCGAGACAGAGCAGCGCCACCGGCTCGGCGCCGGCCGGCAGGCCGAGCAGCTCGCCGAGCGCCCGCGGCTCGAACAGCGACACCCAGCCCATGCCCAGGCCTTCGGCGCGGGCGGCCAGCCAGAGGTTCTGGATGGCGCAGGACAGCGAGGCCAGGTCCATCTGCGGCAGGGTGCGGCGGCCGAAGACGTGCGCCTCGCGGCCGTCCATCAGCGCGCCGACCAGCAGCTCGGCGCAGTCGCCGATGCCCTCGACCTTCAGGCGCATGAACTCGTCGGCGCGCTCGCCGAGGGCTTCGGCGGTGCGCACTCGCTCGGCCTCCACCAGTGCCTGGATGCGCCGGCGCAGCGCCGGATCGGTGATGCGGATGAAGCGCCAGGGCTGCATCAGGCCGACGCTGGGCGCCTGGTGCGCGGCGTTGAGCAGACGCGCCAGGAGCTCCGGTGCCACGCTGCCGGCGCTGAAATGGCGCATGTCGCGGCGCTCGGCGATGGCGCGGTAGACCGCGGCGCGCTCGGCGTCGCTGAAAGCATGAGGGTTCATGGAGATTTCTCGCGGGTCGCGGGCGTTCTCGATCATTTTCGGTTTCGTCGAATGGGCGGGCAGTTGGGTAGGGTGGATGGCCGAAGCCATCCACCCTGGTGGAAAATCGCTGCGCGAGTTTTCCACCCTACAGCCGCTCGCAGCTCGCTCCATATGAAGCAGCGCCTCCCGTGTCATCAGGGTCGCAGCAGCGCGGCCGTCGCCTGCGGCGCCGAGGGCAGGTAGAAATGGATGTAGCTGGCGGTCAGCCGGCCGCGGCGGTAGACCGCCTCGGCGGTGCGCCGGTAGTTGGGGCATTCGCCATGGGCGACGGGTGTCAGCGCGCAGGCCATGGTGGAATGGTGATAGCTGTGTCCGCGCAGGCGCATGCCGTCCAGCTCGACCTCCTGCATGGCCAGGGCGGCCAGCTTCGGCTGCATCCAGGCCTCGCCGGGCAGCAGGCCGAGCATGGCCGCGCGCCGGCCGTCCAGGTCGGTCAGCGCGTCGAGCAGGTAGAGCATGCCCCCGCACTCGGCGAGGATCGGCTTGCCGGCCTCATGGTGGGCGCGGATCGCCGCGCGCAGCGGCACGTTGGCGGCCAGCCGGTCCAGATGCAGCTCGGGATAGCCGCCCGGCAGGTAGAGGCTGTCGACCGCCGGCAGCGCGGCGTCGGCCAGCGGCGAGAAGAACGCCAGCTCGGCGCCGAGCCGTTCGAGCAGCTCCAGGTTGGCCTGGTAGAGGAAGGCGAAGGCGGCATCCCGCGCCACGCCGATGCGTACCCCGGCGAGCAGCGGCTCGGGCGTCGCCTGTGCGGGCGCGGCGAAGGCCACCGGCGCCGGCAGGTCGGTGCCGGCGCTGGCGGCCAGGGCCTCGGCGGCGGCGTCCAGGCGGGCGTCGAGATCGGCCAGCTCGCCGGCCTGTACCAGTCCCAGGTGGCGGCTCGGCAATTCGATGTCGGCGCTGCGCGGCAATGCGCCGTACCAGGGCAGGTGCGCCGGCAGGCTGCCCTGGAGGATCTCGCCGTGGCGGGCGCTGCCGACCCGGTTGGCCAGCACCCCGGCGAACGGCAGGTCGACCTGGAACGTGGCCAGGCCGTGGGCGACGGCGGCGAAGGTCTGGGCCATGGCCGCGGCGTCGATCACCGCCAGCACCGGCACGCCGAAGCGCCGCGCCAGGTCGGCGGCGGACGGCGCGCCGTCGAACAGGCCCATCACCCCCTCGATCAGGATCAGGTCGGCCTCCCCGGCCGCCGCCCAGAGCAGGCGCCGCGACTCGGCCTCGCCGACCATCCACAGGTCGAGCTGGTGGACCGGCGCTCCGCAGGCGCGGGCGAGAATCATCGGGTCGAGAAAATCCGGGCCGCACTTGAACACCCGCACGCGCCGGCCGCGGTTGACGTGATGGCGGGCCAGGGCGGCGGTGACGGTGGTCTTGCCCTGGCCGGAGGCCGGGGCGGCGATCAGCAGGGCCGGGCAGCGGCGCTCGTTCATCGGCGCCTCCCGAGGCCCGGGACCGCGAATGGAGGCAACAGCCGCAGGGTGGATGGCCATCCCGTGGAAAACCGCGCGGCGTTTTCCAGCATGAGCCCCACGGTGGGTAAGGCTGCGCCGTTATCCACCCTACGAGAAGCACGGAGCTTCGCTCGATACATCAGAACTCGATCCCCTTCTGCGCCTTCACCCCGGCCTGGAAGGCGTGCTTGACCAGGGTCATCTCGGTCACGGTGTCGGCCGCCTCGATCAGCCCGGGCGGCGCGCCGCGGCCGGTCACCACCACATGCTGGTGCAACGGCCGCGCCTGGATGTCGGTGAGCACCGGCTCCAGCTCCAGATAGCCGCATTTCAGCGCGATGTTCAGCTCGTCGAGCAGCACCAGGCCGATCGACGGATCGCCGAGCAGCTCGCGGGCCACCACCCAGGCCTCGCAGGCCTTGTCGATGTCGCGCTGGCGGTCCTGGGTTTCCCAGGTAAAGCCCTCGCCCATCACGTGGTAGCGCACCAGATCGGGAAAACGGCGGAAGAAGGCCTCCTCGCCGGTGGTGGCGGCGCCCTTGATGAACTGCACCACGCCGACCCGCATGCCGTGGCCGAGGGCGCGGGCAGCCATGCCGAAGGCCGCGCTGCTCTTGCCCTTGCCGTTGCCGGTGTGCACCAGCAACAGGCCGTGCTCGTCGGTGGCGTGGGCGATCTTCCCGTCGATCACCGCCTTCTTGCGCTGCATGCGTGCCTTGTGGCGGGCGTCCCGCTCCGGCGACTCGCTCATCCGCGGGCTTCCTCGGCGCGCTGCGCCTTCAGGCGGGCGGCGAAGCCGGCGTAGAGTACCGCAGCGAGACCCACGTAGAGGGCCAGATTGCCCAGGTTGCGCGGGTAGTAGGCCAGCAGGCGCTGCACGAACTCGGCGAACGCCGGCTCCGGATAGCGGCCGGAGAAGAAGTAGAAGCCGCCGCCGGAGAACAGGTAGCAGACGAAGGCGCTGGCGACCACCGCCAGGCCGAGCCCGGCCAGACTGTCCAGCTTGTCCAGGCTGTCGCGCTGCAGCGCAGCGAAGATCCGGCCGCCCAGCCACAGCGAGCCGTAGGCCGGCACCAGCAGCCAGTAGGCCGGCGACAGGCACCAGTCGCTCACGCCCATCCAGCCGATGGCGACGAAATCGAGCAGCGAGGCCTCGAGGAACAGCGCCGGAAACACCCAGCGCGGGCGCAGCAGCACGCCGGCGAGGAAGAACACCGCCCAAGAAGCGCTCGGCAGGTTGAGGGTGGCGAAGTGCTGGCCGCGGGTCATGGCCATCAGCAGGGCCAGCGCCACGCCGACGATCAGTTGGCTGCGAGGGGACAGGTTGAGCATGCGCGTTCTCCTTGTGTGATTCCGGCCCGCCGGCCGGCGGCGCCTCACAGCGCCTGATAGCGGACGGTAAGGTATACCGCCTGTCCTGGCTGGTTGTAGCCCAGGGCGGTCTCGTAATCGGCGTTCAGCAGGTTGGCCACGCGCGCCTGCAGACGCCACTCCGGGGTGATGCGGTATTCGCCGCGCAGGTCCACGTCGGCATAGCCGGACAGCTCGTTGGCGTTGGCCACGTCGTCGTAGCGCCGGCCCTCGGCGTGCAGCGTGGCGCCAACGGCGAGGTCGCCGAAGCGCCGGTCCAGCTCCAGGTTGAACATCTGCGAGGCACGGCGCGGCAGCTCGTTGCCGTCGTTGGCGCCCGAGCCGCTGTTCTCCGGCTCCAGCAGACTGTAGTTGGCGCTCCAGTCCCAGCCGAAGGTGCGGCTGCCGATCACCAGCTCGAGGCCGCGGATGCGCGCCTCGTCGAGGTTCGCCGGACCCTGGATGGAAGAATCGTAGACGATCAGATCGTCCACCTTGGTGCGGTAGGCGTTCAGCGACCAGTGCCCCCAGCCGTGCGTGCCGGACAGGCCGATCTCCAGACTGCGGGAAGTCTCCTCGTCGAGGTCGGGAATGCCGTAGAAGGGGTAGTACAGCTCGTTGAAGGTCGGCGCCTTGAAGGCGCTGCCGTAGCTGACGGTGGCGCGCAGCGCGTCGGTCAGGGCGTAGCCGTAGGCGATGTTGCCGGTCTCGTGCTGGCCGAACTGCTCGTTGTTGTCGCGGCGCAGGGACACCTGCCAGTCGTGGCGGCCGTATTCGCCGAGGTACTGGACGAAGGCGCCGTTGTTTTCCCGCGAATCCTCGTCGTAGTCGGTGCTGCCGTTGACCTCCTCGCGCTGGTAGTCGACGCCCAGGGTGAGGACATGGCCTTCGGCCAGGGTCAGGTCGTTCTGCCAGCTGGCGCTGTCGCGGCGGCTGTCGAAGCGCGAATAGAAGCTGCCGTCCTGGTAGGTGTCGGACTTGTCCTCGTTGCGCCCGGCCTGCAGGGTGACCTGCCAGAACGCCAGCAGGCTGAAGCGGGCGCGGCCGCTGACCACGTTCTGCTCGCCGTCGGCGTTGGCGGAAAAGCCGGCGGTGCCGCGGCGGTTCACCTGGTCGTAGTCGTTGTGCGACTTGGCGCGCAGGAAGGTGCCCTCCAGCTCCAGGCCGTTGTCGAAGCGCCAGCCGGCGCGCAGCGCGGCGGAATGGTTGCGGTAGCCGTCGGCGTCGTTCTCGTAGCCACTGGTGCCGGGGCTCTTCACGTTGATGCCGTCGGTGTCCGCGCTGCTCAGGGCCAGGCTGTACCAGCCGTGGGCGTTGCCGCCGGAAACCCCGGCGCTGCCGGTGTAGGTGTCGTGGGTGCCGTAGCCGGCGGAGAAGAACGGCCTGGGCGCGCCGTCACCGCCCTTGCGGGTGAAGATCTGGATCACCCCGCCGATGGCCTCCGAGCCGTACAGGCTGGAGCGCGGCCCACGGACCACCTCGATGCGCTCGATCATCTCCACCGGCAGATCCTGCCAGGCGGCGGTGCCGGTGGTCACCGAGCCGACCCGCACGCCATCGATCAGTACCAGCACATGGTCGGACTCGGTGCCGCGCAGGTAGACGGAAGTATTCTTGCCCGGCCCGCCGTTATTGGAGATGGACACCCCCGGCAGCCGCTTGAGCAGCTCGGGCACCGACTGCGCCTGGCTGCGCTCGATGTCGTCGCGCTCGATCAGGCTCGTCGCGGCGAGGCTGTCGCGCAGGGTCTGGGCGCTGCGTGCGGCGGTCACCACCGTGGCGTCGAGGCCCAGGGGGGTGTCGGCCGCCTGGGCCGGGGAAAGGGAAAAGAGGCCCAGCAGCGCGGACGCCGCCGGCCCGAAACAGGGCTTGCGAATCAAGGTCGTTCTCCGCCGCGCCACCCGCACGGCCTGCAATCAGCGAAAGCGGGTGGGAAAGCGCTCAGGCAGAACCTGCCTGCAGCCTTCTCCGCGCCGCCAGAAATCGCGACAGGCCGGTCTCCGGGCTCACGAGTGAAGCGCCATGCGGCGGCCTCCGAAACCACGCCTTCCCGTGCCCATGGGGCACAGTGGCCTTACTGCGGTTTCGCGACTCGTCTACCGTTGCGGGGGCAGCGCCGGCCTTGCACCGCGAATCGTCGCGGCACGCACCGGCTTCCCTGTTTCACCTTTCGAGAGAAAGGCACCTGAAGCGAGGCGCGCAGGGTAGTGGAAACGCCGGCCGCGCACAATGGAACGAATCGTCCGGCGTCATGAACAGCGCTCATACGCTCCCTTTCAGAGCGACTCCAGGGCAGTCAGCAACTGCGGCAGGACGCTGCCGGCCGCACCGTGCAGGCAGCGATCGGCGTACCGGCTGAGCGGGGTCGGCTGCGGGTTGATCTCGACCACGCAGGCGCCGCAGCGCTTGGCCGAAAACGGCAGGTCGGCGGCCGGATAGACCAGGCTGGAGGTGCCGATGCTGAAGAACAGTTCGGCCTGCAGGCCGGCCTCGCCGGCCCGGGCCAGCACATCGGACGGCAGGTTCTCGCCGAACCAGACCACCGCAGGGCGCAACAGACCGCCGCAGGCGCAGCGCGGCAGGGAGTCGAGCGTCTCCGGCCAGTCGCCGCCGTCGGCCTCGCAGCGAAAGCACTTGAGCCGGTGGATGTTGCCGTGCAGCTCCAGCGGCGCCGCGCTGCCGGCGCGCTGATGCAGGCCGTCGACGTTCTGGGTGATCAGTGTGACCCCGGGCAGCCGCCGCTCCAGCTCGGCGATGGCCAGGTGTGCCGGGTTCGGCTGAGCGGCCAGGCACTTCTCGCGGCGCCAGGCGTACCACTCCCAGACGGTGCGCGGATCGGCGCGAAACCCCTCGGGGCTGGCCAGTTCTTCCGGGCTGTAGCGCGCCCAGAGCCCGGTCTGGGCGTCGCGGAAGGTCGGGATGCCGCTCTCGGCGGACACCCCGGCGCCGGTGAAGAGCACCAGCCGGCTACAGTCGCGCAGGCGACGGGCGAGGTCGGAAATGGCGTCGTGCATGCTCGAGCTCCTGTTGCGGGGATGGGTGGCGGGCCTCGACAGCCTGCGAGCCCATCGCATAGGGTGCCTCTCAAACCCACAACATGAAACCGGTACAGAAATGAAAACCGCCATCGCCATTCGCCATGTCGCCTTCGAGGACCTCGGCGTCTTCGCGCCCGTGCTCGAGGAGCTGGGCTACCGGATCCGCTATGCCGACCCTGGCATCCTGGACGCCCGCGAACTGGCCGCGCTGGACGTGGAGTCGGCCGAACTCCTGGTCGTGCTCGGCGCACCCATCGGCGCCTGCGACGAGGCCACCTATCCCTTCCTGCTCGCGGAGCTGGAGCTGATCGGCAGGCGGCTGCGCAGCGGCAAGCCCCTGCTCGGCATCTGTCTGGGCGCCCAGCTGATCGCCCGCGCCCTGGGGGCAAAGGTCGCGCCGATGGGCGTCAAGGAAATCGGCTTCGGCGGCCTGCAGCTGACCGCGGAGGGCGCTGCCGGCTGCCTCGGCGAACTGGGCGACGACGGCAGCGTGCTGCACTGGCACGGCGACATGTTCGAGCTGCCGCCGGGCGCCACCCTTCTCGCCCGCACCGACATCTGCCCGAACCAGGCCTTCATGCTCGGCACGGCCGTGCTGGGCCTGCAGTTCCACCTCGAAGCCGATCCGGCGCGGATCGAGCAGTGGCTGATCGGCCACGCGGCGGAGCTGTCGGCCAGCCGGATCGATCCGCCGACGATCCGCCGGCAGGCGAAGGACGTGGGTGAAGAACTCCGCCGGCGCGGGCAGCGGGTACTGCGCCGCTGGCTTGCCGGTCAGCAGTGATCGGAAGCGCGGACATGCCGATCGCACTGGGAAGAATCGAGGCCGTCCTGATCGGAAAGGCAGCGCCCTATACCCGCCCGGGCACCTACAGCGGCATCGACAAGTCGGTGGTCGCAGGCTCGGTCCAGGTCCGCCGGCTGGGCCTGTGCGGAGACGAGCAGGGCGACCTGCGGGTGCATGGCGGAGTGGACAAGGCGATCCACCAGTACCCGGCGGAGCATTATTCATCCTGGACAGCGGAGCTTGGCCGCCTGCCCCCGCTCGAAAAGCCGGGCGCCTTCGGGGAAAACATCCACAGCCGGGGCATGACCGAGGCGGACATCTGTCTCGGCGACAGGCTCCGGGTCGGCTCGCTCGTCGTGGAGGTCAGTCAGGGCCGGCTGCCCTGCTGGAAACTGAACGACCGCTTCGGCGTCGCCGACATGGCGCTGCGGATACAGCGGAGCCAGAGATGCGGCTGGTACTACCGGGTGCTCGAAGAGGGCTGCATCACGGCGGGAGACCTGCTCCATCTGCTCGACCGGCCGCATCCCGCCTGGAGCATCCAGCGGATCTCGGCCGCCTTCCATGCGCGGGAGGTGGATGTGCCGTTCCTGCAGGAGCTGCTCGAACTGCCGCTCGTGCCCTCGTGGCGGAAGATCTTCCAGCGCCGGCTCGACACCCTGTGCGTGGAAGACTGGTCGGCGCGGCTGCAAGGGCCGCCACGGGATGACGGCAATTGACGGCATGGCGCGTTGCGCCTCCGCTCAGGGCTGGCGCGCCACCGGCATGCCGCGCAACACGCGCCGGGCGCCCAGGTAGCTGGCGCGCCAGTAATCGTCGGACAGGCGATCCAGACGCACCGTGCCGCCGCTGGAGGGTGCGTGCACGAAGCGCCCCTCGCCCGCGTAGATGCCGGCATGGCTGACCCGGCGGCCGCCCTCGGTGGCGAAGAACACCAGATCGCCGCTGCGCAGGGCCTCGGGACGCACGCCGGGCACGCCCATCGCAAGCATTTCGCGGGTCGAGCGCGGCAGGCGGATGCCCGCCGCCTCGCGATAGACATAGCCGATCAGCCCGCTGCAGTCGAAGCCGGAGTCCGGGGTGTTGCCGCCCCAGCGATAGGGCGTGCCGACCAGCCCGAGGGCGCGGACCAGCACGTCCTCCGCCGCCGGTGGGGGACCGGCATCGGGCAGCGCATCGGGCGTGGGAGAGCGGGCGGAGCAGGCCGCGAGCAGCGCGGCGAGGAGAACCAGGGCAAGGCGGGCCTGAGCGGGCATGAGCGACAGTCCGGTTGTCGTATCGCTCTACTCTGCCGACAGGCGGCACTTCGTGCAAGCCGACGCCCCGGCCCCGCGAAAACGAAAAGGCCCGATCGCCTGGAGGGGATCGGGCCTTTTCGCAAGCAAGGCTTCAGTCGTGCTGGGAAGCCAGTACCAGGGCGGGCTTGGCAGGCGCCATCGGCTGCGCGCTGTTGCCGGGCGCCAGCACCAGGGCGCGCTTGGCCTGCAGGTAGCTGGAACTCCAGTAGTCGTCCTGCAGGCTGTCGACTCGCACGCCGCCGCTGCGGCGGCTGGCGGAATGCAGGAAGCGGCCGTTGCCGATGTAGACGCCGACATGGTTGACCCCGCCGCGACCGCGGTTGTTGAAGAAGATCAGGTCGCCGGCCTGCAACTCGTTGCGGGCCACGCGGGGCGCCTCGAGGGAGATCATCTCGCGGGTCGAGCGCGGCAGCTTGATGCCCGCCTCTTCGCGGAACAGGTAGCCGATGAAGCCGCTGCAGTCGAAACCGGTGTCTTCCGAATTGCCGCCGTAGCGGTAAGGCGTGCCGAGCAGGCCGAAACCGCGCACCAGAATGCTGTCGGCCAGCGCCGGAAGACGGTAGCCGTTGTTCAACGCGGCCAGATCCTTTTGGCTGGGCTCCTGGACCAGGGCTACCCGCTGGGGAGCGGCGAAGTCCTGCTGCGGAGCCTGCCCCGCGCAGCCGGTCAGGAACACGGCGAGCGCCAGGGGCACGAGGGTTGCGAGACGATTCAGCATGGGCAAACGCTTGTCTAAAGGTCCAATGGCCGGCGACTATGCCTGTGACGAGAACGATTTACAAACTCTCTCTGTGCGGATTGTGACAAAAGAGGCGTTTTCGCCCCGGAGAAGGACAGGCAATGTCGCATTCCCGACACACCTGCGCGACACCACGACAATCGCCATAACCCCAGTAATTACGCGGGCTTCAGCCTGGACGAATGGGTTTTTCCGAGGGGAATTCCGGGCTGTCGGCGCGTGTATTCCCTGCGACAACCCGTCGCAAAATCATTTCGCCATTACGATTGCATGCTCGCGAATGTCACGTCCTGTCTTCGCACCTCCCGCCAGTGGCGGAAGCGACGGGATCAGCCGCGGGAAAGACGCTCCAGCAGGGCCGGCAGGACCCGGGATGCCCGCCCCGGCAGATGGATGTCGACGATGTCGCTGAGATCGGTGCGTTGCGGGTTGATTTCCGCGGTGAAACCGCCGGTCTGCCAGGTGCACAGGACCGGCTCGACGATGTAGGGAAAGCTCGCCGTGGTGCCCACCGCCAGTACCGCATCGAAGCCCCGGGCGAGCTGTTCGGCGAGGGTCTGGCAGGCGCGCGCGGGAAGCATTTCCTCGAACAGCACCACCGGCGGGCGGAGCACTCCGCCGCAGTGCGCGCAATGCGGCGGCAGCGGCCGCGCCAGGTGTTCGCGCAGTTCCTCGCTGCGTCTGCCACAGGCCTGGCAATACAGCGGCGCCAGCTCGCCATGGATCTCGATCAGCCGCTCCGGCGGCGAGCCGGCAGCGCGGTGATAGCCGTCGATGTTCTGGGTCAGCACCCAGCAGCCGGGCTTGCGCCGCTGCAGCTCGGCGATGGCCGCGTGGCCGGCGTTGGGGCGGGCCGCGAGACAGGCCCGGCCCAGCTCGGCCAGGTACTTCCAGCACAGCGCCGGATCGCGGCGCAGCATGCCGGCGGAGAGCGCCGCCTCGATCGGCAGGCCCTCTGGCGTGCAGCCGTTGTAGAGGCCGCCGAGGCCGCGATAGGTGGGCAGGCCGGAGTCGGCGGAAAGCCCCGCCCCGCTGATGACGAGGATGCGCTCGGCCCGCCGCAGGGCCCCGGCGATCCGCTCGATGCTGTCTTCCATGCCGCCTCCTTCGGGCGCAACCGCTCCCTGCCCGCCCGTGCCGAACAATGCCCGACTCAGTGAAGCCCAGGGAGCGCCGGAGGGAAAAGACCTTCGGTCGCCTCCCCCGGCAGCCGCCGTGTCGTCAGTGATTCACCGTGTGGGCGAGCATCACCGACAACTGGCACAGCGGCCGGCCGCTTTCCGCCTGCCAGCGGTTGAAGGCGGCCTGCACCGCGGCCAGGTCCTTCTGGCTGGTCGGCGCCTTGTCGACGATGCCCTGGGCCTTGAGCGCGGCGACCACGTCCTCGGTGGGAATGAAGGTGTCCTTGCCGGCCATGCGCAGCAGGCGCGGCGCCGACAGCCCGCCGAGCTGGTTGCCGTGTCTGGCCAGGTACTTCCACAGGCCGACGATGTCGGAAGCCGGCCAATCGGCGATCAGCGCGCCGAAGCTGCCCCGCTCCTGTGCCGCGTCCAGCACCAGGCGCGCATTGAGCGGCACGCTCCGGAGCTTGGCCAGATGACGGATCAGCCGCTCGTCGTGCATCAGCCGCTCCAGATGTTCGGCCCCCATCAGCACTGCCTTGTGCGGATCGAAGCCGAAGAAGGCTTCCTCGAAGGCCGGCCACTTGGCGTCCACCAGGCTGTGCTTGAGGCCGGCGCGGAACACCCGCAGGGCGATCAGCGACAGGTAGCGGTCATCGGGGATCGCACGCAGCTCGTCGGCGCTTCTGGGCTGCGGCAGCCGCGCCTCCAGTGCCGCCGCCGAGCCGAAGCGGTTGAGACAGTATTCGTGCAGCCAGGTGTAGTCGCGCATCCTGAAGGTCCGGTCCGAAAAAGGCAGCGGCAGAGGTTGCCCGCAGGCGGTGCCGCCCCGCAAGTGCGCCTCGCTGCGGGACGGCCGCGACTCAGTCGCGCAGGCGCCGGGCGGCGTCCTGCAGCAGCCGTTCGGTGCCGCTCCAGCCGAGGCAGCCGTCGGTGACCGAGACGCCGTAGCGCAGCGCGCCGGACAGCGGCTGGCAGCCGTCGAACAGATGGCTCTCCAGCATCACCCCGCGCAGGCTCGCATCGCCGGCCAGGCGCTGCGCGAGCACGCTGTCCAGCACGGCCGGCTGGCGCAGCGGATCCTTGCCGCTGTTGGCGTGGCTGCAGTCGACCATGATCCGCGCGGCGATGCCCTGGCGCTCCAGCGCCTGGCGGGCGCCGGCGACGCTGGCCGCATCGTGGTTCGGCCCGCCATGGCCGCCGCGCAGCACCAGATGGGTGTCCGGGTTGCCGCGGGTCTGCAGCAGGGCCGGATGGCCCAGCTCGTCGATGCCGAAATGCCGATGGGCATGGGCGGCCGAGCGCATGGCATCGCAGGCGATGCCCAGGCTGCCGTCGGTGCCGTTCTTGAAGCCCACCGGCAGGTCCAGGCCGCTGACCATTTCGCGGTGGATCTGCGATTCGCTGGTGCGCGCGCCGATCGCCGCCCAGCCCAGCAGGTCGTCGAAGTAGCTGGCTGCCAGCGGCTGCAGGAGCTCGGTGGCCAGCGGCAGGCCCAGCTCCAGCATGTCCAGCATCAGCCGGCGCGACAGGCGCAGGCCTTCGGCCATGTCGCCGCTGCCGTCCAGGTGCGGGTCGTAGACCAGCCCTTTCCAGCCGACGGTGGTGCGCGGCTTCTCGACGTAGGCGCGCATCACCACCAGCAATTGGTCGCCGACCTGCGGCGCCAGTTCGGCCAGGCGCGCGGCGTATTCCCGCGCGGACTCGGGGTCGTGCAGCGAACAGGGGCCGACCACCACCAGCAGGCGAGGATCCCGGCCGTCGAGCACGGCGCGGATGGCGGCGCGGTCGGCCTGGACGCGCTCGGCGAGCGCGGGATTCAGCGGCAGGCGCTGGCGCAGCACGGCGGGGCTGGGCAGCGGCTGGGCGCTGCGGCGGGCGGGAAGGGACTCGGCGGTGGCGAGCGAAGGGGTGGCGAGCTGGGCGGAAACGGATGCATTCATGGTCTGGCGGTCCTTGGCCGGCGCGGGCGATCCCGCGGCGGCGCTAGTCGGTCGTTCGTTCGAGGGGTGCCGGGACGGCGGTGGAGCGGCTAAATCGCCAGTCATGGCGGTAGGGACGATAAGTGCTGCGATAAGCGGTCATCGGTGACTCCTCGTGATGCAGGCCTTCTGGCGGCCGAAAAAACAAAACCCCCGGTCGGGTTGCCGACCGGGGGTTTGCGAAAACGTCTGGTGGCGACCCTGTTTGCCGGGGCGCCTGTGGGGTATCAGGCGCGCCTGTGGCTAAACCAATACCCGAAGTAATAACCGGCAGCCGCGACCTGACGCGCACGACCCTGCGCAGTGCGCGCGGCACCGGCGTGGACGAGGGACAGAAGATCGAGGCTGAGCGGCATGCTGTTCTCCATGAGATTTCCGAACCTTACTCCAGCGGCCCGGCGGTTTTCAACCGGGCCGTGCGGATGGGGCTCACAGGCTCATCACATCGACGAAGCGCGGCGTGGCCTCGTCGTCGATGCGCAGATTGACGAAGTCGAACAGCTTGCGGTCGGCCAGCTGCGAGGGATGCACGTTCTGCAGGGCGCGGAACATGATCTCGGTGCGCCCCGGCGACTGGCGCTCCCACTCGCGCAGCATCTCCTTGACCACCTGGCGCTGCAGGTTCTCCTGAGAGCCGCAGAGGTTGCAGGGGATGATCGGGAATTCCTTCAGCCTGGCGTAGGCCTCGATGTCCGTCTCGCTGCAGTAGGCCAGCGGGCGGATCACCACGTTGCGTCCATCGTCGGAGAGCAGCTTGGGCGGCATGGCCTTCAGGGTGCCGCCGTAGAACAGGTTGAGGAAGAAGGTCTCGACGATGTCGTCGCGATGGTGGCCGAGCGCCATCTTGGTCGCGCCGATCTGGTCGGCGAAGGTGTAGAGGGTGCCGCGGCGCAGGCGCGAGCACAGCGAGCAGGTGGTCTTGCCCTCGGGAATCTTCTCCTTGACCACCGAGTAGGTGTCCTTCTCGATGATGTGGTACTCGACCCCGATGGACTTCAGGTAGGCGGGCAGCACGTCCTCGGGAAAGCCCGGCTGCTTCTGGTCCATGTTCACCGCGACGATCTCGAACCTGACCGGCGCCACCTTCTGCAGGTAGAGCAGCACGTCGAGCATGGTGTAGCTGTCCTTGCCGCCGGACAGGCAGACCATCACCTTGTCGCCCTCCTCGATCATGTTGAAGTCGGTGACCGCCTCGCCGGCCAGGCGGCGCAGGCGCTTCTGCAGCTTGTTCTGATTGACCGAAAGGGTGCCCATGGTGCTGTGAATCCGGAAGGTACGAAAAGGCGGGCATTTTACGCGCAAATGATGCGCAACGGGCGCCGCCGCTCGAGCCAGCGCGCCCCGCCGTCGCCGGACTTTAATACTGCCGCGTTATCACCCCTCGCCCGCAGAGAGCAAATCACTCTAAAGCCGCAATCGGCGCGGCTTCCAGGCGCCTCCTATACTGCGATTGCAAGGTCGCGGGCCCGGCCTGGAGCCTGTCGCAGGAGCGAAGGCGTCCGGGCGCGGCCCACACAATAAAAAAGAGGAGAGTCGGCATGATCAACCACGTCTGGGGGCTGTTCACCCATCCCGATCGGGAGTGGCAGGAAATCCGTGGCGAAGAGGAAAGCATCAGCCACATGTATCTCACCCATGTCCTGTTCCTGGCGGCGATCCCCGCCGTCTCGGCCTTCATCGGCACGACCCAGATCGGCTGGAGCGTGGCCGGCGGCGAGCCGGTCAGGCTGACCGCGGCCAGTGCGCTGCAGCTGAGCATCATGACCTACCTGGCGATGCTCGCCGGCGTGGCGGTGATGGGCGGCTTCATCCACTGGATGGCGCGCACCTACGATGCCAGCCCGAGCCTCACGCAGTGCATCGTGTTCGCCGCCTACAATGCGACGCCCCTGTTCGTCGGCGGCCTGGCGGCGCTCTACCCCAATCTATGGCTGGCCATGGTCGTCGGCACCCTGGCGGTCTGCTACACGACCTACCTGCTCTACGTCGGCCTGCCGGCCTTCATGAACATCCCCCGCGAGGAAGGCTTCCTGTTCGCCAGTTCGGTGCTCGCCGTCGGCCTGGTGGTGCTGGTGGCGATGATCGGCATCTCGGTGATCCTCTGGGGCTTCGGCCTGGGCCCGACCTATATCAGCTGACCCGCAGCAGTTTCTCCATCCGCAACCGCGAGGCCGCCCCAGGGGCGGCCTCGGTGTTTTCGTGTGGGGAACGTCCGGGCCAGCGGGGCGAACCCTCGGCCAGACAGGCGTCTAAACCCCAGGGTCTGTCGACGTTCGCGGCCTGCGCCAACACGTCGACAGTTCCCAGATGTGCCGTTTTCCCTGACCACGGAGGCTCACATGACCCTGCATGCCCTGCATCTGATCAGCCACCCGCAGCAGACCTGGCAGGAAATCCGCCAGGAGGAAGACCACAACCGCCTGCACTACCTGCCCCACCTGCTGCTGTTCAGCCTGATTCCCGCGGTATCCCTGTTCATCGGCACCACCTTCGTCGGCTGGAGCCTGGTCGACGAGGAGCGGGTCAGGCTGGATGCCTGGAGCGCCCTGCAGCTCAGCGTGCTGCTGTACCTGGCGATCCTGGCCGGCACCTCCCTGCTCGGCTGGCTCGTGCACTACATGTCGCGCAGCTTCGCGACCCGTCCCGGCCTGCAGCAGTGCATCGCCTTCGTGGCCTATACCCTCACGCCCCTCCTGCTCCTCGGCCTGGCCGGGCTCTACCCGAACCGCTGGCTGCTGGTGACCGTCATCGTGCTGGGACTGGCGCACTGGACCTACCTGCTGTTCGTCGGTCTGCCCGCCTTCATGCGCCTTGGCCAGCGGACGACCCAGAGCCTGCTCTACGCCGCCTCGGTATGGGGCGCCGGACTGCTGGTGCTGCTGTCGGTCCTGCTGACCATCCTGCTGTTCTGGCAGTACGCCCTGCAGCCGAACTACGAGCGCACCGGCATCGACCAGGGCTACCCGACCCGCGACGAACGGCCGGTGGAGAGGCCGGGAGGAAGGGACTGACGGACGGAGCGCCAGGCAGCCGCCTGGCTTTCGGCATAATGGCGCATACAGGAGGTATCGCCCCATGCCCGAATCCATTCTTGCCCGTGTCGAGACCTGCTTCTGCCAGGCCGAGGCCTTCTTCGAGCGCCGCTTCGCGCGTCCCGAGATCAGCCTGAGGCTGCGAGGCCAGAAGGCGGGGATCGCCTACCCGCGGGAGAACCTGCTGCGTTTCAATGCCCAGCTGTACGCGAATAACCGCGAGGACTTCCTGCTCCAGACGGTGGCCCACGAAGTGGCGCACCTGGTCGCTTTCCAGCTGTTCGGAATGGGGATCAGACCCCACGGGGAGGAGTGGCAGCGGATCATGCAGGAGGTCTACGGCTTGCCGGCCAAGCGCTGCCACGACTACGTCGTGCAGCGCCGCCGGGCGACCCACTACCTGTACCGCTGCCAGTGCCCGGACGGCGAGTTTCCCTTCACCGCGCAGCGCCATTCGCTGGTGCTGCGCGGTCGCCGGTATCTCTGCCGCCGTTGCCGGGCGGTGCTGGAGTTCAGCGGCGAGCGGCGTCTTCAGTGACCAGCAGCGGCTCGGCGGTGGCCTCGACGACGGCCTCCTCCTTACCCTGGCTGGCCAGCTCGCGCTGCATCTGCTCGCTGTCCAGCTGGCCGACCCACTTGGCCACCACCACGCTGGCCACGCCGTTGCCGATCAGGTTGGTCAGCGCGCGGGCCTCGGACATGAAGCGGTCGATGCCGAGGATCAACGCCAGACCGGCCACCGGCACGTGGCCGACCGCCGACAGGGTGGCCGCCAGCACGATGAAGCCGCTGCCGGTGACGCCGGCCGCGCCCTTGGAGGCGACCAGCAGCACGGCCAGCAGGGTCAGCTGCTGCATCATGTCCATCGGCGTGTCGGTGGCCTGGGCGATGAACACCGCGGCCATGGTCAGGTAGATCGAGGTGCCGTCGAGGTTGAAGGAATAGCCGGTCGGGATCACCAGGCCGACCACCGACTTGTGGCAGCCGAGCTTCTCCATCTTCTTCAGCATGCGCGGCAGCACCGACTCGGAGGACGAGGTGCCGAGCACGATCAACAGCTCCTCGCGGATGTAGCGGATGAAGCGCAGGATGCTGAAGCCGTTGGCGCGGGCGATGCTGCCCAGCACCACCAGGATGAAAAACACGCAGGTGATGTAGAAGCACAGCATCAACTGGCCCAACTGCACCAGCGAACCGACGCCGTACTTGCCGATGGTGAAGGCCATGGCGCCGAAGGCGCCGATGGGCGCGACCTTCATGATCATGTTGATGATGCCGAACATCACGTGGGCGATGCGGTCGATGAACTCCAGCACCGGACGGCCGAAGTCGCCCATGCGCTGCAGGGCGAAGGCGAAGATCACCGAGAAGAACAACACCTGCAGGATGTCGCCGTTGGCGAAAGCGCCGACCACGGTGCTGGGGATCACGTTGAGCAGGAAGCCGATGGTGCTCTGCTCGCCGCCGGCCTTGGCATAGGCCGCGATGCTGCTGGCATCCAGGCTCGAGACATCGACATGCATGCCCACGCCCGGCTGCGCCAGGTTGATCACCACCAAGCCGATGATCAGGGCCACGGTGGAGACGATCTCGAAGTACAGCAGCGCGATGCCGCCGGTCTTGCCGACCGCCTTCATGTCCTGCATGCCGGCGATGCCGCTGACCACGGTACAGAAGATGATGGGGGCGATGGCCATCTTGATCAGCTTGACGAAGCCGTCACCCAGCGGCTTCATCGCCTCCCCGGTTTGCGGATAGAAATGACCCAGCGCGATGCCGACGGCGATGGCCACCAGCACCTGGACGTACAGACTCTTGTAGAAAGGTTGTTGTTGATTGGACATTGGCAAGGTCCTCGCGGGCGACGCCTTGGCTCCTTCCATGGATACCGACGCCACCGGACTGGGTACCTCCCTCCTCCGGGGAGATTTTGTAATCCCCGCGAGCGGGGCTGTACAGTCGAGGAGCAAGGCATATGCCACCCCGCCAATAGCCAGGATATTTCCTTTAAAATCAATAAATTGAAAAACAAGCATCAAGCCGAAACCACTCGACGAGGCGGATATCCGCCGGCCAGGAGGCGAGATCCCGCCAGCGGCCGGCTAGGCTTAGCTGCCATCGCCATGACCAACGAAAGGGAGAAATTCGCATGCGTCACTACCTGCCCGGCCTGCTTCTGCTGGCCTTCAGCACCGCCAGTCTGGCGGAGATCCAGACCCGCGAGCTGAGTTACCGGAGCGCCGACGGCACGCCCCTGGTGGGCTACTACGCCTACGACGACGCCATCGAAGGCCCACGCCCCGGCGTCGTGGTCGTGCACGAATGGTGGGGGCTTAACGACTACGCCAAGCGCCGCGCCCGCGACCTCGCCGGTCTCGGCTACAGCGCCCTGGCCATCGACATGTACGGCCAGGGCAAGAACACCCAGCATCCGGCCGACGCCCAGGCCTTCATGCAGGCCGCCACGGCCAACGCCGAGAACGCCAGGGGCCGCTTCCTCGCCGGCCTGGAGCTGCTCAAGGCCCAGCCGCAGACCGACAGCCGGAAGATCGCCGCGATCGGCTACTGCTTCGGCGGCAAGGTGGTGCTGGACATGGCCCGCCAGGGCGTGCCGCTGGCCGGCGTGGTCAGCTTCCACGGCAACCTGGTGCCGCAGAAGCCCGCCACCCCCGGCAGCGTCAAGGTGCGGATCCTGGTCGCCCACGGCGAGGCCGACAGCTTCGTCAGCGACCAGGACATCGCCAACTTCAAGCGCGAGATGGAGCAGGCCGGCGCCGACTACCGCTTCAACCGCTATCCCGGCGCCAGGCACGGCTTCACCAACCCCGACGCCGACGCCCACGCCGGCCACGGCCTGGACATCGGCTACCAGAAGGAGGCCGACGAACGCTCCTGGGCCGACATGCAGGCCTTCCTCAAGGACGTGTTCAAGTAACCGGCCGCGATACGGACGGTGGAAGGCGCGGCACGGCTTTCCACCCCGCGAAATCCCCTACCCGCCCGTCGCCGCTCGCGGCAGAATGCGGCGATGACCCTCTCCAATCCCCTGCCCCCCTGCCTGAGCGAACCGAGCGAGCGCTGGCCGCTGCCCCTGGCGCTGTCCGCCACCGTGTTCCATAGCGCCCGCTTCGAGCCGGGCCTGCTGCGAGCCGCCGACTTCGACGCCTGCGGCATCGCGCCGGTACGCGGCGCCGCCAAGCGCCAGGCCGAATACCTGGCCGGACGCCTCTGCGCGCGCCAGGCCCTGCAGCGGCTGACCGGCACGCCCGACGTACCGGCAATCGGCGAGGACCGCGCGCCGCAGTGGCCTGCCGGCGTGGTCGGCTCCATCACCCATGGCGCCGGCTGGGCCGCGGCCCTGGTCGGACAGGCGGATGCCTGGCGCGGCCTGGGGCTGGACACCGAACTCCTGCTTCCCACCGGCCGCGCCCGGCGCCTGGTCGGGCAGATCCTCACTCCCGCCGAACTCGGCCGCCTGCCCGACACCCCCGAGGCGCAGGCCTGGCTGACCAGCCTGACCTTCTCCCTCAAGGAAAGCCTGTTCAAGGCGCTCTACCCGCTGGTTCGCCGGCGCTTCTACTTCGAGCATGCCGAACTGCTCGACTGGACCCCCGCCGGAACGGCCCGCCTGCGCCTGCTCGAAGGCCTCGGCCCCGACTGGCCGGCCGGCAGCCTGCTCGAAGGCCAGTTCGTCTGCGAAGGCGAGCGCCTGCTGACCCTGATCGCCATCCCCGCCTGAGGCCTACGTCCGCAGCTTGTACCGTGGATGGCCACCCCGTGGAAAACCGCGCAGCGTTTTTCCATCGGCGAGGCCGCGGCCGAGCCTCCTGCCACCGATGGAGCCAAGGCAGGCGCCGAAGCGCTCCGCGCCATGGCAGAAAAATGAAAAAACACAAGATATTGTGTTCCCCCGCACAGGGCGGAAACCCTTCCCCGGACCGCCGATTTTCGCGGCGTCGACGACGAGCGGCGCAAGCCAGGCGGGACGCGGCCTGCACGAAAATACCCTCCTGCCGCCCACAGAAGACCCACACTTTATCCACAGCTTACCCCCTGCCGCTTCGCCTTGCATAAGCCCCCTACACGCATTATCTTGTATCCCCATTCAGCCAGACCCCTACATATAGGGATATAGACCGGGAGCCGGCCCCCTTCGCAAGACCTCTGGAGGCTCCAGTCCGCAGACTGGTCCATCCGGTTTCCCATACTGAAAAGATCATGTTCAGCCAGCCGCCGATGCGGCTGGCATTGCTTTCGGCGCAGGGTAGGCGCCGGACTCGAGGGGTATGCCGCCGACAGCGCGTACCACTAGATATTGTGGTTCAGCCCCAGGCACGGAGCCGCATTCGACAGACCAGGAGGACGCCTGCCGCAGCCATCCATCCACCGTTTCCGCACCGGATCTCCGGGCGGGCGGATCGCTGCGTCAGCCGCCCGAGCAGACACCTTTGACAATGGAGGAGCTTCATGCACACCGACGCCACTCGCGAGACCCAGTCGCCCGGCGCACAGCGGACCACCGAGTCGATCCCGGACCTGACCGCCACCGCCCCCGGCCAGCTGCGCGTGATCAAGCGCAACGGCACCGTCGTTGCCTACACCGACGACAAGATCACCGTGGCCATCACCAAGGCGTTCCTCGCAGTGGAAGGCGGCAGCGCCGCCGCCTCGTCGCGCATCCATGAAACCGTGGCCCGCCTGACCGAGCAGGTCAGCACCACCTTCAAGCGCCGCATGCCCTCCGGCGGCACCATCCACATCGAGGAAATCCAGGACCAGGTGGAGCTGGCGCTGATGCGCGCCGGCGAGCACAAGGTCGCCCGCGACTACGTGATCTACCGCGAAGCCCGCGCCCAGGAGCGCAAGCGCGCCGCCGCCGTCCAGGAAGTCGCCCAGCCGCACCCGAGCATCCGCGTCGCCCGCGCCGACGGCGTCCTCGTGCCGCTGGACATGGGCCGCCTGGACACCATCATCGGCGAGGCCTGCGAAGGCCTGGCCGAGGTGGATGCCGCGCTGATCCAGAAGGAAGCCCTGAAGAACCTCTACGACGGCGTAGCCGAGAAGGACGTCAACACCGCGCTGGTGATGACCGCGCGCACCCTGGTCGAGCGCGAGCCGAACTACTCCTACGTCACCGCGCGCCTGCTGATGGACACCCTGCGCGCCGAAGCCCTGGGCTTCCTCGGCGTCGTCGAGTCCGCCACCCACCACGAGATGGCCGACCTCTACGCCAGGGCCCTGGCGGTGTACGTCGAGAAAGGCATCGAGTTCGAACTGCTCGACCCGAAACTGCAGGGCTACGACCTCGCCAGGCTGGGCGCCGCCCTCGATCACGAGCGCGACCAGCAGTTCACCTACCTCGGCCTGCAGACCCTCTACGACCGCTACTTCCTGCACAAGGGCGGCGTCCGCTTCGAGCTGCCGCAGGTGTTCTTCATGCGCGTCGCCATGGGCCTGGCCATCGAGGAGCCGCAGAAGGAAGAACGCGCCATCGAGTTCTACAACCTGCTGTCGTCCTTCGACTACATGGCCTCCACGCCGACCCTGTTCAACGCCGGCACCCTGCGCCCGCAGCTGTCGTCCTGCTACCTGACCACCGTGCCGGACGACCTCTCGGGCATCTACAACGCCATCCACGACAACGCCATGCTGTCCAAATTCGCCGGCGGCCTGGGCAACGACTGGACCCCGGTGCGCGCGCTCGGCTCCTACATCAAGGGCACCAACGGCAAGAGCCAGGGCGTCGTGCCCTTCCTCAAGGTGGTCAACGACACGGCCGTAGCGGTCAATCAAGGGGGTAAAAGGAAGGGCGCGGTCTGCGCCTACCTGGAAACCTGGCACCTGGACATCGAGGAATTCCTCGAGCTGCGCAAGAACACCGGCGACGACCGCCGCCGCACCCACGACATGAACACCGCCAACTGGATTCCGGACCTGTTCATGAAGCGCGTGTTCGAGGACGGCCCCTGGACCCTGTTCTCGCCGTCCGACGTGCGCGACCTGCACGATCTCACCGGCCGCGCCTTCGAGGAGCGCTACGAGTACTACGAGGCGCTGACCCAGTACGGCAAGATCAAGCTGTTCAAGACCCTGCCGGCCAAGGACCTGTGGCGCAAGATGCTCTCGATGCTGTTCGAGACCGGCCATCCCTGGCTGACCTTCAAGGACCCGTGCAACCTGCGCAGCCCGCAGCAGCACGTGGGCGTGGTGCACAGCTCCAACCTGTGCACCGAGATCACCCTCAACACCAGCGCCGACGAGATCGCCGTGTGCAACCTGGGGTCGATCAACCTGGTCAACCACATCAATGACGGCAAGCTGGACACCGCCAAGCTCGCGCGCACCGTGAAGACTGCCGTGCGCATGCTCGACAACGTCATCGACATCAACTACTACAGCGTCGACACCGCGCGGAACGCCAACTTCCGCCACCGCCCGGTCGGCCTCGGCATCATGGGCTTCCAGGACGCGCTGTACCTGCAGCACATCCCTTACGGCTCGGAGGCGGCCATCGCCTTCGCCGACCAGTCGATGGAAGCCATCAGCTACTACGCCATCCAGGCCTCCTGCGACCTGGCCGAGGAGCGCGGCGCCTACTCCAGCTTCGCGGGTTCGCTGTGGTCCAAGGGCGTCCTGCCGCTGGACTCGCTGGACATCCTCACCGAACAGCGCAGCCAGAAGTACATCGCGGTGGACCGCTCCAGCACCCTGGACTGGGCGCCGCTGCGCGAGCGCGTGAAGAAGGGCATGCGCAACTCCAACATCATGGCCATCGCCCCGACCGCGACCATCTCCAACATCGTCGGCGTGTCGCAGTCGATCGAGCCGACCTACCAGAACCTCTACGTGAAGTCGAACCTCTCCGGCGAGTTCACCGTGATCAACCCCTACCTGGTCCACGACCTCAAGGCGCGCGACCTGTGGGACGGGGTGATGGTCAACGACCTCAAGTACTACGACGGTTCGGTGCAGCAGATCGAGCGCATCCCGGCCGACCTCAAGGCCCTCTACGCCACCGCCTTCGAGGTGGAGACCAAATGGATCGTCGAGGCCGCCAGCCGCCGCCAGAAGTGGATCGACCAGGCCCAGTCGCTGAACCTGTACATCGCCGGCGCCTCGGGCAAGAAGCTCGATGTGACCTACCGCATGGCCTGGTTCCGCGGCCTGAAGACCACCTACTACCTCCGCGCCCTGGCCGCCACCAGCGCCGAGAAGTCGACCATCAACACCGGCAAGCTCAACGCCGTGTCCTCGGTGATCGACGAGAGCCTGTCCGCCGCCGAACCCAAGCCGGCGCCGGTGCCGCAGGCGTGCAGTATCGACAACCCCGACTGCGAAGCTTGTCAGTGACAGGTGCCGCACGAATCTGAGCGGCGCCCGCGTTGTTGCCGGCCCGCCCGACCCCGGTCACGTACTTCAGTACGCTCCCGGGGCCGGGCAACCCGGCGCCTAGCGCTCACTCGCTCAGCTTCGCGCTGGTACGGAGATGACTTCGACGCCCTCTCCCCCAAGGGAGAGGGCCAGGGAGAAGGCGAAGCCAACGCCCCGTTCCCCCAGATTCCGCGCTTCCCGCGCCGCGGGAAGCCAACCGACTTGCACCGACCGGCCCGCCCGGTCCCGACCAGGAGAACCCGCCATGCTCAGCTGGGACGAATTCGATCAACCCGAAGAAGGCGCCGCCAAGCCCGCCGCCGCCGCGCAACCGCAGGCCACCATGACCCTGGAGCGTCTGAACAGCGTCGGCGACGCCGCCGCCCACGAGGCCCGCGCCGTCACCGCCGACGACTCCGACGCCGTGGCCCGCGCCAAGGCCGCGCTCAACGAACTGGACATCCGCGAGGGCCTCGAAGACCTCGAAGGCGCCAGCGCCCGCGTGCGCGTCGACGAGAAGCGCATGATCAACTGCCGCGCCGACCTCAACCAGCTCGTCCCCTTCAAGTACGACTGGGCCTGGCAGAAGTACCTCGACGGCTGCGCCAACCACTGGATGCCGCAGGAAGTCAACATGAACGCCGACATCGCCCTGTGGAAGAGCCAGGACGGCCTGACCGAGGACGAGCGGCGCATCGTCATGCGCAACCTCGGCTTCTTCTCCACCGCCGACAGTCTGGTCGCCAACAACCTGGCGCTGGCCGTGTACCGCCTGATCACCAACCCCGAGTGCCGCCAGTACATCCTGCGCCAGGCCTTCGAGGAGGCCATCCACACCCACGCCTACCAGTACTGCATCGAGTCGCTGGGCATGGACGAGGGCGAGATCTTCAACATGTACCACGAGATCCCCAGCGTCGCGAAGAAGGCGTCCTGGGGCCTCAAGTACACTCGCTCGATCTCCGACCCGACCTTCGACACCGGCACCCCGGAAACCGACCGCCAACTGCTGCGCAACCTGATCGCCTACTACTGCGTGCTGGAAGGCATCTTCTTCTACTGCGGCTTCACCCAGATCCTCTCCATGGGCCGCCGCAACAAGATGACCGGCACTGCCGAGCAGTTCCAGTACATCCTGCGCGACGAGTCCATGCACCTGAACTTCGGCATCGACATGATCAACCAGATCAAGATCGAGAACCCGCACCTGTGGGACGCCGAGATGAAGGACGAAGCGACCCAGATGATCCTCCAGGGCACCCAGCTGGAAATCGAATACGCCCGCGATACCATGCCCCGCGGCGTGCTCGGCATGAACGCGGCGATGATGGAGGACTACCTCAAGTTCATCGCCAACCGCCGCCTGAGTCAGCTCGGCCTGCCGGAACAATACCCCGGCACCACCAACCCCTTCCCGTGGATGAGCGAGATCATGGATTTGAAGAAGGAGAAGAACTTCTTCGAGACGCGGGTGATCGAGTATCAGACTGGGGGGGCGTTGAGCTGGGATTGAAGTAGGGCCAATGAGCTTCGGCTTGCCGCCCATGGTGCATAACGCCCTGAAAGACACCAGCTTCATGCTGAAGGCCGCAGCCCACAAGAGGTTCACCGGGATCGGCGAGGGAATGTTATGCACCAAATGGTGTGTTTGTTCACAACATCTGGTGTCGAATAGTATTAATCCGGCAATACGAAAGCACAAATAAGGCTCATACCAGTATCGGCATATATCCTTGATTTTCAAGGAGAAACCAAAATACAGAAAGTGCCCTATTGTATTGCCGGATTAATAGTTAGGCCACAAGTTTCGCCGCCTATCACCATGTTCAATTTTTGAGGACCTCATGACAATTCCAAAGGTTTTCATCTCTTATTCACATGATTCACAGGATCATAAGAAGTGGGTCATGGATCTGGCTGTTCGACTACGAAACTCAGGGGTCGATGCAATTCTGGATCAATGGGAGCTTCAACCTGGAGATGACATTCCTCACTTCATGGAGCGCCACGTGGCGTCCTCGGATCGAGTGGTCATGGTATGTACTGAAAAGTACGTTGAGAAGGCAAACGCGGGAAGGGGAGGTGTTGGCTACGAGAAAATGATTGTGACCTCCGATCTCATGAAGTCGATCGACTCCAACAAGGTGGTCCCAATCATCCGCCAAGCTGGAACGCATCATGTACCAACGTTTTTGAAGAGCAAGCTCTTTGTCGACTTCTCTCAGAATGCAGATATTGAGTTCTCCTTTGACGAACTCGTTAGAACACTTGTGGGAGCACCACTCTTCCAAAAGCCACCGATTGGGAACAACCCATTCAAGCCGGTCTCCGAGACGCCTGTAGAGAGGACCGCCGACGCCGTAATGGAACTCATGCGATTCGTCGTGGGACGATTTGAGAGGAGCGTCCTGGATTGGGTCCTGTACTCCGAAGTCGTTGCCGGAATGCGCGTGTCTCGGATTCTTCTAGGGATGGTCTGAAGTAGTCATGTATTTCTGGCTGACTTCAGCCCCCCGCCGACTTTGAAAGCGGAGAATCGATCAAAAACGATCAGATCACCCGCTCGTTTCTGCGTTTTTTAGCTGCCGCGAGCACGTCGCAGCAACCGTTTCCCGCATTACAGGCGCACCTCTCCTGCATTCGCCAGTAAATATCGGCGCGCCATCCACAGATTCGACAAGGCGAACAGCGTCACCAACTGTGACGTGTTTTTGGCCAATCCCCGGAAGCGCACCTTGGTGTAGCCAAACTGGCGCTTGATCACGCGGAACGGATGTTCGACCTTGGCTCGTACCTGGGCCTTGGCCTTCTCGATCTTGCGGATCGCTTTGTATAAGGCGCTACGCTTGCCATGCTTCTTGTAGGTACTGCGCCGGGCCGCGACCTGCCAGATGACCTGCCGACCTTCATGCTCGGGGCGCTTCTCTACGCCGGTATAGCCCGCATCGGCACTCACTACGTTTTCCTCGCCATGCAGCAGTTGGTCGACTTGGGTGACATCTGCCACGTTGGCTGCCGTGACCACCACGCTGTGCACCAGACCCGACTCAGCGTCGGCACCAATGTGAGCTTTTGCGCCGAAGTAGTACTGGTTGCCCTTCTTCGTCGAGTGCATTTCCGGGTCGCGCTTGCCGTCCTTGTTCTTCGTCGAGCTCGGCGCATGGATCAGGGTGGCGTCGACAATGGTGCCCTGGCGCAGCGACAGTCCGCGCTCGCCCAGATAGCCGTTGATCACCTCCAGTATTCCCCCGGCCAGTTCGTGCTTCTCCAGCAGGCGACGGAAGTTGAGGAGGGTCGTTTCGTCCGGGATGCGCTCCAGGCTCAGGCCGGCGAACTGGCGCAGGAGAGTGGTTTCGTACAGCGCTTCCTCCATCGCCGGATCGCTGTAGCCGAACCAGTTCTGCATCAGGTGCACGCGCAGCATGGCTGCCAGCGGGTAGGCGGGCCGACCGCCTTCGCCCTTGGGATAGTAGGGCTCGATCAGGGCGATCAGCCCCTGCCACGGCACCACCTGGTCCATCTCGAGCAGGAAGCGCTCGCGGCGGGTCTGCTTGCGCTTGCCGGCATACTCGGCATCGGCGAAGGACAGTTGCTTCATCGGGAAACTCGGACAAGGGAGCGGGTGTATTTCACCAGAATCGGGAAGTCTTTTTCAGGATTTCCCTAGACATGACGATTGGGCAGGCGGTAAAGCAAGGACTGATCGAGCTTGACGCCTCAGGCGACCTGTACTTGACCGCTGTAGGAAAGCACTATGCCGTTCAGCACAACCTCATTCGGAAGTAATGTGGCCTAACACCTCAATCCACCGGACCTCCGGCAAGCTGCGCTTGCCTACGTCCGGTGATTTACAACGTTTTGATCGTTCCCACCTCGCCTTGTGACGCAAAGCATCACCCTGCTCCCACGCAGCGAGTTGCCCGGACATCCCCGGTGGAAAATCGCTTCGCGAGTTTTCCACCCTACGCGGAGTTGCGGCCACGTAGGGTGGACAACGGCGCAGCCTTGTCCACCAATCAGGCAGGCAGCGGCCCACAAGATCAGTTCTGTAAGGTGGACAACGCTTCGCTTGTCCACCGACCATGGTCATGACAGGCACGAGGCTCAGGGAGGCAGCCCATGTCCAACTACCGCCGCGCCCGCGTGCCGGGGGCGGCCTACTTTTTCACGGTGAACCTGCGCGATCGGCGCAGCAAGTAGCCCGGGTATCCCCAGTGGAAAATCGCTTCGCGAGTTTTCCACCCTACGCGGAGTTGCGGCCACGTAGGGTGGACAACGGCGCAGCCTTGTCCACCAATCAGGCAGGCAGCGGCCTACAAGATCAGTTCCGTAGGGTGGACAACGCTCCGCTTGTCCACCGAGCATGGCCATGGCAGGCACGAGGCTCAGGGAGGCAGCCCATGTCCAACTACCGCCGCGCCCGCGTGCCGGGGGCGAGCTACTTTTTCACGGTGAACCTGCGCGATCGGCGCAGCGACCTGCTGGTGCGGGAGGTGGACCTGCTGCGCGCCACGGTACGGGCGACCAAGGCGCGTCATCCCTTCCACATCGATGCCTGGGTGGTGCTGCCGGAACACATGCACTGCATGTGGACGCTACCGCCGGGCGACAGCGACTTCGCCCTGCGCTGGAAGGTCATCAAATTCGCCTTCTCCAGACGCCTGCCGGATGACGAGACGCACACGGCCGCACAGGCCGCCCGTGGCGAGCGCGGCATCTGGCAACGACGCTACTGGGAGCATTTGATCCGCGATGATCGGGACTACCAGCGCCACCTCGACTACCTGCACTACAACCCGGTGAAACACGGGCATGTCGCACGGGTGGCGGACTGGCCGTGGTCGAGCTTCCACCGTGCGGTGCGCGAGGGGATCTATGCGCCGGATTGGGCGGGCGATGGAAGCGACGGTCGGGCAGGAAGTTGGGGCGAGTGAGGCGGGAGTCGGCGCGGTCGTGGTGGAAAATCGCTGCGCGAGTTTTCCACCCTACACAAGACGATGCTCCGGGCGGCGGCGAGAAGTGCCCCCTGGCCTGGAACAACTCAGCGCTTCACACAGGCAAAAAGGGCATTCCCCGAGGTTCCGCTCCAGGGAATGAGCTTTTCGTAATCATGCTCGAACACATGGACCTCGAAGTACGGTTGCAGCAGCATCTGCAACTCGTCGAAACTCACCGCGACCATGGGGTGTTCGTCGTGCCACACCTGGGTTTCGCCCGCCACGCTGCGTTCGATACGCAGTTTGAGCGACTGCCGCTCGCCCTGGCCGGGGTAGTTCCAGCCGGAACTGAAGCGGAACAGGCCGTCAGCGTGCCGTACGCTGTGCGTCACGAATGAAGCGTTGTCGATTTGGTGCTTGTCGACCGCGTTGAAGCAGAAGAGCCCGTTGGCGGCCAGTGCGCGGTGCGCGCTGGCGATGCATGCCTTCAGCCTGTCGACTCCGCCGCTGTAATGGATGGAATACAGAAAGCAGGTGATCAGGTCCTGCGGTTCGTCCACCCTGAAGGCGCACATATCCTGGCGGGAGAATTGCGCCTCCGGACAACGCATGACGGCGCGGTCCAGCATCGGCTGATTGATGTCGAGGCCACTGCCCGAATAGCCGGCATCGATGAAATGGCGGACATGCGGCCCGGTTCCACAGGCCAGATCGAGATGCCGGCGCCCGCCATTGCCGAACAGTTGCTGCAGCCGGTGAACGCAGTGGCTTTGCGCCTGGTAGTCGATATCGGCGCACATCAGGTCGTAATAACCGGACAAGTCGTTATAAAGGGCATTGCCGGACATGATGGCCTGATGTTCCAAGCGGAGCGTGGGGGCGCGCATCATAGCCCAACCCAGGCATGGGAGGCATGGCCACAGATGGTGAAAGCAGGGGACATCGTCATCCGCCCGCCATCCCAGGTGCTGCGACGCCGTGTAGACAATGGCGCAGCCTTGTCTACACGAAGGGGCTCACGACAACGCCCACCACAACGAGCAATCCGGAACGCTGCGGTGGAAGATCGCTGCGCAAGTCTTCCACCCTACGAGGTGCGGCTGTCCGTTCAGCGGCAGTTGCCGGCGCAGTTTCCCCGGGCGCAGGCCGGGGGTTCCGGGTTCTTCAGCACCCGGCTGTTGACCACGCCGGCTGCGCTCATCAGCTTGGTCACCGGCGCGTCGTCCGGGATCGACGGATCTTCCGCCAGCGTGCAGGCGGCGCGCAGTTCGCCCCAGGTTTTCGGGCTCAGGGCCATCGGATGCTGGACTTCATACACCTGACCGTTGGCTTCGCAACGGTAATCGTAGGTCGGCATGGGTATTTCTCTCGCGGTTGATGCGTGATCGGCAATCTGCGGCAGCCGGCGTGAATGGCAGGCGCGGCCGCCGTCATGCCCCTCCCGTGCTGGAGAGGGGCGGGACAGGTCAGGATTGTACGCCGCGCGGGGCGACGCGGCCCAGCGACCAGTCTGGCCCTCCCCTGCGGGAAAATCGCTGCGCCGGTTTCCTGCAGGGGAAATATTCGCTCCGCCACAACGGCAAGATCCGTCACACAGGCTTCAGCTCCAGCAACACGAACCCGCAAGCGATGCCGGCCATGGCGATCAGGTAACCGATCCGATAAGCATGATTCTTCTGTGCCTGGCGAACGGGGTCCAAGGGCTTCTTCTTTCTCACAAATCCACCTGCCTCTCGATAAAACCAGAACGATGCGCGGCAACCGGCGGCTCTCGCGAGCCGGCGGCCGCTTACGGCAGGCGGGCCCGCCCTGCGCGACGCGGTCCTTTGTAGGGCGGACGGGCCGGCTTGTCCAGCCCGGCGAATTGCATTCCCGCCCTCGCCCACACGGCATCCCCGGTGGAAAACCGCTGCGCGGCTTTCCCACCCTTTCACCCCTGCAACTCGGGATGATCCTGGCTTGCCCACACCAGGCCGAGCCGGCTGTGCCGGCGCACGCAGTACCTCGTGTACTGGCCTCCGCTGAGCGGCGCCCAGATCGGAGCCGTGACGACGACGAACGAATCCATCGGCCAGGTCCTCATGCCTCCGGCTTCCGGCCCGTCGATGATGGGCAAGGCGACATTCGGGTCACGCAGGGATTGTTCGATATTCATTTCAGGGGACCTCCCATCACTGGTTTTCCGTTTCTCGCCTCGCGATGGCGAAAGCAGTAGTGACTGAATACGAGCTATCGCGCCAACTTCGGCAAACCACTGAGGATTTGTCAAAGCTCCTCTCCCTGGCAGGCCATTACTCTGCCAGTGCATGCGATGATCGCCGCACCGATTCCGACCTCCGGGAAACATGCTTTCAATCCGATATCCGCAAGGATATGCCCAAGCATTCCTGCGACATTTCATATAACTTCGAGGAAACTCGACTTTCCCAACAGTCATATCGGTCTTGAAAGCATCTCTTACGCGGGAAGATACGAACTTCGAAGTGAAAAAAAGCAAATGAAAATGTGAAAAATAGATTCTTCGTCGGCCTCAACATCGATTATTAACGCGGCAATCAAATTCACGATATAAAGAGGCATGAAAAAGATCGATGCCCGAAAGCTCTCTCGAGAAACTCAGGACCAGATGCGGCGCCTGGCCATGAATCTGCGTGAGCAGCGCGAACTGACTTGGCAAGAGGTTGCCGACGCATTGGGCGTACATCTGAGTACCGTACTAGCCTGGTCCAAACGCTACAGCGAGCAAGGCAGCGAAGGTCTGAAATCCAGGACACGAGGTCGGCGCCAGGCAAGCGGACGGACCTTGACGCTCGCACAGGAGTGGCAGTTGCGCTCGATTCTGGTGGGCCAGACCCCGAACCAGTTGCAACTCGACTTTGCCCTGTGGAACCGCCGGGCCGTCATGCAGTTGATCAAGCACTTGTATGGCATCGAGATGCCGATCCGGACGGTGGGTCAGTACCTTCAGCGCTGGGGATATACCCCACAGCGGCCGACCCGGCAGGCGCTGGAACAGAACCCGGAGGCGGTCGAGCACTGGCTTGAAGAGACCTATCCGGCCATCGTGGCACGCGCCAAGGCCGAAAACGCGACGATCTACTGGGGCGATGAAACGGCCGTAGCTGAAGATGGGCATTGGATTCGAGGCTATGCGCCGGCAGGCGTCACGCCGGTGCTGGTGGCGCCGACTCGGCGTCATGGCCTGAGCATGGTCTCAGCGATCAGCAACCAGGGACTGGTACGGTTCGAGTTCCTGGAGGGGGCCATGAATACTGAGCGGATGATCGGTTTCATGTCGAGGCTGGTGGCGGACAGTGACAGGAAGATCTTTCTGATCCTGGACAACCTGCGTGTCCATCATGCGCGTCTGGTCAGGGAATGGCTCGAAGGGCACCAGGAAGAAATCGAAGCGTTCTACCTGCCACCCTATTCGCCTGAGTGTAATCCGGACGAGTATTTGAACCGCGACCTCAAGACACGCTTGCGCACCAGTGACCGGGCGCGAAACAAGTCGGAATTGCTGGAGAAGGCCGAGGCATTCATGAGCTGGTTGGCCAAAACCCCGGAGCGGGTAGTTGCCTATTTCCAGCATGCGTCGGTGCGTTATGCCACTTAGATTGGGTATTTGATTGCCGGGTTAATAAGGCAACGATCCCCCTGATCTGGACAAGGATTATGACCGCAACGAAGTCATCCGCCACGCCAAAACGCAAAACCCCGGCACAAGGCCGGGGCTCCGCACAGGTTCGCCTTTTCTAGGCGACGCCAATCTTCTTCGCGAACGCCTCGATATTCACATGGTGGTCGAGCACTTCGCCGGAAGCCATTTCGATCAGATACAGGTTTCCCAAACCCTCGTACCTATCGCTGTCGGGCTGGCAGCGCTTGATCTGCCGTTTCCCTTTCGCAGCCAGAAAATGATTGACCTTGGCCGACAATGCCAGACTTGCCCCTGCCGTGCTCATGCCTGTCCCCGGTAGCGGATCAACGTGGAGCCTCAGGATGGGCGAAAGCGTTACAGCAATAAAGCCATAAAAAACGCCCCAGCCCCATCGGGCGCCCCTTGCACTGGATACTCGGGGCACTCCGGATAGCGCCGGCTATCCCCACGCGTTCTCCGGGCCGGCGACGCTACATCAGTGAGTCGATCAGCAGCGCATTGCTGTAGATCAGACTGCCGTCGCTGGCCCGATGGCCGACCAGGTGAAACTGCCCGCGCTGGTCATCCGGCCGCAGGTAGACCCGCAAGTGGCAGTCGGACAGTGGACCGCATCCGGGCGGAGTGACCAGCTCCAGGGTCCTCCGGTCGACATCGACGAGCACCTCGGATTCGCCACTGTTCTGCAGACGCTCCTCGGCCTGCTCCAGCCTCACGCGGTCGTCGCCGCTGATATAGAAGTGGATCAACCCCTGGGGAACCGATTTCTCGGTAGGGCTGGTCTTGCACCAGCTCTCGATCTCGAAGCTGCTCATCGCGCGTTCTCCCGAGCCGACTAGAAAGACAGGCCCCATGCCCACCCTTCAGCATAGCCAAGTGGGCATCATCCTCGCGCCCGCTCGCCCACCTTGTCCTCGGCCGCCATGCCGCGGCATCCGGACCTCCACTGGCTGTCGCACCCCCGAGCGCTCAGGGCGCCCCGAACAGCGCCGTCCAATAGATGCCCGCATCGCTCTTCGGATCGGCCGCGTAGGCGGCGCCCAGCTCGCTGAACTGCGGGTTCATCAGGTTGGCGCAGTGACCGGGACTGGCCAGCCAGCCGTCGACCACCTTGCTCGCGCTGTCCAGCGCGGCGGCGATGTTCTCGCCGACCAGAGTGCCGCTGTAGCCGGCCAGTTCCGCCCGGTCGCTCGGGGTGCGGCCGTCGCGGTCCTTGTGATCGAGGAAGTTGCCGTTGGCCATGGCCCGGCTGTGGCTTTCGGCCGCGGTCGCCAGCGTGGCATTCCAGGCCAGCGGCGCCGCCGCGGCGAAGGACTGCCGGCCGCACTGGCGAGGCTGCGCACGGGCTGCGTTGATCCGTTCGAGCACCTTCTGTCCTTCCGCCTGCCAGTCGCCCATGCGCCCGGCCAGCAGCGGCCGCGCCAGCACGATGCGCCAGTCGCGCCCCGCGTGGCTGACGCCGATATCGACGAATTGCGGGTTCAGCAGTACCTGGCAGAAGCTCTGCTGCAACACCGTCATGGCCGCCTGTGCATCGCGCGGCCCGGACAGGTTGATCGCCTGGGCGTTGACCAGCGGATAGGCGGCGAGGCTCAGGGCTTCCCGCAAATCCCCGACACTGCCGGCCGGCAGAACCAGCCGCGGATCGTCCGCCAGCGGCGGCAGCTCCCCGGACGCCTGGCCGGCACAGCTCTGCACCTGCGCCCGGTAGGCGTTGATCGACTCCACCAGCCGCGCCTCCTCGGCGGCCCCGGCAGCAGCGGCGAACAGCAAACCCAGCGACACGGCGGCAAGCCGCGCCACGAATGAAGCAATGCGCATGGAAACCTCCTCGATATGACGGCCTCCATGATGCGCGATTGCAGGCCTTTCGATCACGTTCGGGGTTTCGATCGCGCCTACGCAGAGCGAGCGATCGGGTTCGTAACGCCTTGCCATGCAGGCCTACAGCCAGTCATGGCGGCGACTCTATCCGTTCGGACTTTTCGTACGGAACCCAACTTGGCCGTTCGTAGAATTCCGTTGCTCATGGGCCACTTTGTGCTTTCGTTGATGTGTTGCAGAGAAAAAGCCCGTAGTAGCAAATGCATGACAGTGGAATATCAAGACTAGCCTGGCGAGGGCTCTACACCACTATCGAAACGGCACTGAGGAGACAGTCATGGAAAACATCAATCAATGCCTGAAGGGATTTCAGGAGCAACTGGAACACCTTCAGAACAATGCGGCGCTGAAAACTCTCCAGGAGCAGATGGAAAATTTTCAGAAGAATGGCGCACTGAAAGCGATCCAGGAGCAGATGGAGCACTTACAGAGCAATTCGATGCTGAAAACGCTCCAGGAGCAGATAGAGCAACTTCAGAACAATCAGGTGCTGAAGGGATTTCAGGAGCAGATGGAAAAATTCCAGTGCAATCCGCTGCTGAAGGAGTTTCAGGAGCAGATGAAGTGCTTTCAGAACGATCCGGAGCTGAAAGCGCTCCAGGAGCAGATGGAGCAACTTCGAAACAATCCGGTAATGAAGGGATATCAGGAGCAGATGGAGTACTTTCAGAACAATATGGAGCTGCAAGCGATCCGCGAAGAAATGGAGAAACTGCAAAACAACCCGGTGCTGAAAGCGCTCCAGGAGGAGATGGAACACCTGCAGAACAATCCGGCGCTGAAAGCGATCCAGGAAGAAATAGAGCAATTTCAGAATACTGAGGCACTGAAAGCGATTCAGGAGGAAATGGAGCACTTTCAGAACAACCCGGCGCTGAAAACGTTCCGGGAACAGATAGAGCATCTTCAGAACAACCCGGCGCTGAAAACGATTCAGGAGGAGATGGAACACTTTCAGAACCATCCGGCGCTGAGAGCGATTCAGGAGCAGATGGAGCAAATCCAGCAAAAACCGGCCTGAACCACAGGCGCAGCGCTAGCCCAGCGCTTGCGCAAAGGCACACCGCTGCCCCGCTCCCACGCAGCCTGGTGGGAGCAATCATTCAAGCGGGCAATAAAAAACCGCCGGCAGGTCCGGCCTGCCGGCGGTTTTTTCTGCTGTGGATTCAGGCGATGCGCAGTTGCTCCTCGGCGAGGAAGTCCTCCTCCAGCAGGCGGTCACGGCTGGCCACGCTGCCGGCGACGTCACGTCCGCTGGTGATGCGCTTGTTGCGCTGCTTGCCGAGCCGGTGGGCCAGGGCGTGGCCGAGTTTCTCCATCGCACCGTCCAGGGCGAATTCCAGGGACTCGGCGTTGTGACTCACCGACAGCGGCTGGTATCCCTTGGCGCGGGCCTCGATCTGGCAGCGCTTTTCGTTGGCGCCGGCCTTGTTGCCTTTCTCGTCGTTCAGGTGGACGACAACGCGGGTCAACTCCTCGTCGTAACGCTCGAATTTGCTGGCGACAGTGGCACGAACCCAGCCCGCCAGGCGGGCACTGCCTTCGATATGGTTATCGCTGTGAACCTGGAGTTGCATACGCCATTCCTTCTTCAGCCGATCAGCAAGGGTGCCGCGTAGTAGCATCGCGACGCCTCCAGACTACTCCGAACCGAGGCGCCTGGAAGCCCCTGCAGCAGGAAAAATATGCATTGCTGACTTCTGTCAGAAGTTCGTAACAATGGCGGCGATGAGGGATGGACATGGAGTCCGGGACAGGCCTAGGATCGATTTTTCAGTCGCTCCCGAACCCTCACCGCCCCCGTCGGCTACCTGTCCTGCCTTTACGCAGGCGCATGGAGTCGACCGGTGAAAGACGCCCCTGCCGAGGATCGTTCCCACGCAAAAGCATGGGAACGACCGGGCAGGCTATTTGCGATCCTTCTCCTTCCTCTCCCTCACGGTCGCGCGTCCGCCCATGCTGGGCTCGCCGGTCGTGGACGGCCAGTTCTTGGGCGGCAACCCTTCGCCACCGCCCTTCTCGTGGGTGGGCTCGCCCTTGTGTCCACCCTTGGATCCGCTGGTCTTCGGCATAACGATCACCTCGCTGGGTACTTCGCGGCATGCACCCTGTCAGTCTAGACGACGCATCGCCCGACTCCCGTTCGGGCGCGTGATGCGATCAGAAATCGCACAAGGCGGGTACAATGGCCGCCCTGTTTCACACCGGTTTCCACGCCATGTCATTACCTAAGCACCATCTGGAACTGCTGAGCCCGGCACGGGACGTGTCCATCGCCAGGGAGGCCATCCTGCATGGCGCCGATGCCGTGTATATCGGCGGCCCCAGCTTCGGTGCGCGGCACAATGCCGGCAACAGCGTGGCGGAGATCGCCGGGCTGGTGGAGTTCGCCCACCTGTTCCATGCCCGGGTGTTCGTCACCCTCAACACCATCCTGCACGACGACGAGCTGGAGCCGGCCCGCCAGCTGATCGGGCAGCTGTACGACGCCGGTATCGACGCGCTGATCGTGCAGGACATGGGCATCCTGGAGCTGGACATCCCGCCCATCGAGCTGCATGCCAGCACCCAGTGCGACATCCGCACCCCGGAAAAGGCCAGGTTCCTTTCGGATGCCGGCCTTACCCAGCTGGTGCTGGCCCGCGAGCTCAGCCTGCAGGAGGTCCGCGCCATCGGCGCGCAGGTGGACGCGACCATCGAGTACTTCATCCATGGCGCACTGTGCGTGGCCTTCTCCGGGCAGTGCTACATCTCTCATGCGCAGACCGGGCGCAGCGCCAACCGCGGCGACTGCTCGCAGGCCTGCCGGCTGCCCTACACCCTGCAGGACGACCAGGGCCGCGTGGTGGCCTACGACAAGCACCTGCTGTCGATGAAGGACAACAACCAGAGCGCCAACCTGCGCGCCCTGATCGATGCCGGCGTGCGCTCCTTCAAGATCGAGGGCCGCTACAAGGACATGGGCTATGTGAAGAACATCACCGCCTACTACCGCCAGCGGCTCGACGAGATCCTGAACGAGCGCCCCGAGCTGGCGCGGGCCTCCAGCGGCCGGACCGAGCACTTCTTCGTGCCGGACCCGGACAAGACCTTCCACCGCGGCAGCACGGACTACTTCGCCAACGAGCGCCAGATCGACATCGGCGCCTTCGACTCGCCGACCTTCACCGGCCTGCCGGTGGGCGAGATCCTCAAGGTCGGCAAGAAGGACCTGATCGCCAGGACCCATGAGCCGCTGTCCAACGGCGACGGCCTGAACGTGCTGGTCAAGCGCGAGGGGGTGGGTTTCCGCGCCAGCGTCGTCGAAGAACTCGAGCGGTTCGAGCAGGACGGCAAGCCCCGCTGGCAGTACCGCATCGAGCTCAACGAGATGCCGCCGGCGCTGAGGCAGCTGCGTCCGCAGCATGCGCTGAACCGCAACCTGGATCACAACTGGCAGCAGGCGCTGCTGAAGACCTCCGCCGAGCGCCGCGTGGCGGTCCGCTGGTACGTCCAGCTGAGCGAAGAACGACTCGTCCTGACGGTGACCAGCGAGGAAGGCATCGGCGCCTCGGCGAGCCTGGCGGGGCCCTTCGGTCTGGCGAAGAGGCCGGAGCAGGCGCTCGAGCAACTGCGCGACCTGCTCGGCCAGCTGGGCACGACCCTCTACCATGCCGAGGGCGTGGAGATCGACGCGCCGCAGGCCTTCTTCGTCCCCAACTCCCAGCTCAAGGCCCTGCGCCGCGAGGCCATCGACGCGCTGAGCGCCGCGCGCCTGGCCGCCCACCCGCGCGGCGGCCGCAAGCCGGTCAGCGTGCCGCCGCCGGTGTATCCGGAATCGCACCTGACCTTCTTGGCCAACGTGTACAACGAGAAGGCCCGGGCCTTCTATCACCGCTACGGTGTGCAGCTGATCGACGCGGCCTACGAGGCCCACGAGGAAACCGGCGAGGTGCCGGTGATGATCACCAAGCACTGCCTGCGCTTCTCCTTCAACCTGTGCCCGAAACAGGCCAAGGGCGTTACCGGCGTGCGCACCAAGGTCGCGCCGATGCAACTGGTGCACCAGGACGAGGTGCTGACCCTGACCTTCGACTGCAAGGCCTGCGAGATGCACGTGATGGGCAGGATCAAGGGCCACATCCTCGACCTGCCCCAGCCCGGCAGCACGGCCAGCGTGGTCGGCCAGATCAGCCCCGAGGATCTGCTCAAGACCATCAGGAACAGGCCGCAGCGCTGAGCCCGGCTGCTCTTCTGCCTTGATCGTTCCCACGCTCCCGCGTGGGAACGCCACTCCGGACGCTTCGGTCTCCATGTACACGCCGAAGAACCGCCGCGCGGGTTTTCCAGCCCTCGGCGCCACCGCTGCCTACCGATCAGGCAGCGCTTTCCGATAAACGCTGGCATGCCAGTAGCCCTTCATCAGCAGATGCCGCGGCCCTGCCCAGCCGCGCCTGCGCAGTTGCCGCGCGATGAGGATGTTCATGATGCCGTGGCCCATCAGCAGCACGCTGCCGTGCGTCTCGGCCAGCTGGACGAGCCGCTCCGCCGCCGCGCCGGCCCGTCTGTTCGACTCACGGATCGGCTCGGTGTGCCGGGCGAAACCGCAGAACCAGGCGCTGCGAAACAGCAGTCGCCAGAAGCCGGCCGGCAGCTTCGGGAAGGGCCAGTCCAAGTAGGGCAGATGGGCTTCGGCGAACAGCGGATCGGGCTGCCGGCAGCTGTCCACACCCAGGCAGGCTCTCGATTGCACGCAGCGCGCGATGGAGCTGCAGACCACCGCCCCCGCCGCACGGGCGAGCGTGACGAGCCCGTCGGGCATCTCATGGACGGCCACGTCGGCCTCGTTGTAGCGCGCGAGCCAGTCCTTCATCTGCGCCGGACTGCACCAGCACGCAGCGCCATGATCGGGCCTGCCATGGCGCACCAGAATGATCTGCATGGACAACCCCCTGTAGTGGACTAAAAAAAACACTACAAAACCATTGACACAACCGTGTCTGCCCTTGGATGATGGAACTGCTTCCCTAAGAGGGAGCCCTGGTAAGGGTGTTCGCGGTTTGCTCGACCCACTCGTCGAGCCACTTCGCGGCTGTACTGCCCACAAGGCGGACTGATGAAGTTGACTGGCAGTAATCGCATCTGGCGGCGAGAAGTGCTGGCGAAACATTCGGATGATGCTTGTGGCGGGCCGTACTACCCCTCCGGCCCCGCTACCGGACACCATCGATGCTCGCCTCCTTCCTCCTCCTCGCGATCTTCCGTCCCGGCTTCTCCAGGCTTGCTTTGTGTAGTTAGCTCAGATCAGCGCTACATAAGGCTCATGTTGTGATCTGAACCCAGCTGCACGGCATGCAGGCCGCCGTCCGATCCGTAGATTCACGGACGGCGGGCCTGAATCCGAAGACAGCACACGTTTTTTCGCAAAACGTTCGATCAATGGATGACCATGAGGACCTTGCACATGAACCTGAACGATGCACTCTCCCCCGAAGACCTGGCTCAACTGTTCGCCCAGCGCAGGGACAAGAGCGAAAGCCATATCCTCTGGGTCTGCGAAGAGGGTGAAGTCCATCTCGATCGCCTTCCGGCCGGCATGGAGGAAGAGGAGTTCGAAAAACGTACTCCCGCCATGCGTGTCAGGCTCAGAGCCTATCACCGTGGAAAAGGCTACGTCGGGAAGAAGGCCGCGGCCGACCGGGAATTCATCGGGCGCGTTCACCAGACCCTGACCGAGCACTGGCGCGTCGCCCGGAGCAAGCCCGGCGTTCACTACCTGGACAGGTACTGCTGATCGGCTGACCATTCCACCACTGACCCTGCCTACCCGGTTCGCCGGCGATCCCCAGCGAACCGAGTAGGCATCTCCGTTCCCACGCACCCGCGTGAGAACACCGCCCCGCTCCGGCGCTCCCCGCAAAAACGCCCATCCGTCGACGCCCCACCGCCGTCCCGCTCCGGTACTAGACTGAAAGCGACCCCACAACCGAGGCCCAACGCCAGGGAGGTGATGGTGCACGCCCCGCGCACTCCCCTTTGATCCACTCCCCTTTCCCTGGAGATCGCCGTCATGAGCAAAAAACACGAGTCGCACAAGGAAGCCAAGAAGAAACCGCTGAAGAGCGCCCAGGAAAAACGTCAGGCCAAGCGCCTCAAGAAGTCCGAGCACACCCTGCTGGGCAGCCACAGCGCCACATCCTGAACACCACCCCGGCCCGGCCGCCACGCGCCGGGCCTGCCCATCGCCCCGTACCCGCCAGCTTGCACGGCCTGCGCATTAGGGTAGGCTGGGCGTCCTCATTGAACAGGAGTCTCCCCATGGCCCGTGCCACCGCCCGCCACATTCTGGTTCCCACCGAAGCCAAGTGCCTCGAACTGAAGGCCGCCATCGAAGCCGGCGCCGACTTCGCCCAGGTCGCCCGTGACAACTCCACCTGCCCCTCCGGCCGCGACGGCGGCGACCTCGGCTCCTTCGGCCGCGGCCAGATGGTGAAGGAGTTCGACGCCGTGGTGTTCAGCGCCCCGCTGAATGTCGTGCAGGGTCCGGTCAAGACCCAGTTCGGCTACCACCTGCTCGAAGTCACCAGCCGCCAGGACTGAACCGGCCGGCGCCATGCCGGGGCTGTCCGGCGTGGTCTCTCCAGGGCCGCCGCCCGCTCTCGCCCCCTCCAGCCCTCATGAGGCGTCCACGGGAACACGGACGAACGCCCATGCCCGGCTGTCTTTGCGAAGAACCAGCCCAGAAGCTCCCGCAAACCGGCCCCCGCCACCTGTCCGGCAGGATCAATTCTGCCTGCGATCGGAGGCCGTCGCAGGCCGGGCTGCAGGCTCCGCGAGGACCTGGTCGATACCGAGCAGTCTGCCGCCGTTCATCAGAGTGAAACAGCGCGGCGCCGTGCGTGTCAGCAGCAGAGCGGCGAGCAGCGCGACGGTCACGGTGACGAGGACACTGGCCAGGTAGTGCGCCAGCATCCAGCCGTCGGTCGGGGCCGGGATCAGGCGCCACAGCTGGATTTTTACCGCAGCGATGAGCGGAAAATGCGTGGCGTAGAGGAAGAAGGCCAGCCCTCCATAGCGCGCGACGGCGGCGCCCAGCGGAGTCGCCGCCAGATGCAGAACGATTCCCCAGCACGCCAGCACGCCGATCAGGCGCATGGCGCGGGTCGCCGTCGTCAGCCATTCGGGGCGTTGGTCGTCCCAGGCCAGGAACAGCGGTGCTGCGGCCCGCAGGGCGACGAGAGCGACATAGAGCGCCGCCAGCAGCAGTGCAGCGCGCTGCCCCATTTCCAGCGACACGCCGCGCACACGCAGCCAGCCGCCCAGGAAAAAGAAGAACACCACGTCGGAGCGGAAGAAGATCAGCAGGTCGTGGCCGGCCATCCACGCCAGCCCCAGTGTCGCCAGCCCCAGGTAGGGCGCATGGCGCAGCAGCAGCCACAGGACCGGACTGACCAGCACGGTGACGAACAGGTCGCGCACGAACCAGAACTGGAATCCCACCGGGTGGCGGGTGAGGCCGAAGACGGCGTTGAGATAGTCGAACCAGCCGGCGCGCGCGAAGCGGATATTGAGGTCGTCCAGGAGCGGGTCGTCCGAGCGCCAGATGAACAAGGCCAGCAGGAGCGCCAGGAACACGGCGTTCCAGAATACCAGCGGCAGGTACAGGGACAGCAGGCGCCGCCGGATACGCCGCGGCAGTTCGAAGCGGGCGGCATGCGGGCGCTCGGCGAAGGAGAAGAACAGCCAGCCGGAGATCAGGCTGAGCAGGGGAACCGCGCTGAAGAAGAAGAACAGGACGAAGCTGTTGACGAAGGTCGCCAGCGGATGATGCGCGACATCCATGCCTTCGAACGGCGAAACCTGTGCGTTCGGGAACTTCAGGTAATGCAGGAAGACCAGGCCGACGATCAGGGTGATGCGCGCAAACCCGATGGCCTGCGACAGGTCCCGATCAGTCAGCGGACGTGCGTCACGGCGTAGCCACCGCGTAAAACCATCGCCGAATTTCACTGCCTGGAGTTTCACTGGCGTGTCCTCCATGGTTCATGATCAAGGGCGCGTATTTACTTCGAGGATATGGCTCCGCTGGCCTTGAATGTGGGTCGTCGCCCGGCGGCACGAGCCGCCGGCCTTCCCAAGGGACTCCGGGCGCTCCCCCAAGGTCCGGCCAGGCGACGGCCTGCACGCCATTCGTCCAGAAGACTCGGGCAAGGAAAACCTGCGGGATGGTCCCGCTCTCCTCCGCCCTCGCCAGGGGCGCGGTCGCGGGCATCAGGCGGCACCATACCCACGGCGGCAATGGCCGGGCTGGTCATTGCCTGGCTCTGGCCTCGTAGACCGGATTGCCTTCGATCTCGAAGTAGTCTTGGCCATAGGGTCTGTTGACGTTTTGGCGTAGGCCGCGACGGAGGCCCGTTTGGCGCAGAACAAGGAACGAGGAGAGAGGTTTGGTCATTCCAAATGAACGACGAGCGACGCGGTGCTGCGCCAAACGGGCCCCGTCCCTGCGGGTTGCGCGGCAAATGCCGCCATGCGGCGTTGCGGGTCTTGGCAAGGGAACACCATTGCCGGCGACCCGCGCCTTGCCTGGCGGCATTTGGCGCGGCAACGCGGCTCACGCCAAAACGTCAACAGACCCTAGTGGATGTACCAGACGCCGCGCTTGACGGTCACATCCGACAGTGCGACGGCGCCCGGCGCCTTTTCTATGGCGTTGTCCATGGCTTCCTTCATGCTCGGGTACATGCCGGTCGGGATGAAGGAGATGATATGGATGACATCCCGCCCCTGGACTCGCCGCCGCGTATCGACGCGGTGCGCTTCGGATTTGATGTCGATGTTCTTGGTCGAGGCGACGGTGAAATCGCCGACCCGGTTGACGCAGCCTTGCAGGGCGGACATGGCCAGCACGGACAGCAGCAGCTTTTTCAATCTCGAATCCTTTGTCCATCGAATTGAAGTCGTTCCGTCGTGAACGCCCGATGGCGACAGTAGCCATGGCCGTGAACGAACATGAATAATATCAATTTGATGACAAAGTCCCCATGCCGCCCCCTGACGCAGCCCGCTGGAAAACCGCTGCACGGGTTTTCCACTACAACGGGGGGCGTCAGGTCTCGCCAGGCAAGGGTCGGGGAATGGCCGGGCTGCCGATCTACGTCGTCTGCAACTGGCGGGCGATCTGCTCGATGCAGGCAGCGAGGCGTTCTTCGGCCTCGCGCAGCTGCTGGCCCTGCTGCAGCAGGGGGACGCAGAGGTTGAGGGCCGTCAACACCAGCAGTTCGTCCTTGCTGGCATTGGGGAAACGCTGGCGGCTCTCCGCCACGCGCTCCTGGAGCAGGGCGGCGGCCTCCTGCAGGACGCGCTCCTCGTCGGCGGAGGCCTTGATCGGGTACTCGCGCCCGAGAATCCTCAGGACACGGACGCCATTCTCCTTCATGCGGCGCTACTGGTGCCGGCACGCTCGATCAGCGCCTGCAGGCGGGCGACCATGGCGGCCTGCCGTTCTTCCTGCTCGAGGGCAGCCAGTTGAAGGTTGTCGTTCTCCTCCCTGGCATGGCGCAGGTCCTGCTCAAGCTGGCTGCAGTTCTCGGCCAGCGTCCGGTTTTGCTGGAGAAGGTCGGCCACAATGCGTTCGAGTTGTGCGAGGGTTGTTTCAAGCATGGTAGGTATCTGGATCCGTAGAGAAGCGTGGAAGGTTAACTAAGAACACTGGCAAGGGGGAAAGTTTTTGACTCGATCATTGCCATGCTGTGACCTGGAGCATCACCTGCCCCGGGCCCACGCCGGAATGCGGGCAGCGATGCTCAGCCATGCCCGAACCAGTGCTGCCAGGCCAGACGCGCCGTCAGGGCCAGTACCACGCAGATGAACATCGGACGAATGAAGCGGGCCCCTCCGCCGATGGCGGTGCGGGCGCCCAGCCAGGCGCCGGCCATCAGGGCGCTGCCCATGCCCAGTCCGAGCACCCAGGCCACATGGCCGGTAGCGATGAAGACGCCCAGGGCCATGGCGTTGCTGACGAAGTTCATGGTGCGGGCCACGCCGCTGGCGCGCACCAGGTCGAGCGGGTACAGCAGCAGGGAGCTGACCGTCCAGAAGGCGCCAGTGCCGGGGCCCGCCACGCCGTCGTAGGCACCGAGGGCGAAACCCTGGGGCCACTGGCGTCTCTTCGCGATCCGGGCATCGGGCCGGTGGGCGGTATCCGGGGTCCGGTTGAACAGCAGATACAGCCCGCAGGCAAAGACGATGACCGGCAGCAACTGGTTCAGCCAACTGGCCGGCAGGTAATGGGCGACGGCGGCCCCCAGCAGCGCGCCGAGGGCGGTGGCGACCAGGGCGCCGTACCACTGCCGGGGATGGAACAGGCCACGCCGGATGAAGGTCAGGCTGGCGATGGCCGAACCGAAGGTGGAGCTGAGCTTGTTGGTCCCCAGCACCAGATGCGGCGGCAGGCCAGCAGTCAGGAGCGCGGGCACCGTGATCAGGCCGCCTCCGCCGGCGATGGCGTCGATGAAGCCGGCGACGAAGGCCACGCTCGCCAAGACGGCAAGGGTGACGGGGTCCATGGCGATTTCGAAGGCAAAGGGCATCGGCTGGCGCGACCAGGGGGAAGCAGGCCGCGGATGGTAACGCGTCGCGCCGGCTGCCGCGAATGCGATGGGGGTGGCTTCAGGACGATCGCATGAAGCTGCAGGTATAGCCGTTCACGCCCTCTCCTTCATGCCGAAAAGGGAAAAGGACCGAGGGAAAGCGTCGCCGCATCACGCAGCCGTGACGCTCCCCGCCTGCATCCGCTCCAGCTCCTTGGCGTCGTGGCTGCAGAAAAGACTCACCTCGTTGCGGTACTCGAGGGACAGCGAGCACAGCCGATGCTGGTTGGCCAGGCGCGCCGTGCGGTCGACCTCCATCATCCGCTGGTAGAGGCTCAATCCAGGCGTGCAGCGGGGCTCCAGCTGGCCGACTTCCTCGCGGTAGAAGTAGGCGTCGCCGGCATGCAGCAGCCAGCCGCCCTGGGTCTGCAGGGCCACTCCGGCGTGGCCGAGGGTATGGCCGCTCAGGGGCACGAAGAGAATCTCCGGCGGCAGACCGGCCAGCTCCCGCACGGCCTGGAAGCCGAACCACGGCTCGCCGCCCGGCGCGTAGAACTTCCAGTCGCGCACCCCGTCCCACTGCCGGGCACGGTAGCGGTTGTGATCCAGGAAGCCGCGGGGCGCGCGGGCCGCGTCCATCTCCCGCTGCAGCACATGGACCCGCGCGGCGGGAAAGTCCTCCAGCCCGCCGGCATGGTCGAAATCCAGGTGGGTCAGCAGGATGTGCCGCACATCCCCTGCGGAAAAGCCCAGCCGGCGCACCTGCTCCAGCGCCGTGTAGCGCGGCTCCAGGCGGATGTTGTCGACGATCCGGAAGAACAGGCTCAAACGCTGCCTCGGCGCGGTCACGTCCCGGCTGCCGAAGCCAGTATCCACCAGCACCAGGCCGTGGCGCTCCGTCTCGATCAGCAGGCAGTGGCAGACCAGCGAGGCGGTCGGCCCCTGGCTGAAGCCGTCGATCAGGGCGCCCCCGAGGGGACACATGCAGCCGCAGTTGAGATGATGGACATGCATGGAAGGGCTCCTTCGGCCGGCGGGAGGCGGGCTGTCGCCGAGGCCATGCAGGTTGAGAGGCTGGGCGCGGGAAGGAGTTCAGCACCTGACGCGGGCCTCGTCGGCTGCCGCAACGGCCGAACCGGAGAGCGCCCTTCCCTACGGTCTGGCCGTGCGCCACAGCTCCGGCCAGTCGTCGGGCGGGCTGCCGGCGCAGCGCTGCATCATCTGTGCGGACTGCAACTGGAAACGCTCGCCGTCGAACAGCCAACTGGCCGCATCGCCGCAATCGCCGACGCCCCTGCCCTTCATGAAATAGCCCAGCTCCCCGGTCCCCTCGTCGTAGTCGACCCAGCCGCCGAGGCCCTCGCCGCCGAGCGGCAGGGGCTCGATACGCAGCGGCTGGCGCGGATAGGGGGGCTGGCGGGCGACCCGGTAGAGGGCGAAGTTGCAGTTGTAGGCCGCGCAGGAGGTCTGGATCAGCACCAGCGCCTCCCGCTCGTTGAGCGCATGGGCCTCGGCTTCGGGCTCCTGGTTCTCCATGTCGGCCTCCTGCCACTCGCTGCGGGTGGCCTCCATCACCGCCTGGGCGATGCGCAGGCGCTCGGCGCCGGCCAGCGGCGCGACACCGGGGAAGGGCCGCAGCAGCGGCAGCGGCGGCTCCTCCGGCACCGCGTGGTCGTCACGCTCGCCGGGGCGGTACAGCGCGCCGCGGGTACCCAGTCTCCCCTGCACCGAGTCCATCAGCAGCAGTGCCGCGGAAAGGCCCGCCAGGGAAACCTCGGCCTCCTCCCCCGCCATATCCAGGCGCAGGGCGTTGCCGTTGCGCCACTCGGCCAGCAGACCGCGCGCCGTGTCGCCCTCGCCGCGGAGGACCAGCGCCTCCCCGCCCGCCTCGGACCGCAGGGCGCCCGCCAGCGTGTCCGGCAGCGGGCGGCCGTCGGTCGACAGCGCGAAATGCCCGGCCTGCCCGCTGTAGCTCAGACGAACCCGCGGCTCGGCCCCGGGGCCGGCATCGCGGCTGACCACCAACCGCAGCGGGCTGAAGCCGAAGGCCGCGGCGCTGATGGCCTGACAGCCGCGCAGGTTGTCGCAGGCCACCACCCAGTCCTTGATCTCGCGGTACAGGGGCACCGGCTCCGGCGCGGCCTGAGCGGCGCCTACGATAAGGAGAAGGGTCAAGGGCAACAGGCGCGACATGGGGGACTCCGTTCGTCATGGGGCGATCTTGCCGCGCATCTTGCGCGCCGGGCCGCGGTGCCACAAGCACGCCCGCAGGGCATCTCCGGCCGCCGCCTGCGGCGAGTTCTGCCGCAACCAGCAATCACAGCTGCCACCTTCCGGCAAATTGCCAGCATTTTCTCGACAGCTACCGTCCGGATTAACAGTGCTTCCCTGATCTATGCTCCTTGCGCCACAACCAAAAACCGGAGGGAACCCCATGGGTCTGTTCAGCAAGATTCTCAACTCGCTCGGCTTCGGTTCCAAAGCGCATGCGGAAGAAGCGATCCCCAGCGGCACGCCGACGACGGCACCGCCCGCCCCGGCAGGTACCGGCCAGGTGGACGTGGTGGGCAAGCTGGAAGGACTGGCGGCCAGGCACCCGGAAAAGCTCAACTGGAAAGCCTCCATCGTCGACCTGCTCAAGCTGCTCGACCTGGACAGCAGCCTGCAGGCCCGCAAGGAGTTGGCCAGCGAACTGGGTTGCCCGCCGGAGAAGATGGGCGACTCGGCGCAGATGAACATGTGGCTGCACAAGACCGTGCTGCAGAAGCTGGCGGAAAACGGCGGCAACGTGCCGCCCGAACTGCTGCACTGATGGCCCTGCGCGCCCGGCCGCCGCTCTCCGAGGGGATGCGGGCGCCGCATTGCCGGGCAATCGATACCAGCTCGGCCACTGTGGAAGACAGCAGATGGAACGGGCGACGCCGGTTGCCTCGAACACTTCGTCGAGGGCAGCCGGCATCGCCCTCTCCAGCACCAGACGCGTCATGACGCTAGCCGGTGCCTGCTTTTCAAGCCGTGTCAGAACTTCACCTACATCCTCCTGCTTTCCCGAACGACTGTCCGGGAGGAGTTGATGCGAAGACCTTGAAAGAGGGGTAGGCCTTATTACCCCTGTACCGCAATGGTCATGCTCAGTTGATCACGTTGCCCCTGTACCAAACTGGTCTCCCCTCCTGCAGGAGCGCCAAATGCCGACATAACATTGACCAGCGCGTGCAATTGTCCCTCGAGTACAGCGTTAGTGTTTATTGCCCCAGGGTTGCCTAGCGAGGCTCCCGGACCGTCGTTCCAGTTCGAGGCGTGTCCAGGTGCGGCTGCATCCTGACCATTGCCCAGCCCCTGGTTGCCGTGGCTGAAGAACATCCGGAAGGTATCGGAAACCGACAGACTCCCCTCAGTGCTTCCGCTAACCGCAACGCTATCGGTTGCCGTCACCCGGATATCCAGATAGTCGGCCACCTTCTTCGGCGAGATTGAGGTAAAGGATGCCGTAGCCTCGTCAAAGACCAGCCAATCCGGCAAGGCGGACTCATCTGCCAGAGTCGCACTGAGACGCAGAGCATCGCCATCGTCGATGTCCGCGAAGCTTCCCTCGGGCAGTTGCCACGAGAATTCGCGGTTGATCGGCACATATTGATCGCTCAAGGCCTGTACCAGAACCGGCGCATCGTTGCTGCCCTGGACCATTACCCCAAGGGTTGAGGATACAGTCGCCAACCCATCGGTTACCTGAAGCAGGAACTCTTCGCAGGCTTGCGCTTCACGCCCCAGGGACTGCACTGCGGCACGCTCATTGTCCAGCACATAGCGGTAGTCGCCATTCGCCTCGACCGTCAGGTTGCCGAAGAGCCCCTCGTATACACCGGGCTCGGCCATGCGGAGGATGTCGCCAGAGTCGATATCATGGTCATTCAGCAGAACGTTGCCCCCTGCCCAAGTCTGCGCATCCTCCACGACCAAAGCGCTGTCACTGGTCACCACCGGAGCATCGTTGGTGCCCACGATACCGACATTGACCACACTCATGGCCGTCGCACCCTTGCTGTCGCTGATGGTGTAGGAGAAGCTGTCGTTCAGCACCTGGCCGGCCGCGAGGCTCTGGAAGCGATCACCGATGTCGTAAGTGATGGCTCCATCGTGCAGAACCACACTCACCCCAAGGGCCGACTCACCGATGGACAGGACTTCGAGCACATCCTTCGGATTCGGGTCGGTATCGTTGGCCAGCAGGTTGCCTGCAGCGAAGAGCAACGGGCCACCATCCTCGTGGACGAGGATCTCGTCAGGGTTGGCTACCGGAGGACGGTTCATCAGCTCTTCCATCCCCAGCCGATCCAGGACTGCCCCGTCGTCGAACGCAATCGAGCCGACCCCTTCTGTCTGGATAAACCAGTTGGCCAGCACAACCGTGTCGGTCGAGCCGATGACCTGCACCAGCAGATCGTCACCCAGTCGCTCGGCTTGCAGATCGTTGGCCGTCAACCCACTGGTAACGCGCAGCACATCCAGGCCCTGGCTGTCGATGATGCGGTCATTGCCACTGCCAAGACCGAAGACGAAGTGGTCATTACCGGCACCACCATCCAGCGTGTTGTTACCGCTGTTGCCGCTGATGACGTTGTCCAAGGCATTACCGTTGCCATCGATGTCGGCCGAACCGGTCAACTCGAGGTTTTCCACGTTCGAACTCAGGCTGTAACTCACTGCAGCCTGTACGGTGTCGATACCCTCGTCGGCGGCTTCGATCACTTGATCGCCCGCATTGTCCACCACGTAGGTGTCGTTCCCCGTGCCGCCGGCCATATTGTCGATGCCGACACCGCCATCCAGCCAGTCGTCCCCCGCGCGCCCCTGCAACTGGTTGTCGCCGCCGTTGCCCTGGAGCAAGTTGTCCTGAGCATTGCCGACGCCAATGATGTGGGCAGTACCGGTGAGGGTGAGGTTCTCGACATGGTCACTCAGGACATGGCTGACGGAGGATAGAACAGTATCGATGCCCGCGCCGCTGCTCTCGATGACGACATCGCCGGCATTGTCGACGATATAGGTATCGTCGCCGGCACCGCCGATCAAAGTATCCGCTCCCTCACCGCCGTCCAGCACGTTACTGCCACTGTTGCCGGTGATCAGGTTGGCCAGGTCGTTGCCGGTGCCGCTGAGGCCGGCGCTGCCGGTCAGCGTCAGGTTCTCCACGTTGGCCGTCAGGCGGTAGTCGATGGAGGCCTGGACCAGATCGGTACCCTGCCCAGCGCTTTCGATCACCTGGTCGTCGGCATCGTCCACCACATAGGTGTCGTTGCCGCTGCCACCGCTCATGCTGTCGGCGCCGCTGCCGCCATCCAGGGTGTCGTTGCCGGCATTGCCGACCAGCGTGTCGTTGCCCTCCATGCCGCGTAGGACGTTGCTGCCGCCGTTGCCGGTGATCAGGTTGTCCAGCGCATTGCCGGTGCCGTTGATGCTGGACGAGCCGGTCAGGGTCAGGTTCTCGACGTGCTCGCTCAGCGTGTGGCTCACCGACGCCTGCACGAGGTCGATGCCCTCGCCGGCGTGCTCGATCACCACATCGCCGGCGTTGTCCACCACGTAGGTGTCGTCGCCCACGCCGCCCGCCATGCTGTCGGCACCGTTGCCGCCATCCAGCAGGTCATTGCCCTCGCCACCCAGCAGGGTGTCAGTGCCCGCCCCGCCGTACAGCGAGTCGTTGCCCAGCCCACCGTCCAGCAGGTTGGCGCCACTGTTGCCGGTGATCACGTTGGCCAGATCGTTGCCGGTGCCGTCGATGTTGGCACTGCCGGTCAGGGTCAGGTTCTCGACATGCTCGGTCAGTTGGTAGGTGATCGACGACTGCACCAGGTCGGTACCCTCGCCGGCGCTCTCGATCACCTGGTCTCCGGCAGCGTCCACCACATAGGTGTCGTTACCCGAGCCGCCCAGCATCAGATCGGCGCCCGTGCCACCGTCCAGCAGGTCGTTGCCTTCACCGCCCAGCAATTGGTCGTCGCCGGCGTTGCCGTACAGCGAGTCGTTGCCCGCGCCGCCATCCAGCACGTTGGCGCCACTGTTGCCGATGATCACGTTGGCCAGGTCGTTGCCGGTGCCGCTGAGGCCGGCGCTGCCGGTCAGCGTCAGGTTCTCCACGTTGGCCGTCAGGCGGTAGTCGATGGAGGCCTGGACCAGATCGGTACCCTGCCCAGCGCTTTCGATCACCTGGTCGTCGGCATCGTCCACCACATAGGTGTCGTTGCCGCTGCCACCGCTCATGCTGTCGGCGCCGCTGCCGCCATCCAGGGTGTCGTTGCCGGCATTGCCGACCAGCGTGTCGTTACCTTCCAGGCCGCGCAGGACGTTGCTGCCGCCGTTACCGGTGATCAGGTTGTCCAGCGCATTGCCGGTGCCGCTGATGCTGGACGAGCCGGTCAGGGTCAGGTTCTCGACGTGCTCGGTCAGGGTGTAGCTCACCGACGCCTGCACGAGGTCGATACCTTCGCCGGCATTCTCGCTCACCACGTCGCCAGCGTTGTCCACCACGTAGGTGTCGTCGCCCGCACCACCCGCTAGACTGTCGGCACCAGTGCCGCCATCCAGCCGGTCATTACCCTCACCGCCCAGCAGGGTGTCGGTGCCCGCCCCGCCAGCCAGGGAGTCATCCCCCAGCCCGCCGTCCAGTACGTTAGCCCCACTGTTACCAGTGATGACGTTGGCCAGCTCGTTGCCGGTGCCGTCGATGTTGGCACTACCGGTCAGCGTCAGGTTCTCGACATGCTCGGTCAGTTGGTAGGTGATCGACGACTGCACGAGGTCAGTGCCTTCGCCCGCGCTCTCTATCACCTGGTCGCCAGACTCGTCCACCACATAGGTGTCGTTGCCCGCCCCGCCCAGCATCCGGTCGGCGCCCGTACCGCCATTGAGCAGGTCGTTGCCTTCGCCACCCAGCAATTGGTCGGCGCCTTCGTTGCCGTACAGCGAGTCGTTGCCCGCGCCGCCGTCCAGCAGGTTGGCGCCACTGTTGCCGCGGATCTCGTTGGCCAGGCCGTTACCGGTACCGTTCAGGTCGGCACTGCCGGTCAGCGTCAGGTTCTCCACGTTGGCCGTCAGGCTGTAGTCGATGGTGGCCTGCACCAGGTCGGTCCCCTGGCCCACGCCCTCGATCACCTGGTCGCCGGCATCGTCCACCACATAGGTGTCGTTGCCGCCACCACCGCTCATGCTGTCGGCACCGCTGCCGCCGTCCAGGGTATCGTTGCCGGCATTGCCGACCAGGGAGTCGTTGCCTTCCAGGCCGCGCAGAACGTTGCTGCCGCCGTTGCCGGTGATCACGTTGTCCAGCGCATTGCCGGTACCGTTGATGCTGGATGAGCCGGTCAGGGTCAGGTTCTCGACGTGCTCGGTCAGGGTGTAGCTCACCGACGCCTGCACGAGGTCAATGCCCTCGCCGGCATTCTCGGTCACCAGGTCGCCGGCGTTGTCCACCACGTAGGTGTCGTCGCCCCCCCCACCCGCCATACTGTCGGCACCGCTGCCGCCATCCAGCAGGTCGTCGCCGGCATCATCGATCAGCGTGTCGTTGCCCGCCATACCGAACAGGCGGTTGTTGCCGACGCTGCCCCGTACGACGTTACCCAGCTCATTGCCTGTACCGCTGGTGTAGTCCGCTCCAGTGAGAATCAGGTTCTCCACATTGGCCGCCAGCGTGTAGCTGACCGAAGAGTAGGCAAGATCGATGCCTTCGTTGGCCTGTTCGACCAGTGTGTCGAGTGCATTGTCGACGATATAGATGTCGTCGCCGGCGCCACCGAGCATGGTGTCAGCGCCTCCAGATCCGTCCAGCACGTTGTCACCGCTATTGCCGGTGATGATGTTGTCGAGCTCGTTGCCAGTACCGTGCAGGTGCTCCGACCCGGTCAGGGTGAGGTTCTCGACATGCTCGGACAGTACGTAGTCCGCCGAGGACTGCACGGTGTCGATGCCCTCATCGGCATTCTCGATCACCACATCGGCACTGCTGTCGACGACGTAGGTGTCGTCGCCGCCAAGGCCGGCGAGGGTATCGGTACCGCTGTTGCCGGTGATGATGTTATCCAGGCTGTTGCCAGTTCCTTTCAGGTCGGTGGTTCCCGTCAGAATCAAGTTCTCGACATTGTCGGTCAGGGTGTAATCGATGCCAGCACGTACGGTATCGATGCCACCGGCAGGTGCCGATGCAGCGGCAAAGCTGGCCATACGCATCAGGCTGAAACTGGCGACAACCGGTTCGCCCTGCTCGATGACCAGATCGCCGGCATCGTCGACCACATAGGTGTCGTCACCGTCACCACCAGCCATGGTGTCGGCGCCCATACCGCCATCCAGCAGGTTGTTGCCGCTGTTGCCGGTCAACTGGTTGTCTAGGGCATTACCGGTGGCCGAAAGGTCGCTGCTGCCTGTCAGGACCAGGTTCTCGACATGGTCGGTCAGGCGGTAGTCGATGGAGGCACGAACGGTATCAAGGCCCTCGCCGGCGTTCTCGACAACAACATCCGCGGCGTTATCGACCACATAGGTATCGTCGCCCGCCCCGCCCGCCATGGTGTCGGCACCGGCCGCGCCGTCCAGCACATTGTTACCCAGGTTGCCGGTCAGCTGGTTGTCGAGCGCGTTGCCGGTGCCATCGAGGTTCTCTGCCCCTGTCAGAATCAGATTTTCGAGGTGACTGCCCAGCGTGTAGGAGATGCTGGACTGGACGGTATCCGTCCCCTCGCCAGAGAGCTCACTGACCATGTCGCCAGCGTTATCGACGACATAGCGATCATCCCCCGTCCCGCCGACCATCAGGTCGCGGTCGCTGCCACCATCCAGCAGGTCGTTGCCCGCACCGCCATAGAGCCGGTCGACGCCCTCCATGCCCAGCAGGATATTGTCGCCGCCATTGCCGGTGATCACGTTGCCCAGTGCGTTGCCGGTACCCGCGAGATTGCCATCGCCGGCCAGCTTCAAGTTTTCCACATGCTCGTTGAGTGAATAGTCGATGGACGCCGTCACCATATCGAGACCTTCGCCGGCCAGCTCGACGACCGTATCGCCGAGATGGTCGACGACATAGCTGTCGCTCCCCGCGCCCCCCTGCATGACATCGGCACCCGCACCACCATCGAGCCGGTTGTTGCCCGCGTTGCCCACCAGCAGGTTATCCAGCTCGTTGCCGGTGCCATCGATGGCTGCCGTGCCGGTCAGGGTGAGGTTTTCGACATGGGCCGATAGCGCATAACTGACCGAGCTGTGCACGCTGTCCAGCCCCTCGCCAGCCTGCTCGACCACCACGTCCGCGGCGGAATCGACGATATAGGCGTCGTCACCGATCCCCCCAACCAGCGTGTCGGCGCCCTTGCCGCCATTCAGGGTGTCGTTGCCCTCCAGGCCATAAAGGATGTTGTTGCCGTCGTTGCCGACAAGGACGTTGTTCGACTGGTTGCCCGTCCCCGTGAGGTTGGCGCTACCGGTGAGTTCGAGGTTTTCCAGGGTGTCGATCAACCGATAGTCGATGGAGGCCTTGACGGTATCGATACCCTCGCCTGCCAGCTCGACCACTTGGTCGGCCACATTGTCGACCATGTAGGTATCGTTGCCGGTACCGCCGATCAACACATCCGCACCGGCCCCGCCATCGAGGACATCGTCGCCCTCCAGGCCCATCAGCACGTTGGCGCCGGAGTTACCCTGGAGCACGTTGTCCAGCTCGTTGCCAGTGCCGTCGATGGCGGTATCGCCGGTCAGCGTGAGGTTTTCCAGATTCTCGCCCAGGGTCCAGGCCACGCTGCTCTGGACGGTATCGATGCCTCCATCGGCCTGCTCGACGATACGGCCCCCGGCACTTTGAACCACGTAGGTATCATCGCCACCCAGGCCCGTCAGGACGTTGTCCAGTTCGTTGCCAACGAGGATGTTGTTCAGCTCGTTGCCCGTCCCGGTCACAGCGGTGCCGGTGAGGGTCAGGTTCTCGAGATTGGCGCCCAGCACATAGTCGAAGGGACTGACGACGGTATCGATACCCTGCCCAGTGTGTTCGAGAATCGAGTCGCCGTGGTCATCCAAGATATAGGTATCGTCACCATGGCCGCCGGCCATGCTGTCGGCTCCCAGACCTCCGTCCAGAACGTTGTTGCCAGCGTTGCCGACCAGCACGTTGTCCAGCGCGTTGCCGGTACCATCGATGGCGGCACTGTCGGTTAGCTCGAGGTTTTCCAGATGAGCGCCAAGCCGGTAGGAAATGGAGGAGCGGACGGTGTCGTTACCCTCTCCCTCGTTCTCGACGACCAGATCCCCGGCGTTGTCGACCACATATATATCGTTACCCAAGCCGCCGATCAGGGTATCCGCCCCTTTGCCGCCATCCAGCACATCGTTGCCGGCCAAACCAAACAGGGTGTTGGCCGCATCGTTGCCGGTGATGACGTTGTCCAATTCGTTACCGATGCCGTCGATGCTCGCAGCCCCGGTCAAGGTGAGGTTCTCGACCTCCGCAGTCAGGGTGTAGGCGATACTCGACTGGACGGTGTCGACGCCCTCACCCGGGCTCTCGACCACGACGTCGGCCAGGTCGTCGACCACGTAGGTATCGTTGCCCACCCCACCTACGAGCTGGTCGGCACCGCTGCCGCCATCCAGCCGGTCATTACCCTCGCCACCCAGCAGCGTGTCGTTGCCCGCGCCGCCTTCCAGGGTATCGTTTCCAGCCTCGCCCGACAGGAGGTTGTCGCCGGCGTTGCCGGTGATGACGTTGGCCAGCTCGTTACCCGTACCGCTCAGGTGAGCCTCGCCGGTCAGCACCAGATTCTCCAGATGGGCGCCCAGGGTGTAGTCGATGGAGCTCCGGACGGTGTCCTCGCCCTGGTTGGCCAGCTCGCTCACGCTGTCGCCGACATTGTCCACCACATAGGTATCGTTGCCGGCACCACCGAGCATGTTGTCGTTGCCGGTACCGCCATCCAGCAGGTCGTTGCCGTAATTGCCGATCAGGGTGTCGTCACCCTCCTGGCCCAGCAGACGGTTGTCGCCGTCATTGCCAACCACCTGGTTGTCGAGCGCGTTGCCAGTGCCGTCGATGTTGGCTACGCCCAGCAGGCTCAGATTCTCCAGATTCTCGCCAAGCGCGTAGCTGACCTTGCTTTCGACCGTGTCGACGCCGCCATCCAGCTCTTCGACGACCACATCGTGGGCGTTGTCGACCACATAGGTGTCGTTGCCCTCGCCACCGGCCATGCTGTCGGCACCAGTACCGCCATCCAGCCAGTCATCACCGGCACCGCCTTCCAGGCTGTCGTTGCCGGCACCGGCCATCAGCATGTCGTTGCCATCGGTGCCCACCAGGCTGTCATCGCCCGCGGAGCCGAACTGCATGGCGGAAAGGTCGAAGCTGCGGCCGTCGGCGAAGCGCAGGGTATCGATGCGCTTGGGCGAATCGCTGGAGCCGGCCAGCCAGTTGGCTACCGTGAGGCTATCGCGGCCATTGATATGGCTGAGCAGCAGATTGTTGCCGTCGAGGCTGATGCTGATGTCGCCGGCCCTGATGCCCGGCCCAAACTCGATCACGTTGCGGTCAGCCTCGCCGAGGCTTTCGATGATGACATCGTGACCATCGCGCAGGTTGAAGCGATAGACGTCGCAGCCCTTGCCGCCGTACAGCGTATCGCTGCCAGTACCGCCACTCAGCGTGTCGTTGCCCGCTCCGCCCAGCACCAGATCGTCGCCTGCCAGTCCCTGCAGAATGCCGCCGTTGGCATCGCTGATGACCACATCGTTGCCGTTGCCTTCCTCGCCTTGCAGGCGGATACCGGAGTAGCCGAAATCGGCCAGAGCGGCCAGCACCGCTGCTTCGTTTGGCCCGCCCAGGGCTTCGTTGAGCCACTGGTTGAGTTGGCTGAGGCCCTCCCAGCCTTGCGCCGCCAGCCCTGTTCCAACGATGCGCTGTAAATCCAGAATATCGCGAATCGCGTCGATAGGAGCGCTGTCGTAGTGTGATTGGAACAGTAAATCGAGTTGTGAGAAATCAAACCTCACCTCGCCAGAGTCATAAATATCAAGATAAACCTCATCAAGATACGGCTTCAATATAGTCTGCATCAAGAGGGCATCATAAATTGAGCTCTTTAAATCATTATAAGACTTTTCTAGAAATCCAGCCTGTGCCGAGTTAACAGCAAGATCTTCTTCGGTAATGTAAATTGTATGGACCCCAAACGCGATCCCTTGTAGCGCTCCACCAGAATTGCGAGAAATTGCTCCGGAAGAGAGTCGAAACAAGATATCGCCATCTCCGTTTTCGCTTTGCGTCTCCTGCTTGGCAAAATTGAAGAAGTTCTGCGCATTGAAAATCTCAAGGACTTTAATTTTTTCCAGAAGTGCCTTTTTCTCGAGCTGCTCTGCGGTAGGTCCGGAGTTGCCGCTTTCGTCAATAGATATTCCGGCACCTCCACCACTCCCCGCCCCTGCCCCCCCTGAAGAGAATGAAAGGCCGCTGCTCGGCTTGTTCCAGGAATAGGCGAACTTAAACTCAACCTCCAGATAACCCAAATCATGACTTAGATCACTGACTCGCTGATCAAAAGTACGAAAATTGCTACTACTCGCCCACTCGGCAATCAACTTATCAAGCAATGCAAGTTGATGGCCACGAGTAGTCGCCTGCGAGTATTGAGTCAATACAACACGCAGGCCGTCATCCAGCATCGCGGCTTCCTGCAAATCCCGAACCGCACCGGATCCCTGCATATGGGGTAAAACTGCAACCTCTTCACTAACCTCAATTCGGTAAGTATATTCCCGATAGAATGGATTGCTAGCCAGGTCCAGGTTTGCGGCCAGACTCTGGTTGGCATTAACTTCACCTTCACTGCCATCCAAGCGCACGAAACTGCCAACGACGCTTATCAGGTTGCCGTTGCTTGTCTGAGCAGTACTCTTAGCCGTGAGATTGATGGATGCGATATTGCTTTCCGCCAAGGTTATCAGCTCATCAGGCTGGGATACGCCATCCTGATTGATATCCTGCCAGACCATCACACTGGCAAAGTGATTATCCTTGGAATCGAATATGCTGTCTTTATTGCTGTCCAGCTCACGCAGTGCGTCGAAACCGTCGCTGGCCTTGCTACCACTCTGCTTTACGGTATCAACTCCGAAAAGCTCACTCCCATTATCAACGAGGCCATTACCATTCAAGTCACGCACTACGAAACCATCATCGCCCTTGATCCAGCCAGTTCCGGTTTTTAGGCTATCGCCGTCAAAGTCGAAGACAATGCCCGTATCGGCGGAAGTGGTCTCTATACCGTCGCCATCAATATCAAGCACAAGAGGATCATAGCGAGGAAGCCATCTTATGGCTGATTGATAATTAGTAGAAACCATCGATGCAATGGCGCAGCTCGATCCAGTATCATAGTACTGATGTAAAGGGCTAGGAATCTCAATGCCCTTCCAGTCGCTATCAAATGGCCCTTCAGGCCAAGCTGGAGGGAAATTAAGCCTAGGGTCACCAGTTGGTATTCTATCCTCTGGATCGTTTACGGTAGTATCATCTAGCGGGTTCTCCTTCCAATCGAAATACGGGAACCAAACAGCACCATCACCGCCAGCCCCATGATCTTCAGAAAGTCCACCGTCCGCGCCGTTAGACCTATCCATGATCTCTCTTGCTCTACGAACAACATCCTCCCAGCTTGTGGCATCTTTGCCAACGCTGATCCCAAGCTCATTATTCCTATTGTCCATATTTTCAGCCTGCGGCAACTGCCCATCGGCATTGCCCGTCAACTCATGGCCTGACAATATAGTCCGAGCGTATGCTTCGTTTGTGAGCCTAGTAAGCTCCGCCGCCAACAACATATGCCGATATGCATCCGCAGGCCCATCAGTCCTCCCTGGAAGCTGGGACTTAAGGGATTCCCCTATCGCCTTATTAGACGCACCAATGGTTGCTGCATTGTATGCAGTCAACTTAACCTTGGCTAGTATAGACATAAAACTCCCTATAAAGAAGTGCCAGCAATGAACTCGCAAACACAACGCAAAATTCCTGGCTCTGCGTATCGAGCCAAAATAAAGCAGCTAGTATGCGGCGAAGTGTAAACATTACAGTGCGCGACTTTAATCCCCCCCCTCTCTCCCTCAAGGTCAAAGCCACATCAAACCTTCCAGCCTTTGATCGAAGCTTAAATTCGGAGTAGTCCGTCGAGCTAAAGTGTGGCTTGCTGTTATGCTCAACAAACACAACTTCATCTCGAATAACAACTCCATTTACCGACGCAGAAAGAATTTCAACATCAGAGCCACTAGTGTTCGAAACCACAAGCCTATGTCTATCGAACATATAAAAATCCAACAACCAAAGCATCGCTATCGCAAAGATCGCGACCCCAAAAGAAAAAGAAATATACCCAATGAAATGGCGTAGGATAATTTTGCTTTTTTTGCTCTCACCCATAACTTCCCCCTTTTAAAAACAGCCCCACAAACCATGCAAGCACCTAGGAATATATAGCCAACCCCAACATGTATTTATACCAGCAACCACAGCAACCCGCGCACCACTTAAGCTCTTAAAAGAATGTTTTCCGATCTTCTTTCTTCCTCTTAGCTGTGTAGTCCAGTGCTTTAAGTAGACACACAGAGAGGCACATCGAAATATGCCCAATCACTTTCATTAGATTCTTATAAAAGACAACCAAGATCAATCCCTTGAAGCCAGCAGCTCACAACTGAAGGTCATAAATTCTCCTTTAGGAAATTGCAGAAGCACCAATAACCAACACGCACAACAATACATCAGCCGTAACCAAAATAGCCTTTTTAAAAAGACCCAAAGCCAGCTACCCATATTTACAATCAAGCAGATACAGATACCTGGAATCCACTTAATGCATTAACCAACACACACGCGCAGCTATTACCGTTCAGATAAGCTCTCATTTGTGTATTGCTTAAGCGGATTCAGAAAGTAATCGATCACTCTCCGCTTGTCCGTCCTCACCTCCGCCCGCACCGCCATCCCCGGCGACAGAGCGATATCCTGGTCCCCCACACGCATGTGCTTCTCCTTGAGCTGAATCCGCGCGCTATACACCAGCCCCAACTTCTCGTCCTCGATGGCATCGTTGGAAATATTAGGGTTTGTCTGAAAAGTCGATTTGGCTAAAATGCCGCCTCCGTTGTTCCGAGCGCAGCCATGTCAGGCCGTTACGAGATTTCTGCCCAGCGCTGGGCGATGATCGAAGCCATCGTTTCTCCCCCTCAACGCATGGGCCGCCCCCGGCGAGATGACCGCCAGATGCTCAACGGCATCTTCTGGATTCTGTGCTCAGGGGCCAAGTGGCGCGATCTTCCCGAGCGTTATGGCCCCTGGAAGACGGTATATCAGCGCTTCAGGCTGTGGCGTGACAACGGCACCTTCGAGCAGGTGCTGCGGCATCTGCATCTGCGTCTGCGTGAGGACGGCTTTATCGACCTGGATACCTGGATGGTCGACTCAACGTCGATTCGGGCCACCAGAGCCGCCAGCGGTGCGAGAAAAAAAGGGGCCTGCAAGAGCCGCAGCACCAATGTCTCGGCCGAAGCCGTGGTGGGCTGACCACCAAGCTTCATCTGGCCTGTGACAGCAACGGGTATCCGCTGGCAGTGATGCTTTCACCCGGGCAGGACGCCGACTCGCGCTATTTCATGCCCTTGCTTGAGCAGATCAGCCTGCCTGGCAGCCAGGGTCGTCCGCGCAAGCGCTGCCGGTATGTACTGGCTGACAAAGGCTACGACAGCGAAAGCCTGCGCCAATACTGCGACCGGTATGGCATGAAGCCCATCATTCCCTTACGCAAGATGCACCGTAAGCCTCGACCGGGCTTGCCTCGCCTATTTGACAGACCACAGTACCAAAAGCGCAACGCCATTGAACGACTGTTCAGTTGGCTCAAGGAAAAGCGCCGTCTTTGCACCCGTTATGACAAGCTGGCCAGCAGTTTCAAGGCCATGGTCACGCTGGCCTGCATCGAAAAATGCTTACGTGCCGACTTTTCAGACAAACCCTAGTCACGGTGCCATGCACCACCCCGTACTTGGTAAAGGTAAAGGTCTCGACCTTGATCTCCACTTCCTGCCCTGGACGGACGAAGCCGATGTCCTTGTTTTCCAGCATGGCTTCCACTTCCACCGGCTCGTCGCTGGGGACGATGACCATCAGCGGCTGGGCGGCGGTGACCACCCCGCCAGGAGTGTGGATGTCCAACTGCTGTACAGTGCCGTCCACCGGGGCGGCGAGGGCCATCAGGCGATTGCGCTGCTCGGCCTTCTTCAACTCCTGGGCCAGGGCCGCAGCGCGCTGTTCGGACTCGTGCTGCAGGTCGAGCATGGCGCGGCGGGTTTCGGCGAGGATGCTGGCATGGCGACTCTCGGCGGCCTTCCTGGCCGCCGCGAGCTCGACGATACGCCCCTGCTGGGCGGCCAGTTCGCGTTCCTGGTCGAGGCGCAGCTGCTCCTTTTCCAGGTAGGCATTGCGGGTCATGAATTGCTCTTTCAGCAGCTCCTTGTAGTCGCTCGCCAGCCTCCGGCTGATCGCCAGGGTCTGCTGGAGGGTAGCCACGCTGGCCCTGGCGGACGAGATTTCCGCCGCACGTTGCTCGATCTCGGCCTTCGCCTGGTCAAGGGCGCTTTGCAACTCCAGGTACTGGCCCTGCAGCCAGCGCTGGGCGGCCAGTCGCTGTTCGGGGCTGGCTTGTGGGAGGTGTTCGACCAGCGAAGGCGGTTCGCGCCGTGTCTGGATCGCTTCCAGCAATGCCGTGGCGCGGGCGTTGTCGACCTGGGCAGCCAGCAGGTCGCTCTTCAGGCGTTCGACGTCGGCGGCAGTGATCTGCGTGTCCAGCTCGACCAGCAATTGGCCGGCCTTGACCGATTGACCGTCACGCACGTGGATGGCCTTGACTACGGCCACTTCGCTGGGCTGGACGATCTTGCTCCTGCCACTGGGTACGATCCTGCCGCTGGCGGTGGCGACCACATCGATCTCGCCGATGCAGGCCCACAGCAGGGCCAGGGCGGCGAAGGCCATGATGGTCCACTGGAGGTAGCGCGGCGCCGGATGGACCGGCTGCTCCTGCAGAGCCAGGGCCGCCGGCAGGAATTGCACTTCGTGAGGCAGACGCGGTGGCGCGTCGAGAGCTCGGCGATTGCGCCAGGCCTGATGCCAGACACTGCGATAGCGCCCCAACAGGGATCGTGCGGCGGAAGGCTGGTTCATGCGGCATCTCCCTGTTGTAGGCGGTACAAGCGCGAGTAGTGGCCGGCCTGATGAGCCAGCAACTCGGCATGGCTGCCCTGCTCGACGATCTGCCCGCGATCCATGACCAGAATGCGCTGGGCATCGCGCACGGCGGACAGCCGGTGGGCGATAACGATCACCGTGCGTCCCCGGCAGATGGCCTTCATGTTCTGCTGGACGATCCGTTCGGACTCATAGTCCAGGGCGCTGGTGGCCTCGTCGAAGATCAGGATGCGCGGATTGCCGATCAGCGCCCGGGCGATGGCGATGCGCTGACGCTGGCCCCCGGACAGCGAGGCGCCGTGCTCGCCGACGAGGGTGTCGTAGCCTTCCGGCAGCTCGAGGATGAACTCGTGCGCACCGGCCAGCCGAGCGGCCTGGATCACCGCCTCGATCGGCGCGCCGGGATCGGTCAGGGCGATGTTCTCGCGGATGCTGCGGTTGAACAGCAGGTTGTCCTGCAGCACCACACCGATCTGCCGGCGCAGCGAGGAGACATCGGCCAGCGCCAGATCCACGCCATCCACCAGTACGCGACCACGCTCGGGCACGTAGAGACGTTGCAGCAGGCGGGTCAGGGTGCTCTTGCCGGAGCCGGAGCGCCCGACCACGCCAATCACCTCGCCGGGGCGGATGCTCAGGCTGATGCCGCGCAGCACCTCGGAGCCGTCCGGCCGGTAGCGAAAATGCACCTGATCGAATTCCACCTGCCCCTTGAGCGGCGGCAGTGCGCTGCGTGTGCTCTGGGCCAGTTCGGTACGGGTATTGAGGATGTCGCCCAGGCGCTGCACCGAGACGCCGGTCTGCTGGAAACTGGTCCACAACTGGGCCAGGCGCATGATCGGCTGCGACACGCGGCCGGCGAGCATGTTGAAGGCGATCAGTTGCCCGACCGACAGCTCGCCGTCGATCACCAGCCGCGCGCCCAGCCAGAGGGTGGCGACGGTCACCAGCTTGCCGACCAGGCCGACGCTTTCGTTGGCGATGGTCGAGAGGGTCTGGGTCTTGAAGCTGGCTGCCACGTAGCCGGCCAGCTGGTTGTCCCACCTGCGCCCCATCTGCGGCTCCACTGCCATGGCCTTGAGGGTGTCGATGCCGTTGACGGTTTCCACCAGGAAGGCCTGGTTTTCCGCACCGCGGTTGAAGCTCTCCTGCAGGCGGGCACGCAGCAGCGGCGTGACGAACAGGGAGATGAGGAAATACAGCGGCAGCGAGAGCAGCACGACCAGGGTCAGCCAGCCGCTGTAGTAGAACATCACGGCGATGAACACCACCGAGAACAGCACGTCGAGGATCAGGGTAATGGCGTTGCCGGTGAGGAAACTGCGAATGTTTTCCAGCTCGCGCACCCGCGCCACCGAGTCGCCTACCCGGCGCGCCTGGAAGTACGCCAGCGGCAGACCGATCAGATGGCGAAACAGCCGAGAACCCAATTCGACATCGATGCGGCTGGCAGTGTGGGCGAACACGTAGCTGCGCAGGCCGCTCAGGGCAGTCTCGAACAGCATGATGCCGAGCAGGCCTATGGCGATGACGTCCAGGGTGCTGAGGCCTCGATGCACCAGCACCTTGTCCATCACCACCAGGAAGAACAAGGGTGTGACCAGGGCGAAGATCTGCAGCACGAAGGACACCAGCAGCACCTCGCCAAGCAGCTTGCGATACTTGACGATGGCCGGGATGAACCAGGTGAAGTCGAATTTCGCCAGCTCGCCGGCCAGGGAAGCCTCGGAGCGGATCAAAATCAGCTCGCCGGTCCAGCGCGCCGCCAGATCCTCGAAGCTCAAGACCTCGGGACGCTGGGCCAGGGGATCGTGGATCAGTGCCTTGCCGTCGTCGATGCGTGCGACGATGAAGAAGCGCCCGTCGGTCGAAGCGGCAATGGCAGGAAGCGGGGTGTGGACGAGGCGCTCGACCTTGCTGCGAGCCGCCTTGGCCTTGAGGCCCAGCCGCTTGGCGGCCAGCAGCAGCTCCGGCTGGGCGAAGGGGCGGCCATCCTCGGCGAATTCATGGACGAGTTGTTCGGGGGAGGCGGCAATATTATGGAAGCGGGCCAGCATGACCAAACATGCAAGTCCGCTATCGACGGAAGAGGACGCACCTGCTCCCTGGTGTGCAGCTGACATGGGCATTCCTTTGAACAGAGGTCGCCACTACCGGCGCTTGTCCGTTATCCAGAGCAATAAAAGCGTGATAGCTCATTGACATTACAACAGCCCCTCTCGAATAGAGCTCTTTTGAGCATGAGTTGAGAGGCTGGTCCCACTTTTTCAGCCAGGAAAGACGCAGCCATGCGTGGGTGCCTGGCAGGTGCCGGCCCGACCGCGAGGCGCTAGAATCGCTCCCTTTCGCTCCCGGGCCAGCCGGGGGCCAACCGTCGCAGCGAGAGAACCGATATGGGCGCCCAGTGGAAAGCCAGACCCAAGGAAATTGCCGCCAACGCCAAGGGCAAGATCTTTGGCAAGCTGGTCAAGGAAATCATGATTGCCGCGCGCAACGGCGCGGACCCGGACATGAACCCCAAGCTGCGCCTGGCGGTGCATCAGGCCAAGAAGGCGTCGATGCCCAAGGACACCCTGGAGCGCGCGATCAAGAAGGGCGCGGGCCTCTCCGGCGAGGTGGTCAACTACGAGCGCACCATCTATGAAGGCTTCGCCCCGCACCGCGTGCCGGTGATCGTCGAGTGCCTGACCGACAATGTGAACCGCACCGTGGCGGAAATCCGCGTGCTGTTCCGCAAGGGTCAGCTGGGCACCTCGGGCTCGGTGAGCTGGGACTTCGACTACTTGGGCATGATCGAGGCGACCCCGGAGGGAGGCGCCGATCCGGAACTGGCCGCCATCGAGGCCGGCGCCCAGGACTTCGAGCCCGCCGAGGAAGGCGCCACCCTGTTCTACACCGAGCCGACCGACCTGGACGCGGTGTGCAAGGCACTGCCGGAGTTCGGCTTCACCGTGCAGTCGGCCAACCTCGGCTACAAGGCGAAGAATCCGGTGAGCCTGTCCGGCGCCGAACTCGAGGAGGTTGAGGCCTTCCTCGAAGCCCTGGACAACCACGACGACGTGCAGAACGTCTACGTCGGCCTGAGCGCCTGAGTCCCCGCGCCGCCCGGCAACGGACCCGAACGCATCGGGACCTCGGCCGGGCAGCTCGCCCGGACGGCTGGCGCCTCACGGCGCACCGGACTCCCAGATCAGCTCGCCGTCGTCGCGGACCTCGATCACCTTGGTCAGCGCAGCCTCGGCCACCGTGTTGGCCTCGGAGGCCAGGTCGTATCGATGACCATTGGCCATCCAGTGCACGCGGGCGTTTTCGTCGATGCCGCGGCGCTTGACGGCAATCACCGCTTGGAAGGCCTCGCCGTCCGGTACGGCCGAGGAAATGGCGTCGAACTTGGCAAAATGCTTGCGGGCCATACGACTCTCCCTGGTAGGTCGCTGTGCAGTAATAGACAACGCCAGCCCGCGAAAGCTTCGGCCCAACGGCGCTCCGCGGCATCTCGCGGACGTCCCCGCAACAGCCGGCCCCGGGCGGGGCATCGCGTCGGCATGCAACCGTTTACTTGCATATGCGTGCCACGTATAACGGAAAAACCTCCATTCACTCCCTAATGCCAACAGGATCCGAACATGTCCAACAACCCGGTAAACATGGAAATCTTCGACTTGGCCGATGAGTTCATCGCCGTCGCCAACCGCCTGCTCGAAGAGGAACAGAAGGATCTGGGGCACATCAGCGCCGCCATCCGCTACGCTGCGGCCCGCTTCAGCGCCCACGAAGCGGCCTGCCGCTCCGGCGATCTGTCGGCCGACAAGGAAAAGGCTTTCAACTGGTACAGCGAACAGTTCGGCAAGATGCTGGACGAGAACCTCAACCAGCATATCGAGATGGCCAAACAGCACTGAGCAAGCGCCGGACAGGCGGGACGCCCGCCCCGCCTGCCGATGCCCGCATCATCTTACGCTGCAGGCGGCTACACCGGTCGCCGGAACACGACCAGCTTGGCCAGCAGCCTCTGCACCACCTCGCCACGCTGATTCAGCGTCAGGCTTTCCAGGGCGACGATGCCGCGATCCGGCCTGGAGCGCGACGGCGTGATCGCCTGGATGCAGCTCTCCACATGCAGGACGTCTCCCGCCCGCGTCGGCCTGGGCCAGGTGATCTCGCCGCCGGCCCCGATCAGCCCGTCGGCCAGCGGCATGCCGCTGGTGACCAGAAGGCGCATGGTGATGGCTGCGGTATGCCAGCCGCTGGCCGCCAGCCCGCCGAACAGGGTCTGCCTGGCCGCCTCGTCGTCCAGATGAAAGGGCTGGGGATCGAACTGCGCGGCGAAGGCCTTGAGACCGGCCTCGTCCAGCACGAACTCGCCGCTGTGAAAGCGCGCGCCCACCGCCAGATCGTCCAGGTACAGGGTTGCTTGCCGTCGGCTGTCGTTCATGGTGCATTCCTCTTGTCCCATTGCAGGCATCCTCCCGTGCAGGCCCGCCCTAGAGCAAGGGCATGGTGTAGGTGACGACCAGGCGGTTCTCGTCGAGGTCGTTGCCCCTGCCGTCGTTGCGCAGCGTGGCGTTGCGCCATTGCAGGCTGAGGTTCTTGAGGGGGCCACTCTGGAACACGTAGTCGATATAGGTGTCGCGCTCCCACTCCTCCCCCTTGCTGCCATCGGCCCGACGGATGTCGCGACCGCTGATGTAGCGGGTCATGAAATTCAGTCCCGGAATGCCCAGGGCGGCGAAGTCGTAGGTGTAGCGCACCTGCCAGGACTTTTCGCCGGGGTTGGCGAAGTCGTTCACCTGGGCGAAGTTGACCAGATAGGGATCGGTTCCTGTGATGTAGGCGAAGCCGGTGTCGCCGATCATCTTCTGATAGCCCAGGCCGAAGCTGTGGGCCGCCAGTTTGTAGACGAACATGGCGTTGATCGCCTTGTTATCCACGTTGCTGTCGCCGTCGTCGGAGGAACGTGCGAAGCGCAAGTCCGTCGCCAGGGACTGCCCGGCAACGATGGGCAGCAGATGGTTCAGGGTGAAGAAATGCTGGTGGTAGTTGTTGTCCAGGTTGGCGTAGTCGTAGGCGGTGGTCAGGTTGTCGCTCCACTTGTACTTGGCCCCGGCGAAGTCGAACTGGTCGGTGGCATCCAGTCCCCTCATGCCCTTGTTGTTCATGGTGATGTCTTCGCTGGCACTGGAGTTGCGCTCGATCAGGTGGGTCAGGCGACCGACATTCAGGGTCAGGCCGTCGATCTCCTGGGAAACCAGGCTCCCGCCACGGAAGTAGGTGGGGAACAGGCGCGTCTCGTTGGGCATGACCGTCGGCATCCTGGGAAACAGGCTGCCGTAGCGCAGCAGGCTCTGGGAGTAGCGCAGCTTGAGCGTGGCGCCCACCTTGCCGTAGTCGTTGGGCACGTCGCCGTCGTTGTGCACCGGCAGCAGGCCGGTGCCCGCCCGGCCGGGACTGGAGTCGAGGCGGATGCCCCACATGCCGACGGCGTCGATGCCGAAGCCCAGTGCGCCTTCGGTGAAGCCGGATTCGTAGTTCAGGATGAAGCCCTGGGCCCATTCGTCGGCGTGGGACTGTCCCGTGCTGCTGCCGCCCTCCTGGCGGAAATCGCGGTTGTAGTAGTAGTTGCGTATCAGCAGGCTGGCCTTGCTGTCGGCGAAGAAGTCGGCCAGGGCCAGCGAGGGCATGCTGCCGGCCAGCGCCAGGCCGGAAAGGGAAAACATCATGCTCCTGAGGTGGGGAGACTTGAACATCGCATCGTGGTCCTTCTGTCTTGTTGTTCTTGTCGGGCACGGTGGACATCGCCACCGCTCGGCCATGACCGGCCGCCACGCCGGGTAACCGCGCAGGCAAAGGCTGGCCGTCACGCCCATTCGGCCGAATCGGGCGAGTTCCGCTTCAGATCGGTGTCCACGGCAGGGCCGGCGGCGTGCCTGCCGCTTGCGAGCCGGCCGTACCGGCTCAGCGCAGCGACAGAGCGACGCCCGGCATCCCGAGGGGCAGCCGGCTCAGGCGGGATCGATGGAAATTCGGCAGGAGCTCCGGGCCTGGCCGGAGAACGGAGCAGCGAAAGGCTTGACTGTTTCGGCCATGGATGCCGGAGCCGGATCGGCGGGGATGCGACTGTTCAGGCCACCGCCATGGCCTTCGGTCACTGGAGACATTCCCCTGGGGAGGACTGCTTTCCATGCTTGCATGAGTCTTTTTTTCCGAATGATTGTTGTGAACTCATTGCCAGAACTACTGCCCGCCATGGGGATGACCGGATCGCCAGCCAGGCGGAGTGGCATTAGAGTGGCTGGCGGGCAAGGGCGCGACAATAACGCTTGCAGCCTAATCCTTGACATTAACGGACAGGAGATCGCGGCAAAGCCTTTGCGGCACCGGGGATCACGGCAGTCGGGGGTGGAAAAGCGCCTTGCGGCTTTTCCACCCGGCCAGGAGGTCGTCAGGCTGTTCAGGCGGCTTCGGAGAAGAGCGACTTGCCGTGGTCGAGGCACTGGTCGACCAGCCACTTGCCGTGGGCGATGGAGGCGTGCTGGGCCTGCTCCAGCTCGGCCATGAGGGCATAGCCGACCGGCAGGGACAGCCGCCGGGTGGTGCGGCCCTCGGGGGTGGTGATGCGGCAGCCGCCGGCCCAGGGCATCGGGCTGTCCTCATGCTGCAGAACGTCGGCGGTGATGGTGTGGTCGCGGTAGGTGCATTGCATCAGGGACATGGTCGGAACCTCGCTGTCTGCAGGCCACCCGTGGGTCGGCCGATGGCATCCGCTGCCCCGGCACGACCGGCGTGCGGCCCGGATGCGCCGCCGGGCACCGGCGGCTCGAGCGCCGGCAGGGATCACGATCCTTGCGCCTCATCCAGCCCTGAGAGGGGTATAGCACAGGCCATCGCCGGCGTGCCGCCACCAGTCGGTCGCGCCCCCGGAGGTCTATAGTTGCTGGTGAGCCAGGCAGCATTCCGGGGCTTCGTGCCCGGGCTCCGGAGCAGGCATTCCCTGGTGCAGGCACCGCCATAACACATGTGACTCAAGCGCGGGAGAACGATCATGTCCGATATGGATCACCGACCGGGAGTTCACGAAGCCTACCTGGTGAAGCGTCACCTCAAACTCGAAGCGCTGGATGCGGCCAAGGCTGACGCCATCGCGCAGGAAATCGACCGGCTGCTGGGCGTGGACAAGGTCGCGCTCGACGAGGCCAGCGGTCGTCTGGATGTCGCCTATGACGCTTCGCACCTGAGCATCGAACGACTGGAGGAGATCGTGCGCAAGCACGGCAGTGATCTCGATCATGGCTGGTGGACGCACTTCAAGGAGGGCTGGTACCGCTTCACCGACCAGAACGTCAGGGAAAACGCCCAGCACGAACCCTGGTCCCACCACAGGATAATGCCCCGAAGGTAGAGGGCCTGGAGACCGGGAGCGGCGGGCCGGCGCCGCTCCCGGCCAGAGCCGCCACTGACCGGCACCCGTCACCCGCAGGCCTCCCCATCGACCTGATACCCCGGCACGAGCACTGCAAGGGCCGACCAGAAGCTTTACAATCCCCGCCCTTTTCATCCCCGTAGCCGAGGACACCTCATGAGCACCCTGCCGCCCTGCCCCAAATGCGCTTCCGAATACACCTACGAGGACGGCACCCAGCTGGTCTGCCCGGAATGCGCCCACGAGTGGTCCGCCGACGGCACGGCCGAGGCGACGGGCGAAGGCGACCGGGTGATCAAGGACTCGGTCGGCAACGTCCTGCAGGACGGCGACACCGTCACCGTGATCAAGGATCTCAAGGTCAAGGGTTCGTCCCTGGTGGTGAAGGTCGGCACCAAGGTGAAGAACATCCGCCTGTGCGACGGCGACCACGACATCGACTGCAAGATCGACGGGATCGGCGCGATGAAACTGAAGTCGGAGTTCGTGAAGAAGGCCTGACGCCCGAAGGCTGGCGCCTCTTGCGCCAGGCGCCGCCAGGACGTCGCGTGGCGGGGGTTGCCCCGTCCACGACCGCGAATGCCGCCTCTGGCGGCACCGCGATCGAGGCCGCACGCCTGCGGCCGGAGCAGGTCAGACGAAGTCTTCGTCGTCGCCGAAGAAGTCGCCACCCTCGCCGCTGTCGGCGAAGTAGTCGTCACCCTGGCTGCTATCGGCGAAGTAGTCTTCCTGCGGCGCGTAGCTCTCTTCCGCGACCTGGGGCTCGGCGGCCGGCTCCGGCGCGGCTGCGGCGGTTGCGGCGGCGGCCGCCTGCTCGTCGTCACCGTTGAACATGTCCATCAGCACGTTGCCCAGCACCATGCCGCCGGCCACGCCGGCCGCGGTCTGCAGAGCCCCGGAGAGGAAACCGCCACCGCCGCCAGGCTGGGGCGCGTAGGCACCGCGCTGGAAGCCCGGCTGCTGGCCGAAGCCGCCCTGGCCGCTGTGGCCGGGCTCGCTCCAGCCCGAGGCCGCCGGGCGGGCCACCGGCTGCTGCGGGCGGGCTACCGGCTGCTGGGGCTGCGGCTCGCTGCGGCCACCGCCGAACAGGCCGGCCAGGAAGCCGCCGCTGCTCTGCTGGCGGCTGGCGTTCTGGGCCTGCTGCTGCAGCTGCTCGACCTGGGCCTGCAGCTCCTTGACGCGGCCATCGAGCTGCTGGATGGCGCTTTCCTGCACGATGATCGCCTGGGCCATGTAGTAGGGAGCAGCCGGCTGACGGGCAACGTACTCCTTGATCACGTTCTCAGCCTGCGGATCGCGGGGCGCGGATTGGCCTTCGACATCGCGGAGGCGGGAAAACAGGCCATCGATCAAATTCTTCTCTTCAGACTGCATGGTTTTCTCTTGACTGGGTTGCCAATGGAATACTGCGTGCCGCAAGGCATGCGCTACTTATATATGAAGCCAAATATTGGAAAATCAAACTCATTGTGCAGCGAGACTTTCCGAAATCTGGAATATGCCGTTTCATTCCATGAAAAACAGCAAACATGGAGCAAAAAGCAGAGAAGCCGACACCAACTTTCCAGGCCGGAAAATGTAGGTTAATACTGCGACCGCACTGGTGAAATGTCAAAGTCCAGCTATTACAAAAATTGTCTCTTCAACTGGCCAACGGGCCGCCTGCACTTGCACTGGATTTCATGCCAGCGGTGATAAATGCCGTCTCAATGCGGGAATGGAAATGAACCGGCGCCATTTCAAACGCGCAAGCCGTATATGGCTCCGCACGACGGGCACGCATGCCGATGGCCGACACACTCGCTGCCCAGCAGCCAGAATTGCGTCTCCGGCCCTCTACCGCTGAAGGAACGCATCCATGCTCGAAACGACCCAGTTCCTTGCCGCCCTCTGCTGCACGCTGTTCACCGGCGCGGCGGTCTACATCAACCTGGTCGAGCATCCGGCACGGCTGGAATGCACCACCGAGATCGCCGCGGCCCAGTGGGCGCCAAGCTATCGGCGGGCTACGCGCATGCAGGCATCGCTGGCGATCGCCAGCTCCCTCGCCGGCATCCTCGCCTGGCTGCTCGGCGGCGGCATCGCCTGGCTGCTCGGCGCACTGCTGATCGGCCTGGTGGTCCCGTTCACCTTCGTTGCGATCATGCCCACCAACCATCGCCTGCTCGAGCGCGGACGCGACCTGTCATCCCCGGAGACCCGCCAGTTACTCGACAGATGGGGCCGCCTGCACGGAGTGCGCAGCGCCCTGGGCCTGGTCGCCTCGGTGGTCTATCTGGTACGCCTGCTCGGCGCCTGAAGCCGCCGCTCGGCATGCCCCAGCGCCGCCCGGCCCCGACAGCAGTGCCGGCACTTTGTCCCCTACCCCACACAGGCGCCTTCCCGTTATGTAGCGAAGCGCACAGAAAACCAAGGAGAGTCGTTTAAAATCAAAAAGTTACACCATGGCACGCCGCTTGCTGGAATACCTGTTCCGTGGTTACCAAGGCTGGTCCGGCATGAAACTTCTCATCGATCGACCCTACGTCGAGGCGTTGGTCAGCGAATTCCCCGAGCTGTCGGCGCTGACCCATCAACTGAAATTCGGCAACCGGGCCGAAGTGGTCTTCGAGCAGCTGACGCTGGCCCAGCTCGACCACCTGCACCGGCTGTACCTCGCCGCAGGTCCCGGCATGGAGCTGCGCGCGGCGCAGATCGCCACCCTGCGCCGCGCGGTCAGCGACGGCGGCGAGCGCTACGGCGAGCGCGACCTGGAGCGGATGGTCCCGGCGGTCGCCGAGTTCCTGATCCGCGGCGCGCTCCGCGGCTGGCTGTTCAAGATCAACATGGCCGGCAAGCCGCTCGCCTACCTGGTGTCGCGCATCGACTTCACCCCGCCGGGCGAGGAGGAAAGCGGGCGCATCCTGATCGAGCTGAAGGCCAACTCCATGGCGCGGGTCACCTTGCAGACCCTGACCATCCTCGAGCGCGACATCGTCGGCCGGACCATCGCGGAAATCCTCATCGCCAAGGGCTTCCTCAAGGAAACCCCGGAGCTGATCGCCGCCTACGACCACTCCACGGCGCGCTTCTTCGAGCACCGCGCCGACTACGGCCGGCAGTTCTCGGCCAGCGGCACCGGAATCTTCGCCGAGGACCCCACCGCCACCCACCGCAACACCGACTGGACGCGCAAGGAGCGCGTGGTGCTCTCATCCACCGGCGGCAGCGCGCGGCTGGTCAACGACGAGGAGATCCTCAAGGACCGCGCCCTGGTGCTCGATGCCACGGGCGACGTGCTCGGCAAGTACCTGCGCAAGGCCGGGCGCAGCGTGAAGTACGACGAGCGCGTGGAAAAGGCCGCCGAGGCAGTGCGCGCCGACATCCCCGAAGGGGTATTTTCCGAACTGCCGGTGCACGGCTACATCCTGATGTTCCACCTCGACCTGCACCACCACCTGTGGGTGCACGTCGACGACATGCAGCCCTACGTCTACCAGCCGGAGCTCAAGGACAAGCTGATCCTGCCGCCGGAGCAGACCGACCTGATCGACATCCTCACCGCCGAGATGGACGTGCTGATGGACGACATCGTCGAGGGCAAGTCCGGCGGCACCACGGTGCTCTGCGCCGGCCCGCCCGGGGTGGGCAAGACGCTGACCGCCGAGGTCTACTCGGAGATCATCAAGCGCCCGCTGTACCGCGTGCACTCCGGCCAGCTCGGCCTGAACGTCGCGGAGATGGAAAAGACCCTCAAGGCCACCCTGACCCGTGCCCAGCGCTGGGGCGCGGTGATGCTGATCGACGAGGCCGACGTGTACATCAAGCGGCGCGACGACAACATCACCGCCAACGCGGTGGTCGGCGTGTTCCTGCGCGTGCTGGAGTACTTCAACGGGCTGCTGTTCCTCACCACCAACCGGGTCGACGACATCGACGAGGCGGTGGTGTCGCGCTGCATCGCACTGATCAAGTACCACCCGCCCGGCCTGGAGGATCGCCGGCGGATCTGGCAGGTGATGACCGAGCAGTTCGGCCTGGACGTCGCCCCCGCGCTCTGCGAGCGCCTGGCCGCCCTCTTCCCCGACGCCAGCGGCCGCGACATCAAGGGCCTGGCCAAGCTGGTGGCCAAGTACTGCCACCACAAGTCGGTGGAGCCGAGCCTGGCGGTGTTCGAGCGCTGCAGCATCTTCCGCGGCATGGATATGGGCGGGCACGCCTGAACGGCGTCCGTAATTCAGGTCAAGGCCGCCCTGCTGCCGGCCGGCAGCAGGGCGGCAATCGGAAAATCCACGGAGCGTTCTGCATGATCAACGTCCTCACCCCCTATCAACTGCTCGGCGGCGCGGAAGGTGTGCGCCGGCTGTGCAACGCCTTCTACGACAACATGGAGCGCCTGCCCGAGGCGCAGACCATCCGCCGCATGCACGGCGCGGACATGGGGCCCGTGCGCGAGAAGCTCTTCGAGTACCTGTCCGGCTGGCTCGGCGGCCCGAAGCTGTACCTGGAGAAATACGGCACCGTGGCCATGGGACCGGCGCACCAGCCCTTCGCCATCGGCCCGAAGGAGCGCGACCAGTGGATGCTGTGCCTGAACAAGGCGCTGGACGACATCGGCGCCAGCGAGACGGCCAAGGGGCTGATCAAGGCGCCGATCTACGCCTTCGCCGACCACCTGCGCAACCGCGCGACCTCGGGCTGAGGACGCATAAGCCATTGATATTCGAAGGCCTGCCGTAGGGTGGAAAACCGCGGAGCGTTTTCCACCGAAGCCCGCTCGGTGGGTAAGGCTGCGCCGTTACCCACCCTACAAAAGCCGGCTCCTTGAAGGTTTCCAGCGCCTGCTCCGACGCCGCTCAGGTCACTGCGCGCAGCTCCACAGCTCGACCGCCGGTCGCTCCGCCTGCGGCGGGCCGAGCCATTCGGCCAGGGCGTGGCAGCGCCCGTCGAAACACAGCTGGTAGTCCCCCGCCTCGGGCGTGCGCCCCAGGCGCAGGGGCTGCAGCGGCGGCAGCGCGCGCCGGTAGCGCCAGCTGCCATCCTCCAGCACGGCGCCGTCCGGGATCTCCATGCCGGCGCCGCTGCCCCTGACCCGCGCCTCGCCGAGCAGCAAGCCCTCCGGCGTGACGCGGTAGTCCTCCTCCCAGCGGATCCTCTCGATCGTATGGGTCCAGGCCAGGGTGAAGGCCGGCACGGGCAGTTGTGCCCACAGCGTGCCGGTCAGCCCCAGGCACAGGCCGATCATGCGCCGACCACCGCCGGCTGGCGGGTGCGCCAGAGATGCACGCCGAGCACCAGCGCACCTAGGCCGAAGCCCAGCTCGTCGGTCACCGGCAGGGCGAGGATCAGGCAGGCGCCGGCAGCGAAGGCCGGCAGGCGCTCCCACCAGGCCAGCGGCTCGCGCAGGTAGCCGATCGAGGCCACGCCCCACAGGCCAATGGCGAACATCGCCTTGAGCGCGACATAGGCAGTGGCCGCCAGGCTGTCGCCCTGCAGCATCAGCGCCGGGCTGTACACCGCGATGAAGGGCACGACGAAGCCGGCCACCGCGATGCGCACCGCCCACAGGCTGATCTTCAGGCCTTTCTCGCCGGCGATCGGCGCCGCGGCGAAGGCGGCCAGGGCCACCGGCGGGGTGAGGTCGGCGAGGATGCCGAAGTAGAAGACGAACATGTGCGAGACGATCAGCGGCACGCCGAGGTCGAGCAACGCGGGAGCTGCGATCGAGCTGGTGATGATGTAGTTGGGAATGGTCGGGATGCCCATGCCCAGCACCAGGCAGGTGATCATGGTCAGCACCAGGGAGAGGAACAGGTTGTCCTGGCCGATGGCGAGGATGTAGCCGGCGAAGGTGGAGGCCACCCCGGTCAGCGACACCACGCCGATGATCACCCCGACCAGGGCGCAGGCGATGCCCACCGGCACCGCGTGGCGCGCGCCCTCGACCAGCGCGTCGACGCACACCCGCAGGGTGTCGCGGCCGCCCTTGACGAACCAGCAGGCCGCCACCAGCAGGCCGATGACCGCGAACACCACGCCGATGCCGAGCTGGAAGAAACCGGCGCAGAGCACGCCGAGGGCGATCCAGAAGGCCAGGCGCAGGCCGAACGAGGACACCCGGAGGATGATCGCCGAGCCGAGGATGACGATGGCGGTCAGCGCCAGGCCGACGGTGCCGGAGAACATCGGCGTGCGCCCCGAGAACAGCAGGGCGATCAGCACACCCAGCGGGATCAGCAGGAACCAGCGCTCCTTGACCGCCGCCCAAGGGTCCGGGCACTGCTCCTTGGGCAGGCCCTTGAGGCCGGCGCGCTTGGCCTCCAGGTGAACCATCCAGAACACCGAGCCGAAGTACAGCAGCGCCGGGATCAGCGCCGCCTTGGCCACCTCGACGAAGGGTACGTTGATGGTCTCGGCCATGATGAAGGCCACCGCGCCCATCACCGGCGGCATCAACTGGCTGCCCATGCTGGCGGTGGCCTCGACGCCGCCGGCGAAGCCGGCCTTGTAGCCGAAGCGCTTCATCAGCGGGATGGTGAACTGGCCGGTGGTGACCACGTTGGCCACCCCGGAGCCGGTGATGGTGCCCATCAGCGCCGAGGAGAACACCGAAACCTTGGCCGGGCCGCCGAGCTTGTGGCCGAACAGGCCCATGGCGAAGTCGGTGAACAGCCTGATCATCCCGGCCTGCTCGAGGAAGGCGCCGAACAGGATGAACAGGAAGATGTAGGTGGCCGAGACGTAGGTCGGCGTGCCGTACAGGCCCTCGGTGCCGAAGGCCAGCTGGTTGACCACCTGGTCGAGGCCGTAGCCGCGGTGGGCTAGGTCGCCCGGCAGGTATTCGCCCAGCAGCGCATAGGCGAGGAACAGACCGCAGATCAGCGGCAGGGCGATGCCCATGACCCGCCGCGCCGCCTCGAACACCAGGGCGATCAGCAACAGGCCGATGGCCATGTCGGTCGTGTTCAGGTCGCCGGAGCGCTGGATCAGGTCGGCCTCGAAGATCCACTGGTAGGCGAAGGTGGCCATGCCGCCCAGGCCGAGCAGCCAGGCCAGCGGCTGGAACGGACGGCCGGTGCCGCGCGCCGGGTAGCAGAGGAACACCAGCAGCAGCAGGAAGCCGACGTGGCCGGCGCGCAGCACCTGGCTGGTCACCGGATGGAAGGCGGCGGTGATGATCTGGTAGGTGGAAAACAGCAGGGCGACATAGAACAGCGCCCGCGGCCACTGGCTCGGGCTGGCGCTCATCCCTTGGCTTTCGCTCATGGAAATACTCTCGCGGCAGGAATGACGGACAGGGACGAACGGGTCGACCGGCGCCTGCGGCGGCGGCCGGCCCGTCTACCCGTGAAGGGCGGACACCAGGCCCGCGCCTGTCGGCTTACTGGAGAACGCCGGCTTCCCTGTAGAAGCGCTCGGCCCCCGGATGCAGCGGGATCGGCAGGTTCCGGGTGGCGGTTTCCAGCTTGATCTCCTTGGCCGCGGAGTGCGCGGTGGCCAGGCGTCCGAGGTTGTCGAACATCAGCTTGGTCATCTGGTAGGCCACCTCGTCGGATACTTTGGCATGGCTGACCAGGATATTGGTGATGGCCACGGTGGGCACGTCTTCCTTCTGGCCCTCGTAGGTGCCGGCCGGAATGGTGCCGGCCTGATAGGCGGGGCTGCCGATCTTCTCCACCACCTCGGCAGGGATGGCGACGAAGGTCACCGGCATGGTGGTGGCCAGGTCGCGGATCGCCGCCATGCCCAGGCCCGAGGATTGCAGGGTGGCGTCGAGCTGGCGGTTCTTGATCAGCTCCACCGACTCGGCGTAGGGCAGGAACTCGACCTTGCCCAGGTCCTGGTAGGACATGCCGGCGGCTTTGAAGATGGCCCGGGCGTTGAGTTCGGTGCCGGACTTCGGCGCGCCGACCGAGATGCGCTTGCCCTTGAGGTCCGCCAGGGTCTTGATCCCGGAGTCGGCGCTGGCGACCACCTGGATGTAGTTGTTGTAGGTGCCGGCGATGGCCCGCAGGTTCTTCAGCGGCGCCTTGAAGCCGGCGTCCTCCACGCCGTTCCAGGCGTCGGCCACCGAATCGCCGAGGGCGAAGGCCAGCTCGCCGCGGCCGGCCTGCAGCAGGTTGAGGTTCTCCACCGAGGCCTTGGTCGCCTGCACCGAAGTCTTGGCGCCCTCGATGCCGCTGCCGTACAGCTGCGACAGGGCCACGCCGATCGGGTAGTACACCCCGCTGGTGCCGCCGGTGAGGATGTTGATGAAGGTGGGCGCGGCAAGGACCGCGGTGCTGGCAGTGAAGGCCGCGGCAGCGGCGAACAGGCCAAAGCGCTTGCTCAGTTTCATTTTTATTCTCCGGTTTTTCATGGGTACTGCATTCGCTGCCCCGAGGCGGCGAAAGGCATGGCTATAACGGCGGACGGAGGACAACGGGCGCGGGAAGGACACGGATTCGCCTGGACGTTGTTCTTGTATTCGACCGGAATAACACTCCAAGCATATAGCAGTCATCGTGCCATGATCGGCAATGGCTCTGGAGTGCAGGTTTGCGCCACACGACCGGAGCATGGTCGGCGGATTCCTGCCGATGAAAGGCCGCTCATCGGCAGGAATCCGCCGATGCGGCGCTCATGAACGGCTCCCGAAGGGGGGGCTGGAACGCCCGCCGGGGGACGGCGGGCGGGATGGCTCTCAGCGCTCGTGGTGCAGGTAGGCCGCCTGCTTCGGCAGGCGCAGGCTGAAGAGGAAGCCGATCGCCAGCATGCCCGAGACATACCAGTAGAAGGCCTCCTCGTGGCCGATCGACTTCAGGCCGAGCGCCACGTATTCGGCGGTGCCGCCGAACAGGGCGTTGGCGATGGCGTAGGACAGGCCGACACCCAGGGCGCGCACCTCCGGCGGGAACATCTCGGCCTTCACCAGGCCGCTGATGGAGGTGTAGAAACTGACGATGGCCAGCGCCAGGACGATCAGCAGGCCGGCCAGGACGGGGCTGTCGACGCTTTTGAGGGTCATCAGGATCGGCAGGGTGCAGAGTGCCCCCAGGGCGCCGAACCAGAGCATCGAGGCGCGCCGGCCGATGCGGTCGGACAGCGTGCCGAACAGCGGCTGCATCAGCATGTAGCAGAACAGCGCGAAGGTCATGATGCCGCTGGCGGTCTTGGCGTCCATGCCCACCGAGTTGACCAGATACTTCTGCATGTAGGTGGTGAAGGTATAGAAGATCAGCGAGCCGCCGGCGGTGTAGCCGAGCACGGTGATGAAGGCGGCCTTGTGGTGCTTGAACAGCCCCGCCAGGCTGCCGGCCTCCTTGTTGGCGCGGGTTTCGGCGCTGCTGGTTTCCTCCAGCGAGTTGCGCAGCAGCAGGGCGATCACCGCCGCCACGGCGCCGATCACGAAGGGGATCCGCCAGCCCCAGGCACGCAGTTCCTCGGTGCTGAGCAGGCCCTGCAGGATCACCACCACCAGCACCGCCAGCAACTGGCCGCCGATCAGGGTGACGTACTGGAAGGAGCCGAAGAAGCCGCGGCGGCCCTTGAGCGCCACCTCGCTCATGTAGGTCGCGGTGGTGCCGTACTCGCCGCCGACCGACAGCCCCTGGAACAGGCGGCAGAGCAGCAGCAGGGCCGGCGCGGCGAGGCCGATGCTCTCGTAGGTGGGCAGGAAGGCGATGGCCAGCGAGCCGGCGCACATCATCAGCACCGAGATCAGCATCGAGGTCTTGCGGCCGTGCTTGTCGGCGATCCGGCCGAACAGCCAGCCGCCGATCGGGCGCATCAGGAAGCCGGCGGCGAACACCCCGGCGGTATTCAGCAGCTGGACGGTGGGGTCGGCCGCCGGGAAGAAGGCCGGGGCGAAGTAGATGGCGCAGAAGGCGTAGACGTAGAAGTCGAACCACTCCACCAGGTTGCCGGAGGAGGCGCCGACGATGGCGAAGATCCGCTGGCGGCGCTCGGCGGCCGTGTATTCGGGCTCCCGGGCAGTCGTGGCTGCGGCTTCGTCGGGACGGTTGGCGGCAAGGTCGGCAGGGGCGTACAGCTCGGGACTGCTCTGCATTGTCATTGTATTTCTCCGTTTCTCGTGGGAGTTGCGGGCCGAGCGGCAGAGCGCCACGGCCGGCAGAGGGCCGCCGGACGCCGGAGCGGGCAAACGCCACGCTGGGCACCGGGGCAACGGAGGGTGCTTTAGCAGGAACCAGGCCAAGGCTTGGAAAGGCTCTGGCCCGGGGATTATCGCCAGGATGGCCGGTCGCTGCCGGCTGATTTTCGCCGATGCCGGAGGGCCGACCGGCAAGAATCCGCCGATGAACGCCTCACTCCTGGCCGTCGGCCGGCAGGAACTCGCTGCGGCTCAGGCCATGGCGCTGCATCTTCTCGTTGAGGGTGCGCCGCGGCAGTTGCAGGCGCTCCATGACCTCGGCGATGTTGCCGCGGCACTGCTGCAGGGCCTGGCGCAGGCACTGGGCCTCGAAGGCCTCCAGCTGCGCGGCCAGCGACTGCGGCGCCGCGGCCCCTGCCCTGTCGCCCAGGCCGAGGACGTGGCGCTCGGCGGCGTTGGCCAGCTCGCGCACGTTGCCCGGCCAGTCGTGGGCCAGCAGCCGGGCCAGCTCGGCGGCCGACAGCGGGCGCGGCTCGCGGCCGTGGCGTTCGGCCGCAGCGAGGGCGAAGTGCTCGAACAGCAGCGGAATGTCCTCGCGCCGCTCGCGCAGCGGCGGGATGTGCAGCTCGGCGACATTGAGGCGGTACAGCAGGTCCTCGCGGAAGCGCCCGGCGCGCACCTCGGCGACCAGATCCGGCTTGACCGCGCCGATCACCCGCAGGTCGACGGCGATGCTGCGGTTGGAGCCGAGGCGCTCCAGCGTCTTCTCCTGCAGCACGCGCAGCAGCTTGGCCTGCTGCGCCAGCGGCAGGCTCTCGATCTCGTCGAGGAACAGGGTGCCGCCGTCGGCGTGCTCGATACGGCCGATGCGCCGGCCCTGGGCGCCGGTGAAGGCGCCGCTCTCGTGGCCGAACAGCTCGCTCTCGAACAGCTGCTCGGGAATCGCCGCGCAGTTGAGCGCGACGAAGGCCTTGCCGGCGCGCGGACCGAAGGCGTGCAGGCAGCGCGCCACGCACTCCTTGCCGCTGCCGGTCTCGCCGCGGATCAGCACGTTGACTGCGGTCGGCGCCAGCTCGAGGACCTGCCGGCACAGCTCCTCCATGGCCGGCGACACGCCGAGCAGGCGGCCCTCGATGCGGTCGCGCTGCGCCACCTGGCGGCGCAGCGCGCGGTTCTCGCAGACCAGCCGGCGCATCTCCAGGGCACGCTGCAGGCTGCCGAGCAGGCGCTCGGGGGTGAAGGGCTTCTCGATGAAGTCGTAGGCGCCCTGCTGCATCGCCGTCACCGCCATGGGCACGTCGCCGTGCCCGGTGACCATGATCACCGGCAGCTCGGTGTCCAGCGCCTTGAGGCGCTCGAGCAGGGCCAGGCCGTCCATGCCGGGCATGCGCACGTCGCTGACCACCACGCCGGGAAAGTCGGCGTCGAGCAGCGCCAGCGCCTCCTCGGCACGGGCGCAGGTGCGCACCGCCAGGCCGGACAGCTCCAGCCACTGCTGCACCGCCTCGCGGATCGGCGCTTCGTCGTCGATGAAGAGAATCTGTTGCGTCATCTCACTGCTCCTGCGAACCGGCCTGCAGTGTATCCGGCGCCGCCGCGGCCGGCAGCCGCAGGCTGAACTGCGCCCCGTCGGCGAGGTTGCGCACCGCCAGCTGGCCGCCCGACTCGCGGACGATGCCGTAGGACACGGCGAGGCCCAGGCCGAGCCCCTCGCCCACCGGCTTGGTGGTGAAGAACGGCTCGAAGACCCGCGACAGGTGTTCGGCGGCGATGCCGCCGCCGTTGTCGGCGACGCTCAGCAGCCAGTCGCCGCCGTCCCGGCGCAGCCCGATGCGCAGCTCGCGGCGCGCCCGTCCGGCCATGGCGTCCAGGGCGTTGTGCAAGAGGTTGACCAGCACCTGTTCGAGGCGGATGCCGTTGCCCTCGACCCAGGCCTGCGGCTCGCGCAGGCGCAGCACCCGTACCGCGTCCTGGCGAATGCGCGCCTCCAGCAGGAGCAGCGCATGGTCGATCACGGTGTCCAGCACCAGGCGCTCGCGCAGGCCGCCCGGGGTGTCGCGGGCGAAGGTCTTGAGGTGCCCGGTGAGCGCCGCCATGCGGGTGAGCAGGCCGTCGATGCGCTCCAGGCAGGTGCGCATCGCCGCCGGGTCGTTCTTCGCCAGCAGCAGCTGGAGGCTGCCGAGCTGCATGCGCATGGCGGTCAGGGGCTGGTTGATCTCATGGGCCAGGGCTGCCGACATCTGCCCCAGGGCGGCCATCTTCGCCGCCTGCACCAGCTCGTCCTGGGCCTTGCGCAGCGCCGCGGTGCGCTCCTCGACCAGTTGCTCCAGCTCGGCCCGGCGGCGCAGCAGCAGGCGGCGGTTCTTCTGCCGCTGGCCGAGGAACAGGAAAAGGAACGCCAGTGCCAGCCAGATGCCGGCCGCCGCCAGGCCGTAGCCGCGCACCGCGCCGCCCGGCACGCGCGCCTCGCGCAGCAACTGCAGGGTCCAGCCCTCGTCGGCCAGCGCCTGGCGCAGGCGCAGGTAGTCGCGGCGGCCATCCGGGCCGTCGATGCGCAGCAGCTCGGCGTCGCCGTCGAGCTGGCGCAGCGGCTGCAGCTCCAGCGGCAGCAGGTTCTGCTCGGCATAGCGGCGGGCATCGACCAGCCGGGCGCGCAGCTCCGGGGCCAGCCCCTGCAGGTAGCGGAAACGCCAGGCCGGCCGGCTGGCGAGGATGGCCACCCCATGCTGGTCGGTCACCAGCAGGATGCCCGTCTGCCGCGCCCAGTCGCGCTGCAGGTCCTCCATCACCAGCTTGAGCGCCAGCACGCCGAGGATATGGCCGTCGCCGTCACGCACCACCCGGGAGAGGAAATAGCCGGGCACCCCGGTGGTCACGCCGACGCTGAAGTAGCGGGCGCTGCCCTCGTGCAGGGCGCCCTGGAAATACGGGCGGAAGGCGTAGTTGCCGCCGACGAAGTTGCCCGGCTCCTGCCAGTTGCTGGCGGCGATGGCCTTGCCCTGCAGGTCGAGCACGAAGATCACCCCGGCTCCCGCCTCCCGATTGAGACGCTGCAGGCGCCGGCTGAGCCGCTCGCGCGCCAGCGGATCGGCGGCGTCGCGCAGCAGCGACTGGATCTCGCTGTCCAGGGCAAGGATCGCCGGCAACGCGCGAAAGCGCTCGACCAGGATGCGCAGCGACTGGGCGTACAGCTCCAGCTGGCCGCGGGCCTCGATGACGGTCTCGCTCCAGTGGCGCCGCTCGGCGTAGCGGCCGGCCAGCCAGACGCTGGCCAGCAACCCGGCGAGGATCGCCAGCACCGCGAGCAGCACGCGCCGGCGGGCATGGAGGGCGGAGAGGAGCGGCACCGTCCTAACCGCCGCGCAGCAGGCGCAGCAGCGCCTCGGCGTCGAGCTTGGCGCTGACCTCGCCGCCCTCCAGCAGGCTGTCGGCCAGATCGCGCTTCTGTCCGTGCAGGGCGAGGATGCGCTCCTCGATGGTGTTCTCCGCCACCAGCCGGTAGATGGTCACCGGGCGCTGCTGGCCCATGCGGTGGGCGCGGTCGCTGGCCTGGTCCTCCACCGCCGGGTTCCACCAGGGGTCGAGGTGGATCACGTAGTCGGCGGCGGTCAGGTTGAGGCCGGTGCCGCCGGCCTTGAGGCTGATCAGGAAGATGTCGCCGTCGCCGCCCTGGAAGGCCTCCACCCGCGCCATGCGCTCCCTGGCCGGGGTCGCGCCGTCGAGGTACTGGTAGCGGATGCCGCGCTCCTCGAGCCACTTGCGCACGATGCTCAGGTGGTCGACGAACTGGCTGAACACCAGCGCCTTGTGGCGGCTGTCGAGCAGTTCCTCGACGATCTCGGCGAAGGCCGCCAGCTTGCTGCCGGGCAGGTCGCTGTCGGGCAGCACCAGGCTCGGGTGGCAGCAGAAGCGCCGCAGCCGGGTGATCTCGGTGAGCACCCGCAGCGGCTGGCTGCCCTCCTCGCCGCCCTGGCTGAGGGAGTCCAGCGCCTGCTGGCGCATGGCCTCGTAGAGGTGCTGCTCGGCATCGGAGAGCGGTACCCGGTAGACCACCTCGGTGCGCGCCGGCAGCTCGTCGAGCACCTGGCTCTTCAGGCGGCGCAGGATGAACGGCTGGATCAGCGCCTTGAGCGCCTTGCGCGCGCCCTGGTCGCCGCGCTCGATGGGCCCGGCGAAGCGCTGGGTGAAGTGTTCGCGGCTGCCGAGCAGGCCGGGGTTGATGAAGCGGAACAGGTTCCACAGCTCGCCCAGGTGGTTCTCCAGCGGCGTGCCGGTGGCGACCAGGCGGAAATCCGCCTGCAGCGCCATGGCTGCCTGGGAGCGCTTGCTGGCGGCGTTCTTGATCGCCTGCGCCTCGTCCAGCACCACGGTGGTCCAGTGCTGCGCGGCGAAGGCCTCGGCGTCCAGCTGCAGCAGGCCATAGCTGGCCACCACCAGGTCGCGCGGGCCCAGCCCTTCCAGGCTGCGGCTCTCGCGGTAGGCGTGCAGGCGCAGGGTCGGCGCGAAGCGGGTGGTCTCGGCCAGCCAGTTGGGCGTCACCGAGGTCGGCGCCACCACCAGCTGCGGGCCCTCGGCGGAGCGATGCAGCAGCAGGGTCAGGGTCTGCAGGGTCTTGCCCAGGCCCATGTCGTCGGCCAGGCAGGCGCCGACGCCCCATTTCGCCAGCCGCGCCATCCAGTCGAAGCCCTCCAGCTGGTAGTCGCGCAGCTCGGCCTGCAGGGTGCTCGGCACCCGCGGCCGGTAGTCGTGCAGCGATTCGAGGCGCGCCAGGTGCTCCCGCCAGGCGGCGTCGGCCTCGAAGCCGCCCACCTCCTCGGCCAGCTCGGCGAGCAGCGGCGCGGTCAGCGGGTTGAGGCGCAGGCCCTCGTCGCCATTGCGCTCGGCCAGCCGGCCCAGCTCGTCCAGGCGCCGGCGCAGGTTGCTGCCGAGGGCCAGCCAGTCCTGGTCGCCGAGGCGGACGAAGCGCCCGGGGCTGCTCTGCAGCAGCTCGAGCAGCTGGCGCAGATGCAGTACGCGGCCGTCGTCGACCACCACCTCGCCGTCCAGCTCGAACCAGTCGCCACTCTGGCGCAGGCGCAGCTGCAGCTGGCGCAGGCCGGGCCGGGCCTTGATGCGCATGCGCTCGCCCTCCGGCCAGACGCATTCGAGCAGGTCTGCATCCAGCGCCTGCAGCTCGCTCAGCACCTGCAGCGCGGCCTGCGGCTCGGCGAGTTGCCATTCGTGCCCCTCGCTGTCGGCCTCGGCCAGCGCCGGACAGGCCTGCAGCACCTGCTTGAGCCGCTGGCGCTCGACCTGCAGGTCGCGAATCGCCTGCAGCGGCCTGCCGTCCTGCTCGCCGAGCACGTTCTCGGCGCCCTGCCCCGGGCGGAACCAGCTGCCGCCGGCCAGCGGCCGCACCAGCAGTTGCAGGCGCAGGCCGTCCTGCAGCGGCAGCAGGTGGGCGTACAGCCTGCCGTCGGCGACCACCTTGTCGATGTTCACCGCCAGCTCCGGCAGGTCCGAGTGGATCGGCAGCAGCGGCGCGATGCTGCCGATGGTTTCCATCAGCTGCGCCTTGGCCGTCTGCGGCACGGTCAGCCCGCCGCCGATGATCTCGGCGACCTGCTGGGCCTCGCGGCTGAGCGGATAGATCACCAGGCGGGTCGGGGTTTCCCGCTCGACGAACAGCCCCTGGCAGTCGGCGATCCCCTCGGGCGTCAGCGCCAGGTGGATCTGCGCGCCGCGCTGCTGCAGTTGCAGGGCCACGTTGCCGGCCAGCAGGTCGAGGCGCACCTCCGGCGCATCGCTCCAGAACAGCGCCGGATGGCCGACCAGATGCGGCAGGGCGCGCTCGCCGTCGAGCTGGTAGCGGATGCCGTAGTAGTCGCTGTGCATCTGGATCTGCTGGACGACCCGGCGGTCCTGCTCCAGCAGGTAATCGAAGCTGTCGGTCTCCTCGAGCAGGCGCTTGAGCGACACCGGCCGGCCCTTGCTCCACTGGCCCCTGGCGCCGAGCTTCTGTTCGCGCGGCTCGACGCTCGGCGCCTGGGCGATGGCGCTGCCGATCATCCAGGCCAGGCGATGGGTGCTCTGCGGCTGCAGCGGGGCGCTGCCGCGGGCGCCGGGACGCAGGGCGGCCAACGCAGCCAGGGCGTGCTCCCAGAGCTCCTGGCGGCGGTACAGCTCGACCAGCGGGCGCAGCCCCTGGCGCCGGTGCCAGTCCGCCTGCGCCGGGGGCATGCCGAACTGCCGCTCGAGCAGGACATCCAGCTCCGCCACCAGCCAAGCGTAGCCCTCTTCCTCCATCTCGGCGCGGAATTGCTCCAGGCGGCGCTGCCAGGCGGAGGACGCCGGTGCGTCCATCCAGTACAACGCGATCGCGGTCAGCAGCCCGTCGAAGCCCTTCAGCTGCTGCACCCGATAAGCCGGATCGGCGCCGCGCACGCCCTTGCCCTGGAACTGCTCGAAAAGCTTGTCGAACATCTGGTAGGCGCTGCCGAGGCCCTTCTTCAGCCCCAACCCCAGCGCCTGACGCAGTGCGGCATGGTGCTGGCCGTCGCCGTCGATCAGCAGGAGCAGGCAGTAGCAGGCGTTGAGCGTGGCCGGCAGCTCGACCCGGCGCTTGCGGCTGCCGCGCTGGATACGGATGAACTCCTGGATCTGCTCCAGAGCCTCGCCGGGCTTGCCGTGCAGCAGATGCTCGAAAGCCCTGCCGAACGGCACCCGCTCGCTGCGCCCGAGGGCCTCGAAGCGCGGCCAGTCGCCGCGCCAGAGCGCCTGCAGGAACAGCTGGAAGGTCAGTTCGGCGGACCTCGCCTGATCGCTTTCGAGCAGGGACAGGCCCTGCCGGTAGGCTTCACCGGCCGCCACCAGTCCGTCGTTGGCGCGGGTCAGGTAGTCCTCCAGCAGCACTTCGCGAACCCCCGGGGTGAGCCGGGCGAACAGCTGCCGGCCGGTTTCGTCGGCCAGCAGCTGGCCGCAGGGATGCGGCAGCCCGGCCTGGTCCTGCTCCATGCCGAGCAGCAGTTGGGTCAGCTCCGGCACCTCGCCCGCCAGCAGGGCCAGCCAGAGGCCGCGCCACAGGCTCGCCGGCAGGCCGCCCGGCGTGGCGACGGCGTGCTCGATCAGCCCGCCGCGCAGCTTGGGCCACCACTGCGGCTCGCTCTGCAGCAGCAGCAGGACCTGGTTGCAGGCCAGCGGATTCAGCCTGAAGAAGCCGCGCTCGTCGGCGCGCTCCAGCCACTTCAGGCGCTGCAGGGTTTCCAGCATCTCGCCCAGCACCACGCCGTCCATGGCGCGGCTGGTGGTGGCGCGCACGCCGAGGCGCTTGAGCTGTTCGAGCAGGGTGGTCTTGTTCCTCGGGGTAGCCAGGAACAGGACATAGAGCAGTGCCTTGTAGGCATCGGGAAGGCTGGCTAGGGTCGAGCGGGCGGCAGAGCTGGACATGGGGCACCCGAAAGCGGCGAGGCAAAGGATTGGCGGAATCTTAGCAAGCTAACTCGGCCGTCTGGCCAGAGGCCGACAGCGGCATGATGAAGCATCTGCCATTCCTGCGCAGCATCGCACGGTTGCCCGGCAGGCCCCGATACCCGTAGTCTCGAAGGCATCATCCACCCAACGATCGGAACCAGCAGTCAGGCAGGCCCACCATGAGCACGAACAACAAGAGCAGCATCCCCTATGCCCAGCGCGAACAGGGTTACCGGGAAAAGGCCCTGAAGATGTATCCCTGGATCTGCGGCCGCTGCGGCCGGGAATTCTCCGGCAAGCGCCTCAGCGAGCTGACGGTCCACCACAAGGACCACAACCACGACAACAACCCCGAGGACGGCTCGAACTGGGAGCTGCTCTGCCTGTACTGCCACGACAACGAGCATTCGCGCTATACCGACAGCCAGTACCAGACCGCTCCCCGTCCCGGCGCCGACCTGGGTCCGAAGACCACCTTCAAGGCCCTCGCCGGCCTCGGCGATCTGCTCAAGGGCAAGCAGGACTGAAGCCGCCCGCCACCTGCGCCGCGTCCGCTCCGTCCCTGCAGCGGACGTCCCATCCGTCCGCACCGAACAGCCCGTCGACCTACCTCTCGTCCGCCGGCCGGTGCCGTCCGACAGCTGCCGGCAGGCCCCGAAAGCCCCATTGCTAGACTCAAGGGGGGTCTCCCCACCCGCGGCTCTTGCCGTGGGCCATCGATCGACCATTCGCCGGAACGTTTTTGCGACGCAGCGGGAGGTGAACATGAACCGGCACTACTACGTCAGTGACGATCTGGACGATCTGGAGCGAGTCGAGCAGGAGCTGGAAGCCAAGGGCATCGATACCGAGCAGATCCACGTGTTGAGCGAGCAGGATGCCGAACTCGAACGGCACGAGCGTCTGCACGGCGTGCCCTCGATGATGAAGACCGATGTGGTCAGGTCCGGCACACGGGGCGTGTTCATCGGCCTGCTGCTGGCCGCCCTGGTGCTGATCGTCGCCTATTTCAGCGACTGGACGAACACGGTCTTCGGCTGGGTACCCTTCATCTTCCTGGCCATCGTGCTGTTCGGCTTCAGCATCTGGGAAGGCGGCTTTCTCGGCTTCCAGAAGGGCAACCGCTACTTCCGCCCCCTGCAGGACAAGCTGCGCGAAGGCAAGCACGTGTTCTTCGTGGACGTGGAGCCGGCCCAGGAGCCGGTGCTCGAGCAGGTCATCCGGCGTCACCCGAAGCTGGAGGTCGCCGGGATCGGTACGGCCATGCCCAACTGGATCATGAGCGGGGAGAAGAAATGGCACCGCTTCAAGAGCAAGCTCTGAGTCTGCGCGCAGGCTGAATGAACCGGGTAGAGGGGAAAGGAAACCCTCCCTTCCCCTCGGATAGGCCTACTTGACCAGCAGCACGGGCACCGAGACCTCGTGTACCACGCGGCTGGAAACCGAGCCCATGATCAGGTTGGAGAAGTTGGTCATTCCGCGGGTTCCCATCACCACCATGTCGCAGCCGAGCAGCGCGACCGTCTTGGCGATCTCTCCCACCGTCTCGCCCAGCTCCTCATGGGCGGTGGCCTCGAGGCCGTGACTGCGGAGGAGTTCGATTCCCTTCGCATTGATCTTGCGCCCATGCTCGCGGGCGGCATTGACCAGGCTCTCCAGCATGGGGCCGGCGACGTAGTCGCCGTACATGATCGGATGCCCCTGGACGTTCAGCAGATGGATCTCCAGATCCGGCAACTGCTTCACCAGCTCCACGAGATAGAGCAAGGCGCGCTTGGCGCTTTCGGACCCGTCGAACGGAACAAGTACTTTCTTCATGGCCTGCACACTCATTGTGCCTGGTGGACGAAAAGGCCCCGGAAACCCGGCAGCCGGCAACTTCCTCAGTGCCTGGGATGCAGGCGCTCGTTGAGTTCGTCGACGAGCGGCGCCCAGTCGGCATCGTCGAGCAGCTCCTCCTTCAGCAGGGCCGCCTGGGCCGGCGTCCAGAACGGCGCCTCCGACACCTTGATTCCATCGGGCAACTGGTGGGTGGCGATGAACTCATCGATGCTGGACGAATCGGACCGCAAACCCAACTGATCGAACAGCATGGACAGATTGTGGATGGGCAATTCCATCGTTCCTTCCTCCTCTGTGGCATTGACAGGAGCGCATACCGCCTGCCTTTAACCATAGCGGAAAATCCACCGGCAACCGCTTGATCCAGGACAGCTTCCGCCCCGCAGCGGCGCCGATTGCCGCCTCCATCCATCGTGCGGATGCAGAAAAGGCTAGGTGATCCACCGGCGAGGGAGTAAAGTAGCTCCACTGTGCTGCATGCGTCACCGCGAAACGATCCGTGTGAATGTCTTCCGATCCTTTTCCGATTGCTCTTTGCGCTCAGTCAACGCCCGGGCCACATCGGTCCGGCCCTCCACTTTGTCCAAGGAGACAATCCATGTCCACTCGCCAAAACGGCACCGTCAAATGGTTCAACGATGAAAAGGGCTTCGGCTTCATTACCCCGGAAACCGGCGCCGACCTGTTCGTTCACTTCCGTTCCATCCAGGGCAACGGCTTCAAGAGCCTGAAGGAAGGCCAGCAGGTTTCCTTCGTGGCGGTGAAAGGCCAGAAAGGCATGCAGGCGGATGAAGTCCAGGTGATGTGATCGCCTGCGTCGTCCGAAAAACCGGCCTTCGGGCCGGTTTTTTCATTCTGGGCGCTTCGCCCGGCAGAGGAGAAACCTCATGACCACACGAGTTGCAGGATCGAACGTCAAGCCCAAGCCGGAACCGGCCCGGGCAACCCATGAATCCCTCGACGCCTTGGTATCGGCCTTTCTCCAGGACGGCGGCGAGATTCAGCAGATTGCCAATGGCGTCAGCGGCCAGACCAATACGCCGCCCAGCCGGCATATCAAGCTCGGCAGGAAGTAACCGTTTCAGGATTGCCGATAGCGCACCAGCCGCCGCAGCAGCGGCCGGCCGGCCAGGTGCAGGAACACCGGTGCGCCGGCGATCAGATAGAAGTAGTAGGTGACGGCGCGCCAGATCAGGATGGCCGCCCCGCTGGTCGACTTGCCGACCAGTGGGGCGAGCAGCGCCGCCGAGGCCAGCTCCGCACCGCCGGCGCCGCCCGGCAGCAGGCTGGCCTGCCCGGCGCTGAGCGCCAGCATCTGCACCAGGAAGGTCCAGGCCCAGGACAGTTCGCTGCCGAGACCGCGCAGGGTCAGGTAGAGCACGCTGTAGCGCAGTATCCAGTGCGCGACGCTGAGCAGGAACACTCCGAGCAGCACCGGGCGCGGCAGGCTCAGGCTCTGGCGCAGGGCGTTGCGAAAGCGCATCACCTGGCGCGCGTATTTCAGCCGGCGGCGCGCGCTCACCCCCAGGCGCTGCAGCAGCCGGCCGTTGAGCCGGAACATCTCGCGGTGGAAGCGGCCGAGCAAAAACAGCAGGACGAACACCCCGACCAGCAGTGCTACGCTGACGCCGAGCAGCCAGGCCAGGTGCGGATTCAGGGCATGGGACAGGGCGTAGACCAGGATGCCGAGCAGGGCGCAGGCGAACACCAGGAGATCGGTGAGCTGATCCACCGCGTAGGTGGCGGTGCCCTGCGCCGCCGACACCCCGCGGCGCATCAGCAGCGCCATCAGGGTCAGGGGGCCGCCGGCGCCGCCCGGCGTCGCGCAGATGGCGAACTCGGTGGCCATGATGATGCCCAGCGCGTCCTTCTGCCCGAGCCGGTGGCCGGGCAACAGCAGGCGCAGGCGCAGCGCATTGAGGTTCCAGCAGACCAGGATGATGCCGAGCATGGCCAGCAGCAGATTGGCCGGAAAGCCCTGCACCTGCCGCCACAGTCCTGTGCCGCCGAGCAGAATGGGGATCAGCAGGGCAGCGAGCAGGCCGCCCAGCAGCAGCCACAGGCCACGGCTCATGCGCCGCTACCCGGCAGCTGCGCAGACTGCCGGCCCAGCCAGCCGATCTTGGTCAGCGGCTGACGCCCCTCCTCCAGCAGGCGCACCAGCAGCTCCACCCAGTAGTGGCGGGAGTAGTCGTGGCGCATGTCCACCGGATGCAGTCCGAGGCGCAGCAGTGGCGCCTGCCGATGGCGGGCGGCGAGGCTCGCGCAGACCAGCCGGGACAGGCCGCGGCGCCAGCGGCTGCGGGCGCTCCAAGTCAGGCCGGGGGCATCGATGGCCTGGAAATCCGGCAACCGGTAGAGGTGGCGCAGATCGCTGGTGTAGCGCAGCGGGGTTTCGCGCAGGGCCAGGCGGGTGCCCTCGCTCATCAGCCAGGCAGGGGCGACGAAGCCGTGCAGCGGCCAGCCGCAGCGCCGGAACATTTCCATGCCCTGCTCGAGACGCTGCCGCGCCTGGAGCTGATCGAGCCGGTAGAACTCGCCTTCGTGGGTGTAGACGCGGCGCATCAGCCAGTCCTTCGGGTTGCGTGGCGGCGGAGCGTCGTCGCAGTGGTGACAACCGTGCAGGACCAGCTCGTCGCCGCGCGCCAGCCGTGCGTCGAGCTTGCGGCGCAGTTCGGGGTGCCCCGTCAACGGCTGGCGGTGATGGAAATCCGGCACTACCAGCCAGGTGATGGGCACATTGCCCAGAGCGTCCACCACCGCGACGAAATTTCGATAGTCGGCCCAGCTTTCCGGGGTGACATCGTGCAATACCAGCAGCAGGTGGCGCTCAGACATGCACGGCAACCGGCAGCTCGGCCGTGCCCAGCACGGCATGGTAATGGGCGAGCAGACCGGCAACCACGGCATCCCAGGCATGGTGGGCCTCGACGTGCTGACGCGCCTGTCGTCCCAGGCGGGCGACATCGCCCTCGAACAGCTCGCGCACGGTCGAGGCCATCGCCCGGGCGTCGTTGGGCCGGCACAGGCGGCCGGCGCTGAACGGAACGATCTCGGCCAGCGCCCCGGCGCGCGCGGCGACCACCGGGATGCCGCAGGCCATCGCCTCCAGCACCACCAGGCCGAAGGTTTCCTGGTCGCCGGCATGCAGCAGCACGTCGCTGCTGGCCATCAGCCGGGCGACCGCGGCGGCCGGCTGGAAGTCGTTGATCACCGTGACGTTGTCCGGCACCCGATGCGGCATGTCGGCACCGACCAGCAGCAAGTGGTAGGGCGTTCCGAGGCGCCGGGCGACCTCCAGCAGGATATGCAGGTTCTTCTCGCGCGCCCCGCGGCCGGCGAAGATCATCAGCCGGGTTTCCTCGGCAAGCCCCAGCTCGCGCTTGAGCCCCGGGTCGCGGCGGGCCGGCTGGAAGATTTCCAGATCGACGCCCAAAGGCTGCACGAACACCTCCCGCACGCCCAGACGCAGAAGCTTCTCCGCCATGATCCGGCTGGGCGCCAGCACCCGGTCGAACTGGCCGTAGAGATGCGCCACGTAGTCGTTCACCCGCTCGCCGCACCAGGTGCCGACACGCTTGGTCGCCAGTCGCGGCAGGTCCGAATGGTAGAAGCCGATCACCGGGATGTTCAGGCGTCGGCCGGCGTCGAGCGCGGCCCAGGCCGTCACGTAGGGATCGCCGACCTCGATCAGGTCGGGCTGCAGGCTCTGCAGTTGGTGGCGCCAGGGCGCCCGGCGCAGCGGGAAGCGATAGCCCTTGCCGAACGGCAGCAGGGGCGAAGGGACCTCGTAGATGCCGGCCTGCTCGCGGTAGCCGGGTCCGGGCACCAGCACGCTGTGGCGTACCCCAGAATACAGCCGCAGACGACGGTGCTTGGCCTCCAGATAGGTCCGCACGCCACCGCTGGCGGGGGCATAGAACATGGTCATATCGGCAATGTGCACGAGCTTCCTCCGTCCGAAGGCCTTCGGAGCTGGCCGCCTCGGCTCTGCAGCGGGACGCCCCGCCTACAGCCAGGCGTTCCCGCCATGAAAACCGCAGTGCTATAGCAACAAAAAGATAGTCTGTGCCCGTTTCGGCGTCAGGAAATCGCTTTCCGGCGAACGCGGGCGAATGGCATGCCCGGACGCGGCAGCGAAACCGGGACGCATCGGGGTAGACCGACCGAAGCGCTCCGGAGTTTCCTTGGCCCTGCCTGCCGCCGTGCGCAAAAAGGGAGTTCGCGAAGCGCGTTTGCCAAGAGGCCGGGAGAAACGGCCATCCCTGGCCGGTGGATCGGTTGCCGCTGGAGACGCGAGGTGTCCCGCCGGGCTCCGGGAATGGCCGGTCAGGCCAGCTGGACGTTGTCCGGCAGGCGCTTGCGGGCTGCCAGCGGGTGCTCCGAGAACGGCTTGAAGCGCTCGAAGCCGGTGACGGTCAGCATCCCGCCGGCATGCTCGAACTCTTCCCTGAGGTGGCTCAGGAACTCCATGAAGGTGTGGTCCACCAGATGGGCCGCGGCGAAGTCGATGGTCACCGTGCTGCTGCGCTCGAGCTGGGCGAACAGCTTCTTGAAACCCAGCAGGTTGGAGAAGATCGCCGCGCCGCCGACCTCGATCCGCTCTTCGCCGGCCTGCCGGGAGCGCGTGTAGCGGGCCTTGAAGAAGTTGCCGAACGGCACCCGGTGCGCCAGGTTGAACGCCAGTTCCGTGGCGATGCCGGCGCCGACCCCGACCAGCAGGTCGGTGGACAGCGTCACCAGCACGGTCACCACGAAGATCACCAGCTGCTCGACGCCGATGCGATAGACCTTGAAGAACTCATGGGGCGAGGCCAGGCGGTAGCCCACGGCGATCAGCAGCGCCGCCAGGGCCGCGTTGGGGATCATCTCGATGACCGGGATGAACAGCAGCATGGCGATGAACAGGAACAGGCCGTGGAAGAAGTTGCTCCAGCGGCTGCGGGCACCGAAGGTGACGTTCGCCGAGCTGCGCGCCACCTCGGAAATCATCGGCAGGCCGCCCAGCAGGCCGGACAGCGCGTTGCCCGCGCCCACCGCGACCAGGTCCCTGTTGAAGTCCGACGCGCGCTTCCAGGGATCCAGCCCGTCGACGGCCTTGACCGTCAGCAGGGACTCCAGGCTGCCGATGAAGAGGAACATCAGCACGTATTTCCAGAACACCGCGGTGCCGATCAGGGAGAAATCCAGGTTCCAGCCGACATTGGCCCAGAAGCTGCCGATGGTCACCATGTCGAACACCGGCTCGGTATGCTTGAAGTCCATGATCAGGGCCATGGGCACGGCGACCAGCAGGACCAGCATCGGCGCCGGCACCTTCTTGAGGCCCGGAATCTTCAGCAGCGGCATGCCGAAAATGATCGCCAGGCTGACGAGGCCGACCAGGGCCACGTGGGTGTCGGCGTGCATGATCGAGGCCGGAATCCGCTCGAACAGCTCGACCAGCTCGAGCCCCTTGAGGGTGGCCGGATCGATGCCGAGCAGCACGTGGATCTGCTTGGCGAAGATGATCAGGCCGATCGCCGCCAGCATGCCGTGCACCACCGAGTGCGGGAAGAAGTCGCTCAGGGCGCCGAAGCGCAGCAGGCCGAACAGCATCTGCAGCACGGCCGCCACGAAGATCGCCCCGAGCGCCAGGTGCCAGCCCTGGGCGCCGCCGCCGAACTCGACCACAGCGCCGGCGCAGATGGTGATCAGGCCGGCGGCCGGGCCCTTGATGGTGAGCCGCGAGCCGGCGAACAGGCTGACGAACAGGCCGCCGATCATGGCGGTCAGCACGCCCATGGCTGGCGGGAATTCGCTGGCCTTGGCGATGCCGAGACTCAGGGGAAGCGCCAGCAGGAATACCAGAAATCCCGATACCACATCGCTGCGCCAGTTTTGCTTGAGGCCTTCGAGGCCGTCTTCCGGAATTGCACTGAATTTCATAAGGTAATGACTCCTTCGATATTTACATGCACTTACTACTGCTCGGTATGAATATCTCCAGCCAAACTTCTCGATGAATCAGCAAGACTTGTACGCCACTTCGTAAACCGACTTGGCATGCGGCCCGAGGAATACCCGCGCATAAATGCGGATGATCGACAAACCGACCAGGACGAAACTGAAACTGGTCAAAAAGGCCAGGCCGACCTGCTCTTCCCCGATATGCGCGAACATCAGGTCTTCGCCGATGAACGTCGGACTGATCGGAAAACCGGTGGCGCACAGACAACAGAGCAGAAATACGAACGCGATCTTCGGATGCTGGCGGCAATGGCCGTGGAAACGGTCGAGATCGATGTCGCCCTCCAGATGCTTGAGTCGCCGCAGGCACAGAAATCCGATGACTCCGGCCAGGGCGACGCCGCTCAGGTAGATATAACTTTCGCTGAAGTCGAAGTTGACGTTGAAGGATGTGGCCAGGGCGATCCAGAAGTGCGTCAGGATTGCCAAAAGCCAGGCCATCCGCGCGCGCCTGCGTTCGGTGAAGGACTTGAGCACCAATACCGCTGCCATCGATGCAAAGATCACCGGCCATACTTCCGTGACCGCGGTCGGCAACGCTTCACGGTTGTAGACGAGGAATAAACCCAGCAGATAAACCGGCACGAAAATGCCGACGACCCGCCAGAAGGTCAGAAAGTCCAGATGTCGCCCCAGGCGCTTCATGGGATTCCACAACCTGCGGTACATGAAGGCATCCAGGTCGAACTCCCGCACCGAGAGCATGTAGAGGGAATACATGAACTTCTTGGGCAGCACCCATTTCGCATGGTGCTGCCGCGGCACGAAGTTGTAGAACTGCTCGCGGATCAGGTAGGTCACCACCGACGGCGAAACCAGCAGCTGGTAGGTGCGCAGGAAGGCATTCCCGGCGAAGTGCACCAGGGCCAGGGTGTCGAGGCCGGCGGCGATCTCGATGAAGATCAGGCCGATCTGGGCGATGGAGGCATAGGCGATCTGGCTCTTGATCGCCGACTGCGAGCGGGCGATCACCGTGGCGACCACACTGGTGGCCAGTCCCAGCAGGCCGACGACGATGCAGACGAGCCATTGATCCCGCCAGAGCGGCGCGGTGCGCAGCAGCAGGAACACCCCCATGTGCACCGACAGCGAGCCGTAGAAGATCGCGCTCGACGGCGTCGGCCCTTCCATGGCCCGCGGCAGCCAGCTGGAGAACGGCAGCTGCGCCGACTTGGCGGCGGCGGCCACCAGGATCATCAGCGCGATGAGGACGCCGGCCAGGGTGTGCGGCTGCAGGTGCTCGAGCACGAAGGCCCGGTCCTCGAGCATGTGGAAGCTGACGTTGGCGTGGAACAGGTGGTGCATCATCCACATTGCCAGCAGCAGGCCGACATCGCCGATCCGGTAGATGGAGAACACCTTGACCGCGTTCTTCACCGGCAGGTAGCGGTCCCGGTAGAAGGCGATCAGCAGGAACGAAGTGATCCCCAGCACTTCCCAGCCGATGAACATGGTTTCCATGTTCCCGGAGAACACCACCATGTCGTAGCCGGCATAGAAGAACAGCACCGTGCTGAAGAAGCGCTTGTAGCCCGCCTCGCGGTGCATGTAGTGCCGGCTGTAGAGCAGCACCATGAAGGTCAGGAAGGCGCCGACGAACACATAGGTCGCGGTGATCCGGTCGAACAGGAAGTCGATGTAGAACTCGTAGCTGTCCGTGCGGAACAGTACGAAATCCTTCAGTTCCAGCGTGGGAAAGCCGTGAAATGCCCAATAGGCCAGGAACAGGCCGAAGCCGGCGAGGTTGGCGCCGACCGTGACCAGGGCGGTGCGCGAGATCCGTGTCTCGTCCCGTTCCGGATGGGTCAGGCTGATCAGGAAGCCGATCAGCGGTAGAAAGATGAAGATCTGCAGTACGGAGGCCATGGCAGCTCCCTAGTTCAGGGCGAGGACAGGCAGGTTGTCCGCCTGGGTTTCGAAGAGTTTCTCGAGGTCCACGGCGACCTCGATCCGCTCGGTCAGCGGGCGGTACGGCTCGAAAGCGCCGTCCCGGAAGCGGAACAACTCATGGGTCTCGGGGTTGACGACCGCGAGGTTCAGCCATTCGTTGGCGAACCACTGCCAGGTGGTCGCCTGCTGCCGGAGGGTGTTCAGAACTATCTCGGGGAACTGCTCGACGACGATCATCATCCGCACCGGGTGGTGCACCTCGATCATCTGGCTCGGCAGGCCGGGGCGCAGGTCGCCGTCGTTGCCGTTGGCCACGCCGATCAGGCCCATTACGTTGTGCGGCAACTTGCTGCCCGCCCCCAGCTTCTGGTTGTCGACGTGGGAGAAGAAGTACTCCAGGTTGATTCCGCCGCAGACCGGCGCCGCGGCGCGCAGGATGCCGAGCAGGAACCTGCCATCCGGATCGATCCGGTAGTCGTAGGAGTTGAGGAACGAGCGCCGGTCGAGGAACAACTTGCGGCTCAGGAAGCGGCGCCCGACGATGCACAGGGCGTTGGTCGCGTGGTTCAGCTCGGGACGCGGCTCGAACAGCGACACGGAACGCGCCTTGACCGCCTCGTGCACCCGCTCCGGCGGCTGCCGGCTGTCGGTCAGCTCGAAGCGCCGCGAGCGCTCCTTGGCGTTGAGCGCCAGGGCCTTGTCGAAGACGGCCACGTTGGCCTGGTGCCGGGCGCGGTTGTCGGGGTCGAGCGACGCCTCGTCATAGAAGGCGATCTCGTCGCGGGTGGTGTCGTGCAGCGCGCCGACGAACCGGGTTGTCGCCGGGATCTCGATGCCCTTGCCGGCGAGGATCCGTCGCACCTCGGGATGGTTGAGCATGAAACAGATCACCCGCGCGTTCACCGACCCCGGCCGGCCCGAGCAGGCCCCGCAGTCGTAGGCGGCATAGTGCGGGTTGTTGGTGTTGCTCGCGCCGTGCCCGACCACGTAGACGATGGGCGCGAAATCCCGGACCAGGCCGATGCTGCTCAGCAGGTTCTCCGCGCGCTGGGCCATCTCCTCGAGGGTGAAGCCGATCTGCAGGCCGTCCTCGCGGTCGTCCGGCGAGCGGTTCAGGATGGTCAGGCTGGAGGTGCGATCCATGTGCTGGAAGGACGAGGCGCCGAGGGGGCTCGCCGAGGGCTTGAAGATGTTGTCGAGGAGCTTGATGGCCGACCAGAAGCCGAGGGTCTGCGAGATCACCCAGCCGCCGAAAAGGTCGTGCGAGTGCTTGCTGAAGTGCGGCTCGGCCTTGCGCCTGTCCCGGCTGCCGGTTTCCTTGATCAGGTAGCCGGGCTCGATCGGTCCCGGACATACCTTGGTGTGGGACTTCGCATTCTTCGGCTTGAAGTAGAACTCCACCCCGAAGAAGCCCGGCGTCCCGTAGGTTTCGCAGTGCGGATCGAGGCTTTCGAGGTGCCGGCGGAACGAGCAGATGCGGTCGTCGATGCAGAACAGGCCCTGGAAGCTCTTCTCCGGCTGCGCGGGACTTTCCGCGGGCTGGCGCTGGATGGCGCTCAGCACGGGATCGTAGAAGCTCCACTCCAGCGCCTCCTGCCAGATCGCCAGGACATCGTGCAGCTCGGTCCGGGGCACCTCGGCCAGGAGGTCCGCCGGCTCGCCGGCCAGGTTCGCCACCAGCGGGCTCCAGTGTCCGTCGAAATGCTCGTCGAGCGCGTCGATCTCGAGGAGCAGCTCGAAGACGATCAGCTCGCGCAGGCTGATCCGGCGGCTGTCGATCAGGGTGCCGGGCTGCGCCTCGATCACCGTGACCATGCCCGACCAGCCCGGATGGGCGAACTGCTGATCGAACAGGTAATGCGCGAACAGCGCCTCGTCGCGCACCAGGATTCTCAGCAGATCGGTGATGGAGCAGTCCTGCTCGAGCAGCAGCCGGCGCGCCCGCTCGCGGCGGAAGAAGCTGGTGAAGCTGTGGCGCTCCAGCTCGCGGATGGCGCTCAGGAAACCCTCGCCGCTGGACGGGAAGGCCCACATCGAGATGCCCTGGTCGAGATAGCTGCAGAGAATGCGGAACAGCAGCGGATGCACCAGCGAATCCAGGTCGATCCGGTGGCTCCTCTTCCAGTTCGCCCGTACGGAACCGATGCGCGGCAAGGGCGGCGACGCGAAGCTCCCCTCGACGACCTTGGTCTTCCAGAGGTCGAACCGATCGCCCTTGTGCTGGCGGACGACCCAGTCCAGCACGGCCGGCGTTATCTCGCCCTGCCGATAGAGACTGCGGTATTTATCCAGTTTCAGAGACAGGTTGTATCCGAAGATACCCGAGGCATTTCTCGCCGCATCGTGAAACTTCGAACTCTGGAAAGCATGCAAGGTATTGTGGTGAACGAAATCCTTCAGAGGAGCTTGTTTCGGAAGATAATGCTCAAGCTCGTGCAATACGGCTGTCTCGTCGAAACTACCGGACTGCGCTGGATTTTCTGATCTGGCGCTCATCGATTTATCTCCGGAGACCATCGGCGTACTTCGAATGGCCCCAAGAAAGATTGAACAAAGCCGCGCCCTGCCGGTCATTCGAAAACAAAAGTCCCGAATGACATATCCGAACAAGACAGGCCACTTCTCTACCTGATTCAATGTGATGGCGTTGCCGGCGACGCTCTGCCGGAGAGGACTTGCGGATTGATGACACGCCTCTCTTCAGCCTGCCCAGGAAATAACGCCGCGCTCTCCGGAGAGCGCGCATGGCATTCCCGATGAAATTTCCTTCATCTCGTTCGTGAAAAAATTGTTCTCTTCCAAGATTCTCTAACGGCCGCTTCAGAGCCTCCAAAAAAGTATTTCAAGATATTACAAGAAATTTCAGACTATTCAACAGAGGCACATTGCATGCCAATCGATAGCAAGGCAAGCACATAAAAACTTTACTTAAAGATAGATTAACCATTGATGATGTGAAAAAAGCATCACTATTCGGAAAGCTTTTCCCTTACTTTTGACAACCACTAGTGTGGTGAATCACAAGTTCGCTTCATTATTTCTTTGCAAGGCTCGAGCAGCCCTGTCGACAGAGGCCAAGATTTCACCTGCTCCCTTACGCCAGCGGAAGGGCCTTGGATTCTGGTTGTAGGTCGCCAGGTAATACTCGATGGACTGCTCGAGATCCTTCACGCTGGTATGGGCCTGGCGCTTTATCCACTTCTGGGTGAGCATCGAGAAAAAGCGCTCCACCAGATTCAGCCATGACGCGGACGTCGGGGTGAAATGCACGTGATAACGCGGGTGCGCGACAAGCCAGGCGCGCACCTTGTCGGTCTTGTGCACGGCATAGTTATCCATGATCAGGTGTATGGCCTTGTCGCTCTCGACCGTTTCCTCGATGGCCCTGAGAAACTCCAGGAATTCTGCGCTGCGGTGACGGCGCTTGAGACGTCCGATCACCTCGCCGGTGGCCACATCCAGGGCGGCAAACAAGGACGTCGTGCCATGGCGCTGATAATCATGGGTACGGGTCGCCGGATACCCAGGCTCCAGCGGCAGCCCCGGCTGTGTTCGATTGAGCGCCTGGATCTGGCTTTTCTCATCGACGCACAGTACCAGCGCTTTATCCGGCGGATTCAGGTAGAGCCCTACGATATCCTGCACCTTGTCGACAAAGGCAGGATCGGTGGACAGCTTGAAGGTGTGCTCCAGGTGAGGCTTGAGCCCGAAGGCTCGCCAGATACGCTGTACGCTCGCCGGTGAAATATGGGTGGCCTTGCTCATCCGGCGCGAGCTCCAATGGCTGGCATCGTCGGGCCGGGTCTGCCGCACCCGGTCGACCACTTCCTGGACCTTTTCATCACTGATGCTGCGTGGGCGGCCTGAGCGCGGCTCGTCATTGAGGCCTTGCAGGCCCAAACGGGCGAAGCGAAGGCGCCACCTCGAAACGGTTTGCGCCGTAATGCCGAGCCGTCGAGCAATGGAAGAGCCGGACTCGCCTCGAGCGCAGGACAGAATGATCTCGGCGCGCAGCTGCATATCGGCAGGCCCCTTGTGCCTGGCTCGGCGGCGGGTGAGTTCGGCATGCTCGTGTTCGGTCAGTTCGATCCGAACGGCTGGGCGGCCTGTTTTCATCGCATGCCCTCCGAAAAAACTCTGCCAGCTCCGCGGTAGACAAGACTTATCCTGAGTAGTTGTGATTCACCACACTAGAAAGAGTGGGGATTAATATCAAGGTGCCATTTGCGACAACACAAATATCCATGCGGCGCTGGCTCATGAAGAAGAGAGACGGCAGACCGGAGTACCTTTGCCGGGATATCGAATGCAGGCCTGCCAAGCGGCAACATTTCTTTCACCTGCGACCTACTATGGTGGGCTCATTTTTCCAGGAGCCTGTCACCCATGCGTTTGCCCAAGACCCTTCCGTTGATGCTGCTGCTGAGCGCCACCGCCCTCCCCGTTGCCGCCAAAACGCCCGAGCGGGTTTTCGGCTGGATCGAGAAGGGACTGATTCAGCCGGAGAACATCCCGGTGAAGATGAAACTGGATACCGGCGCCCTGACCTCCTCCCTGGATGCCAAGGATCTGCAGCGCTTCGAGCGCGACGGCGACCAGTGGGTGCGCTTCAACGTCGAGGTGACCGACAGGGATAGCGGCAAGCCGATCGACTCCGCCTTCGAGCGCCGGGTGCTACGCAGCGTGAAAGTCCGCGGTGCCGGCGGTGCGGAACGCCGGCCGGTGGTGAGAATGCGGATCTGCATCGGCAAGCGGACCTACGACGAGGAGTTCTCCCTGAACGACCGCAGCAGGATGAACTACCCCGTGCTGATCGGCCGGCGGACCCTGGGACACCTGGGCCTGGTGGACGTTTCCCGGACCTTCACCGTCGACCCCGAGTGCGGCCGCGGCAGCGCCGATTAAGGTATCAGCCAGCGCCCGGCGAGGCCGACTGCCAGCGCCCAGAGCAGCAGGATCAGTCCGGCCGCCGGCCAGTTGACCGGCCGCAGCGCCTGCCGCCGCTCCCACTCCTCGGCCTGCAGCCGGCCAGCTGCGAGCACTGCCGGTGGCAGCAGGCGCAACGCCAGGAGGATGCCCAGCGGCAGCAGGAGCGCATCGTCCAGATAGCCGAGCACAGGATTGACTGCTCCCCTCCCTGAAGGAAGGGGATTCCCAATTCACCGAGAACCGGACAGCGGTACTTGACCAATGCCACTTACATTCTCTCCAAGGGCTAACACCGCCAGCCCGGCGGCTTTAATGTTGATCGCGGCATTCACGTCGCGGTCGTGTTCGGTTCCGCACTCCGGGCAGCTCCAGGAGCGGACCGGCAGAGGCAGCCGCTCAAGGATATGCCCGCAACACGAGCAACGCTTTGAGCTGGGATACCAGCGGTCGATGCCGACCACCTGCCTCCCAGCCCAGCCACCCTTGTACTCCAGCTGGCGAACGAACTCGCCCCAGCCGGCATCGGCGATGGCTTTGCTCAGCTTCGGGTTGCGGATCAGGTTCTTCACGGCGAGGGATTCGACGCAGACCACTTGGTTCTCGTTGATCAGTCTGCGGGACAGCTTGTGCAAGCGGTCCATGCGGCAATCGGAGATTCTGGCGTGAATACGGGCCACCTTCAGCCGGGCCTTGGCGCGGTTCTTCGAGCCGAGCTTTTTCCTGCTCAGCCGGCGCTGCGCCAGGGCCAACCGGGTGGCGTATCTGGCCGTATGGCGGGGATTGCCGATGCGTTCGCCCTCGCTGGTGACGAACAGGTCTTTCAGGCCCAGGTCGATGCCGATCATCTGCGGCGTGACGGGCAAGGCCTCAGGTTCGAACTCGCACAGGCAGGACACGAAGTACCGGCCTGCAGAGTCTTTGGAAACGGTGACGGTGGACGGCTCGCCAGGAAGCGGCCGGCTCCAGCGGATATCCAGCGGCGTCCTGGACTTGGCCAGGTACAGCTTGCCGTCCCGGTAGCTGAACGCCGACCGGGTGAACTCGGCGGACTGGCGATGCTTCTTGCTCTTGAATGCCGGGTACTTCGTGCGGCCCGCAAAGAAGTTCCTGAACGCGGTCTGCTGATGGCGAAGGCACTGCTGCAGCGGGACGCACGACACCTCGTTCAGCCACGGCAACTCACCGGAGCGCTTGAGCCTGGTGAGTTCCGCATTGGCTTCCAGATACCCGACCTTCTCCTGCCGCTGGAAGAATGCATCGGTTCGCCAGCGCAGGACATGGTTATAGACAAAGCGCGTACAGCCGAACGTCTGAGCCAGCAATTGCGCCTGCTCAGGTGTCGGGTAGAAACGGTATTTGTACGCACGGTTCATGCATCACATTTTGCCATCCGCAATGTGAAGATGGCCACACCGAAACGGAGGAAGCGGGAACAGGGGCGCTCTGCGAGCGCCGCGCTATCCCTCCCCGGACTAGAAGTCCGGGGTTTCCCGCGCAAAATCAGATGAAGTCGGGGATCAGGTCAATGGGGCTCAGCGCATAGGCGACCACGCAGACGACCAGAAGCCTCGCCGGCCAGGGCGTTTCCGGACTCCGCGCGCAGAACCAGAGGGTCATGACTTGCCGCTTCAGGCGGCGTGCCCAGCCTTGCAGACGATGCTTGAGAGTGGCGAGCGTCACCGTGGAGATTCCGTGCCGAACAGGGACGCCATCAATAGCAGAATTCGCTCGCCGGAGCAGGCCGGCACATGCCCGGGCAACCGAGCGAAGGCCAGACGGAAGCTCGAGCGGGCACGGCCTTCGCGCGCCGCTTTCGCCGCCCGTCGGGCAGGTTGCGTCCGGGACAGGCCCCGTCAGCGCTGCAGTTCCTCCCAGTCGGGCAGTATCCCCAGGTCGCGTGCCCACATGGCCAGATCGACATGCCTGGCCATGACGACATCCTGCGCGGTATCCATCGCATAGAAATCGCCCAGTTCGGCGTATCCCTGGGAATCCTCCCGGCAGCGGCACAGCTGCTGGTTGTCCTTTCTGAGGGCCCGGTTGATCCTGGCCAGCAGAGCACGCTCGGTCACCTTCACTTTCATGGGAACCACCTCCTCTTGGGATGGAGAGGCTATGTGCCCCTAAGTGTGTAGCACTGGAAGAGTGGACAGCGGTGGATGCGACGAGCGGGCCTGCCTGTACGGGACGCCAGGCAAGCGCTGCCCCGACGGCGCCGGTCGGCCCGCTCCCGCATGCCCTCCGCCCCCGCGGCTTGCTACAGTAGCGGCCCGTCCCTGCCGAGAATTTCCGACCATGCGCATTCTGGTCATCGAAGACAACCGCGACATCCTCGCCAACGTGCTCGACTATCTGGAGCTCAAGGGCTACACGGTCGACTGCGCCCAGGACGGATTGAGCGGACTGCACCTGGCGGCCGCAGGGCAGTACGACCTGATCGTGCTGGACATCATGCTGCCGGGGATCGACGGCTACCAGGTCTGCGAACGCCTGCGCCGCGATGCGGGCATCGAGACGCCGATCATCATGCTGACCGCCCGCGACGCGCTGGACGACCGCCTGCAGGGCCTCAACAGCGGCGCCGACGACTACCTGCTCAAGCCCTTCGCCCTGTCCGAGCTGGTGGCGCGCATCGAGGCGGTACTGCGCCGCACCCAAGGCAGCCGCAAGCGCCAGCTGCAGGTCGGCGACCTGGTCTACGACCTGGACACCCTGAGCGTCAGCCGCGCCGGCAAGCCGCTGCGGCTGAACCCGATCGGCTACAAGCTGCTGGCCATCCTGATGCAGAAGAGCCCGGCGGTGGTGCGCCGGGAGTTCCTGGAGAACGCCCTGTGGGGCGACGATCTGCCGGAGAGCGACAGCCTGCGCAGCCACATCCACCAATTGCGCCAGGCGCTCGACAAGCCCTTCGACAAGCCCCTGCTGCACACCATCCACGGCGTCGGCTACCGCCTGACGGAGAACCCGGATGCCAGTTAGGCTGAGTCATCCATTGCTTCCCCGCTTGCGTTTCTGGCGCCCCCCGGAGGACGGGTCTGTTTTGGCACGGCGCTGCCTTGTTCGTCGTTCATTCGGAATGACCGAACCTCTCTCCTCCCCCCTTGCCCTGTGCCGAAACAGGCTCCGTCGCAACGAGGGAAACAAGGGATGACACACCCCAAGCAGCCCTTCGCCCGGCGCATCGTCATCGCCTTCACCCTGATGACGCTGGTGGTCAGCGGCTTCTTTTCCCTGAGCATCGTCGCCATCGTCCACTTCGTCGAGAAGCATCTGGTCTCCCAGGAGCTGAAGAGCGAACTGGACATCGTGATCAACCAGGACATCCGCCAGGGGCTCGTCCCGCGGCTGGATGCCACCACCCGCTTCTTCGCCTCGAACCTGCCGCAATACCCCATCCCCGAACCGCTGCAGCAGGTCGAAAAGGGCTTCAGCGAACTGCGCGAGGACGGCCGCGCCTACTATGTCTACGCGACGAAGAAAGACGGCCAGACCTACATGCTGGTGGAGGACCAGAGCGAGTTCGAGGAACGCGAGCAGCTGCTGTTCAAGGTGATCCTGCTCTGCTTCCTGCTGAGCGTGATCGGCGCCTGGCTGCTCGGCCTGCTGCTGGCGCGCAAGGTGATCGCGCCGGTCACCCGCCTCGCGCGCCAGGTCCGCCACCGCGACCAGTTGCTGCCGCTGGCCCCGCCGCTGGCGCCGGAATACCCCGACGACGAGGTCGGCCACCTGGCGGCGGCCTTCGACAGTACCCTCGGCCAGCTGCGCCAGAGCCTGGATCGCGAGCGCCTGTTCACCAGCGACGTCAGCCACGAACTGCGCACCCCGCTGATGGTCATCCAGGGCGCCTGCGAACTGCTCGGCGAGGCCGATCTGCAGCCCCAGGCCAGCCGCCAGGTGGCGCGGATCGGCCGGGCCGCCCAGGAAATGCACGAGCTGGTGCAGACCTTCCTGATCCTCGCCCGCGCCCGGCACGAGGAGGCCACCACCGGCGGCAGCGCCACCCTGGCCAGCGTGGCGAAGGAGCAGAGCCAGCGCTGGGGGCCGCCGATCCGCGCCAAGGGCCTGGACTTCGAGCTGATCGTGGAAGGCGAGGACCATGCCCTCTACAATCTCACCTTCCTGCGCACGGTCCTCTCCAACCTGCTGCGCAACGCCCTGCACTACACCGAGAGCGGCACGGTGCGGCTGATCCTGGAGAACGGCGGCTTCCGCGTCGAGGACAGCGGCGCGGGCATCCCCGCCGAGCAGCGCGAGCGCATCTTCCAGCCCTTCGTGCGCGGCGAGCAGGCCCGTGGCGAGGGTCTCGGTCTCGGGCTTTCGCTGGTCAAGCGGATCTGTACGCACCAGGGCTGGCAGGTCCGGGTGAGCGACCTGGAGACGGGCGGCAGCTGCTTCCGGATCCGTCTGAAATAGCCACGGCGCCTGGCACCATCGCGACGAACGGAACGCCACCGATCCCGTCCTGTCATTTTTTGGCAACGGGTCGTTGCGTTTCGCGGTACTATCGCCATCATCCCCAGCCCAACGAACTCCTTGCCATGTCGAGAACACGCATCAGCGGACTGGAACTACCGCGCCATTTCGGCCAGACCCAGGCCGCACAATGCCTGGCCAGGCATTGCGACCGTCTTGTCCGGCAGCTTTCCCACTGGCGTGACGGACAACTGATCCGGCGTGCGCTGAAGCAGGCCGGCGATCCCAATCTGCTCCTGGATCTGCCGTGCGGCGCCGGCCGCTTCTGGCCCCTGCTGACCGAGCAAGCCAACCGGGTGGTGCTCGCCGCCGACAGCTCGGCGGAAATCCTGTCGGTGGTCGAAGCCAACCACGCCGACGAGGTGCTGGCCCGGGTGCGGACCTTCCAGACCTCTCCCGTCGCCATCGACCTGCCCGACAACGCGGTCGACGGCATCTTCTGCATGCGCCTGCTGCACCACGTCGCCGACCGCGAGAGCCGCCTGGCCATCCTCCGCGAGTTCCACCGGGTCAGCCGCGACAGCCTGATCATCTCCCTGTGGGTGGACGGCAACTTCAAGGCCTGGCGGCGCCGCTATCTGGCGCAGCTGCGCGCGGCGCAGGAAGGCCGCGCCGAGAAGCGCAACCGCTTCGTCATCGAGCGGGCCACCATCGAGGCCGAATTCCGCGAAGTCGGCTTCGACATCGCCGGCCACCACGACGCCCTGCCTGGCTATGCCATGCGGCGCATCTATGTGTTGCACAAGAGGACCTCTGCGTGACCGAATCGATCGCCTTGCAGTCGTTGGACTCCTTCGCCGGAACCTTCCAGTGCTGGTGGAACCGCCAGGGGGAATGGGTTGAGGAACCCAATGCCCGTCGGGCCGGGGAAAGCGGCGTGCAGCGCCTGAGCGCGCACAGCGTGCCGCTCTACAGCAAGCGCCAGACCGGCCACCTCTACCACTCGCTGCGCCACCCCCTCGGCCGGCCGACCGTGCTGCGCGAGCAGGATGCCCTCGAGGCCGTCGAGCGTCTCGGCGTGCGGGTGCCGAAGATCGTCTTCTGTTCGGCGCGCAAGACCGACGGCAAGTGGCAGGCCCTGCTGGTCACCGAGTCGCTGGAGGGCTTCGTCAGCCTGGACGACTGGTACCGTGGCGATGCGCGCCAGCGCTGGGGCGAAGCGGTCCACCGGCAGGTGCTCGAGCAGCTGGCCCTGACCCTCAGCCGCCTGCACCGGGGCCACTGGCAGCACGGCTGCTGCTATCCCAAGCACATCTTCGTCAAGGTCGAGGAGCGCGACGGACGCCCGCAGGTGGAGATCGCCCTGATCGACCTGGAAAAGAGCCGCCAGCGCCTGCGCGTCGCCACCGCCTCGCGGCGCGACCTGGACCAGCTGCGCCGCCACAGCCCGGCCATGTCGCCGGCCGAGTGGGCCGTCCTCAAGGCCGCCTACGACAAGGCCCTGGCCGCGCCGGCCGAAGACGCCTGAGTGCACAGAGGGCTTCGGCCCTCTCCTTGTTCTTCGGGCTGACGCTCGGCCGGCAGCCTCCCGTCCGAGGCGCCGCCCCGAACGACTGCGCCGAAGCCCGAGGCGCCCTCCCCGGCCGTCACCTTTCATTCGCACAATCCGGCGCAAATGCCCTGCGGAACCGCCCGGTTCAGGCCCCGGGCCATCGGTCGGACGGGAAGGTATGCGCTCCATCCCCACGCCCCTTTACGGCAGGGGGATAGCGAAACGCGAACAGGCTCTCAGGCATCCGGAAAGCCCCCCGGCGAGTGCGCCGCAGCGTTGCAAAGAATTACTCGGACATTGAGCCAAGTGTAAATAAATATTTAATCGCACCAACTTTCCCGAACGAAAACAGTCCTCAGCAACCTGCCCGAACAACCTCCGATAGATGACAGAATGTTTCGTTGCATTCGGTTTCATTTGTCGGGCAGATCCAATATTTCAATTTCATTAACGTATGACCGTGGATCGCACTTCGTCATGCGCCGCATGCTCGTCACTCATGAAGTGGGTCCCTGTCAGCCCATTGATTCAGGAGGTATGCCATGAATAACCGGCACTTCCGGACAGAACGTGCCGCAAGCCACATCCGAAGTTCACATGCAATCCGGACTCACCGTGCCGAGGCCTGCCCGGCAGTACGGTCGGCTTGCGGATCGCACGTCCCCGCCGACCGCCATCCTACCTCCGGGACCAGGCCGCGACTGCCTCCGGACGCCTCCACGGGCATGGCACCTTCACACCCCGTCTAGCGCGAAGCGCCGGTCAGCGCGACCGGGCCGCCCAGGCGGACTCCATCGATCGCATGGAAACCGATGCCGAGCGAAAGGCTCCGCATCCGCTATTTCTATTGCCTGCGGAAAAGGAACGATATTTTATTCAACATGAAAACCATGAAATCACTCCTGGCCACCACTGCACTTGCGACAGCCACTCCGGGCATCGCCGAAGTCACCAACTCGGAAACTTGCAAAGCCAAGCCCTATGAATATTCGATGAACCTGGATATTGCCGAACTGATAAAGATCGAATATCGCCGACCCACACCTCTTTATTGCGGTGTCGTGCCGGCGGAAATGACTTATCGGGACTCCGGCGGCAAGATCAAGGTCGTCGAATATTTGTATCCCGATACCAGCGGCTGCATGGATTGAAACTTGAGGGCCTGAAACAGACAGCGGCGGAAGATCCGCCCGGGCGAGCCTGTCGACTGCCCGGGCGACTCTTGCGCCGCGATGCGATGCGGGATCAGTTCCCGCCCAGATCGACCAGCGGCGTTTCGCGCACTTCGGTTGGACGCCCAGCCTGGATCTCGTCGATCCGCTGCAGGGCCTGCTCCACGTCCGCCCTGCCGGCGAGCAGCGTGAAGCCTAGCTGGAAGTGGCGCTGCTCCCGGGGGCCGATGGTCGGCACCAGGCCCAGCGGGCGCTGGAAGCGGCGGTTGTAGGAGAAGCTGGTACCGGGCTCCAGGCCGGTGACGTAGCCCTGGCGCTCGGTGTCGGTGTTCTTCCACAGGGAGAACACCGGCAGCTGGCCGATATCGAAGGCGACCGCCACGCCGCGGTCGCCGGCGCGGTTGTGCAGCACGGCCAGGCTTTCGCCCAGCGCATCGCCGTAGGGAATCAGGTTGTAGACGGTCTCGTCGTAACCCTCGGTCGGCCCGCGGTAGCTCTGCCATTCGTCCAGTTCGCCGCGGGCCCTTTCGTTGAACGGCGACACCTGTTTGACCGGGGCGACGAAGCGTGCGCCCTGCTCCAGCAGCGGGCTGCCGAAGTTGTTGTGGTAGAGCGCCTGGTACTCCCTGGGATAGTCGCCGCGGTTGGTCAGGCTGTCGTCAAGGCTGAAGCTCAGCGCGCCCGGCTCGGTGCTCAGTTCGCTGACGATGGCGAAGTCGACTTTCTTGAACGCCTGCTCCTTCAGCTCGCCGCGCAGGCGGATGGTATGCGGCGGCTTCTCGTCGACGGTCAGCACCACCCGCGACGCCGGGATGTTCGATGCCCGGCCGTGCAGGCTGAGCAGTTCGCCGTTGTCCACGCCGGGATGACCGATCCACTCGTAGCCGCAGCGGGTGACCAGTTCGTTGAAGCCCTCCAGCCAGCCGAGGCCGCCGCGGGCGTTCCGCTCGATGAACGCCGGGTTGACCACCTCGCCGACCGGCGAATCCCAGCCCAGACGGACGTCGCCGGCCACCGCGCGCAGCACGTTCATGCCGCGGGTCGGCACCACGCTGATGGTCATGGCGCCGTTGTCGATGTCGATCAGGCAGACGCCTTCCTGGCGTCCGCCGTGCAGGGTGCGCAGGCTGATCGAGAACGGCCTGTCGGTCTCGATGCCCAGCTGTCGGCTATCGATGCTCCAGTTCTGCGGGGGCCTGTCGCTGTCGATCAGGACAAACTCGCGGACCGGTGCGGGCATGGCGCTGGCGATGGCGCCCGGGCCGTCGGGGCCGGAATGCTTCTTCATGGTGAATCCCTGTGCATTTGATCGGGTTGTCGGCCGCACGGGCCGAGAGGGGAACGAGGGAGACGGGGACGCGCAGGCGGCGCCCTCTCTCCCCGCTCCTCCGAAATCAGCGCGCGCCGATCCGGACCACGCTGAATACAGGTTAGACGACCGGCTCCGGCCGGCCGGCCGGAGCCGCCAGCTCGTGGCGACGCGGCAGGTCCGGACCGCGACGCTGGCAGGTCAGCGCCGCCGCCGCCTGGGCGAAGGCGAGCATCTGCTCGAGGTGGGTCTTCTCCAGGCTGTCTAGCCCGGCCGGACGGTCGAAGCCCTGCTCGGCCAGGTAGGTGATCAAGGCCGCCTGGAAGGTGTCGCCGGCGCCCACGGTATCCACCATGGTGATCGCGTTGGCCGGGCTGGACCAGCTGCCGTGGGCGCGGCTGAACACCATCACGCCGTTCTCGCCGCGGGTGAGGAACACCAGACGGCACTGGTGCTGCAGGAAGCGCTCGGCCATTACCGCCGGGTCCTCGCCCGGATAGAGCAGCTCCAGGTCCTCCTCGCTGACCTTGACCAGGTGGGCATGCCGGGCGAAGGCGCCGATCCGCTCGCGCCAGACGTCGAGGTCGGGCTCGACGTTGAGGCGCACGTTCGGGTCGAGGGTGATCAGCAGCTCCTGCGAGGCCCTCTCCACCACCCCGTAGAGGGTGTCCGCGGTCGGCTGCACGACCAGCGAGTAGGAGCCGACATGGATGCCGCGCACCTCGCCGCCCAGCGCGGGCACCTGCTCCGGACGCAGCTGGCGGTCCGCTCCGGAATGCCCGTAGAAGCTGTAGTGGGGCACGCCCTGGCCGTCCACGGCGACCAGACTGAGGGTGGTGGTGGCCGCCTCGAGCGGGACCAGATAGCGGGTCGACACCCCCTCGTCCTCCAGCACCTGACGCAACTGCAGGCCGAGAAAATCGCTGGAGATCCCGGTCAGCAGGGCGGAATCCACCCCCAGCCGGCTGAGCCCCACCGCCACGTTGAAGGGAGAGCCGCCGGCAATCGCCTTGAAGCCCACCTGGCGGGGCAGTTCACTGTGCGCTGGCTCGACGAACAGGTCGAACAGCGCTTCGCCGCATACTAGAAACATTGCGCACCTCTTGCTCTCGGATTTCGACGGCGCCGGGAAAGCCGTTTTCCCGGCGCCTGCCGGTTTATTCGGCCTTGGCGGCCAGGCTGGACGCACAGGACTCGGCCGGCTTCTGGTAAAGCCCGTACAGCGCCACCACTACACAGCAGGCGAACGGCACGATGAAGGACATCGCCATGCCCGAAGCATCGGCGATCGCCCCCATGACCAGCGGCAGGACCGCGGCGCCGACCAGGGCCATCACCAGGATCGAGCCGCCCCGGTTGGTCTGCCGGCCCAGGCCCTGCACGCCCATGCCGAAGATGGTCGGGTACATGATCGACATGAAGAAATACATGGCGATCATCGCGATGACCGAAACCTTCTCCACCGCCAGCATGGCGACGACGCTCAGGAAGGCGCAGGCGATGGCGTTGAACACCAGCAGGTTGCGCGCCGGGATGCGGCGCATCAGCCAGGTGCCGGAGAAACGGCCGATCATGTAGCCGATCATCGCCACCGAGAGCAGGAAGGAACAGAACTGGGGCGTGCTGCCCTGCCAGTGCTCCAGGGCGAAATTGATGAAGTAGGCCCCGACCCCGACATAGGCGCCGATGTTGCAGAACTGTGCCAGCAGGGCGAAGGTGAAGTTCTTCTGGCGCCACAGCGAGACGTCCTCCCCGGCCGGCGCCTCGGCGGCCTCAACCTCGCTGCCGACCTCAGGGAAGGCGGTGCGGGCGAAGACCACCATCAGCCCCACCACCAGCACGGCGAGCGACACGTAGATCAGCGAGGTCGGCGCGATGGTGCTGCCGGCCAGCTCGAACGGCGGCGCGTAGAGCACCGCACCGCCGATCATCGGCCCGAGGAACACCCCCAGGCCGTTGAAGGACTGGGCGAAGTTCAGGCGCTGCACGGTCTTGTCCGGATTGCCCAGTGCGGCGGCGTAGAGGTTGGCGGACACTTCCAGGCAGGCCAGGCCGCAGGCGAGCACGAAGAGCGCGATCAGGAAGGCGCTGAAGGTCGCGGCCATGGACGCCGGCACGAAGAGCAGCGCGCCGATCGCGAACAGGGCCAGGCCGAGCAGGATGCCGGCCTTGTAGCCGCAGCGCTCCATGAACAGGCCGACCGGCAGCGCCATGATGAAGTAGGCGCCGAAGTAGGCGGTCTGGATCAGGCCGGACTTGGCCCGGGAGATGTTCAGGGTTTCCTGGAAATGGTGGTTCAGGACGTCCAGCAGGCCATGGGACAACCCCCACATGAAGAACAGCGCCGTCACCAGGACAAAGGCGAAGGTCGTGGAAATGGGAGCGGTCTTTCCGGCCGTGGCTTGCGAGCGCTCCTGCAGACTGACTTCGATGTTCATCTAACCTTTCCTCTTGGAGTTATTGTTCAGGTACGGACAGGCCCGCGCCCTGTGGCGCAGGCCTGCCGGGTGCAACACCCCGTCGGGATCAGCCGCGGTGACGGCCGCGGAAGTAGTCGATCAGGCCCTGGGTCGAGGAGTCCTCGGCCGGCGGTGCCTCGTAGCTGGTCAGGCGGCCGTAGACGTTCTTGCCGAGCTCCTTGCCCAGCTCGACGCCCCACTGGTCGAAGGAGTTGATGCCCCAGACCACCCCTTGGACGAACACCTTGTGCTCGTACAGGGCGATCAGCGCGCCGAGGCGGCTGGGGTTGAGGGTTTCCACCACCAGGGTGTTGCTCGGCCGGTTGCCGGGGATCACCTTGTGCGGCGCCAGGCGCTTCACTTCCGCTTCCGCCAGGCCCTTGGCGCGCAACTCGGCCTCGGCCTCCTCGCGGCTCTTGCCACACATCAGCGCCTGGCTCTGCGACAGGCAGTTGGCGTACAGCCACTGGTGGTGGTCGGCCACCGGGTTGTGGCTGACCACCGGCACGATGAAGTCCGCCGGGATCAGCGGAGTGCCCTGGTGCAGCAGCTGGTGGTAGGCGTGCTGGCCGTTGCAGCCGACGCCGCCCCAGATCACCGGGCCGGTGCCGCAGGACACCGGGCTGCCGTCCTGGCGCACGCTCTTGCCGTTGGACTCCATGTCCATCTGCTGCAGGTGCTTGACGAAGTTGCGCAGGTAGTGGTCGTAGGGCAGGAAGGCGTGGGTCTGCGCGCCCCAGAAGTTGTGGTACCAGATGCCGAGCATGGCCAGCAGCACCGGCATGTTGTTCTCGAACGGCTCGTTGCGGAAATGGCAGTCCATGGCGTAGGCGCCAGACAGCAGGTCCTTGAAGTTGGCCATGCCGATGGCCAGGGCGATCGGCAGGCCGATGGCCGACCACAGCGAATAGCGCCCGCCGACCCAGTCCCACATCGGGAAGATGTTCTTCTCGCGGATGCCGAACTCGATCGCCGCCTGCTTGTTGCTGCTCACCGCGATGAAGTGGCGATAGAGCTTTTCCTCGGTCCCCCCCTTGGCCAGGTACCAGGTGCGCGCGGCCTGGGCGTTCTTCAGGGTCTCCAGGGTGCCGAAGGTCTTGCTGGAGATGATGAACAGGGTGGTCTCGGCGTTCAGCCGCGCGGTCAGCTCGCGGAACTCACTGCCGTCGATGTTCGCCAGGTAGTGGCAGCGCACGCCGGACTGCTGGGTGTAGGGCAGAAGCGCCTCGGACACCAGCTCGGGGCCGAGGTAGGAGCCGCCGATGCCGATGTTCACCACGTCGGTGATGGCCTTGTCGTTGTAGCCACGCCACAGCTTGTTGTGGATGCGCCCGACGATGTCGGTCATCTGCGCCAGGGCGGCGTGCACGTCGCGCATGATGTTGTGGCCGTCGATGACCAGGCTGTCGCCCATCGGGCGACGCAACGCGGTGTGCAGGACCGGGCGGCCTTCCGAGGCGTTGATCCTCTCGCCGTCGAACATCGCCCGGGTGGCCTGCTCGACGCCGGCCTCGCGGGCCAGGTTGACCAGCAGGTCGCGGGTTTCCTGGGTGATGAGGTTCTTCGAGTAGTCGAGGAAGAGGCCGCAGCTGGTGGTGGAGAACTCGTCGAAACGGCCGGGATCGCTCAGGAACGCCTCGCGCATGTGGAAGTTCTGCATGGCCTGGCGGTGTTCCTGCAGGGCCCGCCAGGAGGCCAGAGCGGTGACGTCGAACGCGTGCTGGTAGTAGCTCATGGAGTACGGCTTCCTTCAATCTGTCTTGGACTTGTAAGGGGTGCGTCTGATACGGCCATCCTGACTGGCTGCGAAGCGGAGCGTTCCCTCGCGGTCCGCGGCCTCAAGGGCTCCAGTGGATCTCCAGCCCGTCGCCGAGGAAGGCGCGGATCGGCATGCGCAGCGGATCGGCACGCAGGGCCTGGCGCAGGGTCTCCAGCTTGGCCGGGCCCTGGATGGCCAGGCAGCGCAGGCGTGCCCGCGCCAGCACCGGCCAGGTCAGACTAATCCGCGGGTGCGGCGCGACCGGCGCGAGCATCGCCATGCATGGCTCGGCGCAGGTGCCGGCCAGGGCCTGGGCGAGGTTCGGGCTGCCGGGGAACAGCGAGGCGGTGTGGCCGTCCTCGCCCATGCCCAGCACCACCGCATCGACCGGCCGCTTGAGCGCCGCCAGCGCCCGGCCGGCCAGGCGGGCCGCCTCCTCCAGGCTGGCCGCCGGCTGGTAGAGGCCGAGGAAGCTCGCCGCGGCAGCCGGGCCCTGCAGCAGATGGCGGCGCACCAGCGCTTCGTTGCTGCCGTCCTGGTCCGGCGCCACCCAGCGCTCGTCGACCAGGCCGACCTGCACCCGGCTCCAGTCCAGCTCGCGGGCAGACAGCGCCTCGAAGAAGGGCACCGGGCTGCGCCCGCCCGATACCAAGAGACTGGCCCGGCCATCGGTGTCGATGGCCTGGCGCAGCACCTCGGCCACGCGGTCGGCCAGGCCCTCGGCCAGGGCGGCGCCGTCGGCCAGCGACCGAGTCACCAGCCCGGCCGGCAGATCGAGTTCAGAAATCCCCATACCAGCTCCTCCCGTCACGGGTGATCAGTGCAATCGAAGACAGGGGCCCCCAGCTGCCCGCCGCATACGGCTTGGGCGCCTCGCCCTGCAGGCGCCAGCCGGCGATCAGCCGGTCGCACCAGCGCCAGGCGTACTCGATCTCGTCCTTGCGCACGAACAGGTTCTGGTTGCCCTTCATCACCTCCAGCAGCAGCCGCTCGTAGGCGTCGGGAATCCGCGCGCTGCGGTAGGTGTCGGAAAAATTCAGCTGCAAGGGGCCGCTGCGCAGCTGCATGCCCTTGTCCAGCCCCTGCTCCTTGGTCATCACCTGCAGGGCGATGCTCTCGTTCGGCTGCAGGCGGATGATCAGCTTGTTGCCGATCAGGGGGCGCTGCTCCTCGGCGAAGATGTAGTGCGGCGCCTCCTTGAAGTGGATGACGATCTGCGACAGCTTCTGCGGCATGCGCTTGCCGGTGCGCAGGTAGAACGGCACCCCGGCCCAGCGCCAGTTGCGGATCTCCGCGCGCAGGGCGACGAAGGTCTCGGTGTCGCTGCGCGGGTTGGCGTTGTCCTCCTCCAGGTAGCCGGGCACCGGCTTGCCGAGGATGTTGCCGGCCACGTATTGGCCGCGCACCACCTGCTGGCTGAGCTGGGCGGCGTCGATCGGCGCCAGCGCCTTGAGTACCTTGACCTTCTCGTCGCGGATGCTGTCGGCCGACAGGTCGCTCGGCGGGTCCATGGCGATCAGGCAGAGCAGCTGCAGCAGGTGGTTCTGGATCATGTCGCGCAGCTGGCCGGCCTTGTCGAAGTAGCCCCAGCGGCCCTCGATGCCGACCTGCTCGGCCACGGTGATCTCCACGTGGGAGATGTGGTTCTGGTTCCACTGGGTCTCGAACAGGCTGTTGGCGAAGCGCAGGGCGATCAGGTTCTGCACCGTCTCCTTGCCCAGGTAGTGGTCGATCCGGTAGGTGCGGTCTTCCGGGAAGTGCCGCGCCACCGCATCGTTGACCTTGCGCGAGGAGGCCAGGTCGTGGCCGATCGGCTTCTCCAGCACCACGCGGGTGCGCTCGGCCAGGCCCACCTCGGCCAGCCCGGCGCAGATCGGCTCGTAGAGCGCGGCCGGGGTGGCGAAGTAGGCGACCAGCCGCTCGGCATCGCCGGCCCGGTCGGCCAGCGCGGCGTAGTCGCCCGCATTGAGGAAGTCCATCGACAGGTAGTCCAGGCGGCCGAGGAAGCGCTGCAGGACGCCCTCCTCCAGCTCCGCCCCCGGCACGTGGCGGCGCAGGTGCTCGGCGACGATGTCCCGGGTCCCCTCGCCGGCATCCAGGGCCAGCGCCAGCAACCGCGTGTCCGGGCACAGCAGGCCGGCGCGGTCCAGTTGGTAGAGGGCGGGGAACAGCTTGCGCAAGGCCAGGTCACCCAGGGCGCCGAACAGGGCGAAGGTGCAAGGCTCGATAGTATTGGTAGTAGCCATGGCGCTTGTTCTTTTTGTAAAAGAAGGCGCAATAAAACCATCATTGAATCGATTCATCAACAGCAAATGTTGTTATAAAAACAAATTTTATAGTAGAAAGATATTATTGGACCCAGTCGCTCGCGTGCCATGGGACATCACCCTGCACGCTTCGCCTGAGCCGCGGAGACGGGCGAATCGAGAGGCAGTTGCCGATCGACGTGATACCCGGCGGCATGGCCGGCAGGTCCGGGAACGGACCCGGCCCTTCCGGAGCACGCATCGGCTGGCGGAGATCGTCTTCGCCATGGTCGCTCTGCCGGCGGCGGAGCAGTTCGCGCCCGAGGCCGGCAGCCGGTTCCGTTAGGTCCTGGCTGCCGGGCAAGGTTCCCCCAGACGTCGCGCCGGGGAAGAAAAGGCTCAGCGCCCCTCGAACCGCGGCGGGCGCTTTTCGCCGAGCGCGCGCAGCCCTTCCTGGAAGTCCGCCGAGGCCGAGCAGTGCTGCACGTCCGCCTCCACCGCCGTGCGGTCCAGGGTGCCGCGGGCGGCCGCGTTCAGGTGGCGCTTCATGCCGGCCACCGCCAGCGGGGCCAGTTCCGCCAGGTTAGCGGCCAGCGCCTCGGTCGCCTCGGCCAGCCGCTCGGGACTGTCGTACAGGTGGGTGAGCAGGCCGACCTCCAGCATGCCCCTGGCGTCGAGCTTCTCGCAGGCGAGGATCAGCCGCTTGGCGGCGTTCAGCCCGAGGCGCGACACGTAGCGCTGGAACAGCCCGGCGTAGAGGTGCAGGCCGAAGCGCGCCGCCGGCATGAGCATCTGCGCTGCCGGGCCGCCGAGGCGGAAGTCGCAGGCCAGCAGGATGTCGGTGGCGCCGCCGAACACCCCGCCCTGCACCTCGGCGATGGTCAGGGGACGCAGGTTCTCCAGGGCGTCGGCGACCGTCTCGAAGCGCCCGCCGTCGCCGGCCGCGGCCAGGTCGTCGAAGCTGTAGCCGGCGCAGAAATGCCGCCCCTCGGCGCGCAACAGCACCACCCGCACCTGCGGCGCCGCCTCGATGCGCGCCAGGCAATCCAGCAGCGCCGTCAGGTCCGCCTCCTCCAGGCGGTTGGCCTTGTCCGGCCGCCGCAGGCGCAGGGTCGCCAGGGGGCCGGAAATCTCCAGGGAAGGGATGCTGCCACTCATGAGTCACTCCTGACCGAACCGATCGATCCGCCCATTCTCAAGGCACCCCGGCTCGCCCTCAAGGCGTCGATGGTCGCCCCCGCTTCCGAGCCCGGCTTGCAGTGCGGCCGCTCTTGAGCGAACGTCCGCAGCAGGACCCTCTTCACGCAGCGGAGCGCAGCATGGATTCCACCGACCGCCTCAAGGACTACCGCAGCACCCGCCTGCAGGCGATGCGCTCGCTGTTCGAGATCGTCGAGCAGTCCAGCGAGGGCACGGTGATCGTCGACCGCGACGCGCGCATCGTCTGGATCAACGAGCGCTACGCCCGGCGCTTCGGTCTCGCCGATCCGGCCGAGGCCCTCGGCCAGCCGGTGGAGAGCGTGATCCCCGGCAGCCTGCTGCGCGAGGTGGCGCACAGCGGCCGGCCGATCCTGCTGGACATGCTCGATACGCCGAAGGACCCGCTGGTGGTCATGCGCCTGCCGATCCGCGACGAGAACGGCCAGCTGATCGGCGCCATCGGCTTCGCCCTGTTCGACGAACTCAAGCGCCTCTCGCCACTGGTCCGCCACTACCTGAGCATGCAGGAGGAGCTGGCCTCGACCCGCTCCCTGCTGCAGGCGCGCCAGGCCCGCTACAGCTTCGCCCAGTTCATCGGCACCAGCACCCCGGCCCTGGAGGTCAAGCGCCGCGCCCGCCGCGGCGCGGCCAGCGAGGCACCGGTGCTGCTGCTCGGCGAGACCGGCACCGGCAAGGAGCTTCTGGCCCACGCCATCCACGCCGCCTCGCCGCGCGCCCACAGGCCCTTCGTCAGCCTGAACATGGCGGCCATCCCGGAAAGCCTGCTGGAGGCGGAATTCTTCGGCACCGCGCCGGGCGCCTACACCGGCGCCAGCCGCAAAGCACGGCCCGGCAAGTTCCAGATCGCCCAGGGCGGCACCCTGTTCCTCGACGAGATCGGCGACATGCCCCTGCACCTGCAGGGCAAGCTGCTGCGCGTCCTGCAGGAGAAGGAATTCGAGCCGGTCGGCTCCAACCAGATCCTGTTCAGCGACGTGCGCCTGATCGCCGCCACCTCCTGCGACCTGGAAACGGCGGTGCGCCAGGGCCGCTTCCGCGCCGACCTCTACTACCGGCTGAACGTGCTGCCGATCCGCCTGCCGCCGCTGCGCGAGCGCCTGGACGACCTGCCGGCGCTGTGCGAGGCGATCCTCGGCCAGCTCGGCAGCGACCAGGCGCCAAGCACTGCCGCCCTGGCCCTGCTCGCCCGCCACGACTGGCCGGGCAATATCCGCGAGCTGCGCAACCTGCTTGAGCGCGCCATTCTGCTCGGCGACGGCACGCAGCTGGATGAGGCCATGCTCGCCGCCGCCCTGGAACCACAGCCGCGCCCCGTGCCGGTCGCGGCGCCGGCCGCCGGCGAAAGCTACCGGCAGGCCATGCAGCGCTTCGAGCGCGAGCTGCTGGAGAACGCCCTGGCGAGCGCCGGCAATGCCCTGGAGGCCGCGCGGCGCCTGGGCCTGAGCCGCTCCACCCTGTACCGCCGGCTGGCCGCGCTGGGCATTCCGTCCCGATAACGGGAACAATCCCGAAAATGGGAATCCGCCGACCTCGCCTCTAATCGCCCCTCCAGCCGCTCCTGCAGCCGCATCTTTCCCGAATATGGGAAAGCACTGCCGTGCATCCCGAAAAAATCCTTATGAATCAATGGGCAACTTCGATGGCATGGAATTCGCTGTAAGAAATTCCGCGGACTTCCGCACCGATAACAACAATATCCCCCGTCGTGATCCATCCTTAGCGCAGGCCATTGACGGCCTTCCGCTCGACACGGCAGGTTCAAGGAGATTCCCCCATGAGTGTCATCGTCGCCCTCGCGGCCCTGGCTCTGCTCATGCTGGCCGCCTACCGCGGCTACAGCGTGATCCTCTTCGCCCCCATCGCCGCCCTCAGCGCCGTGCTGCTGACCGACACCAGCGCGGTAGCACCGGCCTTCAGCGGGGTGTTCATGGAAAAGATGGTCGGCTTCATCAAGCTGTACTTCCCGGTGTTCCTGCTCGGCGCGGTGTTCGGCAAGCTGATCGAACTGTCCGGTTTTTCCCGCTCCATCGTCAGCGCGGCGATCCGCCTGCTCGGCACCCGCCAGGCGATGCTGGTGATCGTGCTGGTCTGCGCCCTGCTCACCTTCGGCGGGGTGTCGCTGTTCGTGGTGGTGTTCGCGGTCTATCCGTTCGCCGCCGAGATGTTCCGCCAGAGCGACATCCCCAAGCGCCTGATCCCGGCGACCATCGCCCTCGGCGCCTTCACCTTCACCATGACCGCCCTGCCGGGCACCCCGCAGATCCAGAACATCATCCCCAGCGCCTTCTTCGGCACCAACGCCTGGGCCGCCCCCTGGCTGGGGCTGATCGGCTCCCTGTTCATCCTCGTGGTCGGCATGCTCTACCTGCAGCGCCAGCTGCACAAGGCCCGGCGCGCCGGCGAGGGCTACGGCACGCAGCTTCGCAACGAACCGGAAACCGCCGCCGACCTGCGCCTGCCCAACCCCTGGCTGGCGCTCTCGCCGCTGCTGCTGGTGGGCGTCTCGAACCTGCTGCTGACCGGCCTGATCCCGCTCTGGTACGGCGCCAGCCACAGCCTGCAGCTGGTCGGCATGCCGGCGCCGCTGGTGACCGACGTGAACAGGCTGACCGCTATCTGGGCGGTGGAAGGCGCCCTGCTGCTGGGCATTCTGCTGGTGCTGGCGAGCAGCTTCGGCACGGTGCGCAGCCGGCTCGCCGAAGGCACCCAGACGGCCGTGGGCGGCGCCCTGCTGGCGGCGATGAACACCGCCTCGGAGTACGGCTTCGGTGGCGTGATCGCCTCGCTGCCCGGCTTCGTGCTGGTGGCCGACGCCCTGGAGGCCATCCCCAACCCGCTGATCAACGAGGCCATCACCGTGAACCTGCTGGCGGGCATCACCGGCTCCGCCTCGGGCGGCATGAGCATCGCCCTGGCGGCCATGTCCGATACTTTCATAGCCGCCGCCAACGCCGCGCAGATCCCCCTGGAGGTGCTGCACCGGGTGGCCTCCATGTCCAGCGGCGGGATGGACACCCTGCCGCACAACGGCGCGGTGATCACCCTGCTGGCGGTCACCGGACTGACCCATCGCGAGGCCTACAAGGACATCTTCGGCATCACGCTGATCGCCACCCTCGCCGTGTTCTTCATCATCGGCGTGTTCTACGCCACCGGTCTGGTCTGAACGACCAAGGAGACAAGCCCATGACGATTCTCGGCGGCAAGACCGCTCTGGTCACCGGCTCCACCAGCGGCATCGGCCTGGGCATCGCCCACTGCCTGGCCGCCGCCGGCGCCAACCTGGTGCTCAACGGCTTCGGCGACGCGCAGCAGGCGCTGCAGTCGGTGCGCAGTCACGGCCACGAAGTGCGCCACCATCCGGCCGACATGTCCAGGCCCGAAGAAATCGCCGCGCTGATGGCGTTCGCCGAAGGCGAGTTCGGCGGTGTCGACATCCTGGTCAACAACGCCGGCATCCAGCATGTGGCCCCGGTCGAGGAATTCCCGCCGGAGCGCTGGGACAGCGTCCTCGCCATCAACCTCTCCTCGGCCTTCCACACCACCCGCCTGGCCCTGCCCGGCATGCGCCGGCGCAACTGGGGGCGGATCGTCAACATCGCCTCGGTGCACGGCCTGGTCGCCTCGGCGCAGAAGTCCGCCTACGTCGCCGCCAAGCACGGCCTGCTCGGCCTGACCAAGGTGGTCGCCCTGGAAACCGCGCAGACCCCCATCACCTGCAACGCGATCTGCCCCGGCTGGGTGCTGACGCCCCTGGTGCAGCAGCAGATCGACGCCCGCGCCCTGGCCAGCGGCGACCCCGTCGGCGCCCGCCACGACCTCCTGGCCGAGAAGCAGCCGTCGCTGGAGTTCGTCACCCCCGAGCAGCTCGGCGCGCTGGTGCTGTTCCTCTGCAGCGAATCGGCCAGCCAGGTGCGCGGCGCGGCCTGGAACATGGACGGCGGCTGGGCGGCGCAGTGACGCACGCCGCCGCCGAAGAACGATGACGACCGGAGCGACGACAATGGCAACGACAACGACAATAACAACACCCAGGAAGCACTCAATGTTCGCCAGGATCACCCACCTCTGCGTGCTGCTGGTGCAGCGCTACCTGCCATCGCCCTTCGTGTTCTCCGCCCTGCTCACCCTGCTGGTGCTGGCCGCCGGCATGCTCTTCACCGGCCAGAGCCTGCCGGCCATGATCCGCCACTGGAACGCCGGCTTCTGGACCCTGCTGGCCTTCGCCATGCAGATGGCGCTGATCTTCGTCACCGGCCACGCCCTGGCCAACGCGCCGGCGGTCAGCCGCCAGCTCGACCGCCTCGCCGGCCTGGCGCGCAGCCCCGGCCAGGCGGTGGTGCTGGTCACCCTGGTGGCGCTGGCCGGCTGCTGGCTCAACTGGGGCTTCGGCCTGGTGGTCGGCGCGGTGTTCGCCCAGGCCCTGGCGCGGCGGGTCGTCGGCGTCGACTATCCGCTGCTGGTGGCCGCCGCCTACTCGGGCTTTCTGGTCTGGCATGGCGGCCTGTCCGGTTCGATTCCGCTGGCCCTGGCCAGCGGCGGCGCCGATCTTGCGCGCGTCTCCGGCGGCGTGCTCACCGAGGCCATCGGCATCCAGCGCAGCCTGTTCACCCCGCTCAACCTCGCCATCGTCGCCGGCCTGGCGATCGGCCTGCCGCTGCTCAACCGCGCCATGCACCCGCACGAGGGCGCCCGGGTGGCCGATCCCGCCCTGCTCGCCGAGGTGCGCCCGCAGCCGCCGCGTCGCGACACCCCGGCCCAGCGCCTGGACGACAGCCGCCTGCTCGGCCTGGCGCTGGTCGGCATGGCGCTGGTGTATTTCGTCGGCCACTTCGCCAGCCAGGGCTTCGCCCTCGGCCTGAACGTGGTGATCGCCCTGTTCCTGTTCGCCGGCCTGCTGCTGCACGGCACCCCGGAACGCTACATGCGCGCCATGGACGAGAGCGTGCGCGGCATCGGCGGCATCGTCCTGCTGTTCCCGTTCTACGCCGGGATCATGGGCATGATGATGGGCGCCAACGCCGAGGGCGTGTCCCTCGGCCGGCAGATCAGCGAGGCCTTCGTCGCCTGGTCCAGCGCCGACACCTTCCCGCTGCTGGCCTTCCTCAGCGCCGGGGTGGTCAACGTCTTCGTGCCCTCCGGCGGCGGCCAGTGGGCGGTGCAGGGTCCCATCATGCTGCCGGCCGGCCAGGCCCTCGGTGTCGCCCCGGAAGTCACCGCCATGGCCATCGCCTGGGGCGACGCCTGGACCAACATGATCCAGCCGTTCTGGGCCCTGCCGCTGCTCGGCATCGTCGGCCTGGGCGCCCGCGACATCATGGGCTATTGCTTGATCATGCTGCTCTATTCCGGGGCGGTGATCTGCGCGGCCTTCTATTTCCTGACCTGATCCGCCCGCGGCGGACGGTCCCGCACCATCGAGAGAGGAACCCATGAACAAGCTCTATCCCAGCGCCCAGGACGCCCTCGACGGGCTGGTGGAGGACGGCATGACCCTCGCCGTCGGCGGCTTCGGCCTGTGCGGCATTCCCGAGACGCTGATCGCCGCCCTGCGCGACTCCGGCAGGAAGCAGCTCACCGTCATCAGCAACAACGCCGGCGTCGACGGCTTCGGCCTCGGCCTGCTGCTGGAGACCCGGCAGATCCGCAAGATGATTTCCTCCTACGTCGGCGAGAACAAGGAGTTCGAGCGCCAGTACCTGTCCGGCGAACTCGAGTTGGAGTTCACCCCTCAGGGCACCCTGGCCGAGAAGCTGCGCGCCGGCGGCGCCGGCATCCCCGCCTTCTATACGAAAACCGGCTACGGCACCCTGGTCGCCGAGGGCAAGGAAACCCGCCAGTTCGACGGCGAGTGGTACGTGATGGAGAGGTCGCTGACCGCCGACGTCGCCCTGGTCAAGGCCTGGAAGGCCGACAAGGCCGGCAACCTGCTGTTCAGGAAGACCGCGCGCAACTTCAACCCGCTGGCGGCGATGGCCGGGCGGATCTGCGTGGCCGAGGTCGAGGAGATCGTCGAGACCGGCGAGCTCCACCCCGACCAGGTCCACCTGCCGGGCATCTACGTGCAGCGCCTGGTGCTCAACCCCAGTCCCGAAAAACGCATCGAACAACGTACCCTGCGGAGTGCCTGACCATGGCCTGGAATCGTGAACAGATGGCGCAGCGCGCCGCCCGGGAGCTGCAGGACGGCTTCTACGTCAACCTCGGCATCGGCCTGCCGACCCTGGTCGCCAACTACATCCCCGACGGCATGGAGGTCTGGCTGCAGAGCGAGAACGGCCTGCTCGGCATCGGCCCCTTCCCCACCGAGGAGGAGGTCGACCCGGACCTGATCAATGCCGGCAAGCAGACCGTCACCACCGTCCCGGGCAGCAGCTTCTTCGACAGCGCCGCCTCCTTCGCCATGATCCGCGGCGGCCACATCGACCTGTCGATCCTCGGCGCCATGCAGGTCTCCGAGCACGGCGACCTGGCCAACTGGATGATCCCCGGCAAGATGGTCAAGGGCATGGGCGGGGCCATGGACCTGGTGGCCGGGGTGCGCCGCGTGGTGGTGCTGATGGAACACTGCGCCAAGGGCGGCGCGCACAAGCTCCTCGAGCGCTGCGACCTGCCGCTGACCGGCGTCGGGGTGGTCGACCGGATCATCACCGACCTGGGCGTGCTCGACGTCACCGAGCAGGGCCTGAAACTGGTCGAGCTGGCCGAGGGGGTGACCTTCGAGCACCTGCAGCAGGCTACCGGCTGCCCGATCCGGCGCTGACGGCGCCTGACTGGCGGCGGCCGGCCGTTTCCCTTCCGGCATGGCTGTATGCGGGTTCCACCCCATGCCTCATGCCTCTTGCGCGGCTGCCTGCGGGCATCGCGCTTTTTTATTCCGAGCGGGCGCCCCGTGCGGCGGCGCCTGAACGAAAACGGTGGACAAGCAAAGCGTTGTCCACCCTACCCAGCCTGCTCTCCCACGCAGGGTGGATAACGGCGCAGCCTTATCCACCGCCCGGCACCGCCACGCGGCGGGAAGCCCCCTCGCCCCTGTGCAGCGAAGCAGCCGAGGGGTTAGCCTTGGCCAGGCGATCACAACAACTACTAAGGAAGGATCCATCCCATGCGTACCCTGACCACCCTGCCCGGCAACAGCCAGAAACTCGACGGCGGCGCCATGTTCGGCAACGCCCCGCGCGCCATGTGGGAGCGCTGGATGCCGGCCGACGAGCTGCACCGCATCGACCTCGGCTGCCGCGCCCTGCTGGTGCGCGAGGACGGGCGCAATATCCTGGTGGAAACCGGCATCGGCGCCTTCTTCAGCCCCGAGCTGAAGGAGCGCTACGGCGTGCAGGAGAGCCGCCACGTGCTGCTCGACAAGCTCGAGGCGCAAGGCCTGTCCGACGCCGACATCGACGTGGTGGTGCTCACCCACCTGCATTTCGACCACGCCGGCGGCCTGCTCGCCCCCTGGGCCGAGGGCGAGCCGCCGCGCCTGCTGTTTCCCAACGCGCGCTTCGTCACCGGCCGCCGCCAGTGGCAGCGCGCCTGCCAGCCGCACGCCCGCGACCGCGCCTCCTACATCCCGGAACTGCTGGAGCTGCTGGAAGCCAGCGGCCGCCTGGAACTGCTCGACGACGGTCAGACCTCCGCGGTGCTCGGCCCGGACTGGCGCTTCCACGTCAGCGACGGCCACACCCCCGGCCAGTTGCTGCCCGAGGTGGCGATGCCCGGCGGCCCGGTGGTGTTCGCCGGCGACCTGGTTCCCGGCGCGCCCTGGGTGCACCTGCCGATCACCATGGGCTACGACCGCTTCCCGGAAGGCCTGATCGAGGAAAAGACCGCCCTGCTCGAAGACCTGCTGGCCCGCGGTGGCCGCCTGGTCTTCACCCACGACCCCAAGGTCGCCATGGGCCGCCTGACCCGCGACGCCAAGGGCCGCTTCGGCCTCAGCGAAAGCAGCGGCGAGGTGGTGCAACTGGCCGAGTGAGGCCCGCCGGATGAAAAAGGGCCTGCGGGCCCTTTTTCATGCCATGGCCTGTCCGCCTGTGCGCCTGTCCTGCACCGGATGTCGACTCCCCGGAACCAGGCGCGGCCTTCCCCTCTCACTAGGGACGTCGAGGAACGGAAACGAAGGAGGGAAGGCGATGACCGTCCAGGTGCAGAGCGACATGCGCAAATCCATGCTTGCCACGGCGTTGATCGGCATCGGCCTGATGGCCGGCGTGGATGAAATCGTCTTCCACCAGCTGCTCGGCTGGCATCATTTCTACGATCTGGCCACGCCGCAGATCGCGCTGTTCTCCGACGGCCTGCTGCACTCCGCCGAGCTGATCGTGCTGGTCGCCGGCTTCTTCCTGCTGCTCGACCTGCGCGGCAGGCAGGCCCTCGCCCCGACCGCCGCCTGGGCCGGCCTCTTCATCGGCCTCGGTGGCTTCCAGCTGTTCGACGGCATCGTCGACCACAAGGTGCTGCGGCTGCACCAGATCCGCTACGGCATCGACAACCTGCTGACCTACGACCTCCTCTGGAACGCCTCGGGCGCGGTGCTGCTGCTGATCGGACTGCTGCTGTCCAGGCGCCTGCGTGCCCGCCCCCGGATGGCCTGATCGCGCATGGAGCACACCGCCCATGCCCAGCCCCACGCCGGCAGCGCCCTGGCCTTCCTGCTCCTCGCCCTGCTGCTCGGTGCCTATGCACTGGCCACCCGCCCAGGACGCGCCGGACGGCGCTGGAGCCCCTGGCGCACGCTGAGCTTCGCCCTCGGCACCGCCCTGCTCGGCCTGGCCCTGGCGCCGCCCTTGGCTGCCTTCGCCCATGCCGACCTGCGCGGGCACATGCTCCAGCACCTGCTGCTGGGCATGTTCGCGCCCCTCGCCCTGGTCCTGGGGGCGCCCGGCACCTTGTTGCTGCGCAGCCTGCCGAGGCGGGCTGCGCGCGCGCTGGTGGCCTTCCTGGCCACCCGGCCGGTGCGGACGCTGATCCATCCGCTGACGGCGCTGGCGCTGGATATCGGCGGCATGTACCTGCTCTACCTGACGCCCTTGTACGCCTTCAGCACCAACGATCCGGCCGTGCACTTCCTGGTGCACCTGCACTTTCTGCTGTCGGGCTACCTGTTCACCTGGTCCATCGCCGGCCCCGATCCCGCGCCGCACCGCCCGGGTCTGAAGCTGCGCCTCGGCGTGCTGTTTCTCGGCACCGCCCTGCACGCCACCCTCGGCAAGCTCATGTACGCCTATGGGTTTCCGCAGGGCACGGCGCACGACTTGCGCGAGATCCAGGCCGCCGCGCAGCTCATGTACTATGGCGGAGACGTGGCGGAACTGCTGCTGGCGATCGCCTTCTTCGCGCGCTGGTTTCGCCGGTCACACGCCGGGCCACTCGGCGCCCTCTCCCCACCGGAAAAAGGAAAGACAGCGGCGCCTGCCGTCACCTGCCGGCCCGACAGATGAGTCCGGGAACACGAAAGCAGATCAGGCCCCGCCTTCCTGCAGACGCTGCAGCTCCCGCCGCACCATGCCGGCGTACTGCGGCGGGCTCAAGGCATACAGCTCCCCCGCCACCCAGCTCAGCCAGCGCGCGCCGAGGCGCGCGCGTTCGGCCAGCAGCCGCTCGGCCTCGGCCAGCGCCCGCGCCTGATGGGTGCGGTGGTAGTCGGCGCGGGAAGGCTTGTCGTGGTCGTGGTCGTGCATGGCTTCTCCCGAAAGGTCGACGGCGCGCGGCAGTCGCTCAGACCAGTTCCTCGTCGTCGCGGACCAGCACGCAGCGCCGGCCCTGCTCGTCCTCGCTGCAGTCGTAGACGTAGAACATCGCCACCTCGCCCGTTTCCAGCGTGGCCGCCACGTAGTCGCCGGGCTCGACCGTGAAGAAGCCGCGCGATGCCGGCGCGGCCTCGCATTCGATCAGGGCGGTGACGAACAGCGCCGGATCGTTCTCGTCGAAGTAGTCGGCGCGCATCTGCTCGTCCCACTCCGCCGGCGCCTGGAACGGCCCGGTGAACAAGATTTTGGCATCGCCCAGATCCTCCTCCTCGGCCTCCGGGTCGCGCTCGTCCGGCCGGTAGAGGGTGCAGTCCTGCGCCGCCCCGTCGCCGAGGATCGCCTGCCGCGCCGCCAGCCGCCGCTGCGGGTCCAGCCCGGCGGCCTGGCACATCTGCGTCCATACCGCATCCGCCTGTTCGTTCTGTTTCATGGGAATCTCCGTTGTCGTGGGGCTGCCGGCCGTTCGGCCGTGCGCCGTATTGTCCCGCATTCGGGAACGGCGGATCAGCCCCGGCATCGCGCTCCGCAACCGAAGTGGGGCGAGCAACCAGGCCCGCACCGCGGATACACTGGCGCCCCCACAGACGACGGGGAGATCGATCACCGGGAGAGCGCGCGCATGTTCAGCATATTTCAGGGGCTTTTGGGGCTGGCCGTGATGATCCTGCTGGCCTGGACGATCGGCGAACGGCGTTCGCGGGTGCGGCCCCGGGTGATCGTCGCCGGGCTTTTGTGCCAGTTCGCGCTGGCGGCCGTGCTGCTGAAGTTTCCCGGCGCCAGCCGTTTGTTCGAGCCCCTGACCGCGCTGGTGCAGGCCCTGCAACAGGCCACCGCGGCCGGCAGCGCCTTCGTCTTCGGCTTCATCGGCGGCGGCGCGGCGCCCTATGCCGTCACCAGCCCGTCCAACGGTTTCGTGCTGGCCTTCCAGGCGTTGCCGCTGGTGCTGGTGATCAGCGCCCTGTCGGCGCTGCTGTTTCACTGGCGCATCCTGCCGCTGGTCGTCAGGGGATTCTCCTGGCTGCTGCAGAAGGCCTTCGGCATCGGCGGCGCCGTGGGCTTTGCCAGCGCCGCCAATGTCTTCGTCGGCATGACCGAGGCCCCCTTGCTGATTCGCCCCTATCTGGCAGGCATGTCGCGCAGCGAACTGTTCGCCGTGATGGTCACCGGCATGGCCACCATCGCCGGAACCGTGATGGTGCTCTATGCCACCTTTCTGCAAGGCAGCATTCCCGATCCGGTCCGGCATCTGCTGATCGCCTCGCTGATCAGCGCGCCGGCGGCCCTGCTGATCGCCCATGTGATGATTCCGCCCGGACAGGACCCGGCGGAACCGCAAGGCCCGTCCCTGCCGCCGGCGGAGCGGCTCCGCTACCACAGCGCCATGGATGCCGTGACCCGCGGCACCCTGGACGGCCTGCAGCTCTGGCTCAACATCATCGCCATGCTGCTGGTGCTGGTCGCGCTGGTGCATCTGGTCAACCTGGGCCTGGCCTGGCTGCCGGCGGTTGCCGGCGCGCCGCTGACCCTGGAGCGCCTGCTCGGCTGGGCAATGGCCCCCATCGTCTGGCTGACCGGCATTCCCTGGGCCGAGGCCATGACCGCCGGGGCGCTGATGGGCGTCAAGACGGTGCTGAACGAGTTCATCGCCTATATCCAGCTCGCCGGCCTGCCGGAAGGCGCGCTGAGCGAACGCAGCCGCCTGATCATGACCTACTCGCTGTGCGGATTTTCCAACATCGGCAGCCTGGGCATCCTGATCGGCGGCCTGGGCGCGCTGGCGCCGGAACGCCGCGGCGAAATCGTCGAACTCGGGCTGCGCGCCCTCTATGCCGGCACCCTGGCGACCCTGATGACGGGGGCGGTGGTCGGGCTGATTGTCTGAGGGTTTCCAGGCGCCTGCGCGGCCCCCCAGGCCAGCGACACACCCGACCGCCACGCTGCGCCACACGTCGGGAGACAGGACGGGCGTCACAGAATAGCCATACTTGTCCTGAAATTCCGCTGGAACGCGGGGTCCTTCCCAAAGCACGACTCTCTTCATCTGGCCGGGAGCAGCCGGATCCAAGGGGGCCAGGAGATTTCCGCGATTGAAGATTGCGCAGATCGTCCCGCTCTACGAGGCCGTACCGCCACACCTGTACGGCGGTACCGAACGGGTGGTCGCGCACCTGACCGAGGCACTGATCGAGCTGGGGCACGAGGTGACCCTGTTCGCCTCGGCCGACTCGCGCACCCGTGCCCGGCTGGTGGCGATGCGCAAGCAGGCGCTGCGGCTGGACCCCGCGCCGCTCAAGTCGGACCTGGCGAGCCACCTCGTCCTGCTGCAGGAAGTCCGGCGCCATGCCGACGAGTTCGACGTCCTGCACTTTCACACCGACCTGCTGCATTTCCCGTTCTTCGAGGACATGGCCGGGCGGACGCTGACCACGGTGCACGGGCGGCTCGACATGAAGGACCTGTCCGAGGCCTACCGGCGCTGGAACGCCTTCCCGCTCGCCTCGATCTCCGAGGACCAGCGCAAGCCCCTGCCCTTCGCGCACTGGCACGGGACGGTCCATCACGGCGTCGACGACGAACGCTTTCACTACCACGACCAGCATGACGCCCCCGGCGACGGCTACCTCGCCTTCCTCGGGCGCATGTCGCCGGAAAAGCGGCCCGACCGCGCCATCGCCATCGCAATACGCGCCGGCATGCACCTGAAGATGGCTGCCAAGGTCGATGCGGCGGATCGCGAATACTTCGAGCGGAGCATCCGTCCGTTGCTGGACCATCCGCTGATCGAATTCCTCGGCGAAATCAGCGACGCCGACAAGGTGGAGCTCCTCGGCAATGCGAGTGCGCTGCTGTTCCCCATCGACTGGCCGGAGCCCTTCGGGCTGGTGATGATCGAGGCGATGGCCTGCGGCACGCCGGTCGTCGCCTGGCGCTGCGGGTCCGTGCCGGAAGTGATCGAACAGGGCGTGACCGGGCTCATCGTCGACAGCGACGAGCAGGCCGTGGCGGCGGTCCACGAAGCGCTGAGCCTCGACCGGCGGCGTGTGCGCGCCGCCTTCGAGCGGCGCTTCTCGTCGAAGATCATGGCGAGCGCCTATGTCGATCTCTACCGGCGGCTGCCCGCCCTCGCCAAGCACGGCCTGGCATCCGCCCCTCCCCCGCAAGGAGGCTCGAACCCATGACCCAGGGGATGACCCGGGAGCCGGCGCTCGCCGAGCTCGATATCGAGGAGGTGCTCGAGCGCACCCCGCAACGCCTGCTCGTGCTCAAGGAGGGCGACACCTTCCTGGTGGCCGACATTTATGGCGACGTGACCGGAGACGCCGACGGGCTCTTCCATGACGACACCCGGATCCTGTCGATCTTCCGCCTGCGCTTCGCCGGCCAGAAGCCCTCGCTGCTGTCGGGCATGGTGAGCCAGGACAACGTGTTCTTCACCGCCCACATGACCAATCATCCGCTGTCGCCGCTGGAAAGCTCGGCCACCCCCAAGGGCGTCATCCACATCGAGCGCAAGCGCTTCCTCTGGGACGGGCGGATCTTCGAGCGCATCTGTCTGTTCAACTATGGCGATCAGCCGATGCAGGCGCCGCTGACGCTGCAGTTCACGGCCGATTTCCACGACATGTTCGAGGTGCGCGGCGAGACGCGCCCGAAGCGCGGCCAACTGCATCCGGCGCAGGTCGGCGACCGCACCGTGCAATTGAGCTACACCGGGCTGGATCAGCGGCGGCGCGGCGTCCGTATCGAGTTCTCGGAGGCGCCCGGACAGCTGGACGAGGGCTGCGCCGAATTCCTGGTCGACATCCGCGAACACGCCTGCTGGACGCTGCATGTGGAGATCGGCACCGGGCCGGCGGCGGTCCCCGACAGCACCCGCTACCGGGCGGCGGCGGCCGCGGCGCGGCGCAGCATGCGCGCCCGCCAGCGCCGCGGCGCGCGCCTGCAGTCGTCGGCGCGCCTGTTCCAGGGCTGGCTGGACAAGTCGCGGTCCGACCTGGCGCTGCTGACCACCGAGCTGCCGACCGGCCCCTATCCCTATGCGGGCATTCCCTGGTTCTCGACCCCCTTCGGCCGCGACGCCATCATCACCGCCCTGCAGACCCTGTGGCTCGACCCGGCCCTGGCGCAGGGCGTGCTGGCCTTCCTGGCCCGCCATCAGGCCAGCCAGACCTCGACCTTCCGCGACTCCGAGCCGGGCAAGATCATGCACGAGATGCGCAAGGGCGAGATGGCCGCGGTCAACGAGCTGCCCTTCGCCCAGTACTACGGCGGCGTCGACACCACGCCGCTGTTCGTCGTGCTGGCCGGGGCCTATGCCGAGCGGATGGGCGACGTCCAGGCGGTCGATCCCATCTGGCCGGCCCTGGAGGCCGCCGCCCAGTGGATAGAGCGCAGCGCCGCCAGCACCGCCAACGGCTTCCTCAGCTATGCGCGCGGCGAGACCAGCGGCCTGGCCAACCAGGGCTGGAAGGACAGCCACGACTCGGTGTTCCACCAGAACGGCACCACCCCGGAAGGACCGATCGCCCTCATCGAGGTGCAGGGCTATGCCTACCGGGCCTATCTGAGCATGGCCGAACTCGCCGCCTGGCGCGGCGCCGCCGAGGCGGCCGAGCACTGGCGGCAGCGCGCGCAGGAACTGCGCACCGCGGTCGAGCGGCATTTCTGGCAGGACGACCTGCGCTTCTACGCGCTCGCCCTGGACGGAACGGGCCGGCCCTGCCGGGTGCGCGCCTCCAATGTCGGCCATCTGCTGTACATGGGCCTGCCGACTCCGGAGCGCGGGCAGGCGCTGGTGCGCCAGCTGCTGTCGCGCGCCTTCAACTCCGGCTGGGGCATCCGCACCCTGCCGCCCGAGGCGGTACGCTTCAATCCCATGTCGTACCACAACGGCTCGGTCTGGCCGCACGACGTCGTCCTGGGCGCCGCCGGCATGGCGCGCTACGGGGAGCGCGAGGGCATCGTGCATCTGATGAGCGGCCTGTTCGAGGCCGCCACGCAGTTCGGCATGCGCCTGCCGGAACTGTTCTGCGGCTTCGAGCGCATCTCCGGCGAGGCGCCGATCGCCTACCCGGTCGCCTGTCTGCCGCAGGCCTGGGCCGCCGGCTCGGTATTCATGCTGCTGCAGGCCTGCCTCGGCCTGCGCATCGATACCCGCCGCCAGACCATCGAGGTGGAGCAGCCGCGCCTGCCGATCGAAATCGACCGCCTGCAGGTCCGCCACCTGCACATCGGCAAGCAGAGCGTCGACCTGAACTTCCAGCGGCTGGGTCCGCGCGTGGTGGCCTTCATCGAACAGCAGCACGGCCCGCAGCCGGTGCGGCTGTCGGTGCAGTTCTGAGGAGGCGGGACCTTTGGGGGGACGTGGCCCCGCCCCCCTCACCCCGGAGACGAAAAAGGCCCGCTTGGCTGCGGGCCTCGATCCGACTGGCGCGGCAGCGGGAATCGAACGACACCGGCCAAGGCCGCACGAATACTGATCGGGCGGCCGCAGGTGGCGCTGCGTGTGGGTTGGCCTCGCTGGCGGTCTGGTCGGCATGGTGTGCCGGCGACGTGTCGTCAGTTGGGCCATGATCCCTGCCAATCGCGACGGCCAGCTTCGGTGGGGTCAGCAGATATTCGGAAAAAGCGGGAAGGTGTGCCCAGTGAGACGATCTGGGCTCGGTGCCAAGTGCTGAAGCGATGACAGCCCGCCCTCGCGCTCGACCAGCTCAGGCCCATGGATACGGGATCCGGTTACCCGGCCCTGGCCTCCCAGATCACACCGGCAATGGCTACCACCGACAACAGTGCCCAAAACTCAAGCTCCACGTCCATCGCAGACCTCCCGCAACACTACTGAGCGATCACCATTACCTTGTACACCGAAGATTCAGATAACGGAACCAAGATTGATAAATCGATTCAGCAATGCTGATAGAAGGTGGCTCGAGCCGAGGGGTCCGGGATTTGCCCTATACGGCCGAGCCGACGAATGCCGGTGCGAGCTTTGCGGAAAGGGAAAAAAGCGGGGCACGCCGTCTCCATGGCGATGTGCCCGGACTTTCCGCCCACCTTGCATGGGGTGTTTCGCCGATCGGCCAGCAACCTGACAGCAAAGCCCCCTGCGGAGAAATAGGTGCATCGCTGCGAGAGATGCTGGAACACTTTTCATCGGCGCAAACAAAAACGGCGAGGGGTTAGCCTCGCCGCTTCGTAATCACCACATCCCTGGGGCTCATCATCCTGATGAAGTAGCCGCTATCCTGCGACTTTCCTTGGCCGCCATCCTTGGTCAGCCTGCGTCGATCCTTCGACGTCTTTGTGGGATTCACTCTACCGGGGCAGCCGGCCTGGATAAATTGGGAAAGCTCTCGATCTTTTGTAGGCCATGACTTACAGGGAGAAAGGCGCCTGATGTTTAGGCGCTTGAGATCCGTGGCCCCTCGCACGCAGGCCGGCAGCGCGCAGGGTTTTCCCGGCGATCTTCATGCGGTGCACGATGCTGGCGAGCATCGCGGCCTCGATGGGCTCTTGTTCGTGAACCTGCAGCTCCAGGGCTGCGCGCAGCGCTTGGAAAGGCGTATCAGGCCGCTGATGCGCGATCTGGCTCTTGAGATGCGGAAAGCGGAAAAGGCTTGGCACGAACAGCTGGAATGACCCTGCAGGTTATCCCTCCTTTGACGAAGCCTTGAGCGCCCCATGGCGCGTGGGAGTGATCAGCTCCAGAAGGGTTTCCCTCTGCCCGGCCGTCCTGACGACCTGACAGAGGTCCCCCTGACCGACTGTGGTGTGCTTGCCGACATGCTCCGCCAGGTAGGTTTGCGATTTGCACGACACTCCATTGCGGCTGCACACCAGGCAAGCGAAGGACTCGGCCTCCGACTCATCCTGAGCTTGGGCAAGATGCGGTCGTTTGGGGATATTGAGCGCCTCGTCTGCTCCAGGATGCCCGAGAAAGGATCAAACCGCCTGCTCCTCCACGGTCGTCAGCAGCTTGTAGATCACCCTGGCGAACGCCCGGCTCTTGGCCACGTTGTCGAGCACTTCCAGCGACAGCTTTTCATGATCGGTCATCGCGTCGAGCACGATGTCCTCCACGCGCTTGGGGAACAGGCCGTGCATTACCTGTTCGGCGGGCTGGCTGTTGACCTGAGCCATGACGTCTTCCTCGCGGCTGATGCGCTGGGCGATGCCGGTGAGGAAGTGCAGCTGGTCCTCGTCGCTGACTTCGGCGCCGAAGATGTCGTTGAGCGCCTCGATGATTTCCGAGAGCTGTTTCTTTTCCGGGTCGTGGGGCTTGCCGCTGCCCACGGCGCTGGCCGGGTCGAGGCTGTAGTCGCCCTGCTCCTCGCTCAGGCGCAGGTCGTGCTCGGCGCGTTTGGTCAGGCGGTAGTGGGTCAATTGCAGTTCGGAAACGTCGATGTCGTCCTCCTGCAGGCGGTCGATGCGCAGCAGCGGGTGCAGGTGCTTGGCATAATCGAGCAGTTTTTGATAGTCGGCACTGCTGCGATAGAGGCGCGAATCGTCGAGCAGTTGATCCAGCAGTGAGCGGGCAGCCTCTGACTCGAACAGGTCTTGCTGATACATCATGGCTGGTCACTTCGTCCTTGAATGAGTTCTGATGAGGCTCGGTCGATCAGTCGCAAGAGTCGAGCGACGGATGCACGGCAAGCGCCCCGGCCAGCCCAGCGGCGAACAGGCGGACGATGGGCTCCGGAGTCAGCACCGCGACCTCCTGCCCGGCCGGGATGATCGGCTGCAGCGGCGAATAGCCGGCGAACGACCAACGCCACTGGTGGCCCTTCCAGAGCAGCACGCACTCGCCGTCGTGCTCGATCATGCTGCCGTCCGGAAGCTCGGCGAGCTTCGCGGTCCAGGTACGCTGGCTGCCGTCATCGTTGAGGCGGGCGGCGTGCAGCAGGTTGTCGATGGCCTTGGCCGACAGGTCCTGCTGCTCCGGGAAGGCCCTGGCCCAGGCCGCCTTGAACCGCTTGTAGTCCGGGCAGCGGCATTCGGCGCAAGGGCGGTGGCCGGCGGCGTAGGCGGTCGGCTCGTCGAGGAAGAACAGCTCGGTGTAGCTGTTCGGCGCCATCAGCTCGCGCTTGCGCTCCTTGAAGGACAGCGCACAGGTGATCCACGGCTTGATCTTCCACGGGCTGACGATCTGCCGCTCGGCGTTGTGCAGTCGGCCGCGGTTGCCCATGAAGGTGCCGCGCGCGGAGACGGCATGCAGTTGGCTGTGGGGATCGACACGGTTTTGCAGGGGCATGACTAGCAAGTCCATTCAGTTGCGTTACGTTGTGGGCGAGCAAAGCGTTGGCGGTCCTGGTTGATGCGGGCGACCACATCGTGCAGACCATCACTCAACAGGCTTGCCTCGGTGTCCTGGCGCATTTGCACAAGCCAGGGCGAGTCGCCAGAAAAATGCCCCCAGAACTCGTGATCTGCCGCAAGCGGGTGCGGCTTGGCTTTCCGCAGCAACTCGGGGATCAGCCCCTGGCAGTGACTCAGCGTGTGCAGGCTCGCTGCTGGCATGACCGAGCGGCGCATGATTGCCCCATGGACATGCGCCAAGGCCAACATTTGCATCAAATGCAGCACGCCGGGAGGGTGACCGAAGTGCGAGCCCAGAGTCAGGTGGTAGTAGCGGCTCAGATAGTCGTCATCCACATCCAAAAACTCTTCGAGCACCACGGCGAAGTAGCCCGATGAGTCTGCCGTGATGACCGCGCTGTCGCTGGTGAGCAGATGCAGCTTGTAGCGGAGCCGCTGGTCAGCCTGTGAGGCATGCTCCCGAAACCACGCATGCAGCTTGCCGGGGTTCTTATAGCTGTCGATCAGCGTATGAGCTTGCTCGGAGATACCATCCAGCCAGTCTGGATTCAGGGCGAAAAAATCCGCCATCCAGTTTATGTGAGACGGCCTGATAACCCTCTTGAGCTCGTCGGCATTGGACAGCTCGAACTGCGTCGGCTGCAGATCGGCTGGCAACAGCCGGTTGATCTGCGTGCGCTCGATACCATGGGCCTCGAATGCCTGCAGGACACGTGCGGCCTGCAGGCGAACAGGATTGGCGCGATTCTGTAGCCAGCCGATTACTCGGAAAAGAGGGCCGAACAACGATTGGGCAATTTGCAGCAAATCCATGGGCGATCCTTGCGTCTGCAGGGTCCAGTAGTGGCTCAGGCGTTCTCTTTCGTCTTGCGTCCGCGCCTGGCTTTGAGTGCACTCGTACGCTGAGCCTGAATGCGTTCCAGCAGAACGCTGGCCGGTTCGTCGTTCGGGTCCTGCGGCACCAGTTCGCCGCGGAAGGCCTTGGCGAGGATGCTCCGGGTCAGGCGGTCGATGCGTGTTTTCGCCTCGTTGACCTTGGCTTCCAGCTGGTCGGCGAAGGCGAACAGTTGCTCGACGCGGCGGACGATTTCGGTTTGTTCGGCAGGCGGCGGAATATGAACAGGGATTTCGTTCATGTTTTTCTGATTCAGCTTCGGCTGGGCTGATCCGCTAACCCACGGCGTGATATCGAGAGTATTCAGGTAGATCGCCAAGTAAGCATTTGAATGCCCGGGTGGGCTGGCAATGACGTGGGCGTGATTGTTCACCCAGATCTGCCCTTTGGCGAGGAAGGCAATAGGTTTGGCACGAGTCAGAAGGTTCGCACCATCTTCACCAACCAGCACAAACTCGCCGTCGTGCGTATAGCCGTCAATGCTATCGATCTGCCCCGTCGCACCGAAATAGGGATACCCGCCCCTCCGAGACTCGCGCTCTTTGGCCGAGATAGGCTTGCGAGCACCATCATGGTTGATGGCGTAGCGCCCCAAAGGAACTACAGACCAGCCGGTAGGCAAGTCGGCACTGTCACACTGCAGCTCACCACCCGATTGGACTCCACGCCATTCCTCCGTCAACCGCCCGGAAACGGCGGCGGCGAGGACGGACTGGCGGAAGCGTTTGAGCAGCGCGGGGATGCCGTCGATGCGGGCTTTCAGGGTATTGACCTGGGCCAGCAGTTCGTCGAGCTTGGCGGCGATGCGGGTTTGTTCGGCGAGCGGCGGCAGCGGTATGCGAATTTCTCTCAGCGCTTGCTGGGAAATGTTGCGCATTGACAACTGATTGCCTGTAGCGAGATTTTCGATCTGCTTTCGGCCAGCCTGCGAACGCAGACAAACCAGCAGCCATGACTTGGCCTCGTCGGGAAGCACAAGGCGCAGAACCTTGTCGCTGAGGTAGAGACTCTTCGAGATCTTCTTGACTAAAACGCAGGAGCCAACAAGCTCAAGCGTGTTGGCCCGCGAAATCAGGAAGTCGCCGAGCTGAATCTTTTCTTCTGGCTTGAGGTGGCTCGAATCAAACAGCGTCTTGCTTTCCTGCTCATCGAACTCCCCCCAAGTAACCGCACTGATTTTTACCAGCCCATTTTCATCGCCCTGCGGTGGCCGCTCTTCGCACTTGACGCTCTTGCCTGTCTCGATGCGCTCGACAATGTCGCCAAGCGTGCAGGCAGCCCAGCCACTCGGCAACTCACTCATCCCCAGCCCCTTCTGCAACCACTTCCAACCCCATCACCTCCGCCAGCATGCGCTTCTGCGCTGTAGCCTCGTCCCCCGCGCCCAGCGCCTGCATCAGCGCATCCAGCTCGCGCAGCGCCTCGGTCAGTTCGGCCATGGCTTCGCCGGCAAGCACTTCCGGGGTGGGCAGGTCGGCGGCGTCGATGCTGCTGTCGTCCTTCAGCCAGCTGATGTCCAGCGAGTCGCCGCGCTCGGCGATCTCCTTGCGGGTGAAGCAGCGGAAGCGGCTGGCCTCGCCGATGCCCTCGACGTTCTCGGCGCGCAGGCTGTTGCCGTTGGGGTCCTCGCCGTAGGCGTCCTCGAAGGGCTTGAGATGCGCGGCGCCGAACGGGGTGCGCTTGCCGAAGCTGGGCATGTTGCTGCGCAGATCAAAAATCCACACGCGCTTGGTGCAGCCCTCTTCCTGCCGGGGATCGTCCGCCGTGCCCTTCTGGAAGAACAGCACGTTGGTCTTCACCCCCTGGGCGTAGAAGATGCCGGTGGGCAGGCGCAGGATAGTGTGCAGGTTGCACTTGTCCATCAGGTCGCGGCGCACTTCGGTGCCGACCCCGGCCTCGAACAGCACGTTGTCCGGCAGCACCACGGCGGCGCGTCCGCCAGGCTTGAGGCCACGGTAGATGTGCTGGAGGAAGGCCAGCTGCTTGTTGCTGGTGCGGTAGGTGAGGTCGTCGCGGGTCGGCCCACCGCCGCCCTTGGCGGTGCCGAAGGGCGGATTGGAGAGGATGACATCGACCTTCGGCAGCCCGGCGCCGGTCTGGCCGAGGGCGTTGCCCAGGTGCACCACGCCCTCGGCGTCGCCTTCCATGCCGTGCAGCAGGCAGTTCATCAGCGCCAGCCGGCGGGTGCCGGGCACCAGCTCGATGCCGACGTAGGCCTGGGTGCGCTGGAAGCGGCGGGCCTTGTCGTCGAGATCGTAGAGGTCGTCGGTGTGCTGCTTGATGTAGGCGTCGGCGGCGATCAGAAAGCCCGCGGTGCCGGCGGCCGGGTCCTGGATGGTCTCGCCCGGCTGCGGACGGATGCAGCGGATGATGCTGTCGATCAGCGGGCGCGGAGTGAAGTACTGGCCGGCGCCGGACTTGGTCTCGCTGGCGTTCTTCTCCAAGAGGCCTTCGTAGAGATCGCCGAGGCCGTCCTCGCGGGCACTGAACCAGTCGATGCCGTCGAGGCTTTTGATCAGTTGTTCGAGGTGGCGCGGCTCCTTGAGACGGGTCTGAGCGTCGGCGTAGATGGCGGCGATCAGCGGGTCGCTGTTCTGGCCGAGGTCGAGGAGCATCTGCCGGTAGTGGTTGAGCAGGTTGAGCCCGGACTTGCCGGCCAGATCCGGCCAGCGCGCGCCGGCGGGCAGCTTGTGGCCGAAGTCGTCGTTGTTCTGCACCTGCTCGTATTCCATCTTGATGAACAGCAACAGGACCAGCTCGGTGACGTAGTCGCTGTAGTTGATGCCGTCGTCGCGCAGGACGTCGCAGAGGTTCCAGAGTTTCTGGACGATGTCGGAATTGGTCATGGGGTACTCGTGGCCAAACAGGTGTTCGGAAAGCCGGCGTCAGTGTGGCGCCTGCCAGAAGGGGTCTTGCTGCCAGTCCTGCGGGAAGCCCATGGCGCGCAGGTCGACCTCGGGAAACTCGGCCAGCAGATCATGCAGGCGTCGGTCCCAGCTGGTGTGCGGGCTGACCTGACGCATCAGGTGGTTGAGGATGCACAGCACCGGGAACATGCGATTGTGCGCGCCGGGCCTGCGCAACTGTTCGGGCCAGGGGAAGGCGGGCTTCTTCGGCAGCTCGGGGCGAATGCCCAGCTCGCGGTTCCACAGCCGGGCATGGTGGGCGCAGATGTTGCGGACGGTGGTCAGGGTGTGCAGCCAGGATTCCAGCAGCGGTGCGACCAGACCGAGGCGCCTGGCGATGGCCTTGCGGTCGGCGTCATGCGCCAGCCCCGCATAGAGGTGGGACAGGTCGCCCAGCGTCAGCTCTTCCATCATCGCCCAGCCGGGCATCAGCTCAGGCTCGCGGTAGGTCAGCGGGTAGTGGCGGGCGTAGCTTTCCCGGGCGCGCTGCTGCTTGAGCTGGGCCTTGCGCTGCTCGTCGGGGAGCCGGTCGATGCGCCGGCAGTCCCGTTCGTAGTCGTGCAGGGCTCGCTGCTGCTTGTCACGCACGCTGCCGAGCAGACGCTGGTGGTCGTACTGGCGCTGGAAGCAGGCGGCCTGCAGATACCAGTGGGCGCCACGGTTCGGCCCCATGTGGTTGCTGATCGCGGCGCGGGCGGCCACTTCCACCCGCTCGATGGCGTCCATCGCCAGCAGGCGCAGGCGGCGGTCGAAGTCGTAGAGGCGGGTCAGGCTGCGAAAGCCGGTGCCGGAACGGAAGCCGTGCTGCGGATCGTCGGCGAGCTGGAAGGGCCGCATGTAGGGCGTCAGGCGGAAGAAGCTGACTGCCTCGAGGAAGTGGCGGGCGCGTGCTTCGTCCTGGATCTGCAGGCCGCGCGCCTTGAGCAGGGCGATCTGCCCGGCGATATCGATGGCGGGCTTGTCGAAGACCCTCATGCGACACAATCTCCAGGCATAAAAAACCCGCTCAATTTGTGCGTAGCTGCCGAAGCAGCCATAGGCATGGCGGGTGTATTGCGCGCAAGCCTATTCACAAGCGTCCGGTTTTGCAAGGACTCTGGCTCCATGTCGATGGGCGGGCGCTTCAGCTCGCCACCGGCCACAGGTTATCGTTCAGCGCTTCCAGCACCACGGCCAGGTGGCCGCCGAGGCGCTTGTCGAGCTGCCGGCTACCGCCGTCGTTCTTGAAGGCCTCGCCGATCTGCCTGTCGTCGATCACTACCTCATGCACCAGCTGCTTGGCGAGGCGCTCCAGCCACTTGCGCTGTACCGGCGTCCACGGCTGCAGGGCGTAGATCGTCTGCATGGCGTTAGCCACCCGCTGCTCGAACGGCAGCAGGGCTTCGCCGAGGGCGGCGCGGCGGATGAAGCCGATGATGCTGGCGGCGATTTCCTGGTTGGTCTGGTTGCGCCAGGCGCTCTGCAGGCTGGCTTCGCTGAAGCCGTGCCCATCCAGCAGCAGGCGCACCTCGCGCAGCTGTTCGCGGGTCAGGTCCTGCGGGCGGTTGACCACCACGCCGAGGGCCACCGACTGGTTGAGCTGGTTCCTGATGAAGTCGTTGAAGCTTTCCAGGTAGTCGACCGGCTTCTGGTTGGCGCCGTAGTTCTGTTCGCGCACCAGCAGCTCGTCGCTGTGGGTAGAAATGACCGGGTAGTTTTCCGAGCCGAGCAGCGCGTTGACCGCGGCGAGCTGGTCGAGCAGCTGGGCGTGCTGGCGGACGAACTGCGCAGCCTGCTGCGGACCGAGCTGGTGCAGGTGCTGGTGCAGCTTGTCCGGCGCCACGCCCCAGGCGTCTTCCAGTTCGGCGAGCTTGTGCTTGAGCGTCGGCTTGTCCTCGGCCTTATGGCTGGCCTTGCGCAGGATGCGCATGACCCGCTGGCTGAGCTGGTCGAGCACGTCGTGGGCATGGCTGCTGTCCGGCTGGCTGCCGGGAGCGTCGAGGCTGGCCGGGTTGATCAGCTCGTTGACCAGTTGCTCGAGGCTGACGTTGGGATCCTTGACCAGCGGCTTCATGGTGTCCACCGGCTCGAGGCTGGCGTAGAGGTCGACCGGGTCGTAGATGCGGAACACGGTCTTGCCGATTTCATCGCAGCGGCGGGTGGCGCGGCCCTTCATCTGTTCGTAGAGGATGCGCGAGCGCACCCGGCGCATGAACACCAGGTGGCAGATGCGCGGCACGTCGATGCCGGTGGTGAGCAGGTCGACGGTGATGGCGATGCTCGGGTAACGCTCGTTCTTGTACTGACGGATCAGCTGTTCGACCTTGTCGCTCTGCCCGGTGATGATCTGCACGGCGGCCTGGTTGTACTGCTCGCCGTGGACTTCCTTGAAGGCCTCGTCGAGCAGGTTCTTGACCCGCTCGGCGTGGGCCTGGTTGACGCAGAAGATCATCGCCTTCTCGTCGCCCAGCGGGTCGAGCTCCTGGGCCAGCTGCTCGCAGATCACCTGGTCGAAGCCGGGGGTGATGACCCGGCGGTTGAAGGATTCGATCTCGAAGTCGAGTTCGTCTTCCAGCTCCGCCACGTCCACCTCGCCGGTGGCGGTGTTGATGACGCTGACGCTGTCGCCCTTGGCGAAATGGATGCCGTTCTGGCTGAGCAGGGTCTTGTAGCGGATCGGCGGTTCGTGGTCGATCAGCCAGTCGTCGGCCACCGCCTCGCGGTAGCTGTAGGTGAACACCGGGGCGCCGAAGATCTCGCTGGTGTGCTTGGCCGGGGTGGCGGTGAGGCCGATGCGGCAGGCGTCGAAGTACTCCAGCACGCGGCGGTACTGGGACAGGTACTGGCTGTGGTCGCGCACGGCCAGCTCGCCCTCGGTCATCTCCTGGTCGAGGGTGTAACCGCGGTGCGCCTCGTCGACGATGATGCAGTCGAAGGCGTCGATGGGCGGCGGCTGGTCGGACTGGAAGATGCGCCGCACCATGGCCTGCACGGTGGCGACCTGGATGCGCGTTTCGGCCTCGGCGGCCATGTCGCCGAGCTGCTTGATGTCATAGATCTGCGCCAGGGTGTGGTTCTGCTCGAGGGCCGCCTCGTTGAAAGCGTCGAGGGCCTGCTGGCCGAGGGCGCTGCGGTCGACCAGGAACAGGATGCGGCGGAAGCGCTCGGCTTTCAGCAGCCGGTACATCAGGCCGATGATGGTGCGCGTCTTGCCGGTGCCGGTGGCCATGGCCAGCAGGCACTGGCGGCGGTTGGCGGCCAGCGCCTGCTCCACCGCTTTGATGGCGTTTTCCTGGTAGTCGCGCAGCCGCAGGTAGGCGAAGCCTTCCTGCTGGAGCCTGGCCTCGGCCTCGGCGCGGCTGCGCTTGAGCAGGTCGAGCAGGCCCTCGGGGGTGTGGAAGTCCTGCAGCGGGCGGCGCAGATTGGCCGGGCTGCGCAGGTCGCGGAACCAGATGCCGGACTGTTCGGCGAGCTGCTTGATGTACGGGCGGCCATTGCAGGCGAAGGCGAACGGCACGCGGAACTGGCCGCCCTGCCCGTCCGCCCAGCCGTCGCCCTCGCCGCTCAGCAGCCAGGCCGGCTGCAGCTCGCCCTGGAGCACGAACTGGCGGGCGTAGCGCTCGGCCTGATGGATGCGGTCGGCGATGTTGATGCGCTTGCGTTTGGCCTCGACGATGGCCACCGGGGTGAGGCCGGCGAACAGCACGTAGTCGGCCGCCTCGCCCGGCTTGCTGGTCGGCCACTCGGCGATGGCCTTGTGCTTGCCCTTTTCCGGGCGGGCGCCCTTGCGCCAGGTGAGGTCGAGCGAGTCGGCTTCCCAGCCGGCATCGTTGAGCTGCTGGTCGATGAGGATGCGGGTCAGGTCTTCGTTGAGGTCGAACTGGCTGCTGGCCTGCTGCGTCCTGTGCATGACCTGCTGGGCGGCCTGCGGCTGGCTCTCCAGCTGCTGGTGCAGCGCCTGCAGACGCTCCTCGAACTCGGCGCGGGTCCTGGCCAGCGCGGCCTCGTGCTCCAGGGCGAGCTGCTCGTAGGTGCGCGCCTCCTCGTCCATCTGCCCGGCGAGGCTGGCGTACTCGTCATTCTCCCGTGCCAGCAGCTCGGCCATCTGCTGGTTGCTCTCCAGCTGCTGACGGCTGTCGCCCAGCTCGGCGCGCAACTGCTCGATCTGCTCCTGCAGCTCGCGCAGCGGGGCGCTGGGGTCGGCGGGGGTGACGAAGGGGCCGGGCCTGAAGGCGCCACCGGCCTTGCCGAACGACTGGTGATACCAGATGGCCAGGGCGCGGGCGACCTTGAGCCCGTCCAGCGCCTCGCGGTGCTGGGTGCGGAATTCGTGGGTGGCCTTGTTGCCCTCGATGCGCAGGGTGTGGAACAGGTTGCGGATGTTGCCGTCGAGCTGGATCTCGCGGCTCAGGCGGTACAGCAGATCAGCCTGACTGAGGGTGGCATCGAACTCGATGCCGGCGCGTACCGCCAGATCCTGGGCCAGCGCCTCGCCGAGCTGGCGCAGCTTGATCAGCGTGGTGTTGGGATCGCTGGCGAATACGCGCTCGGCCGTGCTGGCGAGCTGGAAGAAGACTGGGTCGTGCTCCTTGAGGAAGGCGAAGTTACTGCTCTCTGCCATGCTCTATCCCTTGAAATCGTCCCCCGGCTATCCGGAGATGGTGGTGTCGTGGGGAGGATGATGCCAGACAGATGGCACCCGGGAGTACTCGAACAGAGCCGCAGGCTTGCGGCGTTGCGGGGGTCAATCGCTGGTACGCACGGAACCCGGACGATCGGCTCGTTGCCACCGACGCGGAAACCACCGAGTGCCTGGCCGAGTGGGCTGTATTGAGGGGGGCGTTGCGGTCCTGGTGTCACCCCAGTGATAGCCCACCCCGAAAACGAAAAAGGCCCGCATCGCTGCGAGCCTTGATTTTTCTGGTGCCGGTGAAAGGAATCGAACCCTCGACCTTCTCATTACGAATGAGCCGCTCTACCGACTGAGCTACACCGGCGGAAAACGCCGCACATTATTCAAATTCGGCCGCGTCAGCTCAAGCCCCGCAGCGGCGAAAGCAGCAAATTTTTTCCGCGTATCAGGCAGTTGGCCGCATCAGCGGCGTTCGATGCGCTCGTCGTGGATGGCGATCAGACCCTGCTTGTAGAGGCCGCCGATGGCCTTCTTGAAGCTGCCCTTGCTGACGCCGAACAGGCGGGCGATCAGTTCCGGCGGGCTCTTGTCGCCGAGCGGCAGCACGCCGCCCTCCTCGTCCAGGCGCGCAAGGATGCGCTCGGCCAGCTCGTCGCGGGCGGCCTGGCCGGCCGGCTGCAAGGTCAGGCTGATCCTGCCGTCGTCGCGCACTTCCTTGATGTAGCCCTGCTCGCGCATGCCGCCGCGCAGGAGCTTGAACACCTCGTTCTTGTGGATCAGCCCCCAGTGCTGGCCGTCGATGATGGCCTTGAAGCCCAGCGGGGTCGGCTCGACCACCAGCAGGTCCACCGCCTGGCCTGGCTGGTAGCGGGCCGGGGTCTTGTCCAGGTAGCGGTCGAGCCGCGCGGTGGCGACGATGCGCCGGGTGCGCGGGTCGAGGTAGGCGTGGACCACGCAGTAGTCGCCGACCTGCAGCGGGCGCTTCTCTTCGGAATGGGGCAGCAGCAGGTCCTTGGGCAGGCCCCAGTCGAGAAACAGGCCGACGCGGTTGATCTGCACCACCTTGAGACTGGCGAAGCCGCCGACCTGGATCTTCGGCCGCAGTGTGGTGGCGATGAGCCGGTCGTCGCTGTCCAGGTAGACGAAGACGTTCAGCCAGTCGCCGACCTCGCTCGGCGAATCCTTGGGCACGTAGCGCCGGGGCAGGAGGATCTCGCCGTCCGCACCGCCGTCGAGATAGAGGCCGAAGTCGGTGTGCTTGACCACCTGCAGGGAATTGAACCGCCCAATGAGTGCCATCTTGAATACCTTGCTTGCCGGGGGCGGCATTCTACTCGCCGGGCAGGCCCGGTTGGGGGCGAATTCGCCCGCCCGATACCCGGCGGCCTGTTCAGGGTGCCAGGCCGAGGCGCAACAATTTACCGCTCGTCTCGTCGGTCAGCACGTAGAGGTAGCCGTCCGGCCCCTGACGGACGTCGCGGATGCGGGTGTCCAGGTCCTCGAGCAGGCGCTCCTCATGGACGATGCGGTCGCCGTCCAGCGCCAGGCGGATCATGCAACGATCGACCAGGGCGCCGATGAACAGGCTGTGCTGCCAGGCGGGGAAGCGTTCCGCGTCGTAGAAGGCCATGCCGCTGACCGCCGGCGACTTCTCCCAGACGTAGTGCGGCGGCTCGGTGCCCGCGACGGTCTTGCCGCGGGCTTCGGGGATCGGCAGGAAGGAATAGTTGATGCCGTGGGTGGCCAGCGGCCAGCCGTAGTTCCTGCCCGGCTCCGGGATGTTGATCTCGTCGCCGCCGCGCGGCCCGTGCTCGTGGGTCCAGAGGCGGCCGGTCCAGGGGTTGAGCGCGGCGCCCTGCTGGTTGCGGTGGCCGTAGGACCAGATCTCCGGGCGTGCGCCCTGGCGGCCGACGAAGGGGTTGTCCTCGGGCACACGGCCGTCCGGATAGATACGCACCAGCTTGCCCTGCAGCTTGCCGAGATCCTGGGCGGTCGGCCGCTGGTTGTTCTCGCCGAGGGCGATGAACAGATGGCCGTCACGGTCGAACACCAGCCGCGAGCCGAAGTGGATGCCGGTGGAGAGCTTCGGCTGCTGGCGGAAGATCACCTGGAAATCCTCCAGCCGGCGCATATCCCCGGACAGCCGGCCGCGGCCCACGGTGGTGCCGGCCTGACCGTCGTCCCCGGCCTCGGCATAGGACAGATAGACCAGCCGATCCTCGGCGAATTGTGGTGACAGCGCCACGTCGAGCAGCCCGCCCTGCCCGCGGGCGAAGACCCTGGGCATCCCGTCCAGGGGCTCGGACAGGCGGCCATCGGCGAACAGCCGTAGGCGGCCGGGTCGCTCGGTGATCAGCATGCCCCGGCCATCCGGCAGAAAGGCCACTGCCCAGGGATGCTCCAGGCCGTCGACCACCGGGTCGACCTGCACGACCCCCTTTTCACTGGGGTACTGGGCCGCCTGGACGGCCGGGATCAGCAGCATGGGGCAGAACAGGGCAAGCAGGCAGAGAGGACGCATGTTCGAGTTCCTTTCGTGAAAGAGGGACGCGGCCAGTATTACTGTAGGAGCCCGCTTGCTGGCGATGCCTTTCGCGGCTACGAATCGCCGGCAAGCTGGCTCCTGGGCAATCGCATGAAATGCCCGCCGGATAGCGGACTGGCAAGATTGTGCGTCGAGCTGTCTGGTGTCTTCTTCGGCTCTTGTGCTGTAGCTGCTTGCCGAAGTGGTTCGGCATTCCCTGTTTCGGCCTCCCGGCCGAGTCACTTTTTCTTGTTCTGGCCAAGAAAAAGTGACCAGAAAGAAGGCCACCCCCTCATCCGGTCCCGGCTGCACCGGGCTTCCCTCCCTGCGTCGTCGCTCCAGGGGCTCGTCCCGAAGGGGGAATGGGTATAGCCCCCACCTTCGCGAACAAAAAGCAGAAAGCCTTTCAAGACTGAGCCCTCATCTGCAGGCAACTCTCCCGTCCGAGGCCGAGCGCAGGTGTCGCGCAGCGGGGCGAGCCGCAGGAGGCGGCGACCCTCGGAGCGGCACCGGAGCGAGGAAGCCCCGGCGCAGCGGGGGCCGGATGATCGGGCGCGCTTTCTCTTTGGTTACTTTCTCTTTCGCGCAAGCAAAGAGAAGTGGCTCGGCCGGGGAGCCGAAACAGGGAGTGTCCATGTACTCGGCAAGCAGCCATGCCAAGGCTCATACACTCTTGCCAGTTCAACCCCAACCCTCTCGCAGTTTCATGCGATCGTCATGAATTTAACGTTAACAATCATTACATGAGATGCTAGCATCGCGGCCGCTTTTAAAACGAAAGGAAATATCATGTTACTCATCGACCAACGCATTCGGCGCTCTCTGGTCAGCGGGATCGCTGCGACGGCGCTGTTCAGCAGCGCCACGGCAGTCATTGCGGCTCCCCATCTGGAACCCGGCCCCGAGCCCACCTTGCACACGCAGGAGGCATTCGCGCCCGAGGGCAACTTCACAGCGAAGTGGACTCGTGCCGACGCGCGTCAGATCAAGCGGATGTCGGACCCGAGGGCTGTCTCGCGTCAGAGCTCGATGCCTGCGGAATACACCATGCCCAACGTCCCGCAGGACTTCCCCGACATGTCGAACGAGCAGGTCTGGGTGTGGGACTCCTGGCCCCTGACCGACGCCAACGCGAACCAGTACAGCGTCAACGGGCAGGAGATCATCTTCTCCCTCGTCGCCGACCGGAACCTCGGCTTCGACGACCGCCACGTGTACGCGAAGATCGGCTACTTCTACCGCCCGGCCGGCATCCCTGCCGAACAGCGGCCGGCGAACGGCGGCTGGACCTACGGCGGTCTCGTCTTCGACGAGGGCGTCACCGGCCAGATCTTCGAGGACCAGTCGTTCAGCCACCAGACGCAGTGGTCGGGCTCGGCGCGCATCTTCCCGGGCGGCGAGGTCAAGCTGTTCTTCACGGATGTCGCGTTCTATCGTGATGCCTCGGGCAAGGACATCAAGCCGTACGACCCGAAGATCGCGCTCAGCGTCGGCAAGGTGCACGCCAACAAGGAGGGCGTGAAGTTCACCGGCTTCGACAAGGTCATTCCGCTCCTGTCGGCCGACGGTACCTACTACCAGACCGGTGAGCAGAACCCGTACTTCAACTTCCGCGACCCGTTCACCTTCGAGGACCCGGCCCACCCGGGCGAGACCTTCATGGTCTTCGAGGGCAACTCGGCCATGCCGCGAGAGTCCGCCGCGTGCAACGCGGAGGACCTCGGCTACCGGGAGGGCGACCCCTACGCCGAGACCGTCGAGGAGGTGAACGCGTCGGGTGCGCCCTACCAGATCGGCAACATCGGTTTGGCGAAGGCGAAGAACGCCGACCTTACCGAGTGGGAGTTCCTGCCGCCGATCCTCTCGGCGAACTGCGTGACCGACCAGACCGAACGGCCGCAGATCTACATGAAGGACGGCAAGTACTACCTCTTCACCATCAGCCACCGCGGCACCTACGCGGCCGGCCTTGATGGCCCCGAGGGCGTGTACGGCTTCGTGGGCGACGGTATCCGCAGCGATTACCAGCCGATGAACCAGGGATCCGGGCTGGTGCTCGGCAACCCGACGAACCTCAACTTCAACGGCGGGTTCCCCTTCGCTCCCGACTACAACCAGCCCTTCGGCCACTTCCAGTCGTACTCGCACTACGTAATGCCGGGCGGCCTGGTGCAGTCGTTCATCGACACGATCGGCACCGAGGGCAACTTCCGGCGCGGCGGCACCCTCGCACCGACCGTGAAGATCGACATCGAAGGGGCGTCGTCGGCGGTCGACTACTCCTACGGTGCCTACGGCGGCGGGCTGGGTGGCTGGGCCGACATCCCGGCGAACCTCAATGTGAACCCGGGCGGTCAGATCAAGCCGCTGAAGTAACGGATCTCACGAAGAGGCGAAGAGGCGCCCGGCTGGATTTCCAGCCGGGCGCCTCGCTGTGTGTGCCTGGACTTGAGAAGGGCGGGATGCGGCGTCAACAGTCGCCGCATCCCGCCCGCTCCTATCACTGACAAGCTCGGGAGCTACGCGGTGACGAACCGGGAAAGGGGACTGAACCTCGAACACCGCCAGCACAAGGGATTGAACAACCGGGCGGAGAACTCGCACCAGCCGACCCGAGTACGCGAGAAGGTGATGCGCCGCTTCGAGTCGGCGCGCCAGTTGCAACGGCTCCAGTGGCAACAGTTCGCTTCGATCCACGCCCAGGTCGCCAACCCGTTCATGCCCTGCCGCTACCCCTCGAACGCATAGCAGAAACGAGCGGTACGCACCCAAGCCTTTGCGGCTCGAGAAAAGGGTGACGTGCGCCCCGATGCCCGGACGGTTCGCCGCGTGAGTTCTTCATCCTCGCGCTACGTTCTCGGTCGGCCGCCCATCAACAACGTGACAGTGCCGCTTGAACAGCGCCACCGCCTCGTCTTCGGACAACGCCAGCACCTGCACCAGCGCCATCGTCCGGGCTTCGGCCTTCAGCAGGAAATGGAGCGACGTGGCACCGGTTCATGAGGATTCGTCATGCGCTCAGTCTGCGGGCGCCACTGGCTCACCAGGTGAGCCACCGTTGCCTTGGGGTGCCTGCTCCATATGCCGCTCAATCGGCGCGATCGCGAGCGGCGTGAGTCGGAAGGAGCGCAGTTCGGTGTCGCCGCCGAGCGACTCGACCGAGAGCCCGTTCGCGCCGGAGGCCCCGAACGCGAGATTCGAGAGCACGGCCTCGCCGTCGTTCACGAAGACCTCGACCGAGGCCGCATCGACGATGATGTCAAGGGTGACGACGCCGTCGCGCGCCGGCGCCGGGGCCGTACGAACCTCGCGGTAGACCTCGGGCATCCGCTCGGCCGCGGCATCCGCGGCGCGCGCGACGAAGGCGACGCCGTGCACGAAGTCGTACCCGACGGTCGTGAAGTGCCCGCCGCCCTCCTTGACGCGGAACCGCACCTCGTTGGCGCCCGAGGCCGCATCGAGCTCGGCCCGGAGTCGGTAGGCATCGGATTTCGGCTGGGGGAGCGTCGTCCCCGAGGCTGCCGTCACCCGTACCTTGGAGCGCACCTCGGCATTACCCGCGAGCTTGTCGAGCGCGTCGACGGGCTGCGAGACGAGCAGCGGCTCGCCGTCGACCGAGCGCAGCTCGATGCGTCGCACGATCGAGTCGGCGCCGCCGTGCCAGTCGTCGGTCGGCAGCTTGGTGGCGTAGGCCCAGTTGTTGAGCCAGCCGATGGCGTAGCGGGAGGCGAGGCGTTCGGCGTCGTCCTGGCGCGGGTCGTCCCACGTCACGGTGGCGTAGAAGTCGGCGCCCGAGTCGAGCCAACGCGGTTCGTCGCGATCCGCGGTGAAGCGCTCGCCGTCCCAGTCGCCGGTCCAGTACACGGTTCCCGTGGTCATGCCCTTGCTGGCGCCGTTCCCGCCTGCCGCGAGCACCCATCGCGTGTTCGCCGGGTCACCGTCGACCGACATGCGGAACAGGTCGGGGCACTCGAGGATGCCGAGGTCGTCGCGCTCGAAGCCCGATCGGTACGTCCAGCGCTTCAGGTCGGGCGAAGTGTAGAAGCCGATCTTGTCGCCCTCGGCGAGCGCCATGAGCCACTCGTCGCGGGCGTCGTCCCAGATGATCTTCGGGTCACGCCAGTGCTCGGCGCCCGGGTTGTCCATGACGGGGTTGCCGTCGTACGCCTCGAAGCGGTAGCCGCCGTCGGTCGAGACGAAGAGCGACTGCCGTTGCACGCCCTCGTGCTGCTGGGTCATGACGGCGATCACCGCGCCGGCGCCGAAGCCCGCGGTGTTCTCGGTGTCGATCACGGCGCTGCCGGTCTCGATGTCGCCGAGGCCGTTCTTGTACTTGTCGATCGCGACGCCGTGATCCTGCCAGTGCACGAGGTCGGTCGAGGTCGCGTGGTACCACTCGGTGCCGTTCCCCTTGGGGTAGTCGGCGTTGTAGAGGTAGTAGTAGTGCCAGACGCCGTCGATCAGGATCGGGCGCTGGGGATCGTTCATCCAGTGCTTGGCGGGGGTGAGGTGCACCGCGGGCCGGTAGGGCGACCAGTCGGCCGGCCGCGAGAACCTGGATGATTCGGTCGGCGGCGGGCTCGACGGCTCGGGGACTGGCGGGGTCGCCGGACCGAGCGCGAACACGAACACCGCCACGGTCGCGGCGACGAGCAGCGCGGCGAGCGCGCAGACCGATGCGCGCCGAGCTGCGCGCCTCGAGGTGGGATTGCAGTTCATGATTCTCCGTGTTGGGTGTCGAGCACCGATCAGAGCTTGTCGCCGAGGCGTTCATCAAACCCTCATGCGTCTTCGCAGCAGGACTTGGGGAGCGGATGCGTCACTCGAGGAATTCTCGGCCACGCAGGCCAACTCCAAATCGATTTGCAAAAGGAGGGGCTCCGCTCTCGATGGATCGGATTCCGCTGAGCGCGCAGAGCACCTGCGAGCAGATGCGGATCCTCGGAATTCCGCGGACTCTCGCGGAGGGCGAGCGCTTCGAGACACCCGTCGCCTGAAATCGAATCCGTGCGCCGCCATGGAAACAGCGGGGTGTGCCCTCCCCCACTCATATGAAAGAAGTACTTTATTCACGTGAAGGACCACGTTCCGACACGTTCGATGGATGGCCTGGAACGGGTTCGGAGGGGAGCAGTTGCCGCCAAAGTTAACGTGAACATCAGTATGGGCCCACCCAGAATGCGGGTCAAGTCGTCATCTGGAGGAGGTACTGTCACGTTCGTTATTGATGGGTGGCCGTCCGAGAACGTAGCGCGAGGATGAAGAACTCGCGCGGCGAACCGTCCGGGCATCGGGGCGCACGTTACCCTTTCCCATTTCCCGAGCCGCAAAGGCTTGGGCGCGTACCGCTCGTTTCCGCCGTGCGTTCGAGGGGTAGCGGCAGTGCATGAACAGGTGGGCGACCTGAGCGTGGATCGAAGCGAACTGTTGTAACTGGAGCCGTTGCAACTGGCGCGCCGATTCGAAGCGGCGCATCACCTTCTCGCGTACCCGGGTCGGCTGGTGCGAGTTCTCCGTCCGGTTGTTCAATCCCTTGTGCTGGCGGTGTTCGAGGTTCAGTCCCCTTTCCCGTTTCGCCGCCGCGTAGCTCCGAGCTTGTCGGTGACCAGTACTCGCGGAGCGCGCTCTGCAGTCACGCCGGCGAGTACAATGGCCGCCCGATTCCGAGTGCCTTCGCCATGACCGAACCCATCCGCCTGTCCAAACGCCTGGTCGAGCTGACCCACTGCTCGCGCCGGGAAGCCGAGCTGTATATCGAAGGAGGTTGGGTCAGTGTCGACGGGCGGGTGGTCGACGAGCCGCAGTTCAAGGTCGGTGATGAGGCAGTCGTGCTGCATCCGGATGCCGTGGCCGCGCCGGTCGAGCCGGTGACCCTGCTGCTGCACAAGCCGGCCGGCGAGAGCATCGAGCAGGCATTGCAGCGCCTCGGCCCGGCGACCCGCGCGGACAGCGACCACGGCCCGCAGCACCCGCTCGCCCGGCACTTTCGCAAGCTCACCGCGCTGTTGCCGCTGGAGCCTGCCGCCAGCGGCCTGCAGGTGTTCAGCCAGCAGCGCGGCGTGCTGCGCCGGCTGGGCGAGGACGGCGACACGCTGGAGCAGGAGTTCGTCGTCGAAGTCGCCGGCGAGCTGATCGACGGCGGTCTGGCCCGGCTCGGCCACGGCCTCGACTACCGGGGCCGGCCGCTGCCGCCGTGCAAGGTCAGTTGGCAGAGCGAAAGGCATTTACGCTTCGCCCTCAAGGCGCCGCAGGCCGGGCAGATCGCGCACATGTGCCGGAGCGTCGGGCTCGAGGTGCTGAGCCTCAGGCGCATCCGCATCGGCCGTCTGGCCATGGCCAGGCTGCCGACAGGCCAATGGCGCTATCTGGGCGAGCACGAGCGCTTCTGAATCATGGCGCCACGCTCTCTCACTGCGGATCGCGGTCGATGGCGAAAGGCGACCAGGCCTGGCGCACCGGCATGACTTCCAGACGATTGATGTTGATGTGCGCCGGCAGGCTGGCCACGTAGAAGATCTGCTCGGCGATGTCCTCGGCGACCAGCGGCGTGGTGCCGCGGTAGAGCCGGTCGGAGGCCGTCTGGTCGCCCTTGGTGCGCACCAGGGTGAACTCGGTTTCCGCCAGCCCCGGAGCGATGTCGGTGACCCGCACGCCAGTGCCGAGCAGGTCGCAACGCAGGTTGTAGCTGAACTGCTGGACGAAGGCCTTGGTCGCGCCGTAGACGTGGCCCCCCGGATAGGGCCAGTGGCCGGCGACCGAGCCGATGTTGACGATGCTGGCGCCCGCACCGGTGGCGATCAGGGTCGGCAGCAGTGCATGGGTGATGTTGACCAGACCGGTGATATTGGTGTCGATCATGGTGTGCCAGTCTTCCAGCGCCACCTTCTGCGCCGCCTCCGGCGCCAGGGCCAGGCCGGCGTTGTTGAGCAGCGCCTTGACCTGGCGGAAACCCTCGGGCAGCGCCGCGACCGCCTGGCGCACCGCCTCGGCATCGCGTACGTCGAGGGCGGCGATGTGTACCGGAACCTGGTCCTTCAGCTCCTCCTGCAGGGCCTGCAGACGGTCGAAGCGCCGGCCCGTCAGCACCAACGTCCAGCCGGCCTGGGCGAAACGGCGGGCGGCGGCGCGGCCGAAACCGGAGGTAGCCCCCGTGATGAAGACAATGTCGCTCATTCCTGAACCTCTTCGTTCTCGTGGAAAACACCGGCGCAGCCGGCATCGGCAAGGCCCCCGACGGGCCACTCGCGCAGTCATATTACCTCTTGGCAACCCTGTCCGCTTGCCAGCGGATCTGCACCCATCGCCGGCCCGGCTGCCATACTGTCGGCATGGTCAGCGCCACTTTCCGCTTCTACGAAGAGCTCAACGACTTCCTGCCGGCCGAGCGACGGCGGCAGGCCTTCACCTGCGGCTGCGCGCGGGCGGCGACGGTCAAGCACATGATCGAGGCGCTCGGCGTGCCGCACACCGAGGTGGAGCTGGTGCTGGTCAACGGCGAGTCGGTGGACTTCGCCCGGCTGCTGCACGACGGCGACCGGGTGGCGGTCTACCCCCGCTTCGAGGCGCTGGATATCAGCCCGCTGCTCAAGGTGCGCGACCATCCGCTCAGGGAACTGCGCTTCATCGCCGACGCCCATCTGGGCGGGCTGGCCAGCCTGCTGCGCATGTGTGGGTTCGACACTCTCTACGACAACCATTTCGAGGACAGCCAGATCGCCGCCCTCGCCGCCGAGCAGCACCGCATCGTGTTGAGCCGCGACCGCGAGCTGCTCAAGCGGCGCATCGTCACCCACGGCTGCTACGTGCATGCCCTGAAGCCGGCCCTGCAGCTGCGCGAGCTGTTCGAGCGGCTGGATCTGGCGGGCAGCGCGCGGCCGTTCAGCTTGTGCCTGCATTGCAACCTGCCGCTGCACGAGGTCGCCGCGGAACAGGCCCGCCCTCGCCTGCCGCCGCGGGTCGCCGTCCTCTACTCGCGCTTTCTGGGCTGCGATGCCTGCCAGCGGATCTACTGGGAGGGCTCCCACTGGCGCAGCATGTGCGCGCTGCTCGCCCCCCTGCTGGACAGCTGGCCGCCTGACTGAGTCTTATATTGAACTGCCATCGGTGAAAGACACGCTTTTTGCCTGTCTGAAACGGAGATCCTTTCCAAGCGCAGGGAGCCACCCATGTTCTTTCGTTCGCGCAACAACCGCTCGACCGTGAGTCTTGCCCTGCAGGGCGGCGGCGCCCATGGCGCCTTCACCTGGGGCGTTCTGGATGCGCTGCTGGAGGACGGCCGGCTCGATTTCGCGGGCATCAGCGGCACCAGCGCCGGCGCGATGAACGCGACCGTACTGGCCCACGGCCTGCTGCAGGGCGGGCGAGACGGCGCGCGGGAAGCGCTGGCCGGCTTCTGGCAGGCGGTGGCCAGCAGCGCCCCGCTGCTCAATGCCGGCGCCAACATCCGCAGCGGCTATCCGGCGACCGGCCTCAAGCTGATGCTCTACTGGACCCAGTTGCTATCGCCGCGCCAGCTCAATCCGCTCAACGTCAATCCGCTGCGCGACATCCTCGTCTCGCTGGTCGATTTCGAGCGCCTGCGCGCGGACTGTCCGCTCAAGCTGTTCATCGCCGCGACCAACGCCAATACCGGCCGCCTGCGGCTTTTCCGCAGCCACGAACTGAGCGAGGACTGCGTGCTGGCCTCGGCCTGCCTGCCGACCTACCACCACACCGTGGAGATCGACGGCGAGCCCTACTGGGACGGCGCCTTCTCGGCGAATCCGGCGGTGTTTCCGCTGGTCTACGAATGCGATGCGAACGACATCCTGCTCGTCCTGCTCAGCCCCATGGCCCACGGCAGGACGCCGCAGAGCGTCGAGGAGATCCGCCGCCGCACGCAGGAATTGGCGTTCAAGTCCACCTTCCTGCGCGAGATGCACAGCCTCGCCCACGCCCGCGAACATGCCGCCCGCACGCTGCTGCCCCTGAGCAAGCTGGAGCGGCGCCTGACCCAGACCCATCTGCACATGATCGCCGACGACGCGCTGATGGGCCGGCTCGCCGCGGAATCGAAGATGACCACCAGCCAGCCCTTTCTGGAAATGCTCCGCGACCAGGGCCGTTCACAGGCCCTGGCCTGGCTCGAAAGCCATTACCGGGCAATCGGCAGACGTTCCTCGGTGGACATCGCCACCGTGTTCCTCTGAGCCACGGCCATGAGGGGCGTCCCGGCAGGTCCCCTGCGGCGCGGCGCTTCTCTTGCGGGCGGCCCACTTGCGCACGGAAGGCGCCAGCTCCAGCTGGTAGCGCTGGAAGATGGCGGGGACCGTGCCATCGGCGATCAGCGCCTGGAGGCCCCGCTCGAAGGCTTCGAACTTTTCCGGCGAAACCCGCTCGCGGGAGAAGGCGATGGCGTAGCCGACTTTCTTGAACAGGCCGACCTCGCGGACGTTGTTCAATTGGTGCTGCTCGATCAGGCGGCGGGCGATGATGGGGTTCATGATCACCATGCCATTGCCGAAGCGTCCCGCATTGAGCTTGCGCATCAGGCGCAGATTGTCGGACTCCAGGTGAATATTCGCCGAGGGAATATCCTGCAGGCGCTGCCTGACCACATTGGCCGTTCCCGAGGGCCCCAGCGTGTAGAAGTCGCGACGCTCCCCGCTCTCCGGGCGCCAGCTCTGCAGGGGATTGGAGCGATGGGCGTAAAGGTTGAGGCTGGAGTCGATCAGCACCGGACTGAAGCGGAGTTCGATCGCCCGCTCGTAGATGGGAATGATGGCGAAGACGGCATCGGTCTGTCCCTGTTCGAGCATCGCCAGGGAGCGGCGCCAGGGCACCAGGCCGATCGGACAGTCGTAGCGGATATGGGCACAGACCGCCTGCACGGTTTCGACGAAAGGACCACGGGGGACCGGAGCCGTCCCGCTGGGCATGTCCCTGGAGGAAAAGTCGAAGGACAGGAATTCACCGGTCACGAAGCGCAGCTCCATGGCCTTGGCCGGCCAGGGCAGCAACAGCATCCAGATCATCAGGAACACACGTATCGACATCGACTGACTACCCACCATGAACCGGATACAGGGAGTCTACTTTTTCTGCGGGCAAAAAAAGAGGCGAGGATAACCTCGCCTGCTCTTCAGTCCTTTTTTTCCCTTTTTTCCTGACTCATCGTCCTGATGATTCGTCGTCCTGCGAAGTCCCTGGCTGTCATCCGCGGCAGCCCGTGTCACTCCGTCGAGTCGGGTAGGGATTGGCCATTACTGGCCCATCCCCCCCTAAGAACCGTGCGTGCGATTTTCACCGCACACGGCTCAAGCCTACATGAAGCCAAAGCTTGGCCGGCAACGCACGGAGTGTTGCGGGCGACTATACCACTATAAGCCGCTGTGGAGCAGTTCTACCTGTCTATCCTGGCTGTGGACCAGTGCATGGCAGTTCGGGTGAAGCAGCACGCGATTGCTCCGGGTATCTGGCCCGCCGTCCACCCGCCTGATGACGTGGTGATCGTGCCAACCGGTCTCCTTGCTGATCGCATGCCCACACAGGGCGCATTGACCCTGCTGTCGCCGGAAAAGCCCGAGGATCTGTCCCCGATAACGCAGCTTGTGCTGCATCCGTTGGACTCTCAGTTTCTCCCACTTCAGCTCCTGCGCCGCGTCGTAGGGCTGGTAGTCTCCCGGAAGACGCTTGTGGCGCACGATCGTGGTGTCGGCCAGCGCATATAGCCGACGGTACTTCACCTCTGCCTTGCTGTTTCTGTATGGGAACGCGAACACCCAGTTCCGTCCGTTTATGGAGTGAAAGTATTTCTTCCGAATCCACACCGCGGACTTCTTCGGATGCCTGCGTTTCGCCCACCTCCAGAGTCGCCAGTGGATCAGGTGATCCAGCGTGCTGAAGGTTTTTTGCGCTACTGCCGAGGCATGGTAGTGCGCCCATCCCCGTAGCACCGGGTTCAGCTGGCCGATCAACGCTTCCTGCGTCAGGGTGCCGCTGCCTTTGATGATCTCCCGCACCTTCCGATAGAACGCCGAGACGTTCTCCTTCGAGGGTTTGATCAGCAGCTTGTCCTTTCTGTAGGGCGATTTCGGCACGTATTTCCTGAAGTTCCACCCCAGAAAATCGAAGCCCTGGTGGATATGCGTGATCTGCGTTTTCTCCCGGGACAGCTCGACCCCTCGTACCGACAGGAATTGCTCGACCCAAGGTTTGACCTCGTTTTCCAGCAGCTCCTTGGAGGCTGCCGTAATCACGAAATCATCCGCATAACGCACCACTTGGACTTTCGTCCTCTCGGCCTTCTTGACGCCCAGCTTCTTTGCCAGATGGCGTTTCAGCTGGGTTTCCAGGCCATTCAGGGTGGCGTTCGCCAGACAGGGAGAGATGATGCCTCCCTGTGGCGTCCCGGCTTCCGTGGCCATGATTTGTCGCCGGTCGATCACTCCGGCACTCAACCACTTGCGCAGCACCGTCCGGTCCATGGGGACATTCCGGCACAGCCAGTCGTGGTTGATGTTGTCAAAGAACCCCTTGATGTCGCCCTCCAGCATCCATTGCGGACTGTCCTGCCGTGACAGCAGGGCAAAGAGTTCGACCATGGCATCGGCGGTCGAGCGGTCTGGGCGGAAGCCATAACTTTTCGGATCGCTGGTGCTTTCTATGACAGGTTCCAAGGCGAGCAGATAGAGCGCCTGCATGGCCCGATCCAACATCGTCAGGATACCCAGCGGGCGTTTTTCCTGCTTGCCGGGTTTCGGTATCCACACCCGCCGAAGCGGTTGCGGCCGATACCCTCTCTTTTCTGACAAACGCATCACGGCCTGGAACTTCGAGCGGGGCGTTGCCCATTTCTCTCCATCCACGCCCGGGGTCTTGCGACCCCGATTCTCCGTGACTCGCCGCACGGCCAGACAGCGGCCGTGAAACGAGTGGGTCAGCATCCGTTGCAGGCGTTTAACCCTGCGCCAGTCGCCTTCCCCTGTTGCCTGCGCAATCTTCAACTGCGTTTTCCGAACGGAGGTCTGGATTCTGGCCCAGTCGAGACTGTGCCAACCCGTCACCCCGCCGAAGGACGCAGACTTTGCCGGTGTTGCTGGCTGCGTTTTCATACAGTCCTCCTCAAGGTCGCGAACTCTCGAGGCGGACTGCCCCCAAGGGGTGGAGTCCGCCCCTCGGGTCGTTTTCATGCTGGAATCAGCGGTTTTCATTGCGCCTGTAGACCAGGTGCACGTCAGCCAGGGTTATCCCCTGCCGATACTTTTTCAACCGGTATACGACCCATTACAGGTCGCCCTTCGCTTCTTGCACCGTCCCATTCCCCACACCCCTCAGCGCCCCTTGCGGGTCGCCTGCCCGTGCCGTTGCCGGCCGTTGGCGGGTGGTCGGGATTACCACGTTCCCCGGAACGCATCGATTCCCCGTTTAGGCTCCGTCTTTCCCCCGGCAGGTGTCTGGTACCGCATCGCATCCGGTGACTGCGATGACCACCTGCGGTGCCGTTTTTGGCTGAGGCCGATAATTGCCGTAGGCCCCGTTATCTTAACGAGGGTTCGATCGACGATTCACATGCGTTAGCCATGCGGGTTGGGTCACTAGCCCCCCTGTGCCCGTGCAATTCGGACACAGCGCGCGCTCCGTCACCGGATCGCGCTTCTCTGACGAGAGGAGACATTGTTGATCGGGCTTCACACCCCGGGGTTGGCCCCCGACGCATGCCGATCTAGTGAACTGGCGGGTACACGCCAGGCTCGGTACTCCCTGAACCAGCGGAGCTGAGCAATGCAATCCGGAGCTGTCGCTCCGTGCTTGGTTGAAAACACCTCCGGCGTCTCACGACGGGGGCGAAGGCCAAAACAGCCGAGTCGCTCCGAAGGTGAATTCTGCCCCGGAGGGCCTTATTCACCCTCAGGGGTTCTCGAAATATTTTTGAAACGGATTCGAATGGTTCGAACCGTTCTTTCTCAGGCGTCCAGATCAAATTTTGACCGTTTCCGGTCAAATCTGAGGCGCATTTACCCCGTCAGACGGGGATCATGCCTCCCCGCAGGCGGGTCTTTTTAGCCTGGGCAAGCCAGGTGTTTTTAGGCTTATTTAGGCTTCAGCTCCTTGAATATCAAGAAGTTAGGTGCCACAGGGAGCTACCCCAACCAAGCGATCGACACGAGCATACGTGTCGCACCACGGGGAAGATATTAGCGCGCGCGCCGGGCCGGACAAGGGGACAAAACCCGCCCCTTGTGCCATGGGCGCCTCTTCAACCGAAATAAAATCCCAATCAATTCAATTAATTAAATACTACTCGACAGCCTGCCCGGCACGCAGGCAGCTACCCTGCCTACACCGCATGTAGGTAATGACTTACACGCCGCCGGGCAATCGGGACGATTTCGACCGGGGAAAACCGTGCAACGCCTGCAGCGGGGCTGTCCCGCGAACACGTGCCGGCCCGTCGTAAGAGTTGTCGGGCCGCAAGCGGGACGCCGCGGCTTCGGCGATGGGCGGCCGTCCTCAGCTCGGCACTCGACGCGGCTCGGCCCCCGTCTCAACCGCGGCTTCGGCCGCATGCGGTCGCGTCAGACGCTCCACATAAAGCCCGGCCGCGAACAGGGCAGCGCCTGCAAGCGTGAGAAGAAACATGGTGTCTATCGACATGGGACGCCCTCCGTGGCGACGTGGTGGAGCTGCTCCGCCGATCAGGCTCGACGGATAGCCGGTTGGCTGCACAGCGGCCCGGGCGGAGCCGGGTTTTCCTTGCGTGCCCCGCATCGCCGCCAGGCCATCCGGCCGTGGACGAACGGGCGAGCGGAACGGGATTTCAGAAGAGCAACCCCAGAAAGGCCGTGCCGTACACCAGAAGCATCCCTACTTCCAGACAGCGCGTGAAGACGTCTTTCCGGCGGTTGTGCCTGTTCGCCTCATTCTCTTTCCTTGCCTCAAGGCAAGGATCGCACTCGTTGATCTGCCGCATGCACAAATCCCTCTTTCTTTTTTTATAGCTTCCCGGCCAGCGGCCTGCCGAGCTACAAGGCCTCTCCAGCGCATTTCGTGAAGCACTGGACAAAAGAGGAACGACCATCGGCCTGCCCTGCATCTAAGTAAGGTGAGGCACTGCACAACGGTCAAGGCCGGCACGCAAAAACAACCCATGCCCCGGCGGCCTACCCGACGGAGTGGCGTCTGCGCCCCGTCCGGCATCTAGACTGCCTGGCGACGACGGGGCCCCGCCGCAAGCGGAGCGCCATCCCCCCTACCCAACCCATGAGGAAAGACATGAGCATCCGCACCCTGCGCGTACAGCCCGGCGGCGGCTTCGAGCGCGTCACCCTGGAAACCAGCGAGCCGGTCGAGCCGAAGACCGGCGAGATCGTCGTGCGCATCCGCGCCAGCTCGCTCAACTACCACGACTACCTGGTGGTCAGCGGCGCCTGGGGCCCGGGCGAGCTGCGCATTCCCCTGTCGGACGGCGCCGGCGAAGTCCTGGCGGTGGGCAGCGGAGTCAGCGAATTCGCCCCCGGCGACCGGGTGGTCAGCACCTTCTTCCCGACCTGGCAGGACGGCGAGCCCGAGGTCGAGGGCTTCGCCACGGTGCCGGGCGACGGCATCGACGGTTTCGCCCGCGAGCAGGTGACCATGCCGGCGACCGCCTTCACCCATGCGCCCAAGGGCTGGAGCCACGCCGAGGCGGCGACCCTCACCACCGCCGGGCTGACCGCCTGGCGCGCGCTGATGGAAGATGGCGCCCTCAAGCCCGGCGAGACCGTGCTGGTGCAGGGCAGCGGCGGGGTCTCGGTGTTCGCCCTGCAGTTCGCCAAGCTGGCCGGGGCGACGGTCATCGCCACCTCCTCGAGCGATGACAAGCTCGCCCGCCTCGAGGCCCTGGGCGCGGACCAGTTGATCAACTACCGCAAGGACCCGCAGTGGGGCGACACGGTCCGTCGCCTGACCGGCGGACGCGGCGTCGACCACGTCATCGAGGTGGGCGGACCGGCTACGCTGGAACAATCGATGATCGCCGCACGCATCGGCGGGCACATCGCGGTGATCGGCATCCTCGGCGCACCTGCCGCTGGCAACGGCCTTGACCCGGCAACTGCGCCTGCAGGGCCTGATCGTCGGCAGCCGCCGCCAGCAGCGGGACATGATCCGGGCCATCGAGGCGACGGGCATGCGCCCGGTCATCGATCGCCACTTTTCCCTGACGGAAATGGTCGAAGCCTTCCGGCACGAGGAAAGCGGGCAGCATTTCGGGAAAATCTGCCTGGATATCTGAGGAGATGCCATTGACCCCGGGAGACGAGCCTTGAACCTGACCACCACCTATCTGGGCCTGTCCCTGCGCAATCCGCTGATCGCCTCGGCTTCGCCGCAGAACGCCGAGCTCGATCACCTGCGCCGGCTGGACGACGCCGGGATCGGTGCGGTCGTGCTGCCCTCCGTGTTCCAGGAGCAGCTGGAGGCCGGCACCAACGACTACGCCAGCATCGGCGCCGCCTGCAGCGACGTGCCGGCGTTTCTCCCGCCGGTCGACGGCGGCCCCTACGGGATGATTCCGGAAAGCCACCTGGCGCTGATCATGCGCGCCAAGGCCGAGCTGTCGGTACCGGTCATCGCCAGCCTCAACGGCGCCTCGGCCAGTCACTGGACGCGCTACGCCGCCCTGCTGGAGGAGGCCGGCGCCGATGCCCTGGAGCTCAACCTGTACTTCGTGCCGGTCGATCCGCTGGAGCCCGGCACGGCGGTCGAGCAGCGCTACCTCGACGTGCTGGCCGCCGTGCGCCAGGCCGTGAAGATCCCGGTGGCGGTGAAGATGCCGCCCTACTTCAGCTCCATCGGCAACATGGCCAGCCGTCTGCTGGAAGGCGGCGCCGACGGCCTGGTGATCTTCAACCGCTACCTGCAGCCGGACATCGACCTGCAGCGCCTGGAGCTGTTCAGCACCCTGGAGCTGAGCAGCCCCGGGGAAATGCGCCTGCCGCTCCAGTGGATCGCCCTGCTGGCCGGGCGGGTCAAGGGCTCGCTGGCCGCCTCCGGCGGCGTGGAGGACGTCGAGCAGGTGGTGAAGTACCTGCTGGCCGGCGCCGATGCGGTGATGACCACCGCCGCCATCCTGCGCCACGGCCCCGCCTACGCGCGCACCCTGCTCTCCGGCCTGGAGGCCTGGCTGCTGAGCCAGCGCAGCCAGTCGCTGGAACAGATCCGCGGACAGATGAGCTGGACGCGACTGCAGAAGCACGACAACTACGTGCGCGCCAACTACATGCACCTGCTGGAGAGCTACGGCGGTCCGCGGCCGGATTGAGCCGCGCCCCGGCGGCAGGCGCCAACCGGCGGCGCAGAGCGGCCCGGCCCCGGCGCAGATCAATGGGAGGCGAACCAGCCCGTCGTTATACTCGCGGCAGACACGCCCGCGCCCGCCGACCGGGTCTCCGGGCGCCTCCCATGCAGTCAGGAATCCACACCCCATGAAGCAGGAAGGCAAGAACCGTCTCGTCCGGGGCCTGTTGGCCATCGCGCTGCTGACCGGCGCCGCCGGCCTGGCCTGGCTGGAGCTGCGCCCGACCGGCCTCGGCGAAGGCTTCGCCAGCGGCAACGGCCGCATCGAGGCGACCGAGGTCGACGTGGCGACCAAACTCTCCGGCCGCATCGCCGAGATCAACGTCGACGAGGGCGACTTCGTCCAGCCGGGCCAGATCCTGGCACGCATGGACACCCAGGTGCTGGAGGCCCAGCTGGGCGAGGCCCAGGCCCAGGTGAGCAAGGCCGAGAGCGCCATCCTGACCGCCCGTGCGCGGGTCGCCCAGCGCCAGAGCGAACAGGCCGCCGCCGAGTCCGTGGTGCGCCAGCGGCAGGCCGAACTGGTCGCGGCGGAGAAGCACTTCCAGCGCACCGATGCCCTGGTCAAGCGCAATGCCGTGTCGCGCCAGCAACTCGACGACGACCGCGCCAGCATGCTGAGCGCCCAGGCGGCGTTGGCCACGGCACGCGCCCAGGTGCTTTCGGCCGAAGCCGCGATCAAGGCCGCCGAATCCGAGGTGATCGAGGCCGAATCCACCCTGGAGGCCGCCAGGGCGACGGTCAGGCGCCTGCAGGCGGACATCGACGACAGCCAGCTGAAGACCGACCGGGTGGCCCGCGTGCAGTACCGGGTGGCCGAGCCGGGCGAGGTGCTCGCCGCCGGCGGCAAGGTGCTCAACCTGATCGACCTGACCGACGTCTACATGACCTTCTTCCTGCCCACCCGCCAGGCCGGCCGGGTGGCCCTGGGCAGCGATGCCCACCTGGTGGTGGACGCCGCGCCGGACTACGTGATCCCGGCACGGATCAGCTACGTCGCCAGCGTCGCCCAGTTCACCCCCAAGACCGTTGAGACCGAGAGCGAGCGGGAGAAGCTGATGTTCCGCATCAAGGCGCGGATCGACCCGCAGCTTCTGGAAAGGCATCTCGAGCACGTCAAGACCGGCCTGCCGGGCCGGGCCTACGTGCGGCTCGACCCGGCGGCCGAATGGCCCGCCCACCTGCAGGTCAACCTGGCCCCATGAGCGGCGTCGCGCAGCTTGCCGGGGTCGGCCTGCGCTACGGCCGGACCCGCGCCCTGGACGCACTCGATCTGGCGATCCCGGCCGGCTGCATGGCCGGGCTGATCGGCCCGGACGGCGTCGGCAAGTCCAGCCTGCTGGCGCTGCTCGCCGGCGCCCGGCAGATCCAGGAGGGCAACGTGCAGGTGCTGGACGGCGACATGGCCGACCCGGCCCACCGCCGCGCGGTCTGCCCGCGCATCGCCTACATGCCCCAGGGGCTGGGCAAGAACCTCTACCCGACGCTGACCGTGTTCGAGAACCTGGAGTTCTTCGGCCGCCTGTTCGGCCAGAACGCCGCGGAGCGCCGGACGCGCATCGCCGACCTGGTGCGGAGCACCGGTCTTGCGCCCTTCGTCGAGCGCCCGGCGGGCAAGCTCTCCGGCGGCATGAAGCAGAAGCTCGGGCTGTGTTGCGCGCTGCTCCACGATCCCGACCTGCTGATCCTCGACGAGCCGACCACCGGCGTCGATCCGCTGTCGCGCAACCAGTTCTGGGAGCTGATCGAGCGCATCCGCCACAACCGCCCGGGGATGAGCGTGCTGGTCGCCACCGCCTACATGGACGAGGCGCAGCGCTTCGACTGGCTGGCGGCGATGGACGGCGGCCGGGTGCTGGCCAGCGGTGCGCCGGCCGAGCTGCTGGCGCGCACCGCCAGCGTCAGCCTCGAAGAAGCCTTCATCGCCCTGCTGCCGGAGGAGCGGCGCCACGGCCACCGTGCGCTGGTCATCCCGCCGCGCACGCACAGCGCCGAGGTGGCCATCGAGGCCCACGGGCTGACCATGCGCTTCGGCGACTTCGTCGCGGTCGACCATGTGAACTTCCGCATCGAGCGCGGGGAGATCTTCGGCTTTCTCGGCTCCAACGGCTGCGGCAAGACCACCACCATGAAGATGCTCACCGGCCTGCTGCCGGCCAGCGAGGGCGAGGCGCTGCTGTTCGGCCGGCCGGTGGACGCCGGGGACCTGCAGGTGCGCCAGCGGGTCGGCTACATGTCGCAGGCCTTCTCCCTCTACAACGAGCTCTCCGTGCGACAGAACCTCGACCTGCACGCCCGGCTGTTCCACGTCCCGGCCGCAGAGCGCGAAGCGCGCATCGCCGCGCTGGTCGAACGCTTCGGCCTCGCCGGCGAGCTCGACAACCTGCCGGACGACCTGCCCATGGGCATCCGCCAGCGCCTGTCGCTAGCCGTGGCGGTGATCCACCGGCCCGAGCTGCTGATCCTCGACGAGCCCACCTCCGGCGTCGACCCGATCGCCCGCGACGGCATCTGGGAGCTCCTGATCCAGCTGTCGCGCGAGGAAGGGGTGACCATCTTCATCTCCACCCACTTCATGAACGAGGCGCTGCGCTGCGACCGCATCTCGCTGATGCATGCCGGCAAGGTGCTGGACAGCGACAGGCCGCAGGCGCTGATGGAGAAACGCGGTCTGCCGACCCTCGAGGAAACCTTCATCGCCTACCTCGAGGAGGCCGGCGACAGCGCCGCACCGGCGGCCCCGACCGCGCCGGCCCCGGCGAAGGCACCCGCCCGGGACATCGCGGCTCCTCCCCGCTTCAGCCTGCGCCGCCTGCTCAGCTACAGCCGGCGCGAGACCATGGAGCTGCGCCGCGACCCGATCCGCGCCACCCTCGCCCTGCTCGGCACGGCGTTCCTGATGTTCATCATGGGCTACGGGATCAACATGGACGTGGAGCACCTGACCTTCGCCGTGCTCGACCACGACCAGACCACCACCAGCCAGAGCTACGCCCTGGACGTATCCGGCTCGCGCTACTTCATCGAGAAGCCGCCGCTGAGCGACTATGACGATCTCGAGCGGCGCATGCGCAGCGGCGAGGTCAGCCTGGCGATCGAGATCCCGCCCAATTTCGCCCGCGACCTCAAGCGCGGCGCCCGGCCGCAGGTGGCCTTCTGGATCGACGGCGCCATGCCGACCCGCGCCGACACCATCCAGGGCTACGTGCAGGGCATCCACGGCAACTTCCTGCAGCGCCTGGCCCGCGAGTCGCCCCAGGCCACCGGCGGCGCCCAGGCCGAGGTCGCCGTGCGCTACCGCTACAATCCCGACGTGCAGAGCCTGCCGGCCATGGTGCCGACGATGATCCCGATCCTCCTGATGATGATCCCGGCGATGCTCACCGCCCTCGGCGTGGTGCGCGAGAAGGAACTGGGCTCGATCACCAACTTCTACGTCACCCCAGTGACCCGCCTGGAATTCCTGCTCGGCAAGCAGTTGCCCTACGTCGGCCTCGGCATGCTCAACTTCGTCATGCTGGCGGCGCTCGCCACCCTGTTCTTCGGCGTGCCGCTCAAGGGCAGCCTGCCGGCCCTGACTATCGGCGCGCTGCTCTACGTGATCTGCTCGACCGGCCTGGGCCTGTTGATATCCTCGATACTGAAGAGCCAGATCGCCGCCATCTTCGGCACCACCATCGCCACCCTGCTGCCGGCCATCCAGTTCTCCGGGCTGTTCCAGCCGGTATCGGCGATGGAGGGACCGGGCGCGCTGATCGGCCAGCTCTATCCGACCACCCACTTCATCACCATCAGCCGCGGCGTGTTCAACAAGGCCCTGGGCCTGACGGACCTCTGGCCCTACTTCATCCCCCTGCTGCTGGCCATTCCGGTGCTGACCCTGATCAGCGTTGCGGGACTGCGCAAACAGGAGAAGTGACGTGCGCAAGCTCACCAACATCCTGCAGCTCGGCATCAAGGAACTGCGCAGCCTGTACCGCGACCCGGCACTGCTGCTGCTGATCCTCTACTCCTTCACCCTGGGCGTGTATTCCAGCGCCACCAGTCTGCCGGAATCCCTCTATCGCGCCACCCTGGCGGTGGTCGACGAGGACCGCTCGCAGGCTTCCCACCGCATCGTCGACGCCTTCCGTGAGCCCTACTTCCTGCCGCCGCAGTACATCGACAGCGCCGCGATGGACAGCGGCATGGACGCCGGGCGCTATACCTTCACCCTGAACATTCCGCCGAAGTTCCAGCAGGACCTGCTGGCCGGACGCACCCCGACCATCCAGCTCAACGTCGATGCCACCCAGGTCAGCCAGGCCTTCACCGGCGCCGGGCACATCCAGCAGATCGTCGACGAAGAGGTCGCCGAGTTCGTCCGGCGCTACCGCAGCGCGGAGATCCCGGCGATCGACGCGGTGGTGCGCATGGAATACAACCCCAACCTGGTGAGCGCCTGGTTCGGCGCGCTGAACGAGGTGGCCAACCAGATCACCATGCTGGCGATCATCCTCACCGGCGCGGCGCTGATCCGCGAGCGCGAGCACGGCACCATCGAGCACCTGCTGGCGATGCCGGTCACCCCGTTGGAGATCATGCTGGCCAAGGTCTGGTCCATGGGCGCGGTGGTGCTGGTCGCCTCGATCCTCTCCCTGCAGCTGGTCGTCCGCCGCTGGCTGGAGGTGCCGCTGCAGGGCTCGATGGCGCTGTTTCTCGCCGCCACCGTGCTGCACCTGTTCGCCGTCACCTCGATGGGCATCTTCTTCGGCACCCTGGCCCGCTCCATGCCGCAGCTGGGACTGCTGATCATCCTCGCGCTGATACCGCTGCAGATCCTCTCCGGCGGCCGTACCCCGCTCGAGAGCATGCCCGAGGCGGTGCAGGACATCATGCTGGTCGCCCCCACCACCCACTTCCTCAAGCTGGTCCAGGCCATCTTCTTCCGCGGCGCGGACCTGGCCATCGTCTGGCCGTCGCTGCTGGCGATCGCCGTGATCGGCGGCCTGTTCTTCGCCGGCGCCCTGGCCCGCCTGCGCAAGTCGTTGCAATAGCGAACAACAGTTTCCCATGGCTGGGACGACGTTCGTGGATAGTTTGTAGGGTGGACAACGCCGCAGGCTTGTCCACCATGGTGGATGGCTTCGGCCATCCACCCTACCAACTGATCGGCGGCCTGTTCCCACGCCGGCAGGCGGCGCATTCGTGGATAGACTGGAAGCAGGACAGCAACTCCAGCGGGGCTCGCCGCCCCTTTCGTACGTCACTACCCCGGGTGCATCGTCATGAAGACACGCAACGTCCCCAGCGTTGTCCTCCTGTTGTCCGCCATGCTGCTCGCCGGCTGCTCCGGCCCGGCCATCGTCACCCTCAAGGACGGGCGCCAGCTCAAGACCACGGATACGCCGGAGTACGACGAAGAAACCGGCTTCTACGAATTCGAGCGCTACGGCCGGCGGATGCGGGTCAGCGAGGATGCCATCCTGAACATCCGCGATGCGGACTGAGGCCGTTCAGCCGAAGGTGATGTACATCTTGTAGGCCACGGTCGAGAGCATGCACAGCCAGCCCAGGGCGATCAGCGCGACGCCCCAGCCCTTCGCCCGGTTGGCGAAGCCGACGCCGAGCAGCAGGAAACCTGCCGCGATTACGAGCAACATGGTATCGAGCGAGGTCATGGGATCGTCCTGTTCCGTCGAATGGAGCACCCGGCGGCAGGGCCTGCCGGATGGCTGCAGACTCTACCGCCAGCCCTCGGCCGAACCCAAGGAAATTCCTGCCGCGGGCGCAGTCTGAAGACGGCTCGCCACGGCGCTCCGGTTTCCTCGCCGGTTCGCCGCGGCGATACTGCCGATGCTGGAAAACTCCAGCGGACCACCAAGGAACCGAAAAACATGATCGAAGTAAGCGTCTCCGTAAGCATCGCCCGTCCGGCCGAAGAGGTCTGGTCGATCCTCGGCGGGTTCGACTTCCTGCCGCGCTGGGTCGGACCGATCGCCAGCAGCCGGCTCGAGGACGGCGGTCGCCTGCGCCGCCTGGAGACGGTCGACGGCGAGGTCATCGTCGAACGCCTGCTGGAGTTCAGCGAAAGCGAGCGGCAGTACAGCTACGCCCTGCTCGAAAGCCCCTTCCCGGTGTCCGAATACGTCGGCCAGGTGGCGGTCCGCGAGGATGGTGCCGGCAAGTCGCAGGCGGTCTGGTCCAGCCGCTTCCGCTGCCACGGCGTCGATGGGCTGGAGATCGCCGCGGACTTCGAGGGCTTCTATCACGCCGCTCTCGAGCGGCTGAAGGCGCTCGTCGAGGAGCGCTAGCCGGTCACGGGTTCCTCATGAAGGCCTGCAGACGCGGGACCATGAAGTCGAGGAATGCGCGCACCCGCTGGGGCAGGTGCCGCCCTCCCGGATAGAGGGCGTGGACCTCCTCGCAGTCGTGACCGCTCTCGGCGAGCACCTCGACCAGCGACCCGGCGGCGATGTCGCGGTCGATGTGGAAATCGGCCAGCCGGGCGATGCCGGCTCCGGCGATGGCCAGGCGGCGCACCGTCTCGCCGTTGTTGGCCAGGAGACTGCCGCGCACCATGCGGTCGACGATGCGGCCGCCCTGGCGCAGCGGCCAGACCGGGCTGGCGCGGCGGAAGTTGAAACCCAGGCAGTTGTGCCGGTCGAGATCCTCGATACCGGCCGGCACGCCGTGTCTTTCCAGATAGGCCGGAGCGGCGACCATCCGCCGCCGGGCGACGCCGATCCTGCGCGCGCGCAGCGTCGAATCGCCCAGCGCGCCGATGCGAAAGGCGATATCGGTGCGCTCCAGATAGAGATCGACGAGATCGTCGGACAGCGACAGATCCACCAGGATATCCGGATTGGCCTCCCAGAACGCCGGCAGCAGCGGCTCGATGCCCCATGTGCCGAACCCCACCGAGGCATTCACCCGCACGGTGCCGCGGGCATGGTGCGCGCCCCTGGCGAGCGCCTGCTCGATGTCGTCCAGCTCGGCGAGCAGCGCCTGGCTGCGCTCGTAGTAGAGGCGGCCCTCGTCGGTCAGCGCCAGCCGGCGGGTGGAGCGCTCGAACAGGCGCACCCCGAGCCGCTGCTCGATGCGCAGGACCAGCTTGCTGATGGTCGAAGGGCTGGCCAGCAGCTGGCGAGCGGCCTCGGAAAAGCTGCCGGTCTCCACCACCCGGACGAATACCTGCATCTCGCCGGCCCGGTTGTCCATGATGCCTCGCGCTCGACCATCCCCGAAAGCCGGAACGGTAGCACACGAACAGGAAAGCGGCGGCTACGGCTTTCAAGCAGCGTGCCGGCGATCAGTCTGCAAGGGACATCGCCAGCACGCTGGCGCCTGCGGATCGAAGCTGTCCTTGCCCACCGAGAGGCAGGACCGTCCCGGCAATCGCCCGCAGATTTCCGCCATGGGTAATTGAATGGGCTGCGGGAGCGCCCTCTCCCGCACACGGGAGAGGGCGCGCTGCGACGCCTTGGCTTCAGCCGGCGGCCAGCATGTGGCCGCGCCGCTCCTGGTTGATATGCCAGGACAGCGCCTCCTCCAGCACGTGCGGCGTCTGGCCGCCGCGGGCGCAGGCGCGCGCGAAGTAGTCCGCCAGGGCCGCGCGGTACTGCGGATGCACACAGTTGTCGATGATCGCCCGGGCCCGCTCGCGCGGTGCCAGGCCGCGCAGGTCGGCCAGCCCCTGCTCGGTGACCAGGATGTCGACGTCATGCTCGGTGTGGTCGACATGGCTGACCATCGGCACCACGCTGGAGATGGCCCCGTCCTTGGCGATGGACTTGGTGACGAAGATCGCCAGCTGGGCATTGCGGGCGAAGTCGCCGGAGCCGCCGATGCCGTTCATCATCCGCGTGCCGCCGACGTGGGTGGAGTTGACGTTGCCGTAGATGTCGAACTCCAGGGCGGTGTTGATGCCGATGATACCGAGGCGGCGGGCCACTTCCGGATGGTTGGAGATCTCCTGCGGGCGCAGCACCAGGCGCTCCTTGTAGCGCTCGAAGTCGTCGAACACCTGGGCGCCGCGGGCTGCGGAGAGAACGATCGAGCTGCCCGAGGCGAAGTCCAGCTTGCCGGCGTCGAACAGCTCGAAGGTGGAGTCCTGCAGCACCTCGGAATACATGCTGAGGTTCTCGAACGGCGAGTTGATCAGCCCCGCCATCACCGCATTGGCGATGGAGCCGACCCCCACCTGCAGCGGGCCCAGATTGTGCGGCAGGCGCCCGTTCTCCACCTCGTTGACGAAGAAGCCGATCAGGTGGTCGGCGATCGCCTGGGTTTCCACATCCGCCGGCAGCACGTTGGACGGCGAGTCGCTGTATTCGCTGATGACGATGGCGGCGATCTTCGCCGGATCGACCGGAATGGCCGTGCAACCGATGCGCTCGTCCACGCGCATCAGCGGAATCGGCGGGCGCTCCGGGCGCTCCGGCGGCACGTAGATGTCGTGCAGGCCTTCCAGGTTGGTGCCGTAGCGCAGGCTGATCTCGACGATCACCTTGTCGGCGAACAGCGCCAGGTTGGCCGAGTTGCCCACCGAGGCGGTCGGCACGATATGGCCTTCCTCGGTGATGGCCACGGCCTCGACCACGGTGACGTCCGGCCGCTTGAGCTGATGGCTGCGCATCTGCTCGACGGTTTCGGAGAGGTGCTGGTCGACGAACATGACCTTGCCGTCGTTGATCGCCTTGCGCAGGGCCGGGTCGGCCTGGAACGGCATGCGCCGGGCCAGCAGGCCGGATTCGGCCATCAGCTTGTCGAGGCCGTTGCCGATGCTGGCGCCGGTGATCAGGCTGATGCGCAGGGGCTCATGGCTGGCGCGCTCGACCAGCGCGAAGGGCACGGCCTTGGCGTCGCCGGCGCAGGCGAAGCCGCTCATGCCGACAGTCATGCCATCTTGGATCAGGGAAGCGGCTTCGGCTGCGCTCACGACCTTGTCGAGCAGGGAAGCCAAGCGGATACGCTCGGAGTGCATGGGGAACCTCAGGATTGTAATTATTAGTAAGAGGAGTGCGGAGTACTGCCACCGTCCCGGGGGCTTATACAAACTTTCGCCTGCCCTCCCCACTAGACCAAAGCATGAAGGCCCGGCCGACCAGTCAGGAACGCGCCTGCCCGCCCGGTCGCCCACGCCAGGCTGCGGAAGGCGACGGCGCTGTCATGCATCTTGCAAAGCGGACTGGCGCAACGGCATGGGGCGGGAGATAAAAAAGGCCGGACCGGGAAAACTCCCGATCCGGCCGAGGCACCGGTACCGGCCATGGCTTGGAGGGGTCCACGGGCCGCAGCCGGATCGGTGGTGCGAGGAAGGCCTTGCCCGCTCAGCCGGCCTTCAGCATGTGGCCGCGCTCCTCCAGGTTGAGGTGCCAGGACAGCGCCTCGCCCAACAGGTGCGGGGTCTGCCCGCCGCGCGCGCAGGCGCGCGCGAAGTAGTCCTCCAGGGCCGCGCGATACTGCGGATGCACGCACTTGTCGATGATCGCCCGCGCCCGCTCGCGCGGCGCCAGGCCGCGCAGGTCGGCCAGCCCCTGCTCGGTGACCAGGATGTCGACGTCGTGCTCGGTATGGTCGACGTGGCCGACCATCGGCACCACGCTGGAGATGGCCCCGTCCTTGGCGATCGACTTGGTGACGAAGATCGCCAGACGCGCGTTGCGGGTGAAGTCGCCGGAGCCGCCGATGCCGTTCATCATCCGCGTGCCGCCGACGTGGGTGGAGTTGACATTGCCGTAGAGATCGAACTCCAGCGCGGTGTTGATGCCGACGATGCCGAGGCGGCGAGCCACTTCAGGATGGTTGGAGATTTCCTGCGGGCGCAGCACCAGGCGGTCGCGGTACTTGCCCAGATCGGCGAAAACGCGCCGGCCGCAGTCTTCCGACAGGGTGATCGAGCAGCCGGAGGCGAAGCCGAGCCGGCCGGCGTCGAACAGCGCGAAGGCCGAATCCTGCAGTACCTCGGAATACAGCGTCAGATCGCTGAACGACGACTCGATCAGGCCGTGCATCACCGCGTTGGCGATGGAGCCGACGCCGACCTGCAGGGGCCCCAGGTTGCGCGGCAGGCGCCCGCTCGCCACTTCCCGTTCGAAGAAGCCGATCAGGTGGTTGGCGATGGCCTGGGTCTCGTCGTCCGGCGGCAGCATCGGGTAGGCCGTCTCGGGGGTATCGCAGATGACGATGGCGGCGATTTTCGCCGGATCGATCTCGATGGCCGGCGTACCGATGCGCTCGTCGACCCGAACCAGGGGAATCGGCTGGCGATCCGGGCGATCTTCCGGGATGTGGATGTCGTGCAGCCCTTCCAGCAGCGGATTGCAGCCGAGGTTGAGCTCGACGATCACCTGCCTGGCCATCAGGGCCAGGCTGGCCGAATTGCCCACCGAGGAGGTCGGCACGATATGCCCTTGCTCGGTAATGGCCACCGCCTCGATCACGGCGATATCCGGTGTCGGGATGTGACCGTCGCGTATCTGCTCGACGACCTCCGACAGATGCTGGTCAATGAACATGACGTCGCCGGCGTTGATGGCCCGGCGCAGGGCGGGGTCACCCTGGAAGGGCATGCGCCGGGCGAGCAGTCCGGCGTCGGCCATCAGGCCGTCCAGCCCCCTGCCGAGACTGGCGCCGGTGATCAGGTTGATCCTGAGGGGCGCGCCTCCTGCCCGCTCGACCAGCGCCAGGGGAATGGCCTTGGCGTCGCCCGCCCCGCCGAAGCCGCTCATGCCGACGGTCATGCCGTCCTCGATCAGGGCCGCCGCCTCGGCCGCGCTCATGATTCGGTCGTGCAGGGAAGTCAGGCGAATACGCTCGGAATACATGGGAAACCTCGGAGGATTGTAGTTATTCGAAGGAGGATATCGGCCGTACCGGATCCGCCCCGGACGGCCTTGTGGAAACGATCATGCAAGCCGGTGACGCGTCCTACATGTTCGGGTAATTGGGTCCGCCGCCTCCCTCGGGCGTCACCCAGACGATGTTCTGCGACGGATCCTTGATGTCGCAGGTCTTGCAGTGCAGACAGTTCTGCGCGTTGATCTGCAGGCGTGGCTCGCCCTGCTCCGCCCCCAGCACCTCGTACACCCCGGCCGGGCAGTAGCGCTGCGCCGGCTCGGCGTAGCGCGGCAGGTTCTCGCGCAGCGGCAGCGCGCCGTCCTTGAGAACCAGGTGGCAGGGCTGGTTCTCTTCGTGATTGGTGTTGGAGAGGAACACCGAGGCGGGCTTGTCGAAGCTCAGCACGCCGTCCGGCTTCGGATAGACGATGGGCGCGCAGTCCGCCGCCGGGCGCAGCCGGGCATGGTCGGCCTCGCGGTCGTGCAGGGTGATCGGCAGCCGGCCGGCGAAGACATTCTGCTCGACGAAGTTGAAGGCTCCGCCGGCCAGCGGCCCGAGCCGGTGCAGCGCCGGGCCGAAGTTGCGCGAGCGGTACAGCTCCTCGTGCAGCCAGGAGGCCTCGAAGGCGGCCTTCCAGCGCGGCGCCCAGGCGCTGTCGGCCAATTCCTCGGCCAGAGCGGCGAATACCGTCTCGGCGGCGAGCATGCCCGACTTCATCGCCGTGTGGCTGCCCTTGATCTTGGACACGTTCAGGGTACCGGCGTCGCAGCCGAGCAAGAGGCCACCGGGGAAAGCCATCTCCGGCAGGGCGTTGAAGCCGCCCTTGGCGATGGCCCGCGCACCGTAGGCCACCCGCTTGCCGCCTTCCAGGTACTGCTTCAGCACGGGGTGGTGCTTGAGGCGCTGGAACTCGTCGAAGGGGCCGAGCCAGGGATTGGCGTAGTTCAGGTCGACGATCAGGCCGACCACGACCTGATGGTTCTCCGCGTGGTAGAGGAAGAAGCCGCCGCCGGTGTCCTTGTCCAGCGGCCAGCCGGCGCCGTGGATCACCAGTCCGGGCCGGTGACGGGCCGGGTCGATGTCCCACAGCTCCTTGATGCCGAGGCCGTAGTGCTGCGGGTCGGCATTGCGGGCCAGGTCGAAGCGCGCGGCGAGCTGCTTGCCCAGATGCCCGCGGCAGCCCTCGGCGAACAGGGTGTAGCGGGCGTGCAGCTCCATGCCCGGCATGAAGCCGTCCTTGGGCGAGCCGTCGGCGGCCACGCCCATGTCGCCGGTGGCCACGCCCCTGACCCGACCGTTCTCGTCGTAGAGCACCTGTGCGGCGGCGAACCCCGGGAACACCTGCACGCCCAGGGCCTCGGCCTGCTCGCCCAGCCAGCGCACCAGGTTGCCGAGGCTGACGATGTGGTTGCCGGCGTTGTGCAGGCTTTTCGGCAGCAGCGCATCGGGTAGCTTCACGGCCTGCTCGGCGTTCTTCAGCAGGTAGACCTCGTCCGCGCTCACCGGCGTGTGCAGCGGGGCGCCAAGTGCCTTCCAGTCGGGGAACAGCTCGTCGAGGGCGCGGGACTCGAACACCGCGCCGGAGAGGATGTGCGCCCCGACTTCGGAGCCCTTCTCCACCACGCAGACCTCCAGCGGCCGGTTCTGCCCGGCGGCCAGCTGCATCAGCCGGCAGGCGGCGGACAGGCCCGCCGGACCGGCGCCGACGATGACCACATCGAATTCCATGGCTTCGCGCATGACGCGTTCCTCCACATCAAAGGCCAAAAGGCTTGTTGTTGTCGTAGGGTGGGAAACGGCCGCAGGCCTTTCCCACCGGGCAGGCACGGTGGAAAACCGCTGCGCGGGTTTTCCACCCTACCCGGGCCGGTTCAGAGGGCCTTTTCCAGCTCGGGCACCGCCTCGAACAGATCCGCTACCAGGCCGTAGTCGGCGACCTGGAAGATCGGCGCCTCGGGGTCCTTGTTGATGGCGACGATCACCTTGGAATCCTTCATCCCCGCCAGGTGCTGGATGGCCCCGGAGATGCCGACGGCGATGTACAGCTCGGGCGCGACGATCTTGCCGGTCTGCCCCACCTGCATGTCGTTGGCGACGAAGCCGGCGTCCACCGCCGCGCGCGAGGCGCCCACCGCCGCGCCCAGCCTGTCGGCGAGCCTTTCCAGCAGGGCGAAGTTCTCGCCGCTGCCCAGCCCGCGGCCGCCCGACACCACGATGCGCGCGCTGCCCAGTTCCGGGCGGTCGGACTTGGCCAACTCCTCGCCGACGAAGCGCGAGGTGCCGGCGTCGTGCACGGCACTGAGGCTCTCGACGACGGCGCTGCCGCCCTCGGCCGGCAGCGGGTCGAAGGCGCTGGCGCGCACCGTGACGACGATCACCGGGTCCAGCGACTGCACGGTGGCGATGGCGTTGCCGGCATAGATCGGCCGGCGGAAGGTGTTCGGCGAGACGACGCCGACGATGTCGGAAAGCTGGGCCACGTCCAGCAGCGCGGCGACCCGCGGCATCAGGTTCTTGCCGGCCGAGCCGGCCGGCGCGAGCAGGTGCGAATAGGTCTTGCCCAGCCCGGCGACCAGGCGGGCGAGGTTTTCCGCCAGCTGGTGCTCGTAGACGGCGGCATCGGCGACCAGCACCTTGCTCACCCCGGGGATGGCGGCAGCCTGGGCGGCGACGGCTGCGCAGGAGCGGCCGGCGACCAGCAGATGCACCTCGCCGCCCAGCAGCGCCGCGGCGCCCAGGGTGTTCAGGGTGGCGCCCTTGAGGGTGCGGTTGTCGTGTTCGGCAATGACAAGAATGGCCATCAGATCACCTTCGCTTCGCTCTTCAGTTTTTCCACCAGCTCGCTCACGCTGCCGACCTTGATGCCGCCCTGGCGCTCGGCCGGCGCCTCAACCTTGAGCAGGCGGGTATGGGCCTTCAGCGCCACGCCGAGTTCGGCGGGGGTCTTGACCTCCAGCGGTTTCTTCTTGGCCTTCATGATGTTCGGCAAGGAGGCGTAGCGCGGCTCGTTCAGGCGCAGGTCGGTGGTGACGATGGCCGGCAGGGCCAGCTCCAGGGTTTGCAGGCCGCCGTCGATCTCGCGGATGACCTGAAGATGGCCGCCCTCCAGGGCGAGCGCCGAGGCGAAGGTGGCCTGCGGCCAGTCCAGCAGCGCGGCGAGCATCTGCCCGGTCTGGTTGTTGTCGGCGTCGATGGACTGCTTGCCGAGGATCACCAGGTCGGGCTGCTCCGCCGCGACCACGGCGGCGAGCAGCTTGGCCACCACCAGGGATTCGGGCGGCTCGGCGGTGTCGACCTGGATGCCGCGGTCGGCGCCCAGGGCCAGGGCGGTGCGGATCTGCTCCTGGCAGGCCGCCGGGCCTACCGAGACGGCGATGATCTCGCTGGCGAGGCCGGCCTCCTTGAGGCGCACGGCCGCTTCCACGGCGATTTCGCAGAAAGGGTTCATGGCCATCTTGACGTTGGCCAGATCGACGTCGCTCTGGTCGGCCTTCACCCGCACCTTGACGTTGTAGTCGATCACCCGTTTGACGGTTACCAGTATTTTCATTGCGCAAGTCCCCGCTGGGGCGGCCTTCGGGGCCGCCCTCTCTCTTGTTGTCGCGTTCAGCAGCGCCCGGACGGGACGCCGTTCCCGTGGCGCGGAATCAGAACTGCTCGTCGGCCAGCGCCATGATGCTGGCGCTGCCGGCGCGGATCGCCGCCAGCAGGGCCTGGGTGCGCGGTAGCAACTGCTCGGCGTAGAAGCGCGCGGTGACCAGCTTGCTCTCGAGGAACGCGCGGTCGCCGTCGCCGGCCTCCAGCAGCGCCTGGGCGCGCAGCGCCGAACGGGCCATCAGCCAGCCGCCGCACAGGTAGCCGAACAGCATCAGGAAGTTCACGCTGACGCTGCCGGCCAGCGCCGTATCGGCATCGGCGCCTTCCAGCAGCAGGCGGCGCGCCTCGCGGCCGGCGGCGAGGGCCTCGCCGAGCGCCCGGGCCTGGGCGGCGAAGGGACCGGCGCTCTCCAGCCGGGCGACGGTTTCGCCGATCTCGTCGAGCAGGCCGCCGAGCAGTTCGCCCTTGTTCGAGAGGGTCTTGCGCCCCACCAGGTCAAGCGCCTGGATGCCGGTGGTGCCCTCGTAGATGGTCAGGATGCGCGCATCGCGGTAGTGACGGGCGGCGCCGGTCTCCTCGATGAAGCCCATGCCGCCGTGGATCTGCACGCCGAGGGAGGTCACCTCCTGGGCCAGCTCGGTCAGCCAGCCCTTGACGATCGGCGTCAGCAGGTCCACGCGCCCCTGGTGGCGCGCTGCGGCGTCCGCATCGGGCGCATGGGCGGTGCGGTCGACCTCGGCGGCGGCGACCAGCGCCAGGGCGCGCATCGCCTCGATGGAGGCCTTCATCTGCAGCAGCATGCGGCGCACGTCGGGGAACTCGATGATCGGGAAGCGGCTGCCGTCCTTGCGGGTGCCCTGCAGACGCTCCCTGGCGTACTGGCGGGCCTGCTGGTAGGCGCGCTCGGAGATCGACAGGCCCTGCAGGCCGACGCTCTGGCGGGCGTGGTTCATCATGGTGAACATGCAGGCCAGGCCCTTGTGCGGTTCGCCGACCAGGTAGCCGACGGCGCCTTCCTTCTCGCCGAAACTCATCACGCAGGTCGGGCTGCCGTGGATGCCCAGCTTGTGCTCCAGGGAGACGCACTGGGCGTCGTTGCGCGCGCCCGGCCTGCCCTGCGCATCGAGCAGGAACTTGGGCACGACGAACAGCGAGATGCCCTTGACCCCGGCGGGGGCGTCCGGCAGCCGCGCCAGCACCAGGTGGACGACGTTGTCGGTCATCTGGTGGTCGCCCCAGGTGATGAAGATCTTCTGCCCGCTGATCAGGTAGTGGTCGCCGTTGGGCACGGCCCTGGCCTTGATCGCCGCCAGGTCCGAACCGGCGTCCGGCTCGGTGAGGTTCATGGTGCCGGTCCACTCGCCGCTGACCAGCTTGGGCAGCCAGGCGGCCTGCAGCTCGGCCGAGCCGTGGTGGGCGAGGGCCTCGATGGCGCCCTGGGTGAGCATCGGGCAGAGGGCGAAGGCCATGTTCGCCGAGTGCCAGATCTCGTTGACGGCGGTGCCCACCACGTTCGGCAGGTTCTGCCCGCCCCAGGCCTCGGCGGCGGTCAGCGACGGCCAGCCGCTCTCCTGGAACTGCCGGTAGGCACCGGCGAAGCCCGGGGTCTCCTCGACGCCCCGCTCGCCCAGGCGTGCGCCCTGGGTGTCGCCGACGGCATTCAGGGGCGCCAGCACCTCGGAGCCGAGCCGGCCGGCCTCGGCCAGGATGGCGGAAACCAGCTCGCCGTTGACGTCGTTCAGGCCGGCCCCGGTGCAGAAGCGCTCCAGCTCGACCAGCTCGCCCAGTACGAATTCCGTGTCGCGGTAGGGATGGACATAGTCACTCATTGATTCTTTCCTCTTTATTGTTCGGTGAGCGCCGCCTTCGGCACACAGGCTCAGAAGTAGCTCCGCCCCGCCTCGAGACGGGCGCGGAAATCCTCGGTCAGGCGGTAGAGGCCGCCATGCCGGGCATGGGCCTCGGCCTTGCGGGCGAAGACCGCCAGGCCCTGGGTGTCGATGTAGCGCAGGGCGCCGCCGCGAAAGCGCGGGAAGCCGATGCCGAGCAGCAGCCCCATGTCGATTTCCTCGGGCGTCTCGACGATGCCGTCCTCCAGGCAGCGCGCCGCCTCCAGGCACAAGGGGATCATCAGCCGGTCGACGATCTCCTCGTCGGAGACCTCGACCCGCTCCAGCACCCGCTCGGAGATCAACGCGCGGGCGGCCGCCGCCGGCTGCCGGCTGCGCCGGCCGGAAGCATCCTGGGTGTACTCGTAGAAGCCCTTGCCGTTCTTCTGGCCGAGCGCGCCGCTGGCCAGCAGCGTATCCATGATCGGCTCGCCGTCGTGGCCCATGCGCTCGGGAAAACCTTCCTGCAGCACGTGGTCGGCGTGGACCATGGTGTCGATGCCGATCACATCGGCCAGGTAGGCCGGCCCCATCGGCCAGCCGAAGGCTTCCATGACCCGGTCGATCCGCTCGAAGTCGACGCCGTCCCTGAGCAGGCGGTTGAAGCCGTTGAAATAGGGGAAGAGCACGCGGTTGACCAGAAAGCCCGGGCAGTCGCCGACCACGATGGGGGTCTTGCCCATGGCGCTGGCGTAGGCCACGGTGCGGGCGATGGTCGCCTCGCTGCTGCGGCTGCCGCGGATCACCTCGACCAGTTGCATCAGCTGCACCGGGTTGAAGAAGTGCATGCCGCAGAAGGATTCCGGCCGCTTGAGGCCCTGCGCCAGCAGGTCGATGGAGATGGTCGAGGTGTTGGAGGTCAGCACCGCGTCCGCCGGCACCTGGTCCTCCACCTCGGCCAGAACGGCAGCCTTGATCCTGGGATTCTCGACCACGGCCTCGACCACCAGATCGACCCCGGCGAAGTCCTCATAATCCAGCGCCGGCTGGATGTTCTCCAGCACCCGCTGCTTGCCGGCCGCATCCAGCCGGCCCTTGTCGATCTGCCGGTCGAGCAGTTGGTTGGCGGTTTTCAGGCCCAGCTCGAGCGCCTCGCCGCGGATGTCCTTCATGACGATGGGAACGCCCGAGGAAGCCGACTGGAAGGCCACGCCACCGCCCATGATGCCGGCGCCGAGCACGGCGCTGCGGCGCACCGGCGCGGCCTTGCCGCTCCAGGCCCTGGCTTTCTTCCTGACCAGTTGATCGCCGAGGAACAGGCCGATCAGGGCGCGGGCGACGTCGGACTTGGCCAGGACCGCGAAGGTGCATGCCTCGATCTCCAGCGCCTCGTCCAGCGGCAGCGTGGCGTGCCGGACGAGCGCATTGAGGATCGCCGCCGGCGCCGGATAGTGACGGTCGAGCTTGCCGCCCAGCTGCTGCTGAAGAGCGGCCAGCCGCCCGCGCGTCTCCGTAGTGTCGGCCAGGGGCTGCTGCTTGCGGACGCGGTGGGCGGCGAACGGCAGCTCGCCGCTGGCGGCCAGGCGCAGCAGGTTCAGCGCGGAATCGCGCAGTTCCCCGGCGGCGACCACCCGGTCGACAGCGCCCAGCTCCAGCGCCCTGGCCGCGGCCTGCGGCTTGCCGGCGAGCATCCAGTCGAGCGCCGCCTCGGCGCCGATCAGCCGGCTCAGGCGCACGGTGCCGCCCCAGCCCGGGCAGAGGCCCAGGCTCACTTCCGGCAGACCGATCCGGGCGTCCGCCGCCAGGACCCGGAAGTCGGCGGCCAGCGCCAGCTCGCAGCCGCCGCCCAGCGCCAGGCCGTTCACCGCGGCCACGGTCGGGAACGGCAGGGCTTCCAGGGCGCCGAACAGCAGCTGTCCCTGGCCAATCCACTCCACCACCTCGCGCTCGCTGCGGGCGAAGGCCGCGGTGAATTCGGTGATGTCGGCGCCGACCACGAACGCCGGCTTGGCGCTGGCGATCAGCAGGCCCTCGATCTCGTGGCCGTGGCGCTCGAGCAGCCGGACGACCTCGGCCAGCTCGCCCAGGGTCAGGCTGTCCAGCTTGTTGACCGAGGAGCCCTGCAGGTCGAGGGTCAGCTCGACCAGTCCCGCCTCCAGAGCCTTGAGGCGCATCGCCTTGCCGTTGTACATGCCGTGAACTCCTTGTTGTTCTCGATCGGCCACGCAGGCCGCACGCATCCGGACCGTCGCCGCGCGGAGCAACAGTCGGGTCGAAAAAGTCGGAAAGTGGGCGCGGCCACGCCGGACCGCGCCCGGCCGGTCAGTCGCGCTGCAGCAGCACCGCGATGCCCTGGCCGCCGCCGATGCACAGGCTGACGATGGCGTAGCGGCCCTGGAGGCGGGCCAGCTCGTAGACCGCCTTCACCGTGACGATGGCACCGGTGGCGCCGATCGGATGGCCCAGGGAGATGCCGCTGCCGTTGGGGTTGAGGCGCTCGCCCGGCAGCTCCAGCTGCTGGGCGACGGCCAGTGCCTGGGCGGCGAAGGCCTCGTTGACCTCGAAGACGTCGATGTCGCCGACGCCCAGGCCGTTGCGCTCGAGCAGCTGGCGGATGGCCGGAACCGGGCCGATGCCCATGATGCTGGGGTCGACGCCGACCACCGCGTAATCGACCAATCGGGCCAGTACCTGGCGGCCCTCGGCTTCGGCCTTGGCGCGCGCCATCAGCACCAGGGCGGCGGCGCCGTCGTTGAGTCCGGAGGCGTTGCCGGCGGTGACCGTGCCGCCCTCCTTCTTGAAGACCGGCTTCAGCGACTTGAGGTCGTCGAGGGTGCAGTCGTGGCGGATGTGCTCGTCGGTGTCGAACAGGGTCGTGCCCTTGCGGCTCTTCAGCTCGATGGGCAGGATCTGCTCCTTGAAATGCCCCTGCTCGACCGCACGCTGGGCGCGGTTGTGGCTCTCGACGGCCAGCGCATCCTGCTGCTCGCGGGTGATGCCGTACTTCTCGGCGACATTTTCCGCGGTCACGCCCATGTGGTAGCGGTTGATGGGGCAGGTCAGGGCGCCGACCATGGGATCGACGATCACCCCGTCGCCCATCCGCTGGCCGAAGCGCGTCGTGGGCAGGTGGTAGGGCGCGAGGCTCATCGACTCGGCGCCGCCGGCCACCGCCGTGTCGCAGAGGCCGAGCTGGATCTGCTGGGCCGCGCCGATCACCGCCTGCAGGCCGCTGCCGCACAGGCGGTTGACGGTCAGCGCCGGAGTCTGCTCGGACAGGCCGCCCTTGAGCGCCGCCACCCGGCTCAGATACATGTCCAGCGGTTCGGTATGGATGACGTTGCCGAACACGCAGTGGCCGACGCTGGCCGCCTCGATCCCTGCCCGGCGCACGGCCTCGGCGACCATCAGGCCGGCCAGTTCGCTGGGACGGTGGCTCTTGAGGCTGCCGCCGAAATCGCCGATGGCCGTGCGTACCCCGCTGACGATGACCACTTCTTGTACTTGTGCGCGCATGGATGGTTTTCCTTGGAGAGTGCCGGGAGCGGACCGCCTTCCGACGAATCGGACGGGAGTCCGCGAATGGCCGTTAGCTTCCATCCATGGGCGGGGCGCCGGCAATAACGAAACCAGCCTCAAAATTGACATTAACGGACAGCGGTAATCCGGCCGTTTCGATAGACTTCCGCTGCTGGGATACACCTCTTCAGGACAGGCCATGAGCGTCGAGCGCTACTCCATCTCCATGCATTTCCCGCGGGTGCTGATGAATGCCGCGCGCCGGCGCGGCCTCGACGAGGACGTGCTGCTCGCCGAGGCCGGCATCAGCCGCCGGCTGCTCGACAACCCCCACCTGCGCATCACCCCCGACCAGTTCAGTCGGCTGATGCGCGGGGTCTGGCGCCTGGGCGACGACGAGTTCCTCGGCATGGGCGCGCAGCGCTGCCGGCAGGGCATCTTCGCGCTGATGGCCAAGCAGGTGGTCCGCTCGCGCAGCCTGCACTCTGTCTATTACAAGCTCGGCCACTTCTACAATCTGGTGAACGACTCGCTGCGCCTGGAGCTGAAGGTCGAGGGCGACGAGGCCGTCTTCTCGATGGTGCTGGCCGATCCGTCCCAGGACCCGGACTACCTGCTGCGGGAGTTTCTGCTGCTGCTCTGGCACCGCTTTCCCAGCTGGCTGATCGGCCAGCGGATTCCGCTGAAGTACGTCGCCTTCGACCACGCCGCCCCCGAGCACCTGGCCGAGTACCGGCTGATGTTCCCCTGCCCGGCGAAGTTCGAGCAGCCGACCACCTGCCTGGTGTTCGAGGCGCGCATGCTCGAAGCCCCGGTGGTGCAGACTCCCGAAGCCCTGGCCAACCACCTGCGGCGGGCGCCGATCGACTGGTTCACCCGGCCGGCCTATTACCCCGTGTATACCCGGCGGGTACGCGATCACCTGGAAAGATCCGGCGACCTGGCCGGCGCGACCATCCAGAGCACCGCCGCCGCCCTGCTCCTGACCGAGCGCACCCTGCGCCGCCGGCTCAGCGCCGAGGGCAGCAGCTTCCAGGGCATCAAGGACGGCATGCGCCGGGACATGGCCATCCACTACCTGACCCAGCCCTCCATGCCGATCAGCCAGGTCGCCCGGCAGTTGGGCTTCTCCGAGCCGTCCGCGTTCACCCGGGCGTTCAAGCAGTGGACGGGCGAGCTGCCGAAGACCTATCGGGATGCGGCCCGGAAAATGTAACTTTTCATGTCAAATATCTTCTGCGGGCATCCGCCCTGCCGGTACGGGACAGCAGCGTCATGGGCAGGAATGCATATAAATTATTTATTTCAAAATAAATTAAATGGGATTTTCATTCCGAAGCCATGGAGTGCCCCGACGGCAGGACTACCTGATTCGAGGGCTCCGAAAGGGCAGCCCCCTCGTTGCAGTCCGTGTTCGCGAACCCCGCCGTGCTCTTCCGGATGCCCGCTCGAAAGCCGCCAAAGGCACGGCTGGCACCGCCTGCAGCGTCCGGCGGGGATGCCGGCGGCGCTCCTTCCCGGGCCGATGACCGCAGCCTGGAAAAGCCCTGCTCCGGCCGAAACCGGCCATCTCTCTGAAACCGCGTCCTTGAGCGGCTACAGCAGTTTTCTCGGAGCACCGATGGGGGAATAATGAAGACGCTTTCTTCCCTCCCTTGCCTTGCGTTCCAACCTATTCATCTCGAGGTTCACATGACCGAGCACGCTCCAGCGGGCACGCCGCCGCTTTCCGCTCGCGCTGTTTTATTGATCGAACTGGCCCTGGCGATGGGCGGTTTCGGCATCGGCACCGGCGAATTCGCCATCATGGGCCTGATGCCGAACGTGGCCCAAGACCTGAACGTCAGCGAGCCCCAGGTCGGGCACGTGATCAGTGCCTACGCCCTCGGCGTGGTGGTCGGCGCGCCGCTGCTGGCCATCCTCGGCGCCCGCCTGCCGCGACGCATCCTGCTGATGCTGCTGATGCTGTTCTTCGCCGCCGGCAACTTCGCCAGCGCCCTGGCGACGGATTATCACGCCCTGATGCTTAATCGTTTCATCGCCGGCCTGCCACACGGCGCCTACTTCGGCGTCGCCTCGCTGGTGGCCGCCTCCATGGTTGCGCCGGACAAGCGCGCCAACGCGGTCAGCCGGGTGATGCTGGGCCTGACCGTCGCCATCCTGATCGGCAATCCGCTGGCCACCTGGCTCGGCCAGTGGCTGAGCTGGCACAGCGCCTTCGCCCTGGTCGGCGCCATCGCCCTGCTCACCGTGGCCTTGGTGTTCATCTACCTGCCGGCGAGCCGCCAGGAGGAAACCAGCAATCCGATCCGCGAGCTCCGCGCCTTCAACCAGCCCCAGGTGTGGCTGGCACTGGCCATCAGCTCGGTCGGTTTCGCCGGCATGTTCTGCGTGTTCAGCTACCTGGCGCCGACCCTGCTGGAAGTGACCGGGGTGCACGAAAACTGGATTCCGTTCGGCCTGGCGGCCTTCGGCCTTGGCACCATCGTCGGCAACATGGCCGGCGGCTGGCTGTTCGACCGGCTGAAATTCAGGTCCGTCGCCCTGGTGCTGCTGTGGAGCACCGCCGTGCTGCTGCTCTTCCCGCTGTCGGTTCACTCGATCTGGACCATCCTGCCGGCGATCTTCGCCGTGGGCACCATGGTCGCCCTGTCGCCGCCGCTGCAGACGCACCTGATGGACGTGGCCGCCGAGGCGCAGACCCTGGCAGCCGCCTCCAACCACGCCGCCTTCAACATCGCCAACGCCCTAGGCCCCTGGCTCGGCGGCCTGGCGATCAGCGCCGGCCTCGGCTGGACCGTCACCGGCTACGTCGGCGCGGTCACCGCAGTCCTCGGCCTGCTGATCTTCCTCCAGGCCTGGAAGCTGCAGACTGCCCCGGCGGAAACAGCGCCGGCCGGGCGGGCCGTGACGGAGAACTGATCCGCCATCCGTGCCCGGGCGGCCGAGGCTCGCCCGGGCATCGGTCGATGGCGCAGGCCCGCTACTCGACTTCGAACTGGATGCCCGCCTCGACCAGCGGATCGATCTGCCTGGCCACCCGCGCCACCGCATCGACCCGCGTCGTCTTCACCAGTACCCGTCCGTGGCCGTTGAAACGCAGCCCCGCATCCTTCGACGCCGATTCGCCGGTCGGCCGGTCCTGAACCTGCAACGGATGGACCTCGATTTCGTCAGCCGTGAAGCCTTTCTCGCGCAGGAAGACCACGATCCGGTCGCGATCCAGGTTCAGATTCCGCTGCACTTCGTCGAACCTGTCGCTAGCGCGCTGAAAGGCCAGCGTCCAGACCGCAACCTCGTTCTTCACCTCCAGTTCGGTGAGCCCCTCCACCGCCAGCGCACGGTTTCCCGTGTGAAGGTGCTCCACTCCCTGCCCCACCGCCCAGCCGGAAAAGACCAGGGCACTACCGATGATCAGGGCAGGAATCCATCCAGTACGCATCGTGCTGTCCATGGCTATCCTCCCGGAACCCCCCGAACAGGCTAGCCCATGCCAGGGCGGCCAGCGGAGCGCTTGTCGCCGGCTTTGGCGCTGGATTATGGTGCCGCCTCCATCTCCCTCAGGCGGCAGCTTCCCATGTCCATGCCATCCCCCCGGCTCGGCCGCTATGCCCTCGGCGGCATCATCGCGAGCATCCTGCTCAACCTGCTGCTGCGCACCTTCGTCAAGGTCGGCGGCCTGTTCGCCACCCTGCTGATCGCCGGCCTGATCGCCGCCGGCATGGCCCTGGTCTTCGCCTGGTGGAACCGCCGGGCGCCCTGGCCCGAAGAGCGCCGGGGCATCGTCCTGCGCTACGGCCTGGGCCTCGGCGTGCTCTACCTCGGCCTGCTGGGCATGATGGAACAGCAGTACGAACACGGTCCGGTCGGGCTGCTGCTGTTCGGCCTGCACTACGCCTGCTATCCGGCACTGGCCTGGGTGGCGCTGGGGCGGCGCTTCGGGGGCAAGGCGTGATGGCGGCACCCCGTGTCGCCGCCCCCGCCGGCTTCCGCCCTACTCCAGCGCGTACTCGAAGGTACTGACCACCCGCAGGCGCTTGCCGATGGTGCGGCCGCTGTCCTCCTCGCCGCCGTCGCTGTCGAGCACGCGGATCACCCCCTGGTTGGCATTCTTCAGCCGACCGAGGGTCGCCCCGGCATCCGCGGCGAACTTCTCCGCCTGCGCCCGGGCATTGAGGGTGGCCTCCTCCAGCAGCTTCGGCTTCACTTCGTTGAAGCCGCGCAGCTGATAGCGCAGGCCGGGCTGGCCCTGCTGCTCGGACTCGAGCTGGACACCTGCCTGGATCAGGGGATCGACCCGGTTGACCGTTTGTGCCACCACGTCGACCCGCGGCGACTTAACCAGCACCACGCCCTGGCCGTTGAAGCGCAACCCCACCTCCCGCGGCGACCATTCGCGGGCCAGCAGGTCCTGGACCTGCAACGGACGGACCTCGATTTCCCCGGCCTCGAAGCCCTGCTCGCGGAGAAAGGCCAGAATCTGCTCGCGGTCCTCGCTCAGCAGCCGCTGCACGCCGCCGAACTCGTCGCCGCCGCGCCGAAAGGACAGCGTCCAGATCGCAAAATCGCTCTTCACATCCAGCTCGGCCAGCCCCTTCACCGTCACCGTGCGGTCGCCCATGCGAAAGCGCTCCACGCCCCGCCCCACCGCCCAGCCGGCGAAGGCCAGGGCCAGGCCGACGATCAGGGCGGGAAGCCATCCAATACGTACTGTGTTTTCCATCGCCATCCTCCCGGAAACCCCCGAACAGGCTAGCCCATGCCTCGTCAGCCGCCAGCCACGTTCCATGGCCACTACCGAGGCTTGCCGCAGGCTTTGGTGGCTGGATCATGGTGCAGCCACGTCCCCCCCACCTCCTCCTGTCCATCCCGGCCCCCGGCCCGGCCACTACACCGTCGGCGACATCATCGCGATCTGTAGCCTCCCCGTGCCCCCTGCAGGGCAGCCGCTGCTCCTCGCCGATACGGCGTGACCGGAAACCGCTGAGGTTGTGCCTCAACGGCTCCGGCTTGCCCTTCTGAGGGTTATCGACAATCCAGCAGAGTCCGCGGACCGCGAACCGAACAGTGGCCCGGCCGCAACCGCGACACCAGAACACCGGCTCAGCAAACGCCCATCCCCAGCTGCAGCAGGGCCAGGCCACCCTGCCGCCAGCCCCACCAGGCGAGCGCCAGCAGCAGGCCGAGCAGCGCGACGACTCCCAGGCGCATCAGCCAGCCGCTCATGCCGCCCCGGCCGTGCGCAGGCGCGCCACCGGCTGCTCGCGCACCGGCCAGTTGAGCAATGCAGCCATCAGGCTGAGAGCGATGGAGATCTGCCAGACCAGCTCGTAGCTGCCCGTGCGGTCGTAAAGCCAGCCGCCCAGCCAGCCGCCGAGAAAGGCGCCGAGCTGATGGAAGAGGAACACGATGCCGCCGAGCATCGACAGGTTGCGCACGCCGAACAGGGTCGCCACCGTGCCGTTGGTCAAAGGCACCGTGGACAGCCACAACAGGCCCATGGCCATGCCGAAGGCGTAGGCGCTCCACTCGCTGAGTGGCAGATAGACGAAGGCGGCGATCACCACGGCGCGCAGCAGGTAGAGCGCGCTCAGCAAGGGCGGCTTGGGATGGCGTCCACCAAGCCAGCCGGCGAGATAGGTGCCGAACACGTTGAACAGCCCGACCAGCGCCAGTACCGTGGTGCCGACCTGGGCCGGCAGCTGCTGGTCGACCAGATAGGCCGGCAGGTGCACGCCGATGAACACCACTTGGAAGCCGCAGACGAAGAAACCCAGCGCCAGCAGCCAGAAGCCGGCGTGACCGGCCGCCTCGCGCAGCGCCTCGCCCAGGCTCTGCTCGTCGGCCTGCGGCGGCTGCGGGCGATCCCTCAGCAGCCCCACCAGCGGCACGATCAGGGCGACCAGGAGGCCCAGTGCCAGCAGCGCCGACGACCAGCCGAGCCAGCCGATCAGCCCGAGGGTGCCGGGCAGCATGGCGAACTGGCCGAAGGAGCCGGCGGCCGCGGCGATGCCCATCGCCATGCTGCGTTTCTCCATCGGCACTGCCCGGCCGACCACGCCGAGAATCACCGAGAAGGAGGTGCCGGACAGGCCGATGCCGATCAACAGGCCCGCGCTCAGCGACAGGCTCCAGAGCGAGTCGGCCAGGGCCATCAGCGCCAGTCCCAGCGCATAGAGCACGCCACCGACGATCACCGTCCGCGCCGCGCCATAACGGTCGGCCAGCGCGCCGGTGAAGGGCTGCGTCAGCCCCCAGATCAGGTTCTGCAGGGCGATGGCGAAGGCGAACACCTCCCGCCCCCAGCCGAATTCGGCGCTCATCGGCGCCAGGAACAGGCCGAAGCCGTGGCGGATGCCCAGCGACAGCGCGAGGATCAGCGAGGCCCCCAGCAGGACCCAGCCACTCGTGCGCCATACCGTCGAAGTCATGAGAAATCCTTTACGGGTATATACCCGTTTATCCGCGAAAAAATCAGCCGAGACTTTCCAGCTCGTCCAGCAGCGCCAACAGCGTCGCCCGTTTTTCCGGGCCGAGACGCTGCCCCAGCTGCTCCTGCACCCGGACCCAGGCCGCCTTCGCCTCGTCGAGGCAGGTCCTGCCCGCCGCCGTCAGGCATACCAGGCGGCTGCGCTGATCCTCGCCGCCCCCCAGCGCCAGCAGCCCCTTGCCCTCCAGCACCCGCAGATTGCGCCCGAGCGTGCTGCGATCCAGGCCCAGCGCCTCGGCCAGCTCCGTGATGCTCGGCCGCCCCAGCCGCTCGAGGTGGCGCAGCAGCGCATACTGCGCGGCATTCAGCCCGACACCGGCAAGGGCATCGTCGTACAGCCGGTTCACGCTGCGCGTGGCCCGGCGGAGCTTGGTGCAGAGGCAGGGGGTGGGAAGCATGAGGGGTGGGCATATACTCGGGATTGCTCGGCAGTCAACTATAAGCTTCCTCTAGCTTTAAGGAAATCCTGAAAAAGACTTCCCGATTCTGGTGAAATACACCCGCTCCCTTGTCCGAGTTTCCCGATGAAGCAACTGTCCTTCGCCGATGCCGAGTATGCCGGCAAGCGCAAGCAGACCCGCCGCGAGCGCTTCCTGCTCGAGATGGACCAGGTGGTGCCGTGGCAGGGGCTGATCGCCCTGATCGAGCCCTACTATCCCAAGGGCGAAGGCGGTCGGCCCGCCTACCCGCTGGCAGCCATGCTGCGCGTGCACCTGATGCAGAACTGGTTCGGCTACAGCGATCCGGCGATGGAGGAAGCGCTGTACGAAACCACTCTCCTGCGCCAGTTCGCCGGCCTGAGCCTGGAGCGCATCCCGGACGAAACGACCCTCCTCAACTTCCGTCGCCTGCTGGAGAAGCACGAACTGGCCGGGGGAATACTGGAGGTGATCAACGGCTATCTGGGCGAGCGCGGACTGTCGCTGCGCCAGGGCACCATTGTCGACGCCACCCTGATCCATGCGCCGAGCTCGACGAAGAACAAGGACGGCAAGCGCGACCCGGAAATGCACTCGACGAAGAAGGGCAACCAGTACTACTTCGGCGCAAAAGCTCACATTGGTGCCGACGCTGAGTCGGGTCTGGTGCACAGCGTGGTGGTCACGGCAGCCAACGTGGCAGATGTCACCCAAGTCGACCAACTGCTGCATGGCGAGGAAAACGTAGTGAGTGCCGATGCGGGCTATACCGGCGTAGAGAAGCGCCCCGAGCATGAAGGTCGGCAGGTCATCTGGCAGGTCGCGGCCCGGCGCAGTACCTACAAGAAGCATGGCAAGCGTAGCGCCTTATACAAAGCGATCCGCAAGATCGAGAAGGCCAAGGCCCAGGTACGAGCCAAGGTCGAACATCCGTTCCGCGTGATCAAGCGCCAGTTTGGCTACACCAAGGTGCGCTTCCGGGGATTGGCCAAAAACACGTCACAGTTGGTGACGCTGTTCGCCTTGTCGAATCTGTGGATGGCGCGCCGATATTTACTGGCGAATGCAGGAGAGGTGCGCCTGTAATGCGGGAAACGGTTGCTGCGACGTGCTCGCGGCAGCTAAAAAACGCAGAAACGAGCGGGTGATCTGATCGTTTTTGATCGATTCTCCGCTTTCAAAGTCGGCGGGGGGCTGAAGTCAGCCAGAAATACATGACTACTTCAGACCATCCTTAAGGCTGCATACAGCCCTGCGACAGTAAGTATCCCCCGGCAAAGCCGGGGGCTTTATTCTGTTAGCCCCTCAAAGGGGCAAGTAGTTGGGCCGCCTGAAGGCGGCTATCGCTACAGGCCAAATTTGAGCTGGTCGTACTGCTCGTCTTCCTTTTCCTGGCTCCGGATGTATGCACGTACCACCTCCTCGTCCAGCCCCACGGTTGAAACGAAATATCCCCGAGCCCAGAAATTCTCACCCGTGAAGTTCTTCGTCTTTCCCATAAAACGCCGAGCTATCGAAATCGCACTCTTGCCCTTGATGTAGCCCACCACATACGACACCGAGTGCTTGGGCGGGATGCTGATGCACATGTGGACATGGTCAGGCATCAAATGGCTCTCCACTATCCGGCACTCCCTCTGCCTCGCCAACTCATGCAACAGTTCGCCAAGGTGCTTGCGAATTGCCCCGAAGATCGCCTTTTTGCGCCTCTTCGGGATGAAAACAACGTGGTACTTACAGTCCCACTTCGTGTGCGCGAGACTCTGATAGTCTCTCATCGGGTACCTCCTATCTCTTGGTCGAGACAGAAGGCTCCCGATGACCGTATCACACGGTCAAACCTCAAGGAGTCCCCCGGCTTAGCCGGGGGATTACCTTATTTATTTAAGCCCCTGAAGGGGGCTTTTAAAAAATGACTGTCAACTTTGACTCAGCCGCATGCCGCAACTTTATGAGTAACGTTTTGTCGCCGAGTCGCTTCCAGCCTTCGACGACGTCGTCACTATCGAGGTGGGCCACCTCCACAAGCGCCCGGCCGTCCACTACCACTCCGCGGGACGTGGGAAGGCCCACTACCATGAGCTGCGACGTGGCACCATCATAGAAACGGAGAGTCGCCGACAGATCCTCGGCCCCCCATGCCGCGTTCGACACGGCAGCGGCAGTGCTGAATTGGACGACCTTCCCCGCCCTTTGCAGCAAGACGGTCTGGACGTCGGTCGGGTAGCCCATGAGCATGATCGCTGGCTTAGCCACGAGCTCCGGGTTGATGTCCATGTTCTTGCCTGGGAAGTTCTCTCGTAGATCCCACACATCCGGATACCCACCCTTCGCAGGCTCTTCCGTACGCTGCTGGTACATCGCGCTGACCACGAGCCCTTCCGCCAGTTTCTGCCACGGGAAATTCAGCGATGGCCCAGCGGCCTCAAGCAGATCGAGAAGGAAGTACGCAAAGACCAAACCGTTCCACTGCACGGCTCGGCCGAACCACGGCATCAGGAACGACGTCGCACCGAATACCGGGACCGACGCATACGGCAGCATCGGACGCTCCGGATCGGTCCAAGCGGACAGGAAGGGAAGACCGGTGCGTGCCCAATACTCTGCCCGGCGCAAATACTCAGGGTTGCCTGTGAGCCGGTAGCCCTCAACAAAGGAGCCCACGCCGTAAGCCGAGGCGAGGACATCCGGACTGTGTACCGGTACCTCCCAAGTCTGGGCTGCGCGCGGCACGTTGAACTTTCCCATATACGTAAGGGCTCGCAACCCAGCGTCCAGCGCCCTAGCATCGCCAGTGAGCCGGGCATACCGCAGCAGCAGCTGGGCCGGCACTGCAGTCAGCCCTAGCCCTTCGGCACCTAGCTCTCCAAGCTGACGTCGCACAGAACTGTTACCCGGGTCGAACCGCCAGCTCCCGTCACTCTTCTGACCGGCCAGCAGAACTGCTATCTGTTTCTGCCAATGCGGCAGCGCACCCTCGAGATGTCCGAGATAGAACGGCGCATGGAACATCCTGATGCTCCCGCCCGAAAGATCGCCAAGAGCACCAGGACCGTTGAGGACAAGGACGTTGTCGACGAACTCCCGCACCCGGTCGAATGCTGCCTGCTGCTCAGCCGGGTTCGTGGCGAGCAAGCCGGCGATCTGAAGTACGGCAGCGTACGGCACGAACGGCTGAGGCTTCCCGCCATAAACGTGTGGCCATCCTTTTATGTCCGGCACCCAGTATGATGTGACATACGCATGCCGGATCAGCGCCAGCTCTTGCTCCCAGGAGAACGGCTTATCAGCCGGCTCTGGCAGGCCGTGTACTGCGTACCAATGGTCGATCGCCCGGAGCACATCACCGGTCACCTCGGCCACCAGTTCGGCCCGCACCTGCAGCGGACGGCCGGCCACCGCAGAATACGGCGCTGCAGTCGCCCACGGCGCATTTTCGTCAACGAGTTCAGGTATGTCTGGCACGAACAGCGTCAAGGCATGGTTGGCTTGCCCTTCAATCCAGTTGGGAGACGCGAACCGTGGTGTCGGATGCCGCCGATTACCGTCCCATGCTTGGTTGGTGTCCCACTGCAGCGAGACGAGCCCCCCGTCTTGCAGCACTGCCATCAAGGGGACTGTCACCTTGAAAGGACTCGGGGTTGAGCGCAGGTGGTGCGGCGGAAGCACGTCGAGCGTCCCTGAAGATCGCTCTCCGGCCACAAGCCACTCCAGCCCGGGGAAAAGAGCCATATCCTGTACACTGCCGAAGCTACGCTCACCGGCTGTGAGGGACGGCCCACGGAATGCCAGAAGGTCACTGTCGTGGTCTGGTGTCGCAGTGTACGATGCACGCACGAACACATCATCGGCACCGAGCGAATAGGACAGCTCCACGCTCCAACGGGTTCCAGCTGCGTCCTTGACCTCACCGTTCAGGATGACTTGGCTGCGGTTACCTGCAACCAAGCGTACTTTATCGGGAACCACTGGCAATAGCTCCGGCCCACTCGCTGTCTGAACGCAAATCCAGGTCAACGGCTGACTGCTGGCCAACAAACGCCACCTCTCACTAGCGCGCACGCCAAGCAGGGCTTGCGTGAATCCGCGACGACCGCTGAGGAAGACTATCCGCACATCTGCATTCTGCAGGTAGATGTGGCCACTACTGTCGCGGAACACCTTTACCCCACTGGGGGACCAGTCTTGCAAGAGCTTCGCATCAGGCACAGCGGGCACGACCGCGCCGAATCGAAAAGCCCCTCCTGGTGCAGCAAGGTCGATAGTCACAGCGCCTGGGACCGATTCTGACACCCGCGCAATCCAACTGAGCGTCACTTCCGCATTAGGGGCGAGCGCGGGTACGTTAGCCACAGTGTCACCAGCGGTCAACATAACTCCTTCAGGTAACGTGAGTTGCACCGGAAATGCTGCTGAGGCCTCGCCGCCGAGGTTTCTGACTGTCGTCGCCAACTCGAACTCCTCGCCCGGGCGTATGCTTCCCAACGAGAGCGTCGGAGTGGTTGCCGAGAGGCGGGCAGCGAGCCGCTCAATGCGTATGTAATCGATCTCCAACTCCGTCCCCTCACTTGAGCCGCCCGGTTCGATGTCAAGCCGGATCATCGTAACGGTACCCGTCATCCATTGTTGGTGAGCTGCACCCAGGTCAAGCATCAACTCGTGGAACTCACCATCCAACGGCAGATCCACCACGATCATCTTGTCCCCGGAAAGCTTCGGCGACTCCTCAGTCATAAAGTAGAGGGCAAACCGACGGCCGCCACCACCACTCCCCTTGGCACGCATCCGCAGCTGTCGGTCGCGCCGACCGATAAGTCGTACTGGTGGCACGGAGATGAATGGATCGAATCCGATTACCGTTGTGCGGAGCATCCCACCTGACACGATGAAAGGCGACATGCCGTTAATGGCCTGTCTTCCCTTTGCATCTCTGTTGGTGTTGAACTCCCAAGCTATGGCGACACCGGTCGACACAAGCGGTTGTGCGAAAAGACCGAGCTTCGAATCGAAGCTCCAGCTACCACTCTGTGCGCTTCCCTTAGTGCTTGGCGCGCCAAGGGACAGACTTGCGAAGAATCCATTGGTTAATGCGGTGAACAGGCCGGCACCAGACCAGCGAAGCACAGTGCGCCGGCTCAGTTGGTGGGACTCAGGGAGAGATTCTGACTTTCTGGACATAGGAGGATCTCCAATGACAGCTTCCTGTACTTCGCGCAGCCATAGCGACGGCGCGCTCCTGTAATACCAAGGTAGGTAGCGCATGAATGGCATGGATCGGACTGGCTCAAATAGCTTCGGCCGTCTTTGACACTGTGATCCCAGAGTCGTCCTACCCGAGCTTGCAGCCCATACCGGGTGGGCAACGCTCCGCTTGCCCACCCTGGATGGCATCAGGTTTCCACCAGACTCCACTGCTTGCTCAACCGCTTGTCCGACACCGGCACCTTGGTCCCCAGCTGCTGGGCGAACAGCGACACCCGGTATTCCTCCAGCATCCAGCGGTACAGGGTCAGGTTGGGGTCGCGCTTGCCTTCCTGGGCGTGCTTGGCGGCGCGGGCCTGGTACTGTTCCCAGAGGCCGGCGAGTTCGCCGGTCCAGACGCGGTCGCGCTGGAGCTGGCCGCCGACCTTGTCGAGGCGCTGCTCGATGGCTTTCAGATAGCGGGGATACTCGCGCAGCCATTCGGCCGGCGTGTCGCGGACGAAGCCGGGGTAGACGAGCCGGGCGAGCTGGGCCTTGATGTCGTTGAGGGCGACGGCCTGGGCCAGGTCGATGCGGCCCTTGAAGCGCTTCTGCAGGTCGTGGCGGAGCTTGAGGATTTCCAGCACCAGCTTCGCCAGGCGGCCGGCATGCTCGGCCCAGGCGCCACGCTTGCGCTCGGCCAGCGCGGCCAGCGCGACACCGTCGCGGGGCAGCTGCGGCTCGCCATCGAGGATGCAGGCGTCGAGACTGGCCAGCAGGATGTCCTCGATCAGGGCATCCGGCTTGCCCATGTCGCGATACAGCAAGCTGAGCTCGGTGAGACCCGGCAGCTTGCCGCGCAGCTGCTTGGCCGATTCGGCCAGTTGCTGCAGGAGCAGGCGCTGCAGGGCACGGCGGTGCTGGAAGTCGGCCTCAGCCTGGGTGGGGAAGCGGTTCTCCTTCACCGTGCAGCCCTCTTCCACCAGCGCCGGGAACACGGTCATGGACAGGCCGGCGATCTTCTGCTGGGTCTTTTCCGCCACCGGGGCGAAGGCCCTGGCCTCGACCGGAGCAGCCGCGGCCTTCTGCTGCGGGATAGCCAGGGCCGCCTGGCTGGCTTCGGCGAAGCGGGCAGTCAGCTCGGCCAGGTCACGGCCCTCGCCGAGGAACTTGCCGCGGGCATCGACCACTTCGATGTTCATCTTCAGGTGGCTTTCGAGCTGAGCGGCGGCCTCCATCCAGGCCTCTTCGGGCACGCGGGCGCCGGTCATGCGCGTCAGCTCGCGGCCCAGCGCCTCGGGCAAGGCGCCTTCGGCGAAGACCAGCTTGGCCAGCGCCGCCTTGACGAAGTCCGGCACCGGCACGAAGTTCTTGCGGATCGCTTTGGGCAGGTTGCGCACCAGAGCCACGCATTTGGCCTCCAAGAGGCCCGGCACCAGCCAGTCGAGGCGCTCGGCCGGCAGTTGCGGCAACAGCGGCGCCGGCACGCGGACGGTCACCCCGTCGCGCGGATGGCCCGGCTCGAAGTGGTAGGTCAGCGGCAGCTGCAGCTCGCCGAGGCGCAGGCTGTCCGGATACTGCGCGGCGGTGACCTCGCTGGCATCGCGGGCCAGCACGTCCTCCTCGCGCATCATCAACAGCTGCGGATCCTTCGCGCTCTCGCGCTTGTACCAGCTGTCGAAGCTGGAAGTCTGGTAGATGTCCGCCGGCAGACGCGCCTCGTAGTAGGCGAACAGGGTTTCCTCGTCGGCGAGAATGTCGCGCCGGCGCGCCTTGGCCTCCAGCTCGTCGAGCAGCTCCAGCAGCTCGCGGTTGGCGGTCAGGCATTTGGCGCGGCTGGCGATCTCGCCACGCACCAGAGCCTCGCGGATGAACAGCTCGCGGGCGATGAGCGGATCGACCGGCCCGTAGTGCACCGGGCGGCGGCCGACCACGATCAGCCCGTAAAGGGTGATCTGCTCGAAGGCGACGACCTGACCGCGCTTCTTCTCCCAGTGCGGCTCGAAGTGGTTCTTCTTGACCAGATGGCCGGCCAGCGGCTCGATCCACTCCGGGTCGATCTTCGCCACCATGCGGGCGAACAGCTTGGTGGTCTCGACCAGCTCGGCGGCCATCACCCAGGCCGGCTTCTTGCGGCCGATCACGCTGGAAGGATGGATCCAGAACCGCCGCTGGCGGGCGCCGAGGTAGTCGCCCTCCTCGGTCTTCTGGCCGACCTGGCTGAGCAGGCCGGAGAGGATCGCCTTGTGGATGGCGGCGTAGTTCCTGGCCTTCTGCGCGGCTTCGCTGGCCTCGACCTGCTGGCGGGCGATGGCGTTGACCTTGTTGTCCTTGGTCGGGGCGATCTGTCCGGTGGAAAAGCCTTCGGCGTTTTCCACCCTACGGGAGTCGGATTTTGCGTAGGGTGGATGGCCGGAGCCATCCACCGACTTTCCGGTGCCGAGCTTCAGCTCGCGGCAGATCAGGGTGAGCTGGCGGTGGGCGTCGCGCCACTCGCGCAGGCGCAGGTAGTTGAGGAAGTTCTTCCGGCACCAAGAACGCAGGGCATTGGCACCCAGCGCCTGGCGCTGCTCCTCGAAGCCGCGCCAGAGGTTGATCAGCGCGGCGAAGTCGGAGTCCGGGTCCTTCCACTGGGCATGGGCCTGGTCGGCGGCCTGCTGGCGGTCCGCCGGACGCTCGCGCACGTCCTGCACGGACAGCGCGCTGGCGACGATCAGCACTTCCTCCAGGCTGCCCTGGCGGGCGGCCTCCAGCAGCATGCGGCCGAGGCGCGGGTCCACCGGCAGGCGTGCCAGCTGGCGGCCGAGCAGGGTGAGCTGGCCCTCGCGGGTGACCGCGGAGAGCTCCTGCAGCAGGTTGAAGCCGTCGCTGATCGCCTTGCCGTCCGGCGGCTCGATGAAGGGGAAATCCTCGATGCTGCCCAGGCGCAGGTGGAGCATCTGCAGGATCACCGCGGCGAGGTTGGTGCGCAGGATCTCCGGATCGGTGAACTCCGGACGGGCGAGAAAATCCTCCTCGCTGTAGAGGCGCACACAGATGCCCGGCTCGACCCGCCCACAGCGGCCCTTGCGCTGGTTGGCGCTGGCCTGGGAGATGGCCTCGATGGGCAGGCGCTGGACCTTGGCGCGGTAGCTGTAGCGGCTGATCCGTGCGGTGCCGCTGTCGATCACGTAGCGGATGCCCGGCACGGTGAGCGAGGTTTCCGCGACGTTGGTCGCCAGGACGATCTTGCGTCCGGCCGCCGGGCGGAAGATCTTCTGCTGCTCGGCCGGGGTCAGGCGGGCGTAGAGCGGCAGGACCTCGGTGTGTTTCAGGTTGGCCTTGCGCAGCACCTCGGCGCAGTCGCGGATCTCGCGCTCGCCGGGGAGGAACACCAGCACGTCGCCGGGACGCTTGCCGACCGAGCGCTCGTGGGCGGCGATCTCGTCAAGGGCGGCGAGGATGCCCTGATCGACGGTCAGGTCGTCCTCGACCCGGTTGCCCTCCTCGTCCACTTCGGCAGCCAGCGGGCGGTACCAGGTTTCCACCGGGTAGGTGCGGCCGGACACCTCGACGATGGGCGCATCGCCGAAGTGCCTGGAGAAACGCTCCAGGTCGATGGTCGCCGAGGTAATGATGACCTTGAGATCGGGCCGGCGCGGCAGCAGGGTCTTCAGGTAGCCGAGCAGGAAGTCGATGTTCAGGCTGCGCTCATGGGCCTCGTCGACGATGATGGTGTCGTAGCGCTCCAGGTAGCGGTCGTGCTGGGTCTCGGCGAGCAGGATGCCGTCGGTCATCAGCTTGATCAGGCTGCGCTCGTTGGACTGGTCCTCGAAGCGCACCTGGTAGCCGACCAGCTCGCCCAAGGGCGAACCGATCTCCTCCGCCACCCGGGTGGCCACGCTGCGCGCGGCCAGGCGCCGCGGCTGGGTGTGGCCGATCAGCCCGTGCACGCCGCAACCGATCTCCAGGCAGATCTTCGGCAACTGGGTGGTCTTGCCAGAGCCGGTCTCGCCGGCGATCACCAGCACCTGGTGCTTCTCCAGCGCCGCCTTGATCTCCTCGCGCTTGGCGGCGATGGGCAGTTGATCGTCGTAGCGCAGCGCCGGCACGCTGGCCCGCCGCGCCTCGACCTTGGCGCAGGAGGCCTGGAAACGCTCCAGCCACTGCGCCTGCCTGGCTTCATCCGGCTTCTTGCGCAGCTCGTGGACTTGGCGGCGCAGGCGGTGACGGTCGGCGATCAGGGCGTGGTCGAGGTTGTGCAGCAGCTGGTCGAAGGCAGGTGTTGCGTCGGTCATGGACAGCCGTGGGCGATTGCGGGGAAAGGGCACGATTGTCGCAGATTTCGGCGAAAGGAGCCGCAAGCACGTGCGCTTCCGCACCGCCCCTGGAGCCGCCAGGGCCGGCAAGACTCGCTATATCGCAGCCGGACTCAATAGGCGTTCTTGTCCACGAATCCCTTGTACAGCGTAAGCCCGATGATCTTCAGATCCAGCCACAGCGACCAGTTGTCGATGTACCAGAGGTCGCACTCGACGCGTTTCTGCATCTTTTCCAGAACGTCGGTCTCGCCACGATAGCCGCTGACCTGCGCCCAGCCGGTAATGCCCGGCTTGACCTTGTGCCGCTGCATGTAGGACTCGACCAGGTCCTTGTAGTACTCGTTGTGCGCCAGCGCATGGGGGCGCGGCCCGACGATGGACATGCGCCCCTGAAGCACATTGAAGAACTGCGGCAGTTCGTCCAGGCTGGTCCGCCGCAGGAAGGCGCCCAGCGGCGTGACCCGGGCATCGTCGCGCGTGGCCTGGGTCACTTCGCCCTCCGCCTCCCTGTGCACCACCATCGTCCGGAACTTGTAGACCTTGAAGCGCTTGCCGTTGATACCGGTACGGTACTGCTTGAACAGCATCGGCCCGCGGGAAGTGAGCTTGACGGCCAGACCGATCGCCACGGCGAGAGGCAGAACCAGCAACACGATCGGAATGCCGAGCAGTAGATCCTCCAGCCGCTTGAACAGCCGTGCCGGACCATCCATGGGGCTGCAGCTCAGGTCCAGGGTGTAGAGACCGGCGATATGGCTGACCCTGTGATTGAGCAGGCGGATATCGCCCCATTCGGGAATGAAGCGCACCGCCGCCGTGTGGTGGCGCAGCGCATAGAGGATCGAACGGATGGCGCCCCCCTCACTCATGGGAAGGCAAAGCCAGACCTCGTGTACCGCATGCGCACTCACTTCGGCAGCCAGGCTTTCCAGCCAGCTCTCGTCATGGCGGAACGGCAGACTGTGGACCACCTTGAAGCCGTACTCCTCCAGTGCCCGACCGCTGCTCAGGCGCTCGGCGCCCTCTCCTCCCGACTCCACCAGCAGTACCGTTTTCAGGTTCCTGCCGGAGGCACGCAGGCGGCGCAGGACCAGAAAGACACAGAAACGCAGCAGCAGGCATGTACTCCAGCCGATCAGCAGCAGGCTGACGAACCAGAGTCGCGAATAGGTTTCCGACACCTTGAGCAGGAAGGAAAGCGAAAGCAAAGTGCCTGCCGCCGCGAGCCAGGCGATGCTCAACACACTCGACTGGCGCAGAAAGGGTCGACCCCGCTGGGAGCCATAGACGCCGCCCAGCGCCAGACAGAACACCACGACGATGCCCGTCAGGGAAGTCGCCGTGTTGTAGCGCCCCGGCATGTCGAAATCGCCAAAACGCAGGTAATACGCCGCAAATCCCGCGATGACGACAAGCAACAGATCCAGTAGCGCCACGAACAGCGGCACCGGATAACGCTCGGCAAAGGTGGGTTGATAAGCAGGAGTCAAGGGTATGTCCTTAGCGTCGGCAGCCCTGCTGGTTCGAAGGATGGACTCGAGTATGCTGGAAGTACGCTAGCCGACACACTCCTCCAGCAGCCTGGCATAGGCGGGCAGGCACACCGACTCCAGGTCGAAGCGATCCAGGACCGTCTGCCGGGCCGCGGCACGCATGTCATCGTAGCGCCCGGGATGGGCCAGTACGTCGCACACCCGCTCAGCCAGGCCCGCCACATCGAAGAAGTCCACCAGCAGCCCGTTCCTCCCGTCCTCGATCGCATCCAGCACAGGTGCGGTACGGGAGCCCACCACCAGCGCACCGGCACTCATGGCCTCCAGCATCGACCAGGACAGTACGAAGGGGTATGTCAGATACACATGACAACGGGTGATCTGCATCAACTGCAGGAAGACCTCGTACTGGATATTGCCGAGGAAAAACACGCGCTGCGGATCAAGCCGCCTGGCTACCTCCATCAGGTAGCGCTGACGGTAGGAGCCACTCTCGGGAGCGGCCCCATAGCTTACGCCGTCGCCGCCGACGATAAACACCTTGGCGTTCGGCCTGCGCGCCATGATCTCCGGTAGCGCCCGCATGAACATGTGGTATCCCCGTACAGGCTCCAGATTCCGTGCCACGAAGGTCAGCACCTCATCCCCCGGACGAATTTCCACCCCCCGGTCTGGCAAGGCGATCCTGGCCGAAGCATTCGGCCGGCACAGCCCGGTGTCGATGCCCTCGTGAATCACCCGCAACTTGTCGCCCACCCAGGAAGGCAACGTCGAGGCCTGCCAGGGAGTGGGCGACACGCCGTAGTCCATGGCCTCCATTGCCAGCAGCAGATTGGCATTCTTGCTCGCCAGGCGCGCCTGATCCTCAAGGCCCACAACGGGAAACTCCGGATCGAACCCCAGGTCCTGCCCTTCGAGACGGTAGTAATACTCCATCAGGCAGACCAGCTTCGCCTGCGGAAATACCGCCTTGACGAACAGTGCCTCTCCCCAGCCCGGATGCGCGAAGATCACGTCGGGCTCGAAGCCTGCAGCCTTCAAACGCTGCAAGGCCAGAGCACAGGCCTCGCCGCGAATGACCTTCGACTCGAACTCCTGTGCCCAGGAATGAACGCCCGGTGCATTCCCCCGGCCCAGCGCATAACCGAGCACACGCATACCCTCGATTCCCGCGACCTGCCCCGCCCCCAGGCCGACCACTTCGTGTCCGCCTGCCTGGCAAAAGCGCACAAAATGCTTGAACTGTCCCGGGAAATTCTGGTGCACAAAAAGAAGTTTCATTCGAATTCAAAACCGGCAAATAAACTTGGGAGTCGTGAGCGCTGGATGCAACACTATTATGAAAATTGAAAGAGCATATCATGCTGCAACGATACCTCCCTGTCACGCGCTCGTGGCGTCACAATATTTCGAGAATGCACAGTCCCATGCGACGAAACACTGAGACAGTCGCACCTCTTGCAGAAGGCTAACTTGTCGAAGCCCTGTCATGGCAATTGACGCAATACCAGTGGAACTGGCACGACCAGCCACCCAGCAGTACGGCATAAAGCGACAATGCGACGCTCGATCATCGCCGATATATTCCAATAGCCAAGGAGCCAATAACCACACGAAGTCAGCCTGCCGGATCGACATGCGAGAGATGTTCTCTCAAGAACATTGCCCCACTCGAACATTGTCATCCGCAGCCATCGGCCTTCAATGAGGCCCAGATAGTCTGGCAGGCATGAACGGCCATTTTCCGGAACCTTTCGGCCCGACAGACAGCGCAACACGATGAACACGTCAAGAGTGCAAATCGCCGCATGATCAGGGATGCATTCATGCCCCCTGAAGTCATACCGCACAGACACTCCGATACAAGCCCCCGCTGCTTCCGGAGCGCCACACGCATACTTCGCTCATGACAAGCCATCTCACTCAGCGAGCACCATGACATATCGCTCGACCAGGTTGTCGCACAAAGGCAGATTTCAGGCGTTATTCGCTGGAGCATCTGCGCACTGGCATCACCTCACCAAAGAGTCACGGCACCTCAAGGAAGATTGATCCGAATCATTGTTCGCGCCCTTATTAACGCGGCAATCAAATTCACGATATAAAGAGGCATGAAAAAGATCGATGCCCGAAAGCTCTCTCGAGAAACTCAGGACCAGATGCGGCGCCTGGCCATGAATCTGCGTGAGCAGCGCGAACTGACTTGGCAAGAGGTTGCCGACGCATTGGGCGTACATCTGAGTACCGTACTAGCCTGGTCCAAACGCTACAGCGAGCAAGGCAGCGAAGGTCTGAAATCCAGGACACGAGGTCGGCGCCAGGCAAGCGGACGGACCTTGACGCTCGCACAGGAGTGGCAGTTGCGCTCGATTCTGGTGGGCCAGACCCCGAACCAGTTGCAACTCGACTTTGCCCTGTGGAACCGCCGGGCCGTCATGCAGTTGATCAAGCACTTGTATGGCATCGAGATGCCGATCCGGACGGTGGGTCAGTACCTTCAGCGCTGGGGATATACCCCACAGCGGCCGACCCGGCAGGCGCTGGAACAGAACCCGGAGGCGGTCGAGCACTGGCTTGAAGAGACCTATCCGGCCATCGTGGCACGCGCCAAGGCCGAAAACGCGACGATCTACTGGGGCGATGAAACGGCCGTAGCTGAAGATGGGCATTGGATTCGAGGCTATGCGCCGGCAGGCGTCACGCCGGTGCTGGTGGCGCCGACTCGGCGTCATGGCCTGAGCATGGTCTCAGCGATCAGCAACCAGGGACTGGTACGGTTCGAGTTCCTGGAGGGGGCCATGAATACTGAGCGGATGATCGGTTTCATGTCGAGGCTGGTGGCGGACAGTGACAGGAAGATCTTTCTGATCCTGGACAACCTGCGTGTCCATCATGCGCGTCTGGTCAGGGAATGGCTCGAAGGGCACCAGGAAGAAATCGAAGCGTTCTACCTGCCACCCTATTCGCCTGAGTGTAATCCGGACGAGTATTTGAACCGCGACCTCAAGACACGCTTGCGCACCAGTGACCGGGCGCGAAACAAGTCGGAATTGCTGGAGAAGGCCGAGGCATTCATGAGCTGGTTGGCCAAAACCCCGGAGCGGGTAGTTGCCTATTTCCAGCATGCGTCGGTGCGTTATGCCACTTAGATTGGGTATTTGATTGCCGGGTTAATAATGGGCCTGCGCAAAGATAAATATTTCAATTGTTTTCAGAGCATCATCACTCGCCGACGCCCCGCTCATCGCCTGGCGACCACTTCGAGTATATGCAAAACGAGCCGGATCGAATCATGCTGCGCTCGTGCAGCGAACACCGGGGTATCCCACAAGAAAGGCAGCATTTGCGGCACGAACGTGCAAATGCGACCAACGCCTTCAAAAGGCCATCATTTCTATGCAATAATTAAAAGATAAATAGTACTAGACGTTTACAACGCCACCAAGATAGCATTGGCTAAGCTCCATGGAAGGGAATGGCTTTCAGCACGGAAGCGCTGCTTCTCCAGCACTGCAATCCGTGGCCGTCAGCTTCTTAACGGAATTGAAGAACGCCAGCGACCAGCATGAATAACCTCTCCTTGAAAGTATCGTCTCGCATCGTTGTATTAGACGTCGGCATGTACATCTTTCGCTACGTCTCCGACACACTCGCCGCCCCCAGAAACAGTAGCCTCAGCTTGCATCAGGCCCCCATCGGCAAGGGCGTGGTCGACTTCTTCCCTGCCAGCGGAGTCGTCCGCAACACGCTTACGACACCGGGCGACTGCGTGGTCGTGCGCATCAAGGGAGCACAAGCCAGCGTACTCGTCACCGAGTACCACCCTAAAGGCGAAAGCGCCGCCATCCAGCTTCGGATCGATCAAATCAGCACAGCGCCCTCCGGACCGAAAGCCATCGAACCGTCGTCAGCCCCCCCAACCCAAGCGGCCAGGCTCAAATTGCACGGGCATATCGAAACCCGTGGCGATGTCGTCGTCGAGGACGGTTGGCTCGGCACACCGGGCACTCCACTGCGACTCGAAGGCTTCACCATCGACTGGCAGGACCAGCCCCAGGACGTGAACCTCGCCTACCTCTGCCGCTCCGCCAAGGACAGCGAGCCCCAGGTCGCCCTTGCCGGCCAGTTCGTCGGCACCCGGCGCCAGGCGAAGCCCATCACGTCCGTGGCCTTTGCGCTTACCGGACAACACGCGGCGCATTACGAATTATCAGGACAGGTGGTCTTCGGAGGGCAGCCTCCGCTCGACATCATCCTCGACAAAGAATTGTCCGGTCCGAATGGAACGGAACAACTGGTCGCACTGCGACTTGTCATCACTCCCAAGGCTGCCCAGGTCTCTCCTCCTGCTTCCCCTTGGAGCGATACCGCAACTACGCAAATTTTCCGTAACAGCTAAGTAACGGTTCAATCGATTTTTCCGAAACCGTAAATAACGGTTTAAAAGGAGAGCAGTTCAATGTCTTTTAACTACGAGCAGCCGTTCCCCCTTCCGCCCGAAGGGCTTCAGGATCTGCTGGAAAACATCCTTCCCAGCGACCTTATCGAAATCATCGGGGACATCATCCCGTCCCTGCCGGACGGGATTAATACCTTCAACGTGGCCCAGGGTGTTCTGAACGGCAACACCCTCGAAGTCGAGGGCGAGGGCGCCAACGCTCCCAACGTGGTATTCGCCAACATCGCCGGCGTACAGGGCCAACAGCAGGGGGTCGTTATCCCGACCGGGATCCTGCAGACCGCCAGCCTCTACGCCTTCAACAGCGTGGCGGATCTGGCGCTGGCCTTCAACACCGTTGAGCGGACCATCATTTCCGGCGCTGGCAATGACCTCATTACCGTCTCCGGCGACAAGAACACCACGGTGGTCGGCGGTGCCGGCAACGACACCATCATCACCTCGGGCGGTAACGACTCGGTCGTCGGCGGTCTCGGCAACGACTCCGTCTCGACCGGTGCTGGCAACGACACCATCGTGTCCGGCCTCGGCCACGACACTATCAACGCCGGCAATGGCTTCGACGTCGTGAAGTTCAATGGCAGCGTCGACAACTTCAACCTCTTCGACCTCGACAACGGCCAACTGCTGGTACACAACAAGCTGAGCCCCACCAACTCGGCCACCATCAGCAACACCGAGATCCTCAGCTTCGAGACCCCGGCCGGCACCGACAACATCGTCCTCGTCGACAACGAGACAGATGCTGTTGCAATGCGTCTGTACGAAGGCTTCTTCGATCGCGACGCTGACATCGGCGGCGCCGAATACTGGCTCGACCAGCTCGAATCGGGTGCCGTATCGCTGACCGACATCGCCAACAGCTTCCTGAACTCGGAAGAGCTCCAGGCCAATGGCGAGCTGGACGACTCGGCCTTCGTCGAACTGCTCTATGAAAATGCCCTGAACCGTGAAGCCGATGAGGCAGGCAAGGACTTCTGGGTCGAGCAGCTTGAAGGCGGTGCAAGCCGTGCAGATGTGGCCATCAGCATCGTTGGCTCTCCGGAAGCGGCTGAAACCATCGACAACGTCCTGATCATCTCGGGTGATCAGATCTAAGTCGGTTTTCATTCACTAGCCAGCAAATACTCCGGCCGCAAGGCCGGGGTATTTCTCGAAGGATTTCGCCCATCGCGTGATCCTTCGAGAAATACCGGCCCTCTTCACAGTACGATGACATTCCAAGCCATGCCGCCTTCACTGTCTTCGCACATTCACAGCCATTTCAAGACGGGGGATGCGGACGCAACCCAGGCTGCATTGGCTCTGGCAATGCAGACATCGGCCCACCGCAGCGAGGCGCTGGTCTGGCTGGGCGTCGTTGCCCTGCGTGAAGGCCGACCGGCCGATGCCTTCCTGCACCTGGCCAGGGCGTGCGAGCGCTTGCCTGGCCGGGCCGACCTCAGGACCCTGCTCGTCCGCTGCTCCCAGCGCCCCGAACCGACCGAAGCGCTCCTCCGCACAGCCCTGCAGCGTTTTCCCGCCGATCCCACCCTGCGTCGCTTGTACTGGAGCACTTGCCGAGCAAACCACCTGCATGCGGAGGTCGCCGCGCAGATCCATGCGCAACTGGCCGACATCCGCGATCCGGCCGAGCTCCGGCAGGTGCTGGAGATCCTCGCCGCAGACCCGAAGACTGCACGACCGGTCGGCGTGATCCAGCATGATGCCGCCCGCGGCATCGTCACCGGCTGGGCCATCGATCCGAAGAACCCGGAACGCCCACCCCGCCTCCAGATGGCAAGCAATGAGTTTCGCCTCGAATGCGTGGCGGACAATCCGAGCCCCCTGCTCGCCCAGGCCGGTTTCCCCGATACCCACGGCGCCATCCTGGTCCGCCTGCCTCAGGCGCCGAGGGTGCTGCGGGCAAGCTTCCATGACGGCAGCGAGCTCATCGGCAGCCCGCTTGCCATCGAGCCGCCCTTCAGCCCGCCCGCTCCGAGCCCGAAGGATCCGGCCACGCAGCCGGTGGACGTCCTCGTCCCGGTATTCAAGGGTACCGAAGCTACCCTGGAGTGCCTCGACAGCCTGCTGCGCCACAGGCGCGACAATCGCACGCCGCACCAGATCATCGTGCTCGACGACGCCAGCCCAGAGCCACGACTGGTCCAGGCCATCGAGCAACTGGCCCGCCAGGGACGGATCCAACTGGTCCGCCGTCCGGTCAACCTCGGCTTCATCCGCAACATGAACCGCGGCATGGCCCTGCATCCCGAGCGCGACGTGGTCTGGCTCAATGCCGACACCCGCGTGCACGGTGACTGGCTGGACCGCCTGCGAGCCGCCGCCTACCAGGCCGGGGACATCGCCTCGGTCACCCCCTTCACCAACAACGGCGAGTTGATGAGCTTTCCCAAAAGCCGCATCGCCAACCCCATGCCGAGCCCGCAAGCCCACGCCCGTCTGGACCGGGCGGCCCGCCAGAGCGGCCTCACCCCTGTCGAGCTGGAAGTGGGTTGCGGCTTCTGCTTCTACATCAAGCGCCGAGCGCTCGATGCGGTCGGTTATCTGGACGAAGAGGCCCTGCAGCGCGGCTACGGCGAGGAAACCGATTGGTGCCTGCGCGCCCGCCGCCAGGGCTGGCGCCACCTGGGAGCCACCAACCTGTTCGTCGCCCATGCGGGCGGTCACTCCTTCGGCCCGGAAAAGGCCCTGCGCGTATACCAGAACAACAGCATCCTGCGGCGCCGCTACCCCGACGCCGAGCGCCGCTTCGACGCTTTCGTCGCCCGTGATCCGCTGCGTCCGGCGCGGGAAGCCCTGCAACAGCTGCTCGCCCCCCAGGAACGTCCGGCCGAAACACCTTCGCCTGCGCTCTCTCCATTGGCCACCGCTCGCCCACTCCTGCCCGGCCGCTGCTGGCTGATCGCCGATCGACTCGAACAGCCGGGAATCGGCGAACGCTGGCTGCGGCTCGCGCGGCACCTGGCCCGTCAGCAACCGGCGATCACCCTGCTGCTGGCCGACGACACGCCCTGGGAAGTGCAACTGCTGGCTACCGACTGCGTCAGCCGCCTACCCCACGTCGAAGGCCTGGACGCCCGGCAGACCCTGGAACTGTGCGGCACCACGCTCGCCCTGAGCCTGGATGCCAGCTCGCCGGGCGCAACGCAACTCCCCCATCCTCTGCAGATCGCGCAACGCCATCGGCTGCCGCTGTTCGCCCCCGAAACCGCCGGACTCGACCGGTTCGGCGCCTTCGGCTTGCACGAACTCCGTCCCTACCTGCCAGAAGAAATTCAGACCTGATCCATGAAGCAATATCTTGGTGCTATTACCGGCCTGCACGGCGATGTCCTGCAGGGCTGGGCAATGGACCCCGGCAACCCGGACCTGCGTCTGGCGGTGGAGATCTATCTCGACCACGCGTTTGTCGCGCTCGTGCGTGCCGACCGGCAGCAACCGGCGGATGCCCCCGGCGACGGCTTCCACGGTTTCGCCGTGCAACTGCGCCCGAGCTGGCTGGCCAATGCCCGCCATATCGCCGCGCGCATCGCCAACCACGGGCCCTGGCTGGAGGGCAGCATCAGCCTGCCGGCGCCAGCCCGCCCCGGGCAGCCAGACCCCATTGCCACCCAGGTCCAGTACCGGGGCGGACTCAAGCTCAAGGGCTGGGCCTGGGATCCCGAGGACCCGGCCCGCCACGTCGCGCTTCAGATACGCGAAGGCGAGCGGCTCCTGCTCACCGGCATGGCCGACCGGCTTCATGCGGCCCTGGCCAACCGTCCGACCAGCGACCATGGCTTCGACCTGGACCTGCCCTGGGAGTTGGCCGATGGCAAGCCGCACGAGCTGCACATCGAAACCGACAAGGGCGTGCCCCTGGATGGCAGTCCGATCCGCCTTTGCCTGCATCCCGAGGGACTGTCGGCCCTGCTGCAACGTCACTGGCCCCAGTGCGACCGGCCGACCGACGATGCCCTGCCGCTCCTGACCCGCCTGAGCACAATCCAGGAGCAGCTTTTCCCCGCCAGTGTCGGCTTTGCTCACTACCCCCAGTGGCACGCCCTGTTCCAGCAGCCGCAGCCGTTCAAGGACACCCCCGGCAAGGTGCTGGTCGTACTGCTCGGCGAAGAGGACACGCAAGCCGAAGCGACCAGCCGCGCCAGCCTGCAGGAACAGCGCCTGCCCGCCGAGCAGATCCAGACGATCGCGCCCACCGAAGCGGACCTGCTCGACGCCGTGGCGCGGCACGCCCCTGGCGCCCGTCTCGTCGTGCCGCTCTGGCGCGGCGACCGGCTCGCGCCCCAGGCACTCGACACCCTGCTCGCCGGCCTCGCCGAATCCGGTGCCGCCTGGGCCTATGCCGACTGCGACCAGGACAGCGCCGACAGCGCGCACCGCAATCCCTGGCTCAAGCCCGCCTGGGACGAAACCCTGTTCTACGGCATGGACATCGTCAGCCCCGGCAGCGCCTTCGCCAGCGACACCCTGCTGAAGGCGATCGCCTACCTGCAGCAAGCGGGGCTCGCCACGTCGCCGGACTGGCATCGACTGCTCGCCAGTGTCGTGGCCATCCGGGCCGGGGCGGTTGCACATATTCCCCAGGTGCTCTATCACCGCCGCGCCTCCGCGCCCACCAGCCCGTACCAAGCCTTGCCGGATGCCCGCCGCCAGGCCGCCGTGCAATGGCTGGCACAACAGCGCATGCCCGGCGCTAGTCTGGAGCTCGTCGAAGGCCTTCCCGCCCTCAACCGTGTGCGCTGGCCCCTGCCCGCCCAGTTGCCGGACATCAGCCTGATCGTGCCGACCCGCGACCAGCTCGCACTGCTGCGTCCGTGCATCGAAGGGCTGCTCACCGCCACTGATTACCCGGCGCTCGAAATCATCGTCGTCGACAACGACTCCCGCGATCCGGCCACCCTCGCCTATCTCGACGACATCGCCCGCCGAGGCGTGCGCGTACTGCGCTATCCGTACCCGTTCAACTACTCGACCATCAACAACTGGGCGATCGAACAGGCCCGGGGCAGCATCGTCGGCCTGGTCAACAACGACATCGAAGTGCTCGAACCCGGCTGGCTGAAGGAAATGCTCGGCCAGCTGCTGCGCCCGGGCATCGGCGCGGTGGGCGCCAAACTGCTTTGGCCCAATGGCATGGTCCAGCATGGCGGCGTGGTAGTCGGCATTAACGGGCTGGCAGCGCACGCCGGCAACCACCTGAACAAGGACGATCCAGGCTACCTCGGCTTCAATCGGCTGGCCCGCGAGCAGAGCGCCGTCACTGCCGCCTGCCTACTGGTGCGCAAGGCCGACTACCAGTACCTGGGCGGATTGGACGAGGACCGCTTTCCCGTCGCCTTCAACGACGTGGACTTCTGCCTGCGCCTGGGACAGACCGGCAAGCGCCTGGTCTGGACCCCGTTCGCCATCCTGACCCACGCGGAGTCCGCCAGCCGCGGCCAGGAGGACATCCCCTCCGAACAGGCCCGGACCATGCGGGAACAAAGAAACTTCATCGAGCGCTGGAGCAGTTGCCTGGAACCGGGCGACGCCTGCTACCACCCCGGCCTCAGCGCCGACTACCTGACTGGCCCCTATGGCGGCCTCGCAATCCCCCTACGCCCGGCCATTGCACGCAAACGCCCGGCGTAAGGGGATTACACAACACGAAAATCCCGTCCTCAGGAAAGCACGAAGAAAATCCTGGGGCGGTAGCGTGCCTTGAGCAAGCAGGACAAGAAAGAAAAACGAGGAAACACTGGAGACTCTGGAAAGGCAAGCGACATGGCCTCATCACAGGACACAGGCTTTCACGACGATGCGCTCTTTCGCCCACGGAACGCACCCTGAGCGCCCCGTCTGCATGCCGCAGGCAAGAAACCGCCGAATGATGCCAAGGCGCCACTAACCATGCGAAGCAACCCTATTCTCAACGCACAGAAAAACCCATGAAAATTACCCACGACGATCTCGCCAGTTTCATTCCCAGTCTGCGCCAACCGGGCGCCAAGACCCTGTTGCACGTCGGTTGCGGCACCGCCGGCCCCGAGCGCCTGCCCGACTGCTTCAAGACTCCGGACTGGAAGGAAATCCGGCTGGACATCAACCCCGGCCACAAGCCCGACATTGTCGCCAGCCTTATCGATATGTCCGTCGTGGAAGACACCAGCATGGACGCCGTGTGGTCATCGCACAACTTGGAACACCTGGAAGGCTTCCAGGTTCAGCAAGCCCTCGCCGAAATCCGTCGCGTGCTCAAACCCGGCGGCTTCGCCCTGATCACCCTGCCCGACCTGAGGCAAATCGCTCAACTGATCATCGACGACAAGGCCGACCAGGTCATCTACGTCTCTCCCGCCGGCCCGATCACACCGCTGGACATGCTGTTCGGCCACCAGGCTTCGCAGCAGCAAGGCAATCACTACATGGCCCACCGTACCGGCTTCACCGCCGACAGCTTGGGCAGAAAGCTTGTCGAAGCCGGCTTCGCCGAGGTACGGGTCCGTCCCGGCAACGCCTTCGATCTCTGGGCCATCGCTTGCGTCACGGCGTAAGACAAGGACTCGGAGCAAGGGGCTAAATCGCTCATCCCTTGCCCGCAGAAACAGCGCCGCCATACTCCGGAAGCACACAGCACCAAGCTAGGCCCCGACAGAGAAAACCGATCCCGGCCGCTGCCGGGTTCATCAACCGCACTCACCAACAGACAGCCCATGAAAAGCCTCTGCATTACCGGCAGCGTCCAACGCAACCTAGATGCTTTTGCCGCCAATCTCGGTAAGGCGGGCGCCGCCGCTGCGCGCCCCTCCATCCGCGACGCGGAAATTTCTATCGCCGCCTGGCACCGTAAGATACTCGCCATCCAGGCGGCCCGCGAAGCCGACCTTGCGGCTCCCCCGCCCCTCGGCCGGGTCTGGGAACAGTTGGCCGGCGACATTTTTCTGGCCAACTATACCCAGCCGCTCTGGTACTGGGCCGAGGCCGACAGCGTCCATGTCCTCGACTTCTGGCTCGACTTCGACCCAAACACCTTCTTCCTGCTCCTACACACTTCCCCCCATCAAGCCCTGCTGGGTGCAATCAAGCATGGAGAAGCCACCCTAGAAACCCTACAGGACACCCTCGACGACTGGTATACGCGTACCCAACTGATCCTGCGCTTTCACCTGCGCCACCCGGCGCGCAGCGTCCTGCTCGACAGCTGCGACACACTCGGCCAAACCGGCGCCTGCCTCGAAGTTCTCGCCCAACGCTGGCACCTACCGCTGGAAACGTCAGACATCAAGCCTCTCCGGCAAGCCGAAGATCCGCTGGCCTATTATCTAGTCGACACCTTCCTGCAGAACCAGCCTCAAGCACTGGCCCTGCACAACGAAGTCCAAGCCAGCCTGCTGCTGATCGACGATGAACCAACATCGGCAGCCCTCCCTGCATTGAATGATGCAGTCGTCGACTACCTCGAAACACGCTGCCTGCTCCTCAGTGGGCAAGCGAAAAACGCCTCCCTGCACCAAGCCCTGGAGGCCAGCCAGACGCAGCTCGCCGAAGCCGAACGATTACTGCACGAGCAAAAGATCTGCCTTGCCCAGACCCTGGCTCAGGCCAAGCAATACCAACAGGAACTCTCCGCGACCTGCGACAGCCTGGAAAGCAGTGAACAGAAAAACCAGCTCCTGCTCGACCAGTTGCACCGGACTCTGAGCGATCTGGAAAAACTGGCTCTTGAAGACCAACGCAAAACCCAGCAAGTCGCCAGCCTGAGTACGGAAAAAGCCGCACTGCAGAACCAGCTCGATACCCTGCGCCAGACCTTGAAGGCCAGCCAAGCACAACTCCAACAGTCCCAGCAAGACCTATCCGATACCCGCGGCAACTTGGAAAGCAGCGAAGAGGAAAACCAGCTCCTGCTTGCCCATCTACACCAGACCCAGGAAGACTTCGAGCGGCTGGTTCTGGAAGACCAGGGCAAGACCCGCCAGTTGGAAAACCTGAAGGCGGAAAAAAACGCGCTACAGAACCAGCTTGATGTCCTCATTAGGGAAAAGGCCGACCTCATTGCCAAGCGCGATGCCTTGACCCAGGAAAAAACCGCCATTGCCACCGCCCGTGACGAGCAGGCCAAACTGGCCAGCGAGCGCAAGACCCAACTCGACGCACTCGCCAAGGAAAAGGCCGACCTCCTCGCCAAGCGCCATGCTCTGACCCAGGAAAAAACCGCCATCGCAGCCGCCCACGACGAGCAGGCCAAACTGGCCAGCGAGCGCCAGACCCAACTCGAAGAAGCGGAAAGCGAAAACGAACTGCTGCTGGTCCAAGTCCACCAGACCCAGGAAGAACTCGAGCAATACCTCCTGCAATCCCAAGCCATCCAGACGCAACTGGACGAACAGCACAGGCGTCTGGAGAAAATACAGGCACGCTACCCCAACTACTGGTTCGACAGCCTTGAAGCCAGCCTGCTGGACAGCAACGACCCGCAACAGGCCGTCCAGTGGCGCCTGACCGATGTCTACCTAGGCAAACGCCTGATACCCGAGATCCACTTCAAGACTATCCTGGTCAACGGCTTGGCCAATATCATCATCCAACGCACAGCGGGTATCTCCTCACCAGCACCGCTGCTGCGCTGGCCCGGAGCCTTCGCCAGCAGCGAAGAACTGCCTTTCATCCCCAGCAAAGGTCCGGCCATCCAAGGCAGCAACGCCGCCTTGAGCGGACTGGGTCCGACCGACTGGAATAGCCTGAAGATACTCGTCAAACACCTGGCCAGCCTCCTAGTAAAGCCCGCTGACAGCCGCCTGCCAAAACGGCTCGATACCACCGCCCTGCGCAATGGCCTGCTCGTCTTTGAACAGATTCTAGCCAAGTGGCCCAAAGTACTGCGCTATGACAGCATCCAGAGCCAAGAGGAGGCGTTGCCTGGCAATGCTTACGGCTTGAGCCTCAAACTGCGCAATCTGCATTTTGGCGACCATCAGTGGCCCGAGCTTGACTACAGCCTCGCCACCATCCACACGGCAAAGAAACCCTTTGGTCAGAATATCCGCCTGGAATTCCCCGAAAGTACCCGCAGTGCCTTGGATAATTGGTTTGCTGAAAGCCACGATGAGCGTGGTCCTCGCTTGGAATTGCGCTTCACCCAGCCGGACGTCATGGATACCTTCGTCTGGAACACCCTTGCCCAGAATGACCGCCAACTGATCGGTGCCCTGATTGGTGGCCTTCCACTCCAGATCGAAGAACTACAACACATCCACTCCTGCGCCATCAGGCCTTGGCAGGATTGGCAAGCCCTAGCCAACTCACTCAGGGAAATCCTAGCCAACAGTGCCATTGCCGCCGCTCGCCAACTGCAAGGAGCATGATGATGGATACCGCACACCCCACTGAAATCCGACCAATGCCCACCCCTGCGCAGACCACCCGCCTTTTGCAAGGGCTGTTCCCACCCCGAGCGGCAATCATTGTCGGCGCCAGCCGTAGCCATCGCCACCTGCTCGAGTGGCCGGGCGTCCGGCCGGAACACGTCCTGCTGGTCGATGCCCATCCAGAAGCCCTGGCCAACACCCGGCAGAAGATTGCTACGACAAGCGCCTGGCAGATGCGCCACGCAGTACTTGCCGACAGCAAACGACAGGCCCGCTTCTTCTGCGCCAGCAACCCCGGCGAAGATGGCCTCGTCCCACCGCAAAAACTTGCCGAACTCTGGCCCAACCTGCGCGCCACAGACGAGTGGACCTGCACTACACAGACCCTTCAGGACGTGCTCGCCGACCCCGAGCAGGCCGAACTCGTCGAGGCCAGCGACATCTGGCTAGTCGTGAACTGCCTGCCGGCGCTGCGCATCCTCCAAGGCGCCGGCCCACTGCTCGAACACTGCAAGGTGCTCTGGCTACGGGTCCTGCTCGAACCTTTGGAAGACGGCGAACCCGGCTCCACCCTGGAGGAAGCCGAGCGTTACCTCGCCGACCGACATTTCCGTCGTATCCACTGCATCGAGGAAAACCATCCCCGGATCGGCCAAGCCATTTTCCTGCGCGACGACAGCACCTTGCACGAACGAGAAATCGCCCGCCTCCAAGCTACCTGCGACAGCTTGGAGACGAGAAGGTCAGACCTGTTCATCGAATGTGACGCTCTGCGTCAGGAGCAGATCCGGCTCGCCGCCGAACATCAAGCCCAGCTCGAAGCCTTTACCAAGGAAAAAGCCGAGCTACTCGCAGCCCGCGATGCCCTGCTCCAGGAGAAAGCGGCCCTCACCAAAGCCCGCGACGAACAGGCTAAACTGGCCAACGAGCGCCAGGCCCGCATTGAGGCACTGACCCAGGAAAGCACCGCTCTGACGGCAACCCACGACAAGATGGTTGGCGAACGTGACCAGCAGACTCGGCTGGCCGCCGAACGTCAGGCTCAGCTCGAAGCCCTCGCCAAGGAAAAAGCCGAGCTACTCGCAGCCCGCGATGCCCTGCTCCAGGAGAAAGCGGCCCTCACCAGAGCCCGTGACGAACAGGCCAAACTGACCAGCGAGCGCCAGGCCCGGATCGAGGCACTGACCCAGGAAAGCACCGATCTGACGGCAACCCGCGACAAGATGGTCGGCGAGCGCGACCAGCAGACCCGGTTGGCCGCCGAACGTCAAGCTCAGCTCGAAGCCCTCGCCAAGGAAAAAGCCGAGCTACTCGCAGCCCGCGATGCCCTGGTCCAGGAGAAAGCGGTCCTCACCAGAGCCCGCGACAGCCAGACCCAGCTTATTGCCGAACGTGATGAACGTGTCCACCAGCTCGAAGCCGACCTCCAGAAAAGCCTGACCTGCTTGCAACTGATGCAGGACGAACTAGTCAAGGGCGAGGCCCAGATCGAACTGATCAAAGACCTGTTGCTGCGCGAACCGGGGCTAAGAGCATGCTACACAACATTATGAACTGGCTGCGCCGCCTGGTCGGCGCCAGTCCACGCAAACAAAAATCCAATACCCCCCCCCTGACCGATCAGTCCGCTTCGAGCGATGAAAAGGTCATGGCTCTCTCGGAAGAGCATATCGGGACGGTCGTCCCCTATGACGAAAACCTACTAGAACGTGCTCGTACCCAATGGCAGTTCGGCGACTGGCAGAGCCTAGCTGCAATCGAGCAAAGCAGCTTGGAGCATCATCCGGATAGGGCCAAACTGGCCCTGCTGGCTGCTGCGGGGCATATGCAAATCGGCGCCCGCGAAGAAGCCCACCTTTTCTTCCAGCTAGCACGGGACTGGGGATGCAGCAAACAGCTGATCAGCCAAGTGCTGATTTCAGGTGTACATAACTCGCTCGGTTGCGCTGCCATCCTGATGGGGCAAGAGCAACGTGCATTGTCGCACCTCAATCAGTCTGTCGTGCTTGGTGGGCCCAGAAGCGATACGAAGCTGTTAACACAGGCTCGGGTAATCCAACAATGCAGAGCTATTGGCACGCCTCCTCCGCTAAGCCTCGAATTTAAGCAAAATATATAGTTAATGACCTCCTCAATCAAGAAATCCTCATTGAATATGACCGAGAAAAATATACTCACAACTTTTAATCAAGCAAATTTAGCTCTGCGGGCAGGCAAGCTCAAGGAGGCAATTGAACTATATACTCTGGCGCTTGATGAGCATCCACATCTAGAAAGTCACATTCGTTTTAGTATGAGCCTCGCATCCAAACGCCAGGGGAATTCACTTGAAAAAGCCTCAGAGGAAAAGCCACAATTTGCGCTGGTTATTCATGCCTTCCACTTGGATGTACTTGATGACCTCGTTTATCATGTTGCCAACTTCCCCAAAGATGCTGACCAATACGTCACATTTCCTGAAGATTTTCCTGATGACAAGCGTACGGCAATCAAGTCTGCATTTCCTAAGGCTACCGCAGTGGCAGTTCCCAATGTAGGCCAAGACATAGGCGCTCTGTTTTCTCTAATGGACAAAGTTAATTTGTCCAGATATGGATTCATATGTAAAATCCACTCCAAAAAAGGAAATAAGAAACCTCTTGAGTGGCGCCTAGCTCTTTTACGTGGAGTATTGGGAAGCCAAGCGCAGGTTTTGCGAACAATAAAAATTTTCCAAAGCGATCCGAGTGTTAAATTAGCAGGATCTCGCCAGCTGTACTTACATGGCCCATCGAACCTTTGGAAAAATGCCGAAAACATTCGTAAAATGTTTGGCAATCTAGTTACCGGTTTTGATTATACATCCAAGGACTGGGGCTTTATTGGCGGCACCTGTTTCTGGATTAGAACCGACATTTTGACAGCGATCCGTGATCAGATGCGCCGTATTGAACTGAAACCTACGGCCTATATTGATGATGGAACACCTGCTCATGCAGTGGAACGTATATTCGGTATGCTCCCTGTGATTTCTGGGGGAAAGGTTGTTCTCAATGATGTTATTGATATAGATGCGCCTGTGACTGAGACAAAAGCGTTCCCAACCGGCCTGCCTAAGGAGCGAGTATCTATTGTTGCATTACTGGACAAACTAAAGCTCCCTACAACCACAATCACACAGGTTGCAGCCACCTCACTTGAATCAACACTTGTTTCGAAAACCAGCCTCACGAAAAACCCACAAATTCGAGGCTCTTTGGAGTTAATTACTAATAGACCAGAAATTCATGGCTGGCTTGCCAATATGGGAGATGAAACACCACGTAAGGCAATCATCCGGATCGAAGATACAGACATCCCTGTCATGGCTGCGACCTTTCGCGCAGATTTGAAGAAACACAATATTAATGCAGGGAAGCATGCCTTCTCTATAACCGTACCAACCCTATTCATGGATGGAAAACCTCATCAACTAGCCTTGATAGATGATAAAACTAGAACCATAATAGTACAAAAAACATGCTCATGGGAGCGCCCTAAACGAAACTATGTCGACTTCGCGAGCTTCTTAGAGTCTTCAATGACTCAGCCAATCATTCAAGCTCCCTTCACCGAGGAGGACAAGCGCAGCTTTGCAATGATGGAGAATATTGCCAACCGCCTTTGCAAGCAAGCTGCTGACCTTACTTCACCACCGCTTGTTTCGGTGATAATGCCAGTTTATAATCGCGAAAAAATTCTTGCCTATTCTATCAAATCAGTACTTGAGCAAAACTATAAGTATTTTGAACTGATCATAATTGATGATGGCAGCTCCGATGGAAGCATCGCAGTTGCCGAAAGCTTTTCAGACAGAAGAATCAAGCTACTAAAACAGCGATCAAATGCCGGGCATTCAGCAGCGAGAAATGCCGGCTTGAGCGCAGCACGTGGAAAAATTATCGCTTATCTTGACTCTGACAATACTTGGGACCCGCGTTATCTTTCAGCTACAGTCGGTGCTTTTAATAACCTTCCAGATGCAGATGCCGTATACTCAGGCCAACTTCTTTATCGCGGCCACTCTAAAGAGCCGTTTGCAGTTCGCTATGGTCACTTCAACCGGTCGCTTTTAGAAAACAATAACTTTATCGACCTTAACTCATTTGCTCATGACCGAAAACTTCTCGAAAAAATCCAAGGCTTTGACATAAGCCTAAAACGTTTTGTCGATTACGACCTTGTTCTCAGAGCATCGGAACAGGGCAAGCTTTACTCTATCCCCGTCATTCTCAGTCACTATTTTTATGACAAAGCAGAAAACACAGTGACTAACGAGATCAAACATCTCTCCGACATGGATATTGTTCGGACCCGGCTTGAAACCCGCACCCGCAATCGTTTGCAGATTCTCGACAAAGCAGATTTAGAACATCATACAACGGTTGTAATCCCAAATTGGCAATCACTCGAGGATATACGTGATTGTTTAAAGTCGCTTTCTGCCCGTGACTGGAAGGGTATGCTCGACATTATCATTGTCGACAACAATTCAGACGAGAATGTGCTGGCATACCTTAGAGCAGAGTCGGTAGCCTCACACATCATCTTAATCGAAAATAAACGGAATTACGGATTTACTTACGCAGTCAATCAAGGCATTGCACGCTCGCGCCCTGGCTCGGATATTCTTCTGCTGAATAATGATGCCATCGCCCAACCCGGCGCTATTGCGGCGTTACAGCGTGCCTGCTATAGCCTGCCCGATGCCGGCATGACCGTTCCACGCCAGATATTGCCAACCGGGACAAAAACGCTACGGACTCATGTACCTTATGCTAACGAAGCAAGAGATTGCGATGTAAACATCTCGGCTCACCACCAAAATATCGTTACCCTCCCCCTCTTCCACGATGGTGGAGTGCTTGAGCTATCTTATGCGGCTTTCTTTGCAGTATATATCCGTAGAGATATAATTAACGACCTTGGCTCACTCGATGCCGAATACGGACGACATTATCGCTCTGACCGTGTTTATTGTGACTTTATGCGCAATATACTTGGGAGAAAACTATATTACATTCCAGATTCTTTTTTTATCCACAAGCTACAGAAAGCAACAGACACCTTGCGAGACTCAGGCAAGCGTGACACCGAGTTCGAGCTAATGTTCAAGCGAAATCAATGGGATACTGAAACAGCTGCCGCATTAAACTTCCGTCAAGCCGCATGGGATATATTCTAGCGAATTACCCCCTACATAACTTCCTATTAGGGCGGCATACCTTATTCGTGCATCCACAAGACTACAATTATTTGCTGCCCCATCAAAAAAACCACCCCAACTCATTCCCCTTATCTTTAAAAACTATCCCCCACCGGAACAACTTGCATAGATTGACTCGGCGAAATTTTAAAAGACCTTCCAACAACCGAGCGCACTACCAAAAGCCGAATCTCAAAGAAAACTCACCAAAAGGATACTCTGAAAAAGCCTTTTATGTCTAAAGGGAGATACTCTGGAAGCTTCGTCTCCTTTTCTATGAATACATGGGAAGTAGATTTTTCAGCGCTTCGAAGATCTAAAAGAAGGCTCTGCAGTTTTACTTTCCGGCACTTTAGATACTGTCAACTCAGCGACCACATCTAAGGAAGGAGCTTAAATGTACGACCACTATGTTTCTCTTGGCGAAAACTGTGAAGCTGCATTTAATTTCAGAAGAATACTTGGTAAAGACATAGCCTATTATTTTAACTGGCTTGTCACACCACTCGACTCATTAATCGACATCATTGAAAATGACTTCAAAGAAGACTTCGAGATAGGCAATCTTTATCACAAGAACAATCAGATTGTTATGATTACGGATAAACGTTATAACATCTCTCATCATAGCCCCTTCAAGGAAATTGAAGGTCGACTTTCAGGACATGACTTTGAAACCATCTACAAAAGCCACAAAGACAAACTAGCTCTACTCAAAGAGCGATTCAGGGCGCTTGCCCAGTCAGAGCTATTTGTACTCTATTTTATAAAAGCCGGAGAGCTAACCGGAGCAACTAACGTACGAGCTAAATGTGTAAAACTCAGAGACATCATGCTAGACCGTTATCCAAGCCATAAATTTAATATTGTAGTACTGCAAGAAAAGGACCGCTTTGAATTACAATGGGATGAGCCCAGGATATTTAATCGCTACCTCGACAGATTTGCCCCTTACAATAACGTACCTAATTATCATAAGGAATCATGGGATAGGATATTCAGTGAGTTTCCACTAAATCCTAGAGGGATGGTCTGAAAAAACTTTTTCTGAAAATCACAAGCCAGTAATCATGCGGCTTACAGGGCATGTGATCTCGTGAAAATGGGGCTTTTTCAGAGTTTCCAGAGCAATGGAGCGCACCATTAACTAGTGTGGTGAATCATAACTATTAATCCGGCAATACAATAGGGCACTTTCTGTATTTTGGTTTCTCCTTGAAAATCAAGGATATATGCCGATACTAGTATGAGCCTTATTTGTGCTTTCGTATTGCCGGATTAATACTAAGGAAATCCTGAAAAAGACTTCCCGATTCTGGTGAAATACACCCGCTCCCTTGTCCGAGTTTCCCGATGAAGCAACTGTCCTTCGCCGATGCCGAGTATGCCGGCAAGCGCAAGCAGACCCGCCGCGAGCGCTTCCTGCTCGAGATGGACCAGGTGGTGCCGTGGCAGGGGCTGATCGCCCTGATCGAGCCCTACTATCCCAAGGGCGAAGGCGGTCGGCCCGCCTACCCGCTGGCAGCCATGCTGCGCGTGCACCTGATGCAGAACTGGTTCGGCTACAGCGATCCGGCGATGGAGGAAGCGCTGTACGAAACCACTCTCCTGCGCCAGTTCGCCGGCCTGAGCCTGGAGCGCATCCCGGACGAAACGACCCTCCTCAACTTCCGTCGCCTGCTGGAGAAGCACGAACTGGCCGGGGGAATACTGGAGGTGATCAACGGCTATCTGGGCGAGCGCGGACTGTCGCTGCGCCAGGGCACCATTGTCGACGCCACCCTGATCCATGCGCCGAGCTCGACGAAGAACAAGGACGGCAAGCGCGACCCGGAAATGCACTCGACGAAGAAGGGCAACCAGTACTACTTCGGCGCAAAAGCTCACATTGGTGCCGACGCTGAGTCGGGTCTGGTGCACAGCGTGGTGGTCACGGCAGCCAACGTGGCAGATGTCACCCAAGTCGACCAACTGCTGCATGGCGAGGAAAACGTAGTGAGTGCCGATGCGGGCTATACCGGCGTAGAGAAGCGCCCCGAGCATGAAGGTCGGCAGGTCATCTGGCAGGTCGCGGCCCGGCGCAGTACCTACAAGAAGCATGGCAAGCGTAGCGCCTTATACAAAGCGATCCGCAAGATCGAGAAGGCCAAGGCCCAGGTACGAGCCAAGGTCGAACATCCGTTCCGCGTGATCAAGCGCCAGTTTGGCTACACCAAGGTGCGCTTCCGGGGATTGGCCAAAAACACGTCACAGTTGGTGACGCTGTTCGCCTTGTCGAATCTGTGGATGGCGCGCCGATATTTACTGGCGAATGCAGGAGAGGTGCGCCTGTAATGCGGGAAACGGTTGCTGCGACGTGCTTGCGGCAGCTAAAAAACGCAGAAACGAGCGGGTGATCTGATCGTTTTTGATCGATTCTCCGCTTTCAAAGTCGGCGGGGGGCTGAAGTCAGCCAGAAATACATGACTACTTCAGACCATCCCTAAGGATAAGTCTTGTCTGCCGCAGAGCCGACAGAGCTTTTCGGAGGGCATGGCGATGAAAACAGGCCGCCCAGCCGTTCGGATCGAACGGACCGAACAAGAGCAAGTCGAACTCACCCACCGCCGAGCCAGGCGCGCAAGGGGCCTGCCGATATGCAACTGATCTTGCCCAGCAGTCGTGGACACAGTTTTAAGCACTCATCCGGAGCTCGAAGGATTCCGGACTGATGTATCCCAGCGTGCTATGACGCCGCTGGCGGTTGTAGTTGGCGTCAGTCTGGTCAGGGGCCTGTCGTTGGTCAGGAGGCTGCCTGCCATCCTGGCCGAGCAGGAGCTGCCGCGCCGGCTAACCGTGCAACTGATACGCCTGCATGAGCATTTCCGCTACCTGGATGAGCAAATCAAGGCGCTGGACAAGAAGATGGCCGATCAACTTGCTGAGGATGACCTGTGGGCAGCCGGCTGCTTACCATCCCCTGTGTCGGCCCCATTACCACGAGCCTGCTGTCCGCAGAGGTTAGCGATGGCAAGCAGTACGGCTGTAGTCGGGACTTCGCTGCGTCGCTGGGACTGGTTCCACGTCAATACAGCACTGGGGGGCGGGCCAACCTGCTCGGTATCAGCAAGCATAGCGACAAGAATCTGCGAAGGTTGCTGGTACAGTGCGCCAGGGTTTATCTCCAGCGCCTGGAGCATCAGAAAGGCGCACTGGCCAACTGGGTTCGCTCATTGCACAGTCGCCGCCATTCGAACGTGGTGGCCTGTGCCCTAGCCAACAAGTTCGCCCGGATCGCCTGGGCAATAGCCGCCAACCACTCGACTTTTAAAGTAGGACCAGATGCTCGCGCCGCCTGACCCTGTGGTTGTTGCGGTACCGCGGACACTCTTTTGGGTTTTGCGATGACTGGACAATCGATAACATGAACGGCCCACCGGCCTGGCGAAGAACCTGTCGTAAAAATCGGCTTTCGAAGCCGCCGGCCTTTTCAGGATCGCCAGGCGTGACTCTCATCGTGGCGCGGGCATGCCCCAACCAGACGCCGGATAGATTTAGGCAAGCCAGACATTCATTGTTAATCAGTATTGCAAAAACGGAGGGACCATAGATTTTTACGATGGCCAACTCCCCGGCCTGTTCGGCAAGCAGTCGCTTGAGCCGGGCATTCTCGTCGGCCAACAACTGCTCGCGTTCGCTGCCGGCCTGGTTCTGCTGTTGCTTGCTCCGCCAGCCGTAGAGCTGGGAAGGCTGCAGGCCAAGTTGTTCGGCGGCCTGGCTGACGCCAATCTGCTCGGCCAGGGCCAGTGCCTCATCCTTGTAGGCTTGGGAGTGGCGGATACGGGTTGGTTTCATCGGGCTTGCTTGCCTTGCCATGATTCACCTCGTTGCAGTGTATCGCTTAACGGGGTGTCCACTGAGGCTGGGCAAGATCACAGGTTGGATGAATCCGATCAGGCGACAACTATCCTGACACCGGGGTGTGGTAACACGCTATGATTTAGGGTGACTTTTTATTCATGAGCAACTAAATTTTCCGACGAGATTAGTCTTGATCTTGCTCTGAAATAGTGGGATGCGACCGCCTACGAGCTGAGCGTTCGGTCTCGCAAATGTTTCGATCTCAAGGATTTGATCGAAATGATGCTGAGACAGCGTTTAGGTTTCCGTTTATATGTGTCATTTCTTGGAGGAATATACGTTTCGCACTCAGTTAAAATGATATATTGCCGTTTTTGAAGGGAAGCTTAATAAAACAAATAGTGCAAGGAGTGGCAATATTATGAAATATACGGTAAATATTGTAAGGCACGAAGTAAAAAGCCAAAAAATAAAATATGCTATTGATTTTCCGATAGCAGAGACAATAGAAATAAATCGCGGATTTTTTTTTGAATTTAAAGGCTGGGCCTTTTCCTTAGATCTAAGAGAGGTAAATTTTGTTTTTAGCTTTTCAGCAGGGGCCAAGATAAAGCCAAATGTGAATAGGCATGATGTTGTAAGAGTTTTCAATGATGCTCCTTTGTTGTGTGGAATAAGTCATTTAATATCATTTAATGGAGACTTTAAGTTAGGGTTGGACTTGGGTGGAAATATTGAGTGGGTGGCATCATTCAACTTTATACCAGTCAAAGTTATTGAGGGGAGGGAGGGGTATCTTTTTTTGGATAAAGATTCGAACCATAGTACTGATCAGTATTCTGGAAAGAAACTTATCGATAGGCAAAATATAAATGCATGGTCTAATTATTTTTCCGAAGTAGAGAAGAAAATAATAGCAAAAAATAAAAAATTTGCATTTGTTATCGCCCCAGGAAAAGAATACATTTTTCCAGATTTCTATCCAGTTCAGCGGGGAATGCCGACCCCGGTTGATCAATTCATATCGCTTTTCTCTGAAAGAACAAAAATTATAGCTCCATGGTCAGTGCTAATGGAGCAGCGTAATTTTTCTTACTCAAAAACTGATACTCACTGGACGGGATACGGAGCTGGATTGGTTGCTGAGGTGGTATGTAAGGAGCTTGGTGTTAATTATGTTGATCCAAAATTTAAATACGTTCTTTCAAAGAGGACTGGTGATTTAGGGGCAAAGTTTATTCCGCATAGAACAGAGTTCTGTTTAAGCGCCGACTACTCTCAAGCTTTAAAATATTTGACTTTTGATAATGGGGTTCCGGTAAGAGGTAATATTTTAGTTTTATCAAATCCTAACACAGCGAGCGACAGGGCCTGTGTCATATTTGGAGATTCTTTTTCTAGGGCTTTTGCACTGCATCTGAGCTTTACTTTTAAGCGAGTTGTTTTAATTTTTTCAGGAGCAGATATAGACTGGGGTATTGTCGATAATGAAGATCCAGAGGTTGTTATAGCAGAGCTTACGACTAGATTTTTAATTTGCGCTCCGAAGGCAGGGTTTTCTATAAGCCAAGAAATTAAAAGAAAGTATAAGGCTATGTCGAGCGGCGAAAAGAATAAATTCAAAGAAAAACTGAATAAATTTAAATCGATAGAAAATGATTACTATCAAAGAGTTTCAAGTGATCTTACTGATGATTTAAGCTCGTGCTTGGGCGAAATATGTTAGGGTTTGTCTGAAAAGTCGGCACGCAAGCATTTATCGATGCAGGCCAGCGTGACCATGGCCTTGAAGCTGCTGGCCAGCTTGTCATAACGGGTGCAAAGACGGCGCTTTTCCTTGAGCCAACTGAACAGTCGCTCAATGGCATTGCGCTTTTGGTACTGAAGCCTGTCAAACAGGCGAGGCAAGCCCGGTCGAGGCTTACGGTGCATCTTGCATAAGGGAATGATGGGCTTCATGCCATACCGGTCGCAGTATTGGCGCGGGCTTTCGCTGTCGTAGCCTTTGTCAGCCAGTACATACCGGCAGCGCTTGCGCGGACGACCCTGGCTGCCAGGCAGGCTGATCTGCTCAAGCAAGGGCATGAAATAGCGCGAGTCGGCGTCCTGCCCGGGTGAAAGCATCACTGCCAGCGGATACCCGTTGCTGTCACAGGCCAGATGAAGCTTGGTGGTCAGCCCACCACGGCTTCGGCCGAGACATTGGTGCTGCGGCTCTTGCAGGCCCCTTTTTTTCTCGCACCGCTGGCGGCTCTGGTGGCCCGAATCGACGTTGAGTCGACCATCCAGGTATCCAGGTCGATAAAGCCGTCCTCACGCAGACGCAGATGCAGATGCCGCAGCACCTGCTCGAAGGTGCCGTTGTCACGCCACAGCCTGAAGCGCTGATATACCGTCTTCCAGGGGCCATAACGCTCGGGAAGATCGCGCCGCTTGGCACCTGAGCACAGAATCCAGAAGATGCCGTTGAGCATCTGGCGGTCATCTCGCCGGGGGCGGCCCATGCGTTGAGGGGGGAGAAACGATGGCTTCGATCATCGCCCAGCACTGGGCAGAAATTTCGTAACGGCCTGACATGGCTGCGCTCGGAACAACGGAGGTGGCATTTTAGCCAAGTCGACTTTCAGACAAACCCTAAGCAACGCATCAGGCCCTTGTTCACTCAGGAGCGCGTAGCCGCTTCTGCAGCCTTGTTTCTGGATGGCTTGTTGGGTGCCGAGCCACGCAAGACCGGCTGGATGCGCGCCGAGGCTGCGGGTGATCCCGGCCTCTGGTGACAACAGGCCATTCTGGGGCGCGGCCGCTGAGAGGCCGATGCCTTGCGCGATCTAGTTCGTGACTATGTGCTCGAGCAACTGGCCGACGATGAAGCCGTTCTGGTTCTGGACGAGGCGGGCTTTCTCAAGCAAGGCCGTACTTCTTGTGGCGTTGCTCGCCAATACACTGGCTCGGCCGGCAAGATCACCAATTGCCAGATCGGTGTCTTTGCCGCTTATGTCTCGCGCCACGGACAGGCCTTCATCGACCAGACCCTGTATCTGCCCAGGGACTGGACGGCAGACCCCGAACGCCTGGCGGCCGCCCATGTGCCGGAGGGCATCGGATTCTCTACCAAACCCCGGATAGCCGAGGACATGATCGAGCGGGCCATCGCAGCGAATACGCCGTTTGCCTGGGTAGCCGCCGACAGCGTCAATGGTGTGAATCATCTCGAGACCGCCCTGCGACGTGCCGGGAAAGGTTACGTGTTGGGCGTCAAGGGCACCCATGCTGTCAAGGCCTGGATTGACCGGCCGGGCCTCTGGACACGTGGCCTGCTGATCCGCCGCCGTCTGGTTGACGGAGAACTGGCCTATTTCGCTACCTGGGCACCGATTGGAACCTCTCTGGAGAAGCTGGCTTGGGTGGAGGGCCATCGCTGGTCGATCGAGAGCGCTTTTGAAACGGCCAAGGGCGAGCTGGGCCTGGATCACAACGCGACCCGCTCCTGGCATGGCTGGCATCGCCATGTCTCGCTGGTCATGTTGGCCTTTGCCCTGTTGGCCCGGGTGCGCCATCAGGCCAACGCCCCGACTCCCCCAAAAACCATCCAGCGGCTGATAGCCCTGACATATCCGAGCTGATCCACTGGTCCATGCGGGAAATCCGGCGAATGGCTACCCGGCTGGCACAACGACAAATCGCACCGGATCACATCATGGCTTGGTCTCTCTGGCGCAGGAGCACCAGTTCAGAGCTCAACAAGCGCATATGAAGGCTATAAAATGCAACTGTAGTGTTAGAGCCTGTTCAAAGTCTTTTGAGTAGGAGGCACAAGCCTTCTCATCGGCCAGTTGCTCGAGAACATAAGTGATTATACAAAATTAATCCGATATTTTTTGCCGTAACCTGACAACACCTGAAGCACATGGCTGGTAAGTGACGAGAAGCTCTGGTAAGCTGTTACAGGCAGCCATTCGTACTTGATTTTCCGCCAGAGGATCTCGATTAGGTTGAGCTCAGGTGAGTACGTTGGCAGGAAGATCACGTAGAGCCGTTGCACTCTCCACTCCCGTTCCTTGCGCAGAAACAAGGCCGAGCGATGAATGTTGGCATTGTCGAGCACGACGATCGCAAAGGCTTCCGGCGACTTTTGCTCAAGCAGGCAATCGAAAGCCTCGATGACCACCTCCGTCGTCACGGTGTCGGTTGTCGTGTGTAAATCAGCTTGCCCTGGCGACTCAGAAACCCCAGCACATTGAGACGCCGACTACGCGAAAAGGCCACCCTTTCCCTGCAGGCCATCCAGAAACAAGGCTGCAGAAGCGGCTACGCGCTCCTGAGTGAACAAGGGTCTGATGCGCTGCCTAACGTCCCGCAGCGAAAAGGCCCATAGCTCCAGAGTGGTTTCGATGGATGCATAAGTCATCTGAAGTCTCCCTTGCCAGAAGGAAGATCATCAGGACAGATAAGCTATAGATATGCAAACGTAGTGCAAAATCAAAACAATCCATTTTAATGCAATAGTATCTCCCTCCTCCTAACACCAACATAAAAGACGTTCGTACACTTCACTCAAGCAATGATATCAACACAATACCATTCCGTAAATATAACTTTCAAATCCTTAAATACCTCTTCATCGATACCTTTAAACCATCTTCAAACACTACCACAATGACACTAGAGATATTCAGCATAACAAAAAGCGAAGCCTTTCTTGTACAAAGAGAAGGGCACTACAAAGTAGCTATGGGGGGCTTCACTCTTCAATTCTACTTCAAGCCCAGCCTTTCAAAAAAGGCACTAATATTTAGCCCCGGTTTTATTGACAGAACCAAGTTCCCCAACCCTTACTTCCAAAGAATCAAATGGCTTAAAAAATTTGATGCCGTCGGAATCAGCCTTGCAGACCCGACTCTCGACTTAAATGAAACAATTGAAATAGGCTGGTTTCTCGGAACCATTCAAGACTATTATTTGCGCCAAATTACAGAGTTCCTTCATGAACTTTTAAACCATCTTAAAATAAGAAAAGAATCAACTCTTTTTTTTGGATCTAGCGCCGGAGGCTTTTCATCGCTTGCTTTTGCAGCCTATATAAGAGGCTCATGTGCATTTGCAGTAAACCCGCAAACCAATATTTTAAAATTTCATGGCTACGAGGAATTGGCAAAAATTTCTCACCATTGCTTCAAAGGCTCAAGCGCAATAGGCATGGAGAAAAATTGGAAATCCCGCCTTTGCATATCCACACTTTACGCCACAATAAAGTTTATACCAAGAATCATGATTTGGCAGAACACGGCTGACGCATTTCACTATAGTAACCATCTTGTCCCATTCCTTCAGGAACTCGAACAAGTAGACTGTGCGAAGCAAATCTCTATCGAGCTGCATTCCGACTCCATACTTGGACACACTCCCCCAGGACTTGATATACTGAACGAGAAATTCGAACTCATCTTAAAAAATTGGTTATAGCACCACTCTCTTGAAAGCTCCTCCCCAATCAAAAACTTTGCACATCACTAGTGTGGTGAATCACAACTACTCAGGATAAGACTTGTCTACCGCGGAGCTGACAGAGTTTTTTCGGAGGGCATGCGATGAAAACAGGCCGCCCAGCCGTTCGGATCGAACTGACCGAACACGAGCATGCCGAACTCACCCGCCGCCGAGCCAGGCACAAGGGGCCTGCCGATATGCAGCTGCGCGCCGAGATCATTCTGTCCTGCGCTCGAGGCGAGTCCGGCTCTTCCATTGCTCGACGGCTCGGCATTACGGCGCAAACCGTTTCGAGGTGGCGCCTTCGCTTCGCCCGTTTGGGCCTGCAAGGCCTCAATGACGAGCCGCGCTCAGGCCGCCCACGCAGCATCAGCGATGAAAAGGTCCAGGAAGTGGTCGACCGGGTGCGGCAGACCCGGCCCGACGATGCCAGTCATTGGAGCTCGCGCCGGATGAGCAAGGCCACCCATATTTCACCGGCGAGCGTACAGCGTATCTGGCGAGCCTTCGGGCTCAAGCCTCACCTGGAGCACACCTTCAAGCTGTCCACCGATCCCGCCTTTGTCGACAAGGTGCAGGATATCGTAGGGCTCTACCTGAATCCGCCGGATAAAGCGCTGGTACTGTGCGTCGATGAGAAAAGCCAGATCCAGGCGCTCAATCGAACACAGCCGGGGCTGCCGCTGGAGCCTGGGTATCCGGCGACCCGTACCCATGATTATCAGCGCCATGGCACGACGTCCTTGTTTGCCGCCCTGGATGTGGCCACCGGCGAGGTGATCGGACGTCTCAAGCGCCGTCACCGCAGCGCAGAATTCCTGGAGTTTCTCAGGGCCATCGAGGAAACGGTCGAGAGCGACAAGGCCATCCACCTGATCATGGATAACTATGCCGTGCACAAGACCGACAAGGTGCGCGCCTGGCTTGTCGCGCACCCGCGTTATCACGTGCATTTCACCCCGACGTCCGCGTCATGGCTGAATCTGGTGGAGCGCTTTTTCTCGATGCTCACCCAGAAGTGGATAAGGCGCCAGGCCCATACCAGCGTGAAGGATCTCGAGCAGTCCATCGAGTATTACCTGGCGACTTACAACCAGAATCCAAGGCCCTTCCGCTGGCGTAAGGGAGCAGGTGAAATCCTGGCCTCTGTCGGCAGGGCTGCTCGAGCCTTGCAAAGAAATAATGAAGCGAACTTGTGATTCACCACACTAGGAACAACTTTAAAAGACAAGCCATTTGAATTCTTTATATGGCAAAAATAAAACCAAGTGAGCACCTTACTCAAGTCAAATCATCCTTACTTGTTCAAAAAATACCAATTCATGCGCCGATCCCACCAGCCACATATTTCATAGCCCTCAAGAAACACTCCAGACAACTTACGTCAACCGCCTCCTTTTTCAAACCTACTTAATTAATCTACACCTCCAAGGAAATTATCCAAAATGAAAATCTCAGTCTCTGGCACAGGATATGTAGGGCTTTCAAACGCAGCCTTATTTGCCCAGCATAACCAGGTCGTGGCCTTGGATATCGCTCCGAAGAAAGTTGAGTTACTAAACCGTCGTCAGTCGCCGATCGTCGACCCAGAGTTGGAGGAATTCCTGCGAGATAAGCCGCTGAACCTGCGCGCTACCTTGGACAAAGAAGAAGCCTATCGGGATGCTGACTTTGTCATCATCGCCACCCCTACTGACTATGACCCTGAAACTAATTATTTCAATACCCGCTCGGTAGAGGCAGTAATCCGTGATGTACTGGCAATCAACCCCAATGCCGTTATGGTAGTGAAGTCCACGGTACCCGTGGGCTTCACTGAGCGTATGCGCCGCGAGCTGAACTGCGACAACATCCTCTTTTCGCCAGAATTTCTCCGGGAAGGGCGCGCGCTGTACGACAACCTGTATCCCTCACGCATCGTGGTGGGCGAACGCTCGGAGCGGGCGCGTGGCTTTGCCGATCTGTTACTGCAGGGTGCGCTGAAAAAGGACGTACCGGTACTGCTTACCGAGCCGACTGAGGCGGAAGCGATCAAGCTATTCGCCAATACCTATCTGGCCATGCGTGTAGCCTACTTCAACGAACTGGACACCTACGCGGAAACTCACGGGCTGGATACTCTGCAGATCATTCAGGGCGTGGGGCTTGATCCACGCATTGGCAGCCATTACAACAACCCATCCTTCGGCTATGGCGGCTACTGTCTGCCCAAGGACACTAAGCAGTTGCTGGCCAACTACCAAGATGTGCCGCAAACCCTTATTCGCGCTATTGTCGACTCCAATACTACGCGTAAAGACTTCATTGCAGAATCCATCCTCAAGCGCCAGCCGCGTCGGGTGGGGATCTACCGCCTGATCATGAAGGCTGGGTCAGACAACTTCCGAACCTCCTCCATCCAAGGGATCATGAAACGCATCAAAGCCAAGGGCGTGGAAGTGGTAGTCTATGAACCGGTATTAGAGGAAGCAACTTTTTTCAGCTCTCCGGTAGTACGCAATCTCGAAAACTTCAAGCAGAGCTGCGATATAGTGGTAGCCAACCGGCTGACAGATGAAATTCTGGACATTCGCGATAAGGTCTATACACGAGATTTGTTCGGCAAAGATTGAGCTTTTGCCTATCCTCCTTTATACCGTAAATCAGCCCAGCCATAGGCCCATGCCGATGACACAAGCGAATACCCTCGAACATCTCTATGCCGAACACAAAGGCTATGTTTCGGATAAGTGGGCGATCTACCTGGCCGAATACCAGCGTCTGCTCAGCCCATTCAGAGACTCCCCCGTCCGTCTGGTGGAGGTCGGCGTGCAGAATGGCGGCTCATTGGAAATCTGGGCGAAATACTTTCCCCAGGCCCAACTGATCCTCGGCTGCGATATCAACCAAGCCTGCACCCAACTCACCTATGCCAGCGACAAGATTCAGTTGGTGGTCGGCGATATCAACCAAGCCGCCACACTGGATGCAGTTTTTAACCATTCCTACGATTTCGATATCGTCATCGACGACGGCTCGCATACCAGCCGCGATATCATCCAGACCTTTTGCAAGCTTTTCCCGCACCTAAAGCAGGGAGGTCTCTATATCGCCGAAGATCTGCACTGCAGTTACTGGGAAAAGTACCAAGGCGGGCTCTATCACCCCCGCTCGTCCATGGCCTTCTTCAAGGCGTTGGCCGATGTGCTGAATTTCGAGCATTGGGGGCTGGAACAGCATAGCCGGGAGCGCCTGCTACAACCTTTTGGCATCACGCCCGAGCTGAGCGAGACACTGCTGGCCGATTTGCACTCGGTCGAATTTGTCAATTCAATGTGCATCTTGAGCCGTCGACCTGCCGAGCAGAATCAGCTGGGCAGGCGCCACATTGTCGGTCAGCGGGAGCTGGTCTGCCCAGTCAAGCATCTCGATGGCACATATTGTCAGACGCCGCCGCAACAGGTTGGCGGTGCAATGGCCACGCCGCCGGTGCTGTCGCAGGAACTGGAGGAGGTTGCCTCATTGCTGCAAACCCGGCTTGCCAATCAAGATCATCTGCTAACCGAGCAAGCCCGAAAAATTGCGGAACTGGAACAGATACGCCGGCAGATGGGTGAGCAACTGTTACGCGCGGAAAGCCAGCTGGAACTGCTCAAGGAATTGATGCTAGCCAACGGGTCACTGGAGTCGCTGTAGGCTGTCACTGCCATCGGAAGCAGAACGATGACAGAGGTCGACAGCACCGCCAGCGGATATGGAGCCTCCCCATTCCTGTACTCCATGCAATTACCCTCTACTTTTGCTCTCTATTTTTAACTTCGTCACACTAAAAGGAAGACCATGATCCTCGTAACTGGCGGAGCCGGCTTCATCGGCTCGAATTTCGTCCTGCAATGGTGCAAGCACTCTGAAGAGGCCGTCCTGAACCTGGATGTCCTCACCTATGCGGGCAACCTGGCCAACCTACAGTCCCTGGCCGGCTCGCCGCAGCATGTCTTCGTCCAGGGCGATATCCGTGATTCGGGCTTGCTGGAGCGCCTGTTCGCCGAGCACAAGCCGCGGGCGGTGGTGCACTTCGCCGCGGAGTCCCATGTGGATCGCTCGATCCTCGGTCCGGAGGCCTTCGTCGAGACCAACGTGGTCGGTACCTTTCGCCTGCTGGAGGCGACACGCGCCTACTGGAGCGGCCTGGAAGCGGCGGACAAGGCAGCGTTCCGCTTCCTGCACGTGTCCACCGACGAGGTGTACGGCACCCTGGGGCCGAACGATCCGGCCTTCAGTGAAACCACGCCCTACGCGCCGAACAGTCCCTACTCGGCGTCCAAGGCCGGCTCCGACCATCTGGTGCGCGCCTACCACCACACCTATGGCATGCCGGTGCTGACCACCAATTGCTCGAACAACTACGGGCCCTATCACTTCCCGGAGAAACTGATCCCGCTGATGATCGTCAACGCCCTGGCCGGTAAGCCTTTGCCGGTGTACGGCGACGGCCGGCAGATCCGCGACTGGCTGTACGTGGAGGACCACTGCGCGGCCATCCGTCGCGTACTAGAAGCCGGCAAGCCGGGCGAGACCTATAACGTCGGCGGCTGGAACGAGAAGGCCAATATCGAGATCGTGCAGACCGTCTGTGCCCTGCTCGACGAGTTGGCCCCAGCCTCCGAACGGGGCGTATCCGATAGCCGCAGCGGCGCTCCCCTGGCGCGCTATGACGAGCTGATCACCTATGTAACCGACCGTCCCGGCCACGACCGCCGCTACGCCATCGACGCCCGCAAGCTCGAACGCGAGCTTGGCTGGAAGCCGGCGGAAACCTTCGAGACCGGCATCCGCAAGACGGTGCAGTGGTATCTGGCCAACCAGGACTGGGTCGCCGGCGTGCTGGACGGCAGCTACCGTGATTGGGTGCAGACACAATACGGGGCCAGGGCATGAGGATTCTGTTGCTGGGCAAAAACGGCCAGGTCGGCTGGGAACTGCAGCGCGCCCTGGCGCCGCTGGGCGAGCTGGTGGCACTGGATCGCCACGGCGAGCGGGGCTTGTGCGGCGATCTGGCCGACCTTGATGCCTTGGCCGCCACCGTGCGCACGATCGCTCCGGATGCCATCGTCAACGCCGCCGCCTACACGGCCGTGGACAAGGCGGAAAGCGAGCCGGAGCTGGCGCTGCGCATCAACGGCGAGGCGCCCGGCGTGCTGGCCCGGGAGGCCGCCCGCCTCGGCGCCTGGCTGGTGCATTACTCGACCGACTATGTGTTCGATGGCAGCGGCGATCGGCCCTGGCGCGAAGACGCCCCCACCGGACCGCTGTCGGTCTACGGCCGCACCAAGCTGGCCGGCGAGCAGGCGATCGCCGCCGCCGGAGCGCAGGCGCTGGTGCTGCGCACCAGCTGGGTGTACGCCGCGCGCGGCGGCAACTTCGCCAGGACCATGCTGCGGCTGGCCCGGGAGCGCGATCAGTTGCGGGTGATCGCCGACCAGATCGGTGCGCCGACCGGTGCCGAACTGATCGCCGACGTGACTGCCCATGCCTTGCGTCAGGCAATGGGCAGCGCCGACGGGGCCACCCTCGGCGGGGTCTACCATCTGGCAGCCGCCGGCGAAACCTCCTGGTGCGATTACGCCCGTTTCGTGCTCCACCAGGCCGAGCAGGCCGGCGAGACGCTCAAGGTCGGCCACGGGCAGATCGAGGCCATCCCGACCACCGCCTACCCGACGCCGGCACAGCGTCCGCTCAATTCGCGGCTGGACACCCGCAAACTGCGTGAAACCTTCGGCCTGCACCTGCCACACTGGCAGGTCGGCGTTGCACGCATGCTCACCGAAACAAGGAACTGACCTCATGCAAAAACGCAAGGGCATCATCCTCGCCGGCGGCTCCGGCACCCGTCTGTATCCAGCCACACTGGCGGTTTCCAAGCAGTTGCTGCCGATCTACGACAAGCCGATGGTCTATTACCCGCTGTGCACCCTGCTGCTGGCCGGTATCCGCGACATCCTGATCATCTCCACCCCGCAGGACACGCCGCGCTTCGAGCAGTTGCTCGGCGACGGCCATCAGTGGGGCATCCGGCTTTCCTATGCGGTGCAGCCCTCGCCGGACGGCCTGGCGCAGGCCTTCCTGATCGGCGAGGAATTCCTGGCCGGCGCGCCTTGTGCCCTGGTCCTCGGCGACAACCTCTTCCACGGCCATGACTTCGTTACCCTGCTGAAGCACGCCAACGGCCGCAGCGCTGGCGCCACGGTGTTCGCCTATGCGGTCCACGACCCGGAGCGCTACGGCGTGGTCGAGTTCGCACCGGACGGCCGCGTGCTGAGCCTGGAGGAAAAGCCCAAGCAGCCCAAATCGCGTTACGCGGTGACCGGTCTGTATTTCTACGACAAGCAGGTGGTGGAGCTGGCCAAGCAGATCAAGCCTTCGGCCCGTGGCGAGCTGGAGATCACCGATCTCAATCGTCTGTATCTGGAGCGCGGAGAGCTGCATGTGGAGCTGATGGGCCGCGGCTATGCCTGGCTGGACACCGGCACCCATGACAGCATGCTGGAGGCCAGCCAGTTCATCCAGACCATCGAGCGTCGCCAGGGACTGAAGGTGGCTGCGCCCGAGGAGATCGCCTGGCGCCAGGGCTGGATCGACGACGCTACCCTGCAGACCCTGGCCGCCCCCATGTCCAAGAACGGCTACGGCCAGTACCTGCTCAACCTGCTGCGCGAGAAAGTATTCTGATGCAAGCGATTCAGACCGAAATTCCCGATGTCTTCATCATCGAGCCCAAGGTGTTCGGCGATGAGCGCGGCTTTTTCTTCGAAAGCTTCAATGCCCGCCGCTTCGCCGAGCTGACCGGTGCCGATCCCCAATTCGTGCAGGACAATCACTCCCGCTCGGTGAAGGGCGTGTTGCGCGGCCTGCATTACCAGATCCGCCAGCCGCAGGGGAAACTGGTGCGGGTGGTTGCCGGCGAGGTGTGGGACGTGGCAGTGGACCTGCGCCGCAGCTCGCCGACCTTCGGCAAGTGGGTCGGCGTCACCCTGTCGGCCGAGAACAAGCGCCAGCTGTGGATACCCGAGGGCTTTGCCCATGGTTTCGTGGTCGTCTCCGAGGCGGCCGAGTTCCTCTACAAGACCACCGATTACTGGGCGCCGGAACACGAGCGCAGCATCATCTGGAACGACCCGACCCTCAACCTGCCCTGGCCATTGGAAGGCGAGCCCTCGCTGTCGGCCAAGGATCGCCAGGGCGTCCCCCTGGAACAGGCCGAGACCTTCGACTGATCCGGCGACAGCTCCCGGAAAACCCGCGCGGGTTTCACCCGCCCTACCCAAGCGCCAAGCGGCTCTTGTAGGGCGGGAACGACCCGCCATGTTGCGCCCAAATTGCGGTGCCACACTGAGGTTGGGCCCTTGTGGCCCGCCCAGCCTCTCACGGCTTGCCACGCCCTGCACGCATACGCACACTGCGCGCTTTGGATCTATCCGCAGGCTTGGCATGTCCCTTCCGTTCTCTGCCCCTCCCTCGAACAATCTTCCCTGGAATCCGCGGCTGGCCCACCTGCGCTGCCTGGCAGCACTACTGGTGCTGGCGTTTCATACATTCCATTCGTTTTTCGGGGGCTGGCAGCCTCGCCCCGAGGCGTTCGGTTTCGGCTGGCTGGTAGAGGGACATACGGGGGTGAGCCTGTTCTTCGTGCTCAGCGGCTATCTGTTCATGAGTATCGCCTTGCGGGCCGAGGGCGTTCTCGACTACCGCCGCTTTCTACGCAACCGGATACTCCGGATCTTTCCGCTGTTCGTGGTGGTGTTCATGGTGGCGGTGTCAGTGAACCGGGACGCCTTTCGCCCGCAGGACATCCTCTATCTGTTCTTTTCCAACATCGGCGATCCGCCGACCAGCAAGCAGTTCATGACCGGCGCTGCCTGGACGATCTCGGTGGAGTTCGGCTTCTATCTGATATTTCCTTTCCTGGCACGCTTCGCACTGGCGCAGGGGCCCTCCTATCTGCTGCGGCTGATCGGCTTGTTGCTCCTGTTCAAGCTTGGCGCCTTCCTGCTCAGCGAACGCCCCACCCATATGATCTATTCAACGTTGCTGGGGCGTCTGGATCAGTTTCTGGTCGGCATGCTTGCCGCGCAGTACGCCGCGACGCACATCCTGCGCCCCATGCATGGCGCCTGGGTGACGGGGGCTGGCCTGGCGATGTGGATGCTGCTGGAGCTGCAGAAATACTGGGCGAGCTTCCTCTCGCCCAACCCGGTACAGGTCGCCTGGCTGGCCTGGCCGACTGTGGAGGCCCTGGCCTGGGCGCTGGTCATCCTGAGCTATGCACACTGGCGTGGTGATTTGCCGGGCTGGTTGGGGGGATGGCTGGAGCGCGGCGGGGAGATCAGCTTTTCGCTGTACCTGTGGCACGGGCTGGTGATCTTCCTGGGAACACGGCTGCTCGGTACTCCCGACTGGTTCGCCGACTGGCGCCTGAATGCGCTGCTGGTGGGAATCGGCGTGCTGGTGGTGTCCTGGTGGGTGGCGGGTCTGAGTTATCGGACGATCGAGGCCCCCTTCCTGGAGATGCGTGGACAGTATGTGAAGCCTACTCAGGTAACCCTGGAATAGACCTCCAACGTCTCGCGCGCGCAGCGCGACCAGGAGAACAGCCGCGCCCGCTCCAGCCCCTGCAGGCTCAGGCGATGGCCCAGTTGCCCGTGCTCGAGCAGTTCGTGCAGGGTGGCCGCCAGCCCTGCCACATCGTTCGCCTCGCACAGCATGACGGCCTCGCCGGCGAACTCGGCCATCGAGGTCCCGGCCGTGCAGATCGTCGGCGTCCCGCTGGCCATCGCCTCCAATACCGGCAGGCCGAACCCCTCGTAGAGCGAGGGGTAGACGAATGCAGCCGCCCCTGCGTACAGGAACGGCAGATCGGCGGCGCTGACGAAGCGCAGATACCTGATCTCGCCGGAAGCCTGCAGGGTATGGATCTGCTTCATCAGCGCGTCGTTCCGCCAGCCCGAGGCGCCGGCGATGACCAGTGGACAGGACCGGCGCAGCGAAACCGGCAACTGCATCCAGGCCGCCAACAACCAGTCGACGCCTTTGCGCGGCTCGATCGTTCCGACAAAGGCCACATAGCGCCCGTGCCGCAGCCCATGCCGTGTCAGCACTGCCTGGGTCTGCTCCGCCGTGCGCGGAAAAAAACGCTCGTCCGCGCCCAGGTAGATCGCCCGCACCCGGCCGGCCGGCACGCCGAACTGCTCGATCAGTTCGCGACGGATCAATTCCGAGTCGGTGATGACGAAATCGGCCCGGCGCAGGGTCCGCGGCAGCTCGCGGGTCTGCCAGGCGACCCGCTGCGGCGGATGGAGGTGGGGAAAATGAACGAAGGAAAGGTCGTGGATGGTGACGACACAAGGGCCGTCATGGTTCTTCAGGATGAAGTTCGGCTCGTGGTAGACAAGGTCTTGCCTGGCGTGCGTGGCCAGTCGGAAGCGGGCATTGCCCAGGGCGGCATGCGCCCGATAGGCCAGTGGCAGGCCACGTACCAGCTTGCGCAGCCGCGCCCCCACTGCATTTCTCCGGGCTTGCCCCCCTGCCCCGGCCGCATCGTCGTGCAGGGCGGCCAGTACTTCGGCGGCCGTGGCCAGGGTCGAGCCTGTGAAGCAATCGATCCGCTCGATGGCCGCCAGCCCCTGCAGTGCGCGCAGCAGGTTGAGGGTGTAGTTGCCGATCCCTGCCAGCGGCGGAACCAGCGACTCCGTGCCGAGCAGCAGCTTCATCGAGCTCCGGCGGTCTTTTCCCGCCAGTAGGCCAGGAGTTCCCCAAGGGTTTCACTCAGGGCATGGGCCGGTCGCCAGCCCGTCGCGGCCTGCAGGTGCCGGCAATCGCCCACTGCGAAGGGGATGTCCGAAGGACGCAAGCGTTGCGGGTCCTGCTCTACCCTGATGGGCAGCGAGCTCTGCGCCAGCAGCTCGTCGAGGATTTCCTGGATCCTTCTTGCCCGGCCCGAGGCGACATTGAAAATCCGCTGATCCGCAGGCTGGTCCGCAAGGTCCAACAGCCTTGCATAGGCGTCGCAGACATCGCGTACATCGAGAAAGTCGCGACAGGCTTCCAGATTGCCGACCTGCAATACCGGCGGCTGCAGGCCGTGCTCGATCTCGGCGATCTGCCTGGCGAAGGAGGCCGTGACGAAATCGGGCGACTGGCCCGGGCCGATGTGATTGAAAGGTCGGGCAATGACGCCGCGCAGGCCCCGGCGAAAGTACTGGACAAAGGCCAGCTCGGCCGCCAGCTTGCTGGCCGCGTAGGGATTCATCGGCTGGCAGGGGCTGCTCTCGTCCAGCGCCACCCCCGTCTTGAATGCTTCGCCATAAACCTCGGAAGAACTGGTGAACAGCACGAAGGCCTCGGGCGCATGGCGCTGGATGGCTTCGAGCAGGTTCAGGCTGCCCAGCACATTGGTCTGCCAGGTCAGCAGGGGGTCGCGAAAACTGGTCGGTACGTGGGAAATTGCCGCCAGATGTAGTACATGGGTCGGCCGTACCTGCTGAACGACCTGTTCGACGGATGCCGCATCGCGAATATCCATGCGCACCTGCGCGACATCGTCCTGCGGCAGCGGATTCGAGGATACCGTGCAGGTCACCTGATGCCCGGCTTCGCGCAAGTATGTCCGCATCACCTTGCCCACGAAGCCGTTCGCTCCGGTCAGCAAAACATGTTTCATTGCCCCTTCCTTTGCATACAGTGGTTTTGCCGGGGATTAAAACGAAAAACCCTGCTCGTTGCGGCGCAGATCGGCTTCCACCATCATGCGGCACAGCTCCTCCAGCGAGGTCTTCGGTTCCCAGCCCAGCTTCTCCCTGGCCTTGGCCGGATTGCCGATCAGCAGGTCCACTTCCGCCGGCCGGTAGAACTTCGGGTTGACCGCCACGATCACCTTGCCGGTCGCGGCATCGATACCCTGTTCCTGCTCGCCCTCGCCCTTCCACTCCACCTCGATATCGACCGCCTTGCAGGCCAGGGAGACGAAATCGCGCACGGTTTCGGTACGGTTGGTGGCCAGTACGAAGGTATCCGGTTCGTTGGCCTGCAGCATGCGCCACATGCCTTCCACATACTCCTTGGCGAATCCCCAGTCGCGCTTGGCGTCCATGTTGCCGAGCTCCAGCCTGTCCTGCTTGCCCAGCTTGATCTTGGCGACGGCGTCGGTGATCTTGCGGGTCACGAACTCACGGCCACGCAGCGGCGACTCATGGTTGAAGAGGATGCCGCTGGTGCCGAAGATGCCGTAGGACTCGCGGTAGTTGATGGTCATCCAGTGGGCATACAGCTTGGCCACGCCGTAGGGGCTGCGCGGATAGAACGGGGTGGTTTCCACTTGGGGAATCGCCTGCACCTTGCCGAACATCTCGGAGGTGGAGGCCTGGTAGAAACGCACCTTCGGGTTGACGATGCGGATCGCCTCCAGCAGGTTCACCGCCCCCAGGCCGGTAATCTCCGCCGTGGTCAACGGCTGCTCGAAGGAAACCCCCACGAAGCTCTGCGCTGCCAGGTTGTACACCTCGGTGGCCTCGGTGCTCTGCAGCAGACGGATGCTGGCGGACAGATCGGTCAGGTCGTACTCGACCAGATGCAGGTTGGGGTGACGATCGATCCCCAGCTCCTCGATGCGCCAGAAGTTCACCGAACTGGTGCGGCGGTAGGTACCGTAGACGGTATAGCCCTTCTGTAGCAGCAGTTGTGCCAGATAGGCGCCGTCCTGGCCGGTGATACCGGTGACGATTGCAGCTGTCATCTTATAACCCCTGTAAATAAGAAATCTTTCTATTATTGCAAAGTAATCGAAACCAAGCCAAGCGCCAAGGCTCGACCGTCATTGCCGGCGCCAAGATCGACAGGTCTTGCCGCATCAGAAAACTCAAACTGTAGGTTCAGAGGTTCGCTTGCCGATAAAAGACCATGCATCTCGTCGGCAATAGGAATTTCGATTCGGTTTGCAGTATTTGACTTCAAGGAAATGTCTTTGGCGAAGATTCCGTTAAGCGACACCCTGACCCTTTGCTCGGGATGTGCTGGCGTCACCCAGGCATTGGCCTCGAGGACGATCATCCGGAGATTCTCGGCTGCCGGCAAAAGTACCGTTGCATCTTCTCCATCCGACCAAATCCCCCATGCTTCCGGAGAAGACCAGCCTGACGCCAGATAGGATAGACCGCGACTGCCTGGCCTGAATTCAAGTCGATCCCCAATCCTTACAGGCGGCAGCAAATCGGCGAAGTCCACTTCGCCCTGTATCCTCATGCAGTGCTGACACTTCTTCCATCCTGGAGCCAAGAAGGAAAAACCGTCGATCCGGGCTAGTAGATCAGCCTCCTCGTTCAATGAAAGCGCCGCCGCACGCAGTGCAGCCTCATTCAGGATATAAAGCGTATCGGCCTCATAATGGCTGGCCTGCACGGCATCCTGCGCTCGGGCTTGTGCATCGGTCAGGGCAGAGTGGCTCACACGTGCGAGGTAGACCGCATCCGTCGCCATATGATGCTTGGCGGCAAACGTTGCCAGCACTTGCCAGTTTGGCGACACGTTGGCCGGCTGAATCCATCTTATTTTCTTGTATTTCCTGGCAGCATCGGCCCAGAACGGGTCCTTGAGAGGCGAACTCCATTCCGAGGCCGGCTCCGCCATCAGGCTTGTCCGAATGCCAGCCCATGCCGCGCTGGTATCCACTACCTGAAGAATCAAGGCTCCAGCCAATATGGTAATGGCCGGACGTGCATCGTGCCCACGGATGACAACAAATAACAGCACGAACACCAGCATATAAAAGACCGGCCAGAACATCCGTCCCGAAGCTCGAAATATATTGGCTCCTCGAAGCACCCATTCCGGCAGGGAATAGTGAAAGACCGTATCGGCAATGCCTACGCTGTTCGACAAGGCAAACAGCGTTAGTCCGAGCAAGACGAGCAAAAGCATGGCCTGTCTTCTCACCGCGGGCCATATATTGACTCGACCGGAAATCAGAATTGGTATGGACCAGAGCGCCAGAATAATGGTACCCAACCCGAGAAAATTGAAACCTTCGAGATTATCCTCGGCTTTTGGAATGTCCTTGAGTGCGAAGGACCATCCGCCCGCATCGAAAATAGAAAGAAGATTCATCCGATACTGGCCGAATCCCCCGCCCACCACACCTTGCCCGACACTGAAATAACCTGCCATCCAGCACACAAGGGCAAGTATTGCAAGCATGCCAATCACTTCCCGCACGGCCTCGCCTACCGGGCGCTTTCCAATGAAAAGCCTTCCGGCAAGGTCGGCAAGCCAGATGAGCCCCACCATGGCCAACAGGTAAGCATGTACCAGGGCAGATACCGACAACAAGATTGCCCACGGCAAGGCACGCCCCTCAATTTTCGGCTTGAGCGCAAGATATAATGCCGCCAATACGAGAAAATGGCCTGCCAAATTCAAATGGACAGCCATTCGAAATATCATCGGCGGAGAGAAAACGAAAAAACCTGCCCCGAGGATACGCACGATCTGATTATTGGTAATCAGACCGAGCAACTTCCAGGCAAACCAGGCTTGTAAAACGAAGCAGACCAAGAGCCATAATCCGAAATACTGAAACACCTCAGGCAGGATATTCGAAAATGGCTTGAATAAAAGAGCCAGCAACGGATTCGAGTCGGAATACACTATGGCGCTTGAAAGCTCGATTCCAAAATCGGGATTCAGCCCAGGCGGCAGTGTCCAATCGGAATTGCGAAAAAAATGCCACCCCAAAAAATGCTGGACCTGATCTCCCTGGCCAAGCCATGCAATATTTTCAGGATTGAGTGCTCTCGGCCCGACAACGATAAGAAAGGCCACCACACCCAGCATATAAGGCATAGCGGTCCAAGGAATTAATGTTGAAGGAGATTGCTTCAGCATGACAAGTTTTATTTTCCTAATCTGAGTTCAATGGGCCAAGCAGGCTAGAAGGAGCCTCATTGAGCTTAGTGGAGCATACAGTTGGCGCGATAAATTATTTTTGACGTGCCAAGCCTTCCCTGCTCACCATACCGGTAAGCACCCGGCCCTCCTGCTCTCCTCTACCTGAAAGACTTGGCCGGGCACTTATTAATCCGGCAATAAAATAGGGCATAATCAGCATTTTCCCGATGACCCGTGACGCCCGAAGCCTCAGCCCCCTGGAACAGCGCGAAAAACGCGCCATCGCCCTTCGCATGCGCGAGCAGGGGTATACCTACCGAGCCATCGGCGAAGCCGTTGGCGTTCATCTGCGCACCGTGGCGCACTGGGTTGAGGTGGCGCAGCGCCAGGGCAAGGCGGCTGCCATCGAGGGTGGCCAGCGCGGGTCACTGCCAGGAGAGCGCCGCAGCCTCAGCCCGGAGCAGGAGGCGCTGATTCGCACGTTGCTGCTCGATACCATGCCAGACCAGCTGAAGCTCGCTTTCGCGCTCTGGACTCGGGAGGCGGTACAGGCCCTGATCGCCCTGCACTGTGGTTTTCAGATGCCGATCCGGACGGTCGGCGAATACCTCAAGCGTTGGGGCTATACCCCGCAGCGGCCGTTGAAGCGCGCCTATCAGCAGCAGCCCGAGGCGATACAGCGCTGGTTGAAGACCGAGTACCCGAAGATCGAACAGCGTGCCAAGGCCGAGAGCGGCGAGATTCACTGGGGCGATGAAACCGGCTTGCGCAGCGATAGCCACGCGGGGCGCAGCTACGCCCCGACAGGGCGAACGCCGGTACGCGAGGTCAGTGGAAGCCGCTTTGCCACGAACATGATTTCGACGGTGACCAACCGGGGCAAGCTGCGCTTCATGCTGTACCGGGAAACCATGACGGCGACTGTGTTGATCCGCTTCCTGGGGCGGCTGATCCGGGACACCCAAGGGCGCAAGGTGTTCCTGATCCTGGACAACCTGCGCGTGCATCACTGCAAGACAGTGAAAGCCTGGCTGGGCGAGCGACGAGAGCGGATCGAGGTGTTCTTTCTGCCTGCGTACGCCCCGGAGCTCAACCCGGACGAGTACCTCAATGGCGACCTCAAGCAGCAGGTGCGCAGCGGGCCGAGCGCGAGAAGCCGGGAGGCTCTGGAAGGACGTGTTCGTTCGGTCATGCGCCGCCTGCAATCAAAGCCCGAGCGAATTCGCTCGTACTTCAGGCACCCCAAAATAGCCTATGCGGCATGATTTGGGGTATTGGATTGCCGGATTAATATTAAGCGTCGAATGACGCTTCAGAGTTCTTGCAGGTGAAGTGCAAGCGAAGCGGCGGCAGGGGCCGGGTCTCCTTTGACTTCCCACCAGATTATTAACGCGGCAATCAAATTCACGATATAAAGGGACATGAAAAAGATCGATGCCCGAAAGCTCTCTCGAGAAACTCAGGACCAGATGCGGCGCCTGGCCATGAATCTGCGTGAGCAGCGCGAACTGACTTGGCAAGAGGTTGCCGACGCATTGGGCGTACATCTGAGTACCGTACTAGCCTGGTCCAAACGCTACAGCGAGCAAGGCAGCGAAGGTCTGAAATCCAGGACACGAGGTCGGCGCCAGGCAAGCGGACGGACCTTGACGCTCGCACAGGAGTGGCAGTTGCGCTCGATTCTGGTGGGCCAGACCCCGAACCAGTTGCAACTCGACTTTGCCCTGTGGAACCGCCGGGCCGTCATGCAGTTGATCAAGCACTTGTATGGCATCGAGATGCCGATCCGGACGGTGGGTCAGTACCTTCAGCGCTGGGGATATACCCCACAGCGGCCGACCCGGCAGGCGCTGGAACAGAACCCGGAGGCGGTCGAGCACTGGCTTGAAGAGACCTATCCGGCCATCGTGGCACGCGCCAAGGCCGAAAACGCGACGATCTACTGGGGCGATGAAACGGCCGTAGCTGAAGATGGGCATTGGATTCGAGGCTATGCGCCGGCAGGCGTCACGCCGGTGCTGGTGGCGCCGACTCGGCGTCATGGCCTGAGCATGGTCTCAGCGATCAGCAACCAGGGACTGGTACGGTTCGAGTTCCTGGAGGGGGCCATGAATACTGAGCGGATGATCGGTTTCATGTCGAGGCTGGTGGCGGACAGTGACAGGAAGATCTTTCTGATCCTGGACAACCTGCGTGTCCATCATGCGCGTCTGGTCAGGGAATGGCTCGAAGGGCACCAGGAAGAAATCGAAGCGTTCTACCTGCCACCCTATTCGCCTGAGTGTAATCCGGACGAGTATTTGAACCGCGACCTCAAGACACGCTTGCGCACCAGTGACCGGGCGCGAAACAAGTCGGAATTGCTGGAGAAGGCCGAGGCATTCATGAGCTGGTTGGCCAAAACCCCGGAGCGGGTAGTTGCCTATTTCCAGCATGCGTCGGTGCGTTATGCCACTTAGATTGGGTATTTGATTGCCGGGTTAATAATTCTTTGGAGAAGGTTTAAATCCCCAGAACCTGCTGGCCAGAAAGCTGATCATTGGCACTACTGCAGCCGCTACGACTGCCGCAACCGAAGCAGATACCCAGCCAGCCTTGAGGAGGCTGGCCAGCAAGACTGTATTGGCGAGGAAGGCTGAGGAGGAGATTAGAAAAAGCCGCTTCAGCGCACGGCCTGGATGCCCGGCTCCCTGAAAGCTCCAGTGGTAGTGACCGGTAAATGACACGACGAATGCAGTCAAAAAGGCCATCAGATTTGCCAGCAGGGAGGGGAGCAGCGTCAGCTCGATCAATGTCCATACCACAAGCATATGAGTGAGGGTCGCAGCAATACCCACCAGTGCAAAGCGCCCAGCCAGGAGCAGCTCCCTGCGGAGCTTCGCAAGAAGAGATTCGCTTATGCCTATCCGAAGCATATCAATGAACCTGTCTTTGACACTCATGAATATTTTTTTCTTGAGGAGCACAAGGGACAGCTCCCGAACCACCGGGCTCGTAGATATGACGGACAAGATAAATCGGCCGACGCTTCGACTCCAGATAAGTTCGCCCGAGGTACTCGCCAATTATTCCGATGCCGATCAATTGCAATCCGCCGAGAAAGGTAATGGCAACAAAGATCGATGCGTAGCCCGGTACATCGACGCCAAGCAACAGCACTTTCAATGCTATGTAGAAGCCCCAGAAAAACGAGACAAACGCAACCATGGCCCCGAAGTACGTCCATATCCGCAAGGGGTCGATGCTGAAGCTCGTCATGCCCTCCAGGGCAAAGTTCCACAGCCGCCATCCATTGAACTTGCTCGTACCCGCTATCCGCTCCGGCCGTGAATAATCGACATAGGCAGTCCGGAATCCGACCCAGGCAAACAGGCCCTTCATGAATCGGCGAGACTCGGGCAGCACGTTGAGTGCGTCGATTACGGCACGATCCATCAGACGAAAGTCACCTACATTCTCGGGGATTTCCGGATCAGCAATCTTGTTGTGGATGCGGTAGAACCAGGTGGCCGAGACACGCTTTGCCCAGGAGTCGGAATCACGGTTCATCCGGCGCCCCAACACGACCTCGTATCCCTCGCGCCACTTGGCGATCATGTCCAGAATCAGCTCCGGCGGATCCTGGAGATCGACATCGATGGGCACGACCACCTGGCCGGTGGCGGCCTGCAATCCTGCGGTCAGTGCCGCCTCCTTGCCGAAATTGCGGCTCAGGTCGACCACCCTGACCCGGGCATCGCTCTTCTGGCATTCAAGAAGACGATCTAGGGTGCCATCGGTACTGCCGTCGTTTACGAACACTATCTCCAGCCTCACCGAATCTTGATGTTCAAAGACCCGGTCAACCCGCGCGAGAAACAGATCGATGGTTTCCAGCTCATTGAAAACCGGTATGACGAGAGATAGATGCAGTACAGGATCAGGGTGCATATCAGGTTTCCATCCATGGAAAAGTATTCATGCGTCCCTGGCAGGAGAGCGAGGGCCGAGCAATACACGCCTGAGCTGATCCGCACTTTCCCTCCAGGTCAGCCAGGGCATGGTGTCGGACGTTGGATGCCGCCCTTCGCCATATAGTTGCAGCCATTCAGCGATAGCCGTTGCCAAATCCTGCGCCGCCCCCCCCCCGAAGTAATGGGCGTGTTCGCCGGCCACCTCACGGAAGACCGGAATGTCGCGGGCGATGATAGGCAGCTTGTGCTGGGCCGCCTCGATCAGGGGCAGGCCAAAACCCTCACCCTCGGAGGCGGCGATCAGGCAGGTCGAGGCTGCATAGAGCCTTTCCAGGTATTCGTCGCTGATGCCGTCGAGCCAGAAAAGGCGCTTGCCGCACTCGATATGCTTGCGTAGCCTCTCGGCCAGCGTCTCCACCATCCAGCCTTGTTTGCCCACGACCACCAGATTCACGTTCGCGCCCTGCGCCCACAGTTGTTCGAAGGCCGACAGAACCTGGCCATATCCCTTCCGAGGCTCGATGGTGCCGACCATCAGGAAGGTCGGCCTGCCATGCAGGCTCTCGAGAACACTCGCAGCCTGCCTGGGCAAGCCCGCCGTAGGTGCGGAGCGATCGATATCGCCCCCCAGATGGAACCAGTTCAGGCTGAATTCCCGCTGGCGAACCACCTCATGCGCCTGTAGCCAGTCCGCCAATTCGTCCGCCACAGCTTTGGAAATGCAGATCGCACCGTCAGATTCCGCGACCACCTCTAGCCAATGCTCGAATGATCGAGCTCCTCCCTGCGGGAAACAGTGCGGAAGCTGCAGCAGGAGCAGGTCGTACACGACAAACTGTACCTTTACCCCCTGCCGGCGCATCGCCTGATATACCCGATGTTGCGCGGGAACAACTTCCGGCTGGAGGTCCAGACCGAGGAACACATCGCCTGCATGGTAGGTAATGGGCTCGTCATGCAGGGCGTTATCGGGACATTGCAGGAAACGCAGGGTGAACTGGCGGGCATAGCGATAACCGGGCCGATCCGCGGAGGCATACACCGGCTCGACCCTGTAGCCTTGCGGCGGATCCAGCAGCCACTCCAGCAGGATGCTGCGCACGACGCGCTGAATGCCGCTCTTCGCGTCGCGCTGCACTAATTCGGAAATGTCGACGAACAGTTGCCGCTGCTGGAATCGGGGAGCAATGGAGCGGTCGATCGATGCAGCCAAGGCCAGGCATTTCTGCGGGTCGCCCGATATGCCGGCATGCCGTGCCAGCGCACGGGAGAGCCCATGAACACCGCTTGTCGCCTTGCGCTGAAAATGCTCGATTGCCTCGAAATAGCGATCGGCACAGGCGCGGGGAGCATGCAGGGTACGGACGATGCCCCTGGCCTGTTCGCCAAGCCGGCGTCGCGCCTGCCTGTCCTGCCAGAGGGACTGCAGCGCATAGGCCAGCTGGGCATCCGTGAACTCGTCGGGCAGTTTCCAGACCCCATCGTCCTGAAGATCGGACATGCTGCCGTTGGCATTGACGATCGTGGCCAGCCCATGGTTCATGCAGTCGAGAACGGCGGCAGAGGTTTCGCCGCGCGAATGCGTGCGCAGTTGCACCCCGACGTCGGCGGCAGCCAGGTAGCGCCGGAAGAGGCCGCTGTCCGCCCAGCCGGTAATCCTGACCCGAGAGCCCCCGGGACTTGCGGAAATAGCCTTGAGCAGGTTCTCGCCGTATTCGCCTGCTGTATTTTCACCAACGAATACCAGCATGCATTGCTCGTCCCTGGCCATTGGCGAGCGCAGCCAGACATCCAGCAGTCGATGATTGAGCTTGCTGGGACCGAGCAGACCGAAGCTGCACACGAGAAAATCGTCCGCCCGCAGCCCCAGCGCCTCGCGCGCCTGCTGTCGCTCATGTGCAGAAGTGAAGTTCGGCTCCCGGAGAAGAGGAATCAGCACCCAGTCCCGCCCCGCCTCGTCGCCATACCACTGCCGCGCCAGCCGCCGCGAGTTTTCCGAATGAACGATGACCCCCTGAGCCTGCTCCAGTACCCGCTGGTTGCATGGATAGCACCAGATGGCCTCCGCCTCGTCCGCTGCATGGAAGCGGTGCCGTAACGCGGCATAGCCATGCCCGGCATACAGGGCCTGCGAGAAGTTCGATCCGCCCTCCTGCCATTCCATGTGCCGCTCGATCCCGGAAAGGAAGAAATCATGCAGCATGACAACCCCGGGAACCTCCTCCAATAGGGCAAACATGTGCTGGTGGAAGGAGGAATTTCCGAAGTGGTACAGAACCCGGTCGAACTCCTCGGCATGGGTGCGGAACCATTCGACCGTGCGGATTGCACAATTCGCCCCGATCCAGGGCGTCGCGACAGCATCCTGCGCCACGATGACGTCGATATCATAGTGGCGGGCCAGTTCGGGCAGCAGTTCGGCGCTGTAATCGCTGATGCCGCTGCGCTCTGGCGGAAGCGGCGAAACATAGGCCAGCCGCGGGCGACGCAACGGTCTGTTCGACAGGCTGCCCTGTTCTTCGTGACGAGCGAGGCGTGCCTCAAGTGCGCGGATCGCCAACATGGCGCTCTTGTCCCAGGAGAAGTTCTTTGCCTGCTCGATACCGTGCTGCTCGAGCGCCTTGCGGAAATCTTCGTCCGTCAGCACCTGCTCCAGTTTCCGGGCGATGGAGTCGTCGTCCAAGGGATCGAACAAGGCCTCGTCACACCCGACGACTTCCGGCAGGCTGGAGCTATTGGCAGCGATCACGGCACGGCCGCAGGCCATGGCCTCCAGGGCCGGCAAGCCAAAGCCCTCGTGCCAGGAGGGGAAGATGAAAGCCTTGCACAGGTTATACAGTGCAATCAGATCCTCTTCGGGAACGAAGCCGGTCAGAATCAACTCATCGGATGACAGTCCATGCTGCCTGGCAAGCCTCTCCAACCGGATGCGGTCCTCCGGCCGAATGGAGCAGACGATGGCCAATTGATGAGCCTGTCTCAATGAAACCGGCAACCTGGCATAGGCACGAATCAAGCCTTCGATGTTCTTGCGATGATCGATGCCCCCCGTATACATCACGAAGGGGCGTTCGAAGCCGTATCGCTGAAACACGGCAGCCTGCCGTTCAAGGCCGATGGATTGCTTGCAAAAGTGTGCATCCGTTGCGGTCGAGATGTTGACGACCTGGGTTTCAGGAAAACCAAGGTATCGCATGCCCTCCTGCCGGGACGAGTCCGAGATGGCGAGCAGCAGGTCGGCGCGGCGCAGATGGCCTACCTTGTTCTCGTACCATTCGGCAGCCGAAGGATCGTCCAGGTAGGGGCTGCGATGGATCAGAGGAATCAGGTCATACAGGATGACCGCCGTGGGTATTGCCTGACTCAGGCAGCCAATGCTCGTGACCGCGTTATCCCCAAGCCCCTCGAACAGACTGGTGACCAGTACCACCGAGGGATCGAGGCTGGCGAGAAAGGCCTCGCGCAAATGCTCGGCGGCCTGGCGGGCCCCGACATTGCCGCGATCCAGATGGCATACCGGCCCCGGAGCCTGCCAGGCACGGATGTTTTCCTGCGGCAAGAGCCCCTGGAAGGATGCACGAATGGGTTCGATCGTATCTGGAAAAAGCCCGTTGAGTGCAATAAAGACTTCGTTCTCACCACAGTTTCTAGCAATTGCCTGAGCAAGAGAAAGGGAGTATCTGCCAATCCCACGAGTTCGGTTTTCAGCTTGCGAACTCTGTAAATCAATGACGATACGCATTGGCGCTCTCTCTTTCCTGCATGTCTTTTCTCAGGCTCGTGTAGATCTGACGAGCCCTGGGCGTCAATGTCGAAAGATCCTCCCCCTGAATATTCTCAACCACCTGAGGTCCCGGCGGCACCGCCCCCAATAGACCGCGATTCAAGGCAAACAATCGGAGACGCTGGAAAAGCACGGGATGTCGGCGCAGCCGGTCTGCCAGACGCTGCTTCAGCCCCGGCCGCGCCATGATCCAACGCATGGCCCGGGCGAGGATGGGCCGCAGCAAGCGCCTCATCAAGTACGAAGGCGACCCGCCCAGCTTCCGCAGACCGATCATCAGCACGCGCAGGGGTTTGGTGACGCGCCAGGAGGTGCTGTTGAGCATATCCTTCGCCTGCGCTTCGTAGGCACTGGCCTGCAGGTACCAGTGGTGAGCGTTGTATTGTGCCTCTGCAAGCTGCTGTCGGGCTTGCTGCAACTGTGCATCGAGCTGGTGGGCCTGTTCCCGCAGGGCACTCGCCTCACTGGCTGCTTGCTGCGTCTGCTGGCGAAGCGTTTCATTGAGGGTTTCCACGGCAGCCTGTTTCACTTCGGCCTGAATGCTCCGGGCGATGCTTCCCCTGAGGGCCGCTTCGACTTCCCGGGCACGTGCGCCGGTCTCTTCGAGCTGCTTCCGGAACCGGTCGAACTCCTCCTGCAGGCCATCGTCATATCGCTTGGCCAGCATATCGAGCGCCACGCCATATTTCTTCTCGAATGCCGAATCGAAAAGGGCCATCTGCTCGACCGGCGCGGCTTTCTGCGCCACTATGGCGTAGTCTGGACTGACTCCGGCCAGCACATTCATCAGGGCGATCCGCTCGGCTTTCGCCAGTGCCGCAGGTTCCTGCAAGCGCAGCAGCTTGAACCTGGCAAAGCCGGTATGTTCGGTGAGGAAACTCAACAACAGATGGGGAACGGGACGTTCGTGGGTGGGATCGAAGTAGAAGTTGTTGGTGCCAACCACCAGGTTTTCCGCGTTGGGCGACTCCAGGATCAACAGACCTGCGGGCTTCAGCACCCGCAGCGCCTCGGCCACCAACTGCTGAAGGCACTCGAAGGACATATGCTCGACGATATGGAGGCCGGAAATCAGCACTTGGCTTTCGTCCGCCAAACGTTTGAGGGTATCCAGGGCCTCGCCCTGCTCTGCCGGCAGGTTCAAGGTGCTGCAGACCTCGAGCATTCCCTGGTCGAGATCGACGCCCCGCGCTTCGAAGCCGTTCTCCAGCAGGATCTCCAGCCACTCCCCGCGACCGCAGCCGAGGTCCAGCGCCGGGCAACTGGAGTACAGTGTTTTCAAGGGCTCGATAAAGGACAGGTAGACGGCCTGGCGCTCCTTTATAAGCTCTCGTGAACCGCGAAGACGTTCCTCGAAGGCGCGATAGAAGGGCTCCATCATCGGCGATACTCCATGGTCAGCATAATCCAGATCAGGCCGGCAAATGCTTCTTTCAAGGCATCGCTCAAGTTGACTACCAATGGCGGGTTGTTCCGACCATGGATGCAGGCATTGAAAAATGGCCCGTCAAAACAGTCCGTGATCATATAAATAACTCATTACCATTCTTATAGGCGCGACTTCGCTGATATACGAGCAGCGCAGGAATTATTGGTGCCGACAGGAAAAATATCCTTCGTATCGAAGCGAAACATTAAACTTTCGCCGCACCGAGTTGAAAATCGAGCAATCCGCGCTTGAGCTGTTCCGCACTTTCCGCCCAGGTCAGCCAGGGCATGTTGGCGGAACAAGGATGCCGCCCTTCCTTGTACAAACACAGCCAATCGGCGAGAGCCCTTGCCAAGTCTTCCGCCGCCGATCCGCTGAAATAATAGGCGTGCCTGCCGGCAATCTCGCGAAACACGGGAATATCGCGAGCAATAATGGGTAATCCGTGCTGGGCAGCTTCGATCAGGGGTAGACCAAAGCCCTCTCCCTCGGAGGCGGCGATCAGACAGTCCGAAGCAGCATAGATCTTTTCCAGATACTCGTCGCTGATGCCATCGAGCCACCAAAGTCGCTGGCCGAGTTCTGAATGAGCGCTCAATCTCTCGCAGAAATCGGACATCATCCAGCCACTCTTCCCTACCATGACCAAATTCAAGTCCGAGCCGGCTTTCCACAGAGTTTCGAACGCTGACAGGATCTGCCGATATCCCTTGCGTGGCTCTATGGTTCCCACCGACAAGAAGCATGGCCGACGGTTCATGGCGTTCAGGTTCTCTTCCCAGCCTTCCGGCAGTCCACGGCTGGGAGAGGAACTGGTTATATCCGCGCCAAGATGAAAAAAGGCAAGCTGGAATGTCTTGCTCTTCATGATGGAGGGAAGCATCCCGAACCAGCGCCGATAATCTGCTGCAACGGCTTGCGATATGCACAGGACCCCGTCGCTTTCCGCCGTGACGCCAAGCCAGTCGAGATAACCGGCCGTATCCGCTTCCGCAAAGTATTCTGGCAATCTGACCGGTAACAAATCGTACACGACAAAATATACCGCCACCCCGTGCCTCTTTATGTCGGAGTACAAGCCCTGTCGCGACGCAGGCACTACATAACCACCAGCAAGATCCAGGCAGAGCAGAATATCTCCCGGCGCAGCGTCTATTTCACGGGAAGCCTTTTCGGGCTCGGCAAACAGCTCATCGTTGTGCAGGGAAATATTTGCCACTTTGTAGCACCATGCCGAGTCCTTGCCGTCGAGATAGACCGGAACAATCTCGAAGAAATCATCCGGATTATCCAGCAGCGCGGCCAGAAGCCCCCTGACGACACGCTGAATCCCGGTTCTGAAATCATTCTTGTAGACAACGGATATGTCGATGTAAATCTTGCTCCGTCGGCCTCCAGCCTTGAGAAGGCCGGAAATCATATTCCTCGCACACTCGCTCCAGGTCAGCCACCCTATATTTCCGGATTTCGGATGGGTCCCCTGCCGATAAAGCTCCAGCCAGGCCACGACGCTGCCTCCCAGCGCTGCCGGGGCCGCCCCCCGGGGAAAATAATGGGCATTTTCGCCGACAATTTCCCTGAAAACCGGAATATCTCGAGCAATGATCGGCAAGCCATGCTGTGCAGCTTCGATCAGCGGCAACCCGAATCCCTCGCCTTCGGAGGCGGCGATCAGGCAGGTAGAAGCAGCGTATACCTTTTCCAGATACTCATCACTGATGCCCTCAAGCCAGAAAAGCCGCCTTTCCCGTTCGGGGTGCGAACCCAGGCATTGGATGGTATGGGGAATCGTTCTGCGCATCTCATCGGGAAGCCCAAGCCAACCTTCCTTGCCAACGATTACCAGATTGACATCGACCCCGTTGCGCCAAAGCTGTGTGAAGGCCTCCAAAGCAAGCAGATGACCTTTTCGCGGCTCGACCGTACCGACCATGAGAAACGTCGGTCGTGCCCTGCACTCGCTCAGCACCCGATGCGCATCTTCGGGAAGTCCCTTGCTGGGAGCAGAACTGTCTATATCGGCCCCAAGGTGAGCAACCACTACATGAAACGGACGGCCATTCCTTTCAATGTGCCGTGAACGCCATGCCTGCAGGTCATCGGCAACCGCTTGTGTTATGCATACGGCGCCATCCGCTCCGGCGACGGCAGACAACCAGCGCGCATGGCCAGCGTCCGCTCCCGGAGGAAAGGCATGTGGCAGCAACAGCGGAAGAAGGTCATACACCATGAAATAAGTCTGGACACCATCGGCACGCAAAGCGTCGTAAAAGCCCTCGTCCGCAGCCTGGGCAAGCAGCCCCCCCGAGATGTCCAATCCCAGCACGATATCGCCATGAACAGGATCAGCCCTCTCGTCCACCAGGATGTCCGAGGCTATACCAAGCATTCCGGCCATATAGCGCCGCGCATGGAAATAGCCCCAGGCGCCATCCCTTTTATCCAGATAGACAGGCTCGACCCGATATCCGGGCGGAGGGTTTTCTATCAGTGCAATGGCCAGTGCCCGGGCAACGCGCTCGATACCGGTCTTCAAGTCGTTACGACATGTAGCGGAAAGGTCCAGATAAAGAACTTTGATCAGACTTTTGCTTGGCGTTGTGATACCCAACTTCTTTTCAACCCCTGGTGTTGCTGTTCCAGGCCGGCACCATGCCGCTTGGCCAAACTATCGAGCGCCAAGCCGCATCCACTCCAAGCTTGGTCGAAAACGGATCGAGACTCCCTTCTAGTCCCATCGAGGCTCGATGACGCTGTATTGACTATCGACGGCATTCCACGGTCGGAGGTATCCAGGCCAGGCCCACGAATGCTTCCCTGGATACATTGACCACGTTGAATACCAATGCCAGGTCACGCCATTCATAATTGCGGGATATATGACTGTCGGTAGTGTGCAGGGCCACTGCGATGGAATAGGAGCCGATACCGAGATTGGCCGGAAAACTGAAGCGGTATTCCAGCCTCTCCCCGGCGCGCAGGGTTTCGAGCTTGCAGCCCAGGTGGTGGGTGTTGGTGCCGAAAACCGACTGACCAAGCCGGTCTTTGATCATGTAGCCCATTACCAGTTCGGGGATGTCGCTGCCGATGCGGGCAACGATACGCAAGGAGACAGACTCCCCCACCGACACGAACTCGACTGGATCGCCCATGGTGTTGTACAAGCCAACCGATTCGATAGTGGCCTCTCCCGTGCCGGAGCAGGTCTGTATGCAACCGTCCTCCAACTGCCGGACTTCGAGCTTGGTATTCTCCTTCTCGGCAATCAGGGCGTTGTAGAAATCCATCACCTCCTCGGGGTTGCCGTCCTTGATGACAGCGCCACGCTCCAGCAGGATCGCTCGATTGCAAAGCGCCTGAATCGCACCTCGATCATGAGAGACGATCAGCAGGGTGGTACCCCGTTTCTGGAACTCGCGGATGCGGTCGAAGCTCTTGTGCTGGAAGTAGGTGTCGCCGACCGACAGGGCCTCATCGACGATGAGGATTTCGGGGCGAAAGGCGGTCGCCACCGAAAACGCCACACGCATCTGCATGCCGCTGGAATAGGTGCGCACAGGCTCGTCGAAGTATTCGCCGATTTCGGCGAAGGCTTCGATTTCATCCATGACCTGGCCGACCTGTTCGGCACTGAAGCCCATCAGGCCAGCGGCGTGATAGACGTTCTGCCGCCCGGTGAGCTCCGGGTTGAAGCCCATGCCCAGTTCGAGAATGGCAGCGACGCGCCCGTTCACCTGCGCGCAGCCCTCGGTGGGCTGCAGGGTGCCGGTGATCATTTTCAGCAAGGTGGATTTGCCGGCGCCGTTCTGGCCGACGATGCCGATGGCCTCTCCCGCCTGGATGGAAAAGCTGATATGTCTTAGAACCCAGTGCTCCTCTCTGGGCTTGACCGGAAGATAGAACCAGCGCGCAATACGTTGCCATTCGGAGCCGTAGCTGCGGTAGGCCTTGCCCAGGTTGTTGACACTCAGCAGAGTCATAAGGCATCCACCATTTCCGGCGCAGCGCGACGAAACATGAAAAGACCGAGCAGCATCAAGGCAAGCGCCATGAGTGTGGTAATACCGGTCTGCTGCAGGTCCGGGGCACTGCCGTAGACCAGGATGCTGTGATAGGCGTCGATGATCGGATACATCGGATTGATGTCCATCATGCCCTTGAGCTCTTCGGGAATGATGCCAACCGGATAGACGATTGGAGTGAACCAGAACCATATCTGCAGCACGATGGGTACGACTTGACCTATATCGCGCACAAAGACGTTCAGTACACCAAGAATCAGCCCCAAACCAGTCGCCAGCGCCACCACGCTCAGAGTAAGCGGGATCAGCCAGAACATCTGCAGGCTTGGCGGCTGCCCCAGCAAAGCGAAAACCACCAGCACGGCCATGAGTAACAACTGGTTGTTGAGCAGGCTGGAGCCGATCACGATCACGGGCAGAGTGATGCGCGGGAAGCGCATTTTCTTCATCAGGTTGCCCTGGTCGATGAACAGGGTCAGGCAACGACCGACAACCTCGGCAAAGAGGCTCCAGCCCAGCATGCCGGCCATGAGGTAAAGGGCGTAGGCATATTGGCTTTCGATCCCCGGCAACTTGGCTGCCAGCACATTGGAAAGGATCAGGGCATAGATGGCCACCTGCGTCAGCGGGTGGATAATCATCCATAAACCACCGAGGTGGCTGCGGGCAAAGCGAGCAGCGAACTCGTTACGGATGGATGAAACGACGAAGCCTCTGTAGCTCCAGAGGCTTCTCAACATGGCGAACATTGGCACTCCTGCACGGGGTTACACCACTCGGAACAACTCGCAGATTCTGTCCTGAAGGCTCGTGGTGGGCCTATCAGCCCACAAGCAGAGCAGTTAAAGCATTTTTCCACTCATCGCCTTGATTGCCACCCTCTTTCTCACTCTTTCGCCGAGCCTTGTTTGGAGGCCCTTGCCTTGCCATCATGAGCCAGCCATACGTTGACGCTTTCGATCGTTTGCTCGGACAACTCGCCAGCCCAACGATTCAAGGCCAGAAGATTAGTAACAAAATCGTATTTAGCCTTGAGCAGGTCACGTCGCGCCTCGTATTCATTTTTTACGCTGGTTAGGACATCGACCGCATTCACGACTCCAAATTGAAATCCCCGCTCGGCCGCAACGGTTGATTTTTTTGCGGACTCCAATGCATTGCGCGAGGCCCGGATTCTTTCCACACTGGAGTTGGCAGTGAGATAGGCACTGGTGGTTTCCTTGACTACTTGGCGACGCACCGACTCGAGTTCCTGCTCGGCCGCCGTCATATCGCTCTGCAAGGCCCTGACCCGGGCGGAAGTAGAGCCCCCGCTATAGATGGGCACCTGCACACCCACACTGGCGCTATAGTTGTCATAGCGTGCTGCCGGGTTGTTGTCGTAACCGGCATCACTGCGTATGCCCGACAAGTTGAGGTTGAGCGACGGATAATGCCCCCCTTTACCTCCACGAAGCGCCGCATTGGCGGCGGCAAGGGCATTTTCCCGGCTCTTGAGTGCCGGGTTGGCAGCGATGGCGCGGTCGATCCAGGCCTCCAACTGCTCGGGTGGCGCCTGTAACTCGATGTCCTCGCGTATACGGCTGAGGTTTTCCTTCACGGGCCGCCCAACGAGTTCTGCGAGTTCCTGCCGGCTGACCTCAACCTGGTTTCGTGCCTCCAGCTCTGAAGCAGCCAAGGCATCGACACGTGCCTGCAGGTCAAGGACGTCGGTGACCATTGCCATTTGCCTTTCGTATAACGCCTTGATGCGATCCAGGTTTCTCTGGGTCGCTCGGCGCTCCGCCATGATCAGCTCGAGCTCGTCCTCTGCGGCCAGCGCGACGAAGTAGCGCCGCGCAAGATCCACGGTCGCTTCGGCGTGAATGTCTTTGGCTTCGAACTCGCCTTGCCGGGCAAGACTCTTGGACTCCTGATAGTTCTCCCAAGCGACTTTGTTGTAGATATGCTGGGTCAAAGTGACGGAGTAGCGCTCCGTATCGTAAGAGGTGCGATCGGTCTCGGCATCCCGTGTGTTGCGGCTGAAGGTGCTGCTTGCGGAAATTTGCGGTAGCAGCCCGCCCAAGGCTTCACGTCGACGGTCCCGCGCGGCCTGGGCGCGCGCGTAGGCAGCCAGGATCTGTGGATCCTCGAGACGTGCCTCGCGGTATAGTTGCATCAGGCCGACGCTGTAATCGAGGATGCTGACCTCCTGCCGTCGGGCCGCCTGGGAGATAGACGCCGACTCCCCTGTACGGGTTTCGCCCTGTACCGATACGGCCAGCACGACTAGCAACATGCAGATCGAACTACGGCGCACAGGTCACTCCTCGATCAGCGATCTGGCGAATGCATCGGCAGCCGGTTGAATCAGATATTGCAGCATGGTGCGCTCGCCGGTATTGATGAAGACCTCGGCCGGCATCCCCGGCTGCAGCCTGAGACCGTTCAAGCGCTTGGCCCCCTCCTCGGTCAAGCCGATGCGGGCCAGGTAGTAGGGAGTCCCGTCCTGCTCCTCAAGACGGTCGGCGGAGACATGGATGACCCGCCCCTCAATGACCGGTGTGGTACTGCTGTTGAAGTTGCTGAAGCGAATATCGGCAGACTTACCTACTTCAACCCGGTCAATATCATTGGGCGAGACCTTGGCCTCGACAATCAGGTCGGAAACCGATGGCACGATTTCCAGCAAAGGGGTGGCCGGGCTGATCACACCACCAATGGTGTGCACCTTCATACCGAGAATCATCCCATCCTCCGGGGCACGGATCACGACGCGACTCAGGCGATCCTCCAGGGCAGCCTTCTTTTCCTGCAGATCGAAGACCTTGCTTTGCACCTCGGCCAGTTGACTGACGACTTCGGCATTGAAGTCCTTGTTGAGCTGGAGGATTTGTAGTTTGGTCTCATTGATCTGCAGTTGGGTCTTGGTGATCTCCGAGCGGTGATCTGCCACTTCGGCACGTGTCTTGTCGAGATTGCGTTCTTGCTCCAGCAGACGCTGCTTCTCGACAAAGCCTTCGGCAAGCAATTCCTTCAACTCGCGGATTTCCGTTGAGAAGGACCGTTCCAGGCTGCCCTTGGTGCCAATCACCTGCTTCAGGCCATTGACCTGCTCATGCAGTTGGCCAATGCGCTCCTGCAACACTGAAACCTCTCCCAGACGGGAGTTTCGGCGAGCCTTGAACACTTGGACCTCCCCATCGCGGGCCTCCAGGGCACGCGGTGTGGCTTGCTCGATCATGGAGGAGAAATCGATGGCTTCCAGATCGTCACGCTCGGCCCGCAATCGGGCCTCTGTCGCCTGCGCGGTGATCAGTTGGCTGCGGGTCACTTCGTAATCGGCGCGAATCTGGGTCTCGTCGAGAACGATCAGGGGAGCTCCGGTCTTGACCAGGTCGCCATCCCGGACCAGCAATTCCTTAACGATCCCTCCCTCGAGGTGCTGGATGCTTTTGCGAAAACTTTGCACCATCACCACCCCGGGAGCCAGCGCTGCACTGTCCAGCGGCGCGAGGGCAGCCCAGCTACCAAAGATGCCGAATGTGATGAAAACCACCAGGAAGCCGAAGGCACTTACCCGTTTGCCGGACGTAGCCGGGTCGGAAAGACTGGCATCCAGTCGCTTGACGGTCATATCAGTCATGTCTATGTCTTCCTTCAGTCCTTGTTAGCCACGGGCACATCGGCAGAAGCCTTGGCTGGCTTCTCCAGATTGGGCTGCTGTTGTGCCGCAAGCTCGGCCAGGACCTTGTCTCGAGGACCGAAAAGGACAACACTGCCACTGCGCATCACCAGAAGGCAGTCCAGCTGAGCCAGGATGCTGGTGCGGTGAGTAATGATAAAGACGGTCGCGCCAGTCGCCCTGACCTGCTGGATGGCCGCACCCAGGGCGCGCTCTCCCACATCGTCCAGGTTGGAGTTCGGCTCGTCGAGAACGATCAGCCGGGGGCAACCGTAGAGTGCGCGGGCCAAGCCGATACGCTGGCGCTGACCACCGGAAAGACTGACGCCTCCACTACCGATCACGGTGTCGTAACCCTCGGGCAGCTGCAGGATCATCTCGTGCACGCCTGCCATTCTGGCCGCCTGGATTACCTTGCCGGGGTCGACCTCTCCGAAGCGGGCGATGTTTTCATTGATGGTACCTTCGAAAAGCTCGATATCTTGCGGCAGATAGCCGATATAGGGCCCGAGCTCCTGCTTGTTCCAGTTGTTGATATCGGCGCCATCCAGGCGTACCACACCATGCTGCGGAGTCCATACACCGAGAAGCGCCCTGGCGAGGGTGGACTTGCCGGAGGCACTGGGACCGATGATGCCGACGACAGCGCCGGCCTGCACGGTGAAGCTGACATTCTTGATGATCGGTGTTCTGGCACCCGGCGCAGCGACGATCAGGTTCTCCACCTGGACATGTCCTTCGGGGGCGGGTAGCGACATGCGCTCCGGCTCGGCCAGCTGTTTCTCCAGAACCTCGTTGAGGCGCCCATATTGAGAGCGGGCACTGACGAAGCCCTTCCAGCTGCCGATCATCTGATCGATCGGCGACAAGGCACGACCGAGCAGGATGGAACCAGCTATCATGAGCCCGGGATTGATCTCCTGCTTGATGACCAGATAGGCGCCCAGCCCGAGGATCAGCGACTGCACCAATATGCGGAAAATTTTGGAGCAGGATGAGACCAGACCAGCCCTTTCGCTGGCTAGCGATTGGAGTTGCAGCACCGTCCGGTGGCGTTTCCACCAGCGCCCCATGAGGCTCTCGAGCATCCCCATGGACTCGATCACTTCGGCGTTACGCAAATTCTTGGTGGTATGAAGATTGGAAGCCAGATTCTGCTTGTTGGCCTCGACGAGCACATGACCGGTGAGCTTCTCGTTCACCATGGCCAAGCCAAGCAATATGATTGCACTGGCGATGGCAACCAGGCCGTACCAAGGATGAAGCAGATACATGACGCCAATATAGACCGGCAGCCAGGGTATATCGAAGAACGCGAAGAGTCCGTTGCCCGTGAGGAACTGGCGCAACCCGGTAAGATCATTCATCGACTGCGCCGAAGCATCCGTTCCTCCGCTTTCCAGCGCCCGTCTGAAGCTCGCCCGGTAGACTTCGCGACTGAGCAGTGCGTCGAGTTTGTCGCTGACACGAACCATGAGGCGTGATCGCGTCCACTCCAGGGCGCCCATTGTCATGATCAGGATGCCCATGATCAAGGTAAGCATCAGCAGCGTGCTTGTGCTGCCGCTGGTTACGGCCCGATTATACACTTGAAGCATGTAGAAGGTTGGAACCAGCATCAGTGCATTGACGAAGAAACTGAAGAAGCCGACCGTGATGAAGCCGCCCTTGCAAGCCTTGAGCGCGGCCTGCAGGCCATGTTCATTTGTATCACGCATAAAACTCAGCACCAATAGCGGGCAGCCCAAAGGAGTCTACGCTATCACAGACCATTCGAACCATAAAGGCTGAATATCGGACAATCGTATGAGCGGTAGGTAATAGTCCATTTGCAACTATAGACAAAACTGCAAACAACTCATCTGCCAAGAGGCCTTGGAGCACTATTTCCCCATGAGCACCAGCCTGATCCGGCTCCATGAGGGATGGCAGATTGGACAGCTTTTCCTTTGAAACTGCCTCCATATTGATATTCCTTTGCAGAATCCGGGATACGCGCCTATCAACCCGAGCACTCTTCAGCTCGACCGACCTGCGCGGTCACTATTTGGCGCAAGACTTTCCCCACGCCTCTCGATCCATTTCCGGTATTCATTGGTTACAAAACATTCGAACTCCTCACGAAAACGAGCTTCGCTGAAACGCAGGGCATTCTCGACACAATTGCCCGAAGTTATTCTCGGCAATTGCTCTTCGAAACGCCGAACGGCCTCTTCGAGCGCCTCGATATTCTGCGCATGAAAGAAGCAGCCCGAAGGGTTTTCGGAGTCCAAGCCACGGATGGTTTCCAACGCCCCGCCCCTGCCATAAGCGATAACTGGAGTACCTGCAGCCTGTGCCTCGAGCGGTGCAATGCCGAAGTCCTCTTCCGCCGCAAAAACGAACGCCCTGGCCTTGCGCAAATGCTCTTTCAGAACCGGAAATTCACAGTACCCTAGAAACTTGATGTTCGGTCCCGCCAGGGAGCGGATCTTATGAAGTTCGGGCCCGTCGCCGATAACGACCAGCTTCCTGTCGGGGAGCCGTCGAGAAAAAGCCTCCACAATCAGATCCACCCTCTTGTAGGGCACCAAGCGCGAAGAGGTAACATAAAAGTCCTCTTTATCGCCAGCCTCTGTCGCTTTAAATGCCTCCACATTCACTGGAGGATAAATAGTGACCGAATCCCTTCGATACACTTTTTGTATACGACGCCCGATAAATCTCGACACAGAGATGAAGTGATCGACACCATTGGCAGTCCGCATATCCCATAAACGCACCCTGTGCAGCATCAGCCTAGCCAGCCAACCCTTCACCCCTCTGTCCAGACCTGACTCCCGCAAATATTGATGCTGCAGATCCCAGGCATAACGCACAGGAGAATGACACATGCAGATGTGCAACTGATCCGGCCCCGTGATTACACCTTTTGCCACGGCGTGCGAGCTGGAAATAATCAAATCATAAGCGGACAAGTCGAACTGCTCGACCGCCAGCGGCATCAGCGGAAAATAATTTCGATATTTCTTGCTGGCCAATGGCAACCTTTGAATAAAGGAGGTCGCAACCCGCTTATGTAAAATAAAGCCTCGCTCTTGGGCGGGAATAAAGTCCACCAGACTGAAAAGATCTGCGTCGGGATAAATCTTGAGAATCTGCTCCAAGACACGCTCCGCCCCCGCGTAACACACCAGCCAGTCATGTACGATGGCTACCTTCACTCCAGCACCTACTCCCCGATCGAAAATTCAAACATGCAGACAAGCACACCCTTCAACTCAGTACATGCTGAATGGCGCAAGCGCAAGATTATATCCAAAATTCTTCAGCCGCCTGCTCGACCATAGACATCGTCGAACCGAACAATGTCATCTTCGCCAACGTAGTCTCCGCTTTGCACTTCGATCAGAACCAAATCGATCACTCCCGGATTTTCCAGACGGTGCTTATGACCGGCCGGAATGAAGGTGGATTCATTGGTATTGAGCATGAATTCATGCTCTTCATTGATCACATGAGCCATGCCACTGACGACGACCCAGTGCTCGCTGCGATGATGATGCATCTGCAAGGAGAGCGAGGCCTTGGGCTTGACCACGATACGCTTGATCTTGAAGCGATCACCTTGCTCCAGGATGGTATAGGTTCCCCAAGGACGATGCACGGTACGGTGCACCAGGTGGGCATCATGACCGCTCCTCTTGAGTTGACCGACAATGTGCTTGACGTCTTGGACATTATCTTTGTGGGCAACCAAAATCGCATCCGGAGTATCGACCACGATCAGGTCTTCCACTCCCACCAAGGCTGTCAGGCGTCCAGCACTCTGAACATAGTTGTTGTGAGCCTCGTGGACTACTACCTCACCTTCACAGCGATTGCCCTCGGCATCCATTGGCGTAAGTTCGCTGATCGCATTCCAAGAGCCGATATCACTCCATTCAATATCGCAGGGCACGGTCGCCACCCTGCTGGAACGCTCCATCAAGGCATAATCAATGGAAATATCCGGCACCTTGCTGAAACGGTCGGCATCGAGCAGCAGACAGCGATGCCTGCCAGCCTCACTCAGGCGCGAGCAATCCATTGCAGCACGCACCTCCTCCAAAACTTTGGGGGCATGAACCTGCAGCTCTTCCAGCAAAGTACCAACACGAAAACAGAACATGCCGGAATTCCAGTAATAATTGCCGGCAGCGATATAGCTCTGGGCAGTGGCCAGGTCGGGCTTTTCGACAAAACGGCGAACCCTGAGGCCACTACCCAGGGAAGAGTCCACCTCGATGTAGCCGAAGCCCGTCTCCGGATATTCCGGTCGAATTCCGAAAGTTACCAGCCAGCCCTCGGCCGCCAACTGGCGGGCCTTCCTGACAGCCTCGGCGAAGGCCGCCTGATCGCGAATCAGGTGGTCAGCCGCAAGTATCAGTATCTGGGCATCCAGACCGTAGGTCTCGCCCACTTGCAGGGCGGCAGCAGTCACGGCTGCCGCCGTGTTGCGACCAAATGGCTCAAGAATGAAGCTCAAGCTGACCTGCGTACATCCTGCTCGAAGATATTCGTCTTCGGTCTTGAAAAGCAGACCATTATTGGTGACGGTGAGAATTTCCACGACATCATCCAGGGAGGCTGCACGGATGAAGGTTTTTCGAATCAGATTCTGACCATCCGGCAGAGGCATGAATGGTTTTGGATGCGTTTCCCGGGATACCGGCCAGAGGCGGCTACCAACCCCACCGGACATTATTACAGGAATCAAAGTCATCAAGGTCGGCCTATAGCTTTATTTATTAAGGAAGCCCTGAGGCAGGGCCTGCACGATGAGCCGGTCAAAACCCACTCAAGTCGAAAATCACCATTATGAGATAATACGAATCCTGAAGCACACGCTCTGCCCTCCCCCTCAAACCACCTCTTCCAATTCGAGCACGCTACCGCCCAGAATTATCGTTATTTTCCGAAAACGAGGGATCGGGAAAATAGCCATCCATTGACAGGTACTGCAACCAAGGGCCTCAATACTTGCGTATGCTTTCCAACGGCAGACTCAGCCGATGCTCGCGGTGGAGCAGCCTCATCAGCAGCGTGACCCGTTCTTCACCATCCAGCGCCACAAAGATGGCGTCCAGTTCTGCAAAGCTTCCCGTGACGATCCGCACCCGGTCGCCGGGCTTCAGGGCTGGCTCGGGCGAAGGCTCGACGCGTCGTTGCAACTCGGCGATCAACCCGTCGGCAACCGGCAGCGGCATGCCGCCAAAGCCGACCAGGCGGCTGACGCCTCGCGTCGAGCGCAGTGGCGCCCAGTTGGCATCGGCGGCCAGTCGAATGAACAGATAGCCGGGGAATAGCGATTCGCTCTGAATTTGCAGGCTGCCGCGCACCAGACGCTCTCGCTGGCACTGCGGACGGAAGTACTCATACCCTTGGCGCTTCAGGTTTTCTTCAGCCCGCTCGTCCTGGCGAGGCTTGCATTGCACGAGATACCACGCCTTGCCTTTACACATGCCGCATGCATCGCCCACAGTGCGAATGTTCATATTCCGCGTCATCCTGTCTCCTGCTGCCGATATGGCCAGCGCAGGAGGCTTTTCAATTTACTCAACGTCCCTGGGTACGCTCCAACGGACTGCATTCGCACATCTGGCAACACTGCTCATGATACCAAGCGGATCTGCGGGCGGGCTTCGGGACAGTGAAGCCGCCCAGGACAATCGCAAAAGCTTCATCTTGCAGCCTTCAAGCGATCGCTCTGGCGGATCTGCTTCATTTCGATCATCGTTCCTCAAGGCGTAATGATGTTTACCTTCTTCTGTCTTTGCCCATAGCGCCGCCTCAATTCGGCACCAAGTTCGTGCTTGGCGCCGGCTTCGCCATGGACAAGACGAATTTCGTCCGGCCACTCGCGCATCCGGGTGATAAAGCTCACCAGCCCCTGCCGGTCGGCATGGGCAGAGTAGCCGCCCAAGGTGGTGATACCGGCCCTGATCCCAAGGCGCTCGCCCTCCAGATCGACGTAGCCACCCCGCGGACCATACTTCTGGATAGCATGTCCGGGCGTGCCCATGGCCTGGTAGCCGACGAAGAGCACATTGTGTCGACGATCTCCCAGCATGGCCTTCAGATAGTTGACGATGCGTCCGCTGGTGCACATGCCGTTGCCGGCGATGACTATGGCCGGACGGGCCGTACTCGCCAGGTGCTCGACCATGCGCAGGTGGTCGGCGTGATTCTCCACCGTGATCAACTGCTCGAAGCTTAGCGGCCGGCGCCCGGATTTTATCCGCCTGATGGCTTCCTGGTCCCAGAACGGCTGCAGTTCTCGATAGGCCTGGGTGAAGCGGCTGGCGAGAGGAGAATCAAGAATGATGGGCAGCTGCGGCCAATCGGTCTGGCCGGGCAGCAGCCCTCCTCCCGTGTTCTCCAGCGAGCGGGATCGCGTCTTGCGATAAATGATGTCTTCCAGCTCGTAGAGCAGTTCCTGGGTCCGCCCGATGCTGAAAGCCGGAATCAGCACGCTGCCCTGGTCGGCCAGGGCCTGCCCGATCACGGCCTCGAGACGCTGCCGGCGAGTGCGCCGGTCCTCGTGCAGGCGATCGCCGTAGGTGCTCTCGATGATCACGGTATCGGCGCGGTAGGGCGATCGGGGTGCAGGCAACAATGGCGAATGGGGAGCGCCCAGATCGCCGGAGAACAGGATGCGGCGCCTTTGACCGGCGGGCCGATAGTGCAGATCGACCTCCACGTAGGCCGAGCCGAGGATGTGCCCGGCCCGCTGCAGGCGAGTCCGGCAGAGCAGCGCCGGAATCTCCACCAGGGTGAACCAGTGGCGGTAGGGCAAGGCGATCAGGCGCTGCCCGATCAGCTTGAGGTAGCGCTCCACCTGCCGCTGATCGGCGCTCACACCCAGTCTGAAGGCATCCTCGAGAACGATGGGCAGCAGCCTGGCCGAAGGCTCGCTACAGAGGATCGGTCCCTTGAAGCCGGCCGCCAGCAGATAGGGAATCCGTCCGACATGATCGATATGCACGTGAGTCGCGATCAGCGCCCTGACGGTATCCAGCGCGAAGTCGATGGCCAGCCTACCCGCTCCAGCCCGCCCTTCGGCAGAGGTTTCCGCCCCCTGGAACAGGCCGCAGTCAATCAGCAGACTGTGCTGCGCATCCATCAGGAGTTGATGACAGGAGCCGGTGACTCCCTGGGTGGCACCGTGATGGAGAATCTCCGGGTATGGCATCGCTCGATCCTTCAGCTGAAAGTCCTCAATCGCCTGGCAAGCACCATCCCGCGCCATGCCCAGGCCCTTCCTCATGCGCAGCAAACATGAACAGACACCCGGCGAACGCCGGCTGTCGGCTCTGACTTGGCTGCTGCGGTCTCTCCGGCAGCACACCCACTGCCCTACCGGCAGGCAGGACAGGCGTTCGATGCGAACCGCGACAGGAACTCGCAGGAATGGGAACATGCGGGCGAGCTACCAGACCGCGCGGCACCCTGACGCCGGAGGCGCGGATTGTGCCGGACGGAAGACGGATTTCAAGCCTTGACAGGATAGGCGCCCGGTCGAATGAAGAGCCGGGCGCACAAATACCGGAAGAGCATCACAAAACCTATCTCCCCGGAGAGATGGAAGCGTGCCCCGATTATTCGGCAGCCGGCTTCTGAGTGAGCCGGGCCAGCTCCTTCTGGCATTCCACCAGTTGGCGCTGACGGGAGGCCAGCTGCATTCTCAGGCGACCATAGAACAGCATGCCCAGTAGCGGCGAGGCCAGCAGCCCCAGTAGCAGGGCAGCAGAAACGAAGACGGCCATCGGCAGTTGCGGCGTAGTCCAGCCAAAGAGCACCAGCGTCGCGACCTGGCGGTTTTCCAGTACGAACACCAGCGTGGCGGCGGCTACCAGCAGCAGGATCAATCCCAGCAAGATTCGTTTTAAGTGGCGCATTAAGCAGTTCTCTCGTGATGACTACACTTTCGTTCGCTCTATCCGGACGGCCATTGCATTGCACAAGGACAACCTGGAGGTCCGCTGCGCGGACGAGCCAGCTCCGAAGGCGCTCAGTGTACCGTCCCGGCATTCGAGCGGAACATAGTCATTTCATTCATTGACGCGATCGCGCAGTTCCTTGCCGGGCTTGAAATGCGGCACGAACTTGCCATCGAGGCGAACGGTCTGCCCTGTTTTCGGGTTGCGACCGACGCGCGGCGCCCGATAGTGCAGCGAGAAGCTGCCGAAACCGCGAATTTCGATGCGATCTCCGGTGGCCAGAGCCTGCGACATCTGCTCCAGCATGGTCTTGATGGCCAGTTCCACATCCTTTGCGGACAACTGCCCCTGCTGGGTGACGATGCGCTCGATCAACTCCGACTTGGTCATGGTTTTCCCTTCGTTTTCAAGCGGCTAGATCAAAATGGGTTGCTTGGGTTTTAGCATGCTGGACAGAGTTTGAACAGCCCGGAGCACAGCCAAGCAGCGAGGAGCACACAGAAAGGACAGCGCGTCCTCCATCGGCCCAACCACGACCAAGGGGCCGAAAACGGAAAAGGGCGACCGAAGTCGCCCTTTTCATTCAACGCAACGCCGAACTCAGCTCTGGTTGCCCATCTGAGCGCGGATCAGATCACCAATGGTGGTCGGACCGGGCGCCTCGGTTTCCTGCTTGCGCAGTTCCTTGATGGCGTCCTTCTCGTCGTCCACATCCTTGGCCTTGATCGACAGGCTGATGACGCGGCTCTTGCGATCGATGCTGATGATCTTGGCTTCGACCTCATCGCCTTCCTTCAGCACGTTGCGGGCGTCCTCGACGCGATCACGACTGACTTCGGAAGCCTTCAGCACAGCTTCGATGTCGTTGCCCAGGTCGATGATTGCGCCCTTGGCATCGACTTCCTTCACGGTGCCGCGCACGATGCTGCCTTTCTCGTTGAGCGAGGCGTAGTTGGAGAACGGATCGTCCGCCAGTTGCTTGATGCCCAGCGAGATGCGCTCGCGCTCCGGATCCACGGAGAGGATGACGGTTTCCAGCTCGTCGCCCTTCTTGAAGCGGCGTACGGCTTCTTCGCCCTGCTCGTTCCAGGAGATGTCGGACAGGTGGACCAGACCGTCGATGCCGCCTTCCAGGCCGATGAAGATGCCGAAGTCGGTGATCGACTTGATGGTGCCGGAGATGCGGTCGCCCTTGTTGTAGCGGCTAGAGAAGTCTTCCCAGGGATTGGACTTGCACTGCTTGATGCCCAGGGAGATGCGACGACGCTCTTCGTCGATGTCCAGCACCATGACTTCCACTTCGTCGCCGACCTGAACGACCTTCGACGGGTGGATGTTCTTGTTGGTCCAGTCCATCTCGGAAACGTGCACCAGGCCTTCCACGCCCTCTTCCAGCTCGGCGAAGCAGCCGTAGTCGGTGAGGTTGGTGACGCGGGCCATGACGCGGGTGCCTTCCGGATAGCGGGCCTTGATGGCGACCCACGGATCCTCGCCCAGTTGCTTCAGGCCCAGGGAGACGCGGTTGCGCTCGCGGTCGAACTTGAGCACCTTGACTTCGATCTCGTCGCCGACGTTGACGATCTCGGACGGATGCTTGATGCGCTTCCAGGCCATGTCGGTGATGTGCAGCAGGCCATCCACGCCGCCCAGGTCGACGAACGCACCGTAGTCGGTGAGGTTCTTGACGATACCCTTGACCTGCTGGCCTTCCTGCAGGGACTCCAGCAGGGCCTCGCGCTCGGCGCTGTTCTCGGCTTCCAGGACGCTGCGACGGGACACGACCACGTTGTTGCGCTTCTGGTCGAGCTTGATGACCTTGAACTCGAGCTCTTTACCTTCCAGGTGGGTGGTGTCGCGCACCGGACGGACGTCGACCAGGGAACCCGGCAGGAACGCACGGATGCCGTTGATGTCGACGGTGAAGCCGCCCTTGACCTTGCCGTTGATGACGCCTTTGACAACTTCTTCTGCCGCGAAAGCCGCTTCCAGAACAATCCAGCACTCGGCGCGCTTGGCTTTTTCGCGGGACAGCTTGGTTTCACCGAAGCCGTCTTCCACTGCGTCCAACGCGACGTGGACCTCGTCACCCACCTTGATGGTCAGCTCGCCCTGCTCGTTGTAGAACTGTTCGACCGGGATGACGCCCTCGGACTTCAGGCCGGCATGCACGGTAACCCAGTCACCGTCGATGTCGACCACGATGCCGGTGATGATGGCACCGGGTTGCATGTCGAGGGATTTCAGGCTTTCTTCAAAAAGTTCTGCAAAGCTTTCGCTCATGTTGATTCCTGTCGATTGGGGCGGGGGACCCGCCCATCTCCACATTCCAGACAATGTGGGTTCGTTTCTTCAAAAAGTCCGCAGTACGAGGTCTGGTTTTCTGCGGCCCTTGTGTATCATCCAGCAAGATCGCGCGCGGCGATTTCGCTCATGATCCGCTCCACCACCTGCTCGATCGAGAGCTCCGTGGAATCCAGCCGGATCGCGTCCGGCGCGGCCTTGAGCGGAGCGACAGCACGCTGGCTGTCACGCTCGTCGCGCTTGCTTATCTCGCCCAGTAGACTAGACAGGTTAGCATCGACCCCACTCTCCTTCAACTGCTGGTAGCGGCGGCGCGCCCGTTCCTCGGGTCTGGCGGTGAGAAAAACCTTCAGCGGGGCGTCCGGAAAGACCACGGTGCCCATGTCCCGACCATCGGCCACCAGGCCCGGCGGCTCGAGGAAGGCATGCTGACGCTGCAGCAGGGCTTCGCGCACGGCCGGCAGCGAGGCGACCTGGGAGGCCCCGGCGCCGACCTGCTCGTTGCGAATGGCGTCGGTGACATCCTCACCCTCGAGAATGATCTGCTGCGGGCGCTGCTCGGTGGAGGTGATGAACTGCACGTCCAGATGGGCGGCCAGCACCTTGAGCGCCTCTTCGTTGGTCAGATCCACGCCATGGTTGCGCGCGGCGAAGGCGAGCAGGCGATACAGGGCTCCCGAGTCGAGCAGGTTCCAGCCGAGCCTCTTGGCGAGCAGGCCGGCCACGGTCCCCTTGCCGGAGCCGCTGGGGCCGTCGATGGTGATCACGACCGGGCGAACGCTCATGACTCACCCTCCTCGTCCACGCGAATGCCGACATGCTTGGCCAGGGCGACGAAATTGGGGAAGGAAGTGGCCACATTGGCGCAATCATGGATGCGGATCGGCGCGCTGGCACGCAGCGAGGCGATGCTGAAGGACATGGCGATGCGATGGTCGCCGTGACTGTACACCTCTCCCCCGCCGATCGGACCGCCCTCGATGACGATGCCGTCCGGGGTCGGCTCGGCCTTGACGCCGAGTGCCTGCAGACCGTCGGCCATCACCTGGATGCGGTCGGACTCCTTGACCCGCAGCTCCTCGGCGCCGCGCAACACGGTGCGCCCCTCGGCACAGGCCGCGGCGACGAACAGCACGGGGAACTCGTCGATCGCCAGCGGCACCAGGTCCAGAGGAATCTCGATGCCCTTCAGGCGGGCCGAACGCACGCGAATGTCGGCGACCGGCTCGCCACCCACTTCGCGCGGGTTCTCCAGGGTGATGTCGCCCCCCATCAGCTTGAGAATCTCGATCGCTCCGGTGCGGGTCGGGTTGATGCCGACGTGCTCGAGCAACAGCTCGGAGTCTTCGGCAATGCTTGCGGCCACCAGGAAGAAGGTCGCCGAGGAAATGTCCGCCGGCACCTCGATCTGGGTCGCCTTCAGCTTGTGGCCGGACTCGACGGTGACCTTGCTGCCCTCGACCTTCACCGGATAGCCGAAGCCGCGCAGCATGCGCTCGGTGTGGTCGCGGGTCGGCGCCGGCTCGCTGACCGAGGTTTCGCCGCCGGCATAGAGGCCGGCGAGCAGCAGGCAGGACTTCACCTGGGCACTGGCCATGGGCATCTGGTAATGCATGCCGGTGAGTTTGCGGCCGCCCCTGATGGTCAGCGGCGGCCGGCCCTCCGGCCCGGTTTCGATCTCGGCGCCCATCTCGCGCAGGGGTTTGGCCACGCGGTTCATCGGCCGCTTGGAGAGCGAGGCGTCGCCGGTCAGCACGGTGTCGAACGGCTGAGCGGCGAGCAGCCCCGACAGCAGGCGCATGGAAGTGCCCGAGTTGCCCAGGTACAGCGGCCCCGGCGGCGCCTTCAGACCGTGCAGGCCCACTCCGTGGATGGTCACCCGGCCATGGTGCGGGCCCTCGATGACCACGCCCATGTCGCGGAACGCCTGGAGGGTGGCGAGGGCGTCCTCGCCCTCGAGAAAGCCCTCCACTTCGGTCGTGCCCTCGGCCAGCGAGCCGAGCATGATCGAGCGGTGGGAGATGGATTTGTCGCCGGGAACACGGATGTGTCCGCGGGCATGACCGCCCGGCAGGGCCAGGTAGATCAAGTCGTTATCGTGCATGGCATCCACATAGGCCCGGCGGGCCAGTATCTTGCTGAAATGCTCACGGGCGACGCGGGCGCGGGTGAACACGCCCAGCAGTTGATGCCCGTCCCCTGCATCGACCGCGGCGCGCAGGGCGTCGAGATCGCTGCGAAAGACATCGAGGGTGCGCAACACCGCCTCGCGGTTGGCGAGGAAGATATCGCGCCACATCACCGGATCGCTGCCGGCGATCCGGGTGAAATCACGGAAACCGCCGGCGGCATAGCGAAAGATCTCCAGGTTCTCGCTGCGCTTGGCCAGCGAATCCACCAGACCGAAAGCCAGCAGGTGCGGCAGATGGCTGGTGGCGGCGAGCACCTCGTCGTGGCGCTCGACGGTCATGTGCTCGACCACTGCACCGAGCCCTCGCCAGAGGCCATCGACCAGCGCCAGGGCTTCGGGATCGCTCTCCTGTACCGGTGTCAGGATGACCTTGTGGTGGCGGAACAGTTCGCTGTCGGCCGCCTCCACGCCGCTGCGCTCGGAGCCGGCGATCGGATGGCCGGGCACGAAGCATAGTGGCTGACCGGCAAAAGCCCGCCGCGCCGCCCGCAGCACATGCCCCTTGGCGCTGCCGACATCGGTAATGACAGTGTTGCCCAGATCGAGTCCGGCGAGCGCGCCGAGCAGCTTCTCCATGGCCAGAATGGGTATGGCGAGTTGGATCACCTGCGCTCCCCGACAGGCGACAGCGAGGTCCTCTTCGCAGCGGTCGACCACACCCTGGGCGACGGCCAGCTCGCGGGTCTGCGGATCCAGATCCACTCCGACGACCTCGCGGCACAGGCCGCGCTCAAGGACTCCCTTGGCGAAGGAGCCGCCAATCAGCCCCAGACCCACCACGACCAGACGGCCGATCCTGGGCTCCGCCGGTTGCACCGCAGCGATAGGTGAGAATGCATGCTCAGACACTGGCGAGAACCTTCTTCAGCGCCGCCAGGAAGCGGGCGTTCTCTTCCGGCAGACCGATGGACACACGCAGGAAGGTCGGCATGCCATAGCCGGCCACCGGACGCACGATGACGCCCTCGCGCAGCAGCGCCGCGTTGATCGGCGCCGCATCGCGGCCGAAGTCGACGGCGACGAAGTTGCCCCTGCTGGGAATCCAGGACAGGCCAAGCTCGCCCAGCCCCGCCTCCAGCTGGGCCATGCCCGCATCGTTGATGCGCCGGCCTTCGGCCAGGTACTCGGCATCCTCCAGCGCGGCGCAGGCGGCAGTCAGGGCCAGGCTGTTGACGTTGAACGGCTGGCGCACCCGGTTCAGCACGGCCGCCACTTCGGCTGTGGACACGGCATAGCCGACACGCAGGGCGGCCAGCCCATAGGCCTTGGAGAAGGTGCGCGAAACCAGCAGATTCGGGTAGCGGGCCAGGTACTGGAGCCCGTCGGGCAAGTCGTTGCCCGATGCGTACTCGATGTAGGCCTCGTCGAGGACCACCAGCACGCGCGCCGGCACCCGGGCGAGGAAGCGCTCCAGGGCGTCCGGGCCGAACCAGGTGCCGGTCGGGTTGTTCGGGTTGGCAAGGAACACCACGCGGGTATCGGCGTCGATGGCGGCAAGCATCGCCTCCAGGTCATGCCCGTAGTTCTTCGCCGGCACCGCCCGCCCCTCGGCGCCTGCCGCCTGGGTGGAGATCGGGTAGACGGCGAAGGCGTGCTCGCTGAACACCGCATTGAACCCCGGCGCCAGCCAGGCGCGGGCGACCAGATCGAGAATGTCGTTGGAACCGTTGCCCAGCGTGATCTGCGCCGGCACCGCGCCACAGCGCTCGGCCAGCCGGGCCTTGAGCACGTAGCCGCTGCCATCGGGATAGCGGGTCAGCTCCGCCAGCTCGTCGCGGATCGCTTCCAGCACCCTGGGGCTCGGGCCGAGCGGGTTCTCGTTGCTGGCCAGTTTGACGATGCCCGCCGGATCGAGATCCAGCTCGCGCGCCAACTCGTCCACCGGCTTGCCGGGCACATAGGGAGACAGCTTCTGCACGCCCGGCACGGCCAGGGCGAGAAAATCACAGGTCATGAATCAAGCCTCAAGCGTGGGGCCGCAAGCAACAGGACAGGCCGGGCAGCGATGCGCCGATGGCTTGCCCCTGCTCGCTTGCGGCGGCCGCAATCACAGTACTGCCTTGGGATAGGAGCCGAGCACCTTGAGCGCCACGGCCTCCTGGCTGAGTCGTTCCAGTACGCTCTTGACCAGCGGGTCGTGGCGGTGACCGACGAAGTCTATGAAGAACACGTAGGTCCACTTGCCGCTGCGCGAAGGACGGGTCTCGATGCGGGTCAGGTCGATACCGTTCTCGTGGAAGGGCACCAGGAGTTCGTGCAGGGCACCGGGCTTGTTGTTCATCGAGACGATGATCGAGGTCTTGTCATCCCCCGTCGGCGGCACTTCCTGGTTGCCGATGATCAGGAAACGGGTGGAATTGTCCGGACGATCCTCGATCTTCTCGGCGAGCCTGGTCAGGCCGTAGAGCTGGGCCGCCATGTCGCCGGCGATGGCCGCGCTGTTCCACTCGCCCTTCACCCGCCGGGCGGCATCGGCATTGCTGGCCAGCGCCACGCGCTCGACGTTCGGGTAGTGCGCATCCAGCCACTTGCGGCACTGGGCCAGCGACTGGGCATGGGAGTAGATGCGGGTGATGCCGTTGGTCCGGGTATTCTCGCCGACCAGCAGATGATGATGGATACGCAGCTCCACCTCGCCACAGATCACCAGGTCGTGCTCGAGGAAGCTGTCCAGGGTATGGTTGACCGCCCCCTCGGTGGAGTTCTCCACCGGCACCACGCCGAAGTTGACCGCGCCGGCGGCCACTTCGCGGAACACTTCGTCGATCGCCGCCATCGGCGTGCTGATCACCGCATGGCCGAAGTGCTTGAGCGCAGCGGCCTGGGTGAAGGTGCCTTCCGGGCCGAGATAGGCAACCTTGAGCGGATGCTCCAGGGCCAGGCAGGAGGACATGATCTCGCGGAACAGCCGGGCGACTTCTTCGTTGCCCAGCGGCCCCTTGTTGATCTCCATGATGTGCCTGAGCACCCAGGCCTCGCGCTCGGGCCGGTAGAACACCGGTGACTCGCCGGGCTTGAGCGCCGCCATCTTCACTCGCGCCACCTCTTCGGCGCAGCGCGCACGCTCGCTGATCAACTCGAGGATCTTCTCGTCGAGGCTGTCGATGCGTACGCGCAGAGCCTTGAGCTGATCCTGGTCACTCATCAGCCGTGCTCCTTCTCGAATTCGGCCATGTAGGCCACCAGAGCCTCGACTGCGTCCAGGCCGACCGCATTGTAGATCGAGGCGCGCATGCCGCCGACCGAGCGATGGCCTTTGAGGTTGAGCAGGCCGCGTGCCTCGGCACCGGCGAGGAAGGCCTTGTCCAGCTTCTCGTCGGCCAGACGGAACGGTACGTTCATCCAGGAGCGGGCGTTGAAGGAAATCGGGTTGGTGTAGAACGCGCTGCCGTCGATGAAGCCGTAGAGCAGATCCTTCTTGGCGCGGTTGCGCTGCGCCATGGCCTCGATGCCGCCCTGCTCCTTCAGCCACTCGAAGACCAGCCCGGACAGGTACCAGGAGAAGGTCGCCGGGGTGTTGTACATGGAGCCGTTGTCGGCGGCGACCTTGTAGTCGAGCATGGTCGGACAGAGGCTGCGGGCGCGCCCGAGCAGGTCTTCGCGGACGATCACCACCACCAGGCCGCTGGGACCGATGTTCTTCTGCGCACCGGCGTAGATCAGGCCGAACTGCGACACGTCGACCGGTCGGGAGAGGATGTCCGAGGACATGTCCACCACCAGCGGCACGTCGCCGAGCTCCGGCACCCAGTCGAACTGCAGGCCGCCGATGGTCTCGTTGCTGGCATAGTGCAGGTAGGCGGCGTTCTTCGACAGCCGCCACTCGTTCTGTCCGGGGATGGCGAAGTAATCGTAGGCCTCGGCGCTGGCGGCGACATTGACGCTACCGAAGCGGCGCGCCTCCTCCATGGCCTTGCGCGACCAGATGCCGGTGTCGACGTAGTCGGCGACGCCGCCCTCGGGCAGCAGGTTCAGCGGAATCTCGGCGAACTGCTGGCTGGCCCCGCCCTGCAGGAACAGCACCTTGTAGTTCGAGGGAATCGCCAGCAGATCGCGCAGGTCCTGCTCGGCTTTCTCGGCGATGGCCACGTACTCGTCGCTGCGATGGCTCATCTCCATCACCGACAGCCCCCGGCCATGCCAGTCGAGAAGCTCTGCCTGGGCGCGGAGCAGGACAGCTTCGGGAAGCGCGGCCGGGCCGGCGCAGAAGTTATAGGCGCGTTTGCTCACGTCGTTATCTCTCACACTCTATTCTCAGATCGTTCCCACGCACGGCGTGGAAACGCAGCCTTGACGCTCCCGCGGATCGCAGCGAAGGCGCGCCCCCTACAGACAAAACCGAACCTGCTTCCGCGGGGGCCCGACCTGGAGGGGACGATGCACTCCCGCCGTCAGCCCAATCAATCCTCGCTGTCGGTCGGCACCACATCCGGCGAGACATCGCCGCCACCGCCGAGCAGCTCGTCCTTGCTCGGCTCGGTGCTCACCACCGGCAGCTCCTTCTCCATGACCGCTTCGTCGATGCCGGCCTCGACCTCTTCCTGAATCTCTTCCTCGGAGGGTTCCTGCACCCGCTCCAGACCCACCAACTGCTCGTCGCCGGCCAGTTTGATCAGGGTGACGCCCTGGGTGTTCCGGCCCAGCGAGGAAACTTCGTCCACGCGGGTGCGCACCAGGGTGCCCTGGTCGGAAATCAGCATGATCTCCTCGCCCTCCTGTACCTGGATGGCGCCGATCAGCTTGCCGTTGCGCTCGTTGGTGACCATGGCGATCACCCCCTGGCCGCCACGGCCACGACGCGGATACTTGCTGAGCGGGGTGCGCTTGCCGTAACCACGCTCGGAGGCAGTGAGGATCTGCGCGCCGCGCTCGGGGATCAGCATGGAAATCAGTTGCTGGCCGGCACCGAGCTTCATGCCGCGCACGCCGCGGGCGTTGCGGCCCATGGTGCGCACGTCGCGCTCGGCGAAGCGGATCACCTTGCCGCCGTCGGAGAACAGCATGACCTCCTTCGCACCATCGGTGATGGCGGCGGCGATCAAGGTATCGCCCTCGACCAGATCCAGCGCGATCAGGCCGGCCTTGCGCGGGCGGCTGAACTGCACCAGCGGCACTTTCTTCACGGTGCCGCAGGCGGTGGCCATGAAAATGTAGGCACCGGTCGGCTCGCCGTTCAGCTCGGCGGTCTCGCCGTCAGCTTCTTCGGCCTCGGCCTCGACCATTTCGCCCTCGATCGCGGGGCTCTCGCCGTCTTCCAGCTCCTCGTCGGCAGCGCTCTGCTGCAGTGCCTCCAGATCGACCTGCAGCATGGCGGTGATGCGCTCGCCCTCGTCCAGCGGCAACAGGTTGACCAGCGGCCGGCCACGGGAAGTGCGCGACGCCTCGGGAATCTCGTAGGTCTTCAGCCAGTAGACCTTGCCCTTGCTGGAGAACAGCAGCAGGGTGGTATGGCTGTTGGCGACCAGCAGGTGCTCGACGTAGTCCTCGTCCTTCACACCGGTGGCCGCCTTGCCCTTGCCGCCGCGACGCTGGGCCTGGTAGGTGGCCAGCGGCTGGCTCTTCGCGTAGCCGCCGTGGGAGATGGTCACCACGCGCTCTTCCTCGGTGATCAGGTCGGCGATGGTCAGGTCGACCTGGGAGGCGACGATCTCGGTGCGCCGTGCGTCGCCGAACTCGGCCTTGACCTTCTCCAGCTCCTCGCGGATGACCTCCATCAGCCGCGCGGGGCTGGTCAGGATGCGGATCAACTCGCCGATCTGGGCGAGGATCTCCTGGTACTCGGCGAGCAGCTTTTCGTGCTCGAGGCCGGTCAGGCGGTGCAGGCGCAGGTCGAGGATCGCCTGGGCCTGCTCCGGCGACAGATAGTACTTGCCGTCGCGCAGACCGTATTGCGGCTCGAGATCCTCCGGGCGGCAGGCGTCGGCGCCCGCGCGCTCGACCATGGCCTCCACGGCGCTGGACTCCCAGGCGGTGGCGACCAGGCGCTCCTTGGCCTCGGCCGGGGTCGGCGAGCGTCTGATCAGCTCGATCACCGGGTCGATGTTGGACAGCGCGACCGCCTGGCCTTCGAGGATGTGGCCGCGCTCGCGGGCCTTGCGCAGCTCGTAGACGGTGCGCCGGGTCACCACCTCGCGACGGTGGCGGACGAACACCTCGAGCATGTCCTTGAGGTTCAGGGTGCGCGGCTGGCCATCGACCAGGGCCACGACGTTGATGCCGAACACGCTCTGCAATTGGGTCTGGGCGTAGAGGTTGTTGAGCACCACCTCGGGCACCTCGCCGCGGCGCAGCTCGATCACCACGCGCATGCCGTCCTTGTCGGACTCGTCGCGCAGCTCGGTGATGCCCTCGATCTTCTTCTCCTTCACCAGCTCGGCGATCTTCTCGATCAACCGCGCCTTGTTCAGCTGGTAGGGCAGCTCGGTGATGACGATCTGCTGGCGGTTGCCGGTCTTGTCGATGTCCTCGATCTCGGCACGGGCGCGGATGTAGATGCGCCCACGGCCGGTGCGATAGGCCTCGATGATGCCGGCGCGGCCGTTGATGATGCCCGCCGTGGGGAAGTCCGGACCGGGGATGTACTGCATCAGCTGGTCGACGGTCAGCTCGGGGTTGTCGATCAGCGCCAGGCAGCCGTCGATCACCTCGGAAAGGTTGTGCGGCGGAATGTTGGTGGCCATGCCCACGGCGATGCCGCTGGAACCGTTGACCAGCAGGTTGGGAATCTTGGTCGGCATGACCGCCGGGATCTGCTCGGTGCCGTCGTAGTTGGGCACCCAGTCGACGGTTTCCTTGTCCAGATCGGCGAGCAGTTCGTGGGCCAGCTTGGCCATGCGCACTTCGGTGTAACGCATGGCCGCGGCGTTGTCGCCGTCCACCGAGCCGAAGTTGCCCTGGCCGTCGACCAGCATGTAACGCAGGGAAAACGGCTGGGCCATGCGCACGATGGTGTCGTACACCGCGGTGTCGCCGTGCGGGTGGTACTTACCGATGACGTCGCCGACCACGCGGGCGGACTTCTTGTACGGCTTGTTCCAGTCGTTGCCCAGCTCGCTCATGGCGAACAGCACGCGCCGGTGCACCGGCTTCAGGCCATCGCGCGCATCCGGCAGGGCACGTCCGACGATCACGCTCATGGCGTAGTCGAGGTAGGACTGTTTCAGCTCGTCTTCGATATTGACCGGGAGGATTTCTTTGGCCAGTTCGCCCATGGAAGCCGGGTTCCTTTTACGTCAGCAGTGTCCTGCGTTTAAGCGCGGAATGGTAACACAGGGGAGCCGCCGCAGGCTGCACGCCGTGCGCGGCAAGCGGCAGCCGGCATGTCGTGCCGGCTGCCCCTGTGGCGACAGGTCAGTGCAGCCGCTTGCGGCTCATGAGCTCGGCCATCTTGGCCGCGTTCGGCCGTTCGACCACGCCCCGCTCGGTGACGATGGCGTCGATCAGGTCGGCCGGAGTGACGTCGAACACCGGGTTGACCGCCTCCACCGAGGCCGCCACGCGCTTGCCGCCGATCTCCAGCAGCTCGCGCCCATCGCGCTCCTCGATGGGAATTTCATCGCCACTTTGCAGCGACATATCGATGGTGGAGCTGGGCGCCACCACCATGAAGCGCACGCCGTGGTGCATGGCCACTACCGCCAGCTGATAGGTACCGATCTTGTTGGCCACATCGCCCTCGGCGGTGATCCGGTCGGCACCGACGATCACCCAGGTAATGCCCCTGGTCTTCATCAGGTGGGCGGCCGCACCGTCCACGTTCAGGCTCACCGGCACGCCCTCTTCGGCCAGCTCCCAGGCGGTCAGGCGCGCGCCCTGCAGCCATGGGCGAGTCTCGTCGGCATAGACCCGCTCGACCAGCCCCTCCAAGTAGGCCGCCCGGATTACGCCGAGCGCGGTGCCGAAGCCGCCGGTCGCCAGCGCGCCGGTATTGCAGTGGGTCAGGAGCGCCTGAGGTTTGCCGCCATGCTTGCGGATCAGTTCGACGCCGAGCTGGGCCATGGTCAGGTTGGCCTCGCGATCGCTCTCGTGGATGCCCACCGCCTCGGCCTCCAGCGCCGCCAGCACGCCCTCGCCCTCCTTCAGCCGCGCCAGACGCTCGCGCATGCGATCCAGCGCCCAGAACAGGTTGACCGCGGTCGGCCTTGAAGCGGCCAGCACCCGGAAATCCTCCTCCAGCGCCGCACGCCAGTCGCCGCCGGCCGCCAGCCGCTGGCGAGCGCCCAGCACCACGCCGTAGGCGGCACTGATGCCGATCGCCGGCGCACCGCGCACTACCATGTCGCGGATCGCCCCGGCCACGCCCAGCGCACTGTCGTAGGCAAGCCAGCGCTCTTCCTGCGGCAGCAGGCGCTGGTCGAGCAGATGCAAAGTGCCATTCCGCCACTCGATGGCCTTGATTTTTTCCGCAGCCAGCAATCGCTCGCGCATGGGACACCTCGCAGTTCAGGAAACGAAAAAGGTGCGGATTATAACGAGCAGGCAAAAAGGCTGCTCGGCTATACTACTGCGCCTTTTTTGCACCAACCGACAAGGACCTCCACCATGCCTGACGCCACCGCTCCGCTCGACCTTTTGCTCCTGCCGACTTGGCTGGTGCCGGTCGAGCCCGCCGGTGTCGTGCTGCACGATCATGCCTTGGGTATCCGCGACGGCCGCATCGCCCTGCTCGCTCCCCGCGATGTCGCCCTGCGCCATGCCGCCCGGGAAACCCGTGAGCTGCCCGGCATGCTCCTCGCGCCCAGCCTGGTGAACGCTCACGGCCATGCCGCGATGACCCTGTTCCGCGGCCTGGCCGACGACTTGCCGCTGATGACCTGGCTGGAAAAGCATATCTGGCCGGCCGAGGCCCGCTGGGTGAACGAGGACTTCGTCCGCGACGGCACCGAGCTGGCCATCGCCGAACAGCTCAAGGGCGGCATCGGCTGCTTTTCCGACATGTACTTCCATCCGGAAATCGCCAGCGACCCCATCCACCAGAGCGGCATCCGCGCGCAGCTGTGCATCCCGGTGCTGGACTTCCCGACCCCCGGCGCCCGCAACGCCGGCGAGGCGCTGCGCAAGGGTGTCGAGCTGCTCGACGACCTTCGCCATCACCCACGCATCCATGTCGCCTTCGGCCCCCACGCACCCTATTCTGTAGGCGACGAAACCCTGGAGAGCATCCGCGTGCTCGCCGAGGAACTGGATGCATCGATCCACATGCACGTGCATGAAACCTCCCATGAGATCGCCCGCGCCCTCGAGCGCGACGGCGTGCGCCCGCTGGCCCGCCTGGCCCGTCTGGGCCTGCTCGGCCCGCGCTTCCAGGCGGTGCACATGACCCAGGTGGACGACGAGGATCTGACCCTGCTGGTGGCAAGCAACAGCAGCGTGATCCATTGCCCGGAGTCCAATCTCAAGCTGGCCAGCGGCTTCTGCCCGGTGGAGCGCCTCTGGCAGGCCGGCGTGAACGTGGCCATCGGCACCGACGGCGCAGCGAGCAACAACGATCTCGACCTGCTCGGCGAGACGCGCACCGCGGCCCTGCTGGCCAAGGCGGTCGCCGGCTCGGCCACTGCCCTGGATGCCCATCGCGCGCTGCGCATGGCCACCCTGAACGGCGCCCGCGCTCTGGGGCTGGACGCCGAAACCGGCTCCCTGGAACTCGGCAAGGCCGCCGACCTGGTCGCCTTCGACCTCTCCGGATTGGCCCAGCAGCCGGTCTACGATCCGGTCTCGCAACTGATCTACGCCAGCGGCCGGGACTGCGTGCGCCACCTCTGGGTCGGCGGCCGGCAACTGCTCGATGAGGGTCGCCTGACCCGCCTGGACGAGGAACGACTGAGGGAAAAGGCCCGCGAATGGGGGCAACGCATAGCTGCCGCGGACAGCGTCCGCTGACCCCGCCCGCGACAAACCGACACAGGGCACGGACCCCATGCGCCCGGCAAAGCTGGCACCATGGACCGCGCAGAGTTACCGCCCGACAACCACGGAATCACTGATGAGCAACGTCGACCACGCCGAAATCGCCAAATTCGAGGCTCTGGCTCACCGCTGGTGGGATCGCGAGAGCGAATTCAAGCCGCTGCACGAGATCAATCCGCTGCGCGTCAACTGGATCGAGGAGCACGTTCGCCTGGCCGGCAAAAAGGTGCTCGACGTCGGCTGCGGTGGCGGCATCCTCAGCGAGGCCATGGCCCTGCGCGGCGCCACGGTGACCGCCATCGACATGGGCGAGGCGCCGCTCGCGGTGGCGCGCCTGCACCAGCTCGAGTCCGGCGTCGAGGTGGACTACCGGCAAAGCACCGTCGAGGCGCTGGCGGCGGAGATGCCCGGCCAGTTCGACGTGGTCACCTGCCTGGAGATGCTCGAGCACGTGCCCGACCCGGCCTCGGTGATCCATGCCTGCCACACCCTGGTCAAACCCGGCGGCCAGGTGTTCTTCTCGACCATCAACCGCAATCCCAAGGCCTACCTGCTGGCGATCATCGGTGCCGAGTACCTGCTCAAGCTGCTGCCGCGCGGCACCCACGACTTCAAGAAGTTCATCCGCCCTTCCGAACTGGGCGCCTGGTGCCGCGCTAGCGGCCTGGCGATCGGCGACATCGTCGGCCTGACCTACAACCCGCTGACCCGCCACTACAAGCTGGGTACGGACGTCGACGTCAACTACATGATCCAGACCCTGCGCGAGGAATGATTCCGGCATGACTCTACGAGCGGTCCTCTTCGACATGGACGGCACCCTGCTCGACACGGCGCCGGACTTCATCGCCATCATCCAGGCCATGCGCACCGACCGCGGCCTGCCGCCGGCCGACGAACGCGCCATTCGCCACGTCGTCTCCGGCGGCGCCCGGGCGATGATCATGGCGGCCTTCGCCGTGGAGCCTTCCGCCGCCGAGTTCGAGGCCCTGCGCCTGGAGTTCCTCGAGCGCTACCAGGAGCACTGCGCGGTGCTCACCCGCCCCTACGCGGGCATGGAGGAGCTGCTGGCCGATATCGAGCGGGCCCGGCTGCTGTGGGGCGTGGTGACCAACAAGCCGCTGCGCTTCGCCGAGCCGATCATGCAACGTCTGGGGCTGGCCGAGCGCTCGGCCGTCCTGATCTGCCCGGACCACGTGAAGAACAGCAAGCCCGACCCGGAGCCGATGATCCTCGCCTGCAGCCGGCTCGGCCTGGCCCCGGCCAGCGTCCTGTTCGTCGGCGACGATCTGCGCGACATCGAATCGGGCCGCGCCGCCGGCACCCGCACCGCCGCGGTGCGCTACGGTTACATCCATCCGGACGACAACCCCGGCCACTGGGGCGCCGACGTGGTGGTGGATCATCCGCTCGACCTGCGCACGGTTCTCGACCGGGCGCTCTGTTCGTGCTGAGCCGCCAGTCCGCAGGCTGCGCCGGCCGCACGGCGAGCTGACCCGCCGGCAGCACCGCGAGGGACCGCCCGCGGGTTGCGCTTCGCCAACCTCTATGAAGCTGCAGTTCTCCATAGGAGATTCCCATGTTCCAATACACTGCCCGTCCCGACCTGCTGAAGGACCGCATCATTCTGGTCACAGGCGCCGGACGCGGCATCGGCGCGGCCGCCGCCAGGATCTTCGCCGCCCATGGCGCCACCGTGCTGCTGCTGGGCAAGACCGAAGAGCACCTCAACCGGGTCTACGACGAGATCGAAGCTGCCGGACATCCGCAGCCGGTGGTGATTCCCCTCAACCTGGAAACCGCCCTGCCGCACCAGTACGACGAGTTGGCGGCGACCATCGAGGGCGAATTCGGCCGCCTTGACGGCCTGCTCCACAACGCCTCCATCCTCGGCCCGCGCACGCCGCTGGAACAGCTCTCCGGCGACCACTTCATGCGTGTCATGCAGGTCAACGTGAACGCCATGTTCATGCTCACCAGCACCCTTCTGCCGCTGCTCAAGCTCTCCGAAGATGCCTCGGTGGTATTCACCTCGAGCAGCGTCGGCCGCAAGGGACGCGCCTACTGGGGCGCCTATGCGGTATCGAAGTTCGCCACCGAGGGTCTGATGCAGGTACTCGCCGACGAGGTCGACGGCACCTGTGCGGTACGCGCCAACAGCGTCAATCCCGGTGGCACCCGCACCGATATGCGCGCCCAGGCCTACCCCGGGGAGAACCCGATGAGCCGGCCGGGGCCGGAAGAGATCATGCCGGTCTACCTGTACCTGATGGGGCCGGACAGCAAGGGCGTCAATGGCCAGGCATTCGACGCCCAGCAGGCGTCGAACATGCCCTGATCTCCCCGGGGTTCGGCCGCAACGTCCTCAGGGACGCTTGCGGCCGAACCCCGGACGCTGGCCTTCGCCGGCCGGCGGGCTGCGGCGCTTGGCCGGCGCCGGTGCCGGCCTGGGCTTGCGGGCCGGACGCTCGGCCAGCTCGACGGGCGGCCGCTCGCCGGACGGCTTGCCCGGACGCTTGCGGCCGGACTCGGCGGGACGCTCGCCTGCCGGCCTGCCCGGGCGCTTGCGAGCGGATTCGGCCGGACGCTCGGCGACCGGCGCTCCGCGACCGCGCGGGGCTTGCTCCTCCTTCGGCCGTCGCGGGGCGCGGCGCTCCTGTGCCTCTGCGCCCTCATGGGCCGGCCGCAGCACCCGCTCGCGCGACCCGCTGCGGCCGACCGGCTTGGCCGACTTGCGCTGCAGGCGCTCGATCTTCTCGCGGAACTTGAGCTTCATGTCCGGCAGAGCTACCGGCTCCAGCCCCACTTCGCGGCTGAGAACGTCCACCTCGCCCTGGGTCATCTCGCGCCAGCGGCCCATGGGCAGGTCGGACGTCATGAACACCGGGCCGAAACGCACCCGCTTCAGCCGGCTCACCACCACCCCCTGGGATTCCCACAGGCGGCGCACCTCGCGGTTGCGCCCTTCCATGACCACGCAGTGGAACCAGTGGTTGAGACCCTCGCCACCGGGCGCCTCCTGAATGTCGGTGAAGCGCGCCGGGCCGTCCTCCAGCATCACCCCGCGCTTGAGGCTTTCGAGCATCTCCTCGGTGACCTCGCCGCGCACGCGCACGGCGTACTCGCGGTCCATCTCGTAGGAAGGGTGCATCAGGCGGTTGGCCAACTCGCCGTCGGTGGTGAACAGCAGCAGACCGGTGGTATTGATATCGAGCCGTCCGATGTTGATCCAGCGGCCTTCCTTCAGGCGCGGCAGGCGGTCGAACACGGTCGGCCGGCCTTCCGGGTCGTTGCGGGTGCAGATCTCACCCTCGGGCTTGTTGTAGATCAGCACGCGGCGCACCGCCTCGGCGCCCTCTTCGCGCCTGAGCAGACGCCCGTCGAGGGCGATGGCGTCGTTGCGACCGACACGCTGGCCGAGCGTGGCGACCACCCCGTTGACCATCACCCGCCCTTCGGCGATCCGCGCCTCGATGTCGCGCCGCGAGCCGAGGCCCATGCGCGCCAGCACCTTCTGCAGCTTCTCGCCCTGGGCGGCAGGCAGGGAATTCTCTTCACGTTCGCTCATCTGGGCACCTCCCGGTGTGTCGGTTCCGCTTGAATGGGGCGCGCATCATACGCGCATCGCCGACGGGACGCACCCGCCCTGCTGGCTCAGCCGAGCAGGGCCAGGGCCTCGCCGGCCAGACGCTCGATACTCGCCCAGTCGCCGCGCTCCATGGCCGCGGCGTCGAGCATCCAGGTGCCGCCCACGCACATCACATTGGGCTGCCTCATGTACTCCCAGAGGTTGCCCGGACGAAGGCCGCCGGTGGGGCAGAAGCGGATGCCGGGAAAGGGCCCCGCGAAGGCCCGCAACGCCGCCACGCCACCGCAGACCTCCGCTGGAAACAGCTTGAAGCGCCGGTAGCCCAGGCTGTGGCCGAGCATCAGATCGGAAGCGCTGCTGGCCCCCGGCAACAGCGGCAGCGGGCTTTCCAGGCCGGCCTGAAGCAGCTCCGCAGTACAGCCGGGGCTGACCACGAACTGCGCGCCGGCGCCTTCGGCCTCGGCCAGCATCGCCCGGTCGAGCACGGTACCGACGCCGACGCACAGCTGCGGCCGCTCCCGGCGCAGGGTGCGGATGGCGCTGAGACCGTGCTCCGAGCGCAGGGTGATTTCCAGAGTGCTCAGGCCGCCGGCGGCCAGGGCATCGGCCAGCGGCAGGATGTGCGCCGCCTGACGCACGGTGATCACCGGCAGTATCCGCGCCTGGGTACAGAGCCTGTCGAGGGCGGCGATCTTCTCGGCCATGGGAACGGACATACGACGCTCCTCGGCGCTCAGGGGCACCAATAGATCTCGAGGGGAGAGTACAGGAAGGCGCGGATCGGTATCTGCCGGGCATCCTCTGCAGCCAGGGCGGCACGCAGGGTGGCGAGCTTGGCTTCGCCCTGCAGTTGCAGCAGCGTCGAACGTGCCGAGGCCAGCATAGGCAGGGTCAGGGTCAGGCGCTGGCGGGGCTCGCTGGGCGCCTGCATCGGCAGGCAGCGACGCGGACAGGCAGGATCGAGTGCCGACTCCAGGTTCGGACTGCCGGGAAACAGCGACGCGGTATGGCCGTCCTCGCCCATGCTCAGCACCAGCACGTCGATCGGCGGCAGCCCGGCCAGCGCCGCATCGGCCAGCTGTGCCGCCGCCTCCAGGGACTCGGCAGGCTGGTAGAGGCCGACAAAGCGCGCCTGCGCCGCCCGGCCGCGCAGCAGATGACGCTGCACCAGGCTGGCGTTGCTGTCGGGATGCCCGGGCGGCACCCAGCGCTCGTCGGCCAGGCTGACCGTCACCCGCGCCCAGTCCAGCGTCTGCTCCGCCAGTCGCTCGAAGAAGGCAGCCGGGCTGCGCCCGCCGGACACCACCAGGCAGGCCTGGCCGCGCGATCCGATGGCCACCCGTACGGCCTCGGCCACCTGCTGCGCCATGGCGGCGGCAAGCTCTCCGGCGTCGACCTGCGCATGGAGGGCCAGCTGCGAAGGCCATTCAACGGAATGGATGGACATGGACAAGCTCCCGCTTCAGTGCCCCGGATGGGCGCTCTGCGCACGACATATGTTTTTTACCAGTTTAGGAAATAAAACCCCTGACTTCACGGTAAAGCCCCTAGATTCTGTTGTAATAAAACTACGAAGTCTTGTAAAACACGAAAAGCCCTCCACACAGGACAGGGAAACGGCATGAGAAATTTCCTCGAACGGATCCAGGGGCGCCTCGACGAGCTGAACAGGGCCGAACGTAAGGTCGCCGAGGTCATTCTGCAGGACCCGCAACAGGTAATGGGCCTGAGCATCGCCGCCCTGGCCCAGGCGGCCGGCGTCAGCGAGCCGACCGTCAACCGCTTCTGCCGCTCTCTTGATACCAATGGCTACCCGGCCCTGAAGATCCAGCTGGCGCAGAGCCTGGCCAGCGGCGTCGCCTACGTCAGCCAGGCAGTGGCGGCGGACGACGGTCCCGCCACCTACACGCGCAAGATCTTCGGCAGCACCATCGCCGCCCTCGACAATGCGTGCCAGAGGCTCGATCCGCAGAGCGTCGACAAGGCCGTCGACCTGCTGATTCAGGCCCGACAGACCCACTTCTTCGGCCTCGGCGCCTCCGCCTCGGTGGCCCTGGATGCGCAATACAAGTTCTTCCGCTTCAATCTTGCCGTAACGGCGCAGAGCGACGTGCTGATGCAGCGCATGCTCGCCTCGGTGGCCCACACCGGCGATCTCTTCGTGATCATTTCCTACACCGGGCGCACCCGCGAACTGGTCGAGGTGGCGCATCTGGCCCGCAGCAACGGCGCCTCGGTGCTCGGCCTGACCGCCGCCAGCTCGCCGCTGGCCAGAGCCTGCAGTCACAGCCTCGACGTTCCGCTGCAGGAAAACACCGACATCTACATGCCGATGACCTCGCGGCTCATCCAGCTCACCGTGCTCGATGTGCTGGCCGCCGGCGTGACCCTGCGCCGCGGCACCGACTTCCAGCCGCATCTGCGCAGAATCAAGGAAAGCCTGGCGCAGACCCGCTACCCGACCGACGACGAAGTGACCGAGGAGTGACGGACAGCGCACCGCCTCAGCCGGCGCTCGGGCGTTCCGCCCAGGCATCCAGCGCCAGCCCTGCGCCCAGCAGGCCGGGCTGCTCGGCGATCGCCAGCCAGACCGGAACGTCCTGCAGATAGCCGCTCATCACCCCCTTGTCGACGAAGCAGCGGGCGAAGCCGCTGGTGCGCAGGAAGTCGGCGAAATGCGGCAGGATGCCACCAGCCAGATAGACTCCGCCGCGTGCCCCCAGGGTCAGCGCATGGTTGCCGGCGACCCGCCCCAGCCAGCAGCAGAACTGCTCCAGCACCGCCGCCGCGCCGGAATCGCCGGCCAGCGCCGCGGCGCTGACCGCGGCGGCCGAGGCGAGCTGCGGCGTCCGGCCGTCGAGGACACAGCTGGCGCGATACAGGCGCAGCAGGCCGCTGCCGCTGAGCACGCTCTCCGCGGAAACGTGACCGAGCTCGCGCTGCATCAGCTGCCACAGGGCCACCTCGCGCTGGTTGCCGAGCGGCAGATCGACATGCCCGCCCTCGCCGGCCAGGACCTGCCAGCCTCCCGCGCCGTTCGGCAGCAAGGCGCTGACGCCGAGCCCGGTGCCCGGCCCCAGCACCAGCCGGGGGCTGTCGGCGACGGCATGGCCGGGGCGGACGGTCAGCCGCTCATGATCGTCCAGGCGGGTCATGCCGAGGGCCATGGCGGCGAAGTCGTTGATCACCAGCAGCTGGCGCAGCCCCAGTGCCCGGGCCAGTGCCTGGCGGCCGAACTGCCAGTGGTTATTGGTCAGATGCAACAGGTCGCCCTGCACCGGTCCGGCGCAGGCCAGACAGGCCGTCTCCAGCGCCGCCAGCGGCAGGTCCAGCTCGGCGAGATAGGCGCGGATCGCCTCCTCCGGACCGGGATAATCGCCCGTGGCCAGCACCCGCAGTGCTTGCGCCCGGCCATCCTGCCAGAGGGCGAAGCGCACGTGCGTTCCACCGATATCGGCGATCAGGGCCAGCCTCATTTGAGCGCTCCGAGCCGCTCGGTGAACACGCAGGCCCCTTCCTCGGCCGAACTGAAGGCCGTGCGCATGAAGGCGAACAGCTCGCGGCCACAGCCGACGCCGGCGTCGTCCGGCGGCGGGACCGTCTCACGCGCCGTCCATTCCGCCCCCGGCAACATCACCTTCAGCTCGCCGCTCTCGCCGTCCACGCGGATCGGGTCGCCGTCGCGCACCCGCGCCAACGGCCCGCCCTCCTGCGCTTCGGGACAGACATGGATGGCCGCTGGGATCTTGCCGGAGGCCCCGGACATGCGCCCGTCGGTGACCAGCGCGACGCGATAGCCGCGGTCCTGCAGCAGCCCCAGGTAGGGCGTGAGCTTGTGCAGCTCGGGCATGCCATTGGCCTTCGGGCCCTGGAAGCGCACCACCGCCACGAAGTCGCGCTCCAGCTCGCCGGCCTGGAAGGCCGCGGCCAGCTCGGCCTGGCTGACGAAGACCCGCGCCGGGGCCTCGACCACCCGGTGCTCCGGCGCCACCGCGGAAACCTTGATCACCCCGCGTCCGAGGTTGCCCTCCAGCACACGCAGACCGCCCTCGGCGGAGAACGGTCGGGCCACCGGCCGCAGAATGCTTTCGTCGAGACTCTGCGACGGGCCTTCGCGCCAGACCAGCCGCCCCCCGTCCAGAAACGGCTCCTGGGTGTAGCGGCTCAGCCCGCGCCCCAGCACGGTGTTGACGTCCTCGTGCAGCAACCCGGCGCCGAGCAGCTCGCGGATCAGCAAGGGCGTACCGCCGGCAGCGTGGAAGTGGTTCACGTCGTCCTGGCCGTTGGGGTAGACCTTGGCGATCAGCGGCACCACCTCGGACAGGTCCGACATGTCCTGCCAGGTCAGCTGGATGCCGGCGGCCTGGGCCATGGCCGGCAGGTGCAGGGTGTGGTTGGTCGAGCCGCCGGTGGCCAGCAGCGCCACCACCGCATTGATCGCAGCCTTCTCGTCGAAGACCTGGCACAGCGGCAGGTAGTCGCCGGCCTGCCGGGTCAGGCGCGTCACCTGCCGGGCCGCCTCGCGGGTCAGCGCGTCGCGCAGCGGCGTGTAAGGGTTGACGAAGGCGGCGCCCGGCAGGTGCAGGCCGATCACCTCCATCAGCATCTGGTTGGTGTTGGCGGTGCCGTAGAAGGTGCAGGTGCCGGGGCTGTGGTAGGACTTCATTTCCGACTCGAGCAGTTCCTCGCGACTGGCCTTGCCTTCGGCGTAGCGCTGGCGGGTCTCGGCCTTTTCCTTGTTGGGGATGCCCGAGGGCATCGGTCCGCCGGGGACGAAGACGAACGGCAGATGGCCGAAGCGAAGCGCACCGATCACCAGGCCGGGGACGATCTTGTCGCAGATCCCCAGGCACAGCGCCGCGTCGAACATGTTGTGGGAGAGCGCCACCGCGGTGGCCATGGCGATCACGTCGCGGCTGGCCAGGCTCAGCTCCATGCCCGCCTCGCCCTGGGTGACGCCGTCGCACATCGCCGGTACCCCGCCGGCGAACTGGCCGACTGCGCCGATCTCATTCAGGGCGGCCTTGATGAGCGGCGGAAAATGCTGATAGGGCTGATGCGCCGAGAGCATGTCGTTGTAGGCCGAGACGATGGCCACGTTGACTTCGCCGGGCAGGCGCAGGCGCTGCTTGTCGCTCTCGCCGCAGCCGGCCACGCCGTGGGCGAAGTTGGCGCAGGGCAGCCGGGTACGCGACGGCCCGTCGGCGGCGGCACGGCCCATGAGATCGAGGTAGCGCTCGCGGGTGGCGCGGCTGCGCTCGGTCAGCCGCCGGGTGACTTCGAGAACTCGGGAATGCATCGCGGACTCTCACTGGCTGGTCAGTATTCATTTAGGCCCAGGGCAGGGGAATGGACAAGGAGCAGGCGGCGCCGCCGCCGCTGCGCTCAGGAGTCGTCCGCAGCCCGCTCGACACCCTCAGCGCCGTCCTCCGGCAGGTCGTCGAAGTCGGTCTTGAGGCCCTGCTCCATGGAGTCCAGCTCGGCCAGCAGGGTGCGGAAGCTGGTCTGCTCGGCCGGCTCGCCGAGTTCGGCACGTACCGGCAAACCGACCGGCGGCAGCTCCCCGTCGGCCGCTCCCTCCGGTCCGGGCTCCAGACTGCGCAGGACCGCCAGGGGCGGCAGCTCGTCGAGGCTCTTCAGGTTGAAGTGGTCGAGAAAGGCACGCGTGGTAGCGAACAGCGCCGGCCGACCGGGCACCTCGCGGTAGCCGACCACCCGTATCCACTCGCGCTCCTGGAGGGTCTTGATGATGTTGCTGCTCACCGCCACGCCACGCACCTCCTCGATCTCGCCGCGGCTGATCGGCTGGCGGTAGGCGATTAGCGCCAGGGTTTCCAGCAGGGCCCGCGAGTAGCGCTGCGGCCGCTCCTCCCAGAGGCGCCCGACCCAGGGTGCGAAGCGTTCGCGCACCTGCAGGCGATAGCCGGAGGCCACTTCCTCCAGCTCGAAGGCGCGCCCCTGGCAGGAACGGGCGAGGATCGCCAGGGCATCGCGCAGACGGGCGGGGTCGGGCCGCTCACCCTCCTCGAACAGCTCGCCGAGACGCTCCAGCGACAGCGGCCGGCCGGCGGCGAGCAGCCAGGCCTCGAGCAGCACGGCCAGTTCGGCCGGATCGTTCAGGTTCATTGCGTATCTTCCGCAGGCTCGTCGCCACGCAGGCGCACATGGATGGGCGCGAAGGGCTCGGTCTGCACCAACTCGACCAGGGACTCCTTGATCAGCTCGAGCACCGCCATGAAGGTCACCACCACCCCCAGACGCCCCTCCCCGGCCTGGAACAGCGCCACGAAGGGCACGAAGCTTCCGTCCCGCAGGCGCTCCAGTACCTCGCTCATGCGCTCGCGGGTGGACAGCGCCTCGCGGGTGACCTGGTGACTCTCGAACAGGTCGGCGCGGCGCAGCACCTCGGCCATGGCCAGCAGCAGCTCGTCCAGGCCGACCGTCGGCAACAGGCGGCGCACCCGCGCCTGCGGCGCCTCCAGCTGCGCTGGGTGCAGTTCACGACCGACCCGCGGCAGGCCGTCGAGTTCCTCGGCGGCCTTCTTGTAGCGCTCGTACTCCTGCAGCCGGCGGATCAGCTCGGCGCGCGGGTCCTCCTCTTCTTCCTCGACCTCCGCCGAGCGCGGCAGCAGCATGCGCGACTTGATCTCGGCGAGCATGGCGGCCATCACCAGGTATTCGGCAGCCAGCTCCAGGCGCGCGGTCTTCATCAGCTCGACGTAGCCCATGTACTGACGGGTGATCTCGGCCACCGGGATATCGAGAATGTCGATGTTCTGCCTGCGGATCAGGTAGAGCAGCAGGTCGAGCGGCCCCTCGAAGGCCTCGAGGAACACCTCCAGGGCATCCGGCGGAATGTACAGGTCCTGCGGCAGCTCGGTCAGCGCCTGCCCGTAGACCAGCGCGAAGGGGGCGCCGGCGGCGGCTACGGCGTCGTCCGGCATGGGCTCGGCGGCCGGCGCGGCGCTGGCCGGTACAGGGCGGGGCAAGGCTCAGGCTTCGCCGGCGAAGGGGGTCGGGTCGCCGCAGCCGACGCGCACCACCTCGGGCTCATCCTCGAGCAGGCTGACCACGGTGGAGGCCTCCAGGGTGCCGGCACCGCCGTCGATGATCAGATCGACCTGGTGCTCGAGGCGCCGACGCATCTCCCCCGGATCGCTCATCGGCAGCATCTCGCCGGGCAGGATCAGGCTGGCGCTCATCAGGGGCTCGCCGAGCTCCGCCAGCAGGGCCTGGGCGATGGGGTTGGCCGGGATGCGCAGACCGACGGTGCGCCGCTTGGGATGCAGCATGATCCGCGGCACTTCGCGGCTGGCGTGGAGGATGAAGGTATAGGGGCCGGGGGTCCAGGTCTTGAGCAGGCGGAAGGCACCGGTGTCGACCCGGGCGAACAGGCTCAGCTGCGAGAGGTCGCTGCACACCAGGGTGAAGTTGTGTCGCTCGTCCAGCTGGCGCAGGCGGCGGATGCGCTCCAGACCTGCCTTGTTGCCGAGCTGGCAGCCAAGCGCGTAGGAGGCATCGGTGGGGTAGACGATCACCCCGCCGCCGCGGACGATTTCCACGGCCTGACGAATCAGGCGCAGCTGGGGGTTTTCCGGATGGATCTGGAAGTACTGACTCACATGAATTCCCTGTTCAGAGGACGGCGCAGTGGCGGACATGGGCGAAACGCATCCAGAGAGGCGGCAGGTCGTCCGGCAACGGGCGGTACAGCCCGAGTTCGGACCAGGTATCGGGGGCGTGGAAATCGCTGCCGGCGCTGGCCAGCAGACCGAATTCGCGAACCAGGATGGCCAGGCTGCCGACCTGCTCGGCCGGCTGCAGACCATTGCTGACTTCCAGGGCGTGACCGCCGGCGTGGATGAAATCGCCGACCAGGCGGCGTCGCTTGCTGCGGGTGAAATCGTAGTGCCAGGGATGCGCCAGGCTGATCCAGGCGCCGGCCGCGCGCAGGGTGGCAACCGCCTGGTCGAGGCTCGGCCAATACTGCTTGACGTCGCCCAGCTTGCCCGCGCCCAGCCACTTCTGGAAGGCTTCCGCACGGTCCCGGGCATGCCCGGCACGCACCAGAAACTCGGCGAAGTGCGGACGCGCCGGCGCATTGTCGCTGTCGCCCAGCTCGCGCTGCACCGCCCTGGCGCCCTCCAGGGCCCCGTCCATGCCCTTGCCGGCCAGGCGCCGGGCGATCTCCCCGGCCCGCTGCCAGCGCCCCTCGTGCAGTGCGGCAAGGGCCTGGCACAGCGCCGGCGCATCGCAGGCAAAGGCGTAGCCGAGCACGTGCACGGTGGCCCCGCTCCACAGCGCGGACAGCTCGATGCCGTTGATCAGCTCGATGCCAAGCTCCGCGCTGGCGGCCTGCGCCTCGGGAAGCCCGGCCAGGGTATCGTGGTCGGTCAGCGCCAGCAGCCGGACGCCGCGCCCATGGGCGCGACGGACCACCTCGGCGGGGCTCAGGGCTCCGTCGGAAGCGGTACTGTGGCAGTGCAGATCGACCTTCATGGCGCTGGCTTTCGCGGCTGTCGAGGTTTGTTATTATGCCGTCACATCCCGCGTCTGGCTGCCACAGTGAAACAATTCATCGATTTCATTCCGCTGATTCTCTTTTTCATCGTCTACAAGCTGGAACCCCGCATCGTCGAACTGGCCGGCCAGAGCTTCACCTTCGGCGGCATCTTCAGCGCCACTGCGGTCCTGATCCTCGCCTCGCTGCTGGTCTACGGCGCGCTGTTCCTGATCCAGCGCCGGCTGGAAAAGGGCCAGTGGATCACCCTGCTCGCCTGCCTGGTGTTCGGTGGCATGACCCTGACCTTCCACAGCGAAACCTTTCTCAAGTGGAAGGCGCCGGTGGTCAACTGGCTGTTCGCCCTGGGCTTCGCCGCCAGCCAATTCATCGGCGACCGCCCGTTGATCCAGCGCATCCTGGGCCACGCGGTCAGTCTGCCGGCGCCGCTGTGGACGCGCCTGAACCTCGCCTGGGTGGCGTTCTTCGTGTTCAGCGGCTGCGCCAACCTGTTCGTCGCCTTCACCTTCCACGAATTCTGGGTCGACTTCAAAGTGTTCGGCAGCCTGGGCATGACCGTCCTGTTCCTGGTCGGCCAGGGAGTCTTCCTCGCCCGTCACATGCACGAACACGGCACCGACCCCGCCGCCAAACCCAAGGACTGACATGCTCTACGCCATCATCGCCACCGACGCGGAAAACTCCCTGGACAAGCGCCTGGCCACCCGTCCTGCGCACCTTGCCCGCCTGCAGCAACTGAAGCAGGAAGGCCGCCTGGTACTGGCCGGACCGCACCCGGCCGTGGACAGTCCCGACCCCGGCCCGGCCGGCTTCAGCGGCAGCCTGGTGGTCGCCGAATTCGATTCCCTGGAGGCCGCCCGCAGCTGGGCCGAGGCCGATCCCTACTGCGCCGCCGGCGTGTATGCCGACGTCAAGGTCAAACCCTTCAACAAGGTCCTGCCCTGATCCGGCGCCATCATGAGCGAACTGCTGCTGATCGACGACGACTGTGAGCTGTGCGAGCTGCTGGCCAGTTGGCTGGCCCAGGAAGGCTTCCAGGTGCGTGCCTGCCATGATGGCCATGCCGCCCGCACCGCCCTCGTCGAGAAGACCCCGGATGCCGTGGTGCTGGACGTGATGCTGCCCGACGGCTCCGGTCTCGAGCTGCTCAAGCAGCTGCGCGGCGACTACCCGGATCTGCCGGTGCTGATGCTCTCCGCCCGTGGCGAGCCGCTGGACCGCATCCTCGGCCTGGAACTCGGCGCGGACGACTACCTGGCCAAGCCCTGCGATCCACGCGAGCTGACTGCCCGTCTGCGTGCCGTGCTGCGCCGCAGCCAGCCGCCGGCCTCCTCCAGCCAGCTGGAGCTGGGCGATCTGTGCTTCAGCACGGCACGCGGCGTGGTCGGCATCGGCGGGCACGAGATCGCCCTCACCGCTTCCGAGAGCCGCCTGCTCGAAGCCCTGCTGCGCCAACCCGGCGAACCGCTGGACAAGCAGACCCTGGCGCAACTGGCGCTCGGCCGCAAATTGACTCTCTACGACCGCAGCCTGGACATGCATGTCAGCAACCTGCGCAAGAAGCTCGGCCCGCATCCCGACGGCAGCCCGCGCATCCTCGCCCTGCGCAGCAGGGGCTACTACTACAGCGCCTGAAGGCACCTTTACCCAGCCTTTACCCTCGCCTGACCTCATCTGACCGTTCATTCCCTAGACTGAACTCGTCCGGCACACAGCCGATTCCGTACCGAGGAGACACATCATGCGCAAGACCCTTTCCATGCTGCTGCTCGCCGCTGCCCTGCCTGTCGCCGCGATTGCCGGAGACATGGGCCATCCCGGCGACATGAGTCACGGCTATCATCACAAGGAACGCAACGGCATGGCAGGGATGATGATGGGCCCGGCACACGGGCTCCAACTGACCGACGAACAGCGCAAGACAATGCGCCAGGTCTACCAGGAAGCTGCCAAGGAGAAGCGCGAGATCAACCAGCGCTACCTCGACAAGCTGTCCGAGGCCGACAAGGAAGCGATGAGGAACGAACTGCGGGCCAGCCGTGAAAAGGCCGAGAAGACCTTCCGCGACCAGCTGACGCCGGAGCAGCAGAAGGCCTTCGACGAGCGCAAGGCCGAGCAGGAGAAGCGCCGCGCCGAGTGGGAAGAGTTCCGCAAGTGGAAGGCCGAGAAGGAAGGCCGGCAGCAGTAAGTCCGTCCCGCCGGACCGCCTCCGGGCGGTCCGGCGCTCCCGTCCAGTGGCCTGTGCAGTTGGTTGACTCAAGTTCGGATGACCGGGCACCGGAATTGACCGAGCGAGCCGTGCGGACAGGCCACCAGCACCGAGCCCCTTATGCATTCACTCTTCTGGCGAATCCTCGCGGCATTCTGGCTGGCTTTGGTGCTGGTCGCCGGCCTGTCCATGCTGCTCGGCCGGGCGCTGAACAACGATGCCTGGATCATCGCCCGCCACCCCGGCATGCAGGATCTCGCCACCCGCTGGACCGAGCGCTATGAGTCCCAGGGCGCCCTGGCCGCGCAGCCCCTGCTGGACGAGAACCGCAACCAGTACCGCGTCGTCGTCCAGGTGCTCGACGAAACCGGTCGTCATCTCTCCAGCCGCGACCTGTCCCGGCAACATCGACCGCCGCCCCCTCCCGAGCCCGGCAATCGCCCGCACCTGCCGCGCTTTCCCTGGCGCCAGCTGAGCCAGGAATACACCAGTCCGAAGACCGGGCAGACTTATCTCTTCATCTACCGGACACCCCATGAGGAGCTACAGGCCTGGCGCCATGACAGCCTGCTCTGGCCGCTCAGCGCCCTGCTCATCGCCCTGGTGGTGCTGACCCTGTTCAGCCTGCTGCTGACCGTTTCGATCACCCGCCCCCTGAACCGCCTGCGCCGCGCCGTGCACGACCTCGGACAGACCAGCTACCAGCAGAACAGCCTGGCGCGCCTGGCCAACCGACGCGACGAACTGGGCGTGCTGGCGCGCGACTTCAACCGCATGGGTGCGCGTCTGCAGAGCCTGATCGGCAGCCAGCGTCAACTGCTGCGCGACGTTTCCCACGAACTGCGCTCGCCGCTGGCGCGGCTGCGCATCGCCCTGGCCCTGGCCGAACGCGCCAGCACGGAAGAGCGTGCCCGCCTGTGGCCACGCCTGACTCAGGAGTGCGACCGCCTGGAGGCGCTGATCGGCGAGATCCTCACCCTAGCGCGCCTCGATGCCGACCCCGGCGCGGCCCGTCCGATCGACCTGGCCGAACTGGTCGCACGCCTGCGCAACGACTATGCCCTCAGTGCCCCGGACCGCGAGATCCGCAGTGAACTGGAGCCCGGACTCGAGCTGTCAGGCTGGCCGGACATGCTCGAGCGGGCACTGGACAACTTGCTGCGCAACGCCCTGCGCTTCAGCCCGGCCGGCCAACCGGTGGAAATCCATGCCGAACGCCAGGGCGAACACCTGCTGCTCAGCGTGCGCGACCACGGCCCGGGCGTGGCGGAGGAACACCTGGAGCGTCTGGGCGAGCCCTTCTACCGCGCACCCGGGCAGAGCGCGGCCGGTCACGGACTGGGGCTGGCCATCGCCCGGCGCGCCGCGGAGCGTCACAACGGCCGGCTGATCCTCGGCAATCATCCGGACGACGGTTTCGTCGCCACCCTCGACCTGCCGCTGGCAACGCCCCGCTGAGCCGCCGGCTCAGCCCGGCCAGGCGCTGACGAAATCGGCCACATTCAGGCGGTGTGGCAGCCGCGGCTCGCCTTCCGGCGTCCCCAGGTAGAGGAAGCCGATGATCCGCTCGTTGCCGGTCAGGCCCAGGCCGGCCGCCACCCGCGGATCGTAGGCGGCATCCCCGGTGCGCCACATCGCGCCGAGTCCCTGGGCATGGGCCGCCACCAACAGGGCATGGGCGGCGCAGCCGGCACTCAATATTTGCTCGACATCCGGCACCCGGGGATGCTCCTTCAGGCTGGCGATCACCACCACCAGCAGGGGCGCCCGCAGCGGTGCGCTGCGCGCCTTCTGCAGTACCTCCTCGCGGGCCTCCGGCTGGCTGGCGGCAATGGCGCTGGCGAACAGCTCGCCGAGATGCGCCCGGGCCTCGCCCTCCACGGTCAGAAAGCGCCACGGACGCAGCTGGGCATGGTCCGGCGCGCGCAGGGCGGCGGCGAACAGGTGCTCGCGCTGCTCGGCACTCGGCGCCGGATCACGCAGGCGAGCGACGGAAACACGGTTGAGCAGAGCATCGAGAGCCTCCATGGGCACCTCCTTGGGAGTGGTGGGAAAAGTCTACGCCGGGCCGCCGCGCTCAGGCCACCCGCTCGGGGGCCATGTCCGGCTGCAGCGGTGGCGTCAGCGGCGGCAGTCCGTAGGCGGCACGGGCCTTGTCGCAGTGGGGATTGGCCTGGCCGTTGCTCCAGGCGGCCTCGAACTCCCGGCAGGTACTGGAGCGCTGCTCGTAGAGGGTGCAGCGCACCGCATCGCCGACTTCGCCGAGCAGTCCGGTGCAGCGCACCGGCCTGCCCTCGGTACCGCGCATCGCCACCCGGTGCGGGCCCACCGGCACCGCCAGGTCATCCGGAACGAGCCCGCCGGCGGAACGGCATTCGCCCCAATAGAAAGACACACGAAAATGCGCGCAGCATGCGCCGCACGTCAAACAAGGATTGTGATCGGACATGATTGGAAAATGACAAGAAACCGGCATGGGCCGGCGCCCAGGCTGCGCGAAGGAGCGGCAAGAAAGCCGCAAGGAGGCCCTTCGCCCGGCCTGCCCCTGACAAACGTCGCTATTCTATTCGCCGCCATGCGCTTGTGAAGGGGTCTGCATGGCAGCCAGCCAGCCGAGCGGTTTACAGTGCGACCTGCGCAGGTAGAATGGCCCGCCTCGAACCCTCAGCCCGGGCATCTTTCCATGGCTCTGCCGACTCTGCGCATTATCGGCTTCATTCTCGGCATCTTCCTGATCACTCTCGCCATCGGCATGGTTCTGCCGATGCTGACCCTGGTGATCTACGAGCATTCCCACGAGATCGAATCCTTCGTCTGGGCGAGCATGATCACCCTCAGCGCCGGCATCGCCCTGATTCTCCCCGGCCGCCCGGAACAGGTGCAGCTGCGCCCGCGCGACATGTACCTGCTGACCACCGCCAGCTGGGTGATTGTCTGCGTCTTCGCCGCCCTGCCGCTGAACCTGCTGCAGAACATCAGCTACACCGATGCCTTCTTCGAAACCATGTCCGGCATCACCACCACCGGCTCGACCGTACTGTCCGGACTGGACAGCGCCTCGCCGGGCCTCTTGATGTGGCGCTCGATGCAGCAATGGCTGGGCGGCATCGGCTTCATCGGCATGGCGGTGGCGATCCTGCCTCTGCTGCGCGTCGGCGGCATGCGGCTGTTCCAGACCGAATCCTCGGACTGGTCGGAAAAGGTGATGCCGCGCTCGCACATGGTGGCCAAGTACATCGTCACCATCTACGTCGGCTTCACCCTGCTGGGCATCCTGGCGTACCGGATGAGCGGCATGAGCTGGTTCGACGCCATCAACCACTCGATGACCTCCATCTCCACCGGCGGCTACTCCACCTCGGATGCCTCGATGGGCAAGTTCGGCCCGGCCGCGCACTGGGTCTGCATCGTCCTGATGGTGCTCGGCAGCCTTCCCTTCACCCTCTACGTGTCCACCCTGCGCGGCAACCACCAGGCCTTGCTGCGGGACCACCAGGTGCGCGGCTTCCTGCTGATGCTAAGCCTCACCTGCCTGCTGTTCGGCCTCTGGCTCTGGCTGCACTCCGACCACCGCTTCCTCGATGCCCTGCGCATCGTCACCCTGAACGTGGTGTCGGTGGTCAGTACCACCGGCTACGCCCTCGGCGACTACACCCAGTGGGGCGGTATCGCGGTGATGCTGTTCTTCTACCTGACCTTCGTCGGCGGCTGCTCGGGCTCGACCAGCGGCGGGCTGAAGATCTTCCGCTTCCAGGTCGCCTATGTGCTGCTCAAGGCCAGCATACGCCAGCTGATCCACCCCCGGGCAGTGATCAAGCAGCAGTACAACGGCCATAACCTGGACGAAGAGATCGTCCGCTCGATCCTCACCTTCTCGTTCTTCTTCACCATTACCATCGGCGCCGTCGCCCTGGGCCTCAGCTTCATCGGACTCGACCTGATCACCGCCCTGACCGGCGCCGCCACCGCGGTGTGCAACGTGGGCCCCGGCCTCGGCACCATCATCGGCCCGGCCGGCAACTTCGCCAGCCTGCCGGACGCCGCCAAGTGGCTGCTGTCGATCGGCATGCTGCTCGGCCGCCTGGAGATCATCACCGTACTGGTGCTGCTGACCCCGACCTTCTGGAAGCACTGAGCGGACACGACGCCCGCTCGCCCCCGGTCATTGCCTTGCCAGCCGCCGGTTGTCCGGCAGCTCTGCCCCGGTGCTGCGCCAGGGATTGATGTCCAGCCCGCCACGGCGCACGTAGCGTGCGTAGACGGTCAGCCGCGCCGGTTCGAGCCGATGCAGCAGGTCGAGGAAGATGCGCTCGACGCACTGCTCGTGGAAGTCCGCATGCTGGCGGAAGCTCACTACATAGGCCAGCAGGCTGGCAGGGTCCAGCGCAGGGCCCTGGTAGTTCACCACCACGCTCCCCCAGTCCGGCTGGCCGGTCACCGGGCAGTTGGACTTGAGCAGATGGCTGTGCAGCACTTCCTCCACCCGGCGCTCCGGGTCGCAGCGCAGCAGCTCGGCCGACGGCTCTCCATAGCGGCTGATGGCCACGTCCAGTTCGTCGATGCACTGCCCGGGCAGTGCCACGATGCCCTCCTTCTGCACCTCGGCCAGAGTACGCAGGCGCACCGCCACCGGCGCTCCGGCTGCGTCGGAAAGATCCTCGGCCAGAGTCTGGCGCAACACCTCCCGATCGGCGAAGACGGTCTGGTTGAGCGAGTTGAGATAGAGTTTGAAAGACTTCGACTCGATGATACTCGGCGAATCGGCAGGGATCGCGAACTCGCCGACGGCCACCACCGGCTTGCCGGAGGGCAGCAGCCAGGACAGCTCGTAGCAGTTCCACACATCCACCCCGCGGTACGGCAGATTTGCCCCCGTCAGCCCCAGCTCGGCCCACTTCGGCGCGCGCGGAATGGGAAACAGCAGAGACGGCGTATAGGTATCGAGGTATTCGCTGGACTTGCCCAGCGGGGAATGTTCGGCGGCGGGATGCATGGCGAAAACCTGATGAACTGGTCGAGCGCGGCAGTGTATCGGGTTCGCGGCCGGCTTTCATGCCGCAGGACGGACGGGCCCGCAGCCGGTATAAAGGGCCTCTTTTCGGACGGACATCGCGATGAAACTGCTGATCGTCGAAGATGAACCCAAGACCGGCCGCGCCCTGCAGCAGGGCCTCGGCGAAGCCGGCTTCGCCGTCGCCCTGGCTGCCGACGGCGCGACCGGCGAGCGCCTGGCGCTGGAGGGCGAGCATGATCTGCTGATCCTCGACGTGATGCTGCCCGACCGCGACGGCTGGCAGATTCTGAACGCCGTGCGCCAGGCGGGCCTGGAGACGCCGGTGCTGTTTCTCACCGCTCGCGATGCGGTGGCGGACCGGGTGCGTGGCCTGGAGCTGGGCGCCGACGACTACCTGATCAAGCCCTTCGCCTTCGCCGAATTGCTGGCGCGAGTGCGCACCCTGCTGCGCCGCGGGCAGGTCTCGGCCCCGGAAACCCACCTGCGGGCCGCCGATCTGGAGCTCGACCTGCTGCGCCGGCGGATCCGCCGCAGCGGGCGGCGCATCGAGCTGACGCCCAAGGAGTTCGCCCTGCTCGAGCTGCTGCTGCGCCGCCAGGGCGAGGTGCTGCCCAAGTCGCTGATCGCCGCCGAGGTCTGGGGCATGCACTTCGACAGCGAAACCAACGTTGTGGAGGTGGCCATCCGCCGCCTGCGCGCGAAGATCGACGACGACTTCACTCCGCCGCTGATCCATACGGTGCGCGGCATGGGCTATGTCCTCGAGGTGCGCGAGGCGTCATGAGGCCGCTGCCCCTCGGCGCCCGCCTGAGCCTGCTGTTCGCCGCGTGCAGCGCCGCCGTCTCGCTGCTTGCCGGCATCTTCTTCAACCAGGCCAGCGAGGCGCATTTCGTCGAACTCGACCGGCAGCAGCTGGAGGGCGAACTGGCCGTGCTGCGCGGCCTGCTCGATGGCGTTACCGATGCGGCGGATCTGCTGGGTCGCCTGCCCGCCGTGCGCGAGGAACTGGCCCTGCATCCGGAACTGGCCCTGCGCATCGTCGGCAACGACGGGCGCATCTGGTTCGACAGCCTTCCCGAACGCCAAGATCCCGCGGCCTACCGCAGTCTGGAGGCGCCCCTGGAGCCACGGCGCGCCGACGGTGCGCGGCTGGTCGTGCGCCTGAACATCGCCCACCACCGGCATTTTCTCGACGACATGCAGCGGATGATCTGGCTCGGCGTCGGTCTGTCCGCCCTGGCCACCGCCCTGCTCGGTGCCTGGGTGGTGCGTCGCAGCCTGCGTCCGCTGCGGCGGATGGGCGAGGTGGCGGCCGGAATTTCCGCCAGTTCGCTGACCACCCGCCTGGAGCAGGAGCGCCAGCCCGCCGAGCTGGCCGAACTGGCGCAGGCGTTCGATGCCATGCTGGCCCGGCTGGAGGACGCCTTCGCCAGGCTCTCGGCCTTCTCCGGGGATATCGCCCATGAATTGCGCACGCCGCTGTCCAACCTGCTGACCCAGACCCAGGTGATCCTCTCCCGGCCACGCACCCTGGAAGACTACCGCGAAGCCCTGCACTCCAACCTGGAAGAACTGCAGCGTCTGGCGCAGATGGTCGCCGACATGCTGCTGCTGGCCAAGGCCGACCACGGCCTGCTGCTGCCGAACCGCGAGCCGCTGGAACTCGCCGTGGAGATCGACGCCCTGCTCGACTACTTCGCGCCGCTGGCCGAGGATGCCGGGGTGCATCTGGAGCGTCGCGGCGATGCCCGGCTGGCGGCCGATCGCGGCATGCTGCGGCGGGCGCTGTCCAACCTGCTGGACAACGCCCTGCGCTTCACCCCGGCCGGTGGCGAGATCCGCCTGGAGCTGACGAATACCGCAGGCCGCCTGCGCCTCGAGGTCGGCAACAGCGGCCCGGCCATACCGGCCGAGCAGCTGCCGAAACTGTTCGACCGCTTCTACCGCGCCGATCCGGCGCGCCGCGAGGGCAACGGCGAACACGCCGGCCTGGGCCTCGCCCTGACCCGCTCGATCGTCCGCGCCCATGGCGGGGAAATCCGCTGCGAGTCGGTCGAGGGCTGGACGCGCTTCATCCTCGAGTTTTCCGAAGCCTCCTAATGACGCATGCCGCGCCCGCTCACCAGCAGGCGCAGGCAGTAGGCGTACAACAGTGCGGTGGCCAGCAGCATGAAACCGATGGCGATGCCGATGTGGATGTCGGAGACGCCGAGAATGCCGTAGCGGAAGGCGTTGACCATGTGCAGGATCGGATTGCCCAGCGACACCGCCTGCCAGAACGGCGGCAGCAGGTCGATCGAGTAGAACACCCCGCCAAGGTAAGTCAGGGGCGTCAGGACGAAGGTCGGGATGATCGAGATGTCGTCGAAGTTGCGCGCGAACACCGCGTTGATGAAGCCGCCCAGGGAGAAGATGGTCGCGGTGAGCAGCACCACCAGCACGATCATCCCCAGGTGATGCACCTGCAGGTCGGCGAAGAACAGCGACAGCAGGGTGACGATCAGCCCCACCGCCAGGCCGCGCAGCACGCCGCCGATGGCGTAGCCGAGCAGAATGATGTGCGGCGACACCGGCGAGACCATCAGCTCCTCCACCGAGCGGTGGAACTTGCTGCCGAAGAAGCTCGACACCACGTTGCCATAGGAATTGGTGATCACTGCCATCATGATCAGCCCGGGCACGATGTAGTCCATGTAGGCGAAACCGCCCATCTCGCCGATGCGCCCACCGATCAGGTTCCCGAAGATGACGAAGTACAGCACCATGGTGATCGCCGGCGGCAGCAGGGTCTGTGGCCAGATGCGCAGGAAGCGCTTCACCTCGCGGGCGACGATGGTCTGCAGGGCGACCAGGTTGGCGCGCAGTTCCAGGCTCATGGCGCCACTCCGTCGAGATTCTTCTCCACCAGGGACACGAACAGCTCCTCCAGACGATTGGTCTTGTTGCGCAGGCTGAGCACCTCGATGCCCTGCCGGTCCAACTGGGCGAACAGGGAGGTCATGCCGAGGTTCTTCTCCACCTGTATCTCCAGGGTATGGTCGTCCACCAGCCGCGCCGGATAGCCCGACAACTGCGGCTCGACCAGCTGCGGCTCCTTGAGGTCGAGCAGAAAGGTCTCCACATGCAGCTTCTTCAACAGCTCGCGCATGCTGGTGTGCTCGACGATCCGCCCGTGGTCGATGATGCCGATGTGACGGCAGAGCTGCTCGGCCTCCTCCAGGTAGTGGGTGGTGAGGATGATGGTGATGCCCTGGCGATTGAGATCGGTGAGAAAGCTCCACATCGAGCGGCGCAGCTCGATGTCCACTCCGGCGGTGGGCTCGTCGAGGATCAGCAGGCGCGGCTGGTGGACCAGCGCCCGGGCGATCATCAGGCGCCGCTTCATGCCGCCGGAGAGCATCCGCGAAGGTACGTCGCGCTTGTCCCACAGCCCCAGCTGGGTCAGGTACTGCTCGGCGCGGGTCCTGGCGATGCGCGCCGGAATGCCGTAGTAGCCGGCCTGGGTGACGACGATGTCGAGGGTCTTCTCGAACTGGTTGAAGTTGAACTCCTGCGGCACCACGCCGAGGCAGCGCTTGAGACCGGCCGGGTCGCGGTCGAGGTCGTGGCCGAACACCTGCACACTGCCGCCGGTCTTGTTCACCAGGGTCGAAAGAATGCCGATGGTGGTGGACTTGCCGGCCCCGTTGGGGCCGAGCAGGGCGAAGAAGTCGCCTTCGGCCACCTCCAGGTCAATGCCCTTGAGGGCCTGGAAGCCGTTGGCGTAGGTCTTGGTCAGCTGCCGGATGGACAGAGCGGAACTCATGGGAATATGCGCACGGATCTGATCGGGAAAAGCGGCATATTGGGGCATGCAGCCCCGATTGCAACCGCAGCCCTGGCGAGGCCCGCGCCGGGCCGGCTCGACCACACTCAGCCGCCCTCGGCTATCCTCAGGTGAGTCGCGCTTTCCGGCAGCCCCGTACCTCAGCCTGCGCCCCACTCAGGAAGGATGCCCATGCTGCTCGCCTGGCTTCTGCTTCTGATCACCGGCCTGCTCGTGCTGGCCCATCTGCGCACGCCGGCCCTGCCCGCCCTGGCGCTGATCGCCCTGTACCTGATCGCCATGGGGCTCTCCGGCGACGCGCCCGGCTGGCTGCTGGCGCTGCTCTGGCTACCCTGGCTGGCGGTCGCCCTGCTGCTGCTCCTGCCGCACCTGCGCCGGCGCTACTTCAGCGGCCCGCTGCTGACCTGGCTGGGCAAGGCCCTGCCGCCGCTCTCCGACACCGAGCGCGAAGCCATCGAGGCCGGCAGCGTGTGGTGGGACGGCGAGCTGTTCGGCGGGCGACCGGACTGGAACAGGCTGCTCGGCTACCCGAAGCCCGGCCTCACGGCGGAAGAGCAGGCCTTTCTCGACGGCCCCGTCGAGGAGCTGTGCGCCATGGTCAGCGACTGGGAGATCGGCCAGCGCCTCGACCTGCCCCCCGAGGCCTGGGCCTTCATCAAGGCGCAGGGCTTCTTCGCCCTGATCATTCCCAGGGAGTACGGCGGCAAGGGCTTCTCCGCCCATGCCCATTCGCAGATCGTGATGAAGCTGGCCAGCCGCAGCGGCGATCTGGCCTCGACGGTGATGGTGCCCAACTCCCTCGGCCCAGCGGAACTGCTGCTGCGCTACGGCACCGAGGCGCAGCGCCGCCACTATCTGCCACGCCTGGCCGACGGCCGGGAGATCCCCTGCTTCGCCCTGACCGGCCCGCATGCCGGCTCCGATGCCGGCGCCATGCCCGACAGCGGAGTGATTTGCCATGGCCTGTGGCAGGGGGAGGAAGTGCTCGGCCTGCGCCTGAACTGGGAAAAGCGCTACATCACCCTAGGCCCGGTGGCCACCCTGCTCGGCCTGGCCTTCAAGACCTACGATCCCGACCACCTGCTCGGCGACCGGGAAGAGCTGGGCATCAGCCTCGCGCTGATCCCCACCGGCACCCCGGGCATCGAGATCGGCCGACGCCATCTGCCGCTCGGCGCCGCCTTCATGAACGGGCCGAACGCCGGCCATGACGTGTTCGTGCCGCTGGACTTTCTCATCGGCGGCCAGGCGATGATCGGCAAGGGCTGGTCGATGCTCATGGAGTGCCTGTCGGTGGGCCGCTCGATCTCCCTGCCGGCGGTCGGCACCAGTGTGGCCAAGGGCTGCAGCTACGTCAGCGGGCGCTATGCGCGCATTCGCGAGCAGTTCGGCGTGCCGCTGGCCAGCTTCGAGGGCATTCAGGAGGCCCTGGCGCGCATCGGCGGCAATGCCTGGCTGATGGACAGCGCTCGCCTGCTCACCGCCCAGGCGGTGGATCTCGGCGAGAAGCCGGCGGTGCTCTCGGCCATCCTCAAGTACCAGCTGACCGAGCGTGCCCGCGAGTGCATCAGCCACGCCATGGACATCCACGGCGGCAAGGGGGTCATCCTCGGCCCGGGCAACTACCTGGCGCGGCTCTGGCAGATCACGCCGGTCTTCATCACCGTGGAAGGCGCCAACATCCTCACCCGCAACCTGATGATCTTCGGCCAGGGTGCCGTCCGCTGCCACCCCTATCTGCTGCGGGAAATGAACCTCGCCAGCCGCGCGGATCAGCCCGGGACGCTGGAAGAATTCGATGCCGTACTGCGCGGGCACCTGGGCCATGTCGTCGGCAATGCCGCCAGCACCCTGCTGCTCGGCCTCGGCGGCGGCTGGCTCGACCGGGTCCCGGGCGATGCCGCAAGCCGCCGCTATTTCCGTGCTCTCAATCGTCTGTCGGCGGCCTTCGCCCTGCTTGCCGACCTCTGCCTGCTGCGGCTCGGCGCCGACCTGAAACGCCGCGAGCGCCTCTCGGCACGCCTGGCCGACGTGCTGAGCCATCTCTATCTCGGCTCGGCCGCGCTCAAGCGCTATCACGATCTGGGATACCCCCGCGAGCAGCACGCCCTGCTCGACTGGGCCATGGAGGAGTCCCTGGTCCGGGCCGAGCAAGCCCTGGCCGGCATTCTCGCCAACTTCCCCGACCGCCCTCTGGGCATGCTGCTGCGCACCCTGGTGTTCCCCCTTGGCCGTCGCCATCAGGGGCCCTCCGACCGGCTGGATGCTCAGGTCGCCGACATCCTCGGTCTCCCCGAGGACGAGCCGGCCCTGGCGGCGCTGCTCGAGGGCTGCCATCGCCCACGGTCCCCCGATCAGCCGCTCGGCGCCCTGCACCAGGCCTTCGAACGCATCCTCGCCACCCAGGTCAGTGCCAGAAAGCTGCGCACGGCGCTGCGCGACGGCCGGCTGCAGCTGCCCCCCGGGGCCGACCCGATCGACGCAGCACGGGCGGCCGGCGTGCTGGACAGCACCGAGGCCGCCGCCCTGCAGGCGGCGGAAGAGGCGCGGATGAAGGTCATCCGCGTCGACGATTTCGCTCCGGAAGAGGTCCAATTGGGCGAAGGCAGGGTTCGCTGAAGGCGAACCCCATGACCCACGCGCAGCAGCCCTGCCGCTCGAAGGGAAGCGGCGCAACGGGCTGTTATACTTCGCGCCCTTTTCATTGCAGGTATCCCATGCCCACGTCCTACCTCGACCACAACCTCGCGCTGCTCGCCCAACTGCGCGCCCTGCTCATCGCACTGGGCGAAGCCGAACAAGTCTCCGACGAGAGCCACGCGCTGTTCATGGAGCGCTTCGACGAGTTGCTGATGTCCCTGCCGAAGATCCCCGAGGATCGCCATCTGGGTCAGGACATGATCTGTCAGGTATTCCACCGCTATCCGCAGATCGCCCATCTGGTGCCGCGCGACCTGCTCTGGTTCTTCGGCGGGGATTGTCTGCACTTCATGCCGGACGAGGAAATCGCCCTGTATCAGGAGCTCGACGAGCGCCGCTTCGAGGCCGAAGAGCAGGGCAAGCCCTTCGACTGGAACCAGGAGAAGCAGATGCTCGCCCTGCCGGAAGACAGCAGCAGGCATTGAACGCGACAGGCCCGCCCAATGGGCGCGGCCTGCACGGCCCGATTGAAAGGCAGAAACAAAAACGCCGCTCGATGAGCGGCTTTCTTACTGTTCGCCATTTTTCGCCCCTTTCCGCAGACCCTAGATTCTACGGGCCTTCCAGCCTATCATCCGTCCGCAAGCGTCCGCTCAATACCGCCTAAATCCTCTGCCAAGGTGTGGGCCAAGGTGTGGGCTGGCGATCACAGCAGGAGAAGGGCGATATGGCGGGAACCCTTAACGCAAAGACCGTGGCGAGCCTGGAGAAAGCCGCTCTACCTGGAATGACCGGCGACGGCGCGGGGCTGTACTTCAAGGTGGGCAAGACTGGCGGGGCGAGCTGGATATTCCGATACAAGATCGGCGGCCGGAGTCGGGAAATGGGGTTGGGTGCCTATCCAGCAGTATCCCTGGCCGAGGCGCGCATCCTGGCCGCCGACGCGCGCAAGCTGACCGCCATGGGCAAAGACCCTCTCGCCGCCCGCGATGCCGAACGCGAGGCCCAGCGCGAGGCGGAGCGGCTCCGGGAGGCCAAGCGCATGCCCTTTTCGAAGCTGGCTGCCGACTTCATGGTGGCGCACGGGGCGAGTTGGTCGAACAAATGGCGTCAAGGCTGGCTGCGCAAGCTGGAGCGATATGCCCTCCCCCATGTGGGCATGCTGCCCGCCGACGAGATCACCACCGAGCATGTGCTGCTGGTGCTGCAACCGATATGGGCCGACAAGACCCGTACCGCCGATGAGGTTCGCGGACAGATCGAGCAGATACTCGACGCCGCCAAGGCTCGCGGCCTGCGCTCCGGCGAAAACCCCGCCCGCTGGCGTGGGCACCTGGAAAACCTGCTGAGCAAGGCCGAGAAGCGCAAGGCCCGCCAGTACCAGCACTTTCCAGCGATGGCATGGCGCGACGTGCCGGCGCTCATGGCCAGGCTGGCCAAGATCGACACCTACGACGCCGTGGCGGCCCGCCTGCTGATCCTGACCGGCGCCCGCTTGCACATGGTCCGCTTCGCCGAGTGGGCCGAGATCGACCTGGAGGTAGGCGTGTGGTCGCTGCCTGCCGAGCGGATGAAGATGCGCCAAGCCTTCGACATCCCCCTGGCGGCCGAGGTCGTCGAGCTGCTGCGCCAGCTTCCGCGCATCGAGGGCAGCCCCTATCTATTCCCCGGTCGCGGCAAGAGCGGCGTCATGCACGCCAACGCCATCCGTAACCTGCTTCACGGCCTGGGGCATGCCGACGTGACCCGCCACGGCTTCCGCTCCAGCTTCCGAGACTGGTCCGGCGAGCGAACCCATCATCCGCGAGAGGTCTGCGAACTGGCGCTGGCGCATGACGAGCGCAACCAGACTGAGGGCGCCTATTCCCGCTCCGACTTCTTCGAGAAGCGCCGTGCTTTGATGGCCGAGTGGGCGAGGTTCATCACCAGCCCGCCGGCAGAGAACGTCATTCAAGGCGACTTCAAGCGCGCCTGATCGAGTTACGGCCAGCCTAGTCCGACGGGGCGAAAAGCGGGATCACCTACCCCGCCTGGCTGGCCGCCTTCTTCTGTAGGTCGCCTGTGGGGGCAAGAAGTGAGCAAGTTACTGAAGCTTAAGAGCTGGCTGACCATTGATGAGGCCGCAAGACGCCTGTCTATCAGCGCAGGCGAGGAAGTAACAGAAGCCGACATTCTGCGCTTGGCACTTGATGGTCATCTAACCCTGTCTGTGTACTTCGTGAATCATGCAAGAGGCCGACCGGCCAGAATCGAGCCGCTAGGCGCACAGCATTTCAGCAATGCTCCTTCGTTTTTCGAGTTTGGCCCGCCAAGGTATATGACTATCGAAGGGGAGTTGCTTCCGAATAAAAAAGAAGTGCTCATCTATGAAGGCGACGAGCAAAAGCCGCAGCACATTGAAGGCGTGTGGGATTTGCTGATGCTTGGCGCGGAACGCCTGGATGTCGAAGACGCATACCAGCGTTTGACTAGTGGGCCTGACGTTGAGCTGATCTGTCTTGGCGGCCCCTTAGTTGCCAACGAAGACCGAACCAAAGTCTTTCAGCTTCTCAACAGCTACAAGCGAAGCACGCGCCCGGTAAAACCCGCCCCTCGTACTGATAAGCCTGAAATATCGAAAGATATGCGAGAGGCGCTCGACCGGATCAACGCCATACTTGGCCCTGTAACAATCACAGCCTCAGAAGAAAAAGAGCCTTCGCGCTGGGATTATGAAACCGTCTACTACCCTGCCGAAGGCCTCCCCGATGACAGCGCCTTTGTTGTGCGCACCACAGCGCTGCGAGAGCTCGAAGAAAAGTTGCTTGCTGATGACGCCCAGCCAGAAAAGCCACTTCACCACAGCGAGCGCAAAAGTGCTGCGCAAATCATAGCCACCCTGGCCGCAATGGCTGGACTTGATCTGTCCACGCCATACGCCGCAGATGAAACCCTGAGAGCCTCCGCCGCAACCCACGGTTTAGAGCTGCCGAGTAGCCCTGAAACTGTGGTGAAGTTTCTCAAGGATGCCGCAGCACGAGCCGGTAAATCCTGATCCCAATTTACCCCAATGGGGTTTTGCCCAACCCCATTAGGACACAAGCTCCACTCCGCTGTATCAAATAGCCATCGTCCGCAGCGCAACGCTGCAAACCGAAAGGAACGACGATGGCAGCAATCAACCAAGCCCACACCGAGCAGGCCGCAGCACAGCGCCAGCAGCGCCGCATCATGCGGTTGCCGGAAGTGAAAGCCGCCACGGGCTTTGGCCGCACCAAAATCTACGAGCTGATGAAGGAGGGGCGCTTTCCCAAGGCTAGGCGCATAGCTTGCTCGAATGCCTCCGGCTGGGACTCCCTGGAGGTGGAAGCCTGGATTGACGAGCAACTGGACGGGGAGGCTTAAAATGGAAGAAGGCCACTCCCTGTACCAGCAGAGCAGCCCGTCGCAAGGCCAGTTTACCACCATCGCCAGCCCCGCCAAACCGCTGGCCAAGGCCCCGACCAAGGCCGCCCGCATCATCCCCTTCGACTACGAAGGCCAGCCGGTACGGTTCAACGTCGATGGCTGGCTCCATGCGACGGAGATTGCAGAGTGGTTCGGCAAGAAGTCCGCGCACTGGCTGGAACTGGACAGCACCAAGGAGTACATCCGGAAACTGTCCGAGCGCATGGCGGCGAGTAATGTCGGGAAATCCGACATTACTCTGGTCATCACCCGACGCGGCAACAGCAAGGCGAGCGGTACCTGGCTTCACCCGAAGTTAGCTGTGAAGTTCGCGCGCTGGCTGTCCGTGGACTTTGAAATCTGGTGCGACGAGCAAATAGAGGCACTGCTGCGCGGTGGCGGGAAGCCCTGGGCAAGCGCCAGGCGCGAGGCCGCCATCGGCTATCGCGGCATGAGCGATGCTGTGATGCTCGACTGTGAGGCAAGCGGCAAGACGGCCAAGCCTCATCAGTTCCAGAACGAGGCCAAGCTGGTTAACTGGGCGATCACCGGAAATTTCTCCGGCCGCGACCGGGACCAACTGAGCGCCAGCGAGCTGGAGCTTGTCACCCTGGTCGAGCTGCGTAACTCCTTGCTGATCGCCCAAGGCATGCCCTATGACGAGCGCAAGGTTGCCCTTTCCCTGTACGTAGAGACGTTGCAAGGCAAGCGCCTGGCAAGAGAGCGTGCGGCATGACCATCCAGGCCCTGCTCCTCCTCGGCATCTTCGCCATCGACCACCTGCGCCCGGCCTTTGCCGCGCTGGAGATGATCCGGTTTCGGATCATGTTCTTCGCCCGCATGCGTCAGGCCATTGCCAAGCGCCCCCTCCATCGCTACCCTGCGCAGGTCACGGTAAATCCCGTGACCGGGCTTGGCCGCCCGAATCGTTCGAGGCGCACCAGCGCCCACCATTCCGTTGCAGGCGCTTTTTTTGTGCCCGCAATGTCGCTTTATGGCGGGTTGCGTGGGGACACCTTCGGGTGTGCCGGTTCCCTTGGACGCCGGTCGGCCAACCCCGCGCAATCCGTCGCCATTCCTTGCTTGGCCGCAAGCGGTGACGGTTCCCCAGTCCAAGGAGAACCACCCATGACCCAGCGTCACGTCCTTACCCTCAATCCGTCCAAAGCACGCGCCGCCGCGCATCGCGCCATGGCCTTGGCCGCCCTGCGTGCCGACTCCTCCCTGTCCGTTCGCCTCAAGCGCTACAACGCGCGCATGGCCAAGGCCCGCGCCCTGGAAGCTCAGGAGGTGCTGGCATGAGCGACCCGAACTGGAATGACCTGCTCCCGAACCACGAAGCCATCCAGGCCATGACCCCGGAGCAGTTGAAGGCTGCCGGAAAGGCCGTCGATCAATACGTTTGCACGCTTGCCAACGGAATTTCCGGCATCGGCAATCTGCTGGCCTGTACCGCCTCGAACGGTAAGACCGGGCTGAGTGAGGATGCCGTGACCAGCGTCGGCTGGATGCTCGAAAGCCTGGGAGACCTGATCTCCACCCTGACCGACACCGGCAAAGACCTCAACTACCGCCGCAACACCCTCAAGCGCGAGGACTGACCCATGCCCCACCCGAAAAGCTGCCGGAAGGCGGCGCAGGCCCCTGTCGGCCTCAAGAAAGCCCTCGCCGACCTGGAGAGCGGCCCGCTTGCCTTGGCGATCAACATCGGGTTGCTGGCGCTTGCCGCCCTGATTCTGATCGAGGTGGCCCGCCATGGCTGAAGGCCGCATGACTATCGGCTTTGACATCGAGCAAGTAGCGCGTCATCTGCTGGGCGAGCCGAACGCCAACATGAGCAAGCCGACCGAGCTTCGCTTCGGCACTCGCGGTTCGCTTGCCGTGGACCTGGAAAAAGGCACCTGGTTTTCCCACGAGGAGCACGTCGGCGGCGGCGTGCTCGATCTGATCGCCAGGGAGACGGGCATCACTGCCCGCGCCGATCAACTGGCCTGGCTGGAATCGCAGGGGCTGCGAGAACAGAAGCCGACTCCATGTCCTGCAAGTCCTAATGTCCTGGTCAAACCCAAGATCGACACCACCTACGCTTACGAGGACGAGACGGGCCGCATGCTGTTCGAGGTGGTCCGCCTCGAACCGAAGGGCTTCCGCCAGCGCCGGCCCGACGGCAAAGGCGGCTGGGCCTGGTCGGTGAGGGGCGTGCGGCAAGTTCCCTTTCACCTGCCGCAACTGCTGGTCGCCGATCCTGGTGCGCCGGCGTTCATCGTCGAGGGCGAAAAGGACGTGCTCCGCCTGGAGTCGGCCGGCTTGGTCGCCACCTGCAATGCGGGAGGCGCCGGCAAGTGGCCCACCGAGCTGTGCGAGCACTTCGCAGGCCGCCGCATGGTCATCCTGCCGGACAACGACGAGCCGGGACGCCAGCACGCCGACAAGGTGCGCTCCGAGCTTTCCGGCGTGGCTGCCGAGGTGCGCGTGCTCTGCCTCCCCGGCTTGCCGCCCAAGGGCGACGTGTCCGACTGGTTGGACGCAGGAGGCACCGTCGAGCGCCTGATGGCGCTGGTCAATGATCCCGGCAACGGGCTGCCCGAGGACAATGCGCCCACCGAGCAGCCGGGCGAGGAAGCCCTCGCCCCCGGCGGCAACGGCGAAGACGAGAAACAGGGCCAAGCATCTCAATTGGTCAAGTTCGTCGAGCAGCGCTTCGAGCTGTTCCACGACGCGAACAAGGACGTGTTCGCCCGCGACCGGAAAACCGGCGAGGTGCGCAACTTGGCTTCTCGCCAGTTCCGCGACTGCCTGCTGGCCGGCTTCTACACCGACACCGGCAAGGCACCGCGTGACCAGTCGTTGCGTGAAGCCCTGGGGGTTCTGGTCGGCCTTGGCCGCTTCCAGGGCGAGTGCCTGGCCGTCCATCTGCGCACGGCAGGTGCCGCCGGCGAGTATTTCCTCGATCTGGCCGCACCCGGCAGCAGCCGCGCCGTCCGGCTGCTCCCTGGTCGCTGGGAGATCGTCGATAAGGCTGATGCCGCTTTCGTCCGCCCCGAGTCGATGCAAGCGCTCCCCGAGCCGATCCCCGGCGGCAGTATCGAGTCGCTGTGGAAGGTCGCCAACGTGCCGAAGGACTCCCGCCTGCTGGCGCTCGCCTGGCTGGTAGAGTGCCTGCGACCCGACACGCCCTATCCGGTGCTGGAGCTGCTGGGCGAACAGGGCAGCGCCAAGAGCACGACGCAGACGGCGCTCCGGCGCCTGATTGACCCCAACGCCTGCGACCTGCGCGGCTCGCCGAAGTCGGTGGAGGACATCTTCGTCTCGGCGGGGGCTTGCTGCCTGGTGAGCTACGAAAACGTCTCGCACCTGCCGGCGCCCATGCAGGACGCGCTGTGCGTGCTGGCAACCGGGGGCGGCTTCGCCAAGCGCAAGCTGTACTCCGACAGCGAGGAAAGCGTCATCAGCGTCAAGCGGCCCATCGTGCTGAACGGCATTTCCGCCGCCGTCACGGCGCAGGACCTGGTAGACCGGACGATCACCATCGAGACGCCCGTCATTGCCGAGCGCCTGGAGGTAACCACCCTGTGGCGCGAGTATGAGGAGAACCGTCCGCGTCTGCTGGGCGCCCTGCTGGACATCGCAGCGAAGGCGCTGGCGATCCTGCCCGACATGCGCCTCCCCGCAGACGAGCGTCCGCGGCTGGTCGAGTTCGCTCTCCTGGGCATGGCCGTAGCCAAGGCCGCCGGGAAGGAGCCCGAGGACTTCCTGGGGGAGTTCAACGCCTGCCGGCAAGAAAGCCTGTCGCGCACCATCGACGCCAGCCCGGTCGCCGCCGCCGTGGTAGATATGATCGAGGCTCGTCCGCAGGGCATGACCGCGCCGGCGAAGGAGGTCCTAAACGCCCTGGAGCAGTACCGCCCGACCGGTTGCGACTCGTGGCCGAAGTCTCCCAAGGGATTGGGGGATGCCCTACGCCGGGCCGCTCCGGCGCTTCGGCAGCTTGGTATCGAATGCAAGAGCCTGGGTAAAGTCGGCGGCGCTGGTAAGTGGGAGATAAAAAGAAAGTTGCCGAGGCAAAGTCCTGCAAGTCCTAATGTCCTGCAAAGCGATCAAAAAACAACCAATCAGCAGGACTTTAGGACATTCAGGACTTCGAGTCAGGAAGTTTCCCCCAGCGCCACCACATCGAAGCGCTGGAGAATGGATCTGTGAGCGCCGCCGAGATCATCCGGCGAGCACAGGCCGAAGACGTAGCTCTTTCCCTGGACGGCGACCGTCTGCATCTGGAGGCGGAGCGTCCGCCATCCGCCGCTCTGCTGGCCGAACTGAAGGCGCACAAGGTCGTGGTCATTGAGGCGCTGAAGGTGGCCAGCGCCCGCCCGGCATGGATCGACCGACCAGCGCCGGCGCAGCAGCAAGCCGTTATCGTCGAGCAGCCGAACGACGAGCCGCAGCACATCATCCGCACCGCTGCCACAGCCTCGCCTGAGTGGCTGGAGGTGCGTGACCAGTACATAGGCCACCTGATGGCCTGCCGCGCCTGCTACGCGCCTACAGGCCGCCACTGCGCCGTCGGTGCCGAGCTGCGTGCCATCTATGACAGCACCCCCTGGAGTTGACCCCTGCCGCCGGCTGTCATGATCTGGATTTCTGGAGTTAGCGTTGAGGAGTAAGAGATGAGCAAGAATCGGTTATTCAAGGACCAGTCCAAGACCCGCCTGATCGTGTCCGTAGAGGTCGATACCGTGGAGGCCATCGACGAGCTGATCGGCAAGCCCTTCGGTGGCAGGCATCCGGCCAGGGGCAATCGTTCGGAGTTCGTGCGCCTGGCCATCGAGGAGAAGCTGGCGCGCGACCTGGCAGACCGGCAGCGCCTGGGGGCCGCATAAGCCGCTGCTGATTTTCGGAGTCCTGAAGGGCGGCTGGCTTTGATGATTTCGAGACCAGTCGTCGCGCGCGAGCTTGGCCAGCAAGCTGCTTGCAGAGCACCTGCCCGAGTTTTGAGAGCAATACGCGCGCGTGCGAGGCCCAGCATCTGAAATAGACCGAAATAGACGAAGGTAGCGGCGGGCTGCTGAGGGCTGCCCGTTGCGAAATTGCACCTCATCTGACCACCGTTTTGCATTGCCATTGACCCAGTCATTTGCATTCGAGATGACCATGCATTGCAAAGAGAGTGACCACTTGCACAGGCCGCTCGACCGGCTCAGAACGACCCAAAGCGGTCGGTCGTATCGGGCAGAAACCGGCCGATTCTGTTGAAAAACTCCCTCTACGATTTTTACCCGCGAAAGTGGGCGACTGACGTTGAAATCTGGGCCAATGCCGACATCGAGTTGCTCCAGATTTCGCGTAGCAACGCCTCAATCGGGTGTTTTCCCGTCTCCATTCGAGCGAACCAAGACAGTACCGACTTTTTCAACAGAATCGGCCAAAAGCAGACGCTCAGCCGTGAAGCGGCTCCCCTCCTGAAGCTGCATTTCACGATCGGTTAGAGTAAGCTTTTTAGATATTCCCTTCGGTTTTACTCTTCGGCGGGGCATTATTCGCGAGGGTCGAGATAATGTGTCGGAACGCGGCAAGCAATTTTTGCATTGAAATTTTCAAGGAATTCATATTTTGAATAAAAAAAGCTTGTTAAGTGTCATTCGGATTGGTCATCGCGTTGCCGAAGACGAGAAAAATGAATTAGCTAATTACTTCGTCAAAACGTCTCAATGGAACAAACTAGCAAACGGTGAAATCGACATCATTTACGGGGCAAAAGGCACAGGGAAAAGTGCGCTTTACTCCTTGTTGACAAGCAACGCTGAAGAGTTTCTAGGTCGGAATATTTTGTTGGTTCCTGCGGAGAACCCACTAGGGGCATCAGCCTTCCAAGGCCTCATCGACGATAATACCGTCAACGAAGCAGACCTTAATTACATCTGGAAACTTTATATTCTTCAGCTGATATCCGCAGAATTACGTAAAGCATCAATTGCAAGCGATGTGGCTAGTAAACTAATTTCAGCGTTGGAAGTGGCCGGCTTGCTTCCTAAGTCTTTCACGCTGACCTCTTTATTCGCTCGAGCGAAAAATTATATTCAGAGCTTCGCGGATAAGAATCCGACAGATGTTGAGTATAATATCGGATTAGATCCTATTTCCGGCATGCCGACAGCCACTAGAAAGGCGAGCTACGGAACTACTGATACGAAAGCGCGGTTATCTAGCGTCCCGGTAAATGATCTTCTGAGTTTTGCCAACGAAGGGCTGGCCGAAATCTCACTGCAGGTATGGCTGCTGTTTGATCGACTTGACGTTTCATTTTCTTCTTCACCAGAACTAGAAAGAGCCGCACTGCGCGCTCTCTTTAGGGTCTACGCTGATTTAAAACCACTTGAAAACATAAAGGCGAAAATCTTCGTTCGAAAGGATATCTGGGAACGAATCACGGAAGGTGGATTCCGCGAAGCTAGCCACATTGTAAAAACTGATACCATTGAATGGGATCGTGACGGCCTGCTAAATCTTGTTGTCAATCGTCTTCTGAACAATCAGGAGCTAATTGATTATTTGAAAGTCGAAAAGCCTGAAGTTATAAGTAATGCAAGTAAGCAAGAACAAATTATCAAAAGAATACTTCCTGATAAGGTCGATACGGGAAAAAATCCAGACGCCTTTGACTGGATGATCTCACGAGTGCAAGATGGCACTAAGAAGGCTGCGCCTCGCGAAATAATTCACATGCTTGAATGTTTGATTTCCAATCAAGTAAAAAAGCTTGAGCAAGGAAAGCCTGAGCCGGAAGCAGAAGTGTTGTTTGATCGTGCGGTTTTTAAAGAGTCACTGGCCGCGGTATCTACAGTGAGGTATACACAAACTCTTTGCGCAGAATATCCTGATTTAAAAAAATATACCGAACTGCTTAAAAATGAAAAGGCCGAGCAAAAGGTTGATACCCTTGCGCGAATCTGGGGGGAATCATTGGACGTAGCTCAATCATTGGCAGATCAGTTAGTTGGAGCAGGTTTCTTTGAGGCGCGTAATGAGAAGAACATTGCAACGTACTGGGTCCCATTCTTATATCGCGACGCACTTGATTTAGTTCAAGGAAAAGCATTCTAGGAGTAATACTCTTCTACGAAGCGCACCTGGCGGCTTATCGCCGCCGGGATTTCGACTACACACACTTCAATGACTGCTTTTGGCCGATCTCTGCCGTTATGCGGCTCACAGAGATGGCCAAGTCAGGTGCAATAGGTGGTCAAATCCATGCAATTACGCATGCAAGCTGCTTGCAGAGCACCCGCTGAGCTTCCTGAGCAACCACCCCGACTATTCCTCGGCGAAGGCCGGCGATGACGCTGCGGCGCTGCGCCGGGTGCAGAAGGGGGACGACTCGCGCAGCGTCACCGTTGAGGGCGCCACTTACGGCACGTCGAAGGAGGCGCTGGCGTCGGTCGAGCGCCAGCAGGGCGGCAAGCCGAATGCGCGCTACTCGGTGCAGATCGGCGGCGAGCACGTGACCAACAAGAAGGGCATAGAGGCCGCCAAGCCATCAGACAAAACCGCCGGTGCAAAGGGGCTTTCCCATATTATCGAGGCCCGCCAGCGCAAGGATGGCAAGAGCGCTGAAGGCGCTTTGCGGTTGCTCGATGGGATGGTGGAAGCGATCTCCAAGGGGGGAAGAGTTCAACCGGATAGCAGTCGGCAAGACTACCCATGGGGCGAGGAGCACGACGACATGATCGTCTGGATGACCAAGCGGGAAGGAAGCAACGCCTGGGTGGTAACGGGTTATGAGAAAAGGCCCGATGGACGAGCGGCAGGGAGAGCTACCGGCAGGCCTACGCACGCCGCCGCTTCGCGCACCCGCGACGACGTGGGAGCGGGTAATTCAAATAATGGCAGAGACAATGGCCAAATCAATCGATCCCTAACTGAAGCGCCTGTAAATCCAGACGACACCCGCTACAGCGTCCGGCCGTCGAAGGCCTTTTCGGCGAGCCGTGGTTTGTGGCGAAGGATGTGGCTGAGGTGCTGGGGTATGCCAATACCGCTGACGCCATAGCCAAGCATTGCAAGGCTACGAATACCATCGCCATTCGCGATGGAAAACGCGGAAACCCGAATCAGACCATTATCCCCGAGCGTGACCTGTACCGCCTGGTGATGAGGTCGCACCTGCCGTCCGCCGAGCGCTTCGAGGAATGGGTGGTTGCCGAGGTGCTGCCGTCGATCCGCAAGACGGGCGCCTATGTCATGCCTGGCGCGCAGCCGGCTACAGCCGGTGCCGACTCGAAGCTGGTCGGCGAGCTAGCCGTCATGGAGTGCTATACCCGCCTGCTCAGGCCGGCGCCGTCCAGCCAGATTTATTATATGCTGGCCAAGATCGGTGATCGCCATGGGCTGTATACCGGCTTCCTGCCCGCCTACGCGGTGGACGCGGCGCCCGACTCGACGGCAGGGAGTTTCATGCCGACCAAGGCGCTTAGCGTCCTGCTGAAAGAGCGCGGCATCCCCATGGGCGTTGCCGCCTTCAATCTCCTCTTGTTGGCCTTGGTGCGATCACCGAGCACAAGAACCCGAATCCGCGCTACGCCTTCGACGCGACCACGCACTACCTGTTCCACCCTGACGTGGTGAATCGCTGGCTAGACCGCTATTCTTCCGATCCGTCGTTTTCGAGCAATCCATCAGGCGAAAACGCGCAACGGTCCGGCGAAAAGGAGCGACGGGGCGGCGAAAACGAGCAAGCAATACAAGAGACTACTTACGAGATTACTTCAGAGATTATTCCGGGCGGGGTCGCTGACGCGCCCAGTCCGGCGCTGGAGGGCGAGCTGATCGAGGCGAGAGAAGCACAGGGCGGCGAGCTACCGGCAGTTGCCCTGGCTTCACGCGCAAGGGGCTTTCCCGTCGCTTTCCCGTCGATTCAGCGGCAGGACTCGGCTTGGCAGTAGGCGACCGAGCGGGAGGCCCTTGTAGCCCCATAGCGAGCCGCCATGAACTACCCCAGTACGGCTGGCATAGGGAAGGCATAGAGCGAAGCACCATGGCGATATGGAGGCCTTTCAGCCATATCGGATATCGGGGCAGGCGGTCTGGCAGGTACCAAAGCCGGCGCAACAGGGCGAAATGCTTGCGGGAAGGGGTGGCGTCGGCCAGGGCGGTGTCGTCCGGCAGTGCAGAAAAGGCCTTCGGCGGCCGGACGCTGTAGCGGGTGTCGGTATTGACATTGGCATTTCCCGCGTCATCCTTATTAATACTTCCTGTGCCGTGCGGGCTGCCACTCCTTGAAGTGTCCCGTTGCGTGCCGGGGGTCGCGAGGTCAGCGCCCATGTTTCCCTGGGCAGGCGTAGGGGATTCATGCGTAGGAGTACGAGTACCGGAACCGACCGTGCCCGCATCTGACCTCATTTCCCAACCAGTCACCAGCCATGCATTGCAGCCCGCTTTCCGGGTGAGGATTGCCTCGGTTTCCCTGTGACGGATCTTTGCCGTCTGGCTACCTTTGATCTCCTCCCGCTTGATCTCCTGCCCTTGGGCAATTGTCTCAATGATCTGGTCTAGTGGTCTGAATCAGAAATTTGCATGAACTGATCGAGGCAGAGAAACCCTACTGAGAGGGTTGCCCAGACTGCAGGAGACTGCCATGGCTGACCCTCGTGCCGTGTCGATCACGCTGTCCGATAGCGACCGCGCCACCTTGACGAACTGGATACGACGGCGCTCGACGGCCCAGGGGCTGGCCATGCGGGCGCGCATCGTGCTGGCCTGCGCCGAACCGGGAGCCACCAATCTGGCCGTGGCCGCGAAGCTGGGCGTGAGCAACCTGACGGTGGGCAAGTGGCGCAGGCGTTTTGCCGACCAGGGCGTGGCAGGACTGGTCGATGCCCCTCGCCCGGGAGCCCCTCGAACCCTTCTGGACGAGCAGATCGAGCGTGTCGTCAGCACGACACTGGAAACGCTCCCCAAAGGCGCCACCCACTGGAGCACCCGGCGCCTGGCGGCGGAACTGGGCATGAGCCAGACGGCAGTCTCGCGCATCTGGCGGGCTTTTGCGCTGGCCCCTCATCGCAGCGAGACCTTCAAGCTTTCCACGGACCCGCAGTTCGTCGACAAAGTACGCGACATTGTCGGGCTTTACCTGAACCCGCCCGACCGGGCGCTGGTGCTGTGCGTGGACGAGAAACCCTCGATCCAGGCTCTTGAGGACACCGCGCCGGCCATCCCGATGCGGCCGGGGCAACTGGAGCGGCATACGCACGACTATATCCGCCACGGCACCACCGACCTCTTCGCCGCCCTGGACATCAAGGCCGGTACGGTGATCGGCGAAGTGCATCGCCGGCATCGCAGCCTCGAGTTCCGCCACTTCCTGGCCACCGTCGAGCAGGCCACGCCGCCCGAGCTGGAGCTGCATCTGGTGCTGGGCAACTCCAGCATCCACAAGACCCCGCTGGTACACCGCTGGCTGGTGCGCCACCCGCGCGTGCAACTGCATTTCACACCGACATCGGCTTCCTGGCTGAACCTGGTGGAGTGCTGGTTCTCCCTGCTCACCGCCCGCCAGCTCAGGCGAGGCCGGTTCTGCTCCACGCGGGCGCTGGAGTACGCCATCCGGGCCTACATCGCCGAGCACAACGCTCATGCGAAACCCTTCGTGTGGACCAGGACAGCCGATGAAATCCTGGCTTCGGTCGCTTCTTTCTGCAAACGAATTTCTAACTCACACCACTAGCAGGCGATCAACGTCCGCCTCGGTCATTCCGTCTTTGCGTTGGCGCGCCTCAAAGATGTGCGACAGCCCCATTGCGCCGACAGTCTTGCCCGAGGGCTTGACCCGACCGGTACTTCTCCAGACGAAATCGACCCAGCCCAGGCCATTGCGGAACATGGCCCGATGAACGCTTGTCTTGTCGGCCACTGCACGGGCAAGCGCGTCGCGTCCACGCCGAATGTTCGCCTCTACGCTTTTCATGGCCGACAGCGAATAGCGGTCGCCTGGCTCAATACCGCCCTGCTGCCCGCCGCTTCGCCCCTGCAATGCCATGGAGGTCAGCGCCTCCTTCGCCAGGGCGCGCAGCTGGGCCGGCGTCACCTGGCCGAACTGGCGGCCGAAGCGGCGCAGCACCCACGCCTTGAGGGCGCCCAGCACGTCATCCACCCAGCGGCGGAAGGCGGCCGGCAGCGTCGCGTACTCCTCCACTGCATAGGCGCCAAACTCCTCCACCTGCAGGCGCGGGGCGGCGCCGGCAGCGCGCGAGCGGGCCGCGTCGAATACCTCGCGCGCCTTGCCGGTGGAGCGCTCGGCCTGCCAGTACAGGGCGGAAAGGCGGCGTATCAGGTCGTTCCATGCGGCGGAGCCGATCAGCCGTTGTCCGCCACTGTGGAAGGCCTCATGGAGCAGTACGGCGGGCGCGGCGTGCGCCGACAGATTTGCGGCGACCATGTGAATGGTGCCATCCGTAGCAGTCGCCGCCTGTACTCCAGCAGGAAGGGCACCCAGGCTGCTCGGCAATCCGCTTGCGTCAGCATGGATCACCACGCGACCAGCGTCAGGGAGGCCTCCTTGGTCAGGCCCTTGTCGCTGGAAAAGGCGGCCACGTCCGCCATCAGGTCCATGCCGAGCATGGTCCCGGCTTTCTGCGACACCGTGTCGCCTGCCTTCATGTCCTCGGTCAGCGCGTTGAGCGCCTTGACCAACTCGCGCCCGGCGGCGTTGCGCTGGTGGATCGCCTTGCCGCTAAGCTCGACTGCAAAAGGGTCACCGATGCCTTCTCGCGCCAGCACCGGCACGATGCGCGGCCGGCTGCCCTCGGGGATCAGCGCACGCACCTGCTCCACGAACTCCGGCGTCACGGCGTTCGTCGAGTCGCTGGAGAGGGAGCACGCAGGCAGAGGCGAGCTTGCGCGTCGAGCGGTTGGGCGGTCACCTGGAAGGCGTAACTGATCGTTACCCCCCTGCCGACCACCATGACGAGACGGGGCTGACGACAATCAGCAGCACCCTTCGCGCTCAGACTCTCGCCAGGGTGTGGGCCAAAGTGTGGGCTGGCCGATGCGCTTATGCTGAAACCCACGAGATATGCGGCCTTCAGAAACAAAAACGCCGCTCGATGAGCGGCGTCTTCGTGAATTTGGAGCGGGAAACGAGACTCGAACTCGCGACCCCGACCTTGGCAAGGTCGTGCTCTACCAACTGAGCTATTCCCGCATGGGTTGTACTTTCTGACATTTCGACCGAACCTGCTTTTTCGGCTCGATCTTCAAGGCTTTCACTCAAACCTTGAGGCGAAGTGTGACGACACGCATTACCGACGCCTTCGAGAACCTGGAGCGGGAAACGAGACTCGAACTCGCGACCCCGACCTTGGCAAGGTCGTGCTCTACCAACTGAGCTATTCCCGCATTGGCGTCCCCTAGGGGACTCGAACCCCTGTTACCGCCGTGAAAGGGCGGTGTCCTAGGCCACTAGACGAAGGGGACGCGGCCCGGAGCTTACAACAGACTTTCCGGCTTCCAGCGTTCGACTTTCACATCAGCGCCGGAAGTGGGGCGCATTCTAGGGAGCCTTTTGAAAGCCGTCAACACCTGAATAAAAATTCTTTAAATCAATGACTTCCCGGTGCCGGGCGTTTATCCGAGCAGCTGCAGGCCGACCCAGTGGCGAGCGAACTGATAGGCACAGCGGCCATTGCGATTGCCGCGTCCCTGGGCCCAGCGAATCGCCGTCTTTTCCAGGGTCTCGTCCCAGTCCCAAGGCAGTCCGCACTGCCCTGCCAGCACCGCGATCCAGTGGCGCACCACGGACAGATAATGATCCTGGGTGAAAGGATAGAAGGACAGCCACAGACCGAAGCGGTCGGACAGGGCGATCTTGTCCTCCACGGCTTCGTTCGGGTGCACTTCGCCGTCGACCAGTTGCCAGTTGTCGTTGTCGCCCTGCCGCTCCGGCATCAGATGGCGGCGGTTGGAAGTGGCGTAGAGCAGCACGTTGTCCGGCGCACGCTCCAGGGAGCCGTCCAGCACGCTCTTCAGCACCCGATAGTCGCCGTCGCCGGCCTCGAAGGACAGGTCGTCGCAGAACAGCACGAAACGCTGTGGCAGACCGGCCAGGCGCTCGACCACCCGCGGCAGGTCGACCAGATGATCGCGCTCGATCTCGATCAGGCGCAGGCCGGCTTCGGCATGCTCGGCCAGCAGGGCACGAACCAGGGAGGACTTGCCGGTACCACGGGCGCCCCACAGCAGGGCATGATTGGCGGGCAGACCGGCGACGAATTGGCGGGTATTGCGCGACAGCTGATCGCGCTGGCTGTCCACGCCGATCAGGTCGGCCAGATGCATATCCAGGCTCACCTGCAGTGGCAGCAGCGCCCCGTCGCGCCCGCTGCGCTGCCAGCGCGCCGCCAGGGTGCAGCTCCAGTCGAACGGGAGCTGTGCAGCCGGCAGCAGGGGCTCGAGACGCTCCAGCAGGACCTGCGCCTGGTCAAGAAACTCGTTCAATCGGACGTTCACAATCCTTCCTTAAATACGATGATCAGAATGCATGAAGGGTTCTGCCAGCCCGAGGCATGCTTGAGTTATCCTACGCGGCTAGCATCTGGACTCCTGCCACTGCATGAACATAGCGCCAACCAACCGCCTCTCCTACAAGCAGGCCTCCCTGGCGGTACTGGCAGCGTTCGTGCTCGGTACCCTGCTCAGTCTGGCGAAGATCAGCCTGGATTATGCCAGCCAGAGCGCGTCCATCGAGCGTGAAATCAACAGCCTGCAGCAGATCAGCCTCAACCCTGCGGCGCGCATCGCCTACAACATCGATGCCGAACTGGCCCAGGAGCTGCTGCTCGGCCTGCTGCGCTCTCCGGCGGTGATCGGCGCCGAGATCGTCGGCAGCGACCAGCGCCCCCTGGCGGCGGTCAGCCGCCCGGCGATGAACAGCGAATACCGGGTGTTCAGCGATATGCTGTTCAAGCCCCGGCGCTACTTCGAAGCGCCGCTGAGCATCGCCCACGCGCCCGACGAAGCCCTCGGCTTCCTGCGCCTGGAAATCGACACCTATGCCTTCGGCAGCGCCTTTCTCGAGCGCTCCGGACTCACCCTGCTGACCGGCTTCGCCAGCAGCCTGCTGCTCGCCCTGCTCCTGCTGGTGGTGTTCAACCGGATGCTGACCCGGCCGCTGGTCGGCATCATCCAGCAACTGAGCGAACACAACCCCAACGAGAACCGGCCGCTGCCCTGCCCGTCGCGCCATGAAAGCGACGAGATCGGCATTCTGGTCCAGGCGATCAACCAGCTGCTGCGCAAGACCAGCCAGGAGATCGAGCAGCGGCGCGAGGCCGAGAACCGGCTGACGGACTATCTCGGCGAACTGGAGAACATGGTTTCGGCACGCACCGCCGAACTGGAGGCGGCCAATGCCCGCCTGATGCAGAGCAACCGCGACCTGGAGGCGGCCCGGAGCACCGCCCTGGAGATGGCCCAGGCGCGCTCGGCCTTTCTCGCCAACATGAGCCACGAGATCCGCACGCCGCTGAACGGCCTGCTCGGCATGCTGTCCCTGTCCCTCGACGGCCCGCTCAGCAACGAGCAGCGCCAGCAGCTTTCCGTCGCCCACGCCTCGGGCAAGGTGCTGGTCCGCCTGCTCAACGACGTGCTCGACCTGTCCAAGTTCGAGTCCGGCCAGATGGAGCTGGAGCGGATTCCCTTCGATCTCGGTGCGCTGATCGAGGACGCCACCGCCCTGCTCTCGCAGAGCGCGGCACCCGGCGTCGAACTGACCTGCCTGATCGACCCCGCGCTGCCGGCCCAGGTGATCGGCGACCCGACGCGGGTCAGGCAGATCGCCAGCAACCTGATCTCCAACGCGCTCAAGTTCACCCGCTTCGGACGAGTCGACGTCTGCCTGCAGGCCGGCGGCGAGAGCATACGACTGGTCATCCGCGACACCGGCATCGGCATCTCCCGGGAGGCCCAGGCGCGCATCTTCCAGCCCTTCGCCCAGGCTACCGCCAACATCACCCGCCAATACGGCGGTACCGGCCTTGGCCTGGCCCTGACCCGCAAGCTCTGCGAGGCCATGCAGGGCCGGCTCGCCTTCACCTCCAAGGAGGGCCTGGGCAGCACCTTCACCGTCGAGCTGCCGCTGCCTTGCCACACGCCGGCCATGCCACGCGCCGCGCTGCATGGCCGGGTTATCGCCCTGACGCCCGGCAGCAGCGGACTGGCGGAACTGCTGAAGATGCACCTGCCGGGCTGGGGACTGGAGTATCGGCGCCTGGATATCGACAGCGGCCTGGCGGGCGTCGAGACCGACCTGCTGATCACCGACTGTCCGCAATGCCTGCTGGGCATGCGCCCGGTCGTCACTGCGCCATTTCTGGTGGTGGCCGCCTACGGCAGCTTCCTGCCCCGGGAGGAGACACATGCCCTGGCGCCCCTCCAGCAGTTGGCCCGCCCGCTCTCCCGCGCGGCCCTGTACCAGGCGGCGACGCGCGCCCTGCAGGCCGTCGAGGAGCCGCAGTCCACTGCCGTCGAGACCGTACAGGCGACGCCGCACCAGCGCCAGGTCCTGCTGGTCGAGGACAACCCGGTCAACCAGATGGTCGCCAAGGGCATGCTGGCCAAGCTGGGCTACGAGGTCGCCATCGCCCCCCATGGCGCCGAAGCGCTGTCCTATCTGGAGCATGGCCCGGTCGACCTGATCCTGATGGACTGCAACATGCCGGTGATGGACGGCTACGAAACCAGCCGGCGGATTCGCCAGGACGGCCGCTGGTCGGAGCTGCCGATCATCGCGCTGACCGCCAACGTCCTGCCGGAGGAGCGCGAGCGCTGCCGCACCGCCGGCATGAACGACTATCTGGCCAAGCCCCTGCGCCGCGAGGATCTGGCCAACATGCTGCACACCTGGCTGCCGGGCGGGACGAACGCTACATGAGCGGAGCCGACGACAGGCTCGATGACCCTGCGGCAAACGAGGAAACAGCACTGTGCGAAGCCAGTCTGATACTGGCCGTCGGCCAGGCCCTATTCAAGCAGGGCTTCGATTTCGCCGCAGAGCTTTCGCGGGTCGGTCGCGGGAGCGAAGCGCCTGACCAGCCGGCCCTCGCGGCCGATCAGGAACTTGGTGAAGTTCCACTTCACGCCCTGGCTGCCCAGCAGGCCTGGCGCACGCTTCTTCAGCTCCGCGAACAGGGGGTGCGCCCGGGGCCCATTGACCTCGACCTTCTGAAACAGCGGAAAACCGACGCCATAGTTAAACTGGCAGAACTCGGCGATTTCGAGTTCATTGCCTGGCTCCTGATGACCGAACTGATTGCAGGGGAAGCCGAGCACTACCAGCCCCCGCTCCCGATAACGCTGCCAGAGCATCTGCAGGCCTTCGTACTGGGGCGTGAAACCGCAGCGACTGGCCGTGTTCACCACCAGCCAGGCGCGACCGGGAAAATCGGCCAGCGTCCGCGGCTGATCATCGAGGGGTATGTCGAACAGCGGGTCGTGCATACGGAAGTCCTCCCGCAAGGTCCGGGCCGGGCCCAGGCATTGCCTGGTACCCGGCAGGAGTGAACCCTACTCAACCCTCGCCGCGCGGTTTCAGGCGCAGCGAGGCGGAGTTGATGCAATAGCGCAGCCCGGTCGGCGGCGGCCCGTCGGGAAACACATGGCCCAGATGGGCATCGCAGCGGGCGCAGAGCACCTCGATGCGGTGCATGCCATGGCTGTAGTCGTCGCGGCTGGACAGGGCGCTGGCGGCAACCGGCTGGAAATAGCTGGGCCAGCCGCAGCCGGCGTCGTACTTGGCGTCGGAATCGAACAGCGGCGCATCGCAGCAGACGCAGTGATAGACCCCCGGCACGCTGGTGGCGTAGTACTCGCCGCTGAAGGCCCGTTCCGTGCCGCCCAGGCGGCAGATGCGGAAACGTTCCTCGGACAGGAGCTCCCGCCAGGCATCAAGGGATTTTTCGAGCTTGTCCATGCGTGTTCCTCGTTCGATTGGAAAAAAGCCCGACCGATACCTTTCCACCGAATCGGGCCGCGACGTATGATTCACAACCAGTTTGTCATCCGCGTCATCCATAGCCAAGGCCGCAAGGCCCGAATCGGTCCGGCGGCGAGGGATGGCTGCGTTCGCTGACTCCGGCGCCCGCTCCCGGCCCCGGCCGGCACCACCGTCCTCCTTCCCTACCCGCTTCCGGCTCCTGCGCGCTTCTTCTTCGGGATCACACACATGCAGGTTAGTAAATCGAACAAGCTCGCCAACGTCTGTTACGACATTCGCGGGCCGGTGCTCAAGCACGCCAAGCGCCTGGAGGAGGAAGGCCACCGCATCCTCAAGCTGAACATCGGCAACCCGGCGCCGTTCGGTTTCGAGGCTCCCGAGGAAATCCTCCAGGACGTGATCCGCAACCTGCCCACCGCCCAGGGCTACAGCGACTCCAAGGGGCTGTTCAGCGCGCGCAAGGCGGTGATGCAGTACTACCAGCAGAAGAAGGTGGAGGGCGTCGGCATCGAGGACATCTACCTCGGCAACGGTGTCTCCGAACTGATCGTCATGGTCCTGCAGGCCCTGCTCAACAACGGCGACGAGGTGCTGATCCCGGCGCCCGACTACCCGCTGTGGACCGCGGCCACCAGCCTGGCCGGCGGCAAGGCGGTGCACTACCTGTGCGACGAGCAGTCGAACTGGTATCCGGACATCGCCGACATCAAGGCCAAGATCACCCGCAACACCAGGGCGCTGCTGCTGATCAACCCGAACAACCCCACCGGCGCGGTCTATCCGAAGGAAGTGCTCGAGCAGATCGTCGAGGTCGCCCGCCAGCACAACCTGGTGATCTTCTCCGACGAGATCTACGACAAGATCCTCTACGACGACGCCCAGCACATCTCCACCGCCTCGCTGGCGCCGGACGTGCTCTGCCTGACCTTCAACGGCCTGTCCAAGGCCTATCGGGTGGCCGGCTTCCGTTCCGGCTGGGTGGCCATCTCCGGGCCCAAGCACAAAGCGCAGAGCTACATCGAGGGCCTCGACATCCTCGCCAACATGCGTCTGTGCGCCAACGTGCCGGCCCAGCATGCGATCCAGACCGCCCTCGGCGGCTACCAGAGCATCAACGATCTGGTCCTGCCCGGAGGCCGCCTGCTGGAGCAGCGCAACCGCACCTGGGAACTGCTCAACGACATTCCCGGGGTCAGCTGCGTCAAGCCGATGGGTGCGCTCTACGCCTTTCCGAAGATCGATCCCAAGGTCTGCCCGATCCACAACGACGAGAAATTCGTCCTCGACCTGCTGCTGCAGGAAAAGCTGCTGATCGTCCAGGGCACCGCCTTCAACTGGCCGTGGCCGGACCACTTCCGCGTGGTCACCCTGCCACGGGTCGACGACCTCGAGCAGGCCATCGGCCGCATCGGCAACTTCCTCAGGACCTACCGTCAGTAAGAAGCCACGATGGACCTGCAGATCGACGACTTCCACAAGAACGCCGCAGCCGGCCTGCTGCGGCTGTACCAGGCCTTCCCGCGCAAGATCGCGCTCTATGTGGAGGACCTGATCGGCCGCGAGGAGCCGGATGAATTCGGCCTGCCGAGCACGCGCCACCAGAGCTGCCTGGGCGCCCTGCTCTGGCTGGCCGAGGAGGGCTATCTGCGCTTCGACTCGACCATCCGCCACGAGGCCCTGGATCAGGCCGTGCTCAGCGAGAAGGGCTTCCTGCGCCTGTCACGGCCGGTCGCCGGCACCGCACCGGCGAATCCTGCGCTGCCGGCCAGCGTGCAGCGGGTCCGGACCACCCTGGCCTGGCAGCTGCGCGAAGCCCTGGCAGCGGGCGACAGCGAGCGCCTCGTGCAGCTCGGCCGCCTGATCTTCGGTGTCACACCGGCCCGCTCAGGGGACATAGTTTGAAATAGTCACCGGGTTGAAGACCCAGGGGACGCGACCTTATATAGCCCGGCATGAAACCCATGCCTCTGTGAGGAGAACCTGATTCCATGATGCGCATCCTGCTGTTCCTGGCGACCAACCTGGCGGTGCTGATCATCGCCAGCATCACCCTGAAATTGCTCGGGGTCGACCGTTTCACCGGCCAGAACTACGGCAACCTGCTGATCTACTGCGCAGTGTTCGGCTTCGCCGGCTCGCTGGTGTCGCTGTTCATCTCCAAATGGATGGCGAAGATGAGCACCGGCACGGAAATCATCAGCCAGCCGCGTACTCGTCATGAGCAGTGGCTGTTGCAGACCGTCGAGCAGTTGTCCCGTGAGGCCGGCATCAAGATGCCGGAAGTCGGTATCTTCCCCGCCTACGAGGCCAACGCCTTCGCCACCGGCTGGAACCGCAACGACGCGCTGGTGGCGGTCAGCCAGGGCCTGCTGGAGCGCTTCTCGCCGGACGAGGTGCGTGCCGTACTCGCCCACGAGATCGGCCACGTGGCCAATGGCGACATGGTCACCCTGGCCCTGATCCAGGGGGTGGTGAACACCTTCGTGATGTTCTTCGCACGGATCTTCGGCAACTTCGTCGACAAGGTGGTGCTGAAGAACGAGGAAGGCCCGGGCATCGGCTACTTCGTCGCGACCATCGTCGCCGAACTGGTGCTCGGCATCCTCGCCAGCATCATCGTCATGTGGTTCTCCCGTCGCCGTGAATTCCGCGCCGACGAGGCCGGCGCCCGGCTGGCCAGCACCCGTTCGATGGTCGGCGCCCTGCAGCGCCTGCAGGCCGAGCAGGAAGTCCCGGTACACATGCCGGACAGCCTGACCGCCTTCGGCATCAACGGTGCGAAGAAGGCCAGCCTCACCGCGCTGTTCATGAGCCATCCGCCGCTGGAAGAGCGTATCCAGGCGCTGCTCCAGCGCGGCTGACGCATGCCGCCGGCCGCAACGGCCTGCTAAGATGGCGACAGGAAAAGGGGCGACCGCAGGTCGCCCCTTTCGTTTGTGCCGGAAACGGGAGACCCCATGCGCCGATTGATTCTCGCCTGCTGTACCCTGCTCGCCCTTGGCGGCTGCCAGAGCGCCTACTACTCAATGATGGAAAAGGCCGGCGTCCACAAGCGCGACATCCTCGCCGACCGGGTCGAGGCCGCACGCGACAGCCAGCAGGCAGCCAAGGAACAGTTCAAGGACGCCCTCGAACGCTACCGCAGCGTGGTGCAGGTCCAGGGCGGCGATCTGGAAGCCCGCTACACCGCCCTCGAGCGCGAGTACCGGGCCAGCGAGGCCAGCGCCAAGGCGGTACGCCAGCGCATCGCCGCCGTCGAGGACGTGGCCGGGGCGCTGTTCACGGAGTGGGAAAGCGAGCTCGACCAGTACAAGAACGCCACCCTGCGCCGGGCCAGCGCCAGGGAGCTGGAACGCACCCGCAAGGAGTACAAGGCCTTGCTGAGCCGCATGCAGGCCGCCGAGAAGCGCATCGAGCCGGTGCTCAGCGTGCTGCGCGACCAGGTGCTGTTCCTCAAGCACAACCTCAACGCCCGTGCCATCGGCGCCCTGCAGGGCGAGTACCGCAGCCTACAGGGCAACGTCGACCAGTTGCTGCGCGACATGCAGCGCTCCATCGACGAGGCCGACAGCTTCGTGCGCCGCCTGCAGGCACCGCTCGGCTGAACTATCGGCGCTCCAGCCGGTAGACGCGCTCCTCCAGCCGCTCCAGACCACGCTGGAGGAACTTCCAGTTTTCCCTGAGCACGTCGGGCGCCTCCAGCAAGTGCAGTTGCCAGTCCGCCGCCAGCAGGTGCTGCACCTCATGGTCGGGGACGGCGAAGGGCGGGCCGTCCATCCGTGCCTGGTCGTAGTCGAGGGTGACCAGCAGCCCCCGGCAGCCCGACGGCAGAATCGCCGACAGGTGGGCGACATAGCGCTCGCGCATCTCCGGCGGCAGGGCGATCAGCGCCGCGCGGTCGTAGAGTCCCCGGCAGCCGGCGACATCCGCAGCGCTCAGGGCGAAGAAATCGCCACAGCGGATCTCCACCAGGCCGGCCCGGTAAATCCTGAAGGCACCCTGCGAACTGACTTGCGGCGTCAGCTGGTGCTCGTCGAAGAAATCCCGTACTGCCTTTTCCGCCAGCTCGACGCCGAGCACCGCGAAGCCCTGCCCGGCCAGCCAGGCCAGATCGAGGCTCTTGCCGCACAGCGGCACCAGTACCCGGCTTCCGGGCGCCAGCCCCAGCGTCGGCCAGTGGCGGCTCAGGTAGGGGTTGACCTCCATCTGGTGGAAGCCGATCTCGTTGCGCGTCCAGCGCGCCTGCCAAAAGTCCTCGTGCACCTGTTTCTCCTGCAAAGTCGATGTTGCGCAGGAAACTCTACACGCGAAACGGCCGGCCAGGCTGCAGAAACAAAAAAGCCCTGCCTCGTCGGCAGGGCTTTTCGGGTGCATCGGGAACTCAGTCCTCGCGATAGCGGCGCAGCTTCAGCTGCTTGCCGGCGACACGGGTGTCGCGCAGCTTGCCAAGCAGGCGCTCGAGGCCATCTTCCGGCAGCTCGATCAGGCTGAAGCTGTCACGGACCTGGATGCGACCGATGGAGTCGCGAGCCAGGCCGCCTTCGTTGAGGATGGCACCCAGCAGGTTCTTCGCGGCGATCCCGTCGCGCGCGCCCAGCGCGGCACGGCAGCGGACCCGGCCTTCCGGCAGGGGCATCGGCGCGCGCCGCTCGCGGTGCACGCTGCTGCGCTCGCCACGCTCGGGAGCACGCTCGCTGCGCTCACGGCGCTCGCGCGGCACCGCCACGCCCGGCACCAGCGGCTGCTCGCGCTCGACCTCGGCTAGGGTCAGCCCCTGGCCGTTGGTGGCCTTGCGCAGCAGGGCCGACGCCAGGGCTCGCGGGCTGCAGTCAAGCTCGGTAGTCAGACGGTCGAGCAGCGCGCCGTGGCTCGCCTCGGCCTCGGCCAGCAGCGGCTGCAGGCTGGCGGTCAGCTTGCGGATGCGTGCATCCAGCACCTGCTGGGCGCTGGGCAGGTGCACCTCGGCGACCTTCTGCCCGGTGACCCGCTCGATTACCTGCAGCATGCGCCGCTCGCGCGGGGTCACCAGCAGCAGGGCACGGCCGTCGCGACCGGCGCGGCCGGTACGGCCGATGCGGTGCACGTAGGACTCCGGGTCATAGGGCATGTCGACGTTGAACACATGGGTGATGCGCGGCACGTCGATGCCGCGGGCGGCTACGTCGGTGGCGACGACGATGTCCAGGCGGCCGTCCTTGAGCGATTCGATGACTCGCTCGCGCTGGTTCTGGGCGATGTCGCCGTTCAGCGCGGCGGCCTTGTAGCCCTTGGCCTCGAGGGCGCTGGCCAGGTCCAGGGTCGCCTGCTTGGTGCGCACGAAGGCGATCAGCGCGTCGAACTCCTCGACCTCCAGCAGGCGCAGCACGGCGGCGGTCTTCTGGTCGGCGTGGACCATCAGGTGGGCCTGGTCGATGCGCGCCACGGTCTGGGTCTTGGCGGCGATCTTGACGTGCTGCGGCTCGTGCAGGTGTTTCTCGGCGATCTCGCGGATCGAATGCGGCAGGGTCGCGGAGAACAGCACGGTCTGGCGGCTTTCCGGCAGGGCGGCGAAGATCACCTCGAGATCGTCCATGAAGCCGAGCTTGAGCATCTCGTCGGCCTCGTCGAGGACCAAGTGCTTCACGGTGGAGAGCAACTGCTCGTCGCGGCGCAGGTGGTCGCACAGCCGGCCGGGGGTGGCCACCAGGATCTGCGCGCCCTGGCGCAGCGCCTTCAGCTGCGGGCCCATGGGCGCGCCGCCGTAGACGGCCACCACGCCGACGCCGGGCAACTGGCTGGCATAGCTCTCGAAGGCGGTGGCCACCTGCAGGGCCAGCTCGCGGGTCGGCGCGAGGATCAGCAGCTGCGGCTCGCGGCGCGCCGGGTCGATGCGCGACAGCATCGGCAAGGCGAAGGCGGCGGTCTTGCCGGTGCCGGTCTGGGCCTGGCCGATCATGTCGTGGCCGGCGAGGATCACCGGGATCGCCTGGGCCTGGATGGGGGATGGCTCTTCGTAGCCCACCGCGGTGATGGCGGCGAGTACAGCGGGATGAATGCCGAGTGCGGCGAAGCCGCCGGTCTCTTGGGTCATGGGATCTGCCTCATGTGCATCCGCAAACCCAAGGCCCAAGGCTGCGCGCATGCCATGCAAAGACCCGAAGGTCACCCTGGCAGCCCGGTCGGCAGGAATTTGCGAGAACGCGTGATGGATGGGATGAATCGTCAAGGATAGTCCGCAGGGCTGGCCTGCAGCCGAAGACGGAACTTCGGGGAAGGTGCTACCTGAACGCGGCCGCTTGGGCCAGTGCCTACTATACAGGAAAAAGCCGACCGGTGTGCGCTCTTTGCCGGACAGGTCACACCACCATTGGTCGGAGTGAGGGGTGGCCTCAGCCGAGCCTGCCGTCCGCCTCTCCCTGCTGCACGGCGGCCCGCAACAGCTCCGCCAGACGCCGTCCGGCCCGCCCCAGCGGCTTGTCCAGCCGCTGCACCAGCATCGGCGTGAAACGATAGCGCGAACCGCCCCGGTAGCGCACCTCCACCAGCTCGCCGCGCGCCAGCTCGTCGGCCACCAGGTACAGCGGCATCCAGCCGAAACCCAGGCCCATGTGCAGCGCCTGCTTCTTGGAGGAAAAGCCCGAGAGGTAATACACCCGGTCACCGCCGAACATGTGGCGGTCGTCGCCGCGGTCGCTGGAGTCCTGCACCGTGAGCTCCACATGCTCGTGCAGCAGGGCCAGATCCACCTCGCCGGCAGTGGCCAGCGGGTGGTCGGACGACGCGCACAGCACGCACTCGATCTCCGGCAGCGGCTCGGCATGCAGCAGGCGGTCGGGCTCGTAGTCCTTGACGATCATCAGGTCGGCCTGCTCCTTCTCGAAGCGGTACTGCACGCCGAACATGAATTCGATCTTCACCTGCACGCGGGTCGGCACATGCTCGTCGGCCAGGGTCTTGAGCGCCGAGAGCACCGCATCGAGCGACAGGATGCCGTCGGCCACCAGGAGCAGGCGCGGCTCCCAGCCGTCGGTGAACTGACGGGCCAGCGCCTCGAAGTGGTCGGCGTGCCCGAGCAGACGGCGGCCCTCGGCCAGCAGCGCCTCGCCGGCCGGGGTGAGTTGCACCCGATAGCCCTCGCGATCGAGCAGCGTGAGGCCGAGTTGCTCCTCCAGCTTGCGCACCTGATAGCTGACTGCCGATTGCACCTTGTGCAAGTGCTGGGCGGCGCGGCCGAAACCGCCGTGGCGCACCACCGCATCGAGCGCGGCCAAAGATTCGAGATCGATGGGCACAGGACAACTCTCCCAGCCAACAACATCTATAAATTAGATGAAGATGGACATATATTTCCGCTTTTTTCGATCCACATCAATACCTAAAGTCTGCCCATGCGCCACTCCCCGCTGGCCATCCCCTCAATTCAAGGAGATGCGACATGAGCGACAAGAACAATCCCATCGGCCTGCGCGGCATCGAATTCACCGAGTTCACCGGCGAGACGCTCGAACAGCTCGACACCCTGTTCTGGGCATTCGGCTTTTCGAAGAAGTACCGCCATCCGCGGCTCGACATCAGCGTCTACAACCAGAACGGCATCAACTTCCTGCTGAACGGCGAGCGCAACGGCTTCTCCGGCCGCTTCGCCAAACTGCACGGCCCGTCGATCAGCTCCATGGGCTGGCGCGTGGACGACGCCGCATTCGCCAGGCGGGAAGCCGTTCGTCGCGGGGCACGCGCGGCCGATCCCAAGGACTGCGACCTGCCCTACCCGGCCATCTACGGCATCGGCGACAGCCTGATCTACTTCATCGACCGCTTCGGCGCCAAGGGCTCGATCTACGAGACCGACTTCGTTTCGCTCGACCAGCCCAGGCTCCAGCCGGACAAGGGCTTTCTGGAAATCGACCACCTGACCAACAACGTCCCGGCCGGGCAGATGCAGAAGTGGGCCGACTTCTACAAGACCATCTTCGGCTTCACCGAAGTGCGCTACTTCGACATCAAGGGCGTGAAGACCGGCCTGACCAGCTACGCGCTGCGCTCGCCGGATGGCAGCTTCTGCATCCCGATCAACCAGCCGAAGGACGACAAGGACCAGATCGCCGAGTACCTGAACGAGTACAACGGTCCGGGCGTGCAGCACCTGGCCTTCAGCACCGACGACATCCTCGCCTCGCTGGACGCCATGAAAGGCGGCCCGATCGAGATGCTCGACATCGACGCCAGCTACTACGACGACGTGTTCCAGCGCCTGCCGAACGTGCGCGAGGACAAGGCGCGCATCCGCGCCCACCAGGTGCTGGTCGACGGCGACGAGGACGGCTACCTGCTGCAGATCTTCACCAGGAACATCATCGGCCCGATCTTCGTCGAGATCATCCAGCGCGAGAACAACCTGAGCTTCGGCGAGGGCAACTTCGGCGCCCTGTTCCGCTCCATCGAGAAGGACCAGGAACGCCGCGGCGTGCTCTGAGGGAGACCGGCCACGGGCCGGCGGCAAGGTGCCCACCACACGACTTGCCGCCGACCGGAGAGGCGGCAGGCGTTGCGCGACTGGAATCCTCCGCCACGCTAAGGTTTAAGACGGCATACCTTTCGACAGCCCCGCCCAGGCACGACGCCTGCGCCGGAATCCAGGAACGACAGGAAGACCAGATGAACACCGCTCCGCTGCTCGATGCCAGCCACGATCCGGCCCTGCAGAGCTGGGTCGCCTCGGCCAATGACCCCGCCACCGATTTTCCCATCCAGAACCTGCCCTACGCCCGCTTCCGCCGCGCCGGAAGCGACGAGCCCTGGCGGATCGGCGTGGCCATCGGCGACCGGATCCTCGATCTGGCCCGCGCGGCCACGGCCGCTGGCTGGAGTGGCGAGGTGCAGGCAGCGCTCGCGCCCCTCGCCGCCGGCGATCTCAACGCCCTCATGGCCCGGGGGACCGAGGTGCGCCGCCGGGTGCGCGCCGAATTGTCGGCGGCGCTGAGCGCCGGCAGCCCGCGCCAGGCCGACCTCGCCGGCGCCCTGCTGCCCCAGGCCGCAGCCGAATACGACCTGCCCTGCCGGATCGGCGACTACACCGACTTCTACACCGGCATCCACCATGCGACCACGGTCGGCAGCCTGTTCCGCCCGGACAACCCGCTGCTGCCCAACTACAAATGGATCCCCATCGGCTACCACGGCCGCAGCTCGTCGATCGGCGTCTCCGGCCAGACCTTCCACCGCCCGCACGGCCAGGTGAAGGCGCCCGACGCCGAGCGCCCCGAGTTCGTGCCCTGCCGCCGCCTCGACTACGAGCTGGAGCTGGGCCTGCTGGTCGGCCGTGCCAACGCCCTCGGTGAGCCGGTGCCGATGGCCGAAGCCGAGGAGCACCTGTTCGGTGCCGTACTGCTCAACGACTGGTCGGCACGCGACGTCCAGGCCTGGGAATACCAGCCGCTCGGCCCCTTCCTGGCCAAGAACTTCGCCACCACGATTTCTCCCTGGGTGGTGACGATGGAGGCCCTGGCCCCGTTCCGCGCGCCCTTCGTGCGCCCGGCTGGCGATCCGCCGCCGCTGCCCTACCTCGATAGCGCCTTCAACCGCGACTTCGGCGCCCTCGACCTGCGCTTCGAGGTGCTGCTGCAGACCGCGGCCATGCGCGCACGCGACGAGGCCCCGCACAAGCTCATGGAGAGCAACTTCCGCGACGCCTACTGGACCATGGCGCAGATGCTCGCCCACCACACCGTGGGCGGCTGCAACCTGCAACCGGGCGACCTGCTCGGCAGCGGCACCCAATCGGGACCTGCGCCCGGCGAAGGCGGCTCGCTGCTGGAACTGACCCAGGGCGGCAAGCAGCCGATCACCCTGCCCGGCGGCGAGACCCGCGCCTTCCTGGCGGACGGCGACACGGTGATCCTGCGCGGCCACTGCGAACGCGAGGGGGCCCGGCGCATCGGCTTCGGCGACTGCGCCGGCAGCGTGCTGCCGGCCCGCGAGGTGCACCCATGATCCGCCTCTACAGCGCCGCCCGCTCCTCGGCCTCGTTCCGCGTGCGCATCGCGCTCAACCTCAAGGGGCTGGAGTACGACTACGTGGCGGTCGCCCTGCGCGGCGGAGAGCAGCTGGGCGCGGCCTTCCGCGCCGTCAACCCGGCTGCCCTGGTGCCGGTGCTGGAGATCGACGGCCAGCGCCTGGTGCAGTCGCTGGCCATCCTCGAATACCTGGAGGAAACCCGCCCCGAGCCGCCCCTGCTGCCCCGCGAGCCGGCGGCGCGGGCACGGGTGCGGGCCGCCGCCCTGGCCATCGCCTGCGACATCCACCCGCTCAACAACCTGCGCGTGCTCGGCTACCTCGGCCGCGAACTGGGCGCCGAAGAGGCCGCACGCAACGCCTGGTATCGCCACTGGGTGGCGGACGGCCTCGCCCAGCTCGAGGCGCAGGTCCGCTCAGGCGGCGCCCATGGCCGCTTCATCGAGGGCGACCGGCCGAGCCTGGCCGATCTCTGCCTGGTGCCGCAGATCTTCAACGCCCGGCGCTTCGACGCCCGGCTCGATCATGTGCCGCTGCTGATGCGCATCTTCGACGAATGCATGGCCCTGCCCGCCTTCGCCGATGCCCAGTGGGCGCGGCAGCCGGATTTCGGCCAATGACAGGTCCAAGACTCCGGGCCTCCTCATGACCACGGCTCGATACAGGAACAACGAGGTCGCCATGTACACACCAGCACCATCGGACCTGAGCTACCAGACGGGCTTCGGCAACACCTTCAGCAGCGAGGCCCTCCCGGGTGCTCTGCCCATCGGGCAGAACTCGCCGCAGCGCCTCCCCTACGGTCTGTATGCCGAGCAGCTCTCCGGTACCGCCTTCACCGTGCCGCGCAGCGAGGCGCGGCACACCTGGCTGTACCGCATCCGTCCCTCGGCCAGCCACCCGGAATTCAAGCGCCTGGGCTTGCAGATCAGCGGCATCGAGCAGGGGCCGGTCACCCCCAACCGACTGCGCTGGGTGCCCTTCGAGGTGCCGGCGGAGCACACCGACTTTCTCGACGGCCTGATCTGCCTGGCGGCGACCGCCCCGGTGGAGCAGGCCTGCGGCGTGAGCGTTTACGTCTACCGGGCCAACGCCTCGATGGAGTCGGTGTTCTTCGACAGCGACGGCGAGTTGCTGCTCGTGCCCGAATCCGGGCGCCTGGGCATCGACACGGAGCTGGGACGGCTGGAGATCGGCCCGCTGCAGATCGCCGTGGTGCCGCGCGGGGTGCGCTTTCGCGTCGAGCTGCTGGACGCCACGGCGCGCGGCTACCTGTGCGAGAACCACGGTTGCCCGCTGCGCCTGCCCGAGCTGGGGCCGATCGGCAGCAACGGCCTGGCCAACCCCCGCGACTTCCTCGCTCCGGTCGCCCGCTACGAGGACCGCGGCGGGCCGGTGCAACTGGTGCAGAAGTTCCTCGGCGAGCTGTGGGCCTGCGAGCTGGACCACTCGCCGCTGGACGTGGTCGCCTGGCACGGCAACCACGTGCCCTACAGCTACGACCTGCGCCGCTTCAACACCCTCGGCACGGTCAGCTTCGACCACCCGGACCCGTCGATCTTCACCGTGCTGACCTCGCCCGGCAGCGTACCCGGCCAGGCCAACATCGACTTCGTGATCTTCCCGCCGCGCTGGATGGTGGCCGAGCACACCTTCCGCCCGCCGTGGTTCCACCGCAACCTGATGAACGAGTTCATGGGCCTGATCCAAGGCGTCTACGACGCCAAGGCCGGCGGCTTCCTGCCCGGCGGCGCCTCGCTGCACAACCGCATGAGCGCCCACGGCCCCGACGCGTCGACTACCCGCCAGGCCATCGCCGCCGACCTGCAGCCGCAGAAGATCGAGAACACCATGGCCTTCATGTTCGAGACCGGCCAGGTCCTGCGCCCGAGCCGCCTTGCCCTCGACTGCCCACAGCGGCAGACCGACTACGACGGCTGCTGGTCGGGGCTGGCCAGAACCTTCGATCCGAGCCGAAAGTAAGTCTCGCTCAATCCGGCAATAAAATAGGGCATAATCAGCATTTTCCCGATGACCCGTGACGCCCGAAGCCTCAGCCCCCTGGAACAGCGCGAAAAACGCGCCATCGCCCTTCGCATGCGCGAGCAGGGGTATACCTACCGAGCCATCGGCGAAGCCGTTGGCGTTCATCTGCGCACCGTGGCGCACTGGGTTGAGGTGGCGCAGCGCCAGGGCAAGGCGGCTGCCATCGAGGGTGGCCAGCGCGGGTCACTGCCAGGAGAGCGCCGCAGCCTCAGCCCGGAGCAGGAGGCGCTGATTCGCACGTTGCTGCTCGATACCATGCCAGACCAGCTGAAGCTCGCTTTCGCGCTCTGGACTCGGGAGGCGGTACAGGCCCTGATCGCCCTGCACTGTGGTTTTCAGATGCCGATCCGGACGGTCGGCGAATACCTCAAGCGTTGGGGCTATACCCCGCAGCGGCCGTTGAAGCGCGCCTATCAGCAGCAGCCCGAGGCGATACAGCGCTGGTTGAAGACCGAGTACCCGAAGATCGAACAGCGTGCCAAGGCCGAGAGCGGCGAGATTCACTGGGGCGATGAAACCGGCTTGCGCAGCGATAGCCACGCGGGGCGCAGCTACGCCCCGACAGGGCGAACGCCGGTACGCGAGGTCAGTGGAAGCCGCTTTGCCACGAACATGATTTCGACGGTGACCAACCGGGGCAAGCTGCGCTTCATGCTGTACCGGGAAACCATGACGGCGACTGTGTTGATCCGCTTCCTGGGGCGGCTGATCCGGGACACCCAAGGGCGCAAGGTGTTCCTGATCCTGGACAACCTGCGCGTGCATCACTGCAAGACAGTGAAAGCCTGGCTGGGCGAGCGACGAGAGCGGATCGAGGTGTTCTTTCTGCCTGCGTACGCCCCGGAGCTCAACCCGGACGAGTACCTCAATGGCGACCTCAAGCAGCAGGTGCGCAGCGGGCCGAGCGCGAGAAGCCGGGAGGCTCTGGAAGGACGTGTTCGTTCGGTCATGCGCCGCCTGCAATCAAAGCCCGAGCGAATTCGCTCGTACTTCAGGCACCCCAAAATTGCCTATGCGGCATGATTTGAGGTATTGGATTGCCGGATTAATAACCCGCATACCAGCCAGTCCTGCTCCGATCGCTGGCCGGGCATAATGGGGATTTGCGCATATCCTTCCCAGAGCCCCGCAGGAACCTGCCGTGAAACCTCTGAGCCTCGCCCGGTTTCTTTCCACTGTCGTTCTGTTCTGTGGAGTGTTCGGCTCCCTTCCCGGCGCTACCGAGCCCTTGCAGTTCGCATTGCTCGCCAAGCGGGTCGACGACCCTTTTTTCATCGGAGTCGCCGAAGGTTGTGCCTAGGCGGCCCAGGCCCAGGGCGATACCTGCCTGTTGCTCGGCCCTTCGGGATCACCCCATTTCCGTCAACAGGATGAAGCCCTTGAGCAGGCTCTCGAGCAAGGCTTCGATGGCATCGCCCTGTCGGTCACCCATTCGAAGTGGCTGGCCGATCACGCCCTGAAGCGGCTGGGCAAGACCCCGCTGATCACCTTCGACTCGGACCTGGAACCCGGCGAACGGCGCCTGCGCGGCTATGTCGGGCGCGATAACCTGGCCTTCGGCCGTCACCTGGCCCGGCTCGCCCAGCGCTTCAGGCCGCACGGCAGCAAGCTGTGCCTCCTGGGCGCCAGCCCGCAGAACACCAATCTCCAGGAGCGCCTCCAAGGCGTCCGCCAGCAGCTCGGCGGTGTCGAGCCCTCCGATGACGGAAAAGCCGAACGGCTGAACGGCGCGAATGGCTGGAGCGAGTTGAAACGCTGTCCGCTGTACGGCACCGGAGATCAACAGAGTGCATTGCGCCAGCTCACCACCCTGCTGAATGCCAACCAGGCCGACACCATCATCAGCCTCGGCGGCTGGCCGGTACACGAGGCCACCGAGCTCCGCCGGCAGCTCGGCCCACTGCTCGCCGAGCTCGATGCCAAGGGCGTGCCCCCGGTCATCGTCATTCCCACTCCCCGACTCGACGGCGCGCAGCGTGCATTGCTCGAGGAAGGCCTGATACAGGCTTACCTGAGCGTCGAAAGCCAGGAGATCGGCCGCCGGAGCTACTGGATGATGAAGCGCTTGGTGCAAGGCCTGCCCGTCCCCGAGCAAATTCTCCTCGACAGCCACGCCCATTTGCCCGAAGCGCTGCCGCACAGCGGCTCGGAACTTGAGCAGCGCCCCCTGGATAGCCTCCGGGCGAAACGGTTTCGGCCGGAACCCTGCAAGGCGCTCCCGTACCGAACCGTGTGGTCCCGGGGCTTTCCCAGGCCCAGGTCTCAACCCCGGCCAGCGGTCTGGCCAGAGGACCATTTGCGCGTATCATGTCCGCCACCCTGCCGGGCACTGCAAGGATTCGTCGTGAAACGTCCACTCTTCGCACGCCTCCTCTCCACCACCGTCCTGCTCTGCGGACTGCCGCTCGCCCAGCTTGCCGGCGGCTCCGACCCCCTGCGCTTCGCGCTCGTCGCCAAACAGGCCGATCAGCGCTTCTTCGTCGAGGCCGGCGAGGGCTGCGCCGAGGCCGCCCGGGCCCAGGGCGATACCTGTCTGTTGCTGGGGCCTTCGGGATCGTCCCATTTCCGCCTGCAGAACCAGGCCCTGGAACAGGCGATCGACAGAGGGCTGGACGGCATCGCCCTGTCGGTGACCCATTCGAAATGGCTGGCCGAGCATGCCCTGAAAGGGTTGGGCAAGACGCCGCTGATCACCTTCGACTCGGACCTGGGGCCCGCCGAGCGGTACCTGCGCCGCGGCTATGTCGGACTCGACAACCTGGCCTTCGGTCGGCACCTGGGCTGGCTCGCCCAGCGCTTCAGGCCGCACGGCGGCAGGCTGTGCATCCTGAGTGCCAGCCCGCAAGACACCAACCTCCAAGAGCGCCTTAAAGGCGTCCGCCAACAGCTCCGTGGCGTCCTGACCGCTCATTACGAGGCGGCCGACCGGCTGGCCGGCGAAAGTGGCTGGCGCGAGTCGAGACGCTGCCCCCTGTTCAACGCCAAGGACCAGCAGAGCGTGCTGCTCCAGCTCACCACCTTGCTGAACTCCGGCCAGGTCGACACCATCATCAGCCTCGGCAGCTGGCCGACCCAGCAGGCCGACGAATTCCGCCGGCAGCTCGGCCCGCTGCTCGCCGAACTCGATGCCAGGGGCGCCCGCCCGGTCATCGTCATCGGTACCCCTACCCCCAACAGCGCACAACTCTCCCTGCTCGAAGAGGGCCTGGTCCAGGCCTATCTGGGTGTCGAGAGCCGGGAAATCGGCCGTCAGAGCTATTCGATGATGAAGCGTCTGGCGCAGGGCATCGACGTCCCCGAAGAGGTTCTCGTCGACAGCCGTGTCTATCTGCCCGAGGCACCGTCGCATGGCACTGCCGAACCTTGAGCGCACCGAAAACAGGATTCCAGGGCCGCCCCCCTGCGAGCAACCGTTGCCCCTATCGCATGGATGTTTGAACATATCATTGCGGCCGGACTGCCAGATCCTGCAGGGATCTGCTGTGAAGCGCCGCCATTTGCCCATCTTCTTTTCGTCGCCCTGCTCTGCACAATGGCGCTCGCCCCTCCTGCCGGCGCCGAGCCCCTGCAGTTCGCACTGCTGGCAAAGCGGGTCGACAATCCCTTCTTCCGTCTGGTCGGCGCCGGTTGCGCCGAAGCCGCCGCGGCCCAGGGCGATACCTGCCTGCTGCTCGGCCCCTAGGGGCCGGCGCATTTCCGGCTGCAGAACGAGGCTCTGGAGCAGGCGCTCGACAGGGAACTGGATGGCATCGCCCTGGCGGTGATCCACTCGAAGTGGCTGGCCGGGCGCGCCCTGAAACGGCTGGGCAAGACGCCGCTGATCACCTTCGACTCGGACCTGGGGCCCGCCGAGCGGCATCTGCGCCGCGGCTATGTCGGACTCGACAATCCGGCCTTCGGCCGTCAGCTCGGCCAGGTCGTCCAGCGCCTGCGCCCGCAGGGCGGGACGCTGTGCAATCCTGAACTCCAGCCGGCAGGAGCCCAACCTCCGGGAGCGTCTCTACGGGCTCCGCCAGCAGCTCCGTGGTACCGGAGCCCTTGACGATCAAGCCGAGCGGCTGAGTGGCGAGAATGGCTGGCACGAGCTGAGCCGCTGTCCACTGTACAGCGCCAGCGATCAGCAGAGTGCGCTGTTCCAGCTCGTCACCCTGCTGAACCCCACCCAGGTCGACACCATCGTCAGCCTTGGCGGCTGGCCCACCCACCAGGCCGGCGAGTTCCGCCGGCAGCTCGACCCGCTGCTCGCTGCGCTCGATGTGAAGGGCACACGCCCGACCCTCATCATCCCCACCGCCGAACTCGACGACGCGCAGCGTGCCCTGCTCGACGAAGGCTTGGTCCAGGCTTATCTGAGCATGGAGACCCGCGAGATCGGGCCGGCAGAGCTACTGGATGATGAAGCGCCTGGCGCAGGGCCTCGACGTCCCGGAAAAGGTGCTCGTCAAGACCCATGTCTGTCTGCCCGAGGCGCCACCGCAGGACCACGCGCGCCCCTGAGCGAATGGAGCGGCGAATCAGCTCGCCGGCCGCAGGATCTCGATCAGCGGCCACAGGGAGTAACCCAGCTGCGGCGCCAGGGCCTCGGCGCGCGCCAGCAGGCCCTCGTGGTCGAGGGACTGGTCGAGATCGGCGGGTACCAGGAGGATCACGTTGCCTTCCTTGACCGGGCACTCCCAGTAGTGGCGGTGATAAAGCCCGCGCAGCAATGCGGCACCGAGCGGCTTGCCATCGTCCCCGGCCCACTGGTTGATAACCAGCCAGCCGCCCGGGTTGAGGCGCCTCTGGCAGTCGGCCAGGAAATTCCACGCCAGATGGGCCACGTTCGGCCCGGTATCCGTATACAGGTCGACGAAGATCAGGTCGGCGCTCTCCGCGCTGGGCAACAGCTCCAGGGCATCGCCGATGCGGATGGTCAGTCGCGGATCGTCGGCGAGCCCCAGGTATTCCATGGCCAGGCGCGGCACGTCGGGGCGCAACTCGATGACCTCGACGTCCTCCAGCGGCAGGAAGGCCAGGCAGGCCTGAGTCAGGTTGCCGCCGCCCAGGCCGAGGAACAGCGCGGTTTCCGGCGCCTCGTGGCAGAGCGCGCCGAGCAGCATGGCGCGGGTGTAGTCGTACTCCAGCCAGCTGGGATCGGTGGTGAACACGCAACTCTGCTCCACCGCCTCGCCGAATTCGAGAAAGCGGTAGTCGCCGACCTCCAGTACGCGGATCAGACCGAATTCGTCACGCACCTCGGCGAGCAGGCGCTCCTCTTTTTCCATTGCCATCCCCCTGCGATGAGCCGGCTATGTTAGCAGCCGACGCGGGCGGCGATCGGTTAACATGCACGATCATGCCAAAAACAGCCTGTCCGAGCAGCCAATGAAGCAGAACTGGAGTCCCGCCAGCTGGAAAACCAGACCCATCCAGCAGCAACCCGAATACCCCGATGCCGCCCACCTCGCCCGGGTCGAAGCGACGCTGGCCGGCTATCCGCCGCTGGTCTTCGCCGGCGAGGCGCGCGAGCTGCGCCGGCTGTTCGCCGAGGTCACCCAGGGACGCGCCTTCCTGCTGCAGGGCGGCGACTGCGCGGAGAGCTTCGCCGAATTCTCGGCGACCAAGATCCGCGACACCTTCAAGGTGCTGCTGCAGATGGCCATCGCCATGACCTTCGCCGCCGGCTGTCCGGTGCTCAAGGTCGGACGCATGGCCGGCCAGTTCGCCAAGCCGCGTTCGGCCGGCAGCGAGACGGTGGACGGCGTCACCCTGCCCGCCTACCGCGGCGACATCGTCAACGGCATCGATTTCGACGAGCAAAGCCGGCTACCGGACCCGCAGCGCCTGCTGCAGGCCTACCACCAGTCCACCGCCACCCTCAACCTGCTGCGCGCCTTCGCCCAGGGCGGCTTCGCCGACCTGCACCAGGTGCACCAGTGGAACCTCGACTTCATCGCCGACGCGGCCCTGTCCGAGAAGTACAGCCAACTGGCCGACCGCATCGACGAGACCCTCGCCTTCATCCGCGCCTGCGGCCTGGAGAACGCGCCGCAGCTCCATGAAACCAGCTTCTTCACCGCCCACGAGGCGCTGCTGCTGAACTACGAGCAGGCCCTGACCCGCCAGGACAGCCTGACCGGCGAGTGGTACGACTGCTCGGCGCACATGCTGTGGATCGGCGACCGCACCCGCCAGCCGGACGGCGCCCACGTGGAGTTCCTGCGCGGCGTCGGCAACCCGATCGGGGTGAAGGTCGGCCCCAGCATGGACCCGGACGAGCTGCTGCGCCTGATCGACATCCTCAACCCGGACAACGACCCCGGCCGCCTCAACCTGATCGCACGGATGGGCGCGGACCAGGTGGAAGAGCACCTGCCGGCGTTGATCCGTGCGGTGCAGCGCGAAGGCCGCCAGGTGCTGTGGAGCTCCGATCCGATGCACGGCAACACCATCAAGGCCGGCGGCTACAAGACCCGCGCCTTCGAGAGCATCCTGCGCGAGGTGCGGCAGTTCTTCGCCGTGCACCGGGCCGAGGGCAGCCATGCCGGCGGCATCCACATCGAGATGACCGGGCAGAACGTCACCGAGTGCATCGGCGGCAGCCGCGCAGTCACCGAGGACAGCCTGTCCGACCGCTACCACACCCACTGCGACCCGCGGATGAATGCCGACCAGTCCCTGGAACTGGCCTTCCTCATCGCCGAGACCCTGAAGCAGGTGCGCCGCTAAGGTGCAGCGGGGAATCCCCGATGCCCCCTCGCGGACGGCCTGCCAAGCCACGAGCCAGGCCGGGGCCTGGCCGGCCGTCGGTGGCAATGAACTTGCATTACTCTTCTGGCCATCGAAAGTGGCCTAGCCTTTCAGAAAATGGAGTAGTCCGAACAACAACAATGCCGAACCATCGGCCCTGATATCTGAGGGGGTTGGATAAATCTCGTTTCCGAGGTGATCGACATGAAACTCTCGTATCTGGTGTTGCCCTTCTGCTGCGCGGCCTCCCTCGCCCAGGCCGCCGAACCGCCCGTCCAGCAGTACCGCTACGGCCTGCCCCTGGACATCGCCAAGGTCATTTCCATCGATGCTCCGTACGACCCCTATGTCTGCGAGATCATCGACGCCAGGATGACCTACCTGAATTCCGCCGGCGAGACCAAGGTCGTGGCCTATCGCAAGCTGTCCGCCGGCTGCCTCCTGAAGACCTGATCGCACAGCCCTCGCCCCCGCAGGGACGCGGGGTGCATGAGTGACGTCCTCTCCGCTTGCCGCCCTCAGTCGACCAGCAGAAGCAGCGCGCAGAACACCAGGAAACCGCAGAACAGCAGACCCAGCGCCCGCTCCGGCAGTGCATGGGCCATCCGCACGCCCCAGCCGATACTGAGCAGACCGCCGATCGCCAGGGGAATCCCCAGCAGCCAGTCGACCCGCCCGTGCAGCGCGTAGGTGGCCAGGCTGACCGCCGCGCTGGGTGCGGCCAGCGCCAGCGAAAGGCCCTGGGCGACGACCTGGCTGGCGCCGAACAGGGTGGTCAGCAGCGGCGTCGCCAGCACTGCTCCACCCACCCCGAACAATCCGCCCAATACCCCCGAACCGACCCCCAGCGGCACCAGCCAGGGCCAGGGCCGGCGCAGCCCGCCGCCAGGCACGCTGTGCAGGAACAGGCGCAGGGCGGTCCACAGCGCCAGCACCAGGAGAAAGCCGCCGAAGGCCAGACGCATGCGTTCGGCGTCCAGCAGGCTCGCCACCTGGGCGCCGAGCCAGGCGGCGCAGAAGCCGGTGCCGGCCATGACCAGCGCGTGGCGCAGATCGATGCGATTGTGCTGGTGATAGCGGCGCAGCGCCAGCAGCACGTTGGGCACCACCATGACCAGGGCCGAGCCCTGGGCCAGATGCTGATCGAGACCGAACAGCAGGCCCAGCACCGGAATGGCGATCAGCCCGCCGCCGATGCCGAACAGCCCGCCCAGGCAGCCCAGCACGAGCCCCAGGCCGATATCGAGAAGAAACTGCAGCAGACTCATCGCACCTCCCGGAAAAGGCACATGCTAGACAGACATGGCTAGCAGGGAAACGCAAAGCAAAGCAAAATTGCTTTGCATTATTCGCACAGCAGGTTTCCATGAATCCCGATACTCTCAGCAGCCAGCTGGAACTGTTTCTCGAGGTGTTGGAATGCGGCAGCTTCTCCGCCGCGGCCCGGCGCCGGCAGCTGACGCCCTCGGCGGTGGCGCGACGCATCGACGCTCTGGAGCAGGCGCTCGGCAGCCCGCTGTTCCAGCGCAGCACCCATGAGGTGCGCGCCACTCCCGCCGGCCTGGCCTTCGCCGAACGCGCCCGGCGCATACTCGACGAACTGCGCTTGGCGCGGGCCGAGGTGGTCTCCCTGGACAGCGCCCCGGAAGGCCTGATCCGCGTCGACGCCCCGGCGCCCTTCGGCCGCCGCCGGCTGGCCCCGGTCATCGCCGAATTCCTCGCCGCCTATCCGCGGCTGGACGTGCAGTTGCGCCTGATCGACAGCTTCGTCGATCTGCAGGGCGAGCATCTGGGCCAGGTCGACCTGGTTCTGCGCATCGGCCCGCTGACCGATAGCCGCCTGGTCGCCACGCCGCTGGCGCCGATGCGGCGCATCGCCTGCGCCAGTCCTGACTACCTGCAGCGCCGCGGCATTCCCGGCGATCCGCGCGAGCTGCCGGAACACGACGGCCTCGACTGGGACGTCCTGGCCCCACCACATGCCTGGCGCTTCGCCATCGACGGCCAGGTCCGCACCATCCGTCCCGGCCGCCGGCGGATGACCGCCAACAACGCGGAAACCCTGCTGTTCGGCGCCCTCGCCGGCCTCGGCATCGCTCACCTGCCGACCTGGCTGATCAGCGAACACCTGCTGCGCGGCGAACTGTTGCCGCTGTTCTGCGAGAACGGCCTGCCGCCGCCCGAGTCCAGCGGCGTCTATGCCCTGCGCCAGCATCCGGCCGGCGCCTCGCGCATGCGCCTGCTGCTGGAGTTCCTGAAGAACCGCTTCGGTCCGGTGCCGCCCTGGGACCTGCCCCTGCTCAACAGCCTGAGCCGTTCCTGAATCGCCAGCCGCCGGACCGATTGCATTTTGCCCGCGAAAGGCTTGCGCGCTAAATTAGTCGAAGATTACCGGGAGATCGCCATGGCCACCGACGAAACCTGTCAGGAGCTGCTGCTCGACAACCAGCTGTGCTTCGCCCTCTACTCCACCTCGCTGCTGATGACCAAGGTCTACAAGCCGCTGCTGCAGGAGCTTGGCCTGACGTACCCGCAATACCTGGCCATGCTGGTGCTCTGGGAGCGTGACGGCATCACCGTCGGCGAGATCAGCGCGCGCCTGCTCAGCGATCCCGGCTCGCTCACCCCCCTGCTCAAGCGCCTGGAGGCCGAAGGGCTGCTGAACCGCACCCGCAGCAGCAAGGACGAGCGCGTGGTGGAGCTCCATCTCACCGAACGCGGCCGGGCCCTGCACGACAAGGCCAGGAAGATTCCCTCCTGCATCGTCGCCGCCAGCGAGCAAACGCCGGACGCCCTTACCGCCCTCAAGGAAGAACTGATCCGCCTGCGCAACAGCCTGCAAAAGGCCCTCTGACCGGCTTATTCCAGTTCGTCCCGGTCGTTATCCCGAAATCTTCCAAAAATTAACTTGCGCGCAAGATAAATACGCTTTAACTTTCATCCCGCGCACTTAGTTAGCACGCAAAATTTTATCGAGCAAATAGACTGGAGATACCGCCATGCAACGTATCCAAGCTCTCTATACCGCCACAGCCACCGCCACCGGCGGCCGTGACGGTCGTGCCGTCTCCTCGGACGGCATCCTCGACGTGAAGCTGACCACCCCGCGCGAACTGGGCGGCCAGGGCGGCGAGGCCACCAACCCGGAGCAGCTCTTCGCGGCCGGCTACTCGGCCTGCTTCATCGGCGCCTTGAAGTTCGTCGCCAGCCAGAGCAAGCGGCAGATTCCCTCGGATGCCTCGATCACCGGCAAAGTCGGCATCGGCCAGATTCCCGGCGGCTTCGGCCTGGAAGTGGAGCTCGACATCCACCTGCCGGGCCTGGAGCGCAGCGTGGCCGAGGAATTGGTCGCCGCCGCCCATCAAGTCTGCCCCTACTCCAACGCCACCCGCGGCAACATCGAAGTGCGCCTGAACGTCACCGTCTGAGCCTGCGGCAGGCGGATGCCGGAAACGAAAAAGCCCGGCGCAGGGCCGGGCTTTTCTTGGCAGCGGGGAGATCAAGCCTTGACGCGGGACTTGTACTCGCCGGTGCGGGTGTCGATCTCGATGAAGTCGCCGATTTCGCAGAAGGCGGAAACCTGCAGCTCGGCGCCATTGTTCAGACGGGCGGTCTTCATCACCTTGCCGGAGGTGTCGCCGCGCACGGCCGGCTCGGTGTAGGCGATTTGGCGCACGATAGTGGTCGGCAGTTCGACGGAGATCACCTTCTCGCCGTAGAACACCGCTTCGCAGACGTCGGTCATGCCGTCCTCGATGAAGGCCATGACGCCTTCGAGGTCGCCCTTCTCGATCTCGTACTGGTTGAACTCGTTGTCCATGAACACGTACAGCGGATCGGCGAAGTAGGAGTAGGTCACTTCCTTGCGGTCCAGGATGATCGGCTCGAGCTTGTCGTCCGCGCGATACACGGTTTCGGTGCCGGCGCCGGTGAGCAGGTTCTTCAGCTTCATCTTGACCACGGCGGCGTTGCGGCCGGACTTGTTGAACTCGGCCTTCTGGATGACCCAGGGCGAGCCGTTGATGTTGGCAACCTGGCCAGCACGGAATTCTTGAGCGGTTTTCATTCGGTGTATCCGTTTGGATGAATAACGAAAAGCAGGCCGCGTATCATAGCCAATCCGTGTAAAACTGCACCAGTGCCGCGGCCAGATCCGGTCGGACGGCCTGCCGGTCGCACCAGCGCTCGGCATGGGCGCACAGCTCCGGCCACTCGCCCGTCAGTGCCGACCAGGCCGCGTCCATCGCCTGCCCGGCGTTCCAGGCACGCCAGAGTCCTTGCAGGGCGCCCGCGACACTCGGCGACAAGCCTTCGAGGTAGAGGGCGAGGAACGCCTCCAGCTTGTCCCAGTGGGCCCCCTGCGCCTGCGGATAGATCTGCCAGAGCAGCGGCCTTCCCGCCCACTGGGCGCGCAGGAAGGAATCCTCGCCGCGCACCGCGTTGAAATCGCAGCACCAGAGCAGGCGGTCGTAGGCTTCCTGACGGACGAAGGGCAGCACCTGGATACGCAGGGCGCCACGCCGATGTCTGTCGCCGGCAGTCAGCGCCGGCACGCCCAGCCAGCGCTGCAGGTCGCCGAGGATGCGCCCTTCCGGCACCAGCAACAGCGTGGGGGCGGCTTCCGCCGCCAGGGCGTCCAGCCAGCCCGGCAGGGCGGCGTTCTCATAGGCGAACAGCGAGATCAGTCGCTCGTCGGGGCGCACCGCCACACCGAGCGATTGGAGAAAGGCCGTGCGTACCGCGACGTCGGCCTGAAAGGCCCGGCGCTGCTCGACCAGGCCGCACTCGCGAAGCAGCCCGCCGGTATCCGCGGTGAAGCCGGGGAAGAAGAAGAATTTCTGCAGCCCGCCGGGTTGCAGGGACGGCAGGCCGTGGCAGCCGCCCACCCAGTCCTCGGCGCTGAGATACTCCAGATTCAGCCAGAGCACCCGGTGCCGGCAATCGGCCATGGCCGCGACATGCGCCTCGGGCAGCTGGCAGGCGAAGGCCTCGATGACCACGTCGGCCGGCTCGACCGGCTGCCAGTCCGCAGACCACCGGCATATTTCCACCCCGGCCTGCCACTGACGGGAAGCGCCGGCGTCCGCCTCGGGGCAGAGGCGCACCAGCGCCGCCAGATCGTCCACCCACAGCCTGACCCGCTGGCCGTGCTCGGCCGCCAACTGGCGGGCCAGACGCCAGGTCACGCCGGCGTCGCCGTAGTTGTCGACGACGCTGCAGAAGATGTCCCAGGAGGCCCGCATGTCCGCTCCCCTCGTCAAGGCACAGGAAAGGGCGAATTATGCCAGCGGATGGAAGTGAAGACGGGCTCCGGCAGCAGCCGGCGTCAGGGCGGAGCGGACAGGGTGTGGCGGACGGACGGGAAACGACGGAGCCGGATCGTCAGGCAGCCTCGCTCTTGCCGAAGAAGCGCTTCATGGAGCGTGACAGCCAGCCGCCGGCGCTGCGGTCGCTGGCCAGGCTCTGCATCTGCGCGCGGACCGCACCGACATAGCTGGCGTCCTCTTCCTTGATGTGGCTGAACAGCCAGCGCGACAGCAGATCCTGCAGTTCCCCGGCGACATCCTCGCCTGCCACGTAGCGCGCGCGATAGTCGGACACCCGCTTGATGAAGAGATCGTGAATGCGCTTGTGGGCGCGGCTGAACTGGTAGCCGGCATCCTCCATCAGCGACTCCTCGAAGGCGAAATGCGACACCGTGTACTCGACCAGCGCCTCGATCACCACCCCGACGGCCGCCCGGTCCTGCCCCTGGATTTCGTGCAGCTGGTTGATCATCTCGACGATGCGCCGGTGCTGCGTGTCGATCACCTCGATGCCGGTGTTCAGATCGTTGCGCCAGGTCAGATAAGCCACTCCAGTACTCCCCATCTCAAGCGGCAATGGATGCCAATGCCGCGCAGACTAGAGGGAGGCAACCATAATGGCCTTGAGCCAGATCAATCCGCTTGCCCCCCGCCGAACCGGGCACACGGGGCTCAATCGCGCTCGCGCAATTCCGCAGCCCCCGTGAAGAACACCTGCGCCAGCGCCACATAGACGCCCAGCAGGGGCAGCACGGCTTGCGCCGCGAGCACCAGGGAGGCCAGCATGAGCCCCCCGGCGATCACCAGCCAGCCCGCGCCGTACAAGGCCTTGAAGGCTTCCGGCACGGCGAGCAGACGCACCCCGAGCCATACCAGCAGGCCGCCATAGCCGATCAGCCCGGCGGCATAGAGCCAGGCCTGCCAACTGGCGAGCGGGCCGGCTTCGAAGAGCAGCGCGGCGACCTCCAGCAGGAGCCCCAGTGCGACACTCAGCCACACCGGCCAGCTCAGGCCGCGGGCGGCGAAGCGCGCTTCGGCGAAGCTCTTCAGACGAAGCAGCAGGTAATTGCCCAGCAGCACCAGGAGCAGACCGAGCCAGCTGGCATACAGGGCCACCCCACGCACCCGGGTGAGGCCGGCGAAGGACAGCAGCATGATCACCAGGGTGCCGAGCACGGTGGCCAGGGCCAACCAGCCAAGCACCCGCAGTTGGGCAGACGACCAGCCGGGCATGGGCGGCGCATCCGGGAGGGCCAGCAGGGCTCCCCGCGGCGGCGCATAGGGGTTATCGTCGCGCAGACCTGCAGGATCATCGCTCACGGCAGACTCCTCCTCCGGCCGGGCAGGTGCCCGGCACGGGCCATCTCCAGGAACTCACCGGCAACCCCACCTTGCAAGGAGCCTTCACAGTGACCGCAGCCCCGAGGGCAGTCCTCCGTCCACTGGCCGACTCGTCCCCTTCGGCGATCATCGCCGGCTTCGTCGCCATGCTCACCGCCTATACCAGCTCCCTGGTGCTGATGTTCCAGGCCGGCCAGGCTGCCGGCCTCGACAGCGCGCAGATCGCCTCGTGGATCTGGGCGCTGTCGATCGGCATGGCGGTCTGCACCATCGGCCTGTCGCTGCGCTATCGTGCGCCCATCGTGGTCGCCTGGTCGACACCCGGCGCGGCCCTGCTGGTCGGCAGCCTGCCCGGCGTCGGCTACGCCGAGGCGATCGGCGCCTACCTGCTGTGCGCCGCGCTGCTCACCGCGGTCGGCCTGAGCGGCGGCTGCGAACGCCTGATGCGCCGCCTGCCCGCCCCGCTCGCCGCCGCCCTGCTCGCCGGCATCCTGTTCGACATCGGCAGCGAGATCTTCCTTGCCGCCGAGCGGCGCCCCCTGCTGGTCGGCGCCATGTTCTTCGCCTATCTGCCGGTCAAGCGCCTGAGTCCGCGCCATGCGGTCCTCGCCGCCCTGCTGGTCGGCAGCCTGCTGGCCGGTCTGCTCGGCCTGCTGGATTTTCGCGCCGTCACGCTCGAGCCGGCGCGGCCGCTGTGGACCAGCCCGGGCTTCTCCCTGGAGGCCATGGTGAGCATCGGCATTCCGCTGTTCGTGGTGGCCATGGCTTCGCAGAACATTCCCGGCCTGGTGGTGCTGCGCGCCGACGGCTACCAGGTGCCGGCCTCGCCGCTGGTCGCCACGACCGGCCTCGTCTCGCTGCTGCTGGCGCCCTTCGGCGCCCACGGCATCAACCTGGCGGCCATCAGCGCGGCGATCTGCACCGGCCATGCCGCCCACGAGGACCCGCAGCGCCGCTATACCGCGGCGCTCTGGTGCGGGCTGTTCTATGCCATCGCCGGCACCTTCGCCGCCACCCTCGCCTCGCTGTTCGCCGCCCTGCCGGGCGAGCTGGTGCTGTCGATCGCCGCCCTGGCGCTGTTCGGCTCGATCGGCAGCGGCCTGAGCAGCGCCATGGCCGAACCCCGCGAACGCGAGGCGGCGCTGGTCACCTTCATGATCAGCGCCTCGGGGATGACCCTGCTGTCGATCGGCTCGGCCTTCTGGGGGCTGCTCGGCGGCGTGCTGACGCTGGCGATCCTCGAATGGCGCAGGCCGGCCTGAGTACAATCAGACCAGCTCGGCGACCAGCGTTGCCAGCGCCTGGGCCGGGTCGGCGGCCTGGCTGATCGGCCGACCGATGACCAGGTAGTCGGAGCCGGCCTCCAGCGCCTGATGCGGGGTGAGGATGCGCCGCTGGTCGTCCTGGGCGCTGCCGGCCGGCCGGATGCCCGGGGTCACCAGCTTCAGCTGCGGATGGGCGGCCTTCAGCGCCGGCGCCTCCTGGGCCGAGCAGACCAGCCCGTCCAGCCCGGCCTGCTCGGCCAGGGCAGCCAAGCGCAGGACCTGCCGCTGCGGCTCGACATCCAGGCCGATGCCGGCCAAGTCCTCGCGCTCCATGCTGGTCAGCACCGTCACCCCGATCAGCAGCGGTCGGCGGCCGTTGATGCCGTCCAGGCTCTCGCGGCAGGCGCGCATCATGCACAGGCCGCCGGAACAGTGCACGTTGACCATCCACACCCCCAGTTCGGCGGCGGCCTTCACCGCCATCGCCGTGGTGTTCGGGATGTCGTGGAATTTCAGGTCGAGGAATACCTCGAAGCCCTGCCACTGCAGCGTCTCGACGATGCCCGGGCCGCAGCGGGTGAACAGCTCCTTGCCGACCTTCACCCGGCATTGCGCGGGATCCAGCCGGGCGGCCAGCGCCAGGGCGGCCTCGCGGCTGGGAAAGTCGAGGGCGACGATGATCGGGGTCTGGCAGGACATGGGGAAGGGCTCCGGAAAGATCGCTATGGCTCGCAATTGTAGCGGACGCCCTAGGACAAATGCTCCAGCGCGAAGGCGAGCATAAAGCCCGCCAGGGTGATCAGCCCGGTCAGCGCGTGAGTGGCCTTGAAGGCCTCGGGAATCAGGGTGTCCACCAGCATGCAGAGCACCGCGCCGGCGGAAAAGCCCAAGGCGAAGGCCAGCCAGCCCGGCGACAGGTCCGCCAACAGGGCCGGCCCAAGCATCGCGGCAAGGCCCGAGAGGCCGACGATGGCGCCCCAGAGAGCGAACACCTGGCGCCGACCGTACCCTTCGGCACGCAGGCTGGCTGCACTGGCCAGCCCCTCCGGCAGGTTGGCGAGCAGCACGGCGACCACCAGCACCAAGCTCGGCCGGCCGTCGCAGAGCAACCCGAGGCCGAGCGCCAAGGACTCGGGAATGCCGTCGAGAAAGGCGCCGGCGGCAATCAGCAGGCCGACCAGCGACCCCCTGCCCATCCCTCTGGCACGATGCCGGACCTCCAGACGGTCGAGCTGCTCGTTGGCCAGGACGAAGGCCACGCCGCCCGCCAGCAGACCGGCCAGGGTCGGCCAGAGCCCGCCGAGCCGCTCAGCCTCGGGCAGTTGCTCGAAGCACAGGGCGGCGATCAGCACGCCGCTGCCGAAGGCCATAACCGCGGCGACCAGGCGCTCCGACAAGCGAGCCCCGAAGCCCAGCCAGGCGCCGAACAGCAGGCTGCTCGCCGCCAGCCAGCCCCAGAGCCCCGCCTGCAGTATCAGCGATTCCGGCATGCCTTCCCCCCTTTTGCCGGGGCAAGGCTACCCATTTCTCCCGCCATGCCGCCAGCACCGCGCTCCGGCCGTCAGGCGCTGGCACAGGCGGCCAACGCTCCCGGCAGGGAAAGGAAGGTCCTGCGCTCGGCAGTGAGCAGGCGGCCCGCCAGATCGCTTATGCTCATGATGACGGGCAGTGCCATGCCGGGCCCGAGCGGAAGGGCAAGGGCACTGGAGGATAATCGGCAGGCTCCGTGTCGCGGGAAGGCGCCACTCAGGCAATACCGAATCGACACCCTGTGGCAGTCGCCCTGCCCTTCCCGCCGTCACGCCACCCGATGCCCCCGCAGCCCGTGGGGGCCCTGCGAGAGAACACGACATGCCCTGGTACGTCTGGCTGATACTGATACTGGTGTTTGGTTTCGTGATCGGCAGCCTGCTGGTGCTGCGCGACACCGCGAAGAAACTGCCTCTCAGCGAGGAACAGCTCGAGCGGATTCGCCAGCGCAACGCCGAGCAGGACGCCGAGGAACGACGGGAAAAGGAAAAATGACCTCGAGCCGCGCCCGCCATCCGGCGGGCGCGAAAATCAGCGCTCCGCGCCCAGCCTGCCCTCCTCGTCGGAGAACACGATTTCCACCCGGCGATTGCGTGCACGGCCCCGGCTGGACGCGTTCTCGGCGACCGGGTGGGCCTCACCGTAGCCGGCGACCTGAATGCGCTTGCCGTCGACCCCCAGGTCCACCAGCATGTCCCGGACCGATTGGGCGCGCCCGCGGGACAGCTCGAGGTTCAGCTGGTCGTCGCCCTGGCTGTCGGTATAGCCCTCGATGCGCACCACGCGGCGCTGGTTGAGACGCAGGAACCTGGCCACCTGCAGCACGGTGCGCGTCGCCGTCGAGCGCAGCTCCACCTGCCCGGTATCGAACAGCACGTCGCCCAGGGTCATCACCAGACCGCGCTCGGTTTCGGTAGTGGCCAGGCCGACCAGTTGCTCCTCGAGCCATTGTCCCTGCTGCTCCGCATTGAGCAGGCGGGCCTCGCTCAACGCCAGCTGCAGGCGCTCGCGCTCCGTCTCCAACTGGGCGACGCGCTCGGCCGCCTGGCGCTGCGCGCCATGCTCGCGGGCGATCTGGGCATAGCGCCGGCTCAGGTAGGCATAGTGGAGGACATCCTCCTCGCTGCCCCGGTAGCCGGAAAAGCGCTCGGCCCGGAGCAGCGACTCGTCGGCCCGGGCCAGATCCTTCTCGGCGCTGAGCCGTACCGCCGGATCGGTGCGGATGGCCAGGAGTTCGGCCCGGGCTTCGTCCATGGCGTGCAGCGCTTCCGGCGAGGTGGTGGCGCAACCGCCCAGCAGCGCCAGGGCCAGCAGGGCGAACGGAAAAGCATGCCGTCCCTTCATCAGAGTTCCCCCAGTTGCTGACGCAGCGCGCCGATCTGCTGCTCGAGTTCGGTCGTCTGCTTGCGGCCCTTCTGGGTCAGCACCTGCGCCTCGGCCAGACGTGCATCCAGCTCGGCCTGCTCGGCCAACATGCGCGCCTCCTTGTGATGGCCGGCAGCCAGTGCGGCGCCGGCCTGTTCGAACTTGCCCTGCGCGAGGGCCAGCTCCGCCTGCTCCTCGCCGGCGCCGACGGCCCTGGCCTGCTCCAGCGCCTTTTCGCTCAGGCGCAGTTGCTCGTGCGGTGCGGGATCGCTGGCGCAGCCGCCCAGGGCGAGGAGAAGCAGGGCAACGGAAAAACGTGCGCTATTCACGGGGTGGATTCCTACTTGGCAACGGGTGAAGACGGCAAGCCCTGCGCCTTCCAGCGCGCGGCATTGCGTTGCAACAGGCTTTCCGCCAGTCCGGCGGCGTCCAGCTCGGCCAGCCTGGTCGCCAGCCGTGCGCGCAGCTCCGGTGTGTTGCAGGCGGAATCGCGGCCCACGGCCAGGTACAGGCCCTCGCTGAGCAGCGGCGGCAGCGGCTGGATTTCCGCCAGCATGCCCAGCGACTCGGCAGCCGCCTGGACGGCATGCCGCTCGCCGAGCAGGTAGGCGACCTCGCCCCGCTGCAGCATCCGCAACGCCTCGCTCAGGGTCAGCACCTCCTCGAGCGGCAGGGCGGTACTGGACAGCAGGTCGAATTCGCGGGCGAACCGGTCGTTGGCCAGGATCGCCCCCCGATGGCCATACAGATCGCTCCAGCCACCATAGGGGAAGACCCGGTCCTTGCGCACCCAGACCACGGCGGACTGCACGAAGAGCGCCGGCTCGACGAAATCCAGCGACGCGCGACGAGCACTGTCGGGAAAGCTGCCGAGCAGCAGGTCGATACGGCCGCTCGCCACGTTCTCCTCGGCACGTACCCGGGAACCGGAGCGGATCAGGTCGATCTTGACGTCCAAGGCCTTGGCCAGCAGCTCGAGCAGGTCGGCGCTGGCGCCGATCAACTGCCCGGAACCCTGCGGATCGCGCCAGAGATAGGGGGGCTGTTCGGGATCGCCGGTGGCGACCAGCCGCTCGCAGGTACCGGCCGCGCCCGCCATGGGCGAGACCAGGCCGGCCAGCAGCGCCAGCAGCGCAGGAAAAAAGCGGTTCTGCATGGAGTTTCCGCGGAAGGCATGGATGGGGGCTCGCCGGGGCCCAGTTGCACGAAGCCCGCTCGATGAGCGGGCTTCGTGTCCGGCCGGAAGACAGCTCAGAGCTGCTTTTCCAGTTCCGGCAGCACCTCGAACAGATCCGCCACCAGGCCGTAGTCGGCCACCTGGAAGATCGGCGCCTCGGCGTCCTTGTTGATCGCCACGATCACCTTCGAGTCCTTCATCCCCGCCAGGTGCTGGATCGCTCCGGAAATCCCCACCGCGACGTACAGGTCCGGCGCGACGATCTTGCCGGTCTGCCCGACCTGCATGTCGTTGGGCGCAAAGCCCGCATCCACCGCCGCCCGCGAGGCGCCCACCGCCGCCCCCAGCTTGTCCGCCAGGGCGTACAGCAGCTGGAAGTTCTCCCCGCTCTGCATGCCGCGCCCGCCGGAGATCACCACCTTGGCCGAGGTCAGCTCCGGACGGTCGGACTTGGCCAGCTCCTCGCCGACGAAGCGCGAGGTGCCCGCCTCGCCCGTGCCGGCCACGGCCTCAATGGCCGCGCTGCCGCCCTCGCCTGCCGCCGCGTCGAAGGCGGTGGCGCGCACGCTGATCACCTTGATCGGCGCGCTGGACTGCACGGTGGCGATGGCGTTGCCGGCGTAGATCGGCCGCTTGAAGGTGTCGGCGCTTTCCACCGCGACGATCTCGGAGATCTGGTCGACGTCCAGCAGCGCGGCCACGCGCGGCAGGTAGTTCTTGCCGTTGGTCGAGGCCGGCGCCAGCACGTGGCTGTACCCCTTGGCCAGGCCGGCGATCAGCGGCGCGACGTTCTCGGCCAGCAGGTGGGCACAGGCCGCCTCGTCGGCGACCAGCACCTTGGCCACCCCGGCGATCTTCGCGGCGCTCTCGGCGACGGCATGGCAGCCGCTGCCGGCCACCAGCACGTGGATGTCTCCGCCGATCTGTTGTGCAGCTGCGACGGTGTTCAGGGTCGCGGCCGCCAGTACCGCGTTGTCGTGTTCAGCGATTACCAGGATTGCCATCTCAGATCACCTTCGCCTCGTTCTTCAGCTTCTCCACCAGCTCGGCCACCGAGCCCACCTTGATGCCGGCCTGACGCTCGGCCGGGGCCTCGACCTTGAGGGTCTTCAGGGTGGAGGCGACCGATACGCCCAGATCCGCCGGCTTGACGGTCTCCAGCGGCTTCTTCTTGGCCTTCATGATGTTCGGCAGCGAGGCGTAGCGCGGCTCGTTCAGGCGCAGGTCGGTGGTGACGATGGCCGGCAGGCTCAGCTCGAGGGTCTGCAGGCCGCCGTCGATCTCGCGGGTGACCTTGAGCTGGCTGCCTGCGACCTCGACCTTCGAGGCGAAGGTGCCCTGGGCGTAGCCGGTCAGCGCGGCGAGCATCTGCCCGGTCTGGTTGTTGTCGCTGTCGATGGCCTGCTTGCCGGTGATGACCAGCTGCGGCTGCTCCTTGTCGACCACCGCCTTGAGCAGCTTGGCCACGGCCAGGGAACCCAGCTCCTCGTCGGTCTCGATCAGGATCGCACGGTCGGCGCCGAGGGCCAGGGCGGTGCGCAGCTGCTCCTGGGCCTGGGCCGGGCCGACGGACACGGCGACGATCTCCGTGGCGATGCCGCGCTCCTTCAGGCGCACCGCTTCTTCCACGGCGATCTCGCAGAAGGGGTTCATCGACATCTTGACGTTGGCCAGGTCGACGCCGGAGCCATCGGCCTTGACGCGGACCTTGACGTTGTAGTCGACCACTCGTTTGACAGCTACAAGAACCTTCATGGATTCCTCGTTACTCTCCGGTAAGTGAAATGTCGCCAAGGCAAGCAATGGCCTGTGGTTGACGGCCGGAGCCGACGTCAGCCCCCTGCGGCGAGCGTAAAAATGGCCGTATCTTGACTGCAGGCCACCTCCCGGTCAACCAAGAGCGGCCCGGCTTTCCGGGGCTCCGGCAGTCGCCTCCGCGGCAGTGCGTTCCCGTCTTTGCATTGGTCCGGGCGAAGGGGCCGGATATATAATGATCGACCCCCATCCGGGAACATGCGTAGAGAGCCCCGAGCAGGAGATAGTTTGTGGAACGCGAATACATGGAATTCGACGTCGTCATCGTCGGCGCCGGTCCCGCCGGTCTGTCGGCCGCCTGTCGACTGAAACAGCAGGCCGCCGAATCTGGCCAGGAGATCAGCGTGTGCGTGGTCGAGAAGGGTTCCGAAGTCGGCGCCCACATTCTCTCCGGCGCCGTCTTCGAGCCGCGCGCCCTGAACGAGCTCTTCCCGAACTGGAAGGAGCTGGGCGCCCCGCTGAACACCCCGGTCAAGCGCGACGACATCTATTTGTTCAAGAGCGCCGAGAAGGCCAGCAAGCTGCCGAACGCCCTCGTGCCCAAGACCATGCACAACAAGGGCAACTACATCATCTCCCTGGGCAACCTGTGCCGCTGGCTGGCCCAGCAGGCCGAAGCCATGGGCGTGGAGATCTACCCGGGCTTCGCCGCCCAGGAAGCGCTGATCGACGACACGGGCGTGGTGCGCGGCATCGTCACCGGCGATCTGGGCGTCGACCGCGAAGGCAAGCCCAAGGACAGCTACACCCCCGGCATGGAGCTGCGCGGCAAGTACACCCTGTTCGCCGAGGGCTGCCGCGGCCACATCGGCAAGCAGTTGATCGCCCGCTACCGGCTGGACGGCGAGGCCGACGCCCAGCACTACGGCATCGGCATCAAGGAGATCTGGGACGTCGACCCGGCCCGCCACGAGCAGGGCCTGGTGGTGCACACCGCCGGCTGGCCGCTGGACGACGAGAACCCGGGCGGCTCCTTCCTGTATCACCTGGAGAACGGCCAGGTAGTGGTCGGCCTGATCGTCGACCTGTCCTATAGCAACCCCTTCCTGTCGCCCTTCGACGAGTTCCAGCGCTACAAGCACCACCCGGTGATCGCCCAGTACCTGGAAGGTGGCAAGCGGGTGTCCTATGGCGCCCGTGCCATCTGCAAGGGCGGCCTGAACTCGCTGCCGAAGATGGTCTTCCCGGGCGGCGCACTGATCGGCTGCGACCTGGGCACCCTGAACTTCGCCAAGATCAAGGGCAGCCACACCGCGATGAAGTCCGGCATGCTGGCCGCCGACGCCGTCCTCGCCGCCCTCGCCGGCGGCAGCCAGGGCGGCGACGAGCTGAACGGCTACATCGAGTCGTTCAAGTCCAGCTGGCTGTACGAGGAGCTGTTCCGCAGCCGCAACTTCGGCGCCGCCATCCATAAGTTCGGCGCGTTCAAGGGCGGGGCCTTCAACTTCATCGACCAGAACCTGTTCGGCGGCAGGATCCCGGTCACCCTGCACGACAACAAGCCGGACCATGCCTGCCTGAAGCTGGCCTCCGAATCGAAGCGGATCGAGTATCCGAAGCCGGACGGCAAGCTCAGCTTCGACAAGCTCAGCTCGGTGTTCCTCTCCAACACCAACCACGAGGAAGACCAGCCCTGCCACCTGCGGCTGAGCGACCCGAGCATCCCGATCACCCGCAACCTGCCGCTGTACGACGAACCGGCGCAGCGCTACTGCCCGGCCGGCGTCTACGAGATCGTCAGCCAGGACGACGGCAGCCCGCGCTTCCAGATCAACGCGCAGAACTGCGTGCACTGCAAGACCTGCGACATCAAGGATCCGGCCCAGAACATCACCTGGGTGGCGCCGGAAGGTTCTGGCGGGCCGAACTATCCCAACATGTAAGTGAAACCATCGAGGCTCCTGCAGGAGCCTCGAATCTTTCCGCCCCTACCAGAGCCTCCAGGTATAGTCGACGTTGATGCGCGTCTCGTTGTCGTCGCGCATCGTCGCGTTGGCCGCGAAGCTGTTCTGGTAGCGCGCGTTGCGCAGGCGCAGCGCCAGGTTCTTCAGCGGGCCCGACTGGACCACGTAGGACAGTTCCAGGTCCCGCTCGCTCTCGCTCTGCCCGCTGCCCCCCAGGCGCGCCGGCAGCTCGACGTTGGTGCCCCGCATGAAGCGCAGCATGCCGGTCAGCCCGGGGATGCCGACCGCGGCGAAGTCGTAGTCGTAGCGCAGGTGCCAGTAGTGCTCGTCGGCGTTGAGAAATTCCGAGCTGAGCGCGTATTCGGAGATCAGATGCGGCTCCGAGCCGGCGATGTAGGGCATCGCCGAGTCGCCGCTGGACAGCGCGCCGCCCACCGTCAGCCGGTGCCCGCCCAGCTTGTAGCCGAAGTTCAGGCCGACGTATTGGTTGTCGACCGAGCCGGCCTTGCCGTCGCCCTCCTCGTCGCTGAAAAACCAGCGCAAATCGGTCTTGAACTCCCCCGGCCCCAGCTTGAACTGGTGGATCGCGCCCAGGTAGTGCTGCTGGTAGATCTCGTCGAGACGGGCGTGGTAGTAGCTCAGGGTCAGCGCTTTCGTCAGCGCGTAGTCGCCGCCGAGGAAGATGAACTCGTCGGACTCGGCGGTGCCGTCGAAGCGGCCGTTGGGCGCGGCGATGGCGATCTTCTGGTAGTCGGTGGAGTCGCGCTGGTTCATCCGGTTCAGGTAGCCGCCCTGCAGGCTCAGCCCCGGAATGTCCGTGGAGCGCAGGTGGCCGCCCTTGAAGGTCTGCCAGAGCAGACGGGCCGGGCTACTGATCAGGATCGGCAGGCGCGGCATCACGGTGCCGACGTGCAACTCGGTCTTCGAGTAGCGCATCTTGCCGGTGATGCCCAGCTCGGAATACTCCTGCGCGGCTTCGCCGCTGCCGCGCTGGACCGGCAGCAGGCCGGTGCCGACCCGCTCGCGCGAGGAGTCGAGCTGGACGCCGAGCATGCCCTGCAGGTCGAGGCCGAAGCCGACCGGGCCCTCGGTGAAGCCGGACTTGAGGTTGAGGATGAAGCCCTGCGCCCATTCGCGGCGCGCCGAGACGTTGGTCTCGCCCTTGTAGTCGCGGTCGAAGTAGAAGTTGCGCAGGGTCAGGCTGCCCTGGCTGTCCTCGATGAAGCCGCCTGCCTGCGCCGTTCCCTGGGCGAGCAGCAGCAGGGCTGCGCCGGCCGCGCCCCGTCGTGTGTCGAGCATGTCGGTTACCTTTTATTGTTCTTGTGGTCTGCCAGCGCCCCGCAGCGGGACGGCGGCGAAGAAACGGTATGGGGAAATGCAGCGCGGCTCCGCCGAACCGCGCCGATTGGATCAGGCCAGCGCGCTCCGGTCGCGACGCCGGCCGAGCAGGTAGAACACCGCGATGCCAGCGAGCACCAGACCTGGCGCCGAGGCCAGCATCACCCCGGCGCTGCCGAAGCCCAGCGCCAGCATCTTGCCAGCCACCAGCGGGCCGCTCATGGCGCCCAGGCGGCCGACCGCCACGGCGCTGCCGACCCCGGTGGCACGGACTTCGGTGCGATAGAACAGCGGCGCCAGGGCATAGAGCACGCCCTGCCCGCCGGTGGCGAACATGCCGGCGGCGAAGCCGGCCACCAGCATGCTGGCGAACGCCTCGGACAGACCGAGCGCCGCCAGCGCGGCAAGCAGGCCGAGATAGATCAGCCCGGCCATCGCCAGCGGCCGCAGGTGCTCCATCAGCATGCCGAGCATCAGGGTGCCGACCGCCGCACCGATCTGCAGGGAGAACATCACCCAGCTGGCCTCTCTGCCGGTGAACCCCTGCCCCACCAGCAGGCTCGGCAGCCAGCTGATCAGCATGTAGACGACCATCAGGGTGAAGAAGTAGGCGCCCCACAGCAGCAGGGTCGGCAGCGCACTGCCGTTATGGAACAGGCCCTCGACGACCGGCACGGATGCGGCCCGGGTGGCCGCCTGCTGGCGGGCGCGAAAGGCCGCCGACTCGGGCAGCCAGAAGGCCAGCAAGGGCACCACCAGCAGCGGCAGCACGCCGCCGACGTAGTAGACCACCGTCCAGTCGGCAGCGAAGCCGGCGATGCCGATGGCAGCCGCCAGCGCCGCGCCCAGCGGCACGCCGCAGTACATCAGGGTCACCGCGGTGCCGCGCAGGCGCGGGCCGGCCGCCTCCGAACACAGCGCAATCAGGTTGGGCAGCGCCGCACCGAGGCCGACGCCGGTCAGCAAGCGCGCCGCCAGCAGGCTGTAGAGCTCCCAGGCATGGGCGGTGGCGATGGAGAACAGGCCGAACAGCGCCACCGAACCGATCAGCACCCACTTGCGGCCGATGCGGTCGGCCAGCCAGCCGCCGACCAGGGCGCCGGGCAACAGGCCGAGGATACCGGCGCTGAACACCCACCCCATGTGCAGCCTGTCCAGACCGAAGGCCGCGGCCATGCCCGGCGCCGCGATGCCCGGCGCCTGGAAGTCGATGCCCTCCAGCAGCGCGACGGCAAAGCACAGGGCGATGGTCAACCAGGTTCGCCGGGCGTCCTGTTCCGTCTCTGCAGGCGCCAGATGTTGCGTGGTGTAGGTTGTCATTATTGTTGTACCTATGGTTTGTGGGGACGTGCGTAACCGGCCGGCCGCCCGAAGGCCGCCGGCGCAGCTGTGGTTTTTCGGGTTCAGCGCTTGAGCAGGTCCAGCGCCACGTCGACGATCATGTCCTCCTGGCCGCCGACCATCCGCCGCCGGCCCAGCTCGACGAGGATGTCCACGGTGCTCAGGCCGTATTTCTGCGCCGCCACCTCGGCATGGCGCAGGAAGCTCGAGTAGACGCCGGCATAGCCGAGCGCCAGGGTCTCGCGGTCGACCCGCACCGGACGGTCCTGCAGCGGGCGGACGATCTCGTCGGCGGCGTCCATCAGGGTGTAGAGGTCGGTGCCGTGGTTCCAGCCCAGGCGCTCGGCCGCGGCGATGAACACCTCCAGCGGCGCGTTGCCGGCCCCCGCGCCCATCCCGGCCAGGCTCGCGTCGATGCGGTCGCAGCCTTCCTCCACCGCGACGATGGAGTTGGCCACCCCGAGCGACAGGTTGTGGTGGGCGTGCATGCCGGTCTGGGTCGAAGGGTCGAGCAGGTCCTTGACCGCGCGGAAGCGCTCGCGGATGTCCTGCATGCCCATCGCCCCGCCCGAGTCGACCACGTAGATGCAGGTGGCGCCGTAGCGCTCCATCTTCTTCGCCTCGACGGCGAGGTTCTGCGGGCTGGTCATGTGGCTCATCATCAGGAAGCCCACGGTGTCCATGCCGAGTTTTCGCGCGTGCTCGATGTGCTGCCTGGACACGTCGGCCTCGGTGCAGTGGGTGGCCACCCGGACGATGCGCGCGCCGGCTTTATAGGCATTGTCGAGGTCGTGGACGGTGCCGATGCCGGGCAGCAGCAGGGTGGCGATCCGGGCGTGGCTCACTTCGGCCACCGCCTCGATCCACTCCAGATCGGTGTGCGCGCCGAAGCCGTAGTTGAAGCTCGAACCCTGCAGGCCGTCGCCGTGGGCCACCTCGATGGAGTCGACCTTCGCCTGGTCCAGCGCGCGGGCGATGGCCTGCACGTTGGCGATCGAATACTGGTGGCGGATCGCGTGGCTGCCGTCGCGCAGGGTGACGTCGGAGATGTACAGCTTCTTGCCGGGATTGAAGGTCATGGCGGGTCTCCTTACGCGTTCAGCATCGACTGGGCCATGCGCTCGGCGGTGGCCAGCGCGGCGGAGGTCATGATGTCCAGGTTGCCGGCGTAGGCCGGCAGGTAGTGGGCGGCGCCCTCCACCTCGAGGAACACCGAGGTCTTCAGGCCCGAGAGATGACCGAGGCCGGGGATGTTCAGCGGCGCGGAGTCGGGAATCACGTCGAACTGCACCCGCTGCTTGAGGCGATAGCCCGGCACGTAGGACTGCACCGCCTGGGCCATCTCCGCGATGGACGCCTCCACCTGCGCCTGGTCGGCGAGATCCGACAGCACGTAGACGGTATCGCGCATGATCAACGGCGGCTCGGCCGGGTTGAGGACGATGATCGCCTTGCCCTTCTGCGCCCCGCCGATCACCTCGATGGCTTTCGAGGTGGTCTCGGTGAATTCGTCGATGTTGGCGCGGGTGCCGGGGCCGGCGGATTTCGAGGCGATCGAGGCGACGATCTCGGCGTAGTGGACCCTGGCGACGCGCGACACCGCGGCGACCATCGGGATGGTGGCCTGGCCGCCGCAGGTGACCATGTTGACGTTGGTCTCGTGGAGGTTCCGCTCCAGGTTGACCACCGGCACGCAGTAGGGGCCGATGGCCGCCGGGGTCAGGTCGATCATGCGCAGGCCGGGTTTCAACCCACGGAGGAACACGTCGTTCTTCACGTGGGCGCCCGCCGAGGTGGCGTCGAAGACGAAATCGATGTCGGCGAACACCGGCAGGCGGGTCAGGCCCTCGACGCCCTCAAAGGTGGTGGCCACGCCGAGGCGCGCGGCGCGGGCCAGGCCGTCGGAGGCCGGGTCGATGCCGACCATCGCGCCCATTTCCAGATGCTGGCCGTGGCGGAGGATCTTGATCATCAGGTCGGTGCCGATGTTGCCGGAGCCGACGATGGCGACTTTCAGTTTTTTCATGCTTGTTCTCACTGATACACCCGCAGGAGGGAAGCCGCTCACGCGGCGCTGAATGTGATGCCGACGGCACCGATGCCCGGGATATCCGCTTCGAAACGATCGCCCGCGACCACGCCGACCATGGGGCCCAGCGCCCCGGTAAGGATCAGGTCGCCGGCCTTGAGCGGCTCGCCCAGGCGGGCCATGGTGCGCGCCAGCCACACCGCGGCGTTCAGTGGATGGCCAAGGCATTCGGCGCCGCTGCCGCTGGAAACCTCCTCGCCGTTGCGGGTCATGCGCATCGCCGCCTGGCGCAGGTCGACATCGGCCAGCCGGCGCGCCGGGCCGCCGAGCACGAAGCAGCCGCTGGAGACGTTGTCGGCCACGGTGTCGACGAAGCGGATGTTCCAGTCCTGCACCCGCGAACCGACGATCTCCAGCGCTGGCAACACCCAGCCGGTGGCCGCGACCAGCTCGGCGAAGGTGGTGTCGGCACGTGGCAGGTCGCGCTCGAGGATCAGCGCGATTTCCGCCTCGATCTTCGGCTGCAGCACGCGCGTGAAGGGCACCACCTCGTTGTCGCCGTAGCCCATGTCGGCGAACAGGGTGCCGAAATCCGGCTGGTCGACGCCGAGCTGGGCCTGCACCTTGGGATTGGTCAGGCCGATCTTGCGGCCGACCACGCGGCGGCCGGCAGCGACGCCGTGGGCGATGTTGAGGCGCTGGATGGCGTAGGCGGCCGCGCCGTTGTCTTCGCCGATCAGTCCGCGCAGCGGCTCGACGGCCACCCCGCTCGCCTCGGCCTCGCGCAGGACGGCGGCCAGTTGTTCCAGGATCTGTTGGGTCACGCTCATGGAGTACCTCGCAGGGTGCGGGCCGATCGAGCCGAAGCCGGCGACGCTGTTCCGTAGGCTGGCGGTTGTACGCTTGGGCTCATTGTTGTTTCCCACAGGGGGCTTTCCGCCATCGGGGGCGAGTATAGGAATGCCCTCAAAACCCCTACAATGAAAAAACTCCCCCACGTGCACTTAGTGCACTTAATTGTTTTTAAAAGGATTTTTAGTAGACATGAGCAACGAGCGCGATACCGAATACAAGACCGTGCGTGGCCTGACCCGCGGCCTGCAGATCCTCAACGCCCTCAACCGGGTGGACGGCGGCGCCAGCCCGGCGAAGCTGGCCGAACTGACCGGGCTGCACCGCACCACGGTGCGGCGCCTGCTGGAGACCCTGCAGGACGAGGGCTACGTGCGACGCAGCGAGTCGGACGACAGCTTCCGCCTGAGCATGAAGGTGCGCGAGCTGAGCGAGGGCTTTCGCGACGAACAGTGGATTTCCGCGCTGGCCGCGCCGCTGCTGGCCGAGCTGCTGCAGGAGGTGGTCTGGCCGACCGACCTGTGCACCCTGGACGTGGACGCCATGGTGGTGCGCGAGACCACCCACCGCTTCAGCCGGCTGTCGTTCCACCGCTCGATGGTCGGCCGACGCCTGCCGATGCTGCTCACCGCCACCGGCCTCGCCTACCTGGCCTTCTGTCCTGAGGCCGAGCGCGAACGCATCGTCGAACTCCTGGCCAGCCGCGACGACGACCAGGGGCGCCTGGCGCGCGACCGGGCGAACCTGGACAACCTGCTGCGGCGCACACGCCATCGCGGCTACGGCGAGAACTACGGCAGCTGGAACAGCGAGGAAAGGATCGCCGCCATCGCCGTGCCGATCCGTGGGGAACAGCGGGTCTACGGCTGCATCAACCTGGTCTACGTGGCCAAGGCGATGACCATCGATCAGGCCGCGAAGCGCTACCTGAAGGCTTTGCAGCGCTTCGCGGCCACCGTCGAACAGGGCATCCACGAACGCGAGCAGGCCGGGCCGGTGCTGGCCGGCAACTGATCCCGGACGACACGAACCGCCCGTGGAGCCAGCTTGGTGGCGATCGGTTGGCATGGTGGACAAGCCTGCGGCGTTGTCCGCCCTACGAACTGGAGGCTGCACATTTTCGCGGCCTCCAGATCGGGCGCTGCAGGCGCAGGCAAAAGCCTGGGGAAAGGCGCCCCGCTCAGTGGCCGAGGAAGTCCAGCACCATGCGGTTGAACTTGTCGGCGTGCTCCCACTGCGCCCAGTGGCCGCAGCGGTTGAACACGTGCAGTTCGGCGTTGGGCAGGCCGGCGAGCAGGCGCAGGCCGGTGTCCATCGGCACGAAGCGGTCGTTGCTGCCCCAGACGATCAGGGTCTGCGCCTTGATCTCGGCAAGGCGCGGACCGAAGTCGGGGAACTGCTTCGGGTTGGCCGTCAGGCTCTCGACGAAGTTCTCAAGGTGGTCGCGCCGGCCCAGCATGTTGTCGAGCCGGGTCTGGAACAGCTCCTCGGTCAGCTCGCTGGTGTCGTAGACGAAGACGCTCATCATCTTCTTCAGGTTGTCGATGCTCGGCTCGCGGTACAGCCCCTGCAGCAGCTTGATGCCCTCGGTCGGCATTGGCGCGAAGGGACTGGCGCCGCCGGTGCCGCCGCCCATCAGCACCAGCTTGCCGACCCGCTCGGGGTTGGCGAGGGCAAAGGCCACCGCGCTGTGCCCGCCCATGGAGTTGCCGATGAGGTGCGCGCGGTCGATGCCGATGGCGTCGAGCAGGCCTTTCAGGGCGCGGGCGTTGAGGTCCGAACGCGAGCCGGTGCAGACGATGGGATCGCTCTTGCTCCAGCCCGGGCAGTCCATGAGGATCACCCGGTAGCCGGCGGCGACCAGCGGCTCGATGTTGCGGTTGAAGTTGGCCCAGCCGCTGGCCCCCGGCCCGGAGCCGTGCAACATCACCACGGTCTCGGCGCCCGCGCCGCAGTCGTTGTAGTGCAGTTGCAGGTCGAGATCGCCTTCGTGGATGCGGACGAAGCGGCTGCTGGAGGCTTCGGTCAGAGCCTGGGTAGTGGTCGTCATGTCGTGTCTTCTCCGGTCGGGGTTAGGGGGCGAGGCGACGGAAGGCGCCGTTCAGGTACAGCAGCGGTTCGCCGCCCTGCTGGCCGCGGGTGGCCAGCACCTCGCAGAGGAAGGCGTGGTGGGTGCTCTCGTCGAAGACCTTGACCACCCGGCAGTCGAAGTTGGCCAGCGATCCCTCCAGTACCGGCACGCCGGTGATCAGCTCGTGCCACTGGCCATGCTCGAAGCGCGCCTCGCCATGCACGCCCTCGACCATGCCGGCGAACACCTTGGCCTCGTACTCCTGGTCGCCGGACAGCACGTTGACGCACAGCGCGCCGCTGTTGAGGATCGCTTCGCAGGCGGCGACCCTCTTGTTGACGAAGACCACCAAGCGCGGCGGATCGGCGGTCACCGAGCAGACCGCGGTGGCGGTGAGGCCGAAGCGGACAGCACCGTCGCGGGTGGTGATGAGGGTGACGGCGGCGGCCAGGTTGCGCATGCCGTAGCGGTGGTCGTCGGCGCTGACCAGCGGCAGCCCGGCCAGTTCGGCATTCGGGGCCCAGTCGAGCAGTTGGTTGATCTCTTGGTTCATGGCATTCGCTCTCGCACAGCAGGCAGATGGGAAAAGGCCCGGCGGATGCGCCCGGGCCCTGGCGATGGCTCGGCTCAGACCCTGACGCCGAACGGATTGGCGGCCGGCATGGGATTGCCGAGCAGCTGGCCGCCCAGCAGGTCGCCGATGTTGTCCTGGTTCTGGGTGATGTGGTTGGCGCCGACCAGGATGTCGCGCAGTTGGCGCTGCATCGGGTTGTTCAGCCAGACGCCGCGGGTCGAGGTCTTCTTGAAGATCATGTGCGCCGCTTCGAAGCACTCGCCGCCGGTGAACTGGTTGGTGGCGAAGTGGCGGACGCGCACGTCCAGCGGCACCAGCCTGCCCTGCGAGGCGTAGCTCCAGGCTTCCTCGGTGTTGTGCAGCACGCGGCTGGCACAGGCGAGAATCTTCGCCGAGGCCTCGCCCAGCCGGCCCCGGATGAAGGGGTCGTTGACCGCGGCGCCGACGGCCTGGTTGAGGTTCTGGCGCGGCACCATGTGCTCGATGTAGAGGTCGACCATGCCGCGCGCCATGCCGATGATCACCGAGGACACGGCGGCGTAGAACACGTAGAAGAACGGCATCTTGTACAGATCGTTCACCTGGCCATGGGAGGCGTCGTCGTAGGCGGCGATGACATGGCTGCGGTAGGCGGGGACGAAGACCTCCCTGACGATCAGCTTCTTGCTGCCGGTGCCGGCCAGGCCGACCACGTGCCAGTCGTCGACGATCTCGAAGTCGCCGGCCTGGACCCAGAAGGAGCGGAACACCGTTTCGCCGTTCTCGGCGACGCGGCCGCCGAGGAAGGCGCCGCCGGCGGCATGGTCGCAACCGCTGGAGGTCAGCCACTCGCCGTTGAGCAGGTAGCCGCCGTCGACCGCGGTGACGGTGCCGAAGGGCGCATAGGAGGAGGACACCAGTCGGGTGTTGTCCTCGCCCCACAGCTCGTCGCCGCAGCGCGGGTCGAGCAGGCCGACCTCGAAGGGGTGCACGCCCAGCACCATCACGTTCCAGGCGCTGGACGGACAGCCGCGAGCCAGCTCCATCAGCACCTTGTTCAGCACGTTGGGGTTCATTTCGTAGCCGCCCCAGCGCCTGGGCTGCAGGATCCTGAAGAAGCCGGCCTCCTGGAAGGCCTGGATGGTTTCGCGCGACACCATGCGCGCCCTCTCGGTGGCGTCGGCCTTCTCGCGCAGCCAGGGGATCATGGCCTCGGCGCGCGCGACGATTTCGGCTTCGCTGGGGATGGAGGTATCGATATGGCTCATTGTTGTTCTCCGCGGGTGACGCATTCGCATTGTTGTTGTGGGGGCTGTTGCCCAGAAAAGGCTCAGCGTTGCTCGGCGCTCACCACGCCATAGCCGGCGATCCATTCGTTGATCGGCCGGTAGTAGTCCTGCCGCGCGCGATAGGCGCCGGTGGCCGCCAGCGCGGCGAAGGCGGCGACCCAGGTACGGATCTCGTGGGTCGAGCGGCCGGCGGCCCTGGAAATCTCCTCGATCCCGAAATCGTCGACTTCCTCGAGGCGGCCCTGCACCAGCAGGTCAATGAAGGCCAGGTCCCAGTCGGTGTTGAGCGGCGTCTGCGGGGACTCCGCAGTGCCGTAGATCTTGCCGGCGGCGATGGTGCGCGCCTGACGGGCGGCACGCGCCTCCGGGGTCGGATTGCGCCCGGCGATCAGAAACTCGGCGATTTCCTCGGGAGCGTCCGACAACAGCGGTACTGGGGGCTCGTGGGACAAGCCGCCGGTGCCCAGGACCAGCACGCGCTTGTTCAGGGTGGCGATGAAGCGGCCGACCGCCTCGCCCAGCTTGCGGATGCGACGGTACGGCCCAAAGGGCGGCGCCACCGAGTTGATGATGATCGGGATCACCGGGTAGCGGGTCAGGCTGCCGGTCAGCTCCTCGAGGGTCTGGGTGCAGCCATGGTCGACCTGCAGGCGATGGGACAGGGCGATGTCGAGGTCGCTGTCGAGAATGAAGCGCGCCATGTCGAGCGCCAGCGCCCGGGGAATCGACAGCGGACCGGGCAGGGTCCGGTAGTCGGCGACCGATTCGGCGGCGGTGGCGATCACGAACGGCGGCATCAGGTCGTAGAACAGGCCGTTGTAATGGTCGGGTGCGAAGATCACGATCAGCTCGGGGTCGAAGGCCTCGACCTCGGCGCGCGACCTGGCGAGAACCGCATCGACCTCCGCGACGACGTCGGTCCCCGGATCGTTGAGGCCGCGCAAGGGCGTATGCGACAGGCATTTCAGTTTGATGGTCATCAAGCCTCCTGGAGCCTCGGAGCGAACCCCTCCCGCCGGCCGCAAATCGCCGGTATCGCCTCGTTCGGGCGCCGTCATTCAGCGGGTTGCCAGGTGGGTTCGCTTCTTGGCTGTTTTTTGTTCGTTTCGGGCCTGGCCATTCTAGAAGCGGGCAATCGACAGCCCCAAAAGCTATCTGCCCTATCGTGCACCATGTGCACTTCATTGTTTTCAATGGATTTTTTATATTGCGTGCTGCTCGGAGAGCCACCCCGGAGTAGCCGAACGGGCGGAACAGCCAAGGGGCCCCGAGAGGATGAAGAACGCCGAAAGGCTATCGGGAGGCGTCGGAACGGAGCGGGCGGGCCGCTCGCCTGAAGCAGGGCTGCACAACGCAGCCCTGGCGCGGTTCAGTCCTGCGGACCGAGGGGGAAGAAGGTGCCGTGACTCCACACGCCCAGCCAGCTGCGCCCGTCGATCTGCCGCGTCTCGGCCAGCTCGACCAACTGGTAGAAGACATTGCGATGGACCAGCGCCTCCAGGTTGGCGCGCACATGCAGGTAGGGCGCGGGCTCCTGGGTGTCGGGGTCGAGCGCGACCCGCAGCGGGTGCTCGGCGCCCGCCTCCACCTCGTCGCCGACCTGGGTGGTGAAGCGCAGCACCTGCTTCTCGCCGCTGCCCTCGACCTGCAGGGAAACCGCGACGAAGGGCGCATCGTCGACCCGGATGCCGACCTTCTCCACCGGGGTCACCAGGAAGTAGTCGTCGCCGTCACGCCGCAGGATGCCCGAGAACAAGCGGACCAGGGCCTTGCGCCCGATCGGGGTGCCCATGTAGAACCAGCTGCCATCGCGGGCGATGCGCATGTCGATGTCGCCGCAGAACGGCGGGTTCCAGAGGTGGACGGGAGGCGGCCCCTTGCGGCCGCCTTCGGGAATCTGCGCCAACAGGTCGTCGGCCTTGCCTGGATCGCTCATCGCTTCTCCTTCGCCGGGCGGGACAGTGACTCCAGGTGGAATATGATGCCTTACAATACGATTGCAAGGAGCAAGCCCATGCATGCCATCCATGATGAATTTCCGCAGCTGGCCGGGCTGCGCTATCTCAACCACGCCGCCGTCGCCCCCTGGCCGAAACGGGCCGGCCAGGCGGTGACGGCCTTCGCCGAGCAGAACGTGCACATCGGCGCACGCGACTATCCCCAGTGGCTGGGCATCGAGCGGCGCCTGCGCGAGCGCCTGATGCGCCTGCTCAACGCACCCAGCACGGCGGACATCGCGCTGGTCAAGAACACCTCCGAGGCTTTGTCCTTCGTCGCCTTCGGCCTGGACTGGCAGGCCGGTGACCGGATCGTCATCAGCGACGAGGAGTTCCCCTCCAACCGTGTCGTCTGGGAGGCCCTCAAGCCGCAAGGCGTCGAGGTCGTGGCGGTCAGCCTCAAGGGCAGCGATCCGGAGGCCGATCTGCTGGCCGCCTGTGGCCCGCACACGCGCCTGCTGTCGATCAGCGCCGTGCAGTATGCCAGCGGCCTGCGCCTGGATCTGGAGCGCCTCGGCCACGGCTGCCGGCAGCTCGGCGTGCTGCTTTGCGTCGACGCCATCCAGCAGCTCGGCGCCCTGCCCTTCGATGTGCGTGCCTGCGACTGCGCCTTTGCCATGGCCGACGGGCACAAGTGGATGCTCGGCCCGGAGGGGCTCGGGGTGTTCTACTGCCGCAGCGACCTGCGCGAGCAGCTCAAGCTGCACGAATACGGCTGGCACATGCTGGAGAACGCCGGCGACTATGATCGTATCGAGTGGGAGCCGGCACGCACCGCTCGGCGCTTCGAGTGCGGCAGCCCGAACATGCTCGGCGCCGTGGCGCTGGAAAGCAGCCTGTCCCTGCTGGAACAGGTCGGCATGCTCAACGTCGCCCAGGGATTGCACGAGCGACTGGCCTGGCTCGAAGAGGGCCTCCTGCGTATCCCCGGCCTGCGCCTGCACAGTCCGCGCGATCCCGAACGGCGCGCCGGCATCCTGACCTTCGCCCTGGACGGCTGGGACAACCAGCAGCTGTTCGAGCGTCTCAAGCGCGAGCAGATCGTCTGTGCCCAGCGTGGTGGCGGAATCCGTCTGTCGCCGCATTTCTACACGCCGACCACGGTAGTCGACGAAACGCTGGCGATCCTGCGCCAGTTGGCATCCGGCTAGGTACTCAACAATGGCGGAAGTATTCCAAAACCGTTTAAAAAATGAACAGCTCGTACTGGACTGGAGCCGATCCGGAGCGATACTTCCCCTACTGACATGGCATTCCCCCGATGCCAAGCCAGCCGGAGGCACCGAGGAACGCGTGCCTTCGCTTACTCCTAACGCTTTTGACCCGGTTTCCTCCCCCAGACTCCGGGTTTTTTTTGCATGGCGGAAAGTCTCAGCAGACGACCCGTGCCAACGGAAACAGGCGCCGGAAGTTGTCGGTGGTCTGCTCGGCCAGCGTCTCGAAGGAAACGCCGCGCAGTTCGGCGAGAAACTCCGCGACTTCGCGCACGTATTGCGGCAGGTTGGGCTTGCCTCGATGAGGGACCGGCGCCAGATAGGGCGCGTCGGTTTCCACCAGCAGACGATCCGCCGGCACCCGGCGCGCCACTTCGCGCAGGGCCTCGGCATTGCGGAAGGTGACGATGCCGGACAGCGAGATGTAGAAGCCGAGATCCAGCGCCGCCCGGGCCATCTCCCAGTCCTCGGTGAAGCAATGCAGCACGCCGGCCTGCGGCAGTGCGGCCTCGCGCAGCAGCTGCAGGGTATCGGCACGTGCCGCGCGGGTGTGCACGACGAGCGGCTTGCCGGTCAGGCGCGCCGCCTCCAGATGCAGACGGAAGGCCTGCTGCTGCAGGGCCGCGGACTCCGGCTGATAGTGATAGTCCAGCCCGGTCTCGCCGATGGCGACCACCCGCGGATGGGCGAGCTCGCCGAGCAGCCAGTCGAGGGCGGGCACGGCATCGGGCTCGACGTCCAGCGGATGCACTCCGACCGAACAGTCCACATCGCTATGCGCTTCAGCCAGCGCCTTGACCGCGGCCGCGTTGTCCGCGCTCACGCCGATGCACAGGAAATGTCCGACGCCGCAGGCACGGGCGGCGTCCAGCGCGGCGTCCAGGGAACCGCCATGGGCGGCGAGATCGAGACGATCGAGATGGCAGTGGGAGTCGACCAGCATGGGTTACATCGTATGGGTGGGACGGTCCGACTTCAGGGCGCCGGCCAGATAGGTTTCGATCTTGTTGCGCGCCACGTTGTCGCCGTCGCCGAACTGCACGCCGACCCCGGCGGCGCGGTTGCCCTGGGCACCGGGCGGGGTGATCCAGACGACCTTGCCGGCGACCGGGATCTTCTCCGGCTCGTCCATCAGGCTGAGCAGCAAGAAAATTTCGTCGCCGAGCTTGTAGCTCTTGTTGGTGGGGATGAACAGACCGCCATTCTTGAGAAAGGGCATGTAGGAAGCATAGAGGACCGACTTATCCTTGATCGACAGGGGCAGGATGCCATTACGCGATCCCAGACCGGGTGGCAGGCTCATGCAGGTTTCCGGATGGCTGATTCAGGTGCCGATTCTAGCCCGGCCCGGGCAGGCTTGCCCACTGTACGAGCAAGGCCTCGAGAAGCAGGGCACGGTTGAGATTGGCCTTGGCGAGCACCTTCTGGCGCTGCGCCAGCAGCCAGTCCTGCATGGCCAGCACCCGGGGCAGCGTGCTCTTCTCCGCCAGGTAGCGGACGACCTTGGCCATGTCGTCCAGGCCCAGGCCCTGTTCGTCGCCGGTCAACTGATAGCGCAGGATCAAAAGGCTCCAGTCACAGAACCAGTCGAACAGCAGCAGCAGCGGCACGCCGTTCCAGGCCTCGGCGAGCTGGCTGGCGCCGGCCTGCTGCTTGAGCAGCTGCTTCACGCCCTCCACTATCCGCGCACGCTGCTCGCGCACCCCTTCGCCGTGCAGCTTCAGAGCGGATAGCGGCGAACCACCGGCCAGGGCGAGCAGTTCCCCCAGCTCCGCGTCGCTCTGCTCTGGCAGGGCCCGGCGCAGCCAGGCCAGGCTGTCGGCGGCTCCCGGCAACGGACAGGCCTGCTGCACGCAGCGGCTCCTGATGGTCGGCAGCAGCCGGCTCGGCTGGTGGCTGATCAGCAGCAGCACGCTCTCTCCGGAAGGCTCCTCGAGGCTCTTGAGCAGGGCATTGGCGGCGTTCGGGTTCATCGCCTCGGCCGGCTCCAGCAGGACCACCTTGCGGCCGCCGAGCTGTGCCGTCTGCACGACGAACTCCACCAGATCGCGCACCTGATCGACCCGGATCGCCTTGTCCGCCTCCTCAGGCTCCAGCAGAAAATGATCCGGATGGCTGCCGGCTTGCAGCAGACGACAGGACTTGCATTGGCCGCAGGCTTCCAGGCCGGCCGGACTCTGGCACAACAGACGGGCGGTCAGGCGCTCGGCCAGCGCCCGCTTGCCGATGCCGGCCGGACCATGCAGCAGATAGGCATGGGCGTGTCGACCACGGCTGGCCAGGCGCTGCCACAGTGCCTGCTGCCAGGGATAGACCTCAGGCACCGCGCAGCTCCAGCAACCGCGGGAGCAGGTCATCCAGCGTGCGCTGGACATCCGCCAGGGGCCGCCCCGCATCCACCACCCGATAGCGGGCCGGATCGCTTGCCGCGCGGCGCAGGTAAGCCTGACGCACCGCCTCGAAGAAGGCGCGCCCCTCCTGTTCGAAACGATCCAGGCGGCCGCGGGCGGCGGCACGGACCAGTCCCATCTCGACCGGCAGGTCGAAGACCAGGGTCAGGTCAGGCCGCAGGTCGCCCTGCACGAAACTCTCCAGGATCGCGATGCGCTGCTCGGGGACGCCGCGGCCACCGCCCTGGTAGGCGTAGGAAGCATCGGTGAAGCGGTCGCAGAGCACCATGGCGCCCCGCGCCAGCGCCGGGCGGATCACAGCGGCCAGGTGCTGGGCGCGGGCAGCGAAGACCAGCAGCAGCTCGGTGTCCACCGCCATCGCCTCGCTGCTGGGCGCCAGCAGCAGTTCGCGGATGCGCTCGGCCAGCGGCGTTCCGCCCGGCTCGCGGGTCAGCACCACCTCACGGCCGGCGGCACGCAAGCCTTCGGCGAGGTATTCGCGATTGGTGCTCTTGCCGGCCCCCTCCGGGCCCTCGAGGGTAATGAACAGGCCGCTCACGGATTTTCCTCACTGTCCTGCTGCACGGAGCGCTCCAGCGCCTCGGGCGATGGGCTGGAGCGATAGTCGGCGCGGCGCTTGAGCTGGTAGTCGCGGACCGCCTGATTGTGCGCCTCAAGGGTCTCGGAAAAGACATGGCTGCCGTCGCCGCGGGCGACGAAATACAGCTCGCGGCCCTCCGCCGGGTGCAGCGCCGCATTGATCGCTTCGCGCCCCGGCAGGGCGATCGGCGTCGGCGGCAGGCCGGGCTGGACGTAGGTGTTGTAAGGGGTGGCCGCGACCAGATCGGCGCGCCCGAGCTTGCCGTTGTAGCGCTCGCCCAGACCGTAAATGACCGTGGGATCGGTCTGCAGCAGCATGCCCTGCTCCAGGCGCCGCACGAACACGCCGGCGATCTGCTTGCGCTCGCGGGGGATGCCTGTTTCCTTCTCGATGATCGAAGCCATGATCAGCGCCTCGTAGGGGGTTTCGTAGGGCAGGTTCGGCGATCGCTCGGCCCACTCCTCGGCGAGCACCTGTTGCAGGCGGGCATGGGCCTGCTTGAGCAACTCGAAATCGCTCATGCCGCGCACATAGCGATAGGTATCGGGAAAGAAGCGCCCCTCCGGATGGGCATCCGGCTGGCCGAGTCGGGCCATCAGCTCGGCATCGGAAAGCCCTGCCAGGGACTGCTCCAGCTTGTCGGCCCGCGCCAGTGCGGCCCGTACCTGACGGAAGCTCCAGCCCTCGACCAGGGTCAGGTTGTACTGCACCACCTCGCCACGCTGCCAGAGATCGAGCAGCTCGACGGCCGTCATACCTGGCTCCAGGCGATATTCGCCGCTACGCATACCTTGTTCGGACAGATTGAAGCGCCAATACAGGCGCAGCCAGAAGCTCCCGCGCAACAGCCCCTCGTCCTGCAGACGATTGAGCAGGCCACCGGGCGTGGCGCCGCTCGGAACCTCCAGCAGGCGCTCCTCGGAGAGCTTCAGGGGTTGTTCGAGTGCGGCCCTCTGCTGCCAGACGGCGAACGCCAGGAGCAGTCCACCCGCCAGCAGGCCACTTTCCAGCAGCAGCAGCCATTTTCGCATCACGTATCAGGAGTCCAGTAGCTTGCAGATCAGGCCCTGCAGTTTACGGGTGAGCGTGCCGACCGGCCAGTCGTGTCCTTCGAACCCGCGCACAGGCCAGATGCCATAGAGGCTGTTGCAGAGAAAAACCTCGTCCGCCGCCAGCAGTTCGGCGAGGTCGATATCACGTACCTGCGCCGGAATGCCCACCCGCTCCGCCTGCTCGAGGATCTCCGCACGCATGACCCCGGCAACCCCGCAGCGCTGCAGGCCGGCAGTCAGCAGGACACCATCCCGGATCAGGAACAGATTGCTGAAAACCCCTTCGATCACCCGGCCGGACAGGTCGCGCATCAACCCCTCGGCATGCTCGGCATCCTGCCACTCGGCACGAGCGAGTACCTGCTCCAGGCGATTGAGATGCTTGAGTCCGGCCAGTCGGGGCTGCTCGGCCAGACGGGTGCTGCAAGGATAGAGCCGTATGCCCTGCTCGGCATTAGCCGACGGATATTGCGGCGGTGGACTGCCGAGGAGGATACGTCGCGGCCGCGACGGCTGGGAAGCCGCATAGCCACGCAGGCCGTCTCCGCGGGTCAGCAGCAGCTTGGCCACCCCCTCGCCCAGCTCGGCCGAGAAGGCCAGCAGCTCGGTACGGATCAGCGGCAGGTTTCCGGGAATGGCCAGCCTGGCACAGCCCTCGGCAAGACGCGCCAGGTGCCGCTCCAGCAGAAGCGGCTGTCCCCGACGCACGGCGATGGTCTCGAACAGACCGTCGCCGTAGGCCAGTCCCCGGTCGGTCAGAGGCAGCGACTCGCCAGGCTGGCCATCGATCCAGCAGGGCATCAGCCAACAAACCGGCGGAACACCAGCGAGCCGTTGGTGCCGCCGAAGCCGAAGGAGTTGGAGAGTACCACGTCGATCGGCAGGCTCTTGGCTTCATGGGCCACGAAATCCAGGTCACAGCCCACATCAGGCTCATCCAGGTTGATGGTCGGCGGAGCGACCTGATCGCGTATCGCCAGCACGCTGAAGATGGCCTCGACCGCACCGGCAGCACCGAGCAGATGACCAGTCATGGATTTGGTCGAGCTGACCGACAGCCGATAGGCACTCCCGCCGAAAACCGACTTGAGTGCCGCCACCTCGGCCAGATCGCCAGCCGGCGTCGAGGTGCCATGGGCATTGATGTACTGGACCTGGTCGACGTTCAGGCCGGCATCGTGCAGGGCGTTGCGCATGCAGCGGGCTGCACCGGCGCCATCCTCCGGCGGCGAGGTCATGTGGAAGGCATCGCCGCTCATGCCGAAGCCGACCAACTCGGCATAGATGTTGGCGCCCCGCGCCCTGGCATGCTCCAGCTCCTCCAGCACCAATGCACCGGCGCCGTCGGAAAGCACGAAGCCATCCCGCCCCTTGTCCCACGGGCGGCTGGCGCGCGCCGGATCGTCGTTGCGGGTGGACAGTGCCCGGGCCGCACCGAAGCCACCGATCCCCAGGCCGCTGGCCGCCATTTCGGCACCGCCGGCAACCATTGCATCGGCTTCGCCATAGGCGATGTTGCGCGCAGCCATGCCGATGCAGTGGGTACCGGTGGTACAGGCGGTAGCCAGGGCGTAGTTCGGCCCCTGCAGCCCAAGATGAATCGACAGGAAGCCGGAAATCATGTTGATGATCGAGCCTGGCACGAAGAACGGAGAAATGCGCCGAGGGCCCTGCTCGATGAGGGATTTGCAGTTGTTCTCGATATTGGTGAGGCCGCCAATGCCGGAGCCCATGGCCACGCCGATGCGCTCCCGATTGACATCGGTGATTTCCAGACCGGAATCGCGCACGGCCTGGAAGCTGGCAGCCAGACCGTACTGGATGAACAGGTCGAGCTTGCGGGCTTCCTTGAGCGACAGGTATTGCTCGACGTCGAATCCCTTCACCGAACCACCGAAGCGGGTTGAATAGGCGGAAAGATCCATGTGCTCGAGCGGAGCGATGCCACTGCGACCAGCCAGGACCCCCTGCCAGCTGCTCGGCACATCGGTACCCAGCGGCGACAACATCCCCAGTCCAGTGACCACGACGCGTCTACGTGACAAAGCAATCTCCTCTTTTCTTTCTTCATTACTGTGCCAGACAGGAGCAGGCACCCTGCCTGCAGGCGACAGGCGATCCCATGCGGGCGGCGTATCTTGTAGCTATCTTGCCGAACTGACCAGAGCCGGCAGGTATCGGATGAAATTCTAGTTATTTCTGCTAAAGAAAAACCGCACGCCTTTTGGGCAGTGCGGCTTTCCGAGTCGGGAGCGACGATTACTTATTGCGCGTGAGCATTGATGTAATCGATGGCTTCCTGCACAGTGGTGATCTTCTCGGCCTGTTCGTCCGGAATTTCGGTCTCGAATTCCTCTTCGAGAGCCATCACCAGCTCGACGGTGTCAAGAGAGTCGGCGCCCAGGTCTTCGACAAAGGAAGCGCTGTTGGTGACTTCCTCTTCTTTGACGCCAAGTTGCTCAGCAACGATCTTCTTGACGCGTTCTTCGATGGTGCTCATACCTTATTTTCACTCCTATGGACAAACCAGGCAGATGGAATGCGATTAAGTTTATAGAAAGGGATTTCAGCATTTCAAGCTGAAGCCCTGCCCCTCCGGACGGCCCCGACGACCTGCTTTTTTCGATCTAGCAGCTCGATGAGATTTCGGATTGCTCTTTGACTGTTGTCTCGAGGCTCTCGTCACATCAACTCATGTACATTCCACCGTTGACCGGAATGGTAGCTCCGGTGACATAGGATGCACCATCGGAGGCAAGGAAAGCGACAACCCGGGCAATTTCCTCGGCCTGCCCCAGACGACCCAGCGGGATCTGACTCAGCAACGCATTGCGCTGTGCTTCGGGCAGCTCGCGGGTCATGTCGGTATCGATGAAGCCCGGCGCCACCGCATTGACCGTGATGCCGCGCGAACCGACCTCACGGGCCAAGGCGCGACTGAATCCTTCCAGCCCCGCCTTGGCTGCAGCATAGTTGACCTGGCCGGCGTTGCCCATGGCACCTACCACCGAGCCGATATTGATGATGCGTCCCCAGCGGGCCTTGGTCATGCCGCGCAGGACTGCCTTCGACAGGCGGTAGAGGCTGTTGAGGTTGGTATTGATGACGTCATGCCATTCCTCATCCTTCATTCTCAACATCAGGTTGTCGCGGGTGATGCCGGCATTGTTGACCAGGATCGCCGGCTGGCCGAGATGCTGCTGGATATGCTCCAGGGTCGTGGCGACGGACTCGTCGCTGGCCACATCCAGCACCAGGCCGGCGCCCTCGACGCCATGGCTCTTCAGGGTCTCGGCGATGCTTTCAGCACCGGCCGAGGAAGTGGCAGTGCCGATCACCACTGCGCCCTGCCGCCCCAGCTCCAGCGCGATCGCCTGGCCGATGCCACGGCTTGCGCCGGTCACCAGCGCCACTTTGCCTTGCAGACTCATTATCATCTCCTTGTTCAGGCCAGCGCAGCACGAGCCGCGGCGAAGGCCTCGGGGGTATCCAGGTTGTGGGTGTTGATGCCCTTGACGCAACGCTTGTTCAATCCGGACAGTACCTTGCCCGGGCCACACTCGACCAGGTCGGTGACACCCTGGGCAGCCAGGCAGATCATGGACTCGACCCAGCGCACCGGACTATAGAGCTGCGCCAGCAGGTCACGCTTGAGGGTATCCAGGTCGCTGACCACGGCAGCGCTGACATTCTGCACCAGAGGAATGCGCGGTGCCTGCCAGGCAATCGCCTCCAGCGCCTCGGCGAAGCGCTCCGCTGCCGGGCGCATCAGGGCACAATGCGATGGCACGCTGACCGGCAAGGCCATGGCGCGCTTGGCACCGCGCGCCTTGCAAGCCTCGATGGCGCGGCCCACCGCCGCAGCGGAGCCGGCGATCACCACCTGTCCCGGTGCATTGAAGTTCACGGCACTGACCACCTCACCCTGCTCGGCCTCGGCGCAGGCTGCCAGAACGTCGGCATCATCCAGGCCGAGAATCGCCGCCATGCCCCCCAATCCAGCGGGCACGGCCTGCTGCATCAACTGCCCCCGGCACTCGACCAGCCTCACCGCATCGACAAAGGGAAGGCTGCCAGCAGCCACCAGCGCGGAGTACTCGCCAAGGCTGTGTCCCGCGACAAAGGCTGGAAGCGCCCCACCCTCGGCCTGCCAGAGCCGCCACAGGGCGACGGAGGCGGTCAGGATCGCCGGCTGGGTCTTGTCGGTCTGGTTGAGCAACTCTTCCGGCCCCTGCTGGACCAGTCCCCAGAGATCGTAGCCGAGGGATTCGGAGGCCTCGGCAAAGGTAGTGCCAATCAGCGGGTGCTGGGCAGCTTGATCGGCGAGCATGCCGAGAGACTGCGAACCCTGGCCGGGAAAGACGAATGCGGGGGAAACAGACATATGAACAGATCCCTGATGATCTTTCTTCGGGAGCGTCCGGGTCATGCCGGACGCGTGTTAATCAGTTGGATGACAAGCCCCAGGCCGCAGTCACATCAGCGCCCGACCAACAGCGCCTCCAGGCGGTCATGCAGATGTTGCGGCAGGTTCTCGCGAACTTCCGCCTGCGCGCGAAGTATCGCGCTGCGAAACCCTTCGGCACCTGCCGCACCATGGCTCTTCACCACGATTCCCTGCAACCCGAGGAAACTGGCCCCATTGTGTCGTGCCGGCGCCAGGCGGGCCTGCAATCGATGCAAGAAGGGCAAAGCCAGGACACCAACCAGTCGCGAAGCGAGACTACGTCCAAATTGCGCCTTGACCTCTCCGGCAATCATGGCGGCAAGTCCTTCGCTGGCTTTCAGCAGAATATTGCCGACAAAACCGTCGCAGACCACTACGTCGGCTTCTCCACGATAGAGACCATCGCCCTCGATGAATCCAACGTAGTTGATTCCCCTGGCCCGCTGCAGCAGAACGGCAGCCTGCTTGACCTGCTGGTTGCCCTTGACCTCTTCGGTACCGACGTTCAGCAGGGCCACCCGCGGACGCTCCACTCCCAGCGTTTCCACGGCGACCGAACCCATCACGGCGAACTGATAGAGGTGCTCGGCACTGCAATCCATGTTCGCCCCCAGATCGAGCAGATGGCAGAGCCCCTGCTCGGTGGGGAGGGCCGCGAACATCGCCGGCCGGTCGATGCCCGGCAGGGTCTTCAGAACATGCCGGGACAGCGCCATCAGTGCTCCCGTATTGCCAGCACTGACACAGGCCTGGACCTGCTGCTCACGCAACAGGTCGAGGGCCACACGCATGGAGGAATCGGCCTTGCTGCGCAAGGCTTGGGCGGGCCGCTCATCCATGGCGATCACCTCCCCGGCATGCACGATGCTCAGACGCGCGCGATCGACCCGGGGGTGGCGAGCAATCAGCTCTTCGAGAAGGGGAGCTTGACCGACGAGGGTCAGATGGAGCGAAGGGATCTCACCCAGGCAGGCAAGACAGGCTGGAACAATACAGCGGGGACCGAAGTCCCCGCTCATTGCATCGACAGCGATGAGCGAAGCGGACAAGAGTTACTCGTCGGAGCCCTTGTCGATCACTTTGCGGCCGCGGTAGAAGCCGTCCGGAGATACGTGGTGACGCAGGTGTACTTCACCGGTGCTCTTCTCAACGGACAGGGCATTCGCCTCCAGCGCGTCATGGGAGCGACGCATATCGCGTGCGGAACGGGACTTTTTGTTCTGCTGAACAGCCATAACTGATTAACTCCTAAACGTTTGGGTCGCGCTTTAACTGCGCCAGTACGCTGAACGGGTTGGACCGCGATACCTCGTCCTCGCTCGGCTCGGGCTCTTCAAGCCCGGCCGGCGGCTGGCAAACATCAGGGTCATGGAGCGGAACGATGGGCAAGGCAAGCAGCAGCTCGTCTTCGACCAACGCCAGCAGATCCAAGGGGTCTTCCCCAACCTCCAGCACGTCATAGTCCTTGGGCAACGACTGAGTGCTCGCCCCCTCCTTCACCACCGCATAATGGCATTCGCTGTGGATCGGCAGGGCGACCAGTTCCAGACAACGCTGGCAAACCATCTTGACCTCGACATCGAGCTCGCTGTGAATGACCACAGCCTTGTGCTCGTCGCGCTCAAAATGAAGTTTCGCACGCACCACTCCCGCCTCTTCGGCAAGCGGATCGCAAAGACGCGGCAGACTGGCCAGCGGCAGCTCACCCTCGAGGGTTGCGCTGCGATCAGCCAGCTTGCGTGGATCAACGTGAGGTGGAATCGGCCCATTCAACATAGGGGCGGCATTCTAGGGATGGGCTGGAGCGCTGTCAAAGGGTATTCTGTCGTGTCCGCCGACCGGCAGCACCGCGAGAATCGCGCCACCCTCCAGGAGAATGCCATGCTGCCCCTCGTACTCGCCTCCAGCTCCCCCTATCGCCGCGAACTGCTGAGCCGCCTGCGACTGCCCTTCAGCTGGAGTGCGCCATCCATCGACGAGACCCCGCACCCCGGAGAAAGCGCCGACACCCTGGCCAGACGTCTGGCCGCCGAAAAGGCCGGCGCCCTCGCCCAGGAACACCCGCACCACCTGATCATCGGCTCGGACCAGGTCGCCGTACTGAACGGACAGATTCTCGGCAAGCCACACGACCTGCCCCGCGCCCGCGCCCAACTGCAGAGCGCGAGCGGCAAGAACGTGACCTTCCTGACCGGCCTGGCCCTGCTCAACACGTCCAGCGGAATGCTGCAAATCGACTGCATCCCCTTCACAGTCCATTTCCGCCCCCTGGACACAGCTCGAATCGAGCGTTATCTGGCAGCCGAACAACCCTTCGACTGTGCCGGGAGCTTCAAGTCGGAAGGACTGGGCGTAAGCCTGTTCCGCTCCACCGAAGGCGAAGATGCCACCAGCCTGATCGGCTTGCCCCTGATTCGCCTGGTCGACATGCTGCTGGCCGAGGGCGTACAGATTCCCTGAGCACAGCAAAGGACCGGCATCAAAGCGATCCGATCGCACGCCATCTCAGCGCAGAACCGGAGCCTGCAGCCCCATCCACATGCCCAGACGCTCGGCCACGCCGCCCCCCAACTTCTTGGCGAAGCGATCGAAGGGGGTTTCCCGCACCGTAAAGTCGACCAGTTTTTCCGCACCCACCACTTCGCGCGCCACATGACTGGAGCTACCCAGCGCATCGACCAGCCCCAGCTGCAAGGCCTGCTCACCGGACCAGACCAGACCGGAGAAAAGTTCGGGGTGATCCCCGTCCTTCAGTCGCTCGCCGCGCCCCCGCTTGACACTATCGACGAACTGCCGATGGGTAACCTCCAGCACCTCTTGCCAGAAGCGAACCTCTCCCTCTTTCTGCGGCTGGAACGGATCAAGGAAAGCCTTGTGCTCGCCGGCCGTATAGACCCGACGCTCGACGCCCAGCCGCTCCATTGCCCCAACGAAACCAAAGCTTGCCGCCGTCACCCCAATCGAGCCGACCAGGCTGGCCTTGTCCGCATAGATGGCGTCGGCGGCGCTGGCGATATAGTAGGCGCCGGAAGCGCCGAGATCGGTGATGACCGCATAAAGCCTGGTGTCGGGATGCGCAGCACGCAGCCGACGGATCTCGTCGTAGATATAGCCGGACTGCACGGGGCTGCCGCCAGGGCTATTGATGCGCAGCACCACACCTTTGGTGTGCCTGTCCTTGAAAGCAGCACGCAGACTGCCGACGATGTTGTCGGCACTGGCAGCCTCGTCATCAGCAATCATCCCGCGCACCTCGATCAGCGCAGTGTGCTCGCCGGTACCTGCCGCCTCCTTGAGGCTCAGCGCCGGGGAAAACATCACCAGGAGCACTGCCAGATAGGCAAACCCCAGCAACTTGAAGAAGATCCCCCAACGACGAGCCCGCCGCCGCTCCTCCACGGTAGCAAGCAAGGTCTTTTCCAGCAGCTTCCAGCTCTTCTCGTCACCACCCTCCGGCGGCGCCTTCCATTCGTTCGCCATGCCTATCCCCCAGCGACGACATTCCGCACCGGCCGGACACCCAGCCAGGCACACAACTCGCCAAAGTCATCGATAATCAAGCGTGGCTCGTGCAAGCGTAGCGCCTCGAGGGGCTGCGCCCCATAGCTAACCGCCACCGCCCCCATCCCGGCATGTCGCGCCATCTGCAGATCGAACGAGGAATCCCCCACCATCAGCGCCTGCTCGGGCAGCATCCGGCAGTGCGCAAGGATCTCGTGCAGCATTCGAGGGTCCGGCTTGCTGGCAGTTTCATCCGCGCAGCGAGTGACATCGAAATACTTCTGCCAACCATGTCCCGCCAGCACCCGGTCAAGCCCCTGACGCGTCTTGCCGGTAGCTACCGCCAGGCGATAGCCCGCGCTCCGGAACGCCTCCAGCGCCTCGGCCACCCCTGCGTACAGCGGCGACGGCTCGCTCTCCAAAGCCAGGTAGTGCCCACTATAGAGCTGACGGAACCGCTCCAGCAGCCGGATATCCTGCAGCCCCGGATAGAGTGCACGAATCGCCTCGGGCAGGCCCAGCCCAATGATGCCCTTTATTGTCGACTCGCCGAGCGGCTCGAGATCACAAGCCGCCGCCGCGACGCGCATGGCTTCGACGATGCGCCCGATGGAGTCGACCAAAGTGCCATCCCAGTCGAAGATCAACAGCCGATAGTCAGCCACTCAAACGCTCCAGAGTCTGCGCCCACATCTCGTCCACCGGCGCCTCCAGGCGCAGCTCGCCCCCCTCCGGCAGCGGCACTGCCAGCGAGTACGCATGCAGAAACAGGCGTTTGCCACCGAGCGCACGAATCTCGCGGGTGAACTCCTCGTCCCCATACTTGGCATCGCCGGCGATGGGATGCCCGGCGTGACGGGCATGCACCCGGATCTGATGCGTCCGCCCGGTGATCGGCCTGGCCTCGACCAGGGTGGCAAAGTCACCGAAACGCCGCAGCACCCGAAAGAGAGTCAGCGCCTCCCGCCCCTCCTCGTCCACCTCCACCATCCGCTCGCCGGAACGCAGGGTATTCTTTTGCAACGGAGCATTGACCTGCTTCCGGGCGCTCGGCCAGGATCCGCACACCAGCGCCAGATAACGCTTGTCCACCCCGTCGCCACGCAACGCCTCGTGTAGATGGCGCAACATGCTGCGCTTCTTGGCGATCATCAACAGACCCGAGGTATCCCGGTCGAGCCGGTGAACCAACTCCAGATCCCGAGCCTCCGGGCGCAACTGGCGCAGCGCCTCGATCACCCCATGACTGAGGCCGCTACCGCCATGCACGGCGATGCCGGCCGGCTTGTTCAGCACCATCAGTGCCTTGTCTTCATGGAGAATGGCCGCTTCGAGCCGCTCGAGCAGCCCCTGCGCCAGCGGGACCGGCTCGTCACGCTCGGCCAGGCGCAGCGGCGGCACACGCACCAGGTCGCCAGCCTGCAGCTTGTACTCGGGCTTGATCCGCCCCTTGTTCACTCGCACCTCACCCTTGCGCAGGATGCGATAGATCAAGGTTCTGGGAGCCCCCTTGAGCCGGGCAAGGAGAAAGTTGTCGATTCGTTGACCGGCCATTTCCGGCCCGATCTCGAGTAGCTGGACGCCAGAATTCGCATGGATGGGATTCGTCATCGCGATATCATATCAATTTTTAGAGAATTGAAGTACTTATTAATAGGTGCTATAGTCATAGATGCCGATTTCTACGGCCAAGCCAGTGGATGGACGCGAAACCCAAACAGCCATTCCATCCACATGCTATCCACGGAGGACGTAAGGCCGTCCGACGGGACTTCCCCGAACATCGCGAAGTCTCGGAAACAAATGCCTTAGCTACATGATGGCGCACCTCCATCCACGGGAGGCCGCACATATATTTATTGCCAACTCGCTGCAGATTCTGCGGACGGCACCCGATTTTCAAAGGACACGTGCAGGGTGGAGATGCACAACCATCGGATTGCGTAGCTGCAAGCTTTCATCCAGACGCACATGGCGTCCGCTGCCGATGCTTGATTCCTCCTCCTGATTGATTGCTTTCTGCCACAACAGTAAGCAGGAGACGTAGTCGCGACTCTGGCCACCAGCCAAATGTTGCTTGACACGGGAATGGACGACAACCCTTCCTGAACGCCCCTGTCACCGACCGCGAGAGTCGTGTGTGCCGAACGCCGTTTCCGGCAGCCCGGAAACCGAACGGTACTACATGAAAAGAATGCTGATTAACGCAACTCAACCCGAGGAGTTGCGTGTTGCCCTGGTCGATGGCCAACGTCTCTACGACTTGGACATCGAATCGGGTGCCCGCGAGCAGAAAAAGGCCAACATCTACAAAGGCCGCATTACTCGGGTCGAGCCGAGCCTCGAAGCGGCTTTCGTCGACTTCGGCGCCGAGCGCCACGGTTTTCTTCCCCTCAAGGAAATTTCCCGCGAGTACTTCAAGAAGGCTCCCGAAGGCCGCATCAACATCAAGGATGTGCTTTCCGAAGGCCAGGAAGTCATCATTCAGGTCGAGAAGGAAGAACGCGGCAACAAGGGCGCGGCCCTGACCACCTTCATCAGCCTCGCCGGTCGCTACTTGGTGCTGATGCCGAACAATCCGCGAGCCGGCGGCATTTCCCGGCGCATCGAGGGCGAAGAGCGCAACGAACTGCGCGAGGCCCTGAACGGTCTCGACGTTCCAACCGACATGGGCCTGATCGTCCGCACCGCTGGCCTCGGTCGCTCCAGTGAAGAGCTGCAATGGGATCTCGACTACCTGGTGCAGCTGTGGACCGCGATCAAGGAAGCCTCGCTGGACCGTGCGCCCCCCTTCCTGATCTACCAGGAATCCAACGTCATCATCCGGGCGATCCGCGACTATCTGCGCCAGGACATCGGCGAAGTGCTGATCGACAGCGTCGAGGCCCAGGAGGAGGCCTTGAGCTTCATCCGCCAGGTGATGCCGCAGTACCAGAGCAAGATCAAGCTCTACGAGGACAGCGTACCGCTGTTCAACCGCTTCCAGATCGAGAGCCAGATCGAAACCGCCTTCCAGCGCGAAGTGAAGCTGCCGTCCGGCGGCTCCATCGTCATCGACCCGACCGAAGCCCTGGTATCCATCGACATCAACTCGGCGCGCGCCACCAAGGGCGGCGACATCGAGGAAACCGCCCTGCAGACCAACCTGGAGGCGGCCGAGGAGATCGCCCGCCAGCTGCGTCTGCGCGACATCGGCGGCCTGATCGTCATCGACTTCATCGACATGACGCCGGCGAAAAACCAGCGCGCCGTCGAGGACAAGATGCGCGAGGCCCTGGAGGCCGACCGCGCACGCGTGCAGATCGGACGCATCTCGCGCTTCGGCCTGCTGGAAATGTCCCGCCAGCGCCTGCGCCCCTCCCTTGGCGAGACCAGCGGCATCGTCTGCCCGCGCTGTAACGGCCAAGGCATCATCCGCGACGTCGAGTCGCTGTCCCTGGCGATCCTGCGCCTGATCGAGGAGGAAGCCCTGAAGGATCGCACCGCCGAGGTGCGCGCCCAGGTACCGATCCCGGTCGCCGCCTTCCTGCTCAACGAGAAGCGCAACTCCATCACCAAGATCGAGTTGCGTACCCGCGTGCGCATCGTCATCCTGCCGAGCGATCACCTGGAGACGCCGCACTTCGAAGTGCAGCGCCTCCGTGACGACAGTCCGGAAGTACAGAGCGCCCAGTCGAGCTACGAAATGGCTCCCGCGGAAGTGGAAGAGGTCCAGCTGGTCAGCGCCACCCGTACCTTGGTACGCCAGGAAGCCGCGGTCAAGACTGCGCCGCCGCGCAATGCCCTGGTGCCGGTTCCGGCCGAACCGCCAGCGGCACCGGCAACGCCCCCCCACCCCGCCCTGGAACTCAACCTGTTCAAGGGACTGGTGAAATCGCTGGTCAGCCTGTTCGCCGGCAAGGAAACGGCCAAGCCCGTCGCCGCCGAGCGGCTGGTCGAGGAGCGTCTGTCGCGCAGCAGCGAGGAGCGACGCAGCAGCCGCCAGCAGAACCGTCGCCGCGAGGGCCGTCACGGCCGCGATGAAGAGCGCAGGCCGCGCGAGGAGCGTCAGCTTCGCGAGGTGCGCGAAGAGCGGATACCGCGTCCGCCTCGTGAGGAGCGACCCGCACGCGAAGAGCGCCAGCCCATCGAAATCGTGGAAGCCCGGGAACCGCGGGAAACCCGCCGCGAGCGCCCGCCCCGCGAAGAGCGTGTGCCGCGCGAAGAACGCCAATCCATGGAAAGCATGGAAGTTCGCGAAGCGCGGGAGCCGCGGGAGCCGAGGGAAGGCCGCCGCGAGCGTCCGCCTCGCGAAGAGCGCCGCCGCGAACTGCGCGAGCCGCTCGATGCTCAGGAAAGCCCGCGGGAAGAGCGTTCAGCCCGTCCGCCACGTGAGGAGCATCCCCAACAGCGGGAAGAGCGCCAGCCCCCTGAGGAGCGCCTGCATGAGGAGCGTCTGGTCGTGAGCGAGCCGAAGGCCCCCGAGGAGGAAGCCCTCGCCCACGAGGAAACTCACGAGGAAGAGCTCGAGACCAGCAGCGAGGAACGCCCGCGTCGGCGCTCCCGTGGTCAGCGCCGCCGCAGCAATCGCCGCGAGCGCCAGCGCGACAGCCAGGGCAACGAAATCGAGAGCAGCGAGGAAGGCGAAGCCGCTGCTGTCGCGGCCGTTGCCACGGCCACTGCCGTGACCGCCGCGCAGACTCAGGCTGAAGAGGCTGCGGCAGAAGCACCCGCCGGCACTGCCCCGCTCGCCGCACAGCCGGTGGCCGAGGAAATCCAACCCGCTGTCGAGGCTGTCGCGGCCACCCCTGTCGCCGAGACCGGTACTGTCGAAGCGACGGAGCCTGCCCCCCGTCCCGAGCAGGCGCAACCTGCCAGGACCGAGGAGCCGGCAGTCAGCAGAAACGAGGCGCCGCAAGCCTCCCCGCAGCCAGCCGAGGAGCCGGCAACGGTTGCCGCGCCCCCAGCCGAAGTGCCGCGCAGCACGGCCCGCGCGATCAACGATCCACGCGAGGTTCGGCGCCGCAAGCGCGAAGCTGCCGAGGCGGAGGCCAGGCAGGCTGCCGAAGCCGCGAAGGCTGTGGAAACCGCAAGGCTTGCAGAAGCCAGCGCCATCGTGACCGCAATGCCGGTGGCCGAGGCACAGCCGGAGGCCGAGTCCGCCCCGGTCATCGCCGCGCCGGAAGCGCCGCAGAAAAGGGATGAGATCCTGCTCGAGCAGCCTCAGGCCGCCAGCGAGCCCTCTCTGATGGCTGCAGAAGCGGTCGAGGTGCCGAGCGAGCAGATCACTCCCGAGCCGGAGGTCTCCAGCGCAGTTCCGGAACCGGTCGAAGCCCCGTTTGAGCTGATTCAGCCGGAGACCGCGACCTTCGTCGCGGTGGAGGAGCCGAGCGAAACGCAGCCTGAGGCAGCGACTCCAGCGGAGGAGGAACGGCCTGCAGATCGGAAAGAGCAGCAGACCCTCGACCTCCAGCCGGTCACCGAGCAGTCGGAAGAAGCCGCCGACGAGCCGAAGAGCGCACCTGCAGAGGAAAGTGAGGAGGCCACCGAGCCACAGCGCGAGGAAGCTGAGAGCAAGGATGAGGTTGCCGAAACCAAGCTGACCGACAAGCAGGATCAGACTGCAGGCTGAAGCTGAAAAGCCGGGACCGGCCCGCGCCGGTCCCTGACGACAAAAGGGGATGCAGTGCATCCCCTTTTGCGTTTTTGCAATGCTGTTCCGGTCAGGGCTCAGATCACGCTGGGCTCGATTTCCAGAGACACGCCGAAGCGCCCTTCGATATCTTCACGAATGCGCTGGGCCAAGCCCAGCATCTGCCTGCCACTCGCCTGTCCGTAGTTGACCAGCACCAGCGCCTGCAAGCGATGTACGCCGGCATCATCGTCGCGATACCCTTTCCAGCCAGCCCGCTCAAGCAGCCAGCCCGCAGCCAGCTTCACATTGCCGTCCGTCTGGGGATAGGCAATCAGGTCGGGATACCGAATGTGCAGGCGTTCGGCCTGCTCGGCGGAAACCAGTGGATTCTTGAAGAAACTGCCGGCATTGCCCAGAACGGCGGGATCGGGGAGCTTCTCCCGGCGGATGGCACTGACTGCCCGGCTGACATCCTGGGGGGTCGGCGATATCACGCCCTGCTCCGCCAGCCACTGGCGCACCGGACCATAGTCCAGATGCAGCCGCGGCGTGCGCTGCAGTGCGAAGCGCACACGCAGGATCAGCCAGCGTCCGGCCTGGCGCTTGAACAGGCTATCACGATAGCCGAAAGCACATTCCTCACGACTGAATTCGCGCAGCGCACCGCTCTGGCGGTCGAGGGCGACCAGACTGGCGAACACGTCCTTGATCTCCACGCCATAGGCGCCGATGTTCTGCATCGGCGCAGCGCCCACCGTGCCCGGTATCAGGCTGAGATTTTCCAGCCCCGCCAGCCCCAGCGCCAACGTATGCTGCACGAAGGGATGCCAGGGCTCGCCCGCCTCTGCCTCTATCAGCACCTGCTCGCCGTCATCGGCCAGCACTCGCACGCCACGGCTGGCCATGCGCAGCACCAACGCCTCGACATCCCGGGTCAGCAGCAGGTTGCTGCCGCCGCCCAGCACCAGCAGCGGCAGGCCATGCTCGGCAGCCAGGGCCAATGCCTCGCGCACCTCAACGTCGTCATGGGCCTCGGCGAACAGCCTGGCTCGCGCTTCGAGGGCAAAGGTGTTGTACGGCTGGAGGGACAGATTTTCCTGTAGCTGCAGGCTCACAGGCGCCTCCGGATCTCGGCGAGCAACTCGTCGCCGGCTCGCTCGAGAAGATCGAGCACCCGTTCGAACCCCTCCTCGCCCCCGTAATAGGGATCCGGCACCTCATCCTCCTCCAGCGCGTAGCGGTGCAGATAGAGATCCAGCTCGGCAGCCGTCCCCTGTGGACGGATGGCCTGAAGGTCCCGCAGGTTGCTGCGGTCCATGGCCAGGATCAGGTCGAAGCGGGCGAAGTCCTCCCGGCAGACCTGACGGGCGCGCAGAGCCTCCAGATCGTAGCCACGCAGACGAGCGGCCCGTCGCGTACGGATATCCGGCGCCTTGCCCACATGCCAGTCACCGGTACCGGCCGAGTCGATGCGAATACGCTCTTCCAGCCCGGCTGCACGCACCCGGTCGCGGAACACCCCCTCGGCAGTGGGCGAGCGGCAGATATTGCCGAGACAGACGAACAGAACCCGCATCAGGCCTCCAGCAGGCGCCGCACGCGCTCCAGGTCTTCGAGGGTATCCACGCCGGCCGGAGGTGCCTCTCGGGCGTCGGCCACATGGATGCGCACGCCATGCCAGAGCGCGCGCAGTTGCTCCAGGCTTTCGACGTTTTCCAGCCAGCACGGTCCCCAGGCGACGAAATCGCGGAGAAAGCCCGCGCGATAGGCATAGATGCCGATGTGCCGGCGATAGGGCACGCCAGCCGGCAACCGTTCACGGTTGCTGGCGAAGGCATCCCGCGCCCAGGGCAAGGGGGCGCGGCTGAAGGTCAGGGCCAGACCATGGATATCGCTTGCGACCTTCACCACGTTCGGATTGAACAGGGTCTCGGCGCTGTCGATCGGCTCGGCCAGGGTAGCGATGGCAGCCTCCGGATGGGCCGCCAGGTTTTCCGCCACCTGATCGATGATCACGGGGGGAATCAGCGGCTCGTCGCCCTGCACGTTGACCACGATGGCATCGTCGTCCAGCTCGAGCCGCTCGGCTACCTCGGCCAGCCGGTCGGTCCCGGAGTTATGCTCGACGCGGGTCAGCAGCACTTCGGCACCGAAGGCCTGGCAAGCCGCCTCGATACGCACATCGTCGGTGGCCACCACCACCCGCTGCGCTCCGCTGCGCCGGGCCTGTTCCCAGACACGCTGGATCATCGGCTTGCCGGCGATGTCCTGCAGCGGCTTGCCCGGCAAGCGGCTGGAGGCATAGCGGGCGGGAATCACCACGCAGAAGGCATTGCTCATTTGTCCAGACGCTCGTCGACGTTGAGGGTGCGGGCCTCGCTCTCCAGCATCACCGGGATGCCATCGCGTACCGGGAAGGCCAAGGCATCGGCCTTGCAGATCAGCTCGGACTTGTCGTCGGCCAGCTTCAGCGGCCCCTTGCAGATCGGGCAGGCGAGAATGTCGAGAAGTTTCGGGTCCATGGTGAAATCCTGGGAAGGCAATGGAAAGCCGGCGATACGCGCCCGGCAGAGGGGCGAACGCTCAGCGCGATGCCAGCAGACGGACGAGGGCCGCGTCGAACCAGTCGGCGAAGGCCGGAGAAGGGACGGCATCGACGGCCAGATACCAGCAATCGGCAGGAGCGAAGGCCCGGCATTTCACCGCATCCTTTTCCGTCATCACCACCGGCAGCGCCGGAGAGAAGCGTAGCTGCTCGGCGCGGTAGCGGGCATGGTCGGCGAAGGCGTGCGGAATCGGGCGCCAGTGTAGCGCCTCGAGCGTGGCGAAGAAACGCCGGGGATTACCGATGCCGGCCAGGGCATGCAGGGCCGTTCCAGGCGGGAAGTGATCCAGGGGGCGGCGCTCGCCGCTGGCCAGATGAACCAATGCGCCGGGCTGAAGTGTGAAGGCGTAGCCTGCCGGCGGATCTTCAATGGCGCCGTTGTAGAGCACCGCATCCACGCTGGTCAGCCGCTCGGCCGGCTCGCGCAAGGGGCCGACCGGCAGGCAGTGGCCATTGCCGAGGCCGCGCGCGGCATCGATCAGAACCAGCTCCAGGTCGCGGGCCAGCCGATAGTGCTGCAGGCCGTCGTCACACAGGATGAGATCGAGTGCCTGGTCCTCGAGCAGGGTCCGCACGGCCCGCGGGCGATCCGGGTCGATCACCAGCGGCACGCCCGTACGCTGGACGATCAGCAGCGGCTCGTCGCCGGCCTGCTCGGCGGACTGGTCGGCGGTGACCCTCCAGGGCAGGCATGGCGGCCTGGCGCCGTAGCCGCGGCTGACCACACCGACCCGCAGACCGCGACCTCGGCAGACCTCGATCAGCCAGAGAATCAGCGGCGTCTTGCCAGTACCGCCGACGGTGATGTTGCCGACCACCACGACCGGCACCGGCGCCCGGTAGATATCGCCCTCGCCGCGCAGGAAGCGCTCCCGGCGGCGGCGTGCCACACACCGGAACAGCACCTCCAGCGGGCGCAGCAGGGCCAGGGCGGGATGGCCGCGGTACCAGGCCTCGAGCAGACGGTCGGCGCCGGCCATCAGGGGGCTGCCTGCGCCTCGACCGTGGTGATCCGTAGATGGGCGAAGCCGAGCTTGCCGGCGGCATCCATGGCAGTGATGACCGCCTGATGGGGAGTCTTGCCGTCGGCGCTGATGACCAGGGGCAACTTGTTGTCGCCATCCGACTCCTTCTGCAGAGCGCGCATCAGGCTGTCCAGGTCACTGCTGATCAGGGCCTGACCATTGAGCGAGTAGCTGCCGTCGGCATCGATCAGCACCTCCAGCTGCTTCGGCTCGGCCGTCTCTGGTGGCGTGCCGCTAACCGCTTCGGGCAGATCGACCTTGAGCTGGGTTTCGCGGGTGAAGGTCGTGGAAACCACGAAGAACAGCAACAGGATGAACACGACATCAAGCAGGGAGGCCAGATTGATCTCGACATTCTCCCGCGGTTTGCGCCGGAACTTCACACCTTGCCCCCGTTGAGATCGACTTCGCGATCCCCCTGTACCACCTCCACCAGCTTGATCGCCTCCTGCTCCATGCCGACCACCAGCTCGTCGATGCGCCGTTGCAGGTAGCGGTGGAAGAACAGCGCGGGAATCGCCACGAACAGACCGGCAGCGGTGGTGATCAGCGCCGTGGAGATACCACCGGCAAGTTGCGGGGCATTGGCCATGCCGGAGCCCATGAAGCTGCTGAAGATCTCGATCATGCCCAGCACGGTACCGAGCAGACCGAGCAAGGGCGCGATGCCGGCGATGGTGCCGAGGGCATTGAGATAGCGCTCCAGATCATGGATGACGCGTGCTGCCGCCTCTTCGATGCACTCCTTCATGACATCCCGGCCATGCTTGGAGTTGGCCAGCCCCGCCGCAAGAATCTGCCCCAGCGGCGAACCCGCCCGCAGTTCCTTGAGCTTGTCGCTGTTCAGCTGCTTGTCCTGGATCCAGCGCCAGACCTGTCCGAGCAGGTGCGGCGGGGTCACCCGGCTCGGCCGCAGGGTCCACAGACGCTCGGCGATAATGGCGAGGGCAACGACGGAACAGAGCACGATCGGCAGCATCATCCAGCCGCCCGCTTTGACAAGCTCCCACACGGTGGCAAATCCCCTTGGAAAAAGTGGCGCAACTCTAGCACAGGCGTACCCGCTCGCCGACGGCCGCCGTTCTCATTTTTCCCGCCAGAAGCGGGACTCCTCGCGCAGCCCGCGAGCCCTGCCCCAGTCGCCCAGGCGGAACTGCAGGGCACCTTGGCGGGCGGTATCGTAGATCACGGCCGGCAGCTTTCGATAGCGCGCCACGACCTCCGGATGCGGATGGCCGAAGCCGTTGTGCCAGCTGCGCGAGATCAGCACCGCACGCGGCGCCAGGGCGTCGAGCAGAGCCGGCGAGGACGAACTGCGGCTGCCGTGGTGAGGCGCCAACAGCCAGTCGGCGCGCCAGTCCGGATGGCTGTCGAGCAGTGCCCGCTCGGCAGCGACATCGATATCTCCGGTCAGCAGCAGGCGCTCGCCACCAGCCTCCACCAACAGCACGCAAGAAGCCCGGTTGCCCTCCTGCACGGCAGTCCAGTGCCAGGTGGCGAAACGCACGCCATCCCAGTCCCAGTTTCGGCTGGCGCAAGGCCATGCGCCGAGCGGCGCCGGCAGTGCCTGCGCCTCGCCGGCGACGACCTCGCCCAGCGGCAGACCGCGCTGCACGGCCAGGGCACCACCGGCGTGGTCAGCATCGGCATGACTGAGCAGCAGACGATCCAGACGGGTCACGCCAAGGCTGCGCAGCGAAGGCAGGACTACCCGCTCGCCCATGTCGAAATCGCCGAAGCGCGGGCCTGCGTCATAGAGCAGGCTATGCTCGCGGGTGCGCAGCAGCACGGCGAGGCCCTGCCCGACATCCAGGACCCAGACATCGGCCCGGCCATGAGGGATTCGCGCCTGCGGTGGAAATGCCAGGGGCAGCAGCATCGCCAGCCCCAGGGCACGCAGCGGCACACCTGCCGGCAGCAGGATCAGCAGGATTCCGAGCAGCGCCAGCAGCCAGCTCCAGATCGGCACCTCATGGGGCAGCCAGGCCGGTACGCCGCCGGCGATCGTGCCGAACAGCCAGAACAGTGCTGCCAGCAAGGCGCCGGCCAGCCAGAGCAGCCCCTCGCCTATTGCCGGCAAGGGCAGCAGCAGGGTTCCGAGCAACGCCAGTGGCACCACCGCGAGGCTGACCCAGGGCACCGCGACCAGATTGGCCAGCGGACCGCTGAGACTGATCGGCAGCCCCAGGGCCAGCAGCAGTGGCAGCAGCCCCAGCGCGCAGGTCCATTGAGCCCGCCACAGGGTCTGCCGCCATGGCCAGGCGCCCAGCCGGCCGCCGAAGGCCAGGACGAGAATCGCCACAGCGCCGAACGACAGCCAGAACCCTGGCTGCAGACTGGCCAGGGGCTCGAGCAGCAGCACGCCATCCAGTGCCATCAGAAGGGACAGCCAGAAACCCAGATGGCGAAAACGCAGGCGCCAGAGCAGCACCACGGCAACCATGGCGCAAGCCCGCTGCACCGGCACGCCAAAGCCCGCCAGCCAGCCATAACCCAGTGCGGAGGCAAGAGCCAGGCCACAGGCACAGGGCAACCATGGCAGAGCGCGCGGCCACACGCCATGCCGTGCCAGCAGGGCGATCAGTCCGTAGACCAGGCCGGCAAGCAGGCCGACATGCTGCCCGGAGATTACCATTAGATGCACGGTGCCGGTATCCTGCAGGAGCTTCCAGTCCGCCGCACTCAGCCCGGAAGCATCGCCCACCACCAGCGCGGCGAGCGCGCCTGCACGGCCCAGGGCATCGACCTGCCGCAGGCGCTGACGCAGGCTGTCGCGCCAGCCATCGGCAGCATCCGGTGCCCCGAGCCGCTCCCCTGCCTTCACCGTACCGGTGGCGCCAATGCGCTGGGCCAGCAGCCAGGCTTCGTAATCGAACCCCTGCGGATTGGCCAGACCGCGCGGACGCTTGAGGGTGACCGCCAGACGCCAGCGCTCCCCGGCACGGATCTCCGGCGCGGCGTGCCAGGCCAGGCGCAGTCGCCGGGGCAGTTCAGCACGCCGGGAGAAGGCGTCCTCCAGTTGGAAGCGCAGCGTGCCGTCGACCCGCTCCGGCAGCCCCGACACCTGCCCCTCCAGCCACAGGGTGCGGCCATCGAGTCCGGCGGGCAGGCGCTCCTCCAGTGCCCAGTATGCCGACAGGCAGGCCCAGCTCAGGCCGAGGAGAAAGAGCGCCGGCAGATAGCGGCGCAATGACAGGCAGGCCAGCCCGCCCAGCAGCATCAGCGACCACAGCCACCAGGGTGGCAGGGCCGGGAGAAAACGCAGGGCGAGCAGGCCTGCCGCGAGCGCAAACATCCCTGTGCGCAACATTCGAAACGACTCCGCAATCGGTGTATTCCAGCGGGACGGGCGGCCAGGATTGGCGGTGACAATACCTGCAGCGGGCCGTCATCAATGTGTGCATAATACTGGCGCTTCGAACTGCCGAGTGTCGCCATGCCCCGTCGCATCTTTAAGCGCTACATGCCGCATCCGGATAGCATCAGGGAACACAAGTCCCTGCGCTTTTTGGGCACCCTGATCCACGACCCCAATCTCTGGCACCTGAACCGACACTCGGTATCGCGCGCCATGCTCGTCGGCCTTTTCAGCGCCTTCATGCCGATCCCGATGCAGATGCTCCTCGCCACCGGCCTGGCCATTCCGCTGCGGGCCAACCTGCCGATCTCCGTCGGCCTGGTCTGGCTGACCAATCCCATCACCATGCCGCCAGTGTTCTACTGCACCTACAAGGTCGGCAGCTGGGTTCTGGATACCCCGCCAATGCCCCTGCCCAGCGAGCTGAGCATGGCCTGGATCAGCGAGCGCATCGCCACCCTGTGGCAGCCCATCCTGGTCGGCTCGCTCATCACAGGGGTCGTGCTCGGCATCATCGGCTACTTCGCAACCATGCTGTTCTGGCGCTGGTGGGTCCGCCACAACTGGCGGAAGCGCCAGGAAAGACGGCGCAACGCCGAACTCTGAAACGAGCGTACGACCTGCAGATTGCTTACTCGTAGCGCAGGGCCTCGGCCGGCTGGGTACGGGCGGCACGCCAGGACGGATAGAGGGTGGCGAGAAAGCTCAGAACGAGAGCGGCCGTACAGACCAGAGCCACGTCCAGCATCTGCAGATCGGACGGCAGGTAGCTGACGAAATAGATATCCGAGCTGAGGATCTGCCGGCCGCTGACCGACTCCAGCCAGCCGATCACTGCGCTGACGTTCAATGCGGCGACCACTCCCAGCATGGCCCCGATCAGAGTACCGAGCGCGCCGATCACCGTGCCCTGCACCATGAAGATCGCCATGATCTGTCCCGGTGTGGCCCCCAGGGTGCGCAGGATGGCGATATCCGCCCCCTTGTCCGCGACCACCATGATCAACGTGGCGACGATGTTGAATGCCGCCACCGCGACGATCAGCAGCAGCAGCAGCCCGATCATGGTCTTTTCCATCTGCATGGCGCTGAACAGGCTGCCCTGGGTCTGTGTCCAGTCGACAGCACGATAGGCCACACCGAGCTCGCCGGCAATTTCCGCTGCCACCTTCGGCGCCTCGTACAAATCCTTCAGCGCCAGACGCACGCCCTGCACCTGCCCCGGCCGCCAGCGCATCAGCAGAGCCGCATCGGCGACATGGATCAGTGCCAGCGAGCCGTCCAGCTCGGCACCTATCCTGAATATCCCGGTCACGTTGAGGCGCTGCATCCGCGGGGTGATGCTGCCCGAGGCATCGCTCAGCTCGGGGACGATCAGGGTCAGCTTGTCGCCGACCTGCAGACCGAAACGCCGCGCGGTGATCTCGCCGATGAGTACCCCGAACTCACCAGGCACCAGATCGGCCATGCTTCCCTGCTGCAGGTGGTCGGCGACGATGGATACCTTGGGCTCCTCATGCGGATCGATTCCCTGGACCTGGATCGGCTGCATCGCCCCCTTGTAGGACAGCATGCCTTCCAGCTCGGTGAGCGGCGCTGCAGCCCGTACCTGCGGATGGGCCAGAGCAGTTCCGGCCAGAGCGCGCCAGTCGTCCAGCGGCTGCGCACCGACGATGGCGGCATGCGGCACCATGCCGAGAATCCGCGAACTCATCTCCTTCTGGAAACCGTTCATGACCGACAGCACCACGATCATCGCCAGCACGCCGAGAGCAAGGCCGATCATCGAGGTCAGCGAGATGAAGGAGATGTAGTGGTTGCGCCGCTTGGCCCGGGTGTAGCGGGCACCGATGAAAACCGCCAGGGGACGAAACATGCTCACTCCGCGACCAGTCGACCGTCTTCGAGACGCAGCACCCGATCCATCTGCCGGGCCAGCTGAGGATCGTGGGTCACCACCAGAAAGGCCGTCTGCAAGGAGGCGCTGAGCTCCAGCATCAGCTCCTGGATACCGTGGGCCGTGTGCTGGTCGAGGTTGCCGGTCGGCTCGTCGAGCAACACCAGCCCCGGCTGGTTGGCCAGGGCGCGGGCGATCGCCACGCGCTGGCGCTCACCGCCGGAAAGCTCCGCCGGCTTGTGCCTGAGACGGTGTTCCAGACCGACCCGCTCAAGCAGCGCAGCAGCCCGCCGACGCGCTTCGGGAATCGCCACCCTGGCGATCAGCAAGGGCATGCAGACGTTCTCCAAGGCCGTGAACTCAGGCAACAGGTGATGGAACTGATAGACGAAACCCAGCGCGCGATTGCGCAACAGGCCCCGCTCCTTCTCGCTGAGCGCCGAGAGCTCCTTGCCGGCCAGCCACACACTGCCCTCGCTAGGCGTGTCCAGGCCGCCGAGCAGATTGAGCAGGGTACTCTTGCCGGAGCCCGAGCTGCCGACGATGGCCACCCGCTCGCCCGGATGCAGTTCCAGCTCCAGACCGGAGAGCACCACCACCGACTGCGGGCCCTCCTCGTAGCGCTTGCCCAGGTTGCGGCAACTGAGAACGGCCCGACTCTTCATAGCAATGTCACTCATAACGCAAGGCCTCCGCGGGCTGGGTGCGCGCGGCGCGCCAGGCCGGATACAGGGTGGCGAGGAAACTCAGCAGCAGGGCCGCCCCGCAGACCAGCACCACGTCCTCGCCCATCAGTTGCGAGGGCAGGTAATCGATGAAATAGACGTCCGCGCTGAGGAACTTGTGGCCCAGCAGCCTCTCGAGCGCCGCGATCCAGCTGCCGATGTTGAGCGCGGCGAGAACACCCAGGACGCCACCGATCAAGGTGCCGATCACGCCGATCACCGTGCCTTGCACCATGAAGGTGGCCATGATCTGCGCCGGTGTGGCGCCCAGCGTACGCAGGATGGCGATGTCGCCCTTCTTGTCAGTCACCACCATGACCAGCGTGGAAATGATGTTGAATGCCGCCACTGCAACGATCAGCAACAGCAGCAGCCCGATCATGTTCTTCTCCATGCGAATCGCCTGATACAGATTGCCATGGCTACGCGTCCAGTCGCGGGCGTAAAAGTCCTCTCCCTCCAGGCTCCCGGCTATCGCCCAGGCGGTGCGTGGCGCCTGGAACAAATCGGCGAGCTTGAGTCGCAACCCCTGGACCTGGCCGCCTTTCCAGCGCTGCAGCCGTCCCAGGTCATCGAGATGGGCCATGGCCACGTAGCCATCCAGCTCGCCGGCACCGACGTGGAAGATCCCCTGCACGGTAAAGCGCTTTATCCGTGGAAACATGCCGGCCGGCGTGACCGTCACCTCGGGAGCGACGAAGGTGAGCCGGTCGCCGATGCCGACGCCCAGTTTGGCAGCCGCCTTGTCGCCGATGAGGATGCCGAATCCGCCCGGCTGCAACGCCGCCAGACTGCCTTGGCGGAAGAAGTCGCCAATGATCGACACGCGCGGTTCGAGAGTGGGATCGATGGCGTTGATCAGCACCTTCTGTACCTGACCGTTGTGGGTCAGAAGCCCCTGCATCTGGGTGAAGGGCGCCACCGCGACGACCTGGGGATGCCTCTGCGCCCGTGCCGCCAGACTGCGCCAATCGTCGATCGGCACCGGGCTTTCGATGGTCGCATGAGGGACCATGCCAAGCACCCGGGTGCGCATCTCGTAATCGAAGCCATTCATCACCGACAGCACCAGGATCATCACCAGCACACCCAGCGCCAGCCCGGTCATCGAGGTCAGCGAAATGAAGGAGACAAAATGGTTGCGACGCCTGGCGCCCGTATAACGCAAGCCGATGAAAACGGACAGCGGTCTGAACATAGCGAAGAATCGTTATCGTCGGCGAAAGAGATGCGCCCCTGACGGGGCCTGAAGGCCGAGTCCAGCTGTTACACTCAGGGCCGGCAGCTGGCCTGGGAGACGCCATGTCGACATGGAATCGCCGCGCATACTACCGTATCGCTGCGACGGATGGCACCGGAAATTGCCCGGCCATCACCAGGAATCATGGACAGCGAGACACATTGTGCACGTCCTGCGCGCGTGCTCCCGCCCCGCTTTCGCCCCTCTCAACCACGCAGAGCGAAACCGCTCCGAAAGGACCCATAGTGACTCTCATCTACGGCCACCGCGGCGCCAAGGGCGAAGCCCCGGAAAACACCCTGATCGGCTTCCAGCGCTGCCTGGAACATGGTGTACGGCGCTGCGAGCTCGATCTGCACCTGTCTCGCGACGGCGAGCTGATGGTGATTCATGACTCGGCCCTGAAGCGCACTACCGGGCGTCGGGGCAAGGTCAGCGAGCAGGATGCCGCGGAACTGGCGAACATCGATGCCCGCCTGGGTGGCCCCGGCTGGGTACGGCCCTGCACTATCCCGCGTCTTGCCGAGCTTTTCGAGAAATGCGACTTCGAACACTGGCAGCTGGAGGTGAAGAGCGCTTCGCGAGTACGCGCGGCTCGCACCGTGCTGGCCATCCAAGAGTTGGTGGAGCGCCATGGACTGCTCGACCGGATCACCGTGACCTCGAGTTCACGGGAAGTCCTGCGCGCCCTGCGGCGGCTGACGCCTGGCTTGTCGCGCGGCCTGGTCGCCGAATACGCCTGGCTCGACCCGGTGAAAGTCGCCAGCAACCACGGCTGCGAGCTGCTCGCCCTGAACTGGACACTGTGCACCCCGGAACGCTTGAAAAAGGCCCGACAGATGGGTCTGCAAGTATCGGTATGGACGGTGAACGAACCGGCGCTGATGCGCCGGCTCGCCGATTTCGGAGTGGACAGCCTGATCACAGACTTTCCCGGTTTGGCCATTGCCACCCTTGGGAAAGGCTGAAGTCGCCCCCTCCGACCGGCTCAGGCCACCGGTCGGAGCCTCTCAAAAAAGCCGGTTGAGCCCGTCGTACGCCGCCACTCGGTAGGCTTCGGCCATGGTCGGGTAGTTGAAGGTGGTGTTGATGAAGTACTTGAGGGTATTCGCCTCGCCCTTCTGGTTCATGATCGCCTGGCCGATGTGGACGATTTCCGAGGCCTGATAGCCAAAGCAGTGCACGCCGAGGATTTCCAGGGTCTCGCGGTGGAAGAGGATCTTCAGCATGCCAGCCTTCTCGACGGCGATCTGCGCCCGGGCCATGCTCTTGAAGAAGGCCTTGCCGACTTCGTAGGGAACTTTCGCCTGGGTCAGCTCGCGTTCGGTCTTGCCGACCGAACTGATCTCCGGAATGGTGTAGATCCCGGTCGGCACGTCGTCAACGAAACGCCAGCTGTCGTTCTCGGTGATGCTGCCTGCGGCCGAACGGCCCTGGTCATAGGCGGCACTGGCCAGGCTTGGCCAGCCGATCACATCGCCGGCTGCATAGATGTTGCCGACTTCGGTGCGGTAATGCTCGTCGACCTGAATCTGGCCGCGACTGTTGGCCTTGAGACCGATGTTTTCCAGGCCCAGCTTGTCGGTATTGCCGGTGCGGCCGTTACTCCACAGGAAGGCGTCGGCCTTGATCTTCTTGCCGGACTTGAGGTGCAGGATCACCCCGTTGTCCAGGCCTTCGACGCGCTCGTACTCCTCGTTGTGACGGATCAGCACGTTGTTGTTGCGCAGGTGGTAGCTGAGCGAGTCGGAGATTTCGTCATCGAGGAAACTGAGCAACTGGTCGCGGTTGTCGATGAGATCGACCAGCACGCCCAGGCCACTGAAGATGGAGGCGTACTCGCAGCCGATGACCCCTGCTCCGTAGATGATCAGCCGGCGCGGCGTGTGACCGAGGCTGAGGATGGTGTCGCTGTCGTAGATGCGTGGATGGCTGAAATCGACATCGGCCGGACGATAGGGACGCGAGCCGGTGGCGATGACGAATTGCTTGGCCACCAGCTTCTCCACCATGCCGTTGAGGTGGACGACCTCGATGGTGTGCTCGTCGCAGAAGCTCGCGGTCCCGAAGAAGGTATCGATGCGGTTGCGCGCGTAGTAGCCGGTCCGCGAGGAAACCTGCTTGGCGATGACCTGCTCGGCGCTCTTCAGGACATCGGCAAAGGAAAACCAGCGCGGCTCGCCGATCTGGCGGAACAGCGGGTTGTTGTTGTACTGCATGATCTGCCGCACCGAGTGGCGCAGTGCCTTGGAGGGAATGGTTCCGAGGTGGGTGCAGTTGCCGCCGACCTGGGGGCGATCATCCACAACCGCCACCTTGCGCCCGGCCTTCACGGCATTCATCGCTGCCCCTTCGCCAGCAGGGCCTGTGCCGATTACCACCACATCGTAGTTATATACAGCCATACTTACTCCTGAAAACGCAGCGGGGCGCCCCCGATGCGGTTGACGAATTCGCTAGGAACCTGACTGAATACTTCAACACCGATCCCGTCGCTATAGGTCTTTTGAGTATCTTAAGCCCATCCTAGAGCGGTTAATCCCTGTTGGCGTCATAGGCGAGGCTGGGCCTGGCCGCCTTGTCGCCCCCGGCATTCGCTTCCTCGCACTTGTCCTGATCGCCTCCACAGATGGGACACTCGTCCTTTTCGATCCCCAGATTGGCGATGCCGCCGCAGGAGCCGGCAATCGGCTTGCGGCCCATGATCACGCCGATGGACATGCCCAGCACCACCAGCACCATGACGAGAAAAACCAGTACCCAGGTCATTGCTTGTCTCCTGTACCGAACAGCCGCTCGAAGGCTGCCGTGCTCTTGGTGATGAACGCCTGCCCCTCGCGGATCACCAGAAAGGCGGCGATATCCTGCCGCTCCGCAAAGGCCAGGCCGCGCTCGTCGCCGAGCACCATCAATATGGTGGACAGACCATCCGCCCTGAGGGCCGAAGGGTCCACGACCGTCACTGCGGCCAGTCGGTGCACGACCGGTGCGCCGCGCTTGGGGTCCACCGTATGGGAATAGCGCTTGCCGTCCTGCTCGAAGAAATTGCGGTAGTCGCCCGAGGTGGAAACCGCATAGCCGTCAAGGGCGATGATCTTCTGTGCGACCCGCTCGTGGTCGTGTGGCGCCTCAATGGCGATCCGCCAGGGCGTGCCGTCGGGCTTGCGTCCCCGGGCCTTGAGCTCGCCGGTAATCTCCACCAGGTAGCTGTCCACGCCCAGCGCCTCAAGACGGGCAGCGACCCGGTCGACCGCATGGCCGGCCGCGATGCTGTTGAAATCCACCTGCACCGGGGCGTCCTTGCACAGTCGATCGCCATCGATGCGCAGATGCCGATATCCCACACGCTGGCGTGCCGCCGCGATCGCCTCGGCATCCGGCACCTGTTCGCCGTGACCGTGCGGGCCGAAGCCCCAGAGGTCCAACAGAGGACCGACGGTCAGATCCAGCGCCCCCTCGCTCTCCACGGACAGGCGCTCGCCAGCGGATACCAGCGCACGCACCTCGTCAGGCATCGGCGCACAACTGCCGGCGGGAAGGGTGTTGAAGCGTTCGATATCCGAATCGGTACGGTAGGTGGAAAGCTGCCGGTCGAGCGCCACCAGGATCGACTCAGCTTCGCGCTGCAGCTCCTCCCGGGCAGGCATGCCCCGGCGCTGGACGTACTTCACCGAATAGGTGCTGCCCATGGTCGGGCCGGCAAAGCTTTCCACCTGCTCAGAAAACATGCAGCCCGCCATCGTGGCCGCCAAGGCGACCACGATGGCGGGCTTCAGTATTGCAGCAACCACACTAGCCGCCGAAGTCGTCAAGCAGGATGTTTTCCCGTTCGACGCCCAGATCAAGCAGCATCTTGATGACCGCCGCGTTCATCATCGGCGGACCACACATGTAGAACTCGCAGTCCTCCGGAGCCGGATGGTCCTTCAGGTAGTTCTCGTAGAGCACGTTGTGGATGAAGCCGGTCAGGCCGGTCCAGTTGTCCTCGGGCTGCGGATCGGACAGCGCCAGGTGCCACTGGAAATTCGGATTCTCCGCCTGCAGCTGGTCGTACTCTTCGACGTAGAAAGCCTCGCGCATGGAGCGCGCGCCGTACCAGAAGCTCATCTTGCGCTTGGATTTCAGGCGCTTGAGCTGGTCGAAGATGTGCGAGCGCATCGGCGCCATGCCGGCGCCACCGCCGATGAACACCATCTCGTTGTCGGTATCCTTGGCGAAGAATTCGCCGAAGGGACCGTACACCGTGACCTTGTCGCCCGGCTTCAGATTGAACACGAAGGAAGACATCTTGCCCGGCGGGATGTCGTCGCGGTTCGGCGGCGGCGAGGCGATGCGGATGTTGAACTTGACGATGCCCTTCTCTTCCGGGTAGTTCGCCATGGAATAGGCGCGGATCGTCGTCTCGTCCACCTTGGAGACGAAGCGCCACATGTTGAACTTGTCCCAGTCGCCGCGGTACTCCTCCTGGATGTCGAAGTCCTTGTAGTGGACCACGTGCGGCGGGCACTCCAGCTGGACGTAGCCGCCCGCGCGGAAGTCCACGCTCTCGCCTTCCGGCAGGCGCAGGGTCAATTCCTTGATGAAGGTGGCCACGTTGGGGTTGGACTCCACCGTGCATTCCCACTTCTTCACGCCGAAGACTTCTTCCGGCACTTCGATCTTCATGTCCTGCTTGACCGGGGTCTGGCAGGACAGGCGCCAGCCTTCCTTGGCCTGGCGGCGGGTGAAGTGCGACTCCTCGGTGGGCAGCATCTCGCCGCCACCAGACTCGACCACGCACTTGCACTGCGCGCAGGTGCCACCGCCACCGCAGGCGGAAGACAGGAAGATGTTGTTGGACGCCAGGGTCTGCAGCAGCTTGCCGCCGGCCGGCACGGTAATGGTGCGCTCGCCGTTGATCTCGATGTTCACGTCGCCGCTGGACACCAGCTTGGCGCGGGCGGCAAGAATGACCACCACCAGCGCCAGCACGATGGCGGTGAACATGCCGATGGCGAGGAATATTTCGTAACTCATCTGCTCATCCCGTCCTTACAGCTGAACGCCGGAAAAAGACATGAAGCCCAGGGACATCAGGCCAATGGTGATGAAAGTGATCCCCAGTCCCTGCAGCCCTTCGGGCACATCGCTGTATTTCAGCTTCTCGCGGATACCGGCGAGCAAGGCGATCGCCAGAGCCCAGGAGAAGCCCGAACCGACCCCGTAGACCACGCTTTCCGAGAGGCTGTAATCGCGCTCGACCATGAACAGGGTGCCGCCCATGATGGCGCAGTTCACGGTGATCAACGGCAGGAACACGCCCAGCGCGTTGTAGAGCGAGGGCACGTACTTGTCCAGGAGCATCTCGAGGATCTGCACGATGGCCGCGATCACGCCGATGTAGCTGAGCAGGCCGAGGAAGCTGAGATCGACTTCCGGCAGACCGGCCCAGGCCAGCGCCCCGTCCTTCAGCAGATAGGTGAAGATCAGGTTGTTGGCCGGCACCGTGATGGCCTGCACCACCACGACCGCGATGCCGAGGCCGATGGCGGTTTCCACCTTCTTGGAGATGGCGATGAAGGTGCACATGCCGAGGAAGAAGGCCAGTGCCATGTTCTCCACGAACACGGCCTTCACGAACAGGCTGATGTAATGCTCCATTAGTAAGCCTCCTTGTTCGAGACCTGCGGGGCCAGACGGTAGGCCGGCTTCTCGACCTGACCTTTCTTCCAGCTACGCAGGCCCCAGATGATCAGGCCGATGAGGAAGAATGCCGAGGGCGGCAGCAGCAGCAGGCCGTTGGGCAGATACCAGCCACCGTCCTTGATTGCCGGCAGGATGGTGAAGCCGAGCAGCTTGCCGGCGCCGAACAGTTCGCGGATGGTGCCCAGCACGATCAGCATGGTGCTGTAGCCGAGACCGTTGCCGATGCCATCGAAGAACGACAGCAGCGGCGGATTCTGCATGGCGAAGGCCTCGGCACGGCCCATCACGATGCAGTTGGTGATGATCAGGCCGACGAACACCGAGAGTTGCTTGGACAGCCCGTAGGCGAAGGCCTTGAGCAACTGATCGACCACGATCACCAGCGAGGCGATGATCACCATCTGCACGATCATGCGGATCGAACTGGGGATCTGGCTGCGGATCAACGAGATAAAGAGGTTGGAGAAGCCGGTCACCAGAGTCAGGGCGATCGACATCACCAGCGCGGTCTTCAGGTTGGAGGTGACCGCCAGGGCCGAGCAGATGCCGAGGATCTGCAGGCCGATGGGGTTGTTGTTGAAGACCGGATTTAACAGGACTTCCTTGATGGTCGGTTGCGCCATGCTCAGGCCCCCCCATTGCGCAGGTTAGCGATAAACGGACCGAAGCCCCTCTGGCCGAGCCAGAAGCGCAGCAGGTTCTCGACGCCGTTGCTGGTCAGGGTTGCGCCAGCCAGGCTGTCCACCTGATGGATCGCCTTCGGGCTTTGCGGATCGACGCCACCCTTGACGATATCCACGGCCAGAGTACCTTCCTCGTCGAACAGGGTCTTGCCCGGCCACAGGCCCTTCCATTTCGGGTTGTCCACTTCGCCGCCCAGACCGGGGGTCTCGGCGTGCTGGTAGAAGCCCATGCCGACCACGGTGTTCAGGTCACCCTTGAGCGCCATGAAGCCGTACAGGGTCGACCACAGGCCGTAGCCGCGCACCGGCAGGATCAGGGTGTCCAACTGGCCGTCCTTCTCCACCAGATAGACGGTGGCAAAACGCTCGCGGCGCTTGATCGAGGCGATGTCCTCGTCGCCCGGCAGGGTATCGGACAGCTTGGGATCCTTGGCCGCCTTGAGCGGATCGAAAGTGCTTGCGTCATGCGCGTCGGTGAAGGTGCCGGTCTCCAGGTCGACGACCTTGGCGACGATGCGCTCCTTGTACAGCGCCTTGACCTGCTTGCCGGACATGTCCGCATCGCCCAGCCCGGCGATGGCCAGGATGCTACGCTGCTTGTCCAGCTGACGATTCTCGACCTGGGTGGGCTTCAGTGCCACAGCTGCGCCGGCGACGAACACCGAGCACACCAGGCAGACCGCCAGGGCCACCGTCAGCGTGCGAGCGGTGGATTCTTTCTGATTAGACATTGCGTGCCAGCCTCCGCTTGATGTTGGCCTGAACGACAAAGTGGTCGATCAGCGGTGCACACAGGTTGCCGAACAGGATGGCCAGCATCATGCCCTCGGGGAATGCCGGGTTGACCACGCGGATCAGCACGACCATCACCCCGATGAGGATGCCGAACACCCACTTGCCGGTATTGGTCATGGAGGCCGAAACCGGGTCGGTAGCCATGAACATCATGCCGAAGGCGAAGCCGCCGACGACCAGATGCCAGTACCAGGGCATGGCGAACATCGGATTGGTATCGGAACCGATCAGGTTGAACAGGGTGCTCAAGGCAATCATGCCGACCAGCACGCCGGAGACGATGCGCCAGGATGCGATCCTGGTCAGCAGCAGTACACCGCCGCCGATGAGGATCGCCAGGGTGCTGGTCTCGCCGATGGAGCCGTGTACGGTGCCGATGAACGCATCCATCCAGCTGGCGCCAGTGGCAACCACGCCATCGATGCCCCCGGCAGCCGCCAGGCTCAGGGCGGTGGCGCCGGAATAGCCGTCGACCGCGGTCCATACGCCGTCACCGGACATCTGGGCCGGATAGGCGAAGAACAGAAAGGCGCGACCGACCAGTGCCGGATTGAGGAAGTTCTTGCCGGTACCGCCGAATACTTCCTTGCCGATCACCACGCCGAAGCTGATGCCCAGCGCCACCTGCCAGAGGGGGATGCTCGGCGGCAGGATCAGGGAGAACAGCACGGAGGTGACGAAAAAGCCCTCGTTGACCTCATGCTTGCGCACCGAGGCGAACACCACTTCCCAGAAGCCGCCGACGATGAAGGTCACCGCATAGATCGGCAGGAAGTAGGCCGCCCCCTGGACGAAGCAGTCCCACAGGCTGTTCGGATCGAATCCGGCCAGGGCCCCGGTTAGGGCAAAGCGCCAACCGTCCTGGGCCGCCAGCAGCTCGGGGCTCTTGGCGAAAATCAGGTTGGCTTGGTAGCCGGTGTTCCACATGCCGAAGAACATCGCCGGGAAGGTGCAGAGCCAGACCAGGATCATCATCCGCTTGAGGTCGATGCCATCGCGCACGTGGGCGGTGGTCTTGGTCACGCTGCCCGGACGATAGAGAAAGGTGTCGACCGCCTCATACAGGGCGTACCACTTCTCCAGCTTGCCGCCCTTTTCGAAGTTGTGCTCGATCTTGTCGAGAAACGCTCGGATTCCCATCAATCAACCCTCCTTCTCGATGCGGGTGAGGTTGTCCCGGAGAATCGGGCCGTACTCGTACTTGCCGGCACAGACATAACTGCACAGAGCCAGGTCCTCTTCATCCAGCTCCAGCGCACCGAGCTTTTGCGCCATCTCGGTATCGCCAACGATCAGGCTGCGCAGCAGCTGCGTCGGCAGGATATCCAGCGGCATCACCGCCTCGTAGTTGCCGACCGGCACCATGGCGCGCGGGCTGCCGTTGGTGGTGGTGGAAAAAGCGAAACGCTTTTCCTCCATCAGCTTGGAGACGAACACGTTGAGCACCGAATGCTTGTCCGTACCGGCACGCAGGTAGTGCAGCATCTCTCGCTCGTCGCCCTCTTTAAGGCAGGACACCTGCAGGTGATAACGGCCGAGATAGGCAAAGGCGCCGTGGGCACTGCGGCCACCCAGCAACGAGCCGGACACCACGCGGTTGTAGCCGGGCTGCAGCTCGCCGGCGGTCAGCTCATCGAGATTGGCACCCAGCCGGGTACGCAGCAGACGCGGGCGCTCGACCACGGGGCCGCCCAGGGCAACGACACGCTCGACCCACAGACGACCGCTGGTGAACAGCTTGCCGACGGCGATCACATCCTGGTAATTGATGGTCCAGACACACTTGCTGGCACTGACCGGATCGAGGAAATGGATATGGGTCCCCGCCAGACCGGCCGGATGCGGACCGGCGAAGGACTCGGCCTGAACCTTGGTCAGTTGCTCGCCAGGCAAGGCAGTGCGATCGGCCTTGCACAGGTAGACCTTGGCCAGATTGCCGAGCACCTTGAGACCGCTCTCGAAGTCCGCCGCCTGCTCGGCGATGATCACAGCCGGATTCGCCGCCAGCGGATTGGTGTCGATGGCGGTGACGAAGATCGAGCTGGGCGTCGAGTCGACCGCCGGCACGCGACTGAACGGCCGGGTACGCAACGCGGTCCATAGACCGGAGCGCAGCAGGTTCTCACGCACCTGCTCGCCACTCAAGCTCTCCAGCTGCTCCTGCGGATACTGGGCGAAGGTCTCCTCCTCGTCGCCTTCCAGGTCGATGACCACCGACTGGAGGACACGCTGTGCACCCCGGTGGATGGCGCTGACGACCCCGGCCCCTGGCGCTGTGTATTGCACCCCCGGCGTCTTCTTGTCGCTGAACAGGACCTGGCCAAGCTTGACCCGATCACCGACCTGGACATTCATGGTTGGCTTCATGCCGTGATAGTCGAAGCCTATCACGGCCACACTGTGAACCGGTCTCGCAGCTTCTATGCGCTGCGTCGGCTCACCTGTTATGGGCAAATCGAGCCCCTGTTTGATTCTGAACATAGGTTTAAGACCTAACCCATTGATTTCAAGAACAATACAAGACTCAAAAGAACGCCAACGGGGGAACAATCAACGGCGGACCGCATGCTCCAACGCTGCACAGCTTCCGAATCCCGGCAAAAAATCCGCCCGATTATAAGGACGCCCTTGGATGATGGCCACCCAAGGACTTGTTTCTTTTACATTTTCTTGAAAGGAAATTTTTCCTGCTTATGCCTTTCCGCGGATGCAGAGCAGATGGAAAAACAGGATGCATAAAAAACAAAAACGGGAGCCGAAGGCTCCCGTTCTGCGATCGAGGCGAAAATCAGCAGGGGAAGGCAGGCGGATTGACTCCGGCCATGTCCTCCAGCACGCGCACAACCTGGCAGCTGTAGCCGAACTCGTTGTCGTACCAGACATAGAGCACGACACGGTTGTCGTTGCAGATGGTGGCTTCCGCATCCACCACGCCCGCATGGCGAGAGCCGACGAAATCGGTGGACACGACCTCGGACGAGTTGACGAAATCGATCTGCTTGTGCAGATCGGAGAACATGGCCACCTGACGCAGATATTCGTTGATCTCGTCGCGGCTGGTGGATTTCTCCAGGTTCAGGTTGAGGATTGCCATGGAGACGTTCGGCGTCGGCACGCGGATCGCGTTGCCGGTCAGCTTGCCTTTCAGCTCCGGCAGAGCCTTGGCCGCGGCAGTGGCCGCACCGGTCTCGGTGATCACCATGTTCAGCGGAGCGCTACGGCCACGACGGCTGCCCTTGTGGAAGTTGTCGATCAGGTTCTGGTCGTTGGTGTAGGAATGCACGGTCTCCACGTGACCATTGATGATGCCGAACTTGTCGTTCACCGCCTTCAGCACCGGCACGATGGCGTTGGTGGTGCAGGAAGCCGCGGAGATGATCTTGTCCTCGTCGGTGATGTCGCGATGGTTGATGCCATGCACGATGTTCTTCAGCGCCCCCTTGCCCGGAGCGGTCAGAACCACGCGGGCGGCGCCCGGGCACTTCAGGTGCTGGCCGAGGCCTTCGGCATCGCGCCACTTGCCGGTATTGTCCACTACGATGGCGTCCTGAATGCCGTATTTGGTGTAGTCGACGGAAGTCGGATCGTTGGAGTAGATCACCTGAATCAGGTTGCCGTTGGCAAGGATGGTGTTGCTTTCCTCGTCCACGGTGATGGTGCCTTCGAACGGACCGTGCACCGAGTCGCGGCGCAGTAGGCTGGCGCGCTTGGCCAGATCGTTGTCGGCGCCCTTGCGCACGACGATGGCGCGCAGGCGCAGGCCGTCGCCGCCGCCGGTCTTCTGGATCAGGATGCGCGCCAGCAGGCGACCGATGCGGCCAAAGCCGTACAGCACCACGTCGGTGCCCTTGTGCTGGATGCTGTTCTGCTTGCCGACGACCTCGGCCAGCTCATCGCGAACGAATTGCTCGACGGAGCGACCGGCGGCGCCTTCCTTGTACTTGGCGGCCATCTTGCCCAGGTCGACGGAGGCGGCACCGAGCTTCAGCTCGCTCATCGCCTTGAGGATCGGGAAGGTCTCGTGCACCGAGAGCTCGGCCTCGTCGGTCTGGCGATGGCGGGCGAAGCGATGGGCCTTGAGGATCGCGATGACGGAGCGGTTGATCAGGCTGCGGCCGAAGATCGAGGTCACCACGTTGTTGTTGCGGTAGAGCTGGCCAATCAGCGGGATCATCGCCTCTGCGAGCGCTTCACGGTCAATCCATTCACCAAGACACTGGTCGGGCTTCTGATTCACGGGCGACACCTTCTTACGTGTAGGGGCTAATAAAAATGACTACATTATGACCATGCCGGCACAGGCCGGCAATCAACAGCGGATGAAACACTGACAGCAAAGCACGCGGATAGTTACAATCGGCCGGATATCAATTTTTCCCCGGAGCCACGCCTCTTCGTGTCCGTACTGCGTCTTCCGAGCCTGCCGGCAGCCCCCGGCAAACAACACTGGGGCAACCTGCCGGGCACGGCACTCCCGCTGGCGATTGCCGAAGCCGCCAGTGCCGCCGCCAAGCGCTTTACCCTGCTTCTCACCGCCGACAGCCTGAGCGCCGAGCGCCTGGAACAGGAACTGCGCTTCTTTGCCCCCGGGCTCCCGGTACTGCAGTTTCCGGACTGGGAAACCCTGCCCTACGACCTTTTCTCGCCCCACCAGGACATCGTCTCGCAGCGCATCGCCAGCCTCTACCGCCTGCCGGAACTGAGCCACGGCGTGCTGGTGGTACCGATCACCACCGCCCTGCACCGCCTGGCGCCTAAGCCCTTCCTGCTGGGCAGCAGCCTGGTGCTGGACGTCGGCCAGCGGCTCGATGTGGAGCAGATGCGCCAGCGCCTGGAAGCGGCCGGCTACCGCTGCGTGGAGACCGTCTACGAACACGGCGAATTCGCCGTGCGCGGCGCACTGATCGACCTCTTTCCCATGGGCAGCGAGCGGCCCTACCGCATCGACCTGTTCGACGACGAAATCGAGACCCTGCGCACCTTCGACCCGGAGACCCAGCGCTCGATCGACAAGGTCGAGTCGATCCGCCTGCTGCCAGCCCGCGAATTCCCGCTGCGCAAGGAGGCGGTCGCCACCTTCCGCGCCCGCTTCCGCGAGCGCTTCGACGTCGACTTTCGCCGCTGCCCGATCTATCAGGACCTCGCCAGCGGTATCACCCCGGCCGGCATCGAGTACTACCTGCCGCTGTTCTTCGAGGAAACCGCCACCCTCTTCGACTACCTGCCGTCCACCACCCAGGTGTTCTCCCTGCCCGGCATCGAACAGGCCGCCGAGAACTTCTGGAGCGACGTGCGCAACCGCTACGAGGAGCGTCGCCTCGATCCGGAACGCCCGCTGCTGCCGCCCGCCGAGCTGTTCCTGCCGGTGGAGGACTGCTTCGCCCGGCTGAAGGACCGGCCGCGGGTGATCGTCTCGGCCGAAGAGATCGAACCCGGCGTCGGTCGCGAGCGCCTGCCCGCGCGCCACCTGCCGTCGCTGGCCTTGGATGCCAAGGCCAGCCAGCCACTGGCGGCCCTGGCCGACTTCCTCGGCGAGTTTCCCGGCCGCGTGCTGTTCACCGCTGAGTCGGCCGGGCGCCGCGAGGTGCTGCTGGAACTGCTCGCACGCCTGAACCTGCGCCCGCAGAACGTCGACGGCTGGCCGGGCTTTCTCGCCAGCGCGGAGCGCCTGGCCATCGCCATCGCCCCGCTGGACGATGGCTTGCTGCTCGAGCAGCCCGCTCTGGCGCTGGTCACGGAGAGCCTGCTGTTCGGCCAGCGGGTCATGCAGCGCCGGCGCCGGGAAAAGGTGCGCGAGGGCGGCGACAACGTCATCAAGCACCTCACCGAACTGCGAGAGGGCGCACCGGTGGTGCACATCGACCACGGCGTCGGCCGCTATCGCGGCCTGGTCACCCTGGAGGTCGAGGGCCAGGCCGCCGAGTTCCTCATGCTCGAATATGCCGAGGAAGCCAAGCTCTACGTGCCGGTGGCCAACCTGCACCTGATCGCCCGCTATACCGGCAGCGACGACGCCCTCGCCCCGCTGCACCGGCTGGGCTCGGAGCAATGGCAGAAGGCCAAGCGCAAGGCCGCCGAGCAGGTCCGCGACGTCGCCGCCGAGCTGCTCGACATCTATGCCCGCCGCGCCGCCCGCGCAGGCTTCGCCTTCAAGGACCCGGCCGCCGACTACGCAGCCTTCAGCGCCAGCTTCCCCTTCGAAGAAACCCCCGACCAGCAGGCGGCCATCGACGCGGTGCGCGCCGACATGCTGGCGCCCAGGCCGATGGACCGCCTGGTCTGCGGCGACGTCGGCTTCGGCAAGACCGAGGTGGCCATGCGTGCCGCCTTCATCGCCGTGCACAGCGGCCGGCAGGCCGCCGTGCTGGTGCCTACTACCCTGCTCGCCCAGCAGCACTACAACAGCTTCCGTGACCGCTTCGCCGACTGGCCGGTGAAGGTCGAGGTGATGAGCCGTTTCAAGTCGGCCAAGGATGTCGAAGGCGCCATCGCCGCGCTGGCCGAGGGCAAGATCGACATCGTCATCGGCACCCACAAGCTTCTGCAGGACGACGTCGAGTTCAAGAACCTGGGCCTGGTCATCATCGACGAGGAGCACCGCTTCGGCGTGCGCCAGAAGGAGCAGCTCAAGGCCCTGCGCAGCGAGGTGGACATCCTCACCCTGACCGCCACGCCGATCCCGCGCACCCTGAACATGGCCGTCGCCGGCATGCGCGACCTGTCGATCATCGCCACTCCGCCGGCACGCCGGCTGTCGGTGCGCACCTTCGTCATGGAGCAGCAGAACACGCTGATCCGCGAGGCACTGCTGCGCGAGCTACTGCGCGGTGGGCAGGTCTACTACCTGCACAACGAGGTGAAGACCATCGACAAGTGCGCCCGCGAGCTGGCCGAACTGGTGCCCGAGGCGCGCATCGCCATCGGCCACGGGCAGATGCGCGAACGCGAACTCGAACAGGTGATGAGCGACTTCTACCACAAGCGCTTCAACGTGCTGGTGGCCTCGACCATCATCGAAACCGGCATCGACGTGCCCAGCGCCAACACCATCGTCATCGAGCGCGCCGACAAGTTCGGCCTGGCCCAGCTGCACCAGCTGCGCGGCCGGGTCGGCCGCAGCCACCACCAGGCCTACGCCTACCTGCTTACCCCGCCGCGCAAGCAGATGACCGAGGACGCGCAGAAGCGCCTGGAGGCCATCGCCGGCGCCCAGGACCTCGGCGCCGGCTTCGTCCTGGCCACCCACGACCTGGAGATCCGCGGCGCCGGCGAGCTGCTCGGCGAAGGCCAGAGCGGGCAGATCCAGGCAGTCGGCTTCACCCTCTACATGGAAATGCTCGAGCGCGCGGTCAAGGCCATCCGCAAGGGCGAGCAGCCGAACCTGGAGCAGCCGCTGGGCGGCGGCCCGGACATCAACCTGCGGATTCCGGCGCTGATCCCCGAAGACTACCTGCCGGACGTGCACGCCCGCCTGATCCTCTACAAGCGCATCGCCTCGGCGGCCGACGCGGAAGAACTCAAGGAGCTGCAGGTGGAAATGATCGACCGCTTCGGCCTGCTGCCCGAGCCGACCAAGCACCTGATGCGCCTGACGCAGCTCAAGCTGCAGGCGGAGCAGCTCGGTATCGCCAAGATCGATGCCGGCCCCCAGGGCGGGCGCATCGAGTTCGCCGCCCATACCTGCGTCGATCCCCTGGTGCTGATCAAGCTGATCCAGAGCCAGCCGAACCGCTACAAATTCGAAGGCGCCACCCTGCTCAAGTTCCAGATCCCCATGGAGCGCCCGGAAGAACGCTTCAACACCCTCGAGGCGCTGCTCGAGCGCCTGACTCCGCCATCCGCTTAAGGACAGACCCCCATGCGTGCGCTACGCCTGCTTCCCCTGCTGTTCGCCCTGCTCGCTCCCGCTGCGTTTGCCGAGGGGCTGTATCAGATCGAATTGATCCTGTTCCGCCAGCCCGGCGATCTGCTGCTCGCCGGCCAGCCGCCGGCGGAGAACTGGGCCACTGGCGCACAAACCCTGAACGATACGAATCGCCGGACCCCGACCCTGGAAGAACAGGCGGCCAAGCTATCGAAAACCGAAGGCTACAAGGTACTGCTGCACAAGGCCTGGCAGCAGCAGTTGGGCGGCGCACCGAGCCGGATGGCCCTGAGCGATGGCAAGGAGCGTCACGGCCACTACCCCATCGAAGGCACGCTGAGCCTGACCCAGGGCCGTTACATGGACGTCGCGGCGGAATTCTGGATCAATCGCTTCGACAACACCGGCTTTCTCGCCGGCAGCGAACGCCTGAAGCAGACGGGTCGCGTTTCCCCCGGCCAGCTCACCTTTCTCGATCACGGCAACCTGGGCCTGCTGATCCTGATCACCCCGCGCTGACCTGCGCAGAACGAAAAAGGACCGCCGCAGCGGTCCCTTTCGCTTTCAGGCCTCGAACGCGGCTCAGGCTGCCAGCACACGCCCGAGCACAGCCCTGGCCTTGCCCATGCCCGCGCCCAGGGCACGCTCGATATCGTCCATGGTGATCAGGGCGGCACTCTTGCCCGCCGCCGGATTCACCACCAGCGCCAGACAGGCGTAGGGCAGCTCCAGCTCGCGGGCCAGTACCGCCTCAGGCATGCCGGTCATGCCGACGATGTCGCAGCCGTCCCGCTCCAGGCGGGCGATCTCGGCGGCAGTCTCCAGACGCGGCCCCTGGGTGCAGCCATAGACCCCATGCCCGCTGAAGGCACAGCCTTCGGCGGCCAGGGCCGCGACCAGCTGCTGGCGCAGGGGCTCGTCGTAGGGATGGCTGAAATCCACATGGGTGACGGTGTCGAGATCGTCCTCGAAGTAGGTGTGTCTCCGGTCGAAGGTGTAGTCGATGATCTGGTGCGGCACGCAGAAGTGCCCGGTGCCCATCGCCGCATGGATGCCACCGACGGCATTGACCGCCAGGATCGTCGTGGCGCCGGCCTGGCGCAACGCCCAGAGGTTGGCCCGGTAGTTGACCCGATGCGGCGGGATGCGGTGCGGGTGGCCATGGCGAGCCAGGAACAGCACCTCGCGGCCGGCGTACTCGCCGCGCAGGATGTCCGCCGAAGGGGCGCCATAGGGCGTCTCCAGCGCCAGGGACTGATGGATGCTCAATCCTTCCAGCTGGGTCAGACCGGTACCGCCTATGATCGCATGGACCGTCATTTCATCTCCTCAATCGATCAGCCGGGCCTGGCGCAGACTCTCGAGCGCGCGCAGCCAGCGTGGGTTCTGCTTGTAGTCGATCCCCGGGAGGGCCCGCCGGCGCATCCGCGCCAGGCGCGGCGCCGGTCGCACGCCGAGGCGCTGCAGGGCGGACAGGGCCAGTTCGGCCGCCGCCCGGTCGTTGCACACCAGCCCCATGTCGCAGCCGGCGGCGAGCGCCGCCTCGATCCGTTCCGCCGCATCGCCGGCCACATGGGCGCCAGCCATCGACAGGTCGTCGCTGAACACCACCCCGTCGAAGCCCAGCTCGCCGCGCAGGATGTCCTGCAGCCAGCGGCGGGAGAAGCCGGCCGGCTGCGCATCCACCTGCGGATAGATGACGTGCGCCGGCATCACCGCCTCCAACTGCCCGCCGAGCTTCTGGAAGGGCAGCAGGTCCTGGCTGCGGATCGCCTCGAGGCTGCGTTCGTCGGTGGGAATGGCCACATGGGAATCGGCTTCCGCCCAGCCATGTCCGGGGAAATGCTTGCCGGTGGCGGCCATGCCGGCGACGTGCATGCCGCGGACGAAGGCCCCGGCCAGACGGACGACCATCTTCGGATCGCCGGCGAAGCCGCGCGAACCGATCACCGTGCTGCGCCCGTAATCGAGATCCAGCACCGGCGCGAAACTGAAGTCCAGTCCTGCCGCCAGCACCTCGCTGGCCATCAGCCAGCCACATTCCTCGGCCAGCCGCTCGGCCGCCTCATGGCCGGCCAGCGACCCCATCGCCGGCAGGCGAACGAAGCCCTGGCGCAGGCGCTGCACGCGGCCGCCCTCCTGATCGACGGCGAGCAGCAGATCGGGACGCACGGCACGGATCGCCGCGCAAAGCTCACGGACCTGGGTCGGGTGCTCGATATTGCGGGCGAACAGAATCAGACCGCCCACCTCGGGCTGACGCAGCACATGGCGATCCTCGGCGGTCAGCCAGGTGCCGGCGATGTCCAGCATCAAAGAGCCTTGCATGAAAAATCCTTAAGTGAGATCGGCCGCCGCCCAATCGGGGCACGGCGCTTCTTCGATCCGCACGCGACAGTGCAGGGGGACGCGCGGGTAGAGCTCCAGCAGATCGGCATTGCGCAGGCGCACACAGCCGTGGGAGCGCGGCACTCCCATGGGTTCGCTGTCCGGCGTGCCGTGGAGATAGATGTAGCGACGGAAGGTGTCGACCGCGTCGAGCCGGTTGCGCCCGATTTCGCAGCCGCTCAGCCAGAGGATCCGGGTGAGGATCCAGTCGCGGCCGGGAAAGGCTTCGTGCAGCTCCGGCGTCCAGACTTCGCCGGTCCAGCGCCGCCCGCGCAGCACGGCTCCCGCCGGCAGCCCCTCGCCGATCCTGGCGCGCACCTGATGCAGTCCGCGCGGCGTGCATCCGGAACCGGACTGCTCGCCGGGGCCGTTGAGGGCGGTGGAAACCGCCAGGCGCAGGAGCAGGCGGCCGTCGGCAAAACCGTACAGCGCCTGATCCGCCAGGGAAACATGAAGAAGATCGAGAAATCGCATGGGCCGCTAGCTTAGCCGATCGGGACGTTGCCGCCCACCGCCCCGCTACTCGTCCGCCTCGGGCGGAACGGGACGAGCCGCGCTCCTGGAGGACTGCACCGCCTTGCCACGCGGCCTGGGCCGGGCATTGACCAATTGCGGATCCTCGATGGCACTTCCGGCGCGCATGCCGGCGGCGAGAAAGGGCACCAGCAGGCGCAATGCCTGCTCGCTGGAGGTCTGCACCTCAAAGCGCTCCGAGGCGGAAGCACACAGCGTATCGATACCCGATAGGCTGAAGGTGGCTGCGCCGAGCATGAAATGGGTGCGCCAGAACAGCTCCAGCGGCGGAATCCCCGGCACCGCCTCCTCCAGCAGCAGCAGGTAGCGCCGGAAGAGCTTGCCGTAGGTGTCCTCGAGATAGCGCCGCAGGTGCTCCTGCCCCTGGCCCAGGGCCAGGCCGAGCAGACGCATGAAGATGGCCATGCCGCTGCGCGGGCGCGCTGCCTGCACCTGTGCGATAGTGACCTCCAGAAGCTCCTCGAGGCTCATGCCTACAGACTGACGGCGATCCAGCTCACGCTCCAGACCGGCACAGAAGGGACCGAGCACCCGGGAGAAGACCGCCTCGATGAGCGCACTCTTCGAGCCGAAGTGGTAGTTCACCGCCGCCAGATTGACATCAGCTCTGCTGGTGATCAGCCGCAGCGAGGTTTCGGCGAATCCCCTTTGCGCGAACAGCAGCTCGGCAGCCTCCAGGATGCGCTCGACTGTTTCCGAGTGGGGCATGCGTCCTCCGCCGGGTGACGACCCTGTCGTTTGTAGCCGCCATTGTATTTCAATTCGAGCACCGGACTGCGCCGGGAGTGCCAAAGCCTCAATCCGGACCCTGTGAAAACATGGCGAGCGAAGGCCCGGCAAGGTGCAACGCAGCGAGGCGGAGTAACAGCCGGAGGCCGGCCCGCAGGGCGGGCGCAGCGAGTCGATCCGGCGAAGAAGCGCAGTTCACGTACTGTAAATGAGCACTCGGGGACGCCGCACCCGACCCGACTTCAATGCGGCATGGTCGAGCGCAGCAGTTTTCACATAACCTGAATCGAGAGGTTGCCAGTCAAACGACACTGTATATAATCCCAGTGACTGGATAAAAAGACAGAGCAGCCTCCATGTACAAACTGACGCCTCGCCAAGTCGAAATTCTCGCCTTCATCAAGCGCTGCCTGGAGGAGAACGGCTATCCGCCGACCCGGGCCGAAATCGCCAGGGAACTCGGCTTCAAGTCGCCCAACGCGGCGGAAGAGCATCTCAAGGCGATGGCCCGCAAGGGCGCGATCGAAATGACCCCGGGCGCCTCCCGCGGCATCCGCATTCCCGGCAGCGAAGTCGACAGCGAACCGGCCAGTCTGCCCGTCGTCGGCCGGGTCGCGGCCGGTGCACCGATCCTCGCCCAGCAGCACATCGAGGAAACCTGTCAGATCAATCCGGACTTCTTCCATCCCCGCGCCGACTACCTGCTGCGGGTGCAGGGCATGAGCATGAAGGATGTCGGCATCTACGACGGCGACCTGCTGGCCGTGCACACCTGCCGCGAGGCACGCAACGGCCAGATCGTGGTGGCGCGCCTCAACGACGAGGTCACGGTCAAGCGCTTCAAGCGCGAAGGGGACAAGGTCTGGCTGATCGCCGAGAACCCTGAATTCGCCCCGCTCGAAATCGACCTGAACGAGCAGGATCTGACCATCGAAGGATTGAGTGTCGGCGTGATACGCCGCTAGGAGGAACCATGCAGCTCCCGCAGCCGCCGAATTCGCAGTTGATGTCGTTCGAAGCGGCTCTGGTCCGGCCGTCCTGCCGCGATGGGGAGGAAACGCCAGGATCGCCTCCGGCCAGACAAACGGAACCCTTCAGTGAACTCAGCCTGCGTGGCGATGCCGGTCAATGCCTGTTCCTGCTCGCCCCCATGCTGCGCGAGCTGAGCCAAGGCAACGACGGACGCTGGCTGACCCTGGTAGCCCCCCCTGCCAACCTGAGCCATGGCTGGCTGCGCGAGGCAGGCCTGAATCGCGAGCGGATTCTTCTGCTGCACCCCTCAAGAGAGCAGGAGCCGAGCGAGCTGGCGTGCGAAGTCCTGCGCCTGGGGCGCAGTCATACGGTGGTCAGTTGGCTGAGCCAGGTGAGCCGGCCGATCAGGCATCGGCTGCGTCAGGCTGCACGGATCGGCCGAGCCCATAGCCTGAACATCCGCCTGGGCTGAGGCCTACCAGCAGGCGGCGAAAAGGAGTCGGCCGCACGATCGCCCGCGCTCACGGGCGCATTCGGTCTCAGTGCAGCACCCGCGGCAGCTCGTCGCTTTCGAAGTCGCCCTCGGCCAGACGTCCGGCCAGCTGCACGCCCACGTTCAGCATGGCCTTGGCCACCTCGATGTGGTGCCCCTGCAGAAAGTTCTTCGCGCTTTCGGAAAAGTCGAGGATGACCAGTTCTTCCTCGTCATCGGCACGACGCAAGGCGATGCGCCCATCGGGCAGTTCGACAATTTCGAGAAAGGACGTAGGCATAGGGCTCTGCTCATGGAAAAGGCTGGACATTGTAATGTAACAGTCGATCCTGGGCATCCCTGGATGGCTTCCCCTCCCCTGCCGCGTCAGCACTCGGTCAGGGACTCGCGAAAGCGCAGAGCCAGCTCCTTGAGCGACTGTCGCCACTGCTCCAGCTGTGCGGCGTCCAGAGCCGGCGTCGCCTCCTCCTCGTCCAGGCTCACCGCATCGATCAATGGCAGTCGTGGATCGACCTTGGCCTTTTTCGGCGCCTGCGGTGGCTGGAACAGCCGGGCGTATTGGCCCAGCAGTTCGGCCAGCCAGGTTTCCGGCTGGCTGGCCAGCTCCACCAACTCCGCCAGCTCCGGACTGGGAGCCGCACGCAGCAGCTCGGCGTTCAGGAAGCGCTCGACCTGCGGCGCGCCAGCCTCGGGCAGGCGATAGAAGCCAGCGATTTCATGGCACAGCCCCAGCAGGGCACCATACAGGTGAAAAAGCACCGCCTCGCGCTCCGCCATGGCCTGCGCCTGGGCATTCAGCGCCCGGCTTTCCTCCGCCTGGCGCAGCGAGGCCAGCGCCAGGCCGGCGAAATAGAGTTTCTGATTGGTGCGTGTATAAAGTTCGTGGGCCATGCAGGCGCCCTCCGATTCGAGACAGCCACTGGATAACGGGTCAAAGTGCAATCAATTATGGACCCGCGGTGCGAACCGCACCTGCTGCCCCCGACGGCAAGAGCCCATCCGCCGGGAAAGCACGGCAGATAGCAAGGATCAGCGCTTGTCCTCGACCACCCAGCGGCCGTCCTGATAGAAGGCGCGCCAGCCGCTGGGCTTGCCTTCGATCTCGCTCTGCACGTACTGCTCCTTGGTCTTGCGGCTGAAACGGATCACCGCCGGGCGGCCTTCCGGATCCCGGGGCGGGGCCTCCAGCAGGAAGTGGTACTTCGGATCGATCTCGTCACGGTGCGGAAGCAGCTCCAGGACCAGCGGCGCACGGGTCTCGCGGTTCTTCGGGAACTGGCTGGCGGCGAGGAACAGACCGGAGGCGCCATCGCGCAGCACATAGACGTCGTCGACCTTCTCGCAGCGCAGCTCCGGCATCTTCACCGCATCCATCTTCGGCGGCGCCGGCTCGCCGCTCTTCAGCAGCTTGCGGGTGTTCTTGCAGGCGGCATTGGTGCAGCCGAAGAACTTGCCGAAACGGCCGGTCTTGAGCTGCATCTCGCTGCCGCACTTGTCGCACTCCAGGCTGGGTCCCTCGTAGCCCTTGATGCGGTACTGGCCTTCCTCGATCTCGTAGCCGGAGCAGTCCGGGTTGTTGCCGCAGATGTGCAGCTTATGCTGTTCGTCGAGCAGATAGGCGTCCATCGCCGTGCCGCACTTCGGGCAGCGGCGCTTGTGGCGCAGCAGCAGCGACTCGGACTCGCCCTCGTCGTCCGCGGCGATCTCGTCGCCCGGGATCAGGTTGATGGTCGCCTTGCAGCGCTCCTTGGGCGGCAGGCTGTAGCCCGAGCAACCGAGGAACACGCCGGTCGAGGCGGTGCGGATCATCATCGGGCGGCCGCATTCGCGACAGGGGATGTCGGTCAGGGTCGGCTGGTTGGCACGCATGCCCGCCTCGCTGGACTCGGCGAGCTCCAGCTTCTTCCTGAAATCGCCATAGAACTCGTCGAGCAGGTTCTTCCAGTCGCGCTCGCCCTGGGCGATGTCGTCCAGGTGCTCCTCCATGCTGGCGGTGAAGCCGTAGTCCATCAGGTTGGCGAAGCTCTCGCCGAGCCGCTCGGTGACGATCTCGCCCATCTTCTCGGAATGGAAGCGGCGATTCTGCAGGGTTACGTAGCCGCGCTCCTGGATGGTCGAGATGATCGCCGCGTAGGTGGACGGCCGGCCGATCCCGCGCTTTTCCATTTCCTTGACCAGGCTGGCCTCGCTAAAGCGCGCCGGGGGCTTGGTGAAGTGCTGGCTGGGGTCGAGCCCGAGCAGATCGAGGCCCTCGCCCTCGGCCATGTCCGGCAGCACGTCATCCTCGCCGGGCTTGGCCTGCTGTGGCAGCACGCGGGTGTAGCCGTCGAACTTGAGGATGCGGCCCTTGGCGCGCAGCTCGAAATCGCCGGCCTGGACGCTGACGTTGGTCGACAGGTATTCGGCCGGCGGCATCTGGCAGGCGACGAACTGGCGCCAGATCAGCTCGTAGAGCCGCTCGGCGTCGCGCTCCATGCCCGACAGCTGGTTCGGCCGCAGGTTGACGTCGGAGGGGCGGATCGCCTCGTGGGCCTCCTGGGCGCCCTCCTTGCTGGTGTAGACATTGGGCTGGGCCGGCAGGTATTTCGCGCCGAACTCGCCCTCGATGAAGCCGCGCGCCATGGTCAGGGCGTCGGCCGAAAGGTTGGTGGAGTCGGTCCGCATGTAGGTGATGTAGCCGGCCTCGTACAGGCGTTGGGCCATCATCATGGTCTTCTTCACCGAGAAGCCGAGGCGGTTGCTCGCCGCCTGCTGCAGGGTCGAGGTGATGAAGGGCGCCGAGGGCTTGCTGCGGGTCGGCTTGTCCTCGCGCTTGACGATCCTGTAGCTGGAGGCCTTGAGCTTCTCCAGCGCGGCCATGGCCTGGGCCTCGTTGAGCGGGCGGAAGGCTTCGCCCTTCTCCCTGGCCACCTCGAAGCGCACCTTGTCGCCACGGGCGGTACCCAGGTCGGCATGGACCTCCCAGAACTCCTCCGGGATGAAGGCGCGGATCTCCCGCTCGCGCTCGACGATCAGCTTCACCGCCACCGACTGCACGCGGCCGGCGGACAGGCCGCGGGCGATCTTCTGCCAGAGCAGCGGCGAAACCATGTAGCCGACCACCCGGTCGAGAAAGCGCCGTGCCTGCTGCGCATTGACCCGGTTGATGTCCAGCTCGCCCGGCTGGGCGAAGGCTTCCTGGATCGCCTTCTTGGTGATCTCGTTGAACACCACGCGCTTGTAGCGCTCCTCGTCGCCGCCGATGGATTCGCGCAGGTGCCAGGCGATGGCCTCCCCCTCGCGGTCCAGGTCGGTGGCAAGGTAGATGGTGTCGGCCTCCCGGGCCAGGCGGCGCAGCTCGTCGACCACCTTCTCCTTGCCCGGCAGGATCTCGTAATGGGCTTTCCAGCCGTGCTCGGGATCGACCCCCATGCGCGCGAACAGCTGGCGCTTGGCCTTCTCCTTGGGCGACAGCGCCGGCCCCTCGGCCGTGCCCTTGGCCCGCTTGGCAGGCTCCTTGGCGGTACTGGCCGAGCCGCTGGTGGGCAGGTCACGGATATGGCCGATGCTCGACTTCACCACGTACTGGCTGCCCAGATACTTGTTGATGGTCTTGGCCTTGGCCGGGGATTCCACGATGACCAGCGATTTACCCATGGATCGGAGTGTTCCTAATTCGAAAGATGAAAGCGGGGAGCGTCTGCCTGACAGGCCGGTGCTTGAATGCAGGTTCGGCCGAGGGAAATTCCGAGACAAGGCGCTGTGACGGGGCCATAGCCGGGCCATGGCGAGGAGTGGCAACGCAGTATCGGGGCCTCGGACGCCGAAAATGATTCACTCAACCGACCGCAAGGCTCCAGCTCGGCGCTATATATAGTGGCCGCCGACACGCGGTCAAGGGCGGAACGCCCGTACTTATGCCGGAAAAGCCGGGGCGTCCGCCCGAATCAAAGCAAAGCGCGGCATCTGACGACCGTCAACCTCGACGCTTTCGGTGAACATGGCCAGCGGCCGGACCCAGAGCCCGAAATCGCCGTACAGGGCCTGGTAGAGCACCAGTTCCTCCTCGGTCTCGGAATGCCGGACCACGCCGAGCACGCGGTATTCGGCCCCCTTGTAATGCCGGTAGAGCCCGGGTTGTACAGTCATGGCGTTCTCTAGGTGATGGATGCGCCGAAGAGACGCGGGAAAGCGGAACCGGGGCACAGGGCCCCAGTCGCGAGGTTGTCGAGCGATTTCAGACGCGCTCGAAGACGGTAGCGATGCCTTGGCCGAGGCCGATGCACATGGTCGCCAGCCCCAGGGTGCCGCCCCTCTGGCGCATGATGTTCAGCAGGGTGCCGGAAATCCGCACCCCGGAGCAACCGAAGGGATGGCCCAGGGCGATGGCGCCGCCGTGCAGGTTGACCTTGTCGTCCAGCAGATCGAGCAGCTTGAGGTCCTTGAGCACCGGAATGGCCTGGGCGGCGAAGGCCTCGTTGAGCTCGACGAAGTCGATGTCGGCCATGGACAGCCCGGCCCGCGCCAGCGCCTTCTGGGTGGCCGGCACCGGACCGTAGCCCATGATCGACGGATCGACGCCGACCACCGCCATGGCGCGCACCACGGCCAGCGGCTGGAGGCCCAGGTCGCGGGCGCGCTGGCCGGACATGACGATCATGCAGGAGGCGCCGTCGGTGATCTGCGAGGAGCTGCCCGCGGTGACGGTGCCGCTCTTCGGGTTGAACACCGGCTTGAGCTTGGCCAGCCCCTCCAGGGTGGTGTCCGGGCGGATCGTCTCGTCCTGCTCGAAGACCCGCAGCAGGCCGTGCTCGTCATGGCCCTCGATGGGCACTATCTCCTCGGCGAAGTGGCCCTCGACCGTGGCGCGGTGCGCCCGCTGGTGCGAGCGCAGGGCGAAGGCGTCCTGCTGCTCGCGGCTCACGCCGTGCATCATCGCCAGCATCTCGGCGGTCAGCCCCATCATCCCGGCGGCCTTGGCCACCTGCAGGGACAGCTTCGGGTTCGGGTCGACCCCGTGAGTCATCGGCAGATGCCCCATGTGCTCGACGCCGCCGACCACGAACACCTCGCCGTTGCCGGTCTGGATCGCCTGCACCGCGGTGTGCAACGCGCTCATCGAGGAGCCGCAGAGGCGGTTGACGGTCTGTGCGCCGCTGCTGTGCGGGATCGGTGTCAGCAGCGAAGCCATGCGCGCGATGTTCCAGCCCTGCTCCAGGGTCTGGTTGACGCAGCCCCAGATCACGTCCTCGACTTCCGCCGGATCGATCTGCGGGTTGCGCGCCAGCAACTGGGTGATGAGGTGCGCCGAGAGGTTCTCGGCGCGGGTATGGCGGTGCATGCCGCCCTTGGAGCGGCCCATCGGGGTACGGGCGAAGTCGACGATGACGGCGTCTTTCGGATTCAGACTCATGACTCGGCCCCCTCAGGCAAAGAACGTCCGGCCCTGGCGGGCCATTTCGCGCAGTTTTTCGGTCGGTTGGTACAGCGGGCCCAGTTCGGCGTGACGGTCGGCCAGCTCGACGAAGCGGGCGACACCCAGGGCGTCGATGTAGCGCAGCGCACCGCCGCGGAAGGGCGGGAAGCCGATGCCGTAGATCAGGCCCATGTCCGCCTCGGCGGCCGACTCGACGATGCCCTCCTCCAGGCAGCGCACCGTCTCCAGGCACAGCGGCAGCATCAGCCGGTTGACGATCTCCTCGTCGTCCAGCTCGCGCGTCTCGCGCACCAGCGGGCGGAGCAGCTCGGCCACCTGCGGATCCTCCAGCTTCTTCGGTTTGGAACTCCCGTCGCGCTCGTAGGCGTAGAAGCCGCTGCCGCTCTTCTGGCCGAGACGTCCGGCCCCGAGCAGCACGTCGATGGCGGTGTCGCCCTGCTCCTTCATCCGCTCGGGATAGCCCTCGGCGAGCACGTTGCGCGCGTGCACCGCGGTGTCGATGCCCACCACGTCGAGCAGATAGGCCGGCCCCATCGGCCAGCCGAACGCTTCCATCACCCGGTCGATGCGCTGGAAGTCGATGCCGGAGGCCAGAAGCCGGGTGAAGCCGGAGAGGTAGGGAAAGAGCACGCGGTTGACCAGGAACCCTGGGCAGTCGTTGACCACGATGGGGGTCTTGCCCATCTTGCGCGCGTAGGCGACGGTGGTGGCGATGGTCTGCTCGCCGGTCTGCCGGCCGCGGATGACCTCCACCAGCGGCATCAGCGGCACCGGGTTGAAGAAGTGCATGCCGCAGAAGCGCTGCGGATGCTTGAGCGACTCGGCCAGCAGGCTGATGGAGATGGTCGAGGTGTTGGAGGTGAGCACCGAATCCTCCGGCACCTGGGCCTCGACCTCGGCCAGCACCGCCTGCTTGACCTCGAGCTTCTCGACCACCGCCTCGATGACCAGGTCGACCTGGCGGAAATCGCCATAGGACAGGGTCGGGCGGATGCCGTTGAGCACCTCGGCCATCTGCTGCACGGTCATGCGCCCCTTCTCCACCCGCTTGGCAAGCTGCTTGTCGGCTTCGGCCAAGCCCTGGCGGATGGACTCCTCGCGGATGTCCTTCATCAGGATCGGCGTACCCTTGAGGGCCGACTGGTAGGCGATGCCGCCGCCCATGATGCCGGCGCCGAGCACCGCCGCCAGCTTCACCTCGCGGGCGTCCTTGTCGTACTTCCTGGCCCTGCGCTTGAGCTCCTGCTCGTTGAGGAACAGCCCGACCAGGCTCTGCGCCACCGTGGTGGCGGCCAGCTTGACGAAGCCGCCGACCTCGATCTCCAGCGCCGCCTCGCGCGCGCAGTTGGCGGCCTTCTGGATGGTCTTCACCGCGGCCAAGGGCGCCGGGTAGTGCGGGCCGGCCTGGGCAGCCACGTAGGCCTTGGCGCTCTCGAAGGCCATCATCTGCTCGATGTTGCCGAGCTTGAGCGGCTCCAGCTTGGGCTGGCGGCGGCTCTGGAAGTCCAGCTCGCCGGCGGCCGCCCGCTTCACCAGGTCGAGGGCCGCCTCGCGCAGCCTGTCGTCGGCGACCACGGCATCCACCGCGCCGACCTTGAGCGCCTCGGCGGCGCCGTTTTCCTTGCCGGCGGCGATCCACTCGATGGCGTTGTCGCTGCCAATCAGCCGCGGCAGGCGCACGGTGCCGCCGAAGCCCGGGTTGATCCCCAGCTTGACCTCCGGCAGCCCTACCCTGGCCGACTCGGCCATCACCCGGAAGTCGCAGGCCAGGCACATCTCGAAGCCGCCGCCGAGGGCCATGCCGTTGATCGCGACCACGGTCGGTACCGGCAGGTCCTCGAAGTCCGAGAAGATCCGGTTGATCTCCAGACACCAGCCGCGCAGTTCCTCCTCGGGGGCACGGAACAGTTCGAGGAATTCGGTGACGTCGGCGCCGACGATGAACATGCCCTTGGCGCTGGTGACCAGCACGCCCTTGAGCGTGGCGTCTGCCCACAGCGCGTCGACGGCCTGACGGAATTCGTTCAGCGTGAGGCGGTTGAACTTGTTGACGGAATCGCCCTCGAGGTCGAACTGCATCTCGGCGATGCCATCCCCGAGGGCCTGAACCCTGATGGCTTTCCCTTTATAGATCATCGACTGATTCTCCCAATAGAAGCTGAACTGGCCGCGTCGGGACGACCACGAATCACGCGAACCGCCGCCGCAGCCTTGCATGCTGCAGGCAGCTTCGCCCAGTGCCGGTTTTCAGGATAGTTGTGCGGCACCGGGGCCGGCCATCGGGCATTTTCCGCCGGGAAATGCCCGACGACAGGCCATGCGTGCATTCAGCACCTGCCCGCCCCTTTGGGCAAGGGGTGGCACGCGCGAAAGATTGCCTCTAGCCAGTTTCCGGCAGGCATTGCAGAATTTTTATGCAGATTAACTAGTGTGGTGAATCACAAGTTCGCTTCATTATTTCTTTGCAAGGCTCGAGCAGCCCTGTCGACAGAGGCCAAGATTTCACCTGCTCCCTTACGCCAGCGGAAGGGCCTTGGATTCTGGTTGTAGGTCGCCAGGTAATACTCGATGGACTGCTCGAGATCCTTCACGCTGGTATGGGCCTGGCGCTTTATCCACTTCTGGGTGAGCATCGAGAAAAAGCGCTCCACCAGATTCAGCCATGACGCGGACGTCGGGGTGAAATGCACGTGATAACGCGGGTGCGCGACAAGCCAGGCGCGCACCTTGTCGGTCTTGTGCACGGCATAGTTATCCATGATCAGGTGTATGGCCTTGTCGCTCTCGACCGTTTCCTCGATGGCCCTGAGAAACTCCAGGAATTCTGCGCTGCGGTGACGGCGCTTGAGACGTCCGATCACCTCGCCGGTGGCCACATCCAGGGCGGCAAACAAGGACGTCGTGCCATGGCGCTGATAATCATGGGTACGGGTCGCCGGATACCCAGGCTCCAGCGGCAGCCCCGGCTGTGTTCGATTGAGCGCCTGGATCTGGCTTTTCTCATCGACGCACAGTACCAGCGCTTTATCCGGCGGATTCAGGTAGAGCCCTACGATATCCTGCACCTTGTCGACAAAGGCAGGATCGGTGGACAGCTTGAAGGTGTGCTCCAGGTGAGGCTTGAGCCCGAAGGCTCGCCAGATACGCTGTACGCTCGCCGGTGAAATATGGGTGGCCTTGCTCATCCGGCGCGAGCTCCAATGGCTGGCATCGTCGGGCCGGGTCTGCCGCACCCGGTCGACCACTTCCTGGACCTTTTCATCACTGATGCTGCGTGGGCGGCCTGAGCGCGGCTCGTCATTGAGGCCTTGCAGGCCCAAACGGGCGAAGCGAAGGCGCCACCTCGAAACGGTTTGCGCCGTAATGCCGAGCCGTCGAGCAATGGAAGAGCCGGACTCGCCTCGAGCGCAGGACAGAATGATCTCGGCGCGCAGCTGCATATCGGCAGGCCCCTTGTGCCTGGCTCGGCGGCGGGTGAGTTCGGCATGCTCGTGTTCGGTCAGTTCGATCCGAACGGCTGGGCGGCCTGTTTTCATCGCATGCCCTCCGAAAAAACTCTGCCAGCTCCGCGGTAGACAAGACTTATCCTGAGTAGTTGTGATTCACCACACTAGTGTGGTGAATCACAAGTTCGCTTCATTATTTATTTGCAAGGCTCGAGCAGCCCTGCCGACAGAGGCCAGGATTTCACCTGCTCCCTTACGCCAGCGGAAGGGCCTTGGATTCTGGTTGTAGGTCGCCAGGTAATACTCGATGGACTGCTCGAGATCCTTCACGCTGGTATGGGCCTGGCGCTTTATCCACTTCTGGGTGAGCATCGAGAAAAAGCGCTCCACCAGATTCAGCCATGACGCGGACGTCGGGGTGAAATGCACGTGATAACGCGGGTGCGCGACAAGCCAGGCGCGCACCTTGTCGGTCTTGTGCACGGCATAGTTATCCATGATCAGGTGGATGGCCTTGTCGCTCTCGACCGTTTCCTCGATGGCCCTGAGAAACTCCAGGAATTCTGCGCTGCGGTGACGGCGCTTGAGACGTCCGATCACCTCGCCGGTGGCCACATCCAGGGCGGCAAACAAGGACGTCGTGCCATGGCGCTGATAATCATGGGTACGGGTCGCCGGATACCCAGGCTCCAGCGGCAGCCCCGGCTGTGTTCGATTGAGCGCCTGGATCTGGCTTTTCTCATCGACGCACAGTACCAGCGCCTTATCCGGCGGATTCAGGTAGAGCCCTACGATATCCTGCACCTTGTCGACAAAGGCGGGATCGGTGGACAGCTTGAAGGTGTGCTCCAGGTGAGGCTTGAGCCCGAAGGCTCGCCAGATACGCTGTACGCTCGCCGGTGAAATATGGGTGGCCTTGCTCATCCGGCGCGAGCTCCAATGACTGGCATCGTCGGGCCTGGTCTGCCGCACCCGGTCGACCACTTCCTGGACCTTTTCATCGCTGATGCTGCGTGGGCGGCCTGAGCGCGGCTCGTCATTGAGGCCTTGCAGGCCCAAACGGGCGAAGCGAAGGCGCCACCTCGAAACGGTTTGCGCCGTAATGCCGAGCCGTCGAGCAATGGAAGAGCCGGACTCGCCTCGAGCGCAGGACAGAATGATCTCGGCGCGCAGCTGCATATCGGCAGGCCCCTTGTGCCTGGCTCGGCGGCGGGTGAGTTCGGCATGCTCGTGTTCGGTCAGTTCGATCCGAACGGCTGGGCGGCCTGTTTTCATCGCATGCCCTCCGAAAAAACTCTGTCAGCTCCGCGGTAGACAAGTCTTATCCTGAGTAGTTGTGATTCACCACACTAGTGTGGTGAATCACAAGTTCGCTTCATTATTTCTTTGCAAGGCTCGAGCAGCCCTGCCGACAGAGGCCAGGATTTCACCTGCTCCCTTACGCCAGCGGAAGGGCCTTGGATTCTGGTTGTAGGTCGCCAGGTAATACTCGATGGACTGCTCGAGATCCTTCACGCTGGTATGGGCCTGGCGCTTTATCCACTTCTGGGTGAGCATCGAGAAAAAGCGCTCCACCAGATTCAGCCATGACGCAGACGTCGGGGTGAAATGCACGTGATAACGCGGGTGTGCGACAAGCCAGGCACGCACCTTGTCGGTCTTGTGCACGGCATAGTTATCCATGATCAGGTGTATGGCCTTGTCGCTCTCGACCGTTTCCTCGATGGCCCTGAGAAACTCCAGGAATTCTGCGCTGCGGTGACGGCGCTTGAGACGTCCGATCACCTCGCCGGTGGCCACATCCAGGGCGGCAAACAAGGACGTCGTGCCATGGCGCTGATAATCATGGGTACGGGTCGCCGGATACCCAGGCTCCAGCGGCAGCCCCGGCTGTGTTCGATTGAGCGCCTGGATCTGGCTTTTCTCATCGACGCACAGTACCAGCGCTTTATCCGGCGGATTCAGGTAGAGCCCTACGATATCCTGCACCTTGTCGACAAAGGCAGGATCGGTGGACAGCTTGAAGGTGTGCTCCAGGTGAGGCTTGAGCCCGAAGGCTCGCCAGATACGCTGTACGCTCGCCGGTGAAATATGGGTGGCCTTGCTCATCCGGCGCGAGCTCCAATGGCTGGCATCGTCGGGCCGGGTCTGCCGCACCCGGTCGACCACTTCCTGGACCTTTTCATCACTGATGCTGCGTGGGCGGCCTGAGCGCGGCTCGTCATTGAGGCCTTGCAGGCCCAAACGGGCGAAGCGAAGGCGCCACCTCGAAACGGTTTGCGCCGTAATGCCGAGCCGTCGAGCAATGGAAGAGCCGGACTCGCCTCGAGCGCAGGACAGAATGATCTCGGCGCGCAGCTGCATATCGGCAGGCCCCTTGTGCCTGGCTCGGCGGCGGGTGAGTTCGGCATGCTCTTGTTCGGTCAGTTCGATCCGAACGGCTGGGCGGCCTGTTTTCATCGCATGCCCTCCGAAAAAACTCTGCCAGCTCCGCGGTAGACAAGTCTTATCCTGAGTAGTTGTGATTCACCACACTAGTGTGGTGAATCACAAGTTCGCTTCATTATTTCTTTGCAAGGCTCGAGCAGCCCTGCCGACAGAGGCCAGGATTTCACCTGCTCCCTTACGCCAGCGGAAGGGCCTTGGATTCTGGTTGTAGGTCGCCAGGTAATACTCGATGGACTGCTCGAGATCCTTCACGCTGGTATGGGCCTGGCGCTTTATCCACTTCTGGGTGAGCATCGAGAAAAAGCGCTCCACCAGATTCAGCCATGACGCAGACGTCGGGGTGAAATGCACGTGATAACGCGGGTGTGCGACAAGCCAGGCACGCACCTTGTCGGTCTTGTGCACGGCATAGTTATCCATGATCAGGTGTATGGCCTTGTCGCTCTCGACCGTTTCCTCGATGGCCCTGAGAAACTCCAGGAATTCTGCGCTGCGGTGACGGCGCTTGAGACGTCCGATCACCTCGCCGGTGGCCACATCCAGGGCGGCAAACAAGGACGTCGTGCCATGGCGCTGATAATCATGGGTACGGGTCGCCGGATACCCAGGCTCCAGCGGCAGCCCCGGCTGTGTTCGATTGAGCGCCTGGATCTGGCTTTTCTCATCGACGCACAGTACCAGCGCTTTATCCGGCGGATTCAGGTAGAGCCCTACGATATCCTGCACCTTGTCGACAAAGGCGGGATCGGTGGACAGCTTGAAGGTGTGCTCCAGGTGAGGCTTGAGCCCGAAGGCTCGCCAGATACGCTGTACGCTCGCCGGTGAAATATGGGTGGCCTTGCTCATCCGGCGCGAGCTCCAATGACTGGCATCGTCGGGCCTGGTCTGCCGCACCCGGTCGACCACTTCCTGGACCTTTTCATCACTGATGCTGCGTGGGCGGCCTGAGCGCGGCTCGTCATTGAGGCCTTGCAGGCCCAAACGGGCGAAGCGAAGGCGCCACCTCGAAACGGTTTGCGCCGTAATGCCGAGCCGTCGAGCAATGGAAGAGCCGGACTCGCCTCGAGCGCAGGACAGAATGATCTCGGCGCGCAGCTGCATATCGGCAGGCCCCTTGTGCCTGGCTCGGCGGCGGGTGAGTTCGGCATGCTCGTGTTCGGTCAGTTCGATCCGAACGGCTGGGCGGCCTGTTTTCATCGCATGCCCTCCGAAAAAACTCTGTCAGCTCCGCGGTAGACAAGTCTTATCCTGAGTAGTTGTGATTCACCACACTAGGGTTTGTCTGAAAAGTCGATTTGGCTAAAATGCCGCCTCCGTTGTTCCGAGCGCAGCCATGTCAGGCCGTTACGAGATTTCTGCCCAGCGCTGGGCGATGATCGAAGCCATCGTTTCTCCCCCTCAACGCATGGGCCGCCCCCGGCGAGATGACCGCCAGATGCTCAACGGCATCTTCTGGATTCTGTGCTCAGGGGCCAAGTGGCGCGATCTTCCCGAGCGTTATGGCCCCTGGAAGACGGTATATCAGCGCTTCAGGCTGTGGCGTGACAACGGCACCTTCGAGCAGGTGCTGCGGCATCTGCATCTGCGTCTGCGTGAGGACGGCTTTATCGACCTGGATACCTGGATGGTCGACTCAACGTCGATTCGGGCCACCAGAGCCGCCAGCGGTGCGAGAAAAAAAGGGGCCTGCAAGAGCCGCAGCACCAATGTCTCGGCCGAAGCCGTGGTGGGCTGACCACCAAGCTTCATCTGGCCTGTGACAGCAACGGGTATCCGCTGGCAGTGATGCTTTCACCCGGGCAGGACGCCGACTCGCGCTATTTCATGCCCTTGCTTGAGCAGATCAGCCTGCCTGGCAGCCAGGGTCGTCCGCGCAAGCGCTGCCGGTATGTACTGGCTGACAAAGGCTACGACAGCGAAAGCCTGCGCCAATACTGCGACCGGTATGGCATGAAGCCCATCATTCCCTTACGCAAGATGCACCGTAAGCCTCGACCGGGCTTGCCTCGCCTATTTGACAGACCGCAGTACCAAAAGCGCAACGCCATTGAACGACTGTTCAGTTGGCTCAAGGAAAAGCGCCGTCTTTGCACCCGTTATGACAAGCTGGCCAGCAGTTTCAAGGCCATGGTCACGCTGGCCTGCATCGAAAAATGCTTACGTGCCGACTTTTCAGACAAACCCTAATTGGAAGCAGCGCACGCCCATGCCCAGCAAGTCCAGCCCTACCCCGGCCGTCGCTCCACAGGCCATCGCCCAGCCAGCCGACGGTCCGCTGGACAGCTCCCTCGACGACCTGATCGGCTACGCCCTGCGCCGCGCCCAGCTCAAGGTCTTCCAGCACCTGGTCAGCCGCCTCGTCGTCTTCGACCTGCGGCCGGCGCAGTTCACCGCCCTGGCGATCATCGAGCAGAACCCCGGCCTGATGCAGGCCGACCTGGCCCGCGCGCTGGCCATCGAGCCGCCGCAGGCGGTGGTCCTGTTGAACAAGCTGGAAAGCCGCGGGCTGGCGGTGCGGGTACGCTGCAAGCCGGACAAGCGCTCCTACGGCATCTTCCTCAGCAAGGCCGGCGAAACGCTGCTCAGGGAGTTGCGCGAAGTGGCCGCGCAGAGCGACCTGGACGCCACCGCCGCGCTCAGCGCCGAGGAGCGCCAGCAACTGATCGAGCTGCTGCACAAGATCTACCGCTGAATCGGTCCGGCGCGAGCCGCAAGATCCGCGCCGTCCTGCTCACCCTCATCCCTCGTCGTCCCGCTCCGGCGTCGGTGCGCCGCCGGCCGCCGCGCTCTGGCGGAAGGCCTTCGGCGATTGCCCGGCGAGGCGGCGGAAGAACCGCGAGAAGTACGCCGGATCGTTGAAGCCGAGCGCATCGGAGAGCTCGTTGACGGTCATGGTGGTGTAGATCAGGTTGCGCTTGGCCTCCAGCAGCAGGCGCTGGTGGACGACCTGCAGGGCGCTCTGCCCGACCAACTGGCGGCACAGGCTGTTCAGGTGGACGCCGGACAGTCCGACACGGTGCGCGAACTCGTCGATCGGCAGGTGCTCGCGGTAGTGCTGCTCGACCAGCCGCATGAAGCGCGTCAGGTACTGGCGACTGCGTTCGCTGGCACCGAGCGAGGCGGCGCGCTGGCGTTCGCGGCGACCGAGCCAGACCATCAACAGGTTGACCAGCGACTGCAGCTGCAGCTCGCGTGCCGGCTCGTGACCCCGGTAATCGCGAAAGAGCGTCTCGAACAGCAGATCCAGCCAGGCGCGGTCTGCACCGACCGGGTAGCAGGCGGATCCGCCCTGAACGCCCAGGTTATGCCCCAGAAGCTCCTCCAGATGCGCCACCAGGGGCGCGGCCAGGGTCAGCACGTAGCCCTGGATGTCTTCGGAGAAATGGAAACCGTGCACGCAGAGCGGCGGCACCACTTGGATCGCCGCCTCGGCCAGGCGCAGGCGCTGGTTCTCCACCTCGGCCAGCGCCTCGCCCTCCTGGACATAGAGCAGCTGGAACAGGTCGGCATGGCGGTGCGGCTTGATCTCCCAATGATGCAGGCTGCTGCGCTGCGCGATCGACTCGCAGTGCAGCAGGTCCGGCGTCGGCCAGGCCAGTTGCTCCCCGTACAGCTTGAACACCGGAATGGCGGGCGCGATCAACCTCATGGGGCGCGAACTCCTTTGGCTCGATAACCGAACGAATCATCCGAAAGTACCAGTAATATTGCCTAAATTACCTTATTTTCGCGAATCCACTGAACAAAAATGCAGGAGCCTTCAGCGAATCCGGCCCTGCACGGACGGGCCGGCCCAACCAGAGAGACAATAAGAATGAAAACTCAAGTGGCAATCATCGGTGCCGGTCCGTCCGGCCTGCTCCTCGGCCAACTGCTGCACAAGGCCGGCATCGACAACGTGATTCTCGAGCGTCAAACCCCCGACTACGTGCTCGGCCGCATTCGCGCCGGCGTGCTCGAGCAGGGCGTGGTCGACCTGCTGCGCGAGGCCGGCGTGGCCGAGCGCATGGACCGGGAAGGGCTGGTCCACGAGGGCATCGAGCTGGTCTGCTCGGGCCGGCGCATCCGCCTGGATCTCAAGGCGCTGTCCGGCGGCAAGACGGTGATGGTCTACGGCCAGACCGAAGTCACCCGTGACCTGATGGGCGCGCGCCGGGCCAGCGGCGCGCCGATCGTCTACGGGGCCGAGAACGTGCAGCTGTTCGGCCTCAAGGACGGAACGCCCCACGTCACCTACGAGAAGGACGGCCAGACCCAGCGCATCGACTGCGACTACATCGCCGGCTGCGACGGCTTCCACGGCGTGTCGCGCAAGACCATCCCGGCCGAGGTGCTGTCGCACTACGAGCGCGTCTATCCGTTCGGCTGGCTCGGCCTGCTGTCCGACACGCCGCCGGTCCACGAGGAGCTGATCTATGCGCACACCGACCAGGGCTTCGTGCTTTGCAGCCAGCGCTCGACGACGCGCAGCCGCTACTACCTGCAGGTGCCGCTGAGCGAGAGGGTCGAGGACTGGTCCGACGAGCGCTTCTGGAACGAACTCAAGCGCCGTCTGCCGGGCGACGTGGCGAACAGGCTGGTCACCGGGCCGTCGCTGGAAAAGAGCATCGCCCCGCTGCGCAGCTACGTGGTCGAACCCATGCAGTACGGCCGGCTGTTCCTGGTCGGCGACGCGGCGCACATCGTCCCGCCGACCGGCGCCAAGGGCCTGAACCTGGCCGGCAGCGACGTCTGCTACCTGTTCCGCATCCTGGTCAAGGTCTACCGGGAGGGTCGTACCGACCTGCTGGAGAAGTACTCCGAACTGGCCCTGCGCCGGGTCTGGAAGGGCGAGCGCTTCAGCTGGTTCATGACCAACCTGCTGCACGACTTCGAAGGCAGCGACGCCTTCGACAGGCGCATGCAACTGGCCGACCGCGAGTACTTCCTCAACTCCGAAGCGGGCCGCGTGACCATCGCCGAGAACTATGTCGGTCTACCCTACGAAGAGGTCGCGTGAGCCCCACGCATTTCCACCGGCAATAGCGGCGCCGGCAGGTTCCAGCCTGGCGCCGTCGGCTCTCCGACCACCCGGGCAGGCCGGTTGTCGCGCCCTGGCCTGCCCCGGCCTCCCGAACGAGGCCACCCGAATCTTCCGCGACACCAGGACGGCTCCGCAGCGAGCCACAACATTATAAGAAAGGGAATCCAACGCCATGTCCGATCTCAAGACCGCCGCCCTCGACTACCACGCCCAGCCGCGTCCCGGAAAGCTGAGCGTGGAACTGACCAAACCCACCCGGAACGCCCGCGATCTGTCGCTGGCCTACAGCCCCGGCGTCGCCGAGCCGGTGCGGGAAATCGCCCGCGACCCCGAACTGGCCTACCGCTATACCGGCAAGGGCAACCTGGTCGCCGTCATCTCCGACGGCACCGCGATCCTCGGCCTGGGCAACCTCGGCCCGCTGGCCTCCAAGCCGGTCATGGAAGGCAAGGGCGTGCTGTTCAAGCGCTTCGCCGGGATCGATGTGTTCGACATCGAGGTGGATGCCGAGAGCCCGCAGGCCTTCATCGACACCGTCAAGCGCATCTCCGTGACCTTCGGCGGCATCAACCTGGAGGACATCAAGGCGCCCGAGTGCTTCGAGATCGAGCGGGCGCTGATCGAGCAGTGCGACATCCCGGTGTTCCACGACGACCAGCACGGCACCGCCATCGTCACCGCGGCGGGCATGCTCAATGCCCTGGAGATCGCCGGCAAGACCCTGGCCGACGCCAGGATCGCCTGCCTCGGCGCCGGCGCCGCGGCCATCTCCTGCATGCGCCTGCTGATCAGCCTGGGGGCCAGGGTGGAGAACATCCACATGGTCGACCGCCAGGGGGTCATCCATGCCGGACGCGACGACTTGAACCAGTACAAGGCGGTGTTCGCCCACGAGACCGACAAGCGCACCCTGTCCGACGCGCTCGACGGCGCCGACGTGTTCGTCGGCCTGTCCGGGGCCAACCTGCTGAGTCCGGAGGACCTGCTGCGCATGGCGCCGAACCCGATCGTCTTCGCCTGCTCCAACCCCGACCCGGAGATCCGGCCGGAGCTGGCGCATGCCACGCGCGGCGACGTGATCATGGCCACCGGGCGTTCCGACTACCCGAACCAGGTCAACAACGTACTGGGCTTCCCCTTCATCTTCCGCGGCGCCCTGGACGTGCGCGCCACCCGCATCAACGAGGAGATGAAGATCGCCGCGGCGCATGCCCTGCGCGAGCTGGCCAAGCTGCCGGTGCCGAAGGAGGTGTGCGAGGCCTACGGGGTGTCGGGGCTGGAGTTCGGGCGCGACTACATCATTCCCAAGCCCATGGACCCGCGGCTGATCACCATGGTGTCCGACGCCGTGGCCCGCGCCGCCATCGAGAGCGGCGTGGCCTCCCTGCCCTATCCCCAGCACTATCCGCTGCAGTCGGTGGAGGCGGTATTCGGCGGCTGATCGGCAATCCCCGAAAAGAAACCCCGCTCGATGCGGGGTTTCTTTATTCAGACCGTAGATACTGTTATTCCGGTCAAGCGCCATGAAGCGCCAGATCGAAGGTTCTGCCGGATCGCAGGACGCCAAAGGCGACCTGCACCAGCTTGCGCATCATGGCACCGATGATCAGCCTGGCCGGCCTGCCATTGCCGGCCAGACGCTCGCGATACACCTTGCCCCAGGGCGTCCTGTAGAGCGCCACCATCGCTGGCATGTAGAGCGTCCGCCGCAACGCGGCATGACCGACCTTCGACATCCGCGGCCTGGCCCGCACGCTGCTGCCCGACTCGTACACACGCGGGCTGAGCCCGGCAAAGGCCACGAACTGCCGGGCACACCTGAACCGCTCGTTTCCCAGCCCGTAGGAGAGCAGCACGGCAATCGTGCGCTCGCCGAGTTCCGGAATGGAGCCGAGCAGGACCCGCTTGCGGCACAGGTCCTGGTCATCGTCCAGGGTGCGGGCGACTCCCCGCTCGAGGCGGTTCTTCTCCCGGGTCTGCATGGCCACCAGCCCCTGCTGGCCCAGCACCAGGGCGCGCAAGCGGCGCTCCGTTGGCGAGGGGGCTACCCACGCAGGCGGGCGCTTTTCCCGACAGAAATCGGCAAGGGTCTTCGCATCGACGGCATCGGTCTTGCTGCGCAGCCCCAGCGACTGGGCATGAGCCCTGGCCAGCGCCGGGTTGATGACCGAGACCCGGTGCCCGGCATCGGCCAGATGCAAGGCGACAGGCTCCCAGCAGACATGGGTGGCCTCCAGGCAGGCATGAATTTCGCCCTTGGCGTGCAGCGCGAGCCAGTCGGACAGTGCGGCAAAGCCTGCCGGGGTGTTGGGGAAGACCTTACTCTTGAACTTGGTGCCCAGCATCAAGGCGCAATCGAGCTTGGCCTTGGAAACATCGATGCCCAGCGGGATGAGGTCTGAAGTGCTCATGGCTTGCGCTATCTACCTTGTGAATGCAGGCTGCCGGCGAGGCCGGGCCGAAGATACTGTTCGATGGTTCGCAAGTTGAAGCGGGAGGTCCGGTGCGGAATCTACAGGGCGGCTGTAGAAGCCAAGGGTAGACACGGCATCCGGGCTCCCTGTGCTCAAGAGCGACTTGAGCAAAGACACAATACAAGGGTGAAAAACGCGCGCAGCGCTTTTCCACCGGCGTGCCCACGGCGGGAAAGGCCTGCGGCCGTTTCCCACCCTACTGTCTCTTGTCCCTATCGCAGATAAATCTGCTCCTTGTATCTCGACTGCCACCTCCAAGGAGGTGATAGTTCCCGACTGATCATCGGGGGAAGGCCAGGAAGACGCTCTGCTCCTTAGAGCATTTTTGGCCTGACTAGTGGTTGTGGCCGAGCGGATAACAATTAAGAGCCGACAGCGGTAGACCATGTCGCCCGTCCCCGTATGGCCTTGCGCTGGCTCAAGGAATCGCGCGTTAGTGCCGCCGGAGACTTCTCTGTTCACACGGGCGCGTCATACTTGAGGCAGGCTCACCGCACAGGACACGACCATGTCTTACCAACACATCATGACCGCCGTCGATCTCACCGACGAATGCCATCCGGTCATCCGCCGGGCCATTGCCCTGGCCAACTGTTTCCAGGCCCAGTTGTCCCTGGTGCATATTGTCGAGCCGATGGCCATGGCCTTCGGCGGGGACGTGCCGATGGACCTGTCGACCCTGCAGCAGCAGCAGCTCGACCAGGCGCGCGAGCGGGTCGCCGCCTTCGCCGGCCAGTACCCCGAACTGCTGCCCGAGCGGCGGCACATTCTCTTCGGCCAGCCGCGCCAGGAGATCCATCAGCTGGCGCAGGAGAAGGGATGCGACCTGATCGTGGTCGGCAGCCATGGCCGCCACGGCCTCGCCCTGCTGCTCGGCTCCACGGCCAACGACCTGCTGCATGGCGCACCCTGCGACGTGCTGGCGGTGCGTCTGAAGAAGCCCGAATGACGGTGCCGCCTCCTTCCCCGCGGGTGAGGAGGCGCGCTCAGTCCTCGTCGGCGCTCATCACCAGCGGGCGGATCTTGGCGAGCTGGGTCTCCAGCGAGTAGCTCATGCTGGAAGCCATCGAGAAGAAGGTCAGGAAGGCCTTGAGATTCGAATCACCGCCGCAGGTGCCATGGATGCGCTGCCAGAAGGCCTGATTGACCAGCTGCAGCTGCTGGAACAGACGTACCAGGCCCTTCAGCTCCCAGTCGGCATGGCGCCTTTCCCGGGCGTTGAAGTATTGCCGGGTCAGGTAGAGGGATACCGCGCGCAGGACGAACTCCTGCTGGCTGGCGAACGGCAGATGCTGCTGGGCCATCGGCCGCAGGCGGGACAGCCGGGGACAGGCGCTGGTGGCCATGATCACCCCGAGCAGAGAACGCACGCCCTCCTCCAGACTGACCTGCTTGCGGTATTCCCGCTCCGGCGTGCGCACCCAGACCTGCGCCTTCTGGAACGCCGGCAGCCCCTGGAAATCCTCGATCACCCCCTGCAGGTCCAACGCCGCCGGGCAATGACTGTACTGCTCCGGGGTCAGCGGGCAGTTGCTGCATTGCTGGTAAGCCAGACGCGTCCAGCCCGGAGCCTCCTTGGCATGCGCATGGTCGTAGCCGCGCTCCAGTTCGATTCGATAGCTGAAGGCGTGCCAGTCATCCAGGGTGATGCGATAGTCGATTGCCATGGGTGTCCTCCAGACGGTCGCCGAGAGAAAGACCGCGGCGCCCGGCGGCCTTGCCGTGCGCCCGCTGCAGCGAGCCGGTCAACCCTCTTCCAGCTCCGCCCAGCGCTCCAGCAGGCGGTCGAGCTCCTGCTGCAGATCCTCCAGACGGGCCAGGACCGGGCCGGTCTGGGCTGTCGGCTGCTGGTAGAAGACCGGATCGGCGATGCGCTCCTGCAGCTCGGCCAGCTCCGCCTCCACAGCATCAATCTGGCCGGGAATCGCCTCCAGCTCGCGTTGCAGTTTATAGCTCAGCTTTTTTCTGGGAACGGTCGACGGGCTGGCAGTTTCCGCCAAGGCAGTGGTAGCCGGCGCCTCCCTCTTCGACGTCTCCTCCTGGCTTGGGCGTTCGCCCACGCCCAGCAGACGCGGCGAACCACCCTGGCGCAGCCAGTCCTGATAGCCGCCGACGTATTCGCGGACCCGACCGTCGCCCTGGAACACCAGGGTGCTGGTCACCACGTTGTCGAGGAAGGCCCGATCGTGACTGACCATCAGCACGGTACCGGGGAAGTCCAGGAGGATCTCCTCCAGCAGCTCCAGGGTCTCCACGTCGAGGTCGTTGGTCGGCTCGTCGAGCACCAACAGGTTGGCCGGCTTGCTGAACAGCTTGGCCAGCAGCAGGCGCGCGCGCTCGCCACCGGACAGCGCCTTGACCGGGGTGCGCGCGCGCTGCGGGCTGAACAGGAAATCGCCGAGATAGCTCAGCACATGGCGGTTCTGGCCGTTGATGGTGATGAACTCGCGGCCCTCGGCAATGTTGTCGATCACCGTCTTTTCCGGCTCCAGCTGATGACGCAGCTGGTCGAAATAGGCCACCTCCAGCTTGGTGCCGATGTGGATGCGCCCCGCGGTGGGCTCAAGCTCGCCGAGCAGCAGCTTGAGCAGGGTGGTCTTGCCGGTGCCGTTGGCGCCGAGCAGGCCGATGCGGTCGCCGCGCTGCAGGACCATGGAGAAGTCGCGGATCAGCGGCGCCTCGCCCGGGTAAGCAAAGGTCACGTCCTCGGCGACGATCACCTGCTTGCCGGACTTCTCCGCCGCCTCCACCTGGAAGTTCGCCTTGCCCTGCCGCTCGCGGCGCTCGGCACGCTCGGCACGCATTGCCTTGAGCGCACGCACGCGGCCCTCGTTGCGGGTGCGGCGGGCCTTGATGCCCTGGCGGATCCACACCTCCTCCTGGGCCAGGCGCTTGTCGAACAGCGCGCTGGCGGCCTCCTCGGCGGCCAGTTGCTGCTCCTTGTGCACCAGGAAGCTGGCGTAGTCGCCGTTCCAGTCGATCAGGTGGCCGCGGTCGAGCTCGAGGATGCGGGTGGCCAGGTTCTGCAGGAAAGCGCGGTCGTGGGTGATGAACAGCACGGCGCCGTTGAAGCCGGCGAGCGCCTCCTCGAGCCAGGCGATGGCGCCGATGTCGAGGTGGTTGGTCGGCTCGTCGAGCAGCAGCAGGTCCGGCTCGGAAACCAGCGCCTGGGCCAGCAGTACGCGCCGCCGCCAGCCACCGGACAACTCGGCAAGGGTCCTGTCGGCCGGCAGCTGCAGGCGGCTCAGGGTGCTGTCGACCAGTTGCTGCAGGCGCCAGCCGTCCTTGGCCTCCAGCTCCTGCTGGACGCGGGTGAGCTTCTCCAGGTCGGCATCGGTGCGGATGTTCTGGCTCAGGTGATGGTACTGGGCTAGCAGGTCGCCAACTCCGGCCAATCCCTCGGCGACCACGTCGAATACGGTGCGCTCGTCGGCGCGCGGCAGCTCCTGCGGCAGCTCGCCGATCTTCAACCCCGGCGCGCGCCAGATCTCGCCGTCATCGGCCTGCTGGTCGCCCTTGACCAAACGCAGCATGCTCGACTTGCCGGTGCCGTTGCGGCCGATGATGCATACCCGTTCGCCACGGGCGATCTGCCAGGACACCTGGTCGAGCAACGGCATGGCGCCATAGGCGAGGGAAACGTCGGTGAACTTGAGCAGGGTCATGGGCAAGGTCTCGGGAAGAATCGGCACGCATTCTATCAGGCCCGGGCGCCGGTCACGTCCCGCCCATGCACTCGTGTACCTCTGGCTGTCCTTTCGGTGCGCTGTCAATGAACAGGGCGCTACAGCTAAACTAGACAGGAGTTCCATCATCTCGAAATTCCGTCGCCACTCCTTCCCCGAGAAGAGTCATGCGCAGTCGATTGCTCAGTCTGTTTTTCTGTCTGTCCCTGGCCCCCCTGGCCATTCCGCCCGCAGAGGCAGCCTCGCTCAGCGAACAGCGTCTCCTCTACGATCAGGCCAAGCGGGCTCTGGCCAAGGGCGATGCCGGCCCCTACCTGCGCAATCGCCAGGCCCTGCGCGACTATCCGCTGGAGCCCCACCTGGCCTACGACGAGCTGACCGCCCGGCTGAAGAACGCCAGCAACCGGGAAATCGAAGAGTTCCTCACCGAGCATGGCGACCTGCCACAGATCGGCTGGATGAAATTGCGCTGGCTGCGCTGGCTAGCCGAGCGCGGCGACTGGCAGACCTTCATCAACCATTACGATCCGGCGCTGAACTTCACCGAGCTCGACTGCCTGTACGGCCAGTACCAGTTCGTCCACGGGCGCAAGACCGAAGGCCATGCCACCGCCGAGAAGCTCTGGCTGGTCGGCAAGTCACAACCCCAGGCCTGCGACACCCTGTTCGGGCTCTGGGCTGCCGAGGGCCGGCTGAGCGACCAGAAACGCTGGCAGCGCCTGCGGCTGGCCGCCGATGCACGCAACTACGGCCTGGCCACACACCTGGCGAAAAGCACTCCCAGTCTCGAGCGCGAAGGATTGCTGATGGTGGAGGTGGCGCAGAAGCCCCAGATGCTGCTGAGCCAGAGCTCGCGCTTCGCACCGGCCAGCGAGCGGATGGCCGACGTGGTCGGTCTCGGCCTGCGCCGGCTGGCCCGCCAGGAGCCGGACAAGGCCCTGGCCCTGCTCGACGACTACGCCCGGCGCATGCGGTTCTCCAGCGAGGAGAAAGTGGCGATCGCCCGGGAAATCGGCCTGACTCTGGCCAAGCGCTTCGACAGCCGGGCGCTCGCGGTGATGGCCGAATACGATCCGGAGCTGCGCGACAAGACCGTGGCCGAATGGCGCACCCGTCTGCTGATGCGCCTGGGGCGCTGGGACGAGGCCTATCAGTTGACCCGCCGGATGCCGCAAGAGCTCGCAACCAGCAACCGCTGGCGCTACTGGCAGGCACGCAGCCTGCAACTGGCCCAGCCCCAGAACAAGCAGCCGATCGGGCTCTATCAGCCGGTCGCCCGTGAGCGGGATTTCTACGGCTTTCTTGCCGCCGATCGCATCCAGGTGCCTTACCAGCTGAACCACAAGCCGATGGCACTGGATCCGCGGGTGATGCAGAAGGTGCGCAACACCGCCGGTATCCGTCGAGCCCTGGAGTTCTATGCGCGCGGACAGATCGTCGATGCGCGCCGCGAGTGGTATCACGTCAGCCGCCTGTTCAGCCGCGAGGAAATGGTCGCCCAGGCCAAGCTGGCCTACGACATGGGCTGGTATTTTCCGGCCATCCGCACCATCAGCCAGGCACAATACTGGGACGATCTGGACATCCGCTTCCCGATGGCCCACCAGAGCAGCCTGACGCGTGCCGCCAGAAACCGCGGTCTGCATTCGAGCTGGGTGTTCGCCATCACTCGTCAGGAAAGCGCCTTCATGAGCGATGCCCGCTCCAGCGTCGGCGCCGGCGGCCTGATGCAGCTGATGCCGGCCACCGCCCAGGAAACTGCGCGCAAGTTCGGTATCCCGCTGAGCTCGCCACGCCAGGTCTACGATCCGGACACCAACATCCAGCTCGGCGCCGCCTACCTGAGTCAGGTGCATGCCCAGTTCGGTGGCAACCGGGTGCTCGCCTCCGCAGCCTACAACGCCGGCCCCGGGCGCGTACGACAGTGGCTGCGTGGAGCCGATCACCTGGCCTTCGATGTCTGGGTGGAAAGCATTCCCTTCGACGAAACCCGCCAGTACGTGCAGAACGTGCTGTCTTATTCGGTGATCTACGGGCACAAGCTCAACGCTCCGCAACCCTTGGTGGAATGGCACGAGCGCTACTTCGACGATCAGTAGAGATCAGGCTTCAGGCTGTGCTTCATCGGCCGCTGCTGCCCCCGGCCCGGAATTGCTGCGCAGCAGTGGCGAGTCGGGTGGCAGGTGTATGCGCAGGGCTGCCGCGCGGGTGGTAAAACGCAGGGTCTGGCTGTTTGCCGGTTCGCCGTCCAGATTCAGGTCCAGGCCTTCCGGGGCTTCGACCTCGACCCACGGCAGACGCGCCCCGATGGAGATGGTTTCAGCACCGAGAATACGCAGGGAAATCAAGGTTCCCAAGGTGCTGAGCGAGCTTCTGGCATCCTCGGGCGCAGGAACGATGCAGAGATCGAGCAGGCCGTCGTCCACAAGAGCCCCAGGACAGAGCAGATTGCCCCCGCCAGCCTGGCGCCCGTTACCGATGCCCAGCGCGAGGAACTCACCCTCCCAGTGAAAATCCGGTCCATGGAAGCGTCCGAAGGAAGCACTCAGCTCAGTGAGGCGCGTCAGCCCGGTCAACAGGTAGGCCGCTCCGCCGAGGGCCTTTTTTAACTCCTCGGGAGTGCTGGCAGTGACCTTCGACCCAAAGCCGCCGGTGGCCATGTTGAGAAAAAGCTGACCATCCACTTCGCCAAGATCCACCGGACTGGGGGCGACCTCCAGCAAGGCCAGTGCCTCTGCCGGCGGCAGGGGAATGCCTGCTGCATGGGCAAAATCGTTGGCCGTGCCCAGCGGCAGGATCGCCAGACTGGCTTCGCTGCCCGACAGAGCCATGGCCTCCGCCACCTCGCGCAAGGTTCCATCGCCACCACCGGCGATGATGATCGGATAGCCGGCCGCCAGACCTTCCCCGACCAACCGGCGGGCATCTCCGGTCTCCCAGGTCAGGCGCACGGCAATTTCCCAGCCCGCCTTGCGCTGGGCAAGAATAGCGGCGCGCAGTTCCTCGTTCGCGGCCTGTCGACCATGCAGCACCAACCATGCCTTGTGCTCAGCCATTACTCACCTCGGAAAGCATTCCAGCCAAGTATGGACGACAGGGTAACGGTCGGATGCGCTAGTACGGCCTCTCAGCCCAGTACTTCGCTCAGCGGAATGAAGCGTACCGGATCGCCCTCGGCCAGCGTCGTATCCTCACGTATCTCAACCAGCCCGTTGGCCCAGGCGGCGCTGAGCAGCACACCGGGGCTCTGGTTCGGATAGAGTACGGCACGCCCATCCTCCAGGCGCGCGCGCAAATACTCGCGACGCTTGCCGGGCTTGCTCCAGGCAAAGCCGGTCGGCACCAGAAAGGTTAACGGAGCCACGGCCTGCACGCCGAGACGACGCAGCAGATAAGGCCGAGCCAGCAAGGCAAAGGTGACCAGCGAGGATGCGGGATTACCAGGCAGACCGACAACGGGAATGCCCCGATAACGACCAACAGTCAGCGGCTTGCCTGGCTTGATAGCCAGCTTCCACAAGGCCAGTTCACCCTCCTCGCGCAGGATCTGCCCGAGGCAGTCCGCCTCCCCGACCGACACTCCGCCGGTCGAAAGGATCAAGTCGACGGCTCCCAGCTCGCCTAGACGGGCACGGGTCAGCTGCGGATCATCGGGCAGGATCCCGGCATCCAGCACGCTGCAGCCCAGACGCTTCAGCCAGCTCAGCAACAGGGGGCGATTGCTGTTGTAGATCTGCCCCGGGCCCAGCGGCTGCCCAGGCACGACCAGTTCATCTCCGGTGGAAAGCACGGCCACCCGCAGGCGCCGCCGCACCGACAGTTCGGCTGTCCCCAGGGAGGCAGCCAGACCCAGTTGCGCCGGCCCCAGGCGGCTGCCGGCGGCCAGCACGGCTTCGCCGCGGCGCGTCTCCTGGCCCTGCTCGCGGATGTTCTGCCGCGGGCGCAAGGCCTGAGTGAAGCGCACCCGCCCGTCCTCGAGCAGCTCGACATTTTCCTGCAGCTCGACGCAATCCGCTCCCTCCGGTACCGGTGCCCCGGTAAAGATGCGCGCACAGGTACCCAACTGCAGGGGCTCCGGGGCCTGCCCGGCGAAGACCGTCTGACTGACCGTCAGCGGCTCGCCCGTCCAGTCGGCCAGACGCAGGGCATAACCGTCCATGGCACTGTTCGGCCAGGGCGGCAGATCCAGGGAAGCGACCAAAGGCTCGGCCAGCACACGCCCTTCGGCATCATCCAGCGCCACCCGCTCAGAGTCGCCGACCGGTTCTTTCTCAGCCAGTTGTAACAGGCATTCGAGAGCCGCCTCGACGGACATCAATGGTTTTTTCATTGCCTCACCCGCGGGTTTCGCAGGACGTCACCGGTTTCAGATGGGGCACGAAACTGCAGGGGCGATGCCGGGCATCCAGTTGCTCGGCGAGAATGCCATCCCAGGCAGTGGCGCAAGCCCCGGTCGAGCCCGGCAGACAACAGACCAGGGTGCCATTGGCCAGACCGGCCAGCGCGCGGGACTGCACCGTGGAGGTGCCGATCTCTTTCATGGAAATATGTCGGAACAACTCGCCAAAACCATCGACCTGCTTGTCCAAAAGACAGGCTACGGCTTCGGGCGTGCTGTCGCGGCCAGTAAAGCCGGTTCCACCGGTGATCAATACGACCTGTACGTCCTTGTCGGCGATCCAAGCGGCGACCACGGCACGAATATGGTACAAGTCGTCCTTGAGCAGCAGGCGCGCCGCCAGCTTGTGCCCAGCCGCGCTCAGGCGTTCGACCAGCAGTTGGCCAGAGGTGTCGGTACCCAGAGTGCGGGTGTCGCTGACGGTCAAGACTGCGATGTTCAACGGCACGAAGGCCGCTTCAACCTTATGACTCATGCTGCCTTCCAGAGTGGGGAGAAGTCGAGCCGGAGTTATACCACAAGCCACTGCTGGAGCCATCCGATGACCGTCCCAGACACTCCCCTGCCCCCCTGCTCGGTACTGCTACTGGCAGGTGGTCGTGGACAACGCATGGGGGGCCAGGACAAGGGGCTGCTGAAATGGCGGGGCAAGCCGTTGGTTGCCCACCTGCATGCATTGATACGGCCACTCACCGACGATCTGATAATCTCCTGCAATCGCAATATCGAACATTACGCGCTCTATGCCGATTGTGTGGTGCATGACGACAGCTCGGACTTCCCAGGCCCTCTGGCTGGCATCCGCGCCGGACTCAAAGTTGCCCGGCATGCCTGGCTACTGATACTGCCCTGTGATGCCCCCTTGGTTGATGTCACATTGCTGCACAGTATGCGCTGGAATGCCAGCTTGCATCCTGGACGACCTTTACTGCTACGTCAGGGCCACCAATGGGAACCCCTGTTCTGCCTGATACCTAAGACTCTGGAAGCGAACTTGGAGCGAGCCTGGCAGGGTGGCGAGCGCAGTCCGCGCCAGGTCTTTCTGGCGCATGAGGCTACCGCCCTGCAATGCCTACCGGGGGATTCTCGGCTGCTCAACCTCAACACGCCACACCTGCTGGCCGAAGCGGAAAACAATGCAGATCGCCAAAAGTGATCACTACTTCCGACATCCGACGTGAAGACATATAAAGTGAACCGTCCCGGCTTTCCCGGAGGCTCCAACTCTTGAGAGGATGGAGCCATGAAGACAGCAACGAAGTATTCCCCGGAAGTCCGCGAGCGAGCGGTTCGTTTGGTGCTGGAGCATCAAGACGGACATGACTCGGAGTGGGCGGCGATCTGCTCAACTGCAGCCAAGATTGGTTGTACAGCCGAAACGCTGCGCCGCTGCGTGCACCAGGCTGAGCGCGACAATGGCAAGCGCGAAGGCCAGACCATCAGCGAAGAGCGGATCAAGGCACTAGAACGTGAAGTGCGTGAGCTGCGCCAGACCAACGAGATCTCGCGCAAGGCGTCCGCGTATTTTGCTCAGGCGGAACTCGACCGCCGCTTCAAGCCATGAAAGCGTTCATCGACGTGATCTTGCCCAGCACTTGTGGACACAGGTTTAAGCACTCATCCGAGCCTCGAAGGCTTCCGGACTGAGGTATTCCAGAGTGCTATGACGCCGCTGGCGGTTGTAGTCGATTTCGATGTATTCGAACACGGTTGCTCGCATCTGGGCACGCGTACCGAAGCGTTCCCCATGGATGCACTCAACCTTCAGACTGTGGAAGAAGCTCTCGGCACAGGCGTTGTCGTAGCAGTTGCCCTTCGCGCTCATGCTGCCGCGCAGCCGATGGGCACGAAGCAGTTCCCGATAGGCCGCCGAACAGTACTGGTTGCCTCGATCCGTATACACGATCACGCCTTGAGGCTGCTTGCGCCGCCACAGGGCCATGCGCAGGGCATCGCAGGCCAGTTCGGCCGTAAGCGTCCGGCCAAGTCATCTGGTTTGAGCCCGCCAGGCTAAGAGATGGTGTTCACCTATTTATCGTGGACACCATCTCCAGGCTTTTAAGCGGGAAATCATGCAGCGTCGTTCCTATTCCACAGCCTTCAAGGCTCAAATCGTGCAGGAGTGTGGCCAGCCCGGCGCCTCCGTCGCCAGCGTGGCGCTGAGCCATGGCATCAACAGCAACGTTGTCCATAAATGGATACGCACGGCTCGCAGCCAGGCGGTTGAAACCCTGCCGGCGTTCATCCCGCTGGCGCTTGAATCGCCGGCGCGAGCGGAGTGCTCATCCAGCGCGGACATCCGTAAGCGTCCGGCCAAGTCATCTGGTTTGAGCCCGCCAGGCTAAGAGATGGTGTCCACCTATTTATCGTGGACACCATCTCCAGGCTTTTAAGCGGGAAATCATGCAGCGTCGTTCCTATTCCACGGCCTTCAAGGCTCAAGTCGTGCAGGAGTGTGGCCAGCCCGGCGCCTCCGTCGCCAGCGTGGCATTGAGCCACGGCATCAACACCACTGTTGTCCATCAATGGATACGCACGGCACGCAGCCAGGTTGAGACCCTGCCGGCGTTCATCCCGCTTGCACTGGATGCGCCCGTGCGGGCCGGATATGCCTCCCGCGCGGACATTCGCATCGATATCCCCCATCGGCGCACAACCTTGACCGTTCCCTGGCCTGCGGGCGATGCAGAGGGGTGTGCCCGGTTCGTGCGCGAGATCCTGCAATGATCCGTATCGATGCCATCTGGCTCGCCACCGAACCGCTGGATATGCGGGCCGGAACGGAAACGGCGCTGGCCAGGGTGGTGGAGGTCTTCGGTGCGGCGAAGCCGCACAACGCCTACCTGTTCGCCAACAAACGAGCCAACCGCATGAAAGTGCTGGTTCACGATGGTTTCGGTGTCTGGCTGGCCTCGCGCCGACTGAACCGGGGCCGTTTTGTCTGGCCGGGCAGTTGGCAGGGCACGCAGTTGGAGCTGAATGCCGAGCAGCTTCAGGCCCTGGTGGTCGGGCTGTCCTGGCATCGGGTCGGATCGGGGGCCGAAATCAGCCTTTTATAGTTGGCCGTCAGGTGGTGCCTGCCGCGCAATTGACCGAACGACCTATCGTCGATAGCGGTCAAGGCAGGCACACTCGGCGCCATGACTTCTGCTTGCTTCGACCATCTGACGCCCGAACAACTACGCGAACTGGCGGCGCAGTTGACGCAGCGTGTCGCCAGCCTCGACCAGCAAGTCCACTATCACAAGACCCGCAGCGATCAGCTGGCTCACGAAATTGCCGTCCTCAAGCGGCATCGGTTTGCCCGACGCAGCGAGCAGCTCGGTGCTGCCCAGCTCAGCCTGCTGGACGATCTGCTCGATACCGATATCGCGGCCATCGAAGCCGAGCTCGAGGAGCTGGCTCCAGCTCCCGCCGCTGCCGAGCCACGCCAGCAGCCCAGGCGCACAGCCTTGCCGCCGCAGTTCCCCCGCACGCTGATCCATCACGAGCCGGACAACACGCAGTGCGCCTGCGGCTGCCAGCTCAAACGCATCGGTGAAGATGTCAGCGAAAAGCTCGACTACACCCCGGGCGTCTTCACGGTGGAGCGGCATATCCGCGGCAAATGGGTCTGCGAACGATGCGAAACGCTGATCCAGGCGCCGGTTCCGGCCCAGGTGATCGACAAGGGCATCCCGACTGCCGGGCTGCTGGCCCAGGTCATGGTGGCCAAGTTCGCCGACCATCTGCCCCTGTACCGGCAGGAAAAGATCTTCGGCCGGGCCGGTTTCGCCCTCCCGCGCTCGACCCTGGCGCAGTGGGTCGGCCGTTGCGGCGTGCAACTGCAACCACTGGTCGATGCACTGCGGGACATAGTCCTGGAGCAGAACGTCATCCATGCCGACGAGACCCCGGTACAAATGCTCGCGCCGGGCATGAAGAAGACCCGGCGCGCCTATGTCTGGGCCTACGTTCCCAGCCCGTTCGCCGAGCTGCGTGCGGCGGTCTACGACTTCAGCCCCAGCCGTGCCGGCGAGCATGCCCGCACCTTCCTCGGCGACTGGCGCGGCCAACTGGTCTGCGACGACTTCGCCGGCTACAAGGCCTGCTTCGAGCAGGGCGTGACCGAGATCGGCTGCATGGCCCATGCCCGGCGCAAGCTCTACGACCTGCATATCGCCAACCAGAGTCAACTGGCCGAACAGGCTCTGCGCTACATCGGTCAGCTGTACGACATCGAGCGTGAGGTGCGCGACCTGCCGCCCGACGAGCGACAGCGAATACGCCAGGAAAAAGCCAAGCCCATCGCCGATGCCCTGCACGGCTGGATGCTCACCCAGCGCCGGTTGGTGCATGAAGGCACGGCCATCGCCAAGGCACTCGACTACTGCCTCAAGCGCTGGACGGCCCTCGTGCGCTATCTCGATGACGGGATGGTGGCGATAGATAACAACTGGTGCGAAAACCAGATCCGCCCGTGGGCCATCGGCCGCGCAAATTGGCTGTTCGCCGGCTCACTGCGCAGCGGCAAGCGTGCGGCCGCCCTGATGACACTGATTCAATCGGCACGCCTGAACGGGCATGATCCGTATGCCTATCTGAAAGATGTGCTGACCCGGCTGCCGACGCAGAAGGCCAGCGAGATCACCCAGCTGCTGCCACACAACTGGAAACCCTCCTGCAAGGCGTGATGCCCGGCCGCTTACGTTCGGCCGTCATGCGTTCATGGCCCAGCCGATCACCCTGCGCGAGTACAGGTCGATGATCACGGCCAGATACAACCAGCCTTCTTCCGTGTGCAGGTAAGTCATGTCGCCCACCCACTTCCGGTTTGGCGCCGCTGCGTAGGCTTGGGAGTGGCGGATACGGGTTGGTTTCATCGGGCTTGCTTGCCTTGCCATGGATCACCTCGTTGCAGTGTATCGCTTAACGGGGTGTCCACTGAGGCTGGGCAAGATCAATGCGCTGGAGCAAGCGCTGTACGCCCGCCGTCCCGTCAATCAGGGTGGACTCATTCACCACAGCGTCCGGGGCGTGCAGTACGTCCCGATCCGCTATACCGAACGCCTGTTCGAAGCTGGGGTCGAGCCCTCGGTGGGCAGCGTGGGCGACGCCTATGACAATGCCTTGGCCGAGACCATCAATGGCTTGTACAAGGCCGAGATGATTCATCGTCGCTCTTGGCAGAGTCGAGAGGCAGTGGAGTTGGCGACGCTGGAGTGGGTGGACTGGTTCAATCACCGACGGCTGCTGGAGCCCATCGGCAACATGCCACCCGCCGAGGCCGAAGCCTTTACTATCGACAACTTACCGAGTCGGCCCAAGCGGCATGACTCACACCAAAGAGCCTCCAGAGATCCCGGGGCGGTTCAGTCCTGTGTTTCAAAGGGCTCGTTCATCGTTGCTGATGGGGAACAGGCTGCCCTAGCGGGGTGGTTGAATGTGAATGCAAGCCACAAATAAAAACACCCCCTATCTTGTGCGATGGGGGTGTTATTTTCACTTGTCCCGACGGCTTATAATCTTTTGCACAGCCGTATTAGGTTTATTGCTCGCCCTAACTTAAGACTAGGGCTTTCGCGGGTATGGTCGGAGCGACTGGATTCGAACCAGCGACCTTCTCGTCCCGAACGAGACGCGCTACCAAGCTGCGCTACGCTCCGAAGATGGCGCGCATTCTACAGAAAAACTTTTTATGCACAAGGGGTTAGATGAAATTTTTTACATCTTTCGAATTGCTGCCTAAAGATAACGCCAAAGTACTAAACAGGTAGCGACCAGCATCTGAGAAGATCGACCGCCAGAGACCAATCCATTGTTTACCGATGAGATTGATAAGATCACAGATCTCCAAGTACGACCCAAATGAAAACCCCCGAGCCGGATGACGGCTCGGGGGTTCGGAAAGGGCGCTTGACGATGACCTACTCTCGCATGGGGAAGCCCCACACTACCATCGGCGATGCGTCGTTTCACTGCTGAGTTCGGGATGGGATCAGGTGGTTCCAACGCTCTATGGTCGTCAAGCAATTCGGTGGGGAGGTCGCTGTGCGGCGCCCTCCCGTATCGGGCATGTGATATCGGTGTCGCGGTGCTCTTGCGGTTCAGGCGAATCTTCGGTTCTGTCGGCTTCGACCCCACCCGCTGCCGCAGCGTGCTGCGTGCAGATTGTTTGGGTGTTATATGGTCAAGCCTCACGGGCAATTAGTATGGGTTAGCTCAACGCCTCACAGCGCTTACACACCCCACCTATCAACGTCGTAGTCTTCGACGGCCCTTCAGGGAGCTCGAGGCTCCAGTGAGATCTCATCTTGAGGCAAGTTTCCCGCTTAGATGCTTTCAGCGGTTATCTTTTCCGAACATAGCTACCCGGCAGTGCCACTGGCGTGACAACCGGAACACCAGAGGTTCGTCCAACCCGGTCCTCTCGTACTAAGGTCAGCCCCTCTCAAATCTCAAACGTCCACGGCAGATAGGGACCGAACTGTCTCACGACGTTCTAAACCCAGCTCGCGTACCACTTTAAATGGCGAACAGCCATACCCTTGGGACCGGCTTCAGCCCCAGGATGTGATGAGCCGACATCGAGGTGCCAAACACCGCCGTCGATATGAACTCTTGGGCGGTATCAGCCTGTTATCCCCGGAGTACCTTTTATCCGTTGAGCGATGGCCCTTCCATACAGAACCACCGGATCACTAAGACCTACTTTCGTACCTGCTCGACGTGTCTGTCTCGCAGTCAAGCGCGCTTTTGCCTTTATACTCTGCGACCGATTTCCGACCGGTCTGAGCGCACCTTCGTACTCCTCCGTTACTCTTTGGGAGGAGACCGCCCCAGTCAAACTGCCCACCATACACTGTCCTCGATCCGGATGACGGACCAGAGTTAGAACCTCAAGCATGCCAGGGTGGTATTTCAAGGATGGCTCCATGGGAACTGGCGTCCCCACTTCAAAGCCTCCCACCTATCCTACACAAGCAGGCTCAAAGTCCAGTGCAAAGCTACAGTAAAGGTTCACGGGGTCTTTCCGTCTAGCCGCGGATACACTGCATCTTCACAGCGATTTCAATTTCACTGAGTCTCGGGTGGAGACAGCGCCGCCATCGTTACGCCATTCGTGCAGGTCGGAACTTACCCGACAAGGAATTTCGCTACCTTAGGACCGTTATAGTTACGGCCGCCGTTTACCGGGGCTTCGATCAAGAGCTTCGCTTGCGCTAACCCCATCAATTAACCTTCCGGCACCGGGCAGGCGTCACACCCTATACGTCCACTTTCGTGTTTGCAGAGTGCTGTGTTTTTAATAAACAGTCGCAGCGGCCTGGTATCTTCGACCGGCATGGGCTTACGGAGTAAATCCTTCACCCTCACCGGCGCACCTTCTCCCGAAGTTACGGTGCCATTTTGCCTAGTTCCTTCACCCGAGTTCTCTCAAGCGCCTTGGTATTCTCTACCCGACCACCTGTGTCGGTTTGGGGTACGATTCCTGGTTACCTGAAGCTTAGAGGCTTTTCCTGGAAGCAGGGCATCAACCACTTCGCCTTCGTAAAAGAAGGCTCGTCATCAGCTCTCGGCCTTGACCACCCGGATTTGCCTGAGTGATCGGCCTACCACCTTAAACTTGGACAACCAACGCCAAGCTGGCCTAGCCTTCTCCGTCCCCCCATCGCAGTAACCAGAAGTACGGGAATATTAACCCGTTTCCCATCGACTACGCTCTTCAGCCTCGCCTTAGGGGTCGACTCACCCTGCGTCGATTAACGTTGCGCAGGAACCCTTGGTCTTTCGGCGTGGGTGTTTTTCACACCCATTGTCGTTACTCATGTCAGCATTCGCACTTCTGATACCTCCAGCCAGCCTCTCGACTGACCTTCACAGGCTTACAGAACGCTCCTCTACCGCGCATCTTGCGATGCACCCGTAGCTTCGGTGCCTGGTTTGAGCCCCGTTACATCTTCCGCGCAGGCCGACTCGACTAGTGAGCTATTACGCTTTCTTTAAAGGGTGGCTGCTTCTAAGCCAACCTCCTAGCTGTCTAAGCCTTCCCACATCGTTTCCCACTTAACCAGGACTTTGGGACCTTAGCTGACGGTCTGGGTTGTTTCCCTTTTCACGACGGACGTTAGCACCCGCCGTGTGTCTCCCGTGCTGACACTTGCCGGTATTCGGAGTTTGCATCGGTTTGGTAAGTCGGGATGACCCCCTAGCCGAAACAGTGCTCTACCCCCAGCAGTGATACACGAGGCGCTACCTAAATAGCTTTCGAGGAGAACCAGCTATCTCCGAGCTTGATTAGCCTTTCACTCCGATCCACAAGTCATCCGCTACCTTTTCAACGGGAGTCGGTTCGGTCCTCCAG